>NZ_CAUVVO010000004.1:0-203897 GCF_963555405.1 uncultured Rothia sp. | reverse complement strand
CAAAAGAATGCAAACGACGGCAAACATGCGGTAGGGTGGTAACTGTAGTGTTCCATAGCGCATTGATGCGCTTGATGGGCGCGCTACGGGGCTATTTTTCTTCCGGCAGTCAGTTTGACCTGTGAATAACGGCCCGACTAGTAACTAAACAACACACCGTCACCGACGATAGGAGCGTATCTTCTATGGATTCGACCATCTTTAATCGCCGTACCCTGCTGGGTAGCGGCGCACTTGTGGGCATTGGTGCCCTGCTTGCGGCCTGTGGCCAGCAGGCAAATAACGAGGCGGCAGCCACCGCATCCGCGGTGCCTAGCGAGACCGCCTCGGCTTCGGCGTCTACCGCGGCATCTGATACTGCTTCTGCATCAGCTACTCCGAGCCCGCGAGTCACTCGCGGATATTCAGGTAACTCCAAAGCCCCGGATGGTGAGTACCGTAAAGCCGATGAGTACGGCCCAGCTCAGAATGTTCCCAAGCCTCGCAATGAGCCCGTTCAGTACCCCGAGACGGAAGAAGGCCTCTACCGCATGATGAAGGACTGGGTTGTTGCGCACAACTACGCGATTCAGACCGGTGACTGCTCCTACGCTTTCAAATATGTAACGGAAGATGCAGAAGAATATGAGTTCTACCTGTATATTCAGGGTCTTTACCAGCGCGGAGGATGGGCTGTTGACGGATTGGATAGCTACCAGCCAGAAGGCCCGCTTATCTACGATGAGGCAAAGAAAATGTACCGTATGATGCATCGTCGCTTCTGGGGCACTGTTATGTACGTGGAGTCTGATGGTCACCTCATAATGCAGGCTAATACTGAGCATAGTGACGATAATTTCTATTTCTTTTTTATCTATTCTGATGGCTATTGGAAAATTGCCGGCAGCAAGGCAAAAGAGGAAATGTAAAGTAAAATGAATCTAATTTATTACCCGCGAATCTTTATTTGCATTATATTGGCAACAACTTTTTCGCTAATAGGTAATTCATCTGCCTTGAGCGCAGAATGCACAACTAAAGATTCTAATGGGCATTGCGTACGGGTACCTAGTCAACCACGACAGCGTCAGGGTGGCTCTGATCCGCGTGACAAAGAAAAACGCTCCGATTTGCCATCAAATAATGATGATTCTGCAAAATCAAGAGCTGGGATCTACCATAATTGGATTGATGAAATACATCAAACCCACAGCGTCAACAAAGACAGTGGTGGCGTTGATTACTATGCGCCGCTTGATGGAAATAATACATGCTATACGGAAGATTATCGTCCTGGAAAACAAGAATACTCGGAATATGCGCTAGAAGATGGAATGGCTGTGCAGACGGTAAAAAGAGGGGGCGGGTTTGAACTGTCAAAGTTCTGCAAACCTAATGATGCTAAAACCTTCACTTCTAATGACCCGGCCCAACCCAAAGGTCCCACTATTGAAGAAATGCTCCAAGAAGTTGAGGACCAATTCGCTAAAACCGATATCCAGGCTCCTGTGTTGAAGCAGTCCTACAACCTTGGCACCGGCCAGGGTAACGACAACCCCAACGTCTATAAGAACCAGGCCGTCAACTTCTATGTCGATGCCCCCACCGCACGATGGGAAGGCGACCTCATGATTGGACATGTGGAGATGGAGTCCTACCCCACGCAGATGACCATCCAGTATGGCAATGGTGACGAGGGTAGCTTCTACACCATGGGCAAGCCGGTCAGCAGGGCACGTGGTGAAGAGTCACGCAAGACCGCGACCAGTTATGCGTATAAGCGATCGGGCAACTTCCACGCCTACGCAACGGTGTCATACTCTGGTCGTTTCCGTGTGAACGGCGGCGACTGGCATGCACTGGACGTCGTGCTGACGAAGGATACTGTTGACCCGTTGCTGATTCGTGTCTGGTGGACCGACGTTGGCCGCGTAGCCGGTGACTGCAGCTACGACGATACTCGCTGGGGCTGCAAGAATGATCCCACAATGGGCAAGAAGGACAACCCGAACCCGCGCCTACGCAAGGCTGATATTCGTACCGGTCAGCGCTGGCACCTGAACGATAACGGTGACAGGGATACGGAGTATTCGCTGCACCGTGACTGGCCCGATATGTAAGGCATCTCCCTGCCGTGGGTCTTACGCTGAGAAGCCACATGTTCGCCGAGAAGCCACTTTGTTTGTGGCTTTTCGAAAGGCATGTGGCTTCTCGGCTATCGGGTTCTTCCCTGTAGCTGGTTGGTCTTCCGGTTTCTAACCAGCACACCTATTCACACACCACACAGATATGAGGAATACGTTTTCATGACTTCCGTTATTTTGACCCGCCGCGCGATATTGGGCAGCGGCGCATTTGTGGGCGTTAGTGCCCTACTCGCAGCCTGCGGCCAGCAGGCTACTAACGAGGGGAACGCTTCGGCCTCAACCACCCCGCGGACTGAGACCACCTCTGCATCTGCGGCAGCTACCGATTCTCCCTCCGCAACCCCGTCTACTGTCCGCGGCTACTCGGGCGGGTCCAAGGCATCCGACGGTGAGTACCGCAAAGCAGACAAATATGGTCCTGCTCAGAATGTTCCAAAACCTAGCCTCCCCGAAGAAGGCTACAACGAAAAATCTGTAGAAGGACTACGCAAAACATTTGAGGCATGGGTCCAGTGGGGAAACTATGGTATCCAAACTGGCGATTATGCAAAGGCACGAGAATTCATCTCGCCTAGTTTCAGCTCCGAATTAGAAGCCTACGAAAGCATCGAAAAACTATATACACGCGGCGGATGGGTTATCGACGGTATCGAAAAATTTACAGCTGATGGGTCGCCTTGGTCCGAAGACAGCGAAACATATTTCTGGAAAATGTACCGCAACTGGAATCAGGAAATCCACGTTGAACCAGACGGTAAATGGACTGCTTGGGATAACGAGGATAAAACTAACGACACTCTCAAAGTCAAAATGAAACATGACGGCCAAAAGTGGTCAATTCTAGACTTCGAAGAATTGAACGTCTAAGCAGTATTCACCTTTCACACACCACACCGATATAAGGAATAGAATTCCATGACTTCCGTTTTTCTTACCCGCCGTGCAATGCTGAGCGGCGGTACCCTTCTGGGTCTTAGTACCCTGCTCGCTGCCTGCGGTCAGCAAGCTGCCACTGAGGCGAGCGCACCTGTTTCTGCAGCGCCGGGTGAGACCGCAACTGCTGCGGCTTCTGAAGTTGCCTCTGAATCAACTACCCCTAGCCCGGTCATTACCCGCGGCTACTCGGGCGGCTCGAAGGCGCCCGACGGTGAGTACCGCAAGGCAGACGAGTACGGTCCGGCGCAGAACGTTCCTCTCCCCAAGGCTAAGCCGCAACAGTACCCTGAGACCTTCGCTGGTCTCCGCGAGATGATGCGCGACTGGATCAAGGCACGCAACTACGGCATTCAGACGGGCGATATGCAATACGTGAGGCCGTACATGCTGGATACCTTCAAAAGCGATATCGAATTCCTCAACTCCATCGAAAAGCTTTACAAAGAAGGCGGCTGGGTTATCGAAGGAACCTCGGAATACCAGGCTGAAAGCGACCTGATGTATGACGGAGAAGCCAAAGAATATTGGGTTCTCACCCGGCGCCTATGGACTTACGGACTGTACATTCATCCGAATGGAAAAATGCGTAAACGAACCAATACCGGAAATGAAAACGAAACTTTCATGTTCCGTTACCGATACAAGGATGGTTACTGGTATTTGTCTGAGTACCGCTCTAATGAAGAGCTCCGCAAGCAAGGAATCATTCAGTAAGCTTTTCATGCGGACGGCTAGTCTTCCGGATTCTAAACACCCCCTATTCACGCACCACACCGATATAAGGGATACGTTTCCATGACTTCCAACCTTCTGCCTCGCCGCGCAATGCTGAGCGGCGGAACGTTCCAGCTCGCTCTCCCATGGCACTTAGCGTCTTCCGTAAAATGGTTGTATGGCTAAGAAAACTAAAGGTAAGAAGAGCGGCGCAGCAACCGCCGCCGTAGCACTGCTGACCGAGACGAACACCCCCTTCCAGATGCGCGAATACGAGCACGTTGAAGGCGTCACCTCCTTCGGTGAAGAGGCCGCGAAGAACCTCGGCGCCTCCGAGGAGCAGGTATTCAAGACCCTGCTGATCGTGCACGAGAAGGATTTCGCCGTCGCAATCGTGCCCGTGTCTGGCAAGCTGAACATTAAGGCTGCCGCTGCGGCTCTGGGCTGGAAGAGCGCCTCCATGTGCGACCCGAAGGTCGCTGAGCGCCGCACCGGCTACGTGGTCGGCGGTATTTCTCCGCTGGGCCAGAAGACCCCCTCCCCCACCCTGCTCGATGAGTCCGCGCAGCTTTTTGACACGATCATGGTCTCTGGCGGTAAGCGTGGTCTGGATGTTGAGCTCGCCCCGGACGACCTGCTGAAGCTCACCAACGGCAAGTACGCTGACATCCGCGCTTAGTCCGCGCGTAGCGGGAATAACCCGCCCGGCCGCGGCGTTGTATTAAAGCGAAGAATTCAACTGAAGGAGTCATGATGGGCAATTCGCTACCCGGCGTGGGTGCTATCGCCAAGAACTGGCGTGAAGTGCTCAAGCCTGAAGAGTACGCTGTTCTGCGTGAGGGCGGCACCGAGCGCGCGTTCACCGGCGAGTACTGGAACACCCACACTGAGGGTGTGTATTCGTGTCGTGCCTGCGGTACGGAGCTGTTCCGTTCCGATCAGAAGTTCGATTCGCATTGTGGTTGGCCGTCGTTTTTCGCGCCGCTGGCTGAGGACCGTGTGCGCTACCTGGAGGACACGTCCTTCGGTATGCGCCGTGTGGAGGTGCGTTGCGCCGCCTGCGATTCGCATCTGGGTCACGTGTTTGAGGGTGAGGGTTACCCGACTCCCACGGATTTGCGGTATTGCATTAATTCGGTGTGCCTGACGCTGACCCCGGCTACTGAGGCGGCAGCCGGTGATACCTCAGCTGACGAGGCGTAAGCCACCGAATAAACCCCGGCAAGACCCCCATCGGGCACGCCGGTGAACCCCTTATTGTGAGTCTCTCTAAATTCGAGGCTTTAAGCTCGGGCGGGTAGAATGGCGTAGTGCCTTCGCGGGCACGCCACCCCGCCCGGGCTCGTGTTTGTTCGGGCGCACGCCTACCCGGGCATCTGACGCATCGTATGGGCGCGTCGAATCAGACAGAGGAAAAGGATTGAGTGCATGAGTACCGCAGCTGAACAGAATGCCGCAGGCACCCCTCAGCTGACCCTTAACGGTATCGAAGTTCCGGACGTTGTTCCTCTGGAGACCCCTTCCGCACCGATTCCGACCCTTATCAATACGGAGAGTGGTCTGCGTCGTGCCGCTGAGCAGTTGGCGGCGGCGTCCGGCCCGGTGGCTGTTGATACGGAGCGCGCCCAGGGCATCCGCTACGGTTCGCGTGCTTTTTTGGTGCAACTCAAGCGTGAGGATCAGCTGTACCTGATTGATCCTGAGGCGTTTAAGGATTTGCGCATTATTAACGATGCTCTGGCGGATGCTGAGTGGGTTATTCACGCCGCGATTCAGGACTTCCCGAGCCTTGACATGCTCGGTATGCGCCCGAACCGTCTGTTTGATACGGAGCTTGGTGCGCGTCTTGCCGGTCTGGAGCGCGTGAACCTGGGTGCGACCGTTGAGGAGCTGCTCGGCTACAAGCTGGCGAAGAAGCACTCGAAGGAAGACTGGTCGCGCCGCCCCCTGCCGGAGTCCTGGCTGAACTATGCGCTGCTGGACGTTGACGTGCTCATTGATTTGCGTGACGCGTTGGAGGAGCTGCTCCGCAAGCAGGGTAAGTTGCAGTACGCCCTGGAGGAGTTCGAGTACCTGTGTAAGTCCCCGGTGAAGGATCCTACGGATCAGCCGGAGCGTTGGCGTAAGACGAAGGGCCGCACGATGCTGCGTTCGGTCAAGCAGCTGACGGCGTTGCGTAACCTGTGGCTTGAGCGTGATTCGCTGGCGCGTAAGAAGGACGTTGACGCGAAGCGTCTGCTGCCCGATTCTGCGATTGTGGAGGCGGCACGCACCATGCCGCGTAACGTGCCCGCCATCATGGCGATTCCCGGTTTTCAGACGCGCGGCCTGCGCCGTGAGGGTCCGCGCTGGGTGCGTGCGATTGCCGCGGCGGCGCGCGGTGAGAACGCTGTACCGTTCACGTTGCCGTCGACTGCCCCGCCGCCTTTGAAGGCGTGGGAGTCCAAGCGCCCCGAGAACTTGGCGCTGTTCACCGAGGTTCGTCAGGCAATCGATGAGCTCTCGGAGGAGCTGACCATTCCGGCGCAGAACCTGATCACGACCGATTATGTTCGCCGCCTCTGTTGGGAGCCGCCAGCTCGTTTCGACGAGCAGACCCTGCGGGATGCGCTCGCCGAGTACGGTGCGCGCCCCTGGCAGACGGGTCTGGTTGCCCCGGTGATTGCGCCGATTTTTGCCCGCCACCTGGGGTAACTTTCACTAACGCTGAATAGACGTGTGTGCCGGTTGGGTGCGTTGCTGATGCGACCGCCCAACCGGCATTTTGTTCTATTCGCGGGGTCAGGCGGGAACAAAGCTTAGCCTGCTCTCATTCGATTTTTATCCCAAACGGGCATAGGGTGGAGAGAGTACACGAAAGGACCCACCATGCCCGCACCCAACGGATGCAGCCGTTCTCAGGAGGCGTGCGCCTCCCCCGCTGCTGAATCTGCAACCGTCGACACCGCAGTCGATACCGCAGAAACTGAATCTTCTGCACGCGTCTTCTCCCGCCGCGCAACCCTCGTCACCGGTGCCGTTGCATCCGGTGCGTTGCTTGCCTCCTGCGCTGAAGGCGGTTCGCAGGTCACCGCGCCCGAAGGCACCGTTGAGGTGGGTTCTGCCTCCGCAGTGGGCGTGGGTAAGGCGGCACGTCTGACGCACGGATCCACGACCGTGATCGTGTCCCAGCCGTCCGCGGGTGAGTACAAGGCGTTCAGCACCGTCTGCACTCACCAGGGCTGCCAGGTGCAGGTGCAGGATTCCAACCGCATCGTGTGTCCCTGCCACGGCTCCGAGTACGCCGTAGCTGACGGTTCGGTCGTGCACGGCCCCGCGGAGGAGGCGCTGACCAGCTACCCGGTGCAGGTGAAGGGCGGCAAGATTTTCGTTAGCGGCACCGGTAACTCCTAAAACCGGCGGCTCAGAAGCTACCTACAGCAAGACCTCCATACAGCAGAATCTACGTACAGCAAAGCTCCGCCCATCCGAATCGATGGGCGGGGCTTCTTGCTGTCTATAACCGCTACTGAGGCAAGCTCTAGCGGGCACGTATCAGGTACGACCGCTAGCGGGTGTGGCGCGGTTTCTGGCCCTCTTCACGAGCGAACGGAACCTTATCGCCAGCCAGCTGCGCACGCAGATCCGCGATAATGGTTTCCGCGGTCAGGCCGACCTCTTCCAGGATCTCTTCACGAGAAGCGTGGGGAATGAACTCCGCAGGAAGACCCAGCTCGCTCAGCGCGGTATCTACGCCTGCCGCACGCATTTCCTGGCGGATGCGCGAACCCACACCGCCGGAACGCACGCCGTCCTCAATGGTCACCACAATGCGGTGGTCACGCGCCAGTTCCACGACCGAAGGCGGCACCGGCATCACCCAGCGCGGGTCAACCACGGTCGACTGGATACCCTCGGCGGCAAGCACCTTGGAGGCTTCCAGCGCCACGCGAGCCATAGCGCCCACGGCAACGAACAGCACGTCACGCTGGCCGGTCTCCGGGTGAGGCTCACCGGTGCGGGCGAGCACATCCACGCCGTCGCTGCGGCGCTCCAGGGCGGGAATATCCTCGCCCACAGAACCCTTCGGGTAACGAATCACGGTCGGTGCATCGTTAATAGCTACAGCCTCACGCAGTTCTTCGCGCAGGGTCGCACCATCACGCGGGGCCGCCAGGTGCAGACCGGGAATGAACTGCAGCATCGCCAAATCCCACATGCCGTGGTGGCTCGCACCGTCCGGGCCGGTAATACCGGAGCGGTCCAGCACCACGGTCACGCCCGCCTTGTGCAGGGCAACATCCATAAGCAGCTGGTCAAAGCCGCGGTTCAGGAAGGTTGCGTAGAGGGCAACCACCGGGTGCATGCCGCCGTACGCCAGGCCGGCGCTCATTGCCACGGCGTGCTGCTCAGCGATACCCACGTCAATAACGCGCTCGGGGTGGCGCTTCTGGAATTCGCGCAGACCCACGGGAATGAGCATCGCGCCGGTAATGCCGACGACGTTCTCCTGCTCGTCGGCAATATCCGCAATTTCGCTACCAAAGACGCCGGTCCATGACTCGGAGGTGCTGGTCGAAACGTCCTCACCGGTCAGCGGGTCAATCTGGCCCACCGCGTGGAACTGGTCGTCTTCGTTCGCGCGGGCGGGTGCGTAGCCGTGGCCCTTCTCGGTAATGGCGTGCACAATCACCGGGCCGGCGTAGTTCTTCGCCGCGGTCAGTGCGTTCTCCACAGCCTGCTGGTCGTGGCCGTCAATGGGGCCCACGTACTTCATGCCCAGGTCTTCAAAAATGCCCTTGGGTACGACGACGTCCTTAATGCCCGCCTTCATGCCGTGCAGGCCGCGGTACACCATCTGACCAACCGGGCCGCCGCGCTGCAGACCGATGCGCACCGCATCCAGGGCGTGGTCATAGCGGTGGTCGAGGCGCACGCGATCCACCTGCTGCTGCACACCGTGCTTCAGCTCAGAAAGCTGGTTCGCGAAACCGCCAATAGTCGGCGCGTAGGAGCGGCCGTTATCGTTGACCACAATCACGACCTTGCGGGTGCGGTCGGCAGCAATATTGTTCACAGCCTCCCACGCCATGCCGCCGGTCAGCGCGCCGTCACCAATGAGAACCACGGTGTAGCGGTCATCTTCACCGTTGAGCTTATGCGCGCGAGAAATACCGTCAGCCCACGAAATCGAGCTGGAGGCGTGCGAAGACGCAATAATGTCGTGCTCAGACTCGCCGCGATCCGGGTAACCCGACAGGCCGCCCTTCTGACGCAGAGTCTTAAACGCGTGACGGCCGGTCACCAGCTTATGCACATAGGACTGGTGACCGGTGTCGAAAAGAATGTTGTCCTTGGGAGATTCGAAGACACGGTGAATGCCGAGGGTCAGCTCCACAACGCCCAGGTTCGGACCCAGGTGACCGCCGGTCGCCGACACGTTCGTCACGATGAACTGGCGAATCTCCTTAGAGAGCTCCTCCAGCTGCTCGTAGCTGAGGTTCTGCAAATCCGCCGGGGACTGAATACCCGGGAGCAACTTAGCAGTGGCAC
This sequence comes from uncultured Rothia sp., assembly GCF_963555405.1. GTDB lineage: Bacteria > Actinomycetota > Actinomycetes > Actinomycetales > Micrococcaceae > Rothia. Next base: position 194,589 of record NZ_CAUVVO010000004.1, on the reverse strand, counting down.
CGTCGCCAATGCTGTAGTCGGCGGTGGGTGCGCCACCGGCGGCGCTATTCGGGGTCTCCTCCTGCGGCAATGCGTTTTCAGCGGACATACACCCACACTCCTCAAGGTTGGGGCACGGCTCATTCCGTGCGTTGGTTCTTCAATGATTCTACCGTTTACGGTGCCAAAAAGCAGATTTATGCGCCCGCAGAGCAAGACGCACCGGGTTGAGTGAAAACGGTCTGAAATAACCCCTAGTGGGCTGGCTGGTGAACAGTCCAGCCAGCCCAACACGGTGGTTATCTACTTACGGCTAGTTGCTACGCTACTTGGTGCGGCGGCGGCGCGGACGAGGCTTCGCCGGGGCACGCTCAAACAGCGCCACAGACTCCACATGATGCGTATTCGGGTACATATCAAACGCCCGAAGCTGCACCATATCCCAACCCAACTCACGCAAAATACCGGTGTCACGGCCCAGGGATGCCGGGTCGCACGCCACGTACAGAATGCGCTTAGGGTCCAGCGCATCCAGGCGTTCCAGGGTGGTGCGGTTCGCGCCCTCACGGGACGGGTCAAGGACCACCGCATCAATAGCGGGGATTTCACCAAATTCAAGGGCGGTCTTCAAATCGACCAGGTGGCGCGCCACGTCGCCGCGAATCACCTCGATGCGGGTGTTCGCCGAGTTCTCGGTGCGGGAGCAACCATCCGGCGCGAAGTTCGAACGCGCATCTTTATGGGTCACCGGGGAGCCCTCAATGCTGACCACGGTACCCGTTGAGCCCACGGCGTCCGCGAGCGCGGCGGTGAACAGGCCCGCGCCGGCGTACAGGTCGAGGGTGCATTCGCCTTCCTGCGGGCGGAGCATGGTGAGCATGGTTCCGACCATGGTGGAGGGGGCGGCGCGGTGAATCTGCCAGAAGCCGCCGGCGGACACCTGGTAGCTGAAGCGTCGGGAGCCGAAGGTGACTTCTTCGGTGACGGAACGCAGGCCCGCGCCGAGCAGCTGGTCGCCTTCGGGTACGCGGCGGTAGGGGCTGTGCGAGGAGCCGGGGCGGCCGCGCTTGGGCTTGCCGTTGGAGGTGGACTGCGGGGTGAAGAACAGCGAAATCTTGCGCTTAGCGAGCAGACCCCAAGCGTCGGATGCCTGCTGTTCGATGTCCTTGGCGACCTCTTCGATGGAGAAGCGCGGGTCGACGATGAACTGCAGTAGGACCCTGCCGCGGGAGGAGACGGTTGCCTCGACTTCGCGTACACCGCGCAGGTTCAGCTTCTCAAGCTCTAGGTTGCGCAGTTCGGGGGCTGCGAGGGGGAAGTCGATGACCGGTACGGGCTGGGAGGCGCGGTAGGGGTGCATGCCGACGCGCCAGGTGACGGCGGGGTTCTTCTTGCCGCCGTTCTTCTCTTCGCTATCGTGCGCGCGGACCTTGGTCACGGTGTAGCGCACGCGGGTACGCCAGGACAGGCCCTCGTTGTTATCGCGCAGGGGCAACTCTTCAACCATGAGGTTGGTCAGCAACGGCGATTCGAGGGGCAGGCCGCCCAGGCGGTTGATTTGGGTGCGAACAATATCGGTCTTGTAGCGTCGCTGCTCAGCGAGGCTGATGTGGCCGTACTCCATGCCGCCGAGCAGTTCGGGTACGCCGGTGGCGGCGGCGCGTTCCTCTTCGGTGGCGAGCGCATCCGCCTGAATCCAGGGGTGGGGGCGGCGCGCCAGGGAGGGTACGGGTACGGAGATGACATCCGCGAAGTAGAAGCGACGCTTGGGGCCGATTGCGGTGATGCGCACTTCAGCCTGTTCGCCGACGATGCCGTGACGCACAAAGATAACGCCCTGTTCGGTGCGCGCTACGAAGGCGCCGCCGTGCGCGGGTGCCTCACAGGTAACGGTGAGGGTCTGCCCGACGCTGTATCCGTCTACGTTGTTGGAGGCGGCAGGCGTGGTAGCAGGGTGAGTCACAGCATTGTCTCCTAAAGAATCACTTAATGTGAATTATTTTACACCGGTTTGTACCTTTACTCCGATTCCGACGCCCCACAAGGGGCACCGAATAGGGAGTAAAGGGCAAAGTCCAGGCGCTATGTGGGGGTGCTCAAGCACATCACAGGCCAATGACCGGGCTGGGCAATTAATGTGGGCGCAGGGCAATTATGCTGAGCGCCAGGCAAACGTTACGGCTAGCGCTTCTTCTCACGCGCCACGGCATCCGCCTCGTGCAGGCGACCGCGGTACACGGCGTGGCGGTTACTCTGGATTAGCTCGCGGCCACCACCGGCAGAGCGGGTCACGTTCGGGGCGACTGCCGCCGTAGAACCGTCAGCCTCTGCGGTCGAATCGTTGGTAGTTTCTTTACCCTGCAGGCGCTGATCAAAAATCTCGTCGTACACTTCGTCCTCATGCATCGCCCAGGGCACGGTCGCGGTCATCACGCCCGGTTCGTGCAACAGCGCCTGCTTGAGGCGGCGCACCGTGCGGCGGTGCAGAAGACGCTGCCACCAGTGCTCCACCACGAACTCCGGCAGGTACACCACCAAAATATCGCGGGGCGACTTCTTGCGGCGGCGGCGAATATACGAGACGACCGCCTCCACGGTGTCACGGTACGGCGAATCAATCACAGACAGAGGCACCGGAATACCGAGGGCATACCAGCGCTTCTTCACGACTTCCAGGGCTGCGCGGTCGTTGTTGACCGTCAGCGCCTCAATCGTGGAGGGGCGACCGGCACGCGCATAGGACAGGGCGCGAACCGCCGGGCGGCGCACACGCTCCACGTACACGATGGCGTGCACACGCGAAGGCAGGGCCGCCACATCCGCAACGGATTCAGCGTTCAGGGGGATGTCCAGGGCGGCATCCACCGCATCGTAGTGGCGGCGAGTCACAACCATACCTCCAACCATCAGGGCAATCATTCCAAGAGAAAGCCACGCACCGGCGGCGAACTTCGTCACCACGACGATGACCAGCACCGCGGCGGTCACCATCACGCCCACCGCAGAGACCGCAATATCGCGCAGCAGGGCGCGGCGCGGCATCTGCGCCAGGGTAATACGCAGCAGACGCATGCGGTAGCGCACCACCGCCAGCTGCACCAGCACCATCGACAGGCACATGCCCACGATGTACAGCTGAATCAGCGAGTACACGTCCGAGTTGAAAACCGTGGTGAGGAAAATCGAAATCGCCGACAGCGCCAGCACACCGTTCGCGTACAGGCCGCGCGAATCCACGCTGCGGAAGAACACCGGCAGGTACTGGTAATCAGCCAGTGACGAAGCAATCACCGGGAAGCCCGTAAACGCGGTCAGCGAGGCAATAATCAGCACGCCCACAGTGGCAAAAACCAGCAGCTGCGCGAAGAACGGCACACCCTGATAAATCGCCAACGCCACCTGGTACAGTGCAGGCTTCTGGTGGAAGTACTCCCCCGGCGTGTGCCCGTCAATGAACAAGAAACGGGTCGTATCGTGCACCATGTGAACGCGGGTTGCCGCCGCAAAACCGAGCAGGCTCACCAACAGCACCGAGGTAATCAGGCCCATCAGCATCATGGTGATTGCCGCATTATATTTCTTCGGGCGGCGGAAATACCTCACCGAATTAGAAATCGTAGAAACACCCGAGAACGCCACCAAACCGGCAGAGAAAGAACGCGCCAGAAGCAGCATCAGCGCCAGACCCTCCAGCGAGTGGGTCTCGAGCTCGGGGGCAATCACATAGGTCGCCGACTCAGCCAGCGGCAGGGTACCCGTCGCGGCACGAATCCAACCCACGATGAGGGTCGCTCCCAACAGTGCCAAGAACACGTACAGCGGCCAGTACGCAATCTTGCCCAGCAGCTGCACGCCACGTAGCGCAAACAACGTCAGCGCAACAATGAGCAACACCGCAATGTGCGTGCGCCAATCCTGAATCTGCGGATACAATGCCACCAAAAACGAGGACGCCGAAGACATCGACACCGCCACCGTGAGCGTATAGTCCATCAGCGACGAAGCACCCATCACAATCGACGGCAACGCACCCAGCTTGCGGTGCACCAGCTGAATATCGCCCTCAGAAGCAATCTGATTAATGTTGTAGCGGTACGTGCCAATCACCAGCAGACCCACCATCGCCACGCCCAAACCAATCCAGGGCGAAAAAGCGAGCGCAGACGCACCCGCCGCAGCAAGGGTCAAAATCATCTGGTCGGCGGCGTAGGCGACCGAAGAGATGCCGTCGGCACCGAAAAGAGGCAGGGCGTAGCGCTTCGGCAGCGCGACTGCCGAAAGATTTCGCGTGCTGACCGGCTGACCAGTCAGGGCGATGCGCATCCTATCCCAACGATTCCTCACGCTGTTAAGGCTATCGGTCGCGGCTTCAAAGCTCAATTTTATTCAGCCGAATAGTGGGCATTGCGAGCGGAATATCACGGGGCATCGGCGCGGAGGCTCACCCGCCCATTACACTGGTAGAGGTAGGCGGTCACGCCTTATCAGCACAAATCATCAACACTCGGAGGGTTGTATGCCTCACTTCGTCATTATGGGTGCCGGACGCGTGGGCGTCATGCTGGCGCGCACTCTGGAAGCTTCGGGGCATACGGTCGCCGTCATTGACCAGGACGAACGCGCTTTCCAGCCGCTGCGTAAGGGCTTTGAGGGCCGCCTGGTCACCGGTGTTGGCTTCGATGAGGACACCCTCAAGCGTGCCGGCATTACCGAGGCGTACGCTTTTGCCGCTGTCTCTTCGGGCGATAACTCAAACATTATTGCCGCCCGCGTCGCCCGCGAAATGTTCAAGGTCAAGAACGTTGTGGCGCGTGTGTACGACCCGAACCGTGCCGAGTTCTTCCAGCGTATGGGTATTCCCACGGTGGCTTCGGTGCGTTGGTCCACCGACCAGGTGCTGCGCCGCCTGCTGCCCGAGCAGGCGCTCAAGGGCGACTTCCGCGAACCCTCGGGTCGCCTCATGCTCACCGAAATTCCGCTTGACGACGGCTGGGCTGGCCACGCGCTGACCAGCATCGAACGTGCCGCCGGGGTGCGCATCGCCTACATCACCCGCTTTGGTGAGGGCATGCTCCCCCGCCCCGATTCCGCCTACCAGCAGGGCGATAGCGTGCACGTGATGATGCGCACCGACGACGTCGCGGACGTAACCCGCATTCTTTCCCGCCCGCCGCGTGTTGAAGATGAAGAAATGGAAGCGGACTACGCCCCTGCATCCGGTCACCGCAAGCATCCCCACGTTCCGAAGAAACCCGCCGAATCCGGCGTGACGATTACCCCCGAGCAGGAGCACAACGAAACCCCCGTTGTCGAGCACGAATTCCATCTCGGTGACACTCCCCCGGAGCTACCCGACCCCCTCGAACTCATCGGCCACCATCGTGACTCCTCGAAAGGTGAGAAGTAAGTGAAGGTCCTCATTGTTGGTGCCGGCTCCGTGGGTGCCTCCATCGCTAAAGAACTCATGATGAACGGCCACGACGTGACCATCATCGACTCCAAGCCCGAAGCCAAGAAGCGCGCCGACCTGCCCGGCGTGCGCTGGCATATCGGTGACGCCTGCGAGCTGTCCGTACTGCGCCAGGTACACCCGAACAAGGCGGACGTGGTCGTTGCCGCAACCGGTGACGACAAGGCAAACCTGATGGTGTCCCTACTGGTGCGTAGTGAGTTCGGTGTGCCGCGCACCGTGGCGCGCGTGAACAACCCGCGTAACGAATGGCTCTTCGATGACTCCTGGGGCGTGGACGTTGCCGTGTCCACCCCGCGCCTGATGACCGCCCTCGTCGAGGAAGCCGTGGAAGTCGGCGACGTGGTGCGCCTGCTGACCCTGCAGGCTGGCGGCGCGACCCTCGCCGAGTACACCGTGCCCGACGACCACCCCGTCATCGGTTACCGCGTGGACCACGTGCAGTGGCCCGTCGATACGGTGCTCACCGCCATTCTGCGTGACGGCGCCCCGATCCCGCCCAGTGCCGACGTGGCGATCGAGGGCGGCGACGAGCTGTTCTTCATCACGACCATTGCCGGTGAGGATCAGATTCGCGCGCTGTTCGCGTAAGCGTTTATACGTAAGTTTTTGAGGAGGCGAAAGCCCCGGTTACGGGTACCGGGGCTTTCGCGTACCTTCTACGAAGTTCTTCTACGTATGAAGTTGTGGGGTTAGCGGCTTTCTGAACCGTCAACTTCGGCAGTGTCGGCAGTTTCGTCAGCCTCTGGGTCCTCGCTCACCGGTGCCTCCTCGGGAGCCGACACACGCCACGCCAGCCACACACCCAAAGCGTACAGCGGCAGGCCCATCACCAGGCGGGTGGCGCCCAGCGCCTCCACATTATTGGCAAAGTACAGGGGCACCTGCACGGCAAGGCGCAGCATCATCAGCACGGTAATAATCCAGGTGGCCAGCATGTACTGGCGCAGGCGCACCGGGTTCTGACGCCAGCTCAACGCCTCGCCACGAATGACCGCGAAAATCAGACCCATCAGCGGCCAACGCACCAGCATCGACAGCAGGTACGCCAGAATGTACACGCCGTTCGTCCAGAAGCCGACCACAAAGTAGTCGCTCGCATTACCGGTACGGTACGCGGCAAACGCACAAATTGCCACGCCCACCAGACCGGTCAGCGCGCTCACCAGCTTAGAGCCCTGCACCAGACGAATCAGCGTGAACACGCCCGCCGCAGCCAGCGCCGCAATCAGGGACAGGTTCAGTTCCTTCGTCACGGTGAACAGCACCAGGAACGCCACCGCCGGTAGAGAAGACTCCACCAGGCCGCGCCAGCCGCCGATAGCGTGCAGAATATCCACATCACCGTTAGCGGTGCGGCGCATATTCGCCCCCATGGAGGCGCTCAGGCTCTGCGCGAACTGGTTCCCCTCCCGCGCAGAATCAGCTGCGGGGTTAGCGTTCGGGTCGGGCTGGGTCGAAGACTGCTCAGCGCTCATATTTTCCCTTCTCAGCAAAGAATTGCGGCACAATCTCATAGCGCGGGTTGTAAATCACCGGCTGATGCGCCCTCACCGACACCACACCGGAACAGCGCAACAGCGCACCGGCAAGCACGCCGGGCACCATCCGCTGCCCCTGCCACTTCAGCAGAATCCGGTCCCCCGGATTGAACGGCGCATAGGGCGGGAACGACACCTCGTGCTGATCCTGCACCGCTACGGTCGCCAAAGACGCCGTGTTCAGGTGGTGCTGCTTCTCGGAATCCTCGGACTCCTCGTCGAAATCCTCACCGGGCGGCTCCACAATAGGCATGCCAATCAGCGCCAGCGGGCTCGACCACTGCAGTGGCTTCGACTTCGCTACCACCAGCTCAGCACGGTACATCGGCTTATCCTGCAGTGCAGGCAGCCACACCTGCTCCACGCGTCCGGCAAGGCGTACGCGAAAGCGCTCGGGGTACCCGGGAGCAAGGATCTGCTCCTCCGGCACCGCGAGCGCACTCGGGTAGTTCGAGAACTCAGGCATTAGCCAATCTCGGTAATCTCAGGGCCGCGGCGAGGCATCGGGCGCAGCTTGCTGTGCTCGTTCTCGGTCTCTTCTTCCACGGCGGGCTCTTCCTCAGCCACAACCAGGTCGGCGGGCAGAGTCATGGGCAGCAGTTCGCGCGGCGGGCGCGGGTCGTCGCCGCGGTCCACCACGACGGTGCGGAAAACTTCCTCCACGGATGCGGCAGCCTTGTCGTCACCGAGCACAGCCGCACCGGAGATGACGCCGCGCAGGAACCAGCGGGGGCCGTCCACACCCACGAAGCGGGCGATGCGCTCGCCGGGCTGACCGTCCGGGGTGAAAGCGGGCAGGCGGGTCAGCATCTCGGCACCGAATACGCCGGCGTAGATTTCGACGTTGCCGCCCTGGGATTTGACGGACTCGGTCAGGTCGTGACGGATGTCGTCCCAGATGCCGGTCGTGCGCGGTGCGGCGAATGCCTGCACCTGCAGGGTTGCGCCGTCGCGGGTGATGGTTGCGGCGATGACGGCACCGGTTGCGTCGTCGGTTTCGAGGCGCAGGTTCATGCCGTCGAGCAGCTTGATGCGCAGCGCACCCAGGTCGACGTAGTCTTCGAGGTCTTCGGCGGTGACTTCTTCAATGTCGTGCGGGCCGTTGACGCGGTCGTACTTAATGACCTCGGGAGAGTTCTCCTCTTCCTTCAGCTCCTCAACCTCGACGTTGGTCTCTTCGACCTCTTCGGCGACAGCCTTGTCGATGGCGGCCTTTTCAGCCTCCTCGGCGTGCTTCTTCTTACCAAATCCGAACATGGTATTCCTACTTTCACCGCACGCAGGGTGCGGGGGTTTCTTCTCTTCTCTCGTGCGGTTTTCGCGGTGAGAGCAGACTAGTGGATTCCGCTGGAGCCGAAGCCGCTGGAGCCGCGTTCGGTCTGTTCCAGCTCATCCACCACGGTAAAGGTTGCGTGCTCGTACTTCTGAATGACCAGCTGGGCGATGCGGTCGCCGCGCTGCACGTGGAAAGACTTGGTCTTGTCAGTGTTGAGCAGGGTGACCATCAGCTCACCGCGGTAGCCGGAATCAACGGTGCCGGGTGCGTTCACAATGGTGATGCCGTTCTTGGTTGCCAGGCCGGAGCGCGGGTGCACCAGACCAACGTACCCTTCGGGCAGGGCGATTGCCACGCCGGTGGGGACCAGGGCGCGTTCGCCCGGCTCCAGCTCGAAGTCGATGCGGGAGCGCAGGTCAGCGCCGGCGTCGCCGGGCTTTGCGTAGGCGGGTGCGGGCAGCTCGGGGTCGAGCAGCTTAATGTGGACGTTTACGGGGGTCATCATGGTCAATACTCTAACCTTTCGCGGGTGTCTGTGCCATCACCTCGCGCTGTGTTGAGGCACCTCGCGCTGTGTTGAGGCTCTACTGCGGGGTGTTTTCGTTGCGTGTTCGCGTTCAGCGCGTGCCGCGGTGTGCCGTGTTGGGTGCGACGCGGCGCTGTTCTTGCGTGCGCGGCTTTCACATACTCAACGGGGCGGGTGCACTCGGCACTCGCCCCGTCATGAGGTGTATGTCGGGTGGGTGTTAGCCCTTCCCTAAAGTTTTAGCCCTCGCACTCGATGCAGTAGGACAGGCCGCCCTCTTCGCGTGCGATCTGCGAGCGGTGGCGCACCAGGAAGCAAGATGCGCAGGTGAACTCGTCGTCCTGAGCGGGCAGAACAACAACGTTCAGCTCTTCGTTGGACAGGTCAGCACCGGGCAGCTCGAAGCTCTCAGCTGCGCTGTTCTCGTCTTCGTCCACCGCACCGGACTGCATCTCGGAACGGCGGGCGTTCAGCTCCTCGTAGGACTCTTCGTTCTGCTCTTCGTCCTGCTTGCGAGGTGCATCGTAATCAGTTGCCAAACTTTCACGCTCCGTTGGTTCTGTGGCTGTGTGTTGAACTGGGCCACGCTGGTTTAATGAGTGCTCTAGGTGCCGCTGGTGGGGATTTAACCCCGACGGCATGCCAGGTATTGTTCACCATTGGCACCCTATTTGTCTAATCCTGGGTAGGCTTTGGACTGTTTTGGCGTCACATTCTAGCTTTTTCGGTGCGAAAAGTACATCTTTTTTTGGTGAAAATCCCGCCTCCGCTACTGATTTACCGCGCTTTCACGGTACCCTGGTAGGTAGTTTGCGTTCCGTGCAACACATTCACGAACGCGTCCGGTTCACCTATGGAGGTTCTCATGCTTGAACTGCGTCTGATTGGCGTTCACGATGACGGCGAAAATCTGGTGCTTGAGTCTGCTGACGGCACCCGTTTCTTGCTGCCGATTGACGCGAACCTGCGCACGAGCATCACCAAGGCTCGCCGTATTCAGCCCGCCCGCGGTCTGGGCGCTAAGGGCACCTACGGTCCGCGCGATATTCAGACCCGTTTCCGTCAGGGTGCCTCCGTTGAGGAAATCGCTGAAGAATCCGGTTGGGAGCCGGAGCGCGTGCGCCGCTACGAGTGGCCGATCGTTGCTGAGCGTGCGCACATTATTCGTGCCGCTCAGAGCGTGAAGATTGGCCGCCGCAGCTCCGCTTCGGGTACCGCACAGATCCCGGTGACCCTGAGCACCCGCATTGAGGAAGTCTCCGAGCGTTACGGTTTTGAGGAGGCAACCCAGGACTGGACTACCCGCCAGCAGGAGAACGGCCAGTGGCGCGTTGAGCTTGATATTGCGCTGAAGGATTCGGTGCGTCAGAACCTGCCCGCGCAGGTCGTCTTCCCCGCACGTTGGGTGTACAACCCGGCGAACCAGGGCCTGTACGCGTCGAATGAGGCGGCGTACTTCCTGATGGGCAATAGTGAGGACGCTGTTGCCGCCGCCGCGAAGAAGGCTCCCGTGGAGGTTCCTCCCGCCCGCTTGCCGAAGGCACCCGAGCCCGCACCGGCACCCCTTACTTCTTCTGAGAGTGCTGATGAGCGTAAGCTCAAGGAGCTCCTGGAGCGTGCCCGCTCCGTGCGCCCCGCACAGGTTGAGGAGCCCGAGGTGTTCGTGCACCGCGAGTCCGCACAGCCCGCCGAAGCACCCGAAGCTGCTGCACCTGTAGCTACTGTACCGGCAGAGGCGCCGAAGGCTGAGGCCCCCGTAGCGCCCGTTGCAGAGCCTGCGGCACCCACCGCACCCGCCGCCGAGGCTGCATCTGCTCGCGGCCCGCTGACCGGCGCACCCGCCGCACACACCCCCGCGGCGCATCCGGCACCGGAAGACTACAGCGATCACGCATCCGCCGAAGAGCCTGCTGAGGCACCGGCTGAGTCCGCAGAAGAAGCTCAGGCACCTGCCGAAACTCCCGCAGCGGAGAAGCCCAAGTCTTCCTCGAAGAAGCAGCGCGTGAGCGTTCCCGCTTGGGATGACATCATCTTCGGCGGCCGCAAGTAAGCGACCGCCCTCGCGCCGCCCGATAGGGGCATCGAGACGAGAGCATCTAGACATACGAAAACCGCTGGTTATTCACCCGAATAACCAGCGGTTTTCGTTTGTCCTCTAGCATTTTAGAAGGCTGAAGTTTTAGAAGTCTGGGGCTTTAGAAGGTCTTGAGCATGCGCAACGGCACCAGGCGCTCGGCGTCGGTGAGCGAGCCGTGCTGACCAACCATGTGCAGGGCACGCTCCTGGTAGTGGCGCATATCGTACAGCGCCCAGTCGTCGCGAGCGCACACCATCAGGTCGCCAATGCGGGCGCGCGCCGCATCCGTAATGACCGGGCCGAAGTAGCCGGCACGCATCAGTTCGCGAGAGTCAATCACCCAGGCGCGCTCGCCCCAGTACTGCGCCCAACGCTGAGCGGTGGCGGTGCGTGCCGCCTCCGAGGTGTCGTCCAGGTACAGGTGCACGGCGCGCGGCTCACCGGCGGTCATCGCGATATTGCGGGTCAGCTCCTCCACGCCGGAGTAGTCGATGCGCTGGTGTTCGGGCACGTTCACCATGCCGTGATCGGCGGTCACGAAGAGTGCCGCCCACGCCGGGGCACGCTCCGCCAGACGCTTCAGTGCCGAGTTCAGTTCCTCCAGCTGCTGCAACCATTCGTCGCTGCCCACGCCGTAGCGGTGGCCCGCCGCGTCAATCTCGCCCCAGTACAGGTACACGGTGGTCGGGGTGCGGCTGGAGAGCGCCTCCAGGGCGTAGGTGACGCGCGCGTTATAGCCTGCAGCGTCCACAAAGTCGCCGCCGCGCAGCGCCGCCTCCGTCAGACCCGTGCCGCGGTACTTACCCAGCGAAATGGTCAGCACGCGGCGGTTCGTATGGTGGCGTTCCAGCACGGTCGGCAGCGGCTGCCAGGCGTGCGGGTCCACCGTTTGATCCCAGCCGGACAGGTGGTTCATGACCGAGCCCGCTCCCCCGTTACCAGCCGGGTTGCGCACCTCGTAGCCGGCAATGCCGTGCGCGCCAGGTGCCGTGCCGGTACCCAACGAGGTCAGGGATGCGGCGGTCGTGGTGGGGAACGCGGCGTCCAGTGGTCCCAGGTTCAGGGTCTTACGCAGGGCGGGCGCGTAGCCGCCGTAGCTGTTGATGAGCTGCTCGCCCAGACCGTCCACCATGACCACGCAGGCGTGGCGGAAAGACGCCGGGTCAACGTCATGCTCCGCGAGGCGACCGGCAAGGTTCAGCGGGTCGGCCACAGAGTTGAACGCCGGGTCGGAATCCAGGGTGTGCGCGGGGCGCGCCAGGCTTCGCTGAGCCACCAGAGAGGAGGCGGACTCCAGCACATCGGCGATGCTATTGCTGCCGTAGGCGGGCGCGGGAGGCAACGGCATGCCCAGAACATCGTGCAGGGTGGGCTGTTCGGTGCGGGACGGGGCCGTCATAGGTTCCTCTCGGGTGTGTTTCAGGGTGTGGCGAGTGCTAATCGCGAGCGCCGTCGGGGGTGCAGGCGCGGGATGCCGGTGCTTATCGGCAAGCGCCGGTGGTTATCGGCGGGTTGCATACATGCGGGCACGGTGCAGGGCACGCGCAAAATGCTGCGCACGCTGAACCGACTCCGGGCCGTCAGCGGTCGCAGAAACACGCACCGCAATGTCCTCGCGGCGCGCATCGCCGGTGAAGCCGTGGTCGGCGTTGCACTGCGGATCCTGGCAGCCGGCGGGAGCCAACTCCATGTGCAGGGAGCCGGTCCACGCGATCTGGAAGGAAATCTCGGTCGGTGCGGTGCTACCGGCGTTGTACGCCTGCGGCTGGCTGAAACCGTAGCTGATGGTGACCGCGTTCAGGGCGCTCAGGTGCACCGCCTCCACGCTCACATGCGCCACGGTACCCTGCGCATCACCCTCAAGGTGCTGGTCGTCCAGGTGCGCAAAGATGACGTGCTCGCCGCAGAGCACCATCACGGTAATGTGGCGGTGAAAATCATCGCGCGAGAAGTGGGTTTCATGCTGTACGAAGTGCGCGTCTGGGTTCATGCCTGCCAGCGCGTCATCCACCACTTCCAGCACGAGGTCGGGGTAGAAACCGGCATGCTTAATATCTGCGACCAGTTGCTCGCGTTCGGGGGTGGTGGCGTACATCGTACCTCTTTCGTGCGGTGCCCTCAGGAGGCGACGTCGGTCGGCGCGCACCGTGAAGGCGGTTAGGTATTACTCCCCTCTACCTTAGAGGGTTCCAGCCGGGCTATGCTACTTGACCACGCTAATACAGGCGCATATGACACGGTACATGACGCGGCCCGCTCCCCCGATGCGCTCTGTACCGTTGCCCGCAGCACCCCATGCAGTGCCTGCCGAACTCGGCACAGGGCGGTGACCAGCCAACCCGATTCATACGCTCCCACCCGCTAAAATAGGAGGAGCGAAAACACACCGACACGAGGAGATATATGGCTCGCCGATCCAAATCCGCCGTCAGCGACTACCCGGTGGATGTGGTAGAGAATATCGTCGACATCGACGTATCCGCCGAGATGGAAACCAGCTTCCTGGAATACTCCTACTCGGTGATTTATTCGCGCGCCCTCCCCGACGCCCGCGACGGCCTCAAGCCCGTACAGCGCCGTATCCTCTACATGATGCAGCAGATGGGTCTGCGCCCCGACAAGGGCCACGTCAAGAGCGCCCGCGTGACCGGCGAGGTCATGGGTAAGCTCCACCCGCACGGCGACGCCGCCATCTACGACGCGATGGTGCGCCTCGCTCAGCCCTTCGCGCTACGCCTGCCCCTCGTGGACGGTCACGGTAACTTCGGCTCCCTCGACGACGGCCCGGCAGCCGCCCGATACACCGAAGCACGCATGGCGCCCGCCGCGCAGGCGCTCACCGCGGACCTCGAAGAAGACGTGGTTGACTTCGTACCGAACTACGACAACCAGTTCATGCAGCCCGCCGTGCTGCCCGCCGCGTTCCCGAACCTGCTCGTCAACGGCACCACCGGCATCGCGGTCGGCATGGCAACCAACATGGCGCCGCACAACCTGCGCGAGGTCATCGCCGGTACCCGCCACCTCATCGCACACCCCGAGGCGACCCTCAAAGACATCATGAAGTTCATCCCCGGCCCCGACCTGCCCACCGGCGGCACCATCGTGGGTCTGAGCGGAATCCGTGACGCCTACGAAACCGGCCGCGGCACCTTCAAGACCCGCGCGAAGGTATCCATCGAGCAGGTCAGCCCCCGCAAGCAGGGCATCGTCGTCACCGAACTGCCGTACATGGTCGGCCCCGAAAAGGTCATCGAAAAAATCAAGGACGGCGTCAACTCCAAGAAGCTCACCGGCATCTCCGACGTGGTCGACCTGACCGACCGCACCAACGGCCTGCGCCTCGTCATCGAAATCAAGAACGGCTTCAACCCGGAGGCGGTACTCGCCGCCCTCTACAAGCACACCCCGCTCGAGGACTCCTTCGGCATTAACAACGTGGCGCTCGTGGACGGTCAGCCGCAGACCCTCGGCCTGCTCGACCTGATGCGCGTGTACATTGACCACCGCCTGAACGTGGTCCGCCGCCGCACCGAATTCCGTCTGGGCAAGCGCACCGACCGCCTGCACCTGGTGGAGGGCCTGCTCGTGGCGATTCTCGACATTGACGAGGTCATCCAGATCATTCGCGAATCTGACGAGACCGCTCAGGCACGCGAAAAGCTGAAGGTCGTCTTCGACCTGACCGACACCCAGGCGAACCACATTCTGGAGCTGCGCCTGCGCCAGCTCACCAAGTACTCCCGCCTGGAACTGGAAGCAGAACGCGACACCCTGCAGCAGGAAATCGCGGAACTGCAGCGTATCCTCGGCTCCGATGCGGCGCTGCGCGAACTGGTCTCCGACGAGCTCGCCGAGGTCGCCGAACGCTACGGCACCGACCGCCGCACCCAGCTCAAAACCAAGGACGACATGCAGGTCGCCATCGAGGCAGTCACCGCGCAGTCCAAGGCGAAGAAGAGCCTGGGCCTCGCCCTCGAAATCGCTGATGACCCCTGCTGGGTGCTGCTCTCCGCCTCCGGCATGATGGGACGCACCCCCGGCAAGCCCATCCGCGAGGCCCTCGTGGATCCCGGCAAGCGTTTCAAGCACGACGTGTTCACCTCGATTGTGCCGACCACCGCGCGCGGCGAGATTGGTGCTGTGACCTCCACGGGCCGTATGGTGCGCCTGTCCGTCATGGACATTGCGGTGCTGGACGAGAACGGCGGCACCCCCTCCATGGCGTCTGCGGTGAAGGCAGCCGAGCTGGTTCAGCTCGCCAAGGGTGAGAAGCTGGTCGCCCTCGTACCGCTGAACACGGTGCTAGCGATGGCAACCGCGGGCGGCGTCATCAAGCGCGTGAACCCCGACTACCCGCTCAACCAGACCGAGTGGGACATCATGAAGCTCAAGGACGGCGACGAAATCGTAGCCGCAGCCCCCTGCCCCACCGACGATGCGGTGCTCACCTTCGTCACCCGCGACGCGAAGCTGCTGACCTTCGATGCCGCCAAGGTTCGCCCGCAGGGACGCACCGGCGGCGGTATCGCCGGCATTAAGCTTGCCGACGGCGACCGCGTGATTGCTCTGGGCGTGACCGCCCCCGGCGATGCGGCGGAGGTCGTGACCGTCACCAACGGCAAGGACGGCCTGGCGAGCGCCAAGGTCACCGCCCTGGCCGAGTACCCGCAGAAGGGCCGCGCGACCGGCGGCGTGCGTGCGCACCGCTTCCTCACCGGTGAGAGCCAGCTGGCTCTGGCATGGGTGGGCGTGGGCCCGGCGAAGGCGGCGTCCTCCGGCGGTGTGGCCCGTTCCCTGCCGACCGAGCACGGTGCCCGCGACGGTTCCGGTGTGATGCTCACTCAGAGCATCGGCATTGTGGGCCCGAACTATGCGGCTGTTTCTGCTGCGCTGGCAGTTAGCCCGGAGGGTGAAAAGCTCTTCTAGGCGCGCCGTTCACCGCCTTTCGAGGCGGCGCTACTGCCCGCTTCTCAACGACCGGTTGAGCCGCCAGACGGTAGCTAAACCGCCACAACTCCAAATGCAGAAATGCCCCGGTACTTTCACGAAGTACCGGGGCATTCCCATGCACACTATGTTCTTCCGGGGCGCATCATCGGCGCGCCCCGCAGCCTGATAGAGCACAACTGCTAGAGGCGAACCACCTCATCGCAGCGGGCAATATCCTCAGGACGGTGCGACACCAGAACCGTAGCCACAGAGCTGGAGCGGGTCGCCGCATCCAAGTCAGCCATCAGCGCACGAGCAGACTCGGCATCCAGGTGCGCGGTCGGCTCATCCAGCAGCAGCACCGGCGAGTTCACCAGCAGGGCACGAGCCACCGCCAAACGCTGACGCTGACCACCCGACAGGAACGAACCGCCAGCACCCACCGGGGTGCGCAGGCCCTGAGGCAGAGCGTCAAACCACTCGCCCAGACCCACACGGCGCAGAACCTCAACCAGCTCTTCCTCGCTGGGTCGATCCGAACGGTCACGAGCCAGCAGCAGGTTACCCTCAAGGGTCGACTCGAAGATATGAGCCGCCTGCGGGCACCACGCCGCGTAGCCACGCAGCTGCTCGCCCTCCAGGACCTCACCGGAAGCCAACACGCGGCCGGACTCCAGCGGCAAGAAGCCCAGAACGGTTGCAAGCACCGTAGACTTACCGGAACCGGAGGGGCCGGTCACCGCAGTCCAGGAGCCCGCGCGGGCGTCCATGTTCAGGTCGGTGAAGACCGGGTGATCCATGCCGGGCCAGCGGGCGGCAGCGTCCTGCAGGCTCAGGGCGGGGGCAGCGCCCTTCACGCCGAGCTCCTGCGGGGTACCGCAGCTAACCAGCTTGGGCTCGCCGGGCTTCGGCGGGCGCGGGGTATCGCTCTTAGAACCAGCCGCAGATTCGGGGCGGTCAAAGCGGTGAGCACGCTGACGGTCGGCCTCCAGCAGCTCCTCCATCTCAGCCTCCGCGCGGGCACGCAGACGCTCAGCACGACGCGGCAGAACGTGAGTGTCCACCTCAGCCTCGGTCGGCACGGAACGCTTCAGAGTCGAGGTGGCAACAACACCCTCCAGGGATACGTCGCGCACGCTCGGGGCAATCGTCGCAAGCAGGCGGCTAAACGCGGGCCAGGAGCGGACCGCCTCAACATGGCCCAGGGAGCTTTCCAGCATGCCGGTGCACAGCAGCACCACAATCGCCGCTTCGGGGGCACGCACGGTGCCGTCAACAGCCAGCGGGTACGCAATCATTGCGCTCGCCAGGGCCGCACCGAACCAGCTCAGGGTCACGAGGGTACGACCCACACCCTGAGCGGTCGAGCCCTTCTGCAGGGCGGACAGGTTCTCGGCATCCAGGGCGCTGTTAGCCTTCTCAGCGGTGGTTGCCACGCCGTTAGCGCGCAGGTCCTCAGCAGCCGAAAGCATGCCGGTACCTAGGCGCAGCATCTGCGCGGTGGAGCGGCGAGCCAGCGCCTCCGCACGGGCATCGGCACGGAGCACAATCCACGGAGCCACAAAAGTGCTGACCAGCACGGCAAGCAGGACCGGGACCAGAGCCTGCGGCAGGATGCACGCGGTCGTAATCAGCGCCGCGGTCATAACCAGCAGGTGCGCAGCCGGCGGAATAATAACGCGCGGCACGCCGTCACGCAGCTCATCAATACCGCCCACGAGGCGTTCGAGCAGCGCGTCACCACGCAGCAGGGCACGCACGCTGCTCACGCTCTGCCATGCGCCAACCCAGGCGCGCAGACGCAGAATATTCGCGGCGGCAAGAACCTTCGAGTGGGTCATCAGACGCTCAGCGTAGCGGGCGCAGGCACGACCCAAGCCGAAGAAACGCACGCCCACAATGGCGACCATCAGGTACATCATTGCCGGGCCTTCGGCGGCGCGAACAATCAGCCAGCCAGAGAGCGCGGTCAGTGCCGCGGCCATCAGGGAGGTAATCGCAGCCATGATGACCGGGCCGGTTGCGGCACGAACACCAATACCGGTCAGTTCCTTCAGAGTGCGCAGGCTTGCGAACAGGCCGGCAGGCTCTGCTTCCTTGACCTCTGCGGTTGCGGAGGCGCCCGCCGGGGCGGTGCTTTCAGCCTCGTACTCCGCCTTGTCCTTGAGCAGGTGCGCGGGGGCTTCAGCGGGAACCGCAACGCGGGCGGTGTTCGCCTCGGCGGTCCAGGTGTAGCCCTGAGCGGTCTGCACGGCACGAACGAGGGTGTCGCAGCCAGCGGCGAGCTCCTGCTCGTGGGTCACAATCAGCACGGTTGCGCCCAGTTCCGCCAGGCGGTGCAGAGCGCGGGTCACCAGGTATGCCGAGTAGGCGTCCAGGTGCGCGGTCGGCTCATCCACCAGGACGGTCAGCACGGTCTGCTCACCGCCAGCACGGTAGATAGCCTCGGCACGAGCCAAGGTGCGTGCCACGGCGAGGCGGCGCGCCTGACCGGCACTGAGGGCACCGGGCTCAAGAGCAGTCAGCTTTTCCATGCCCAGCTGCGCCAGCGGACCAACCAGCAGAGCGGCCTCGGCATCGGTGACGGACAGCTTCTTGGAGTCTATCGCCTCACCGAGCAGAGCGGCTGCGCGCTCACGCTCAGCCTCGGTAGCGCTCAGTGCGTAGAGCGCCATTTCGGTCTGCACGGTCGGTGCGGTGAAGACCGGCGACTGCGGGATAACCAGGGTGGTTCCCAGACCGGTCACACTACCGGTCAGGTGCACGGGCTCCTCCGAGCCGGTGGGCACCAGGCCCTCACGTACGGCACCGGAGAACACGTTCAGCAGGGTGGACTTGCCGCAACCGGACTCACCCATCACGCCGATGACCGCACCGCGCTCACCCTGAGCAGTTTCACTCTGGGCGGTGGCAACGCGACGGTCCAGGTTCAGCGACAGGTTAGTCAGCACGGCAGGACGCGCCGGGTAGCTCACCGACAGGTCCTCAACAGCGATCACGGAAGGCTGAGCCTTCTGTGCTGCCGAATCCTGGGCAGTCGAGTCCGCAGCGGCGGCGGGCAGGGGCGCATCAATAATCTTCTGAGCGCTACGCAGGGCGGCAACGCCGTCCTCCGACTGGTGGTAGGCGGCACCCACATCACGCAGCGGCTGGTAGCATTCGGGAGCCAGCAGCAGCACGAGAATTGCGGTGTCCAGGCCCAGGGTGCCGTTGACCAGGCGCACACCAATCAGCACAGCAATCAGCGCCACCGAAATGGTGGTGATGAGCTCCAGCGCGAGCGAAGACATGAATGCGCTACGCAGGGTCTGCATGGTGCGTTCCCGGTAACGCTGACCCAGGGCGTTCATGGCGCGGGTCTGCGCACGTTCACGGCCCAGACCGATAATGACGGGCAGGCCGCGCACCAGCTCCAGAATATGGTCGGAGAGGCGATGCAGTTCAGCCTGCGCTTCTGCAGTTTCGTCGCGGGTGTTCTTACCGATCAGAATCATGAACACCGGAATAAGCGGCAGGGTACATGCCAGGACCATGGCGCTCATCCAGTCCAGGGACGCCACAACGACCCAGAGGATGAACGGCACAACCGCGGTGGAAACAAACGCGGTCAGGGTCTTGGTGTAGTAGTCATCCAGGGCGTTCAGGCCGCGGGAAAGCAGCACGGCGGTCGCGCCGGTACCCTCGGGGGTGTCCGCGCCACCGGTGGCGAGCACGCGCTTAAGCAGCGAGGAACGAATCTGAGACTTCGCTCCGGAGGCGGCACGCTGCGCGCTCACAGCCAGCAGATAGTCGGTGCCCGAGCGGACAAGCAGCGCAACCACGGCGACCGCAATCAGGCCGGGGGTGATGGCGTCACCGTCACCAAAGATGCCGCCGAGGCCGAGCAGCCAGCCGCCGTGCGCCTCCAGCTGTGCCTGGGCGGAGCCGGCGAACTCAACGTAGGCGCGGTACACGTCCGGCGCGCTAGTCTCTTTGAGGCGCGCGTGTTCGGCGGCGACCGCGGCGAATCCGGCGTGTGCCGCGCGGGCAATAATCACAGCCAGGGCGGCGCTGAAAAGCACCGTCGCGAGGGTGTGCACGGCGGTGATGATGCCGAAGGTGCTGAGGGTTTTACGGGCGTCAGGGCCCAGAGGCGGGCGACGGTCAGCGCGGTCGTTGCGCTTTCCTTCGGCCACCTCTGGTGCCTCAGTGTTCTGATGTTTGTCAGCGTGACGCGGTGTGTGCGTTCGGCTCACGATTTTGTCCTTTGACCTAGTCTCTGGTGTTTTTACCTCCCCTTATTTTAAGGTTTGGGCTATCTAATACCTATTTGACCGGTCATAGTTCGGGGATTTGGTGAGTCTGCTTCCCTGTGCGGGCGCTTTAGCCGCGCATCGCGTCGGCAGGGCTCTTACGGGATGCCACCCACGCCGGGTACGCCGAAGACACCAGGCCCGTGAGGGCGCCAACGCCCACGCCGAGCACCACGAATCCCGGTGAGAGAATCGCCTGCCAGCCCTGCACGAGCGAAAGAATGATGGTCGCAATCATGCCGGAGCAGGCGCCGATGGAGCCGCCGAGCACACCAAGCATGACGCCCTCCATGAGGAAGATGCGGGCAATCAGCCATTTACTCGATCCGATGGCGCGGCGCAGCGCAATCTCTGCGGTGCGCGATTGCACGGACAGATACATTGCGGTTGCCGCCGAGAGCGAGGCGAGTACCAGCAGAATCCCGGAGAGCACACCCACGTACAGGCCCAAATCGGAGGCGATAGAAGCGCGCAGGCTCTGCAGGTCGGAGGGAGTTTCCACGTTAATCTGGCTGGGCTCAGCGGGCTTGAGCGTTAGTGGAATAGCCTTAGCGACCGCCTTGCCGTAGCCTCGTTCGGTTTCGGCAATGTAGGTCACCTGGCCGCGTCCGGTGCGCTGAAGGGTGCCCGGCGAGACAATGACCGTGTTCCTGAATTCGTAGCCGCTGTTGCCGGGGTCGAAGAGGCCGATGACCGGCATCAGCTGACCGTCCACCCAGATACTCACACCGGGTGCCACCTGCGGCAGCCCGCCGAGTTTAATGCCGTAGTCGACGACGGGCATCTCGCCAGGTCGGGGCTCGGTCGTGGCGTTATCTGCCGCCTTATCTTCGGGGATAATGCCGAGGGCGCGGGCAGCGGAGACCGAGACGATAGCGCCGGAGAGCTGCTCGGCACGTTCACGGTCGGCAACGTTCTGCAGGGTGAGGGTCGAGTTCATCTGTTCGAGCGCACGCAGGGTTTCGGGGTTCATGCGGGCACCGATTTGCTCGAGCCGGGTCTTCGAGGTAGAGCTGAGGCCAATCGCCGTTTTGGGTTCATCCTCGTAGGGGCTGAACCGGGTGATTCTCACGTCGGCTGGCGCCACGCTACTAACGAACCCGGTGTTCTTCACGTAGTCCAGCGCGGTGATGCGATCGGCAACGTTCTGCGCGGATTCGCCCTGCCGGTAGGTGCCCAGCACGTTCTCGTCGTTGTCCCTGTCGCTGATGTAGAGCGTGGACTGTTCGGATCCGAGCAGACGCTGGTTCACCTGGTAGCTGGCGGATTCGCTCATGCCGGAGGCGCTGATGAGTCCGCCCACGCCCAGGGCGAAGGACAGGCCCAGCAACAGGGTGCGCAGCGGTCGTGAGGTGAGCGCCGAGATTGCCTCGATGCTGTCGTCGGTGAGGAAGCTTCCGCGGCGGTGCGCGGCGGGCTTCTCCCCCGGCGCGAGGCGGGCGGGGGCATTCGCCGGGCTATCCGCTACAACCGGAACAGCCTCGGCCACCGGCACAACCTCAGCAGTCTCGGCGCGGCTCTGCTCGTGCAGCCGCCCATCCTCAATGCGGATCACGCGGCGGGCGGCGGCGGCAACCTCCGGGTCGTGGGTAATCACCAGCACGGTACAGCCGGTGGCGTTAATGCGCTGCAGAATCTCAATGACCTTGGCGCTATTGTGGCTGTCCAGGTTGCCGGTGGGCTCGTCGGCAAGAATCAGCGGCGGGCGCGTGGCGAGGGCACGGGCAATGGCGCAACGCTGCTTCTCGCCGCCGGAGAGGTAGCGGGTGCGGATGCTGGCGCGGTCGCTCAACCCCAGAAATTCTAGGGTTTCTTCGGTGCGTTGCAGGCGCTCGCTGTAGGGTACGCCCTGCACGCGCAGGCCCATGGAGGCGTTGGTGGTGCTGGTTTCGTCCAGCAGCATGTTCGAGGATTGGAAGATGAAGCCGAGGTGGTCTCGGCGCATTTCGTCGCGTTCTCGGTCGCTGAGTCCTTCCGTGTTTTTGCCGAAGAGGCTGTAGGTTCCGCTGGTGGGCGTGTCGAGCAGACCAATGGCATTGAGCAGGGTGGATTTACCGGAGCCCGACGGACCAATAATGGCGAGGAATTCGCCGCGTTCGACCACCAGGTCGAGGTGATCGAGAACGGGCCGTTCGCTGCCCTCGAAGACGCGGGTAATGCCGCGCATTTCGATAGCGGGTGCAGTGCCAGGGGCGGCATTGAGTACCGCGGCTTCTCCCCTACCGTGCGGGGCTGTCATGCCGTCGGGGGCTCGCTCGGGGGTTATCTTTCGGCGGCTCATGAGACTAGCACCTTCTGTCCCGCGCTGAGGTTAGCGTTGATTGCGGCGTATCCGCCGGCGGTGCGCAGAACCTCAACGTTGACTCGTTCGGTGGCGGGCGCGTCCTTGCCGGTCGCGGTGGAGCTTCCGTCCTTCTCAACAAGCACGTAGGTGCCCTGGGAGTCCTGGCGTACCGCGGTGGTCGGCACGGCGAGGGTGGTTGAGGTATTGCCCTTACTGGTGATGGATGCGCTCTGACCCGGCGTGAGCTTGCTCGGGTCGTCGGCGCTGAATCGCACGCTCTTTGCCGCACCCTTGGAGGGGTCGTTCTGCAGCTCACCAATGCTGGTGATGGTGCCTTCCACGCTGCCGGTGGAGGTGCGCAGGCTAACGCGGTCGCCGGCCTTGAGCTTATTGGCAACGGAGAGCTCAACGCTGGATTCCACGTAGGGTTCGCTGGTTTCTACACTCGCGATGGGGTTGCCGTCGTTAATGAGCTGGCCGACCGCGGCAACGGCGGTGACGGTGTGGCTACCGCCGGGCAGAATCGCGTAGTTACTGCGGGCAATGCTGGTGACTCCCTCGCTGGGCACGCCGGTCAGGTGCGCGCGGTGCAGGCGCGTGACGGCTTCGAGGGTGTCTTCGGTGACGGTGCCGCTCTGCTCGGTGGAGTACCCGGCAGAGTTCAGTGCCTTCTGGAAGGCGAGCACGTCGTCGCCGTTATCGCCCAGGTTTAGGTCGCGGTACAGCGGCAGCGGCCCCTCCAGCACGAAGACGGGGTCGGCACCAATGATGCCGATGAAGTCACCCGCCTTGAGCACGTTACCGGGCTTCTGGTTCTGGTAGACGAGCACCGGCTCACCGTTGGTGCGCGCACTAATCGGCGCGGTCTCTCCAGCCTTGGTGGTTCCGGCGATAGCGAGTCCCTCACTGACGGTGCGTTCTTCAACCTTCGCCCAGACCGGGATCACGGTTTTCGCTTGCACGGCCGGGTCGGGGCCCGTGGCGGCGTAGCGGGTACCCAGGTAGAAGGACAGCATGAGCGAGCCGATGGCGAGGATTGCCAGCAGCAGGAGCACGCGGGGTCGGGCGATGCGTTCGCTGAAGCGATGCCCGCTGTTCTGGTTCTGTGAGTGAGTCGTCATGGTGGTGTCTTTCTAAACTGTTTTTGCGCTGTCTATTTCTGCGCTGTCTTTCATTGCACTATCGTTCGGTGCGCTGTCTTTTAGCGCCCCGGTTTACTGGTGCTCCAGAACGTACTGCTTGAACTTCTCGTCACGCTCACGTTCTGCCTTGCGTTCCTGCTCAAGCTGCGCCTGGTACTTGCGGATGAGCGGCATCTGGTACTGAGCTTCCAGGTCGTAGAGCTGCTTGCTCATGCCGACCTGCTGGTTACATTCGGCCTGGATGGTGGCGATGCGAATCTCTTCTTCGGAGGCGGGCTTGTTGAATCCGTCGTTCTTGCTCAGCTGCTCAGCCAGCGGGGTTTCCTCGGCGACGGAGCCTGCCGAGCGCGGGGTGAGACCGCGGTCAGAGACGCACTGCTTCCACTTCTCCTCGAGCTCGCGGTGTAGCGCGCTGCCGTACACGGCGTTACCTGCCTCGGTGGAGATACGACTGGATGTGGACTGCCCTTCATTCTCGGGCCTCTTACCCTCGGGCACCGCGGCATCCAGGGTCTCACGGGCCTTGGGGTAGCATTCGATGTTGAGCCTCTCCTCGGGGCTCATGCTCTCCCCCGAGTTAAAGGAGATAGGGGCGGCTGCGTTGGGGTCTCGCTTCTGAAGACCGTACTTCTGGGTGTACTCGACGTTCCAGGGGCCGTACTTTCGTCCCAAATCACCGCGGGGTGCGCTTTCAGAATAGGGAGCTTGGATAGTGTAGTTCTGTCCGTGTTCGGCGTAGCACTGCTTCATGGCAATCTGAAAGGCCGTGTGCTCGTAGTTGGTGCGCTCGTAGTAGAGGTAATCGTCCAGGGGCATCTTTACGATGTCCTGCTCCGCGTCGAAGATGGCGTGGACGCTTTCGTCGCGTTCCAGCGGCGGGTTGAAGAGCGAGCATGCGCTCAGCGGGAGCACGCCGATGGCCAGCAGGGCACCCGTGGCGAGCAGGCGGCGGCGCGTGCCGGTGCGAGGGGTAGTTCCGATGCGGCAGTTGGGGGACTTCATCGTCAAACTCCTTATCGTGAGAGTGAGTTGCTCACCACATTACACGTTCCGCTCCCTGTCACGCCCGAATTTCGGGGGGGTGCAGCAAAAATTTTTGCGCGCCCACTCGCCTGTCGGGAGTTGCATCCTCTGCGGGAATATCCTCTGGGGGCATAGAAAAATCCCCCGAACCTCTCAGAAGAGAAATCCGGGGGATTCTTCAATCAGCTACAGGCTACTTGGTCGGCAGTTCAGCCAGTTCGGTAGCGTCGTGTGCTTCGGGGATGTGATCCACGTGCAGACGCTTACGGAAGACCCAGTAGGTCCATGCCTGGTAGACGAACACGACCGGCAGACCAAGGCAGGTCACGAAGGTCATAACGCCCAGGGTGTACTCGGAGCTGGATGCGTTCGCAATGGTGAGCGAGTATGCCGGGTCCAGGGTGGAGGGCAGAACGTTCGGGTACATTGCGGTGAAGATTGCCAGCGCGCCGAATGCGAGGAACACGGACAGACCAGCGAAAGCGCGACCCTCACGGCCACCCTTTGCGGAGATCCAAGCAAACAGAACAGCAACCACAGCCAGGATGGTGCACAGCCAGGAGACGCCGTTACCGGTGGTGAAGTCCAGTGCCAGAACCCATGCAACGATCGGCAACAGCAGGACGGGAGCCCAGCGTACCAAGGTGTTGCGGGCACGGTGGCGGATGTCACCGTCGGTCTTCAGAGCGATGAAGGCAAGACCCTGAACCAGGGAGAAGCCAACGAAGCCCAGACCGCCGAGCAGAACCGGCAGGGAGACCCATGCGAAGGCGCCGCCGACGCGGTCGCCGTTCTCGTTGATGGGCAGGCCCATGGAGGTCAGACCCAGCAGAGCACCGACGAGCAGTGCGATGAAGAAGGAAGAAACAGACAGAGCGATGTTCCAGTTACGGATCCACTTCTCGTCGTTCTTCTTACCGCGGTATTCAATGGCGACCACGCGCAGAATCAGGAAGACCAGCGCGAGGGTCAGGGGGATGTACAGAGCCGAGAAGAGGGCTGCGTACCAGATGGGGAATGCTGCGAAGATAGCAGCACCGCCGGACACAAGCCACACCTCGTTGCCGTCCCAGACGGGGCCGATGATGTTCAGCAGCAGACGACGTTCCTTCTCGTTCTTGCTGAACTTGGAACCCATCAGCATACCGACACCCAGATCGAAACCGTCGAGAATCATGTACATGATGAGGAAGACGCCAATGGCTACAAACCAGAGGGTGGGCAGGCCAGGCTGACCGGCAAAGATATTGAAATCAAAGTTCATGGTGAATCAATCCTTACCCGCCTAGTAGGCGAACTCCAGCACATCGCGCTTGGACTTGTCGTTGGACTCGTCCTCGTGGTGCGACTGAACCAGCTCGGGCATTGCTGCCACGACGCCGGCCTTGACGTACTTGATGAGCAGGTAAACCTCAACCACCATCAGCACACCGTAGAGCAGGCCCAGGGTGAGCAGGGAGAAGAGGATTTCTTCACCGGAAACACCCGGGGAGATAGCTGCTGCAGTGAACAGGTGAATCGAGGGATCACCCTGAAGGTTCGGAGCCACAACGAAGGGCTGGCGGCCCATTTCGGTGAAGATCCAGCCGAGGGAGATACCAAAGAAGGGAGCCAGGATGGACCAGACAGCAACGTTCTTGAGCAGCTTGGACTCGGGGACGGTGCCCACGCCCTTCTTACGGGTTACCCACAGTGCGTAGATGTAGAAGGGCAGAACGATGCCGCCGAGGCCCATCATGCCGCGGAAGCCCCAGTAGGAGACCTCGAGGGAGGGCAGGTAATCGATCTTCTGACCTGCGCGCTCACCGTAGAGCGGGTTGTTGGGCAGGTTGGTACCGAACTTAGCTTCGTACTCGGGCAGCAGGGTCTGGATGCCCTTCACCGGGGTGTCGAAGTTGTCGTGTGCCAGGAAGGACAGCACGCCGGGAACCTCGATGACGGGGGTGATCTTGTCACAGCTCTGAGCGCCGAGCTCGCCGACGGTCAGAACGGAGAAGGAGGTGCCGTCGTGGCACGCAGCTTCTGCAGCAGCCATCTTCAGGGGCTGCTCGTGGATCATCATCTGTGCCTGAATGTGACCGGACGCGCCGATACCTGCGAAGGCAACGAGGCCCACAACAGCGCCCAAGCGCAGGGACTTGAACCAGACCTGGAAGTCAGTCTTGTCGCGTGCGCCCTTGTCGGACTCACCAACAACAACCTTGCCGTCAACGACCTTGTCGATGCCGTCCTTGCGGCGGCGCCACAGCTTGTACCATGCGATACCAACCAGGAAGCCACCAGCAACCTGGATAGCCGAAGTGATGACGTGCGAGAAGGTTACCCATGCGAGGGGGTTCAGCAGCACAGCGCCGATGTCGGTCATTCGGGGACGACCGTCAATCATTTCTGCGCCAACGGGGTGCTGCATCCAGGAGTTTGCAACCAGAATGAAGAATGCAGAAATCCAGGAGCCGAGAACTGCCATGAACAACGAGAATGCGTGTACAGCAGGCTTGAGGCGGTCCCAACCGAAGATCCACAGACCCAGGAAGGTCGACTCAACGAAGAAGGCGAAGAGGCCTTCCATTGCCAGCGGAGCGCCGAAGACGTCGCCGACGAAGCGGGAGTATTCACTCCACGCCATGCCGAACTGGAATTCCTGAACCAGACCGGTGGCCACACCCATTGCGAAGTTAATGAGGTACAGCTTGCCCCAGAACTTCGTCATGCGCTTGTATTCGTCCTTCTTGGTACGAACGTAGCGAATGTACAGGTAGGTCACAACAAGGCCCAGACCCAGAGTCAGCGGAACCATGAAGAAGTGGTAGACGGTGGTAATACCGAACTGCCACCTACCAAAATCAAGGGGATCCATTGATAGGTCCTTACTATGTGTGTACTTAATGTGTGTTTGTGCCAGATTTCGGGTAGTCCGCCATCGATGGAGGGCATACGAGAGTTACTGACACACTGTCTCTCATGCTTCTAAGGTACAGGGTTTTCCCGAGGAGCTGTGAGTATGCTGTGCATAGTATGGACGTTTATTGTTTGACGTTTCGCTAAAGGTACCTCGAACGTTATCCCCCGGGGCGGGGGTGGTTTGAGGGTTGGAACACGGAGGGGCTGTGTGGGTCTGAGAGGCACTTTCAGAACCGCGGTAAAACTTTGCAGTTTTATGTAGTTTATGCAGATTTTTGATGACACATTCCCGGAATATGACAGGTGCCTCAAGTAGTACTTAAGGCTTAAATTTGCATGATTTATACTGAATTTACGCGGATTTCAGAGAATCAACGTGACTATTCTCACACAAAATTCCTGGATTGTGACACGCCAGTCACACACTCCCCCGCAGGTTACATATCGATGTTCTCGGTATCCAACTGATGCGCACCGGCAATGATGAATTCCTTACGCGGAGCCACCTCAGAACCCATCAACAGGGAGAAAGCACGTTCAGCAGCCTCCGCATCCTCAATGCGAATACGGCGCAACATGCGGTGACGCGGATCCATCGTGGTCTCAGCCAACTGATCGGCGTCCATCTCGCCCAGACCCTTATAACGCTGAATGGGTTCCTTGTAAGACACACCCTGCTCCTGCAAAGAATCCAGAAGCTCGTGCAGCTGCTTCTCCGAGTAGGTGTACACCATCTCGTTCGGCTTGCCGCGGCGCACCACCTCCACGCGATGCAGCGGCGGAACCGCAGCGTACACGCGACCCGACTCAATCAGCGGACGCATGTAACGGTAGAACAGGGTCAGCAGCAGGGTACGAATGTGGGCGCCGTCCACGTCCGCATCGGTCATCATGATGACCTTGCCGTAGCGGGCGGACTCCAGATCAAAGGTACGACCCGAGCCGGCACCAATGACCTGAATCAGCGCCGCGCACTCGGCGTTCGCGAGCACATCGGTCACCGAAGCGCGCTGAGTGTTCAGGATCTTACCGCGAATCGGCAGCAGAGCCTGATACGAAGAAGAACGCGCCAGACGCGCGGTACCCAGCGCCGAGTCACCCTCCACAATGAACAGTTCGGAGTGCTCAACATTGGTCGAACGGCAATCCACCAGCTTGGTGGGCATGGACGAAGACTCCAGCGCGGTCTTACGGCGCTGAGTTTCCTTATGGATGCGCGCCGAAACGCGGGTCTTCATCTCAGAGACGACCTTCTCGCACAGGGCAGTCGCCTGAGCCTTCTCCGCGCGGGCGGTCGACTCCAGGCGAGCCTTCAGCGCATCACCCACGACCTTCGACACAATCTGACGAACCGCGGGAGTACCCAGAATCTCCTTGGTCTGACCCTCAAACTGCGGCTCAGCAAGACGCACGGTTAGCACGGCGGTCAAGCCAGCGAGCACGTCGTCCTTCTCAATCTTGTCGTTACCCACCTTGTACTTGCGGGCGTTATCGGCAAGGTGCTTGCGCATCACGCGCAGCAGGCCCTGCTCAAAACCGGTCGTGTGGGTGCCGCCCTTGGGGGTGGCAATAATGTTCACGAAGCTACGGACCGTCGTCTCGTAGCCAATGCCCCAGCGCAGCGCAACGTCCACTTCGCAATCGCGCTCCACATCGGTCAGCTGCGAGCGGCCGTCCTCACCGAGCACGGGCACGGTCTCGGTGAAAGAGCCGCTACCGCTAAAACGCCAGGTGTCGGTAATACGCTCATCGTGCGCCAGGAACTCGACGAACTCGCTAATGCCGCCGTCGTACTGGAAAACTTCCTCGTGGGGCTCCAGCTCGCCGGGGGTGCCGGGCAGGCGGCGCTCATCGCGGATGCAAATACGCAGACCCGGAATAAGGAACGCGGTCTGACGCGCACGAGCAGCCAAGTCCTCGTAGCTGAACTTAGCGTCGGGGGTGAAAATCTGCGGGTCAGCCCAGTAACGCACACGGGTGCCGGTCACGCCACGCTTCGCCTTGCCCACAATCTGCAGGGCGTCAGTGCCCTCGGTTGCGGGAGTGAACGGATCATCGGGCTTGGGGGTGCGACCGGACTCGAAGAAGCCGGGAATGCCGTGGCGGAAAGACATCTGGTAGGTCTTAGAACCGCGATCCACCTGCACGTCCAGGCGGGAGGACAGAGCGTTCACCACGGAAGCGCCCACACCGTGCAGACCACCGGATGCGTTATAGGAGCCGCCGCCGAACTTGCCGCCGGCGTGCAGCTTGGTAAACACAACCTCCACACCGGACAGACCGGTGCGCGGCTCAATATCGGTCGGGATACCGCGGCCGTCGTCGCGCACCTCAACCGAACCGTCACGGTACAGAATCACCTGGATGGACTGACCGAAACCGGCGAGCGCCTCATCCACCGAGTTGTCGATAATCTCCCAGAGGCAGTGCATCAGGCCGCGGGAGTCGGTGGAGCCAATGTACATGCCCGGGCGTTTGCGTACAGCTTCCAGACCTTCCAGCACGGAGAGGTGACGGGCGGTGTAGTTCGAAGACGCCACGGGAATCCTTTCGGCAAGTGATGACTGTGTGCAAGTGATGACTGTGTGTTTAGCGCGGCAAGCTCGCGGAGGGGAGAAAGAAACGCCCCGGCTTGCGCTCATGGTGCTCTAAGTTTCTATTCTATCGTGGCTTGTTGCCCGCTTCTGTCTGTACCGTCATTCGGCTCTGCCGAGAGGATGCAACAGCAGAAAAGCACCAGCTGCCACTCCCCTATGGAGTAGCAGCCGGTGCATGGGTATCTGAATTTTTAGGGTGGGCTTTTGAGGTATCCAGTCTGAGCACCTCACAGCTGAGGCACTCCCCTAGCGCGCATCACCCTAGTGCGCATCACCCGAGGCTCGCGAGGAGCTCTCGTGACGGTTCGTGACCATGATATTGGACTTGAAGTAGAACTCTTCGGGAAGCTCATTCGTGACCGGGCCGTGCGGGAACTCGCTGAGCTTCGGCACAAAGTACCAGTCCATCAGCTCGCCGCTGCTCTGCTTGAGCACGCGGCGTTCCCTCATGGCGTGGCGTACCTTGCGGCGCAGGTGGGTGCTGTCTTTCAGGGTGCTGGTGAAGACCCACGGGGTCTCGTAGCCTTCGGTAATCATGCCGAAGGTGATGCGCAGGTTGCCGTTCTCGTCGGCATCCATCGTGAAGTCGCCGTCGGCGATGTCGGTGAAGGCGAGCATCCAGCTGTGTCGGCGTTCGTAGCTTTCGCGGGTGGTCTGCAGCGCCGCAATGATGCGGTGGTCGACCAGCAGCTCCACCTTACGTTCGGTGATTTCACCCAGACGCGCGTAGGAGCCGAAGGCGCGGTTCGCGCCGCTGCGGCGAGGCCACTTCGTCACCGCACCGTGCGGCACCTCCCCCGCAAAGGTGAAGGGGCCCGTAATGGTGCCGGGCAGACGCAGACGCTCAAACGGCGCAGTCGGCAGGAAGGTCGTCAGCAGCTGATCGGAGCTCACCGACTTACCCCAGCGCGCCATCTCAAAGATGGTCGGTTCGGGGCCCACCGGGTAGAGGCGCGGCATCTTGCGGCCGAACTCGTCAAAGCCCTCAATAAACTCACCGTTGGAGCTGTAGCCCGGCATGGTCGCACCGAGCGGGCGAGTCCACGAGCCCGAGTACGGCTTGGTCAGGTGCGGGTTCTCCACCGGAAGGATGCTGGTGCGGGCACCCAGGTAGGCGGGCATGCGCGAGAGGTTACGCCAGGCGAACTTCGCGGCGACCGCCTCACGCCACCACATCGGGCGTTTGCCCGGGGTCTGCCCGCCCAGGCAGTGCATGAGCAGCCAGAAACCAGCCCAGCCGAGGCAGCCTGCGGCAACCACCCAGAAAATAATGGTCAGCACAGTGTGCAAGGTTCCGGTCGCCCAGATATTCGTGGCAATCAGAGCCATGAACGCCACCCACGCCGCCATGACGTACGGGCCGAGCGTAATCATCGGGTCGACCACCTTCACGGCGGCAATGACGCGGCGGTTCAAACCACGCCACACGTAGGAGTACGCCCAGCACCCGGCGGCAAGGGCGAGTGCCATCAGCAGAAGAAGGATGAGCATCGGTGTGTCTCTTTCGCTGCAGGTTTTTCTACCGGGGTCGGTGACGGGCGGGCATCGGGTAGGTGCCCTGTTGACAGATGCACTGTTGAAATGCTCTTCAATAGCAAAACTCGCCTGCCGAAGGTACCTTCAGCAGACGAGTTCTTTGGTGTCACTAACCTTGAGGTAAAGCTTCTCACACTATTGTGCCTTTAATTGGTATCCCTGTGGGGGATTTTAGGGGGATGCACGAAGAATTCGTGCCCCAACCCCGCGTTTTCACCCATCAGACCGGCGCAGCGAGTATGCTCTGGCGCCTCAGCGACGGTTTTAGACAGAGGTTTTAGACAGCGGTTTTAGGAGGCCAGCGCCGCCGCAATCTGAGGAATCAGCGCCTCAAAAGCACGCGCACGGTGGCTAATCGAGTTCTTAATCTCGGCGGGAATCTCAGCGCAAGACTTGCCAGCGTACTGCCCCTCGTACAGAGCGTTCTCACCGTTCAGCTCCACGGGGCGCAGAATCGGGTCGTAACCAAAGCCACCCTCCCCCGCCGGTGCGGTCAGCAGCTCACCGGGCAGCTCGCCGTACTCGACCGCCTCAAAACCGTTCGGGGAGGCAACCGAGGCCGCGCAGCAGAACTTCGCGCTGCGGTGCTCGGCAGGAATATCGCTCAGCTGAGCCAGCAGCAGGTTCAGGTTCGCGGAGTCATCGCCGTGGCTACCCGCCCAGCGCGCCGAGAAAATACCGGGAGCGCCGTTGAGCACATCCACCGACAGGCCGGAATCGTCAGCAATAGCGACCAGGCCGGTTGCCTCGGCAACAGCGCGCGCCTTCAGCAGGGAGTTCTCAGCGAAGGTCACGCCGGTCTCGGGAACGTCGGGGGCGTTCACGCTGGAGGCGTCAACCACCTGGGTGTCAACGTCCAGGCCGTCAATGCGTCCGCGCAGAATTTCGCGCAGTTCCTTGAGCTTGCCCTTATTGTGGCTTGCCAGAACAATCTTTGCGTGTGCCATAGTTTCTCCTTGTCGATGGAACTAGTTACTGGGACGGGTTAGTGTGCCAGTGCTTCACGCTGAATCTGAGCCAGCTCAGCGGTGCCTTCCAGCGCCAGGTCGAGCAGGCTGTTGAGCTCGTCGCGGTCGAAAGGCGCGCCCTCGGCGGTGCCCTGAACCTCAACGAACTTGCCGCTACCGGTGACGACCACGTTCATGTCGGTCTCGGCGCGCACGTCCTCGGTGTAGGGCAGGTCCAGCATGGGGGTGCCGTCAATAATGCCCACCGAAATTGCGGACACCGAATCGATCAGCGGGTTCGCCTTAGCGGGCAGAATCTTCTGCTCCTTCGCCCAAGAAATAGCATCAGCCAGCGCCACGTACGCGCCGGTAATCGAGGCGGTGCGGGTACCGCCGTCAGCCTGCAGCACGTCACAGTCGAGCACGATGGTGTTCTCGCCCAGCTCCTCCATGTTGATGACCGCGCGCAGGGAGCGGCCAATCAGACGGGAAATCTCGTGGGTGCGGCCGCCCACGCGGCCCTTCAGCGACTCGCGCGAAGAACGGGTGTTGGTGGCGCGCGGCAGCATGGCGTACTCGGCGGTCACCCAGCCCTTGCCCTCGCCCTTGAGCCAGCGCGGCACGCCCTCGGTGAAGGATGCGGTGCACAGCACGCGGGTGTTTCCGAACTCGATGAGGGCGGAACCCTCGGCGTTGCGGGACCAGCCGCGGGTAATGGTGATGGGGCGCAGTTCGTTGAGGGCGCGGCCGTCGTCGCGGGTTGCAGTCATGGGTTCTCCTTGAATCTGTCTGCGGGATCTGTGTCTGTCTGTTGATTCTATGTCGAAAAGTGGGCGGGGCTGAGCGCAGTTTGTACTAGCCCAGCTTGTTTTAGCCCAGCTCGGGTTTGGCCTAGTCCAGCTCGGGCTTCACCTAATCTAGTTCGGGCTTAGGGAGCGCAATCGCGGTGTTCAGCGGCGGGTCGAGCACCTCCACCACGTTCAGGGTGGAGGTCACCGGGTGAGCTGGCGTCGGGCGCGGGTAGATGCGGTAGCTTGCCGCCATCTCTGCAACACCCACGGGGCCGGAGAACGCGCTACGTGCCTCGGCACGGGCAATATCCGGGTCGTTCCACACGGGCAGATGGGTCAGCAACAGGTTACGCACGCCCGCCTCCTGCGCCGCCTCACCGGCACGCTTACCGGTCAGGTGAATGCCACGCAGGGCATCGTCGCGGCCCTCCTGGTAGGCTGCCTCGCAGAGGAACAGGTCGGCACCGCGAGCAGCCTTAACCAGACCCTCGCACAGGTCGGTATCACCCGAGTACGCGAAAATCGTGTGACCCTCGCGGTCGTTGCAAGTAATACGCAGCGCGTACGGGTCCTTCGAGGGGTGCACCACACGGAACGGCTCCACGCGGAACGGGCCAATCTGCACAGGCTCACCCTCGGTCCAGGTGTGGTACTCAAACTCGGTGCTCATACCCGGATCAGGGTCCAGGCCGTGAGTCGCCGAAAGGTACTCGTTAATCGCGGCGGGACCGTACAGCGGAATACGGCCCTTGGGCCAACCGCGCGGATCCCACTTGACCGCCACGTGCAGACCGGACAGGTCGATGCAGTGGTCCGGGTGCAGGTGCGAAATCAGAATCGCGTCGATATCGCTCAGGTCGATGTGGCGTTGAAGCATACCGAGGGAGCCGTTGCCCATGTCCATAATGATGCGCCAGGTTCGACCCGCGAAGTCCGTGGCGGTGAGCATGTAGCAACTAGCCGGTGAGACGGGGCCGGGAAAGGAACCCGTGCAACCGATAACGGTTAGACGCATGAGGTGTCGTCCTTAGGGGTGGTGCCGGAAAATTCAGTGCCTGCGGTAGCCTCCGCAGCCTGGTCGGATTCTGCCGCGTCATCGCCGAGGTTAATGTTGCGGTGTGCCGCGAGCATCTCGGGGGTGATGGCGGCAAGCGAGCCGGTCGGGTAGCGTTCCGCCACGGAGCTGGTGTGGCGAACGTTGGTGACCTCGGGGCCGAGGAATCGGCGTGCCAGCTGCGAGAACGTCTCAGATTCGCCGGTGGCGAGGAATTCGTGGTGCGGGTTTTCCTCGGGGACCGGGCTTTCAATGGCGTGGTTGAGCAGTTCGCGGTACACGTCCTTCGCGGTCTCATCCGCGGAGGAAACGAGGGTGACATCCTCACCCATGATGTAGGAAATCACGCCGGTCAGCAACGGGTAGTGGGTGCAACCGAGCACGAGGGTGTCCACGCCGGCGTCCTTGAGCGGCTGCAGGTACTCGCGGGCGGTCTCCAGCAGCTCGGGGCCGGAGGTAATACCCTTCTCCACGAACTCCACGAAGCGCGGGCACGCCACCGAGTGCACCTCAAGGTTCGGGGTGATCGCGAAAGTGTCCTCGTAGGCGCGGGAGGTGACAGTCGCCTCGGTCGCGATCACGCCGATTTTGCGGTTGCGGGTTGCGGCGAGCGCACGGCGGGCGGCGGGCTGGATCACCTCGATGACGGGGATGCCGTACTGGCGGGTGTAGCGTTCGCGGGCGTCGCGGAGCACCGCTGCGGAGGCGGTGTTACAGGCGATGACGAGCATTTTCACGCCGGAGTCGACGAGTTCGTCCATGATGCGCAGTGCGTTGGCGCGCACCTCAGCGATTTTGAGGGGGCCGTAGGGGCCGTGCGCGGTGTCGCCGACGTAGATGATGCGTTCGTGAGGCAGCTGGTCCATGATGGCGCGTGCCACGGTGAGTCCGCCGACGCCGGAGTCGAAGACGCCAATGGGCGCTGCGGCGGTGGGGCCTACGGGCGCGGGGCTTCCCCAGGGGGTGCGGGCACGGTAGGGATTTGTTGCGTCGATGCTGTCACTCATGTGTCACCTACACTTCGTTATCGGTCGGGTACCACGTTCTATGCTAACTCGCTAAGATTACCCTTTTAGTTCGTTCGGCGGTTAGATGAGTCGAGAACCACCATTATGTGGTTGTATATGACAGTAGTTTGAGGGGTAATTCGAAAAATTCGTTCTATTCCTACTCGTTTGCCCCACCATTTTCCCCGCCAAATGCCCCGCCGGGCTCTTCGGTCTCTTCATCGTCCAGGCCGTCGAGCATGGCGAGCATGAGCGAGTCCTGAACCCAGGAGACGAAGTTGTACACCACTGCCATGTACTCTTCTTGGGTTTCGATTTCGGAGGGGTCGGTGAACGCCGCAATGTCTTCGGCGGTGTCTTCGTCCACGATGTAGAGGCGGTCGGCAAGCACCAGTCGAATATCGCCGAGCGCGGCAGCCCAGGCGCGGGCGTGCTCCTCGTTCAGGCGCAGGTCGCTCGACTCAATGTCGAAGGCAAGCATGGCGAGGTTCGCGCGTTTGGTTTCGCGCAGGTCGCGTTCGGTGTAGCGGCGGTATTCGGTGGCGGCCTCGTCGTCGCTACTTGCGGCGGGCAGCAGGCGTGCCACAGCGCTATCGGCGGGAATGGTGGGGTTTTCGGTGATGCCGACCAGCGCCTCCAGCGGGTCGACGGTGCCGCCGTCGGCGGTGGTATCTGCCGGGCGTAGTAGCGCGCGTACGTCTTCGGCGAGTTCGCGGATCAGGTCGCGTTCGGCGGGTTCGAAGGATGCGGTGTAGCCTCCGGGGGTGCGGCGGAAGGGTCGCGCCATTAGTTTTCTACTTTCTCGAAGGTTGCCAGCAGACCCCAGGCGTGCATTGCCTGGGTGTGTTTTTCGGCGTCTTCGCGCGAGCCGGTGAAGACGATTGCCTTGCCGTTGTTGTGCACCTGCAGCATGAGCTCTTCTGCGCGGGCGCGGGAGTAGCCGAAGTGACTGCGGAAGACGTAGGACACGTAGGTCATGAGGTTGACGGGGTCGTTCCAGACGATGACTTTCCAGGGGGTGTCTGTGGCGAGGATGTTCTCCAGGGCGGTGTCGAGGTCGGTGTCCTCGAGGGTTCCGGTGGAGAGGGTCACGGCGGTAGTGTTCATTGGTTTCCTTTGCGGCCGGTTCCCTTTGATTATACGAGCGGGTATGTGTTGCCCCTGTGTTGCCTCTGTATTGCTCTGGTGTTCGTCCTGCGCTACTGCGGTGTTCGTCCTGTACTGCTCCCGCACAGAGTGCTGGTAATTTGTCATACTACAGTACTTAGAGTCAAGAATACTTTATGTAGTGATTGACACGCCGACTCAAGAGGAAAAATACCCTAATCCCCCACTACAATAAACACATGGCTACTACTTCCCTTCTCACCGACCACTACGAACTGACCATGCTCCAGGCGGCACTCGCCTCCGGCGCAGCCAACCGTAAGTGCACCTTCGAAGTCTTCACCCGCCGCCTGCCCGCAGGCCGCCGCTACGGCGTCCTCGCAGGCACCGGCCGATTCCTCGAAGGCCTCGCTAACTTCCGCTTCAACGACGAAGAACTCTCCTTCCTCTCCTCCCGCAACATCGTCAACAAAGAGACCCTCTCCTACCTCGAATCCTTCACCTTCAGTGGCAACATCCGCGGCTACGCAGAAGGCGAAGCATTCTTCCCCCACTCCCCCGTCCTGCAGGTCGAAGGCACCTTCGCCGAAGCGTGCGTCCTCGAAACCTACCTGCTGTCCATCCTGAACTTTGACTCCGCCGTGGCGAGCGCCGCCTCCCGCATGAGCGCAGCCGCAGGCAACCGCCCCTGCCTCGAAATGGGTTCGCGCCGCGCCCACGAACGCGCCGCCGTCTCCGCCGCACGCGCCGCCGTTATCGCCGGCTTCGCGGGCACCTCCAACCTGGAGGCTGGCCTGCGCTACGGCCTGCACACCATCGGCACCAGCGCCCACGCGTTCACCCTGCTGCACGACAGCGAACGTGAAGCGTTCGAGGCGCAGCTGCGTTCCCTCGGCGCCCGCACCACCCTGCTCGTCGACACCTACAACGTGGACGAGGCGGTCCGCCTCGGCGTGGAACTCGCGGGCGAAGAGCTTGGCGGCGTGCGCCTGGACTCCGGCGACCTGGTTGCCACCGCGGCACGTGTGCGTGAACTGCTCGACTCGCTCGGCAACACCCACACCAAGATCACCGTCACCAGCGACCTGGACGAGTACGCCATCGCATCCCTGGCAGCAGCACCCGTGGACTCCTACGGCGTGGGCACCAAGCTGGTCACCGGTTCCGGCGCGCCGACCTCCTCCATGGTGTACAAGGTTGTTGAGCGTGAGAACTCCGCCGGTGAAATGCAGCCGGTCGCTAAGGCGTCGGCTGGCAAGGCGTCCATCGGTGGCGCCAAGCGTGCGGCCCGCCGCCTCAACAGCATGGGCATTGCGACCGCCGAGGTTCTGGGCACCCACGAGGACCCGAACCTGCTCGAGGGCACCCGCCCGCTCATGGTGGACTTCGTCCGCAACGGCGAGCTGCTCCCCGGCTTCACCGGCGAGGAAGGTGTGCGCCGCGCAACCGCCCGCCACGTAGCATCCCTGGCTGAGCTTCCCGAAGCTGCCCACCGCCTCTCGGAGGGTGAGCCGATCATTCCGACCGAATTCATCTAAACCACCCTTCTGAGATACTGTTTTCACCTGGCGAATCTTCACCTGGCGAATCAGAGTGAAAACTCATTCCTACTTGTAAAGGACAGACATGTCTAAGGCACTGATTATTGTTGACGTGCAGAACGATTTCTGCGCCGGCGGCGCCCTCGCCACCGAGCGCGGTGCGGACGTTGCCGCGCTGATTAGCGAATACGTGGAGAACAACCACCACCGCTACGACGCGATTGTCGCCACCCAGGACTGGCACATTGAGCCGGGTTCGCACTTCTCTGAGACCCCCGACTACGTTGACTCCTGGCCGGTGCACTGCGTGGCGAAGAGCGAAGGCGCGCAGATTCACGAGAACCTGGACACCGACTACATTGAGGCGTACTTCCGTAAGGGCCGCTTCGAGGCAGCGTACTCGGGTTTTGAGGGTCTTCTCGCTCCCGAGGATGAGGTCGCAACCGGCGAACACGAGCCTGGTGCGGATGCGTCCGAGGACGGCCCGCAGACTCCCCTGTCGGAGTGGCTGGATGAGCGCGGCATCGAGTTCGTCGACGTTGTTGGTATCGCCACCGATTATTGCGTGTTTGCAACCGCTCGTGACGCGGTCGATGCAGGCTACGAGACCC
Organism: uncultured Rothia sp.; assembly: GCF_963555405.1. Taxonomy (GTDB): domain Bacteria; phylum Actinomycetota; class Actinomycetes; order Actinomycetales; family Micrococcaceae; genus Rothia. Next base: position 155,955 of record NZ_CAUVVO010000004.1, on the reverse strand, counting down.
GCGTGCTGCTTGACTTGACCGCGCCCGTGCACGAGGACAAGCTCGACGACGTGGTTGCCGAACTTGAAAATGAGGGCGTTGAGGTGGTTGAGGTTCTCTAACCTCCACTAGCTCTGTAGGTAACTCGCCATTTCAGGTGGGCGTTGAATATACGGAGACGTTAAATACACAGAGGCGGGGAGCCTGGGATAGTACATCCCAGGCTCCCCGCCTCTAGCGTGCCCATAACTTATCGTGCCCATAACTTATCGTGCATGCAACCAGCCGAGGTCATGAAACCTCTGCGGTTATGTAGCAGATTGAGCCGCTTACTTAAAGCAGACCTCCGCCATGCCGTTCACGCGCACGTTCGGGCCGGCCGGTGCCTCCTTAGTGCCAACGATCGCGCCGTTACGCACGCTCGGCGCCAAGTAGGATCCGCCAGCACCACCGGCACCGCCCTGCTGAACGTAGCCGACCGCGCGGCGCGGGTTCTTCGGGTTGTTGCACCACTGCTGCGAGATGATGATTGCCGAAACCGCGTTCGCCACGCCGGAGCCGCCACCACCGTAGCCCGCACCGCCGCCAGCAGACACCACGGTCTGGTAGCCGAAGAAGTTCTTGCTGATGGTGATGCTGGTGGTTCGTGCAGTTGCGGTGCCGGTCAGATTCGCGGGGTCGTTCTTGTCGTACTGGTAGGCGTACGCACCCACGCCGTCCGCACCGTTCGCGTTGAAGCCGCTACCGCCGGTTGCGCCCGCGGTGCTGGTGCTGTGGATGACCTGCTTGTTCTGGGAACCGAAGCCGACCAGACCGTGGTCGCCGGTGGGCAGGCTATTGGGAATAGCGCCCATGCCACCTCGACCGCCGGAGCCACCCGTGCCGGGGGTTGCGATGATCTGCAGGTTCGCCTCGACGCTGTAGGCGTCGCTTGCGGCGGCACCTTCATAGCCCATGGAGGCTTCTGCATTGCCGCCGGAGCCGCCGCGTACCCATTCCAGGCCGCAGACCGGGCTAATGGCGTAGCTGGAGCCGGGCAGCGGTGCGGTGGAGCTGGAGTTACGCACATGTCCGCCGCCGCCACCTGCTGCGATAGCAACCACGGTGCCGTTGACCAGCAGTGCGGAGGAGCCACCACCGGATGCGGCGTAAATGCTGCGCTTGAAGTGGGTGTGGGGTGCGCCGTCGCCAGCGGTGGGGTTGCCGTAGGTGCGGGGGTTTGCCGCGTCGATAATAGCCTTCGGACCTGCGGGAACGGTGACCTGTGCGGCGGAGGATCCGCCCTTGCCGTAGCCTTCGCCGCCGGTTGCGGGCTTGGATTCGTTCCAGCTTGCGCCGTTGCGGGTGACGCGCTCGAGCACTCCGATGCCGCCTGCCGCGGCGATGATTTCTACGGTTGCGCCGGGGGTGACGCTGACGGTGCCGGTGACCTTGGCGCCGCATCCGCCCTGGCTACGTGCCATGACGGTGCCACCCGCGCCGCCGGTGAGGGTGAAGCTGAGTTCGCGTACGCCCGCCGGGACGGTGAAGGTTTTGACGGTCTTGCGGCCGTTTGCCTGCCCCTTGATGGTGTGGGAGGTGCCGGTCTGCGCGCCGTTGGCGGCGTAGGCGGGTACGGCTGCGGAGGCTGCGATGACGGGCAGTGCCCAGGCGGCGCCGGTGAGGATGGTGCGGCGGGTGAGGTGTGCGTTGTGAGGCATGAGGTTTTCTTTCATGAGGGTTGAGGGTGTGGGTTGAGTAGAGTGAATAATTTACACCATTGTGCACTGAGTGCAATATTCATTTTCTAGAGTATAGACACCGAAAAACATTCTCAACTCGCCGCGCTATAACCTCGCCCAACCCGGCTTTTCCCGGGCATAGCGAAGGCCCGCAGACACCGAAGTGCCTGCGGGCCTTCAGGTTGGCGCATTACTACCAACCTTTTCCTCAAAGCCATTGGTTTCATCGTTGAGACTCAACGAGACATCACTCAATGGCGTTCTCCATGAGTGGCCAAAATACACCAAGAGACCACTCGCCAGAGAAGTACACAGTCCTCACGCCAGATACGCACGGATGCACTCCTGGAGGGACTAAAACTTAGGGGCCGGTTCTCCCACTCCTGATGAGATTTCAGGAGCGGGAGAACCGGAAGGGTTAGTGTCTAACCCACCGAGCAACCCAAGAGGGAGACTCGGATACGCACACTATTAGGAGCGCTCGCAGAGGGTGACCTTTACGTAACCGGGGTTACGAACGCCGGATTCCTTCGCAGCGTTGTTAGCGGAGGAGATAGAGCCTCCAGCAACAGAGGGAGCAACGTAGGAGCCACCTGCACCACCTGCACCAGCCTGGAGCAGTGCACCAACATTCTGGCGAACACCGCCCTTAGCAGCAGTGTTACCGTTCCACTTTTCACCGGTCAGAATCGAGGAGAGTGCACGAGCAGCACCGGAGCCACCGCCACCGTAACCTGCGCCACCACCTGCGGAGACAACGCCCTGGTAACCGTTAAAGCTCTTCTTTGCAGAATCAACCTCAAGGCCGCCCTTCTCATCGCCCTTAACCACGCCTGCATCGATAGCCTTCTGGTTAGTAACGGGGATAGACTCCTTCGGCAGATCGGGGTGGTTATCCAGCTGGTAGGAATATGCGGAGACGCCGTCAGCACCCTTACCATCGAAGCCGTTACCACCGGTGTCACCAGCGGTGGAGGAGCTGAAGATTTCCTGGTTATTGGTGGACACGAAGCCCATCACACCGAAGACGTTAGCCAGAGCGTACAGGCGAGGCTTCTCACCACCAGTGCCACCGGTGCCGTTGCCACCACCCTTACCGCCAGCAACTTCCATTGCGGAGGTGGGGGTACGCTTACCGGATGCGTCCTTCAGGTGGGTGTACCAGGAGACGGAGGTCTCTGCAGTGTCACCGACAGCAGCGGATGCGCTTGCACCTGCAGGCAGAACGGTGGTGTTCGAGGTGTCGCTCAGACTGGTAGTACTGGTGTCCTTCGCCTTGGAGTTGAAGTAGGGGTTAGGCTCAGTACCGATAACGTTACCTGCAGAATCCTTCTTCTCACGGGTTTCATTCAGAACATTGTTGGTAGCCGGCTGAGTACGAATACCCGCACCGCCACCGCCGCCAGCGAGGGCAACCACGGTGCCATCGATGACCAGAGCGGAGGAGCCACCACCGGAACCACCGTGGACGTAACGCTTCATATCGGAGCCGCCGGGCCACTTAGCATCAACGCGAGACTGTGCGTCCGAGGGGACGGTGTAAACATTCACGTCACCACCATTACCATAGCCCTGGCCACCGGTTGCCGGACGGGTGCCCCAAATCTTGTAACGCTTCTCTTCCGGAGTATCAGGAGCGTTCTCCGCACCATCCACGCGCTCCAGGTAAGCTACACCACCGGCAGCTGCAACCAGCTCGATAACCTGGCCTTCCTTGACGGGGATTTCACCCACAACGAGAGCGCCGGAACCACCAGCAATAGACGAGGAACCGCCACCTGCACCACCGGCAACCTCGAAGCGAATCTTGTCAACCTTAGCGGGAACGGTGAACTTCTGAGTGTTCTTAGCACCGGAAGGCTGGCCGGAGATGTTGAACTTGGGAGCGGATGCGTACGCACACTCAGTAGAAGATGCGAAAGCGGGAACCGCAGCGGATGCTGCGACAACCGGAGCAGCCCACGCTGCGCCGGCAACAACCTTGCGGCGAGAAATGTTAGTAGACATGTATGTCCTTCGAGAGTGATATCTTGGGCACTCACTCCCACCAAGAACGCGGCCGATAAATCCACGCAGGGCAGACGCACACACAAAAGTGAAGATAGCGTGCAGAAGAGAGTGAATGCATGATGTTTCTATACAAGCGTCAGCCCCTGCACACCCAGAAGATCAAAAACACAAAGGTCAGCTTCAAAAGCACAGGGAAACCCAACACTTGGAGAAAGCATACCCCCCCCCCGTATTAAATTTTCAAGCGAAAAACGCACACAATCTTCCATAAACCCACTTTGACATGCAGTATTCAACCAGTACTTGAACTTTTATTCACACACATTTCTCCCCTAAATCCCTCTGACACATCTCCTTTAAGCAACCTTCAGACGATGTTTTTCTCAAATTAGGGGGCAAAAACCAACATTAAGTTTTTCAAGAACCACCTATTCCCACTATCTAGTCACCTTATTTTTCCGCGCATGTGCTTTTAAGCACCTCAAAAAACCTTCAGGTAAAAATCACTCAAAGAGCTACAGTAGCCCCACAAACGTAAGAAGCCCCGCGAGCGCAAAAACTCGCGGGGCTTTTCTTTACGTTCTATCCACGTTCTAGCGTCGGCCCACGAACCAGTCCGACAGCTTATCGATACGCGCCTGAATCTGCTCAGCAGAAGCCTGCGCGACCGCCGGGCCGCCACAAATCTTACGCAGCTCATTGTGAATCACGCCGTGCGGCTGACCCGAACGAATCGACCACGCCGCCACATTCTTCGCCAGCTTATTGCGTAGCTCCTTCAACTGGCGGTGATCCACCACCGAAGGCGCCGCAGTTGCCGGGCGGCGCGCCGCATGCTCACGCTGATGCGCTCGCAACAGCGTACCCACCTGTTCGGCATCCAGCAGACCCGGAATACCCAGGAAGTCCTGCTCCTCCTCACTACCCACGGCAAGGTTGCCGGAGGCGAACTCGGCGCCGTCGAACAGCACACCGTGGAAGGACGCCTCGGAGCCGAGCGCCTCAAACTTGCCGCGTGCCAGCTGCTCGGAGGCGCGCTCCTCGCGGTTTGCTTCTTCGAGCAGGTGGTCGTCCAGGCCTTCAACCATGGGGTCGATTTCCTGGGGTGCGCCGCGGTCGAGGGCGTGGTCGCGTTCTACTTCCATGTCGTTGGCGAGCATCATCAGCTGCGGCACCGACGGCAGGAACACGGAGGCGGTTTCGCCGCGCTTGCGGGCACGCACGAAACGGCCAATCGCCTGGGCGAAGAACAGCGGCGTGCTGGTGCTGGTGGCGTACACACCCACGGCGAGGCGGGGAACGTCCACACCTTCGGATACCATGCGCACCGCAACCATCCAGCGTTGCATGCCTTCACGGAATTCGTCGATTTTCGCGGAGGCTTCACGGTCGTCAGAGAGGATCACGGCGGGATATTCGCCGGTGATTTTCTGAATCTGTTCGGCGTAGGCTTTGGCGTCCGCGTGGTCGGTAGCGATGACGAGAGCGCCAGCGTCGGGCACGGTGCGGCGCACCTCGGTCAGGCGCTTATCGGCGGCGGCGAGCACAGTCGGAATCCACTCACCATTGGGGTCGAGGGCGGTTCGCCACGCCTGGGAGGTAATGTCCTTGGTGAAGCCTTCGCCGAGGTTTGCCGCCATTTCCTCACCGGCGGAGGTGCGCCAACGCATCTGGCCCGAGTACGCCATGAAGATGACCGGTCGCACCACGTGGTCCTTCAGAGCCGGGCCGTAGCCGTACGAGTAGTCAGCCTTGGAGCGGCGAATACCGTCGTTGTCGACCTCGTAGGTGACGAACGGAATCGGGGAGGTATCCGAACGGAACGGGGTACCGGTCAGCGCCACGCGGCGGGTCGCATCGTCAAACGCTTCACGCAGGCCGTCGCCCCAGGAGAGGGAGTCGCCGGCGTGGTGAATCTCGTCAAAAATTACGAGGGTCTTCGACGCCTCGGTATTGCGGGCGTGCAGCTGCGGCTTATTCGCCACCTGCGCGTAGGTCAGCGCCACGCCCTTGTAGTGGCGGCTGATGGTCACGTCCGCGTTCTTGAAGTTCGGATCAATGGGAATACCGACCTTCGCGGCGGCGTCTGCCCACTGCTTCTTCAGGTGGTCGGTCGGCGCCACAACAATGAGCTGGCGGACCGTGCCGCGGTTAAACAGTTCCTTGGCGAGGGTCAGCGCGAAGGTGGTTTTACCCGCGCCGGGGGTTGCAACTGCCATGAAGTCGCGGGGGTTCGTTTCGAAGTACTTCTGCATGGCTTCTGCCTGCCAGGCGCGCAGGCTGACGGAAGTACCCCAGGGGGCGCGGTCGGGGTATGCCGGGGAGAGCTTCGGCTTCACCATACTGTCGAATAGTGTGGGTTCCTCTGCGGGTGCGCTCATTCTCTCCTTCTTCCTCGTCTACCTCTACTGATTCCTCCCGCCGACTCAGCGCAGGGGCGCTTCTCCCCCGTGTGGAGGTGGTGGGCGCTCTGCTGTTTCTGGTGCGCTGGTGTTCTTAGCGCTCTGGCGGTCCGGGCACAGCGAGGTTAAATTCTAGCACCACATCCGCGGGTTGGGCCGGGCTGTGGTGCAAGAATTTGGTGCTCGTCAGCAAAGTCTCATGAGCGGTGTTGGACCGTTGAGTCTTGCTGCTGCGGCGTGTTATTTATTCGTATTTATTCAGGCGTGTCGCCTGGCGCGTATTATTCGCCGGAGCCGTTGTCGCCGTCGTTGCCGGGTGCTAGGCCTTCGTAGATTTCCTTGCACTGGGGGCAGACGGGGAACTTCTGCGGGTCGCGGCCGGGTACCCACATTTTGCCGCAGAGGGCGCGCACGGGTTCACCGGTCAGCGCCGATTCGAGGATCTTTTCCTTGCGTACGTAGTGGGAGAAGCGCTCGTGGTCGCCGGGCTCAGAAAGCTGGGTTTCTTCGCGTTCGAGCAGGGCGGTGCCGCCTGCGGTTCCGGGGCCAAAGGGGTCTTCGATGCCTTCGATCGAGCTCATGTTTCTCCTTGATGATGAGGTGGGATACATAGGGTGAGGGGCGCCGCTGCACGGTTGGGTGATTGGCGCCTTCTCTATTTTAGTAGCAGTTGGGAGGTGCTGAGCCCCCGGGCGGTCAATATGGAGGCAGGCCACAGCTCAACCATAGACTCTTAGGTATTGCGGTGAGCTTCTTTCCGTTAGAAGTTTGGGTGGCACAGAAAAGGGGTTCCGCGCCAGGCTTAGTACCTAACACGGAACCCTTCTCTTTTATTCCTGATGTGCTGGAGCTTCGACTCTTGTTAGTTCGCCTGGAAGCGTGCCACGCGTTCCAGCATCTTGGAGCTGACCTTGTCGTAGCGGTGGCCGCCCCACGCCACGCCGCCCACTAGTAGTGCGGCACCAATCAGCAGCTGAATCAAGCCGCCGTATACGAGGGTCAGCACATCCTGCGTGCGGAAAATGTACACGACAACAGAGATACCGCCGGGCAGCGCGCTGAGCATCACCAAAACTATAGAGAGCATCAGCAGCAGCTGCTTAGCGAAGCCGTCAGTGTTCTTCGGGTTCTTGAACGGGTTAGCCCCGGGAGGCGCCACGGGAGGACTAATGAAGGTATCCAGTACGCATCCAATACCTGCAGCCGCAGCGAACACGCCCAGCTGGTGCATCAGCACGATGGGGAAAAGCTCCAGGTGTCCATTTGCCGCTGAGGCGACGAACACCATCACCACCACGATCGGAACCATCAGGATGCTGTAACCCCAAAGACGGCCGAGACGATCGTCAATACCGCGTAGCGGGGAGAGCACGTGCAGGCTGAATGCGGTGTTGTCGTAGGAGACGAGGTAGCACATGTAGTAGCCGGTGAAGACGGTGCAGAAGTACATCCAGAATCCGAAGAGCTGCATCACGCCGCTATTGATGATCTGGTTAGCTTCAGCCGCGTTGACGCCGTTAAAACTGGCCCGACTTTCGAAGGAGCCTACAGAGCTCAGGAACAGGGGCATAGCCACCGTCAGTATCAGGTAAAGCATTGCGGTGCTTGCGGTCAGCAGCTGCAGACGGTTGTCTTTCAGAAATGAGTGCAGGGTTCGTGCCGCTACGGCACCGCGAGGAGTTGCGGGGAACCGTGCCAACAGACCCAAATCACCTGCGGCGACTTCGGCAGCGCTGGCGTGGTGCGCGCTACCGCCCACATTCGCCATGGAGCGTGCCAGGTTCTTACCCCACAGCCACCATCCGCCAGCCAGGTAGACGAGGGTCAGAGCCAGGCAACCAAGGGCGGTACCCATATTGCCGGTCGCCATAAAGTAGGGCACCGCAAATGCCGACCCGAAGGGCGTCACGCTGAGCCAAGGCAGGTAGGGTAGCACCTCTTCCCAGTGCTTGGTCAGGTAGGTTATCGTTCCACCGAAGATAAAACCGGCGCTCATCATCAGTAGCATGGCAACGATCATCAGGGTGTTGGCGATGCGCGGGTTATCATTCAGCGCCATGCCCAGGCGGTTGGCGAGACGAGCCCACACCATGAGGTTCGCAAGGCCGAGCACGCAGCAGATGAGGTACACGACCAGCGCGAGCGGTTGCGATATAAACGCGATCGCACCCAGCAGCACGGCAATGATGCTGGCAATGCCGGGGATACCCACGAACCCGCCGAGGAACTGGCCCTTCTGCAGGGTGGAGGGCTTGATGGGGAAGAGCACGAATCGGCTCTCATCCAGGGTGCCGTCCAGCCCGCTGAAGAAGATGGGGACGATAGCCCAGGCGAGCGCCACAACGGTGCCTACAAGGAGGGCGCCGAGCTGACCGTATTCGGGTACCTCCGAGTTAGCGATAACGTATGCGGAGCCGAGGCCGAAGAGCATACCGCCCGCATAAAGCGCCGCAAAAATCAGGCCGATGAGCGCCCAGATGCTTCGGCGGAAGGAAGCGAGCACATACTGCCACTTTAGTGAGACGAGGTGCCCAACCATGACAATCCTTCCGAGGAGGTGCGGCCACCGACCAGCTGCACAAATCGTTCTTCAAGGCTCACGCCGGCGCGTACTTCGTCGACGGTTCCGGCGGCGAGAATACGGCCGGAGTCCATGACGGCTACGTGGTCGCACAGGCGCTGGACAAGGTCCATCACGTGCGAGGAGATAATGACAGTTCCGCCGGAGGCAACGAAGCCACGCAGAATATCCTGAATATTAGCGGCAGAAACCGGGTCGACCGCCTCAAAGGGCTCGTCCAGGATCAGCACGGAGGGCGCGTGAACGAGAGCGGCGGCGAGCGCAATCTTCTTGGTCATACCGGCGGAGTAGTCGGCAACGGCACGGCCCGCAGCGTCGGTCAGGTCCATGGCCGCGAGCAGATCCTTAACGCGGGAGGCAACGGTTTCCTTATCGATCCCGTGCAGGTAGCCGGAGTAGGTGATGAGCTGTTCACCGGTGAGCTTGTCGAAGAGGTGCACGCCGTCGGGCAGCACACCCAGGTGCGCTTTGGCTTTGAGCGGGTCGGCCCACATGTCGATGCCTCGCACGTATGCGGTGCCTTCGCTGGGCATGAGCATGCCGGTGACCATGGAGATGGTGGTGGTTTTACCGGCGCCGTTGCGGCCGACCAGTCCGTAGAAGGATCCGGAGGGGATATCCAGGTTGATGCGGTCGACGGCGACCTTCTGACCAAATGCCTTGGTGAGGCCGCGGATTTCGATGGCGGGGCGAGCGCCAGCGGTCGGTGCGGCCTGCGGGGTGACGGGTAGCTGCGGTGCTACCGACGCGGGAACTACAGCTTCCGGAGCTGCAGGCTCAGGGTTTACAGCTTCCGGAGCTGCAGATTCGGGGACTATAGCTTGAGGTACTGCCGCGGCGGGGTTTGCCTCTACTGTGGTCTCTAGTACCGGGTTGGTCTCTTGTACCGGGTTCTGCGGCAAACCTGGTTCTTGCGGGTTCGGGTCCTGGGGAAAATGACTAGTGTTCATATTTTCACCCTATCACTCCCCATTGAGGTCTAACAGGTTTGGCGATAAAACCTGCAATATTACGTACTCACAACGCATAATATGGACATTCCGGGGTGCTATAGATGCCATCCAACCGCGCTATCAGACAGGTTGAGTCGTCTGCTCTCCCCCGCCTCAAAACCACTTCAAACCCGCGAACGCAGAACGGGCTACCGCCTCCCCCGCAGCCCGAGTGCAGGAGTAGACGATAGCCCGTCCGTATTCAACGTTTCAGCCGCCTAGATTAGCCAGAGCTAGCTAGACCGGCTCATGACGTTTCCCGGGTGACAGCTGTTTTTAGAACAGCGCCATGGTCAGTGCCGCACGCGCCTTGAGGGTGCGCGGGTCAGATGCACCCACCACGTCAAAGAGCTGCACGAGGCGCTCGCGCACACGCGCCTTATCGTCGGGGCCTACCGCGCTGAACAGGCGCAGCAGACGGTTGTACGCGTCCTCCACGTGGCCGCCCACCAGGTCCAGGTCGGCTACGTTGAACGCGGCGTCAATATTCATGGGGTCTGCCGCGGCCGCCGCACGTTCGGTTGCCAGGTCCAGGTCCTTCACTCGGGCGAGCAGTTCAACCTGTTCCAGGCCGAGCTTCGCTTCCTTATCGCCGGGGTTCTCGGTGATTGCCTTGCGGTATGCGGCGCGGGCACCCTCCAGGTCGCCGCGATCGAGGGCGGCGACGGCTTCGGCGTGCAGAGGCGGCAGGGGCTTTTCGTCGTCGGGAACAACCGGGTCGAATCCGCCGGGCAGCTGGTACTGTGCCGCGAGCTGCAGAACCTGGGAGAGCACATCGCCGAGGTCTTCTGCGCTGACCGGGCCGGTGTAAATCGGTGCCGGGCGGCCCGCCAGAACGGCAACGCCCGCGGGCACGCCGCTCACACCGAATGCCTGGGCAGCTTCGGGGAGCTTGGTGACGTCCACGGCGGCGCAAATCATGCTACCTGCGGCGGAGTCGACGAGCTTCTGCACGCCTTCGAGCATCTGCAGGGAGGAGGGCGAGTGCGGCGCGTAGAGCGCAAAAATCACAGCACCCTGGCTGGAGAGCTGAACGAGCTTCTGGAACTCTTCGGGGGTGTTGACCTCGTAGCGCCAGGTGGGAGCGGAGGGGGTCTGCTCGCCACCCTGTTCGCCAGCAGACTGTGCCGCGTTGGGGTTCAGTTCCATGGCGTTGCGTACGGAGGCGGGAATCTCCTGCGCTACCCCGTTCTGCACAGCCCCGTTCTGTGCTGCACCACCCTGCGCGACATTACCCTGTGCCGCGTTCTGGGATGCGCCGCGGTCTGCCGGATCAAAAATAATACTCATCCTGGGCTCCTTTACGTTCTGTATCTATTGTTGCGTGCGGGCTAGATCCTTCACGCGTTCCTTCCTCTATTATCCCCACAACGCACCGTTGCGAGCGCACGTTCTCTGTCGCCTACGCTCTGAGCTCATGCCGGGGATAGCGTTTGGGCTATTGCCTGAAACCGCCCCGCAAATATCTCTCCCACATGCGCTCCCCTGTCCTTGGGATTCACCGTGGACGCCGTAACAAAGTAAACCAGCCGGTAGAATGACACAGTAGAGAAAAAATACCCGGAATGATCCGGAAAGGAAGAGCATGAGCGAGAAGAAAGCCTCAGCAGCTCACGAAGAGACAACATCGTCCGACGAGCCACGCAAGAAGGAATCCCTCACCGACCAGATAACGGAGACCTTCAGCGAGCTGACCGAAAGCATTAGCCAGGTGCGTTCTAACCGCCGCCGCGCTTCCATGCCTCCTACGGATACTATTCCGGTGGTCCCCGCCGCTTCTGAGGATGCGCCTCCCGCACCGAAGGTGGTCGGCAATGGCAAGACCTCCATGATGCACAACCCGGTCGCGTTTGGTTTCCTCATGACCGTGGGCGTGGGTCTGGCGCTCTTCGCCTACTACATTTTCAACAATGTGGGTGCCCTGGTGGGTTGGGTGACCGGTGCTATTTTCATTGCTCTGGGTCTAGACCCGATTGTGCGCCGCCTGGAGTCTTGGGGCATTAAGCGCGGTATCGGCGTGATTGCTGTGCTTGCTGGTTTTGCTGGCGCTGTGACCGGTCTGGTCATGACCATTGGCCCAATTATTAGCGAGCAGGCATCTAAGTTTGTGCAGTACGCGCCGGGTATCTATCAGAACACAATTGATTCTGATTGGTACCACGAGCTTGATCAGCGTTTTAACATCAGCACCTGGGTGAATGAGAACGTCCCTAAGTTCTTGGAGTCAACGTTCTCCTCTTCACAGGTCAATAGCTTCATGTCGAGCCTGGTTTCTGCGGGTTCTACCCTGGCGCAGAGCGTGACCGGCGTGATTATTGTGCTGTTCCTGTCCCTGTACTTCCTCACCTCGATGGACACTATCAAGGCGTGGGGTGTGCGCCTGGCGCCGGCGTCTAAGCGTGTGCGCGTCAAGTACATTACCGACAAGATTACCGAGTCGGTGGGTAACTACGTGATGGGTCAGGCTCTGGTTGCTGTTCTGAATGCTTTTGTGGCGTTCTTTATTATGCTGTTTGTGGGCTTCAGCTTCCCGCAGTTGATGGCTTTGGTCGTCATGATTCTGGCGTTCATTCCGCTGGTTGGTGGCGTGATTGCGCTGATTTTGACCTCACTGATTCTGCTGACCCAGGGCTGGAGCCTGGCGCTGTGGTTTGCGGTGGCGTACTTCCTGTACTTGCAGGTGGAGGCGTACCTGATTTCTCCGCGTATTATGGCTCGCGCTGTGTCGGTCCCTGCCGGTGTTGCGATTATTTCGGTGGCTGCCGGTGGCGCGCTCTGGGGCGTGCTGGGCGCACTGATTGCTATTCCGGTGGCGGCTTCCATGCTGATTCTGGTGCGCGAGGTGTTCATTCCTCGCCAGGATCAGCTGTAGTCACCTCTAGATTCTCTACGCGCTCGCTTTTCTTCCCGCGGGCAACTATCTCGTATAGATACGAAGGCGGCGGCTTTGGACGTTCTATCCAAAGCCGCCGCCTTTACGTTTTATACCGAGCCTTTAGAGCTCAGTAATTTCTTCTGCCACCGGGCCGTTGTACTCGGTGGGCAGTTCGGTGGGAGCGCCAGTCACGATGCTGACAATAGTGTTCAGGACCTGCTGCACGGACTTCTCGCCCACCCACAGGTGCTTGCACCCCTCAAAGGGGATCACCTGGGTGCGGGGCACAGCCGCGAAACGCTCACGCGCCGCCGGAGGCTGCAGGTAGTCGTCGTGCTCGGGCACCAGCGCGTACAGCGGGTTCGAGATCTTGTTCCACTCATCCAGCTCAGCCGGGTGCACGCGGTGCAACGGCGGGGAGAGCAGAATAGCGCCGGTGAACTCGTTCGCGTATTCGGGCGCGTACTTGAGCACCAGCTCGGTGCCGAAGGACCAGCCGACCAGCCAGGGGTTCGGCAGGGCGCGCTCGCGTACGAACTTCAGGATTGCGTCGAAGTCCTTCTTCTCGGCAAAACCGCCATCAAAGACGCCTTCGCTGGTGCCACGAATCGAGGAGGTGCCGCGAGTGTTAAAGCGCAGTACCGCAATGTTCGACAGCGCCGGCAGACGGAAGGACGCCTTCTTGTACACGTGCGAGTCCATGTAGCCGCCGTGAGTGGGCAGCGGGTGGAAGGTCACCAGGGTTGCCTTGACTTCGCCTTCGGGCAGGGCGAGTTCACCGACGAGGCGCTTGCCGTCCGCGGTGGTGACGGTGAAGTTCTCGCGGCGTGCCGGCAGAACGGTACGTGCCTTAATGGGGGTGGGCTCAGCGGCGGTGCTGAAAACGTAGCGGGCGGGGTCGAATTCCTGCTCGCGGGTGATATCGGCGGTGTTGCTCATTGCGTTCCTTCAAGAATTGGATTCGAGAATGTGGACTAGGGTCTAGGGTCTTGGGTCTTGGGCTGCACCTAAAGTGCAGTATTCAGCTTATTTGCGGCGGGTTCGCCAGCAGTGCTGATGCCAGTGTCTACGCTCATCAATGGCACGGCTACGGCCCATCGTGTGGCTTTCTTGCCACACCACCAGGTGCGCTGTTCTGGGCGGAATCGGGCGGTAGCATTCGGGGCAGGTGTAGGTTTTTTGGGCGTTGACGGCGGGAATGTATTGCACCAGCCAGTCACCGTATCGGTCACGTTCCAGTCGGGGTGCAGGATCGAGGATCCTGCTGATATCACGCCCTGCGGGTGCTTGACGGTGCCACTTATCACTGGTGGTGCCGGATGCTCGCCTGCCGGGATGATTCTTACGTGCCATGAGCCCTATTCTACCGCGCCGCTCAACTATCTCTACCTACCTACCCTGCCGCTGTTCGCTCTGCGCTCTTCCTCATACTGGCGTGGTACTCATGCTGAGGCGGTACTCCCCCGCTCTGTGCCGCACCTCCCTACTGTGCCGTACTTCCCTACTGTGCCCCCGTACCGCGACCTGTACCAAGCTCAAGGTTCCCTAGCTCATACCCTCACCTGCTAGAGCCAAACACTCGTACCTGCTAGAGTGGACGGATGCGTATTGTCATTGCTGAATGCTCCGTAGATTATGAGGGCCGCCTCCGCGCCCACCTGCCCCGCGCTACCCGCCTGCTGATGGTCAAGAATGACGGCTCCGTCCTCATTCACTCCGACGGCGGTTCCTACAAGCCTCTGAACTGGATGAGCCCTCCCTGCTCCCTGCTGGTGGCTGAGCGTGAGGACGTTCCGCATAGCATCCGTGAGGACCTGGAGTCCGATGTTCAGCAGCTGTGGACCGTTCAGGCGGCTAAGAGCGATGACCGCCTGATGATTCGCATCTACAAGATTGAGCACGAGCACGCCACCGATTTGGGTGTTGATCCCGGCCTCATCAAGGACGGTGTGGAGGCTGACCTGCAGCGTCTGCTCGCCGAGCAGATCTACACTCTCGGTGAGGGCTATTCGCTGGTACGCCGCGAGTACCCGACCGCTATCGGTCCGGTAGACATCATGGCGAAGGATGCGCACGGCGTCTCCGTGGCGGTTGAGCTCAAACGTGTGGGCGATATTGACGGTGTGGAGCAGCTGACCCGTTACCTGGAGCTGCTCAACCGTGACCCGTTGCTAGCACCGGTGCGCGGCGTGTTTGCGGCGCAGACGATTAAGCCGCAGGCTCGTACCCTGGCTGAGGACCGTGGTATCCGCTGCGTGAGCCTGGACTACGACGCGATGCGCGGCGTGGACGATTCGGCTGACCGCCTGTTCTAGCTGACCGGCCTGTTCTAAACGGCTCTAGCTAAGCGGCTACACATAGCTTGAGGGGCGCCTCCCAACCATGGGAGGCGCCCCTTTTCTGTGCGCATTATCTTTCTGCCCGCGCTCTTTCGGCGCACACTCTCATTCTGCACACACGGCCTACCCCCAGATACACCAAACGCCGGTGCCCCTCCCCTTTCAGGGTGGAACACCGGCGAGGTGTACACAGCGGTCAATTCCCCTTACGGAGAACCGGCTTTAGATCTGTGCGTGCTTTGCAGCGATGGTCACGTGATCGTTCGAGACGGTCAAGAAACCTGCGTTGAGGATGGTCTTAATGGTCTCACCCTCAACAGGTTCAATGAGCAGCTCGCCGTCCTGTGCCAGCAGCGTGCAGGTGGGGATCATACCCGGCAGGATGCCGAGGTCACCGCTGACGGAGCGTGCACGAACGTAGTTCGCTTCGCCAGTCCACACGACGCGTTCGCGGGAAACAACTTCAACTTTCAGAGCCATGATTACTTAGCTCCAGTCTGTGCCTTGATTTCCTCGTAGCGGCGCATAACGTCGTCCATACCACCAATGTTGTAGAACGCCTGCTCGGGGATGTGGTCGACATCGCCGTTGCAGATCATCTGGAAGGACTCGATGGTGTCCTTCAGCGGAACGGTCGAACCCTCGACACCGGTGAACTGCTTTGCAGTGTAGGTGTTCTGGGAGAGGAACTGCTCGATACGACGTGCACGTGCCACGACGATCTTCTGCTCCTCGGAGAGCTCGTCCACACCCAGAATCGCGATGATGTCCTGCAGTTCCTTGTTTTCCTGCAGAATAGCCTTCACGCGAATTGCGGTGTCGTAGTGCTCCTGACCGATGTACTGTGCGTCCAGGATTCGGGAGGTGGAGGACAGCGGGTCAATTGCCGGGTACAGACCGCGCGATGCGATTTCACGAGAGAGCTCGGTGGTCGCATCCAGGTGCGCGAAGGTGGTTGCCGGCGCCGGGTCGGTGTAGTCATCCGCAGGCACGTAAATTGCCTGCATGGAGGTGATGGAGTGACCGCGGGTGGAGGTGATACGCTCCTGCAGCAGACCCATTTCGTCCGCCAGGTTCGGCTGGTAACCCACTGCGGAGGGCATGCGGCCCAGCAGGGTGGAAACCTCAGAACCTGCCTGAGTGAAACGGAAGATGTTGTCGATGAACAGCAGCACGTCCTGGTTCTGAACATCGCGGAAGTACTCCGCCATGGTCAGACCGGTCAGTGCCACGCGCAGACGGGTTCCCGGGGGCTCATCCATCTGGCCGAACACAAGAGCGGTGTCCTTCAGAACGCCTGCTTCTTCCATTTCGACCCACAGGTCGTTACCCTCACGGGTACGCTCGCCCACACCGGTGAACACGGAGGTACCACCGAAGTTACGAGCCACACGGGTAATCATTTCCTGGATCAGCACGGTCTTACCCACGCCTGCACCACCGAACAGACCAATCTTACCGCCCTTGATGTAGGGGGTCAGAAGGTCGATGGACTTAATACCGGTCTCCAGCATTTCGGTGGAGCCTTCCAGCTCTGCGAAGCCGGGAGCGGCACGGTGGATCGGCCAGTAGGTGTCAGCCTTGATCTCGGAGTTCGGCACGTCGAGTGCGTCACCGAGAACGTTGAAAATGTGGCCCTTCACGCCGTCACCAACAGGGACGGAGATCGGTGCGCCGGTGTCGACTACAGCCTGACCGCGGACCAGGCCGTCAGTCTGCTGCAGGGAGATAGCGCGAACGATCGAGTCGCCCAGGTGCTGTGCGGTCTCGAAGGTGATGGTGCGGGTGCGACCGTCGAGGGTCAGCTCGGTGGTCAGAGCGTTGTAAATCTCGGGGACCTGACCGGCGGGGAACTCGACGTCGACCACGGGGCCGATGACGCGGGCAATACGACCCGTTGCGCCCTGAGTCGGTGCGGAGACCGATTCGTTGTAGGTGGCAGTCATGTTTCTCACTTACTTAGAAAGTTTGGACAGTTGATGGCTTCGTTGGCGTACAAGTACTAGGAGCCGAGGGCGTCTGCGCCGCCCACGATTTCGGAGAGCTCCTGAGTAATTTCCGCCTGACGTGCGTTGTTCATCAAACGGGTGTACTTGGTAATCAGCGTCTCAGCGTTGTCACCTGCGGTCTTCATTGCGCGCTGGCGGGATGCCAGCTCACTTGCCGCTGCCTGCAGGAGGCAGGAGAAGATACGGGATGCAACGTAGCGCGGCAGCAGCTCGTTGAGCACTTCCTCAGCGGAGGGCTCGAACTCGAAGGATGCCGCCTGCTCGTACTCAGCCTTGGTCAGTTCCTGATCGGGAACGATTTCCTCGCCCATTTCCTTTGCATCGCCCACATGGATGGGCAGCAGGCGCAGGATCTTGGGTTCCTGAACAACCATCGACTTGAACTCGGTGTACACGATGTGCAGTTCGTCCACGCCGCCCTCTTCGAAGGGCAGTTCGTAGGCTTCGAGCAGCGCGTCACGAATCTCGACGGCAGTTTCGACGCGAGGTGCATCGGTGTGGCCCTCCCACGCACGGGCGTAGGGGCGCTCACGGAACTCGAAGTAAGCCTTTGCCTTACGGCCAACAAGGTACAGCTGTACCTCCTGGCCGTTAGAGCGCAGCCTCTCAATCAGAGATTCGGTACGACGCAGGATAGCGGAGGAGTACGAACCTGCCAGACCGCGGTCACTGGTAACAACCAGGATTGCGGAGCGGCGGTGTTCGTAGGTTCCGAACTCGTGCGGCTTGTGAATCAGCGGGTGCTTAATGCCGTGCTGAGTCGCAACCGCGGTCACCACGCGGGTCAGAGCGTTCGCGTAAGGGCCGGCTGCCTGAGCAGCGTTACGAGCCTTGTTAATGCGGGAGGTCGCGATCATCTCCATCGCCTTGAAGATTTTCTTCATAGACGACGTCGAAGCAATCTTCTGTCGGTAAACCCTAATCTGGGCTCCCATAGAGCTTCCTTTCTCCTTGCTTTCTGCCCCGCCCCAGCCTCATAGCTGAGGCGGGGAGAAGGCGAGGACTAATCGCTAACCGATGGTTTCCTGAGTGATGTCGCTATCGCGAGCTGCCTTGTGCTCCTCGTGACCTGCGTCGACGAGGTGGCTGCTGCCCTCAGACTTGAAACCCTGCTTGAAGTCAGCAACTGCGGACTTCAGAGCTGCAACGGTGTCATCCTCAAGCTTGCCGGAGGAAGCGATATCGGTCAGTACCGAGGTCTTGTGACGCAGGTACTCGATGAAGCCTGCCTCGAAGCGCAGCACATCGGAAATCTCAATGTCGTCGAGGTGACCGGAGGTACCAGCCCAAATGGAGACAACCTGCTCTTCAACTGCGTACGGGGTGTACTGCGGCTGACGCAGCAGCTCGGTCAGGCGAGAACCGCGGGTCAGCTGTGCCTTGGTAGCGTCGTCCAGGTCGGATGCGAACATTGCGAACGCTTCCATTGCACGGTACTGTGCCAGCTCCAGCTTCAGGGTACCGGAGACCTTCTTCATAGCCTTGGTCTGTGCGGCACCACCAACACGGGAGACGGAGATACCGACGTCGACTGCCGGACGCTGGTTAGCGTTGAACAGGTCGGACTGCAGGAAGATCTGGCCGTCAGTGATGGAGATGACGTTGGTCGGAATGAAGGCGGAAACGTCGTTTGCCTTGGTCTCAATGATCGGGAAGCCGGTCATCGAACCTGCGCCGAGGTCGTCGGAGAGCTTAGCGCAACGCTCCAGCAGGCGGGAGTGCAGGTAGAAGACGTCACCGGGGTATGCTTCACGTCCCGGCGGGCGGCGCAGCAGCAGGGACACAGCGCGGTATGCTTCTGCCTGCTTCGACAGGTCGTCGAAGATGATGAGGACGTGCTTGCCACCGTACATCCAGTGCTGGCCGATAGCCGAACCGGTGTAGGGTGCCAGGTACTTGAAGCCTGCTGCGTCGGATGCGGGAGATGCCACGATGGTGGTGTACTCCAGCGCGCCGCGAGTCTCAAGGGTGTGGCGGACAGCTGCGATGGTGGATGCCTTCTGGCCGACAGCCACGTAGATGCATCGAACCTGCTTCTCGGGGTCGCCGGAAGCCCAGTTGTCCTTCTGGTTCAGAATGGTGTCGATCGCGATAGCGGTCTTACCGGTCTGGCGGTCACCAATGATCAGCTGACGCTGACCGCGACCAATCGGAATCATCGAGTCGATTGCCTTCAGGCCGGTCTGCAGCGGCTCGTGAACCGACTTACGCTGGGTCACGCCGGGAGCCTGCAGCTCCAGTGCGCGGCGACCTTCGGCCTCGATGGGGCCCAGGTCATCGATCGGGTTACCGAGGGGGTCAACAACGCGACCGAGGTACGCGTCGCCAACGGGCACCGAGAGAACCTCACCGGTGCGGTGTACGACCTGGCCCTCTTCAATACCGGTGAAGTCACCCAGGACAATCACACCAATATTGCGGGTATCCAGGTTCTGTGCGAGGCCGAGGGTGCCGTCTTCGAAACGAAGCAGCTCATTCGCCATAACCGAGGGAAGGCCCTCGACACGAGCGATACCGTCGGAGGCCGATACAACTCGACCCACCTCAACACGTTCTGCATTGCCGGGTTCGTAAGACGCTGCAAACTCGTTCAGCGCATTACGGACATCGTCGGCATTGATGGTCAGTTCGGCCATCTTGTGTCCCTGCTCTCTCATTGTGGTTGCGTTCCGTCAACGGAACCAACCGAAACTTGCAATTCGGGTTGAACGGGCGGGCAATGCCGCCGCTTCTGCGAAGGAGGCATCAGCCACGCACCCGCTACCCGAGGTATCTTCTAAATCACCGTTGCGACGAACGGTTCAGCGTCGCTAGCTTGAGCCGCTAGCCGATGGAACGAGTCAGGTCGGACATGCGGGTCTCGACGGTACCGTCGATCACCTCGTCGCCCACCTGAACACGCAGACCGCCCAGAACGGCGGGGTCCACCGAAACGTCGAGCTTCAGCTCACGGCCGTACACGGCGTTGAGCGCGCGACCGAGACGTTCAAGCTGTGCCTGCGACAGCGCAATCGCGCTAGTTACTCGCGCAATGTAACGGTTCTGTCGCGTGACGATGATTTCTGCGAACTCATCGGCTACCCGTGCAGCGTGACGGCCGCGGGGGTTGGAGCCAACTCGTTCGAGCAGAAGCACACCTTCGGCGGTGGTGGCGGGGCCACCGAGCGCCACGGCGAGCTTCTTCTTTGCTTCTTTGCTTGCCTGATGGTCGGACAGCGCTTCCTGCGCCTGAGCGTTGGAATCAACGGTACGCACAAAGGTGAGTAGTTCGTTGAGCACCTCGTCCAGGGCATCCACGCCACCGCGAGA
The DNA here is from genome assembly GCF_963555405.1 of uncultured Rothia sp. Classification (GTDB taxonomy): domain Bacteria; phylum Actinomycetota; class Actinomycetes; order Actinomycetales; family Micrococcaceae; genus Rothia. The sequence goes on along the minus strand of NZ_CAUVVO010000004.1, from coordinate 135,738 downwards.
CTGAGCCGATGCGGTCACGGCGAGCACTGCTGCACGCTCCAGGGCGTTCGCCAGATCTGCATCATCAGACCAGCGCTGAGCCACCGCATTGGTGATCACAGCCATAGCCTGCGAAGAGATCTTGCCGCCGAAGACGGTGTTAGCGATACCCTGACGTGCTGCTGCATCACGCGAAGAATCGGTGACAGCACGGCGCAGGGTGCCGTTGTGGTCGAGAACATCAACCACAGCGAAAAGCTCGCTCGCCAGGTTCAGGGGCTGCAGGGAAGCGTGAGCTTCCAGCACCTCTTCCACCTTGCTCAGTGATTCAGTAGATACTCCTGCCATTACCGAGCCGCACCTGCGTTCTGCTTCTCGGTTTCAAGGTCAGCAAGAAAACGATCTACCACACGGGCCGATCGCTCATCATCGTTGAGGGCTTCGCCCACAATCTTGCCGGCAAGGGTCGTAGCAAGAGTGCCAACCTCGGAACGGAGGGACACTGCTGCTGCCGCACGCTCTGCCTCGATAGCCTTTGCTGCATTATCGCTAATGCGCTGAGCCTCAGCGGTTGCACGCTCGCGAGCATCGGCAATAATTGCCTCGCCCTCTGCGCGTGCCTCTTCACGAATCTTCTGAGCCTCCAGTCGAGCGCTTTCGAGCTGCTGGGTGTACTCATCGCGAGCCGCTGCAGCCTCTGCCTGTGCCTTCTCGGCCTTGGCAAGGCCACCTTCGATTGCTTCCTTACGGTCCTGGTAGATCTTCTCGAACGCCGGGACAACGTACTTAGCAACGATGTAGTAGAGGATCAGGAATCCGATGAGGGTAATGACAATTTCCCCGACGTCGGGAATCAGGGGGTTCGAAGTTGCCTCCGCTCCCCCGTCGCTTGCCAGATAAATCATGGAGGGAATCCTGTTCTATGGGATGGGTCGTTTAGGATGTGGCAGAGCCGGTTACTTGATGAAGACGAGAACCAGGCCCAGAATTGCCAGTGCCTCGACCAGTGCGAAGCCCAGGAACAGCATGGGCTGCAGGGTCTTCTGGGACTCGGGCTGACGAGCAACGCTGGTCATGTATGCCGCGAAGATCAGACCCACGCCGATGCCGCCGCCAATAGCTGCCAGACCGTAGCCAACCGCAGTGATGGAACCAACCATTATTTTTCCTTTCAACAGTGTTCGACCGGGAACATACCCGGACCGAACAGAGTTTGATTTGAGTTAATAGCCCGCACAGTGAACGTGTGGGTTGCTTTATTCACGCCCAATGACGAACGCGAAAACCTAAAAAACTAGAGAGTTTAGTGTCCCTCGGAAACCGAGCCCTGCAGGTACACAGCCAGCAGCAGAGCGAACACATAAGCCTGGATGCACTGAATCATGAATTCCAGGAAGTACAGGAACATACCCAGAGCACCGGGAGCAATAGCAGCCAGGTAGCCGATGCCGCCCAGAGTCTCAACCATGTAGGTCACCATGCTGGATGCAACCATCAGCGCCAGGTGACCACCGAACATGGTCGCGAAGAGACGCAGTGCGTGAGTTGCGGGACGAATCAGCAGGTTCGAGAAGAACTCGATCGGGATCAAGATGGGGTAAATCCAGACCGGCAGGCCCGAAGGCATGGTGATGTCCTTGAAGAAGCCGCCCAGACCCTTGCGCTTGATACCAACACCAACCCAGGTCAGGTATGCGACGCCAGCCAGTGCGTAGGCGCTACCGGGGTGGGAGAAGGAGGGCAGCTGAACGAACGGAATCGAACCGAAGAGGTTGTTCACCAGAACGAAGAAGAAGGAGGCGAACAGAATCGGCACGAAAGGCTTGTAGTGCTGAACGCCCAGGGTTTCCTTGCCGAGGGAGTTACGAGCAAACATGTAGCCGGATTCAGCGATGAACTGAGTCTTGCCAGGAACCATGGCACGCTTGCGTGCTGCGGTGAGGAAGAAGACCGCAATAATCACCACGGACAGCAGAATCAGTACGTTCTGCTTACCGAAAGCGAAATCACCAATGGTGAAGAAGGGGGGCAGATGCATGTCTTCAGGGGTCGGCGGCACATAGGCTTCCGCGAGGATCAACCCGTTCTCGATCAAAGCAAGTCCTTTCTTGCTGCTAGTGGCTATCAAGAGCCCATGTCTGCCTATAAACGACTGACATGCTAACTACATGGATGAATGTGTGACCTGGCGGTCCGCGTTCAATGACCTAGCGGTCTTTATTCTGCCTGGTCATGTGGGTAAAGACGAGGGTCAAACCTCCGACGGCGCCAATCAAGACGCCAACCCACACCAGCCAGGTGGTGGAGAAGACCAGGTCACCGAGGTAACCGATGCCTCCCCACACTGCTACACCGATGATCAGATAGAGAATCGACATGACGGCGCCGGAGAGACCTCCGTCAGATACCAATTCTCCGGTAGTGCGGAGCTTTTTATCTCCGTCCCACCATTTCTTCTCTTCGGCCAAACGTTTTTCCTTTCAAACACCAATCGTGTTACCGACCATGGTCTTCCGAGTCGGTGTCGAAGTACAAAATTCTCAGTCGTGCGATGCTGACTGTTTCAATAACAATCCACAGGATCACGCCGGTACATGCGCCTGCGAGAGTCCAACCGTGCCTCAGATTCTCGGGGAACGGCACAAACATCAATACCAGACCGAGCAGAGCAATCTTCACGAGGTAGCTCACCACCAGCGATTTGGGTACACCCCAGTCGAAAATGGGAGCAACCAACATAACTAATACGCCCAGAGTGAAGCATATATAGATTATCAGAAAGCCCAATGTTATTCCTAGCGCGCCCACAGGACCCGCAAACAGGTACGCACTCATCATACCGCCCAACCAAGCCAGCAGAGAGTATGCAGATACCCTGTAGAACAAAAATTTCCAGGAAAGCTCTTGACTCTCGAAGGAAGAGGCCTTCAAACCTGCTTGAGCACGCTCTCGGCGGCGCTTCTGCTGCTTCTTACGTTCCACCGGCGGATACCACAGAACGTCGACCACACGCCTCCAGAGAGGCTCTACAGGAGCCTCAACCGGAGGTTCAGAGTGTTCAGAAACCATTAGTGTTTCTCCCCACGATTCTGAGTCGACTGAGTCGAACTAGCCTGCGTCGAAGAAGAGGAAGCAGAAGAAGGACGACCCGCACGATCCTTCACCGAATCCGGCATGATCGGCTCCGGATGCAGCGAGGTCGGCTCCACGTTCTCAGGAGTCGCCGGAACGCCAGTCGCCGAGGTCAACGAGCCGGTAGCAGGTTCCGAAACAGTCTTCTTCTCCTTAGGTGCCGGAGCAAAACGCTTCGACAGGTCAATCGTGGAAGTAGGAGCCTCTCCACCAAACAGCTGCGGCATGCGCAGGTACACCACCAGCACGGCAAGAGCCACCAGTACCACACCAACGGCCGCCAGCACGGCACCCGAAGCAAACAAATCAGAGGCAAACGCCAAAAGCACCCACACCAGAATGGTCGTACCCGTCACCACCGCGGTCGAGCCAAGGTGGCTGAAACCAACATCCGTCAGACGCTGATACGTGTGGGTACGGTGCGGCTTGTACCACTGCTCCCCCGCCATGAAACGACGGAACAGAGTCGTACCCGCATCCGCCAGGTAGGTCATCAGCGGAGCAAAAGCCAGCAGGAACGGAACATCCGCAAACCACGCACCAACAGCCAACGTGCCCAGTGCCGCACCCAAAACATAAGATCCCGCATCGCCCAAAAACACGTTCTTACCCGGGCGCACATTCCACGGCAGGAACGCCGCAAAAGCACCGGCGACCGCCACACCAGCCAACGCAAGCCACGGCAGGTTCACCATCCAACCGGTCAGCGCATACGCCAAACCGGCAACCAGACCGTGAGCACCAGAAATACCGTTAATGCCGTCCATAAAGTTCGCCACATTAATGTAGCCGGCAATAAAAATCGCACCCAGAATCAGCAACAGAATGTTCGTGCTCTGCACCGTCGCAAAGCTCACGCTCACAAGCACACCAATCACCAGCTGCAGGCCCGCACGACGCACAATGCTCACACCGCGAATATCCTCCAGCCAGCCCAGGGCAAGAGCGCACAGAATCGCCGCAGCAATCGTCACCGCCAGCTGCAACGACTCAGCAGAACGGTACGTCCAGCCGAACAGGGTAGCAGCAACAAACGTCACAAAGGTCGCGGCCGCAGTCGCCAAACCCATACCGCGGTACGTCGGCGCGGTATGCGAAGAACGCTCATTAGGAACATCCACCATGTCGTAGCGGTGCAAAATTGGGCGCACCGCAAACGGCAAAAGGGCACCCAAAACAAAAGCAAGAGCAAAAATACTCAACAGCTCAGAAAAGGAGGTCATACCAGCTCCAAGGCATTGGCGCCGCTACCCCTGGACGCAAACTCCAGAATCGCGGCTGAGGGACGATGTGTGCGTAGTGTGTGTTTACTTCGTATTCTATAAAACTATTCACCGACGCGGGGCTAACCTTCACAGAATCCAGTACCGCACACAGAGTCTAGTGCCGTACAAAGAGAAAAACACCGGATACCGCACCCGCCACGCAAGTGCAGCATCCGGTGTCTTTCCGCAAAGATTAGAACGTCTGTGCATCCGCCAGAGTACGCGGATCCGGGGCACGCTCCAGGCCATGACGCTCATAGCCGCTATGCTCCCGATAGTTCTGAATCCACCGCTCATAATCGAGCTCATCAGGGTCAAGTGCCGGGGCACTCGACCGGGAAATATACCGGTTCTCCTCGCTCGGTACCAGCTTCTCAGTACCGCCGAAGAGAGTCTCATCCAGCTTCTCACCCTTGCGAAGACCAATCTCCTTGATCTCCACGTCATACCGCTCATACGCCTGGCGCATCGCCTTGGCAACGTCCAGAATCTTGACCGGCTGACCCATATCCAGCACCATGACCTCGCCCGGGCGACCAATCGCACCGGCAAGCATCACCAGCAGGCAGGCATCGGTAATCAGCATGAAATAACGGGTCGCACGCTTATCCGTCAGGGTAATCGGACCGCCCGACAGAATCTGCTTCGTAAAGAGCGGCTTAATCGAACCGCGCGAGCCAAACACGTTACCGAAACGAACCGACACGTAGGTGTTGCCGGTCTTCTCACCAAAGTACGCAGTCAGGCGCTCCGCCACACGCTTGGACTGACCCAGCGCAGTCTTCGGATCGGCAGCCTTATCGGTCGAAACGTTCACAAAGGTCTTCACGCCCACCGCCTCCGCAGCGCGCAGCACGTTCAAAGTGCCCAGGGAGTTCGTCTTCCACGCCTCCTGCGGGTACGCCTCCAACGCAGACACATGCTTCAGCGCTGCAGCGTGGAACACCACCTCGGGGCGACGCTCACGGAAAATCTCCAGCAGGTTATCGCCCTCACGAATATCAGCCAGAATGATGCGGTCATCATCCAGGCTCGACTCGTGAGTAATCGAAACCTTCGTCTCCATCAGCAGAGTCTCATCATGATCAAGCATCATGAGGGTCTCAGGCTCAAACTCGCTAATCTGACGGCACAGCTCCGAACCAATCGAACCGCCCGCACCGGTCACCAGCACGCGCTTACCGTGCAGGTACGAACGCAGAATATCGCGGTCAATATCGTAGTTAATCTCGCCACGAATCACGCGCATCAGGTCGTTATCGCTCGCGGTAATCAGACGCTCACCCATCAGGCGAGCATTCGCGCTGCTAATACGCTGAACCTCAACCTTAAGCTTACGCATGCGGTTGCAGAAGGACTCGAAATAATCCTCCGACATATCCGAAATCGTCACCAGAATCTTACGGGTACCCGACTCACGAATCGCCTGCTCCAGCTCACGGTAAGTCGTAATCACCGAAATGCCGTGGAACTTCGTACCAGCCTTCAACTGGTCATCATCGAAGACCGCAACCGGGCGAAGCTTCGCCTCCTCATCATGCAGCATCGAATCCATGACCATGCCGCCAATAAAACCGGCACCGTACACAATCACCGGCTCGCCGGTCAGCTCACGCACCGCGCCGCGCTCAGTGTAGACGCGCTTTGCCATGCGAGCGCCCGCCATCATAATCAGGCTAAACGCCGCCGCAATCGCAGGCACACTATGCGGAATATGAGGCAGGCCCAGCAGCTCATCCACAAAGGAGAAAATGGTCAACGCCGCGCCCGCGCTCAAAGCAGCCGCACCGGCACGCCACGACTCGTCAAACGAGCCATAAGAGTACACGCCGTTATAAATCTTCACGCCCGCCAAACCAATGACCAGGTGCAGCACCACAGCCAAAGTAGCGGTCATCGCCAACGACGCCGGGTGAATAATATCGAACACCGAGCCGTTGCTGAGCAGCACACTATAGCGGAGCATGTACGCGAACAAAACCGCCAGCAGCCACGCGCTCGAATCAATCAGAGCCTGCGCAATCAGCCACCACGGCTTACGCTCGTACAGGCGGTTCACCAGCATTGTGCCGGAGTCGCCCTCCGTCACCAGCGTGCCACGCTGAGCCGCCTTCTTCATCACCACATGAGCGTGAGGTTTCAACTGAGCCACTACATGCCTCCTTCAGATGCGGTACCAGAAGAACGAGAAGAAGCGCGAGCCGTCAACGACGACAACGCACGAAACGCCGAACGGCGCGCCTGCTCAGGCACAAAACGGTACACGCTACGCACCGCCATGTTCTGAGCCCACTGAAGCTTAGAAATACCGTGACCGGTGTACAGGCGACGCTGAATCGCCAGATCCTGCAACCAGGCGTCCACTCCCCCACGCTTCGTGTACGCGCCCGCACCCACGCGATAACGCACCAGTGCATCGGGGATATTGCCCAGACGGTAGCCGGCATCGCGCAGACGCATCCACAGCCACCAATCCTCAGCGCCGGGCACGAACTCGTAACTGCCCAGCTGCTGCACGGCACTCTTCACGAACGCCACCGACGGGTGGTAAATCGGGTTGCGCGAATCCATCGCGCTGAGCAGACGCTCGGAGTCAACAATCGCCTCGCGGGTCGACTCCACCGCCGTATTGCTTTCGTTCACCTCAAGCATGGCAGAGCCCAGTACCGTGTAGCCGCCCTCAACCAGGGCAGGAATCAGACGGGCAAAACGAGTCGGCTCCGATAGGTCATCAGAATCAGCGCGGGCCACCAGCTCGTAGGAGCACGCCTGCAGACCGGCATTCAGCGCCTCCGCCAAACCAACATTCTGAGCCAGCTCCACCACCTGAATCGGCGGGCAGTCCAGATCCTCGGCACGCTGAACCCAGCGGTCCACCACGGCATCCAGCTCGGGGGTCAGCGGACCGTCCTTCACCAAAACCAGCTCGGAAGGACGCACCGTCTGGTTCAGCAGATTCGACTCCAACGCCTGCTCCAAGTAGGCGGGGTTTTCCTTCGCGTACACGCTCATCAACACCGAGAAATCGGGTGCAGAGCTCACGCAACCGCGCGCCTTCTCAGACTCAACGGCGTTAGCAGTAGCCGGCACACCGTAGCGGCCGGGGAAAGTCAGCGGGTAAACACCCTCAAGCACCTGGCGGTTCGGGGTGGGTGCCCGCAAACCGTCACGCACACCGTTGAGGAAATACCCCAGGTAGGTGCGGCGGTCATCAGTGCGCAGCACAGTAGAAATCCACAGGCGCGCCGACGAGCCACCATACAGCAGCTTCTCCAGCGGGTTCAAGGTACGCGAGCGGGTGAAGACCCACAGCTTATTGCGTACATCGTTATAGAAACGCGGGCCGGGGTTGGCGTTCGTCGTACCGAAAGTCTTCGTGTGATGCTTTGCCACAGAGGACGGCACCGCGATGCCGTCGCGGTGATGAATCAGGCGGGTCGAAAACTCGAAATCGTCATTCCAGATGAAGAACTCAGCAATGGGCAGGCCACCGTTGCGGCGAATCGCCTGCGCATCCATCAGAATCGACACGAACGAGGCGCTACGAATCGGGCGGGCGCCCACGGCCTGCGCACGAGCATGACGCTGCTCCCCCGCCGCAAACATGGTGCGCGGGGTGTTCATCGGGTGGTCCTCGCCGTTCGTCCACACCACACGAGACGCCACCACCGCGGGACGCCGCGAAGGCACCGGCGAATAGTTCAGCCAGGCGGCAACCGCCTCCGACAGGGTGTTCTCGGTCGGCTCGGTATCATCATCCATGACCCACACCAGGTCCGGGTTGTGGCGTTCCAGGGCGCGGTCAATACCCACCGCGAAACCGCCAGCACCGCCCATATTGCTCTCCAGGCGGATGCAATCCACCGGCAGCTCATAGTCCAGGGTGTGCAGATACTCGGCAGTGCCGTCAGTGGAGGCGTTATCAACAATCACCACCGCCGCAGGCACGCGCTCACCCGAGGCGATGCCAGCAAGGGTCTTCGGCAGCAGGTCCTCACGGTTGTAGGTCACCACCACGGCAACCGTGCGGGGGTACTCGCTCGAAGAATCGTGAGAAGACTGTTCGGAAGAAGGCTGGGCAAAAGCGGTCACGTCGCTGTACTTTTCTGCCATAAGTTCTCCCTCCGCGGCGCGATGCGCCTGAATCAGCCGGTACGCAATATACCCATACCAAACTGGGCACTTGTGGTGTTTCTCGCGCCCGCGGTATTCAACCGTGTGGATATATCACTCAAAGAAAATATTTTACCTGCGGTCTCCACTAGAGAGTGAACCACCACCCCAAAAGACGCCCAATATGACAAATAATCAACCGAATTCAGTTGATTTATCCGTATAGCGGACGTACCCGCACCCCCACTTTTGGGTATCCATCAAGCTATCAGCTTCATAGCCTGTGTTTGCACTGTGCACCCCGTACGAAAAAACGACCAGAGACCGAATAAAACCCTACAAATTCCCCATAAACTGTTCAAATATGGGAAAGTTGAACTGACCCCATTTTTCCCCGCAACGTAGGCGGGCTCATGAGAGGTAAAAGAGATGTCTGAATCCAAGTGGAAAGTCATTGGCGCCAGCGGCTTCGTTGGTTCCTCCATCGTCGCGCGACTGAACGCAGAAGGTATCAGCGTCGACCCCATTGAGGCACCTCGACTCGCAACCCGCGCCCTCGACGTAGACAGCATCATCGACGAAGCAGACCAGCTTGAAGGCATCATCGACTCCCTCGCAGAAGCCTTCGCGGGCGCACAGGTCGTCGTCAACGCAGCGGGTCTCGCAGCACCCAACATGCAGGACCTGCCCCCGCTCGTCGGCGCAAACGCCCTGCTACCCGCCGTGATTGCAATTGCTGCACAGCGCACCGGCGTGCGCCGCGTCATCCACCTCTCCTCCGCAGCCGTACAGGGCCCGCGCCTCGTACTCGATGCGTCCGAAGAAACCAACCCCTTCAGCGCATATTCCTTCTCCAAGGCACTCGGCGAAGAAGCACTGCTCGACCTGCAGGACTACTTCCTCGAAGAGCACCCCGACAGCGCACCCGAACTGTGCATCCTGCGCGCAACCAGCGTGCAGGGCCGCGGACGCCGCACCACCGAACTCTTCGCCAAGATGGCGTCCTCGCCCTTCGCATCCGTTGCAGGTGCAGGCACCGGCAAGTCGCCCGTCTCTAGCGTGCACGCCCTCGCGGAATTCGTGGTCATGCTCGGCACCTTCCCCGGCGAACTGCCTACCATCGTCCTGCAGCCCTGGGAAGGCGCAACCGTCGCCTCCGCAACTCTGGATGCGGGCCGCCGCAAGCCGCTGCACCTGCCCGAATGGCTCTGCCGCGCAGCCGTCAAGGCAGGCTACACCGTCTCCGAGCTGATGAACGACAAGTTCGCAGGCTCCGTACGTAAGGTCGAGGTTATGTGGTTTGGCCAGGGCATTGATGACTCCTGGGCGCGCGACAACAACCTTCTGCCCACCCCGCGCGTACGCGAAGTACTGCGCAACGCCCACACCGCGCTGGGCAAGAAGAAGGACCGCCGCTTCGACAAGAAGTAGATTGCGCACGTGCCTGTAGAGACGCACAACCTAGGGGCACGCAATCTGTAAGACTCATAGCAAAAGGGAACCCCCGATATATCTCAACGATATATCGGGGGTTCCCTTACACGTTTTATGCTCCGAGATTTTATGTTCCGAGCTCTTACACGCGCAGAGGTTTAGAGGTGGTCCTCCGGGGCGTCCTTCTGCTCGGTCTTAGCCTCAGCCTCGGTCGTAGTAGCTTCAGTCTTAGCGTCTTCAGCCTCAGCTTCTGCCGCCTTTGCCTCGCTCTGAGCGGGTGCGCTCTTAGCAGCAACCTCAATCTTCGACTCGCCAAAGACCAGAGCACGAGCAGTATCAGCAGGCACAGGCAGGGTCTGCGGCTCATCCGCACGAACCGGCTTCGGAGTGTTATCGCGATAACCGCGCGCACGCTCCTGATCCACGCCAGTGCTGAACGCAGAAGACAGAGCCGACGTAGCGCCCAGCAGGGACGCCGCAACAGAACCAGCAGCCGGTGCAGAAGCGCGACGAGCAGGCTCACCGCTCACGGTATGGGTGCTGTCCCACTGCTCATACGCCTCATCCAGATCAGCCTGATCGTCCAGAGCACGCTCAGAAGGAGCCGACTCAGACGACGCGGAAGAAGCAGCCTCGGCTTCCTCAACCTTACGAGCCGCCTGCTCGTCAGCCTCCGCACGAGTCAGAATCGACGGAACAACCTCACGCAGTTCCTCCACCGGAATCGCGCCCTCACGAACCACCGCATAGGGGAAGGAGGTGCAATCCAGAATCGTGGACGGTGCCGGGTCACGCTCAGTCACCACAACCACGCCGTCCTCATTCGGCTCAGACTCAATCGGCTTAGGACGAGCGCCACCGTCAATCACCACGGCGACATCCTCACCCAGGGATTCCATGGCGGTCTGCGCATCCAGTGCGGCTTCCTGGCCAGTCTTGTTCGCGCTCGAGACTGCCAGCGGACCGTGCTCGGTCAGCAGCTTCAGAGCGAACTCGTCATCGGGAACACGCACGGCAACGGTACCGCGGGTCTCACCCAAATCCCAGCTCAGCGACGGGTACGCGTGAAGAATAAGAGTCAGCGCGCCGGGCCAGAAACGACCACCCAGGTCGTAAATGTCGTCCGGAACATCGTCCACCACGCCGGCGAGCGCAGCAAGGTCAAAGATCAGCACGGGCGGCGGCATGGTGCGGTCGCGACCCTTATCTGCCAGCAGCTTGGCAACGCCCTGATGCGAGAAAGCATCGGCGGCAATACCGTAGACGGTATCGGTGGGCATCACAATCGTGTCGTGCGCCTTCAGCGCCTCGCGGGCAGCCTCGATGGCCTCGCGGGTCTCAGTTTCAGTCGTTACGGGGTACAGCTTTGCAGTCACGGGTCTTATTCTCTCATGTTTTTCTGGATGCGGCGAGGCGCCGGCATCCACAACGCGCCATGTGGAAGCGTTCTTCCGAGCGTTCACCATATTTCGCCGGCTCTGAGCCTGCTGCGGAGGCGGACGCGTTGCCTTCACGCAGCCCGGCACGGGCGAGGTGGTGCATCTACTAGTTTAAAGGCTCTAGTGGGTGCGGTTTATAACCGACGCTATGCCGCGGGCGATTATTCAGGTCACGCACCGGGTAGCAGCCCTCAAAGCCGAGACGTGCCAAGAGTTCGGCAACGGCTTCTTCCTGGGTGTCGTCGTGCTCCATGACGAACAGGCCGCCGGGGGCTAGAAGCTCGAAGGCGCGGGTCGCGATAGCGGAGGGCATCTGCATGCCGTCCGCTCCCCCGCCGTACAGCGCCATCTCCGGGTCGTGCAGGGCGGCCTCCGGGTCGGCGGGCACGTTCGCCGACGGAATGTACGGAGGGTTGGAGAGTACCGCGTCGAAGGTTCCGGCGAGCTCGGACAGGGCGGTGAGGGCGTCCCCCTGAACCAGGTGCACGCCGAGCGGCTCCAGGTTCTTGCGGGTGTAGGGGATGGCATCTTCGGAGAGTTCCACCGCGAACACCTGCGCGTTCGGCAGTTCGCTCTTGGCTGCCGCGGCGATAGCCCCGGAGCCGGTGCACAGGTCGACGATGCGTAGCCCGCCGGTCGCCGAATCAGCGCGTGTGCTCAGCACTTTGAGGGCTTCTTCGACGAGTAGCTCCGTCTCGGGGCGGGGTACGAACACGCCCGGTCCGACTGCCAGTTCTAGGCGGTAGAAGGGAGCGGAGCCGGTGATGTGTTGTAGCGGTTCGCGGCGGGCGCGGCGGGCGACCAGCGCCTCGTACTCTGCAACCTGGTCGGGGGTGATCCGCTCCCCCATGAGCGCGGCGTGCTGTAGGCGCGAGCGTGAGCCGTCGTAGAGCAGGTGCGCTGCGAGTAGCTCGGCGTCGACGCGGGGGCTGGGCACCTGCGCCAGTGCCGCAGTGGCGCGCGTGAGTACCTGCGCGAGTTCTTCCCCGCGCGGGTCGTGCACGTTCACCTTCATGAGCTCTCCTTACGCTCTCTCAACAGCTCAAAACCTGTCACAGCATATGGCTAAGGGGCTCCACCGCCGTAGCGGCGAGCCCCTCACCAACATCTCACGTCGATTCAGCGAATCGGCAAGAGTCTATATACAGAACCTACGTCTGCACAGAACTACTTCTGTACAGGGTTACTTCTGCACGGAACTACTTCTGTTCCTGGCCCACCTGAGCGAGGCGGTGCGCCTCATCCATCTCAATAGCGGACTGAACCACAGGCTCCAGGTCACCATTCAGCACAGCGTCCAGGTTGTACGCCTTGTAGCCGGTACGGTGATCCGCAATGCGGTTCTCCGGGAAGTTGTAGGTACGGATACGCTCCGAACGGTCCATGGTACGCACCTGCGAAGCACGGTGTGCCGCGTTCTCAGCGTCAATCTGCTCCTGCTGGTGAGCCAGCAGTCGCGCACGCAGCACACGCATCGCAGCTTCACGGTTCTGCAGCTGAGACTTCTCATTCTGCATCGCCACCACAATACCGGTCGGAAGGTGGGTAATACGCACCGCCGAGTCGGTGGTGTTCACCGACTGACCACCGGGGCCCGAAGAACGGTACACGTCAATCTTCAGGTCGTTCTGGTTAATCTCGATTTCCTCGGGCTCGTCCACCTCGGGGAACACCAGAACACCAGCCGCGGAGGTGTGAATACGACCCTGAGACTCAGTCGCCGGAACACGCTGCACACGGTGCACGCCGCCCTCGTACTTCAGGTGCGCCCACACGCCCTCAGCAGGCTCATTCGAGGAACCCTTAATAGCAATCTGGGCATCCTTGTAACCGCCAACATCGGTGCTGGTCGACGAAATAATCTCAGTCTTCCAACCCTTGTTCTCAGCGTAACGCATGTACATGCGCAGCAGGTCACCAGCGAACAGAGCCGCCTCGTCACCACCGGCACCAGCCTTCACCTCAAGAATGACGTTACGGCCATCATCCGGGTCACGCGGAATCAGCAGGCGGCGCAGCTTCTCCTGAGCAACCTCCAGCTCCTCCTCCAGACCGGGAATCTCAGCCGCGAAGTCCGGATCCTCATCAGCCATCTCGCGAGCAGCCTCAAGGTCGTCCTTCAGCGAAGTGTACTTGTTGTAGGCAGTCACAATACCGGTCAGCTCCGCGTATCGGCGGCCCACACGGCGTGCCTTACCCTGGTTCGCCTGCACGGCGGGGTCCGCCAGCTGATTCTGCAGGTCAGCGTGCTCATCCAGCAGAACCTGAATAGATTCAAACATTCTGTTCTCTCTTCCATCTCCCGCACTTTACGCCGCACGGGCAGGCACTAGACAACTCGCACCCCTCACGGTGGGATGCACAAAACGAACGTCTCACGCGCCCCACCTGCAATCAGGAGGTGGGGCGCGTGAGATACGAGCCTTAGTCGACCAGACGCAGACCGTTCTTCTGAACCGTCAGAAGGAACTCCACGTTGCTTTCAGTCTTACGCAGCTGGTTGGTCAGAACGCCCAGAGCCTGCTCGGGCTCCATACCCGCCAGGGCACGGCGCAGACCCCACATAATCTTGATCTCATCCGGGGAGAGCAGGTTCTCCTCGCGGCGAGTGCCAGAAGCATTAATATCAACCGCCGGGAAGATACGCTTATCCGCCAGCTGACGGGACAGGCGCAGCTCCATGTTACCGGTGCCCTTGAACTCTTCGAAGATCACTTCGTCCATCTTCGAGCCGGTCTCAACCAGAGCGGTAGCCAGAATGGTCAGCGAGCCGCCCTCTTCAATGTTGCGGGCAGCACCGAAGAACTTCTTCGGCGGGTACAGTGCAGCAGAATCCACACCACCGGACAGGATACGACCGGAAGCGGGAGCAGCCAGGTTGTATGCGCGGCCCAGGCGGGTCATGGAGTCCAGCAGCACGACCACATCGTAGCCGAGCTCCACCATACGCTTTGCACGCTCAATAGCCAGCTCAGCAACAGTGGTGTGATCCTCAGCGGGGCGGTCGAAGGTCGAGGCAATAACCTCACCCTTGACGGTGCGCTGCATATCGGTCACTTCTTCAGGACGCTCATCCACCAGGACCATCATCAGGTACACGTCCGGGTTATTCACAGTAATCGCGTTCGCAATGGACTGCAGCATGAGGGTCTTACCCGCCTTCGGCGGGGACACGATCAGACCACGCTGGCCCTTACCGATCGGGGACACCAGGTCAACCACGCGGGTACCCAGCTTCTTCGGGGTGGTCTCCAGGCGCAGACGCTCCTTGGGGTACAGCGGAGTCAGCTTGGAGAACACGCGGCGGTTAGCTGCTTCCTCAACGCTCTGACCGTTAATCGCCTCAACCTGAACCAGTGCGTTGAAACGCTGGCGGTTGTTCGACTCGCCCTCGCGCGGCACGCGAATCGCACCGAGCACGTGGTCACCCTTACGCAGGTTGTACTTCTTCACCTGAGCCAGGGAAACGTACACGTCATTGGTGCCGGGCAGGTAGCCGGTGGTACGCACGAAAGCGTAGTTATCGAGGATGTCCAGCACACCCGAAATCGGTGCCAGCACATCGTCTTCGCTCAGGCGAGGCTCGTTCTCCTCGCGGCGGCGAGCCTGCTTCTCAGCACGCTCGGCCTGACGGTCACGCTTGGAACGGCGCTCAGTACGCTCGGCACGCTCTGCGCGTTCTGCACGCTCAGCAGCCTTACGCTCGGCACGTTCGCTACGCTCAGCATTGCGCTCTGCACGCTCAGCCTGACGGTCACGCTTGGAACGGCGCTCAGTACGCTCGCCGTCCTGGTCGCGGCGACGCTCACGGGTACGAGTACGCTTCGAGCTCTTCTCACCATCGGGGGTGCCAAAAGTCATGTCCAGGGCAGCGTTCAGGCTGTCCAGGCTAGCGGTGCCATCAGCGGTAGCAGCCTTCAGCTCAGCCGAGTTACCGGGCAGGTCAACCTGCTCCGAACGCTCACCAATACGCTCAGCAGCCAGCTCAGCGCGCACATCCAGCGGGGGAAGCTCAGCGGGCTTCTCGTCCTTACGGGTGCGGGTGCGGCGGGTACGCTTCTCCGGCTTCTCGTTATTCTCAGTCTTCTCGGACTTCTCAGCCGATGCGTCCTCACCCTCAGCGGCACGGCGAGCGCGGGCACGCTTCTGAGCGGGAGTCTCATAGCGGGAAGAACGGGTACGCTTCTCAGCCTTCTCGCTCTTCTCAGCAGCCTCAGCGGGGGCTTCAGTAGCCTCAGCGTTCTCGGTCTTCTCAGCAGCCTTCTCAGCCTTAGCCTCGGCGTCCTTCTGGGCGCGGGTGCGGCGGGTACGGCGAGGCTTAGACTCCTCAGCCTTCTCAGCAGCGGGGGCATCAGCAGATTCAGCGGTAGCCTCAGCGGGTGCTTCAGACTTGGGGGATTCAGCCTTAGGTGCTTCAGACTTGGGCGCAGTAGAAGCGGCTACGGCGCCGCCACGCTGATGCTCCTCAAGAGCCTGAACCAGCTCAGCCTTCTTCAACTTCAGGTAGCCGCGGATACCAAGCTGCTGGGCGAGGACACGCAGCTGCGCGACCTTCAAGTTTGCAAGTTCCGGTGCGGCAGCGGCCGTACCGTACTCATCGGTGACAACAATATTCTTTGCCAACTAC
The DNA here is from genome assembly GCF_963555405.1 of uncultured Rothia sp. Taxonomy (GTDB): domain Bacteria; phylum Actinomycetota; class Actinomycetes; order Actinomycetales; family Micrococcaceae; genus Rothia. The sequence continues at coordinate 119,749 of NZ_CAUVVO010000004.1, read as the reverse complement.
AATTCCTTTGGTTATAAGCCCTGAAAATCTTCAGAATAAAGATCGGGCGGGCGCTATAGCGCGGTCAAAGGTTTAGACACTGCCGAAAGAAAACAGCAGTCTGCACCTTCGACTCCCTCGAACCGCGCTGGAGGCGGTTCGCGTCTCTTACCGTACCCGCTGATTCAGACACAGCGGGCACACACGGAAGATAAGGCGCTCTATCACAAATGTGGGCAAGCCCAAACCATCATCTATAAGAACCATCTGCACGAGATGAAGAGGATGGATTGGTCACTTTGAAAGGGCCCCCGCCGCGAAACCGAACCCCCAGAAAAGTCTTCCCCTATGCGTCAGAAACAAAGAAAGACGTGGATTCCAAAGGCACTCCCCCGAACCCTACCGGCTCCCACCCAGATACCAAAAGCACCTGAGGCATAAGGGGAAACGGAAGTACGTTACGAAGGATAGTATCGACGGTCTACATTGAACGACGGGCGAACCTCAACATAGGACGAACTAATAACGTCCTACTGAGTAACTATAACACCTTCAGTATCAATTTCAAGGGGAAGAACCCGCCAGTTCAGGCGGCGATCCGCGATAGCGCTGCAGGGGTGGGTCGCTTCAAACTCGGCAATCGCCTCCTGAACCTGTCGCACCTGCTCATCGCCGTGCGCAAAGGTCAAAACGGTCGGACCGGCGCCAGAAATTACCGCCGCAAAACCCTGACCGCGCAGGTACGCCACCAGCGCAGCCGACGGCTCCATCGCAGTCACGCGGTAACCCTGATGCAGGTAATCCACGGTCGCATCCATCAGGTGCTCGGGAGCATCAGAAAGAGTGCGCACCAGCAGCGCCGCACGAGCCGAGTTTGCTACTGCCTCAACGTGGGGCATCTGTGCGGGAATCAGCGAACGAGCAAGCTTCGTCGACACCTCATAATCGGGCACAGCCACCACCGGGTGAACATCAGGATGCACCGGAATAATCAGGGACTTCCAATGACCCAGCTCACCCCAAGACACCGACAGGTTGCCGTAAATCGCCGGAGCCACGTTATCCGGGTGGCCCTCCATATCGGAGGCGACCTGCAGCATCTGCTCACGGCTCAGACGGTGCTCTTCCGGCAGCAGGCCGCTCGCCGCAGCCACACCCGCCACAATAGCCGACGCCGAAGAACCCATACCGCGAGAATGCGGAATCTTATTATCAGCAATCAGCTTCACAGCAGGCAGCTCAGCCAAACCAGCCGCCGCGAAACCAGCCTTCATCGCCTGCAAAACCAGGTGGCTCTCATCGCGAGGAACATCCGCGCTGCCCTCACCGCTGAGCTCAAACTCCAGGCCAGACTCAATACGCTCAACAACCAGCTCATCATAGAAGCCAAGACCCAAACCCATGCTGTCATAGCCGGGACCCAGGTTAGCGCTCGTAGCGGGCACACGAACCTTAACGGACGCGCCCACCGGAATATCAGAAATATGCAGGGAAGACATGAGAAGAACCTCGCGATCGGTGACGTAATGAGTGAATAGGTGAAAGATACAAAAAGGGCTGTCATGCAGGTGCACCCCGCCCCGAAAACCGGGACGGAGTGCACAACGTAGTATGAATAGGCTAGTGCAAATCGAGAATATCTGCCACAGCAACCACGTCGAAGGGAGCCTTAGTCGGCTCAACCTTCACGCCGTTCACAGCCTCAAGAGCCCACTGCGGGTCCTTCAGACCGTGACCGGTCACGGTGATGACGATGGTCTTACCCTCGGGAGCTTCACCGGCGCGGTGCTTCTTCAGCAGACCCGCAACGCCAGCAGCCGAAGCCGGCTCCACGAAGACACCCTCGCGGGCAGACAGCCAGCGGTGCGCCTCCAGAATCTCCTCATCGGTGACAGCCTCAATCACGCCGCCGGACTCGTCACGAGCAGCTTCAGCCTTCTCCCACGACGCGGGGTTACCGATACGGATAGCGGTCGCAATGGTCTCAGGAGCCTCAATCGGGTGGCCAGCAACAATCGGTGCAGCGCCAGCAGCCTGGAAGCCCCACATAATCGGACGCTTGGTCGCAACCGGTTCCAGAACCTTACCGTCACGGTTGGTGTAAGGCTCCGAGTACTCCTTGTAGCCCTTCCAGTACGCAGTGATGTTACCCGCGTTGCCAACCGGCAGCAGGTGGTAATCGGGAGCGTCACCCAGGGTGTCAACAACCTCGAACGAACCGGTCTTCTGACCCTCAATACGGTAGGGGTTCACCGAGTTCACCAGGAACACCGGGTAGTTCTCACTAAGCTTGCGAGCAATCTCCAGGCAGTTGTCGAAGTTGCCGTCAATCTGAATGATGTCAGCACCGTGAGCAATCGCCTGAGACAGCTTACCCATAGAAATCTTGCCGTCCGGAACCAGCACTGCACAGCGCATACCAGCCTGCAGAGCGTACGCAGCAGCCGACGCAGAAGTGTTACCGGTCGAAGCACACACAACAGCCTTCGCACCGTCACGCTTAGCGGCGGTCATCGCGCTGGTCATACCGCGGTCCTTGAACGAACCGGTCGGGTTCATACCCTCAAACTTCAGGTACACAGTGTTACCGGTCTCAGCAGACAGTGCCGGCGCGTGAATCAGCGGGGTACCACCCTCACCCAGGGTCACAGCCTTCACATCATCTGCGAAGGGCAGACGGTCACGGTACTCATTGATAACGCCCTGCCACACGTGTGCCATTGGCTTCTCCTTCAATCTTGGCGCCCCGCCCGCCGAACCTCCCATAGGTTCGGCGCGGTAGCGGGTACGCGGGTTAGTTAGTGAGCGATGCGCCCGCAAGCAGACATCGCAGGTTTAGTGAGCGGCGCGTGCCGCACATAGATAACGCTTTTGAGCCTTAGTGCTTCTCGGACTCCACGCGGATGACCGAGTTCACCTCACGCACAGTGTCCAGAGCATCAATCACAGCAATCGCACGGCGCAGATCAGAATCCTTCGCCGAGTGAGTCACCATACGAATCTGAGCCGCGCCCTCCTTCGGGGTGGACTGGCGCAGCGAATCCACCGAAATACCGTGCTCGGCAAGGATACGGGTAATATTCGCCAGAACGCCCAGACGGTCCTCCACCAGAACACCCACCGAGTAGCGAGAAATCACGTTGTCCAGGCTAGTTGCGTGCAACTGAGCGTGAGAAGTCTCCGGAACACCGGGACCGCCCAGCACCAGGCGACGAGCCAAAGACACAAAGTCACCCAGAACAGCCGAAGCAGTCGGAGCGCCACCCGCACCGGGACCGTAGAACATCAGCTCGCCAGCGTTCTCCGCCTCAACGAACACAGCGTTGAACGCACCGTGCACACCAGCCAGCGGGTGCTGACGCGGAATCAGGGTCGGGTTCACACGAATGTTCGCGCCGTTCTCACCCTCACGCTCACAGATAGCCAGCAGCTTGATGACGTAACCATCAGCATCCGCAGCCGCAACATCATCAGCGGTGATGGAGGTAATGCCTTCAGTGTGCACATCATCGATGGTGAAGTCAGAGTGGAACGCCAGCGAAGCAACAATCGCAGCCTTCGACGCGGCATCGTGGCCCTCAACGTCAGCGGTCGGGTCAGCCTCCGCGTAGCCGAGCTTCTGAGCCTCAGCCAGTGCGTCCGCGAAGGATGCGCCGGTGGTGTCCATCTGGTCAAGGATATAGTTGGTGGTGCCGTTCATGATGCCCAGAACGCGGGTCACACGGTCACCTGCCAGGGAGTCACGCAGGGGGCGCAGAATCGGGATAGCACCCGCAACAGCAGCCTCGTAAGAGAGCTGAGCGCCGGACTCATCAGCGGCAGCCTGCAACTCCACACCGTGCTTAGCCAGCAGCGCCTTGTTACCGGAGACCACGGACTTACCCGCCTTCAGAGCACGCAGAATGCGGGTGCGCGCCGGCTCAATACCGCCGGTCAGCTCGATGACCACATCCGCCGCATCGATCAGGGATTCAGCGTCGGTAGTGTACAGCGAGGGGTCCGCATTCCAGTGGCGGGATGCATTAGTATCGCGCACAGCAATACCGATCAACTCCACGGGGGCGCCAATGCGCTTCTCAAGGACGGCGTTATCCTCGACCAGGATGCGAGCAGCCTGGGAACCGACATTACCGGCACCAAGCAGTGCTACTTTGATCTTTTCAGCCACGATAGTCTCTTTCTACGGTCTGTTCCGGGTTCGCCCCGGTATATCTTCGGGCTAGGCGTGGATGCGGTGCAGAGCACGCACTCAACAACCACTTTATCAAGAGCCGGGGACGGCTCAGCAGCCTCAAGCTGCGACTTTTACTCTCTGAGATGAGGTATCCCTCACAGTGATGAGGTGAACCTTATTGTCTGCAGACTTTTGAACACGCAAAACCGTGAAGCCCCGCCTACAACCGCCGCCTCGCGGCGTGTACGGCTGAGACGGGAACTTCACGGTTTCATAGCATCTGGGGCGGAACTTTAGATATCCGAGCCCATATCCAGCGCCAGCATATCTTCCTCGCGCTGGCGGCGAATCATCACGCGCGAAGGCTGACCCTCAGCGGTCGCAATCACCGGCGGGCGGGTCAGGAAGTTGTAGTTCGACCCCAGCACGTAGCAGTACGCGCCCGTCGCCGGAACCGCCAGAATATCGCCCGCCTGCAGGTCCGCCGGCAGGTAGCAGTAGCGCACCACCACATCGCCGGATTCGCAGTGCTTACCCACCACGCGGCAGAGCACCTGCTCCCCCGCCGGGGTGCGGTTCGCCAGGGTTGCCGAGTAGTCCGATTCGTACAGCACCGGGCGGGCGTTATCGCTCATGCCGCCGTCCACCGAGACGTAACGGCGCACGCGAATCTCGCCGTTTTCGTCCTCAATGCTCACGTTCTTGATGGTGCCGACCGTGTACAGGGTCGCACCCGAAGGACCAGAAATCGAACGGCCCGGCTCGAACGACATGTGCGGAATCGCCATGCCCAGACGCTCGCAGGTCGCCGCGACGGAAGCCGCAATCGACTCGGTCACCTCGGTAATGGAACGGGGGTGATCCGCCTCGGTGTAGCCGATACCGTAACCGCCTCCCAGATCCAGCTCCGGCAGGATCACACCCAGCTCGCGGTTGAGGCGGTTCATGAACTCTAGGGCGGTGGTTGCCGCCTGTTCGAAGCCCTCCGCCTCAAAAATCTGCGAACCGATGTGGCAGTGAATACCGCGAAAATCCAGGGAGTCGGTCGCGTTCAGGATTGCCGCCGCCAGCGCGGCGTAGGAGTCGGAGGCCTCCACGCCCCAGTGCTCCAGCTCTGCCTCCTCCAGGCCTGCGAGCGCAGCGGTACCGGGTTGCAGGGACATACCGAACTTCTGGTCCTCGTGCGCGGTCGCAATGGACTCGTGGGTCGAGGCATGCACACCGGGGGTGATGCGAATCAGCACCGGAACCGGGGCGTAAGGCTCCTCGCCCTCCGCCACACGCTCGGCGGCAAGCTCGGCGTACACCCGCTCAATGAGCTTGAGCTCATCCACCGAATCGACCACCACGCGGCCCAGGCCGTTACGGATCGCGCGGGCAATCTCAGCCTCCGACTTGTTATTACCGTGCAGGGCGATGTTCGCGCCCGGCACCTGCGCGCGCAGAGCCAACGCCAGCTCACCACCGGAGGCGGTATCCAGGTACAGCCCCTCCTCGGTCGCCCAGCGCGCTACAGCGGTGGATAGGAAGGACTTGCCGGCGTAGTAGACGCTCACCTTCGCACCGTGCGTGGCGAAAGCCTGCTCAAAAGCGGTGCGGTAGGCGCGGGCGCGGGCGCGGAAGGTCGTCTCGGAGAAGACGTACTGCGGGGTTTCGTGCTCATCAACCAGGTCGCTGACGGTCACGCCATCAATGCAGAGCTCACCCTGCTCATTGCGGGTGAAGGAATCAGTCCAGATGGTGCGGGACAGGGCTTCGGGGTGCTCGGGGTAGGTGAGCCATTCGGGGGCGTAGAGGGCGCGGGCTTCGCTCATCGTGTCTCTTTCTTAGCTATCTTTGTGGGCATACGTTCAACCCCCGCCCCGGTAGCACCGGGTCGGGGGTTGAATCGAGGGGTATTACATGCGCTCGGGTGCGCTCACACCCAGCAGGTTCAGGCCGTTCGCCAGCACCTGCTGTGCCGCGTTATTCAGCAGCAGGCGGGTGCGGTGCAGGTCGGTGACCTCTTCATCCGCCTTGGGGGCCACGCGGGAGACGCCGTACCAGCTGTGGTACGCCGAAGCGAGCTGCTCCAGGTAGCGGTTCACGCGGTGCGGCTCGTAGAACTTCGCGGCGTCACGCACGGCAGCGGGGAACTGGCCGAGTACAGCCAGCAGCTCACCGTCAGCAGCCGAGTCGAGCAGGGAGGTGTCCACGCCGTCCTCGACCTTCACGCCAGCCTCCGCGGCGTTGCGTGCCACAGCGGCGGTACGTGCGTGAGCGTACTGCACATAGTAGACCGGGTTCTCGTTGCTCTTGGAGGTCAGCAGGCCCAGGTCAATGTCGATGGGGGTGTCCACCGAGTAGCGGGTCAGCTCGTAGCGAGCCGCGTCAACGCCCACAGCCTCGACCAGGTCCTCAAGGGTGACCACGGTGCCGGCACGCTTGGACATGCGGACAGGCTTGCCGTCCTTGACCAGGTTCACCAGCTGACCAATCATGACCTCAATCTGGTCGGCGCGGTAGCCGAGAATCTGGGCGATAGCCTTCAGACGGCCCACGTAGCCGTTGTGGTCCGCACCGAGCATGTAAATCGCCACGTCGGCGGGGTTCTTGGCGCGGGTCATCTTGTCCTGGTAGTAGGCGATATCGCCCGCCACGTAGGCGTGGTTGCCGTCAGACTTGATGACCACGCGGTCCTTATCGTCGCCGTAGTCGGTGGTGCGCATCCACCACGCGCCGTCAGCCTCGAAGAGCTGACCGTTCTCGCGCATGGTCTCAAGCAGGGCGTCCACCTTGCCGCCTTCGAACACGGAGTTCTCGTGGAAGAACACGTCGAAGTGGGTGCCGAATGCCGCCAGGGACTCCTTAATCTGATCGAACATCAGGTGAGTACCGATTTCGCGGAAAATCTCTTCGGGGTTCTCAGCATCAAGCGCGTCGGGGCGCTGAGCCAGAATCTGGTCCTTAATGTCGACAATGTACGCGCCGGCGTAGCCGTCCTCGGGGGTCTCCTCACCGCGGGCAGCGGCAATCAGGGAGCGCACGAAACGGTCAATCTGGGTGCCGTGGTCGTTGAAGTAGTACTCGCGCACGACGTTAGCACCCTCAGCCTCAAGGACGCGGGCGAGCGCATCACCGACGGCTGCCCAGCGGGTGCCGCCCAGGTGGATGGGGCCGGTCGGGTTCGCGGACACGAACTCAAGGTTAATGGTCTTACCGGCGAACTTGTCGCTACGGCCGTATGCTTCGCCAGCCTCAACGATGGTGGCGGCAAGCTCACCAGCTGCGGCGGCGTCCAGGGTGATGTTCAGGAAGCCGGGGCCAGCAATGTCAACGGATGCAACACCGGGGATGGCACCAATCTTCTCTGCCAGAAGAGCTGCTGCCTCACGCGGGTTCTTGCCCACCTTCTTGGCGAGCTGCAGAGCGACGTTGGTTGCCCAGTCACCGTGTTCGCGGGACTTGGGGCGCTCCACTCGGACGGCGGGCAGTTCAGCGCCCTCCACGAGGGTCAGCTGGCCGGAGGAAATGGTTTCTTCAAGGGCAAGCGCAATGGCTTCAGAGAGTTCTTCAGGAGTCATAACAAACTATTCTAGCAAGCATTGGCGGGTGCCTGACCGTATTATCTAGCGCATATCTGATACCATGGTGGGGTTGCCTCTGTAGCTCAGCGGATTAGAGCACCAGTTTCCGGTACTGGGGGTCGAAGGTTCGAATCCTTTCAGGGGCACGATGTTCTTATTCGAGAGGGAACACGGGAGCCGATACTCGCACAGCGGGTGTCGGCTCCTTTTTATATACCCGGTGCACAATTCCGGGCAGAACCACCAGAGCGTGGACACTACCCGCCGCCCTGTTGTGGCAACGCTCGCACCCTTGAGAGAATGGGGAACGCGCACACTGTTCAACTCAACCCGAACTTTAAGCCACGACAGCGGAGGTAAACCCGTGACCACCATGCGCCAGATTCAGCTCACCGAATGGGGCGACGAAAACGTTCTGCACGAAGCAAACGTGCCCATCCCCTCGCCGGTGCGCGGTCACGTGCTCATCAAGACGGTTGCCGCCGGTGTGAACCCGATTGACCTGACCACCCGCAAGGGTCTGGGTCCCGCCGCTCAGCTCGCTGACCCGTCGTACAAACCCTTTGTGCCCGGCTGGGATGTTGCCGGCACCGTGGTTGCCACCGCTGGCGACCACACGGGTTTCAAGGTGGGCGACGGTGTATTTGGTCTGGTGTCTTTCCCCGCCCCCGCAGGTGCGTACGCCGAGTATGTGCTTGCCCCGGCGCACCAGCTGGTGAAGGTGCCCGCCGATGTTCCCTGCGCACAGTTGGGTGGCGCTCCCCTGGCGGCACTGACCGCATACCAGGCGCTCTTTGAGGTGGCGCGTCTGAAGGAAGGCGAGCGCGTGCTCATTCACGCCGGTGCCGGAGGCGTCGGCCACCTCGCTGTTCAGCTGGCGGCGCATGCTGGCGCTCAGGTCTTTGCGACCGCCTCCGAGGCGAACCACGAGTTTGTGCGCTCGCTGGGCGCCCAGCCCATTGATTACCGCACCGAGGATTTCCGTGCCGTACTGGGCCAGACCATGGACGTGGTGCTCAATTCCACCGGCAAGCAGACCTTCCTCGATTCACTGGAGGTGCTGGTCCCCGGCGGCCGTATTGTTACTCTAACCAGCCCCGACCCGCTGGATGTGGCGCGTGAGCGCGGCTTTGAGGCGCAGTGGCTGACGGTTCACCCGGACCGTGTGCAGATGCAGGAGATTGCCCGCCTCATGTCCCTGGGTCTGCTGAAGGTGCACGTGGATCAGGTACTTGATTTCTCGCAGGCTGCGCAGGCTCACGCCCTGGTGGCGACGGGGCGCACCCGCGGCAAGATCGTGCTGGTTCCCTAGCGCGGAGCTGATTTATGCAGACTTCTGAGGGCATGTCGAACGCTGAGAGCGCGCCGAAGGTGGCGGGCGCGCTGACCCATGAGGGCGCACCGACCGTTGAGAGCACACCCACCGTTGAGAGTACCGAGTACCGCTCCGGTTTTTACCGCGAGGCGGGCTTTTACGATGCCCACTCACTACCCGACTACGGCGCGCAATCGCCGGTAACTCGCGAGGCGTTCGCCTACGATTTCTTCCCCGCAACCGGGGATATCTCCTCCCCCGCGCCGCTGCTGGTGTGGGTTCACGGCGGTGCCTGGCGCTTCGGCACCAACCAGGCACTACGAGACACCGTCCTGCGCACCTCTGACGGGGAGCAGCCCAACACCCAGGCACTCATGCGCGCCACTTTTCAGCAGGCAGGCTGGGCGGTTGCGTCCATCAACTACCGGTATTCGCATCAGGCGCTCTTCCCCGGTGCCCTGCACGATGTGAAGGAGGCGGTGCGTTTCTTCCGCGCCCACGCGCACGAGTTCGGCATTGACCCGCAGCGCATTGCGGTAGCGGGCGGAAGTGCCGGCGGGCACCTGAGCATGATGGTTGCGCATACGGGAGATTCCGCCGTTGAGAATTCCGCCGCCGAAAATCATGGGAGCGCCCCCGAACACAACGAATACTTTGAAGGCAGGGCGGCAAGCGCCTACCCGTCCCATGGTTCGCAGGTGGCTGCGGGGGCGTCGTTTTACGGGGTCAGCGATTTGAGGACCATCTTCACCGATCGCCCTCTGGCTGGCTACGCCCTCGACCATCCCGAAGATGACGGGGCTGAATGGCGACTGTTGGGAAGCACCTACCCGATCCCCGCAGACATGTCTACTATCGATGCTTCCACGGGTGAGCGGGCGGTTCCGGGTGTATCTCTTGAGCGCGCCCAAAAGAACTGGGAGCGTGCGCATCCTATTGATGCGGTACGCCCCCAGAAACGAGTGAATAAGATCGAAGGTGCCTCTGCACAGGGAGCCAGCGGCGATGCCACTCCCCTGATGCTCGTGCACGGTATTAGCGATTCGTGTGTGCCGTACCAGCAATCGGTGCGGGTGTATCAGGCGCTGCGCACGCGGCAGGTGCCTACCGATTTGGTGCTGGTTCCGGATGCCGAACACGGGGATTCGCGCTGTTTTAGCCCCGATATTGTTCAGCAGATGCTGCGATTCTTCAACCGCGTTGTATAGCTCAACCGCGCTATCTAAACCTGTCCGGTCTGAGTGGTTGATCAGAAAGTAATCGACCAGATGCGGGTTTAGCGAACGCGGCGGTTCACGTATTCGTGCTCGAGGCGGTAACGTTCGAGGTCGTCAAATGCAACGCGACGGTGCGTGTTAATGCGCTCGAACGGAATATCTCCGCGCTCCAGCAGACGAACAACGGTCGGGCGGGATACACCCAGGTAGTCTGCCGCCTCCTGCGTGGTCATGAGGCGGTCCTGGCGAACCACGCAGACATCCTTGCGGTCGGCGAATGCGCGCGCTACGGAGGTGAGGGGTCCGTACATTTCGGGGGAAATCTGTACGCGCTCGCCGTCGCCGGTGACCAGGTAGAGGGTTTCTTCGGCGCTGAGGCGGTCGAAGTGGGTGCGCAGACTCGCGTGAACGAGGGCTTGGAAGAGTTCTTCGCAGCGGTGGTGAATTTCTTCGTGCTGTCCGTCTTCGCAGCAATCCAACACTGCAGCACGCGTTGCCGGGTACGTCTTTGGTGATGGCATAGTCACTCCTTCGTTACTGTGTTATTCACCACTGTAGCAGTTGAACGAAACTATCGAAAGAAAGTTAAGATGCGCAGTTAATTCGCATCTGCGGTACCTAAAATATAAATGAATAATTATTAACTCTTTAGATAACATTTGATGCTATTTATTGTATCTTAACTGTTCACCCGGGGTCAGTATTCCGCCGCCGCGTACTCCGGGCACCCGCGAACAAACCCAAATATGACAAACAAAGCACAGCTCAAGCCCACCGTGGGCAAGGCGAGTACACTGGATAGGATATGTCTGAGCAGAAATCCACGAAGAAACACGCAGATACTTCCAAGTCCCAGCGCCCCTCCTCGGCGAAGCCCCGCACCGCCCCCACCATGGCGAGCATGGCAGCCGCAATCCACGCGGCAAAGGTACGATCCTCCGAAAAGACCGCTGAAAAAACCGCAGATAAAACTACTGAGAACAACGCGGTAAAAAACGGCGCCCCGAAGAAGGGTGCGCAGAAGAACAGCGCCTCCCGCTCCAACCGACGCGGAGGCGGCACCAACCGCGCCCGCAAGCAGGGCAACCAGCAGGGCGGCAACAACGGTAACCAGCAGCAGAACCGCCCCGCCCCGCGCCGCTACGAGCCGCTCATTCCCGAGGTCATCACCTACCCCGAAGAGCTGCCCGTCAGCGAACGCCGCGAAGACATCATGAACGCGATCCGTGACAACCAGGTCGTCATCATCGCGGGTGAAACAGGCTCCGGTAAGACCACCCAGATTCCCAAAATGTGCCTCGACCTGGGCCTGGGCGAGAAGGGCCTTATCGGCCACACCCAGCCGCGCCGCCTAGCCGCGCGTTCCGTCGCCGAACGCATCGCCGAAGAACTCGGCCAGAAAATCGGCGAAACCGTCGGCTACCAGGTGCGATTCACCTCCGAGGTCGGCGAACACAGCGCCATCAAGCTCATGACCGACGGCATTCTGCTCGCCGAAATTCAGAACGACAAGCTGCTGCGCCGCTACTCCACCCTCATCATTGACGAGGCGCACGAACGCAGCCTGAACATTGACTTCATCCTCGGCTACCTCAAGCGCATCCTGCCGCAGCGCCCGGATCTGAAGGTCATTATTACCTCCGCGACCATCGACCCGGAACGTTTCGCGCGCCACTTCTCCCCCAGCTACGTGCCGGGCAAGGGTATCGTTGACGAAAACCTCAGCGCCGAAGAACGCGAAATCGCCGAAGCGATCCTGCCCGACGACGCGCCGCCCATCATTGAGGTCTCCGGCCGAACCTACCCCGTGGAAATCCGCTACCGCCCGCTCGACGAGGAAGATTACCTCAGCGACGACGAAATCGAAGACGACCACGACCCCACCGACGGCATCCTCGACGCCATCAAGGAACTCTCCAAGGAAGCGCCCGGCGACATCCTCATCTTCTTCTCCGGCGAGCGCGAAATCCGCGACGCCAAGGACGCCATCGAGGCGATGGTCGCCAAGTCCCCGCGCCTGAACTACGAGGTGCTGCCCCTGTACGCGCGTCTCTCCCTCGCCGAGCAGCACCGCGTGTTCTCCCCCGGTTCCCGCCCGCGCATCGTGCTCGCCACGAACGTTGCCGAAACCTCGCTGACCGTGCCCGGCATCAAGTACGTCATCGACACCGGCACCGCGCGCATCTCGCGTTACTCGGCACGCACCAAGGTGCAGCGTCTGCCCATCGAACGCATCTCGCAGGCAAGCGCCAACCAGCGTTCCGGTCGATGCGGCCGCGTCAGCGACGGTATCGCAATCCGCCTCTACTCCGAGGAAGACTTCAACTCGCGCCCCGAGTTCACCGACCCCGAAATTCTGCGCACCAACCTCGCCGCCGTCATCCTGCAGATGATTGCCATCGGCGTGGTCCGCGAACCCGGTGACATCTCCCGCTTCCCGTTCGTACAGCCGCCCGCATCCCGCGCCATCAACGACGGCGTGAACCTGCTGCGCGAACTCGGCGCGCTCACCGAACGCACCCGCCGCAAGGGACGAGGCGGTAACAACAGCGCAACCCTCACCGCCATCGGCCGAGCCATGGCGGCATTCCCCGTGGACCCGCGTCTGGCCCGCATGATCATCGAGGGCGGCCGCCGCAACTGCGCCAAGGAAATGATGGTGCTCGCCGCCGCCCTGACCATCCAGGACCCGCGCGAACGCCCCGCCGACGTGCGCGCAGAAGCCGACGCCATGCACGCCCGCTTCGTCGACGACACCTCCGACTTCTCCTCCTTCCTGCTGCTCTGGGACTACATCAACGAGCAGCAGGCGGCGCTCTCCTCCTCGCAGCTGCGCAAGATGTGCCACCGCGAGTTCATCAACTACCTGCGCATCCGCGAGTGGCAGGACCTCTTCGCCCAGCTGCGCGAAATGGGCCGAACCGCCAACATTCATGCCAGCGGCGGCCGCGATATTAACGCCTCCGCGCACGAAGTCGACATCCACAAGAGCCTGCTCACCGGCCTGCTCTCGCACGTGGGCGTCAAGGAAGAACGCGAAAAGGACTCCAAGGGACGCACCCGCGGCCCCCGCGAATACCTCGGCGCACGCGGCACCAAGTTCGCGATTTTCCCCGGTTCCGGCCTGTTCAAGAAGGGCCCCGACTGGGTGCTCTCCGCCGAACTCGTCGAAACCTCCCGCCTGTGGGCGCGCACCAACGCCGCCATCGAACCGCAGTGGATCGAAGAGGTCGGCAAGCACCTCATCAGCGTGCAATACTCCGAACCGCACTGGTCCCTCAGCTCCGGCGCGGCCGTCGCCTACGCCAAGGGCACGCTCTTCGGCCTGACCATCTACGCCGACCGCCCCGTGCAGTACGCCCGCGTGGACGCCGCCGCGGCCCGCGAAATCTTCATTCAGTCCGCCCTCGTCGAAGGCCAGTGGCACACCCAGCACAAGTTCTACCTGCGCAACCAACGCGCCCTCGCCGAGGTCGAAGAGCTTGAGGCACGCCTGCGCCGCCGCGACCTGCGCGTGGACGACTCCGTGCTCTTCGCCTTCTACGATGCCCGCATCCCCGCCCACGTGACGGATGTGCGCGCCTTCGACAAGTGGTGGAAGCAGGCACGCCTCGAAGACGACAACTTCCTGGACTTCAACCCAGAGAAGCTCATCAACGAGGAAGCCGCCGACTACGACGACTCCCAGTTCCCGCGCCAGTGGGTGCAGCGCACCGACAGCGGCGAACTCACCCTGGACCTGCGCTACGAATACGCCCCCACCGCCGGTGTGGGAGGCGCCCGCACCGAAGCCGCCAAGCGCGACGGCGTGGCCGTGCAGGTGCCGATCCTCTTCCTCAACCAGCTGAGCCCCGAACCGTTCCGCTGGCAGATTCCCGGCCTGCGCCACGAGCTCGTGACCGCGCTCATCAAGTCGCTGCCCAAGGCGATTCGACGCAACTTCGTGCCCGCGCCCGACGTGGCGCGCGCCGCCTGCGCCGCCCTCGAGGAAGACTACTCCCCCGCAACCGACGAGCTGCTCCCCTCCCTCGCGCTCGTGCTGCGCCGTCTACGCGGCGTGGTCGTCGAACCCGAAGCCTTCAACTGGGACGCCGTGCCCGAGCACCTAAAGATGGGCTTCCAGGTGCGCAACGCACGCAACAAAATCCTGGGCGAAGGCAAGGACCTGCGCGCCCTACAGCAGCAGCTCCACAAGGAGATTCGCGGCGCCCTCGCCGACTCGCTCGGCGCGTCCGACGAGGCCATGGCGAAAATGGTGGCGCTCGCCCAGGGTGGTTCTGGCAGCTCCGACAACTCGGGCGGCTCGGCAACTTCTGCCAGGAAGAGCGCGAAGAACCCGGGTGCCCCTGCCAACGCGGATGCATCCGGCGGAGTGCGCGAAATCAGCGGCCTCACCGAATTCCCTGCCAACCTCTTCCCCAACGGAGAAATCCCCCGCAAGGTACAGCGCATCATCGCAACCCAGGCAGTCAACGGCTACCCCGCCCTCGTAGACGAAGAAACCAGCGTGGGACTGCGCATCTTCCCCACCGAAGCCGAACAGCTCCACGCGCAGCGCCGCGGCATCATCCGCCTGCTGCAGCTGCAGGTGCCCTCGCCCGTGCGCTACGTGAGCGAACACCTCTCCCACAAGGAGAAAATCGTCTTCACGCAGAACCCGCACGGCTCCATCGACGAGCTCATTCGCGACTGCACCGTCGCGGCACTCGACCACCTCGTGCCGCACACGCCCATCTTCACGCACGCCGAATACAGCGAACTCTACGAGCACGTGCGCGCCGAACTCATCGAGACGGTCTTCGACGTCACCAAGCTCGTCGCCGAAATCCTCTCCGAAGCCACCGCGCTGAAGAAGGCAA
The DNA here is from genome assembly GCF_963555405.1 of uncultured Rothia sp. Taxonomy (GTDB): domain Bacteria; phylum Actinomycetota; class Actinomycetes; order Actinomycetales; family Micrococcaceae; genus Rothia. The sequence goes on along the minus strand of NZ_CAUVVO010000004.1, from coordinate 104,639 downwards.
TCAAGAAGGCAACCTCGCTGACGACCATGCACGCCGTCTCCGACGTGAAGGCACAGATGGAAAACCTGGTCTACCCCGGATTCGTCGCACAAACCGGATACGACCAGCTGGTTCACCTGCCGCGCTATCTCAAGGCCGCCCAGGTGCGCCTGACCAAGCTCGGCCCGAACCTGCACCGCGACAACCAGCTCATGCTCACCGTGCAAGATCTGGAAGACTCCTACGATAACGCGGTCAAGTCGCTGCCGGCTGGCACCATCGTTCCGGATGCGCTCCGCCGCGTGAACTGGATGATTGAGGAGCTGCGCGTCAGCTTCTTCGCCCAGGAGCTCGGCACCGCCTACACGGTCTCTGAGAAGCGCATTGCGAAGGCTCAGCGTGAGGCGCTGGACGCTATCAAGCGTTAGATTGTGAGCTTGCGGGTTGTCTGCGGCTTGCGCGGATGGCGGTGTTCGTCCTCGCTCCTACAGGGGCACCCGCCCTCGCAGAGCTCGGGCACCCTGATGTCGCTACGGACGACACCGTCTTTCCGCGGTAGGTTCCCGGCTCAGCTTGCGCTGTGAACAGCAAAGAGCCCCCACACGATTACCTCGTGTGGGGGCTCTTTGCTTGTGTTGCAGGTGTAGCCGTGTTTTCCGGAAGCGCCCTCAGGGTGTCACACGGACGCTCTCCGCAGCGAAGCAAGGAGGGGCGGAGCGTCCGGGTGACGGGTGCCCCTGCGTAGGCGCGGAGGAAACATGCGGCGCACCGCCTCTCAGCCAACTCAGCGTAAGAAACGGTTAGGCAGCCGCCTCGCAGAAGGTTACCGTCACGGAGCCGTTACCGCGCTCGCGCATCCACTGCGGCGCGTTCTCAGCCGAAACGATGGAGCCATCAGTCACGGACGGGGCGATGTACGAGCCGCCCGCGCCACCAGCGCCACCCTGCATCGTGTAGCCGAGGCCCTGACGCACACCGGTCGGGCTGTTCAGCCACTTCTGGGTCAGCACAATCGAGGAGACGGACTGCGCCGCGCCGGAACCGCCGCCGCCGTAGCCTGCGCCGCCGCCGCCGGACACCACGGACTGGTAGCCGTTGAAGTTCTGTGCGTACGCGCCCTCGTCGTTGTAGACGTCCAGGTCCCAGCTGCGGTCCTCGTAGGTGCCCTTCTCATGCACGCTGGCGGGGTTCTCGTCGAGCTGGTAGGAGTATGCGCCCGCACCGTCGCCGCCGTTGCCTGCGAAGCCGTTGGTGCCCGCGTTACCGGCAACGAACTGGCTGAACAGAACCTGGTTGTTGGTGGTCTCAAAGCCGATGATGGGGCCGCTTGCCGGCAGGGTGCCTGCCGCGCCACCTGCACCGCCTACGCCCGCTGCGCCGCCGAAACCGGAGTTGTAGGTCAGCACCTTGGAGTGTTCAGCCTTGTAGATTTCGTAGCCGGGAGTGCCGTTGGAGCCTGCCGCTGCGGAGGCGCTACCCGCCGCGTCGAACTGCGGGGACGCGTCCGAGCCGAGGGCCGCCACGCCTGCGTCGATCTGGCCGTCGAGGTTGGAGTACCAGGGGTCCGCGTAGGACACGCCGGAGCTGGTCATGCCCGCGCCGCCACCGCCGCCTGCAACCGCTACCACGGTGCCGTCGATGAGCAGTGCGGAGGAGCCGCCACCGGATGCGGCGTAGACCTGGCTCTTGGAGTTTGCCGGGTCAGCGTACTTTGCGTCGACCTGCGCGGTGACGTTGGCGGGGATGGTGTAGGCGGGTACGGAGCCGCCGTTGCCGTAGCCTTCACCGCCGGCGGTGGGGGTGAGGGAGCCGTCGCCGATACCGCCTGCCGCGGCGATGATCTGCACGGTGGAGCCGGGGGTGACAGGGATGATGCCGGTGACCTTCGCGCCGGAGCCCGCCGGGGTCATACGGTTGTTGGTGCCACCCGCGCCGCCAACCAGTTCGAAGCGGAGCTTGTAGACGTTATTGGGAACGGCGAAGCTCTGCACGGTCTTGGCGCCTTCGTCGGTGCCGGAGATGCTGTACGCCGGGTTTGCCGCCAGGATGCAGTCGTTGGTGGCGGCGACGGATGCCGCGTAGGAGGGGATGGTTGCCGAGGCTGCGACGACCGGTGCCGCCCAGGCTGCGCCAGCGACGAGCTTGCGGCGGGTCAGGGAAGTAGACATGGTATGCCCTTTATTCAGGTGGGGTGATGTGTTTGCGGCGCGACTTTATTTGAAACCAGGCGAGCCTCGATTTGCTTGCTGTGGAAAGAAAATCAACGCCGAGGAAAAGAATACCCTTAACCTCAGCCTTAACGTAAATTTCACTGATTATCACTCAGTGGGTCTATGCGAGCCGCAAGTTCTGCCCGCGCACGCAACGCCAGCAGAGGGTCTGCAGGTTCTCGGGCTCATTGTTGCCGCCTTCGGACAGCGGCACCTTATGGACGACCTCGAGGATGAGGATTCGTTCACGCATGATGGAGTTGCCGCATCCGGGGTTTTGGCAGGTGTAGTTGTCGCGTTCTTTGATGCGTTGGCGTAGCTGGGCGGTCATGAGGGTGCGTTTGCCGCCTTCGGGCCATGCCCAGCGTATTTTGCGTTCGAGGGTTTCGGAGAGCGCGTCGAGGGTCGGAGTGTCGAGGGTGACGGTGACGGCGCGGTTTTCTTTGCCGTTGATTGAGGTGTATTCGAAGCGATAGACGGGGTATGGCACGGTCAGCCCTACGTGGCAGACGTTGAGTTTGTCCCAGAACTCGTCGGCATAGTGCTTGGTGATGAATTGGGGCGGGTTGATGTGTGCGAGCATGTCGTCTTCGCGGCGTCGCACGTTGTCGACGGCGGTTTCTAGACGCGCGATATCGTCGGAGAGGCGCTGCACGTCTTTGAGGGTTTGCAGGTCGGCTTCGATGTGGAAGTATTTGGTGAGGCTGCCGATGGGGTCCCGTTCGGCTTCGAGGACGACCTGTTTTGAAGAGTTGTAGACGTGCGGGTGGCGTTCTTCGGGTTTCTTCCGCAGCAGCGTCTGCCAGGTTTTGGGTTGTTGAACTTCGACGGTGGCGAGGTGGCTGTACATGCCGTTGGTGGAGGCGCCGAGTTCGTAGATTCCGTGGGTGTAGATGTCGTGTACGTAGCTGGCGACTTCGTTGTATTCGCTGGCGAGTGTGGCGGTGCGTTGGCGGTGCGTCTGGAATTCGGGGGTTGCGAAGTACCGGTTTTTGCGGATGGTCATGATGATGCCCGCGATGAGCACGATGATGGCGGCGCCGAGGATGACGTACCAGAGGGAGAAGGCGAGGCATACGGCGAAGAAGATGCCGAGCCCTTTGAGGAATTTCATGGGTGTTCCTTTGTGATACGGCGGTGTATCTGTGAGTGTAGATTTCCTCCATTAGGGTATCGGAGGTATTCGCGGCGTGCAAAGCGTTTGGTCATGTCGGAGGTGTATAGGCTTCCGCGCCGCTCTCTTCCTGCGCTCCTGCAGGGGAACCCGCCACGCCCGGACGCTCCGCTCTTCCTTGCTTCGCTGCGGAGAGCGCCCGTACGGGCACCCTGATGTCGCTTTCGGAAGGTGCGGCGCTGAGCCGCAATTTCAGCCCACCTATTTGGCGGAGCCAGCGAAAGGCTGAGAAGGCGACAGCCCCCTCCCCCTCCAGTTCGTTATACCGGTATCGCGCACCCAAGCCCCGCACTTACTAAACCGAGGCTAAGTGTCTTGCGTAGAGGGTGGAGGGGTGGTGTCCTCCGTCGTGACATCAGGGTGCCCGAAGCGAAGCGAGGGCGGGTTCCCTGTAGGAACAAGGAGGACGCTACCTCTCCTAAACCTAAACCTAAACCAAAACCAAAACCAAAACCAAAAAGTTAAATACAAAACCCCTTAGCCGTAAAGCTAAGGGGTTTTCATTTGTGCGCGATACTGGGATCGAACCAGTGACCTCTTCCGTGTCAGGGAAGCGCGCTACCGCTGCGCCAATCGCGCTCACAAAACAGTTGTTTTGTTGCGAGGTGAGGACGGGATTCGAACCCGCGTACACGGCTTTGCAGGCCGCTGCCTAACCACTCGACCACCTCACCGCATACGCTCCACAAGGGAACGCGTTCGAACTCTTGGAGTCCTTACGAGCGGTTGACGAGACTTGAACTCGCGACATCCACCTTGGCAAGGTGGTGCTCTACCAACTGAGCTACAACCGCATATCAGCGTATTCAATTTGAATCATTCCGATGGAGTTTTTCGCTCCGTCGTGCTGACAGGTAAATACTATACGGGGTTTTTGAGTGTTTGCCAAATCCCTTGTTGGACACCCGGTGTTCCGCGTGTTTCCGGGGCAGAACGGGGTATTTTGTCTCTTTTTTGGGACATGTTAGCAAAATTTATTTTCATGGTGCCGGTCACATTTTCGGGTTTTTAGGCGAATACTGTTCTGGTTGCCGCAAGAGTTGGGAGAGTAAAGTCCGCAGAAAAATTTCAGAGAACACAGAAAAACGCAGAAAGAGGGGCGGGGAGCCACAATTGGTTCCCCGCCCCTCCCCTATGAAATCCGCGCCTGCGATTTTTAGAGTTCTTCGAAGAAGAGTCGCTCGTAGACCTTGCGGGCGTTGCGGGTTTGGCGCAGGTAGTCCTCTTCGAGGGCGCGTGCGCTGCCGGCGGGGTATCCGCACCAGCGGGCGATTGCTTCCAGGTCGGCACGGCCCGAGGGCAGGGTGTCGGATTGGCGCACACCGCGTAGCACGTTGCCGCCGCGGATCTTGGTGGCGAGCAGCCAGGCACCGCTGAGGATTTCTGCATCCGCAGCTTCGACGAGTCCCGCTTCAACCGCCGCGTTCAGCGCCTTCAGCGTGGAGGTGGTGCGCAGCCCCGGCACGGCGTGTGCGTGGCGCAGCTGCACGAGCTGGACGAGCCATTCCACGTCGGAGAGGCCACCGCGGCCGAGCTTGAGCTGGCGGGTGCGGTCGGCACCGTGCGGCATACGTTCGTTTTCCACTCGCGCTTTCATGCGGCGAATCTGCTGCACCTGCTCGGGCGTGAAGGTTACCGGGTAGCGGTACGGGTTGATGAGCTCCACAAAAGCCTCGCCAAGCTCCTCGTCGCCGGCAATGGGGCGGGCGCGGGTGAGCGCCTGGAACTCCCAGGTTTCAGCCCACCGCTCGTAGTAGGAGCGGTAGGAGTCCAGCGAGCGCACGATAGCGCCCTGTTTGCCTTCGGGGCGCAGGTCGGCGTCCACTTCGAGGGGACGTTCGGCGCGAATCGGGGGCTTGACGGGCTGCTTGAGCAGGGCGAGGGTGCGGTTGACGATGCGCGCCGCCTGTTCCTGCGCGGCGTCCTCATCTGCGCCGTCGAGGGGTTCGTGCACGAACATGACGTCCGCGTCGGAGCCGAAACCGTTCTCGGCACCGCCGAGACGGCCCATGCCGATGACGGCGATGCGGGTGAGAAGCTTCTCCCCCGTTGCTTCCTCCGCCTCCGTCCCCTCGGCACCTTCCGGTGCCGCCTGGAGCTCACGCAGGGCAATCTGCAGCGCCGCACCGATCGTGCACTCGTCAATGGCGGCTAGACCGGCGCAGGTGTCTTCAATGTCGACAATGCCCAGGGTCCAGCCCATAGCGGTGCGCAGGGTTTCGCGGCGGCGCAGGTATCGCACGGCGCGCATCGCCTCAGCCGCATCAGCGTGACGTGCCAGCAACGAGGAAACTTCGGAGGCGAGCGCCTCCTCCCCCAGCGGTTTGAGGTCGGCGACCTTGTCCAGCCAGGCGATGGAGGCGGATGCATCCTCCAGCAGGTCGGTCATGGGGCGCGAGCTGGAGAGCAGCTGGCTCAGGCGCTCGGCGGCTGCGGGTGAATCGCGGAGCATACGCAGGTACCAGCTGGTGCTGCCGAGCGATTCGGAGACGATGCGGAAGCCGAGCAGGCCGGCGTCCGCGTCCACGCCGCGGGCGAACCAGCCCAGCAGTACGGGCATGAGGTGACGCTGAATATCTGCGCTGCGGGAAAGGCCCGTGGTGAGCGCCTTGATGTGGCGCATGGCGCCGCGCGGGTCGCGGTAGCCCAGCGCCGCCAGGCGGTCCTGTGCCGCCTGCTCGCTGAGGACCACTTCGTCGCGGCTGAGCGTGGAGACGGCGGCGAGTAGCGGGCGGAAGAAGATCCGCTCGTGCAGAGAACGGACGTTTCGTTTAATTTTCTGCCACGCCTTGAGCATCTGCTCGGCAGAGAGCGTGCCGTTGCGTTCCGGGGAGAGAATCGAGCGGGCGAGGGCGCGCTGTTCGGCGTCCTTCTCGGGCATCAGGTGGGTGCGGCGCAGCTGCTGCAGCTGGATGCGGTGCTCGAGCACGCGCAGCTTCTTGTAGTCGCGGCTGAACGCCTCGGCGTCGGTGCGGCTAATGTAGCTGACCGCCGTCAGCGCGGCCAGCGAGTCTACAGTGGATTTGGTGCGCACGGCGGGGTCGGTTCGACCGTGCACAAGCTGCAGCAGCTGCACGGTGAACTCGATATCGCGCAGGCCGCCCGGGCCCAGCTTAATCTGGCGGTCCACCTGGTGCGAGGGGATATTGTCGGTCACGCGGGCGCGCATCGCCTGCACGGATTCCACGAAGGATTCGCGGGCGGCAGACTCCCACACGAAGGGGTCAATGGCGCGGGCGTAGCGGGCGCCCAGCTGCGCCGAACCGGCGATGGGGCGCGCCTTGAGCAGTGCCTGGAACTCCCAGTTTTCAGCCCAACGCTTGTAGTACTGAACGTAAGATTCGACGGTACGAACCAGCGGGCCATCCTTACCCTCGGGACGCAGGTTCGCGTCGACCTCCCAGAGGGCGGGTTCGGGTGCGGGGCCCATGATGGCGCGGGTGAGGGCGTGCACGAGTTCCGTGCCGATGGTGGAACATTCGTTCTCGGTGAGCTTGAGCGGGGTGGTCTCCCCCTCTGCCCCGGTGCTGGGCGCGGGTTCGACCGGCGCGACCACGTACACCACGTCAACGTCAGAGATGTAGTTCAGCTCGCGGGCACCGCATTTACCCATGCCGATAATCGCCAAGTCCAGGGCGTCTACGGCTTCGCCTCGGCGAGGAGCCGCCAGGCCGGGGCCCAGCCCCTCCGCAACTTCGGTGCGTGCAATGGCGAGCGCACCCTCCAGCGCGGCGGCAGCCAAATCGGCGAGGTGACGACCGATGGTGGGCATCATTTCGACCGGGTCTTCGCAACACACGTCGAGCAGGGCGATGCGCGCCAGGGCGGCGCGGTAGGCGACGCGCAGGGTCACGTAGCCGTCCTTGCCGGTCTGCTCTGCGGCAGCGCGCGGACGCTCCGCGTGGGGGTCGGCGCCGAGGGCGGTAAGGATATCGCGACGGTAGGGGGTGTCCAGCGGGGCGATGGGGGTCAGGAATTCCCCATCGGTTTCCGGCAGAATCGACGCCGGGTGCTGGGAGCGAATCAGCGCGCTCTCGGCGGGGTACACCTGCGTGTCGAAGAGCGGGTCAATGAGCTCAGGGCGGCGGTAGAGGAAATCACCAATCGCCTGGGATGCGCCGAGTAGGCGGTACATGCCGAATTCTTCCTCGCCGCGGTTGGCGCGCTCGGCGACCGCCGGGTGCTTTTCGATGAGGCGCACGAGGGCTGGCAAGGCAATATCCGGTGAGGGTGCGAGGCGCAGCCCGGCAAAGAGCGCATCCTGCGAGACAGGCTGCAGTTCGGGCGCGTTGAGCCAGCGTTCCGCCTTGGACGGGTCGTGAAAACCGGTGGCAATCATGCGGGTGTGCAGGCGCAGCTGTGCTTTGCGTTCGGCTTCGGCGCGCTGTTCGTCGTCGAGCGCATCGGGGGCGATGTCGGTCAGCGGCTTGGGTTCTTTGGCGGGGTCAACAATGCGGATGAGCCCGGTGGCCGGGTAGTGAGAGCTGTCAGTCATAGCGTGAGAACTGTGGGTAGAACCGTGGGTAGAGAGTAAAAATTTCGGCGGGATAAAAAGCGATGCTGATACACCTGTGGGCGGTACCCGCCGGCGTGTTACCGGTAGCGGGTACCGCCCTGAGGCTGTCAGCGGTCACTCATCACGAAAGGAGGCTAGAGGATCCAGCGATTAGAGGATACCGAGGTTGTGCTTGAGCTCGTAGGGGGTCACCTGAGCCTGGTACTGGTCCCAGTCGGCGCGCTTATTGCGCAGGAACTGTTCGAAGACCTGCTCGCCCAGAACCTCCGCCATGAACTCGGATTCCTCGGTGATGTTAATAGCTTCACGCAGGGATGCGGGCAGCGGGTTGTAGCCCATCGCACGACGTTCGGCGTTGGTCATGGCGGCGAGATCCTCGGTCACGGCGGGCATGAGCGGGTACTCGTTTTCGATACCCTTCAGACCGGCGGCGAGAATCACCGCGTAGGCGAGGTACGGGTTCGATGCCGAGTCCAGGCCGCGGTACTCGATGCGTGCGGACTGCATCTTGTTCGGCTTGTACAGGGGTACGCGCACGAGTGCGGAGCGGTTGTTGTGGCCCCAGGAGACGTAGGAGGGTGCCTCGCCGCCGCCCCAGAGGCGCTTGTATGAGTTGATGAACTGGTTGGTGACCGAGGTGAATTCGGGGGCGTGCTTGAGCACACCGGCGATGAAGTGGCGTGCGGTCTTGGACAGCTGGTATTCGGCACCGGCTTCGAAGAATGCGTTGGTGTCGCCTTCGAAGAGGGAGAAGTGGGTGTGCATGCCGCTGCCGGCGTACTTGGTGAAGGGCTTGGGCATGAAGGTTGCGTACATGCCGAGCGAGTAGGCGACTTCCTTGATGACGGTGCGGAAGGTCATGACGTTGTCGGCGGTCTGCAGGGCGTCGGCGTGGCGCAGGTCGATTTCGTTCTGGCCGGGGCCGGTTTCGTGGTGGCTGAATTCGACGGAGATGCCGACCTCTTCGAGCATGGTCACTGCCTTGCGGCGGAAGTCCTGCACGATGCCGCCGGGGGTGTGGTCGAAGTAGGATTCGTGGTCCACGGGCACGGGGAATCCGTCCGCGCCGAGCTTGGAGGATTCGAGCAGGTAGAACTCAATTTCGGGCGAGGTGTAGCAGGTGAAGCCCATCTCCGCGGCCTTGTTGAGCACGCGCTTGAGCACGCCGCGGGTGTCGGAGGCGCTGATTTCGCCGTCGGGGGTGAGCACGTCGCAGAACATGCGGGAGGTGTAGTCTTCTTCACCGCGCCAGGGCAGAATCTGGAAGGTGGAGGGGTCCGGCTGCAGCAACATGTCGGATTCGTAGATGCGGGAGAAACCCTCAATCGAGGAACCATCGAAGCCCAGGCCCTCATCGAAGGCGCTTTCTACCTCGGCGGGTGCGAGCGCGACAGACTTGAGGGTGCCGACCACGTCGGTGAACCAGAGGCGGATGAAGCGGATGTCGCGCTCTTCGATGGTGCGCAGTACGAATTCCTGTTGGCGGTCCATGAGTTGCCCTCTCGGTGCGGGCGTGCATCCGCGTGGTACCCGTCTGTGGGCGGCGGAGGCGCGCTGATTTGTGTGCCGAGACGAGGATGTATAGTGCGGGAGCGACCCGGTGGGTTCCGCTGAGCTTCAGCGGTTTTCACCGTCGTTCCGGCGGGCGGCGTGCCAGCGGTGCTGGCGCCTCCTTGCCCCGGCGTGTGTCCTGTTGTTATCTAGCCTATCGGGTTCTGCTGTGCGTCGCGCGGGTGGGAGGTTTCGTTTGTGTAAATTCTCGCTCGTGCGCCGGATGGCTCACTATCTGAATCGGCGTTGGGTGCCGCTTCTCTCTCCCCCCCCTTTTCCGCTGTGCGGGTCTAGGATGTGCCCAGATAGTCGGCATATGACGGTTCGCGGGGCGTGTTCGGGGGCGCCTTGCGATAATGGGGGTATGCGACATTCCATTCTTCTTCCCGCGACCGTACAGCTTCCGTTGGCGACCAGCATCGTGGCTGCCGACCCCACCGGTTTAGAGTGGCTGCTACTCATTGCGGCACCGGTTGTTTTCTGCGTTGTTTACCTGGCCTGCATCATGGCGATTGCGGCGTTTGGCCCGCTGGTCATGAGGAACAACAAGTCTGGCGGCACGACCTACCTGCTGGACCGCCCCTCCCGCGTGGCGTTTAGGACTCGCACCGTGGCGCTCTTTGCGCTGGTGGGTGCGTTTGTGGAGCTTATTTGGCTCGGTTATACGGGTCGTGTGGGCTCGATTGCGGTCATTCCGATTCTTCTGTTTACGTGGTCGTGGAAGTTCGCGTTCTTCTTCCTGCCGCTTCAGCTGATTCGTGCCTGGTATGTGCACGCGACGCGAGGCAAGTATGATGCGCTGTCGGCTGAGGGCGCTCAGCGCCGTGAGAAGCTGAACCGTAAGAGCGCGTACGAGGTGTCGAAGATGATGCAGCGTAACCCGCAGCAGTTTGCGATGAGCAAGGAGCTGCACACGCAGGCGCGCGCTCAGAAAATCGCGGGTATGCGTCCGTTCCAGCACCTTGATGAGGCGGGCAAGAAGCGCCGCGCGAACTATACGGTGGAGCTGGCGCTGGCGCAGATGCAGGTGCGTCAGATGAACCCCGGCAAGCTCCCTTCGGAGGCGTTCGGCGAGGGCATCCTGGGTATGGGTCTTGGCGTTAGGTCTGAGCGGGCGGTGGAGCAGACCTGGCTGACGCTGTGCACGGAGCGCGTGAATGCGGTGGATGCGCCGAACTACCCTGATTCGCTGTACCCGGTGTCGGCTCGTTTTTCGCTGTTTACCACGATGTCGCTGTTGCAGCCGCTGATGGGTCGCCCCTATTCGCCGTTTACCGCTGAGGACGCGCGCCGTTTTGTTCCGCGTGATTTCTCGGCGGATACCGTGCTTCTGAAGACTGAGGATCTGGGTAAGAAGACTCTGGCGCAGAGCGCGATTTTCCGTCAGATTCACGAACGTCTTCTGCCCCTGCATCAGCAGCAGCCTCAGCTCGTGGATCGCCGTGCCCTGGCCTATTGCGGTGCCCTACTGCTGAGCGTGGCGAAGGCTGAGGCGGAAAGCCAGCGTCTGACGAGCCAGGTTCTGGCGGCGGCAGCTTCGGAGCGCGGCATCCTGCCTTACGGTCTGTTCTCGCAGATTTCTGAGGATTATCAGCGTGTTCAGCGTCTGCTGAATCTGATGGTGAAGGCAACCAATGATGTTCAGCGTTTCATCAACGCTGTGGAGGGCCTGGTGCAGATGCATTCGGGTCCGGTTCAGCCTTCCGGCATTGCGTACGAGAAGGCGCAGATGGAGTACATTGCCGCTCTTCTGGACGTTATTGTCTTCTCCTCGCACGCTCCGCTTGCCGGTTCCATCCAGGCGTCCTACGCCCTGCTGAAGGCTGACTATGAGGCGTTTACGTTCAACACTTCGGATGAGCTGAGCCGCAGCTACTGGTTGCAGTACTCGAAGAACGCGGTGAGCGCCTGCGATACGGGTCTGTCTCAGGGTTATGAGGGTTTCTTCGGCTCTGATGATGCGGCGCGTAAGGCGTGGGAGTCCTACGCGGAGGACGTCGTGAAGGAAGTCTGCACCTACTCGGTCACCCAGGTCTACTGGGATGCCCTGGTGCAGCAGGCACTCATTCAGCGCGATTTGCCGCGTGAGTTTGAGGATGCGTCCCTCGCCATTCCGGAGCTGATGAATAAGAACGCTGCTGCGTCGTTCCCGACCTACTACATTAACCTCATCTGGAACTAGGGACAGTTCCCTCGTGGTGAGCGGTACGCCCGGTTGGAGCCGTGCAGGGTTAGAATAGTCAGCATGACTACTGAGCGTTCTTCCGAGATCTCTTCGCCCTACGCGGCACAGCCTGCCGTTACCTCCGCGGATGCTCCCGCGACTGCTTCTGCTGCGAAGCCTTTTGACCTGGATGCCGTCAAGAAGGTGCGCACCGTTCACCTGGCGCAGGCTAAGGCGACCGGGCAGAAGTTCTCCATGCTGACCTGCTATGACGCTCTGACCGCGCAGGTCTTTGACCGCGCCGGTATCGAGATGCTGCTGGTGGGCGATTCTGCGGCAAACGTGGTGCTCGGTTATGAGTCGACCCTGACCATTACCCTGGATGAGATGATTCCGATGGTTGCGGCGGTTTCTCGCGGTGCGTCCCGCGCCATGGTGGTCGCTGATTTGCCGTTTGGTTCTTATGAGCAGTCCCCGCAGCAGGCGGTGGCGAGTGCTGTTCGTCTGATGAAGGAGGGCGGTGCGCACGCGGTCAAGATTGAGGCGGATGCGTCGATGACCGAGTGGGTTCGCGCCCTGGTGCGTACCGGTATTCCGGTGGTGGCGCATGTTGGTTTCACCCCGCAGTCGGAGCATGCCCTGGGTGGCTTCCGTGTGCAGGGTCGTGGCGAGGCTGCCGAGCGTGTTCGTGAGGATGCTGTAGCGTTGGCTGAGGCTGGTGCGTTCTGCGTGCTTATGGAGATGGTGACTACCGAGACCGCACGCCGTGTGGATGAGGCTGTGGGTACTGTGCCGACGATTGGTATTGGTGCCTCGAATGTGACGACCGGTCAGGTGCTGGTCTGGCAGGACATGATGGGTGTTCGTTCCGGCCGCGTTCCGCGTTTTGTGAAGCAGTTTGCGCAGGTCGGGCAGGTCATGGAGGACGCCGCGCGCGCCTACCGTGAGCAGGTTCGTTCGGGCGAGTTCCCGGCGGCTGAGCACACCTTTGAATAGGCTTGAGGTTGAGAAGATAGCTTGAGATAAAGCGAAGACCCCCGCATCCGGTGTTCCGGGTTTGGGGGTCTTGCTGTATCTGTTTTCCGCATCTAATAGATACCTCTATTAGAGACAAGCGTGCAGAAGTTCGTTGGGCTTTAGAGCAGGCCGCCGTCCTTGTCCCACTCCTCGTTGCGCTCGCGGGCGCGGTCCATGGCGTGTGCCGCCTCCTCGTAGGTCTTGAAGGGGCCCCACAGGGAGGTGACGGCGCTCTGCTGACCTCGCTCAACCTCACCGGTGGCGAGGTTGTACCAGTATTCGTCAGCGTGGGGGCTGGTTGCGTCGGTCGCGGCGTTCAGGGTCTTCTCGACCGCCGATTCGATAGCTTCGCTCAGGTGGTTTTTCTTCTCGCTCATGGGTTCTCCTTCGACGTGTTGAGCCGGTATGTTTAGCATCTCACGCGCCCAGGTTCGTGGCAATGAGGCGGGCGAAGCTTATCGCGGTGTTCCTCCCCTTTTCTCATGTCTTCTCCTCCGCACCCTGCCGCGCGGTTTTGCCGCTAGGGTGTATGGAATTTTATTCACAATCTGGGAAAAAGGTACGGCTTATGTATCCGCCGCTTTTTAGCGCCTGCGCAAGGGACACAAACCGCCCACGCCCGGTAAGATGAAACTATGTCTTCAACCAAAACGAATACTTCGCATAATCTTCCCGCAGAGCCCGGTCGTGCACCCGTCGGTTGCCTGACCCCCGGACGCGTCAGCCCCATGCGCCCGGTCCCCTCGCACATTGTTCGCCCCGAGTACGTGGGTAAGCCCACCGCCAACGAGGGTAACGACTCGAACATGTACACCCCCGAGGAAGTTGAGCGGGTTCGCGCAGCCGGCAAGATTGCGGCAGGCGCCATTGTTGAAGCATCCAAGATTTGCGTGCCCGGCACCACCACCGACGAGATTGACGTGCTTGTCCACGAGTACATCTGCGATCACGGCGCGTACCCCTCCACTGTGGATTACCGCGGCTACCCGAAGTCCGTGTGCACCTCCCTGAACGAGGTCATCTGCCACGGTATTCCGGACACCACCGTGCTGGAGGACGGCGACATTCTCAACCTGGACGTCACCGCATACCTTGACGGCATGCACGGCGACACCAACAAGACCCTGCTCATCGGCAACGTGGACGAAGAATCCCGCCTGCTGGTTGAGCGCACCGAGGAGTCCCTCAACCGCGCGATTAAGGCTGTGAAGCCGGGCCGCCAGATTAACGTGATTGGTCGCGTCATTGAGAAGTATGCGGCTCGCTTCGGTTACGGCGTGGTCCGCGACTACACCGGCCACGGTGTGGGCCGTGAGTTCCACTCGGGCCTCATCATCCCCCACTACGATGCGGCACCCGCCTACGACACCGAGATTCGCGAGGGCATGATTTTCACCATCGAGCCCATGCTGACCCTCGGCACCATCGAATGGGACCTGTGGGATGACGACTGGACCGTGGTCACCCGCGACCGCAAGCGCACCGCCCAGTTCGAGCACACCCTCGTGGTGACCGCTGACGGCGCGGACATCCTCACCCTCCCCTAAGTTGCCTTAGGCATCTAAGTTTTACGGCAGATTTGCCGGACTATCCATTCAATATCACTCGATACCACAGACATATTCCTCTGCGAGAGCGGAGGGAAGAAAGGGAATCATGGCTAACTACGCTGAGCCCAGCCTCATCAACGACCTGCCCGCCCCCACCCCCAAGGACCTGCAGATTGGTGTGGACATTGGAGGCACCGGCATTAAGGGCGGCATCGTCGACCTGCGCACCGGCAACCTCGTCTCGGATCGTTTCCGCATCGACACCCCCAAGCCCGCAACCCCCGAGGCTGTGGCAGAGGTTGTGCAGCGCGTTGTGAACGAGCTGCAGAGCCGCGACCTGGCACCGGACCCCGACTCTGCTGTCGGCATCGACTTCCCCGCAGTCGTGAAGAACGGCATGGTCTTCTCCGCAGCGAACGTGGACGACTCCTGGATTAACACCGACCTGGAGCAGGTCATGAGCGAGGCACTGGGCGGCCGCACCGTCTACGGCCTCAACGACGCTGACGCAGCCGGTCTGGCTGAGGCAACCTACGGTCAGGGTCGCGACCGCGACGGCCTGATTGCTGTCATCACCCTGGGCACCGGCATCGGTTCCGCGCTGATTAACGACGGCGTGCTGATTCCGAACACCGAGCTGGGCCACCTGGAGATTGACGGCCACAACGCTGAGTCTCAGGCTTCCGCTCGCGCCCGCGAGGTGCACGAGCTGTCCTGGAAGAAGTACGGTAAGCGCCTGTACCGCTACTTCGACCACGTGCAGATGCTCTTCTCCCCCGACCTGTTCATCATCGGCGGCGGCATCTCCAAGAACCCCGAGAAGTTCATGCCGTACTTCGAGGACCACATCCGCACCCCCATGGTCATGGCAACCCTGCGCAACAACGCGGGTATCGTGGGCGCGGCACTGTGGGCTGGCGGCATGCTGAATGAGCGTAAGCGCCGCGGCGAAGCGTAAGGTTTTGCTTCCTGCTATCCGGTTCGGATAGCGCTTCACAGATACACGAAGGGACCGCCTTCCGAATGATTCGGAAGGCGGTCCCTTCTATATACCCCGCTCATCTGTAGCGGCAACTAGCTTAGCTAGCTAGCAGATGAGGCCGTTATGAGCTAGACAGTTACTGGGCGATGCGGTCCTCACGCAGACGCGCAATCGCCTCCTCAAAGTCTTCAAGGTTTTCAAACGCCTGGTACACGCTCGCAAAACGCAGATAGGCGACCGCGTCCAACTTCGATAGCGGCTCCAGGATGGTCAGGCCCACCTCGTGCGCGTTAATCTCCGCCAGACCGCGGGCACGAATCAGCTCCTCAACCTCCTGGGCGAGCTTCGCCAAATCGTCCTCACCCACGGGACGGCCCTGGCATGCCTTACGCACGCCGGCGGCGATCTTCGAACGGTCGAAGGGCTCGGTCACGCCCGAACGCTTAATCACCGAAATGGTGGTGGTTTCAACGGTCGTAAAGCGGCGAGCGCAGGAGGTGCACTGGCGGCGACGGCGAATTGCGGCGCCGTCATCGGTGGTGCGGGAATCCACCACGCGCGAGTCGGTGTGCTTGCAATAGGGGCAGTACATTCGTTTCTCCTTGGCTGGGCGCTAGCGCCCGCGTATACAGCGCTCAAGAATATTTATACCTATTCTACCGTGATATACAGCGGATGCACCGTATGGTGTGAGTGAATATACGCTCAGGGTGGACTCTGCTATGCAGAATCCACCCTGTCATTCCCCTCAGCGGGGCGTGTTGTTAGCGTCGAATGCAGCTCGGACCGAAAATCGTCTTGATTTCGCCGAAAAGGCTCGGGTTCGGTTCCACACGCACACTCGCGTCCAGCAGCACCAGCTGCTCCTTATCGCGGGTACGGATGAGCATGCGCACATCCGCGGTGCCCTTGTGGTCGCGCAGGGTCTCCTTCAGCTCCTTCAGGTTCGCCTCGGTCACCAGGTACTCGGGAACCACGATGGTGATGGGCGCGGCGCGGCCGTCATCGCTGATTTCCAGGATTTGCAGTTCCTGGGCGCTCATGTTCACGCTGCCGTCGTCGCGGCGCTGCACGCGGCCACGAATCGAGCAGATGAGGTCGTCCGCCAGAGCGGCGCCCATCGTCTCGTAGGCGCGGGAGAAGAACATGACCGTGATGGTTGCGCCCGAGGGGTCTTCCAGTTCCACGGAGGCATACTGGTTACCGCTGGACTTGGCGATACGGCGCGAAACGCCGGTGAGCATGCCCGCGATGGTGACGGTTTCGCCGTCGCGCACGTGCGAGTCTTCGCCGATGATGTCGTGTACCGAGTGGGTTGCGGCATCAGAGAGGGCGCGCTCCAGGCCACGCAGCGGGTGGTCCGAAACGTACAGGCCCAGCATGTCACGCTCAAAGTTCAGCTTCTCGCGGCGATCCCAATCGGGTACGTCCGGGATGGTCACGGTCAGTTCGTCGCCGAGGGCGTCGTCCATGCCGAGGGAGCCGAAGAGGTCGAACTGGCCCGCCGCCTCCTTACGCTTGACCGCCACGGCGGCATCCACTGCCGCCTCGTGGATGAGGGACAGGGAACGGCGCGTATGACCCAGGTCGTCGAAAGCGCCCGCCTTAATGAGCGACTCGATGGTGCGCTTATTGCACACCTGCAGCGGCACCTTCTTCAGGAAGTCGTTGAAGGACTCGTAACGGCCCTTCTCCTCGCGGGCGGCAATCATGCCCTCAACCACGTTCGCGCCCACGTTACGAATCGCACCCATACCGAAGCGAATATCATCGCCGACAGGGGCAAACGTCAGGGTGGACTCGTTCACGTCCGGCGCGAGCACGGTAATGCCCATGGCGCGGCACTCGTTCAGGTACAGCGCGAGCTTGTCCTTGTTATCGCCCACGCTGGTCAGCAACGCAGCCATGTACTCCTGCGGGTAATGCGCCTTCAGGTACGCCGTCCAGTACGACACCAGACCGTACGCAGCCGTGTGCGCCTTGTTGAACGCGTAGTCAGAGAACGGCAGCAGAATATCCCAGAGCGCCTTAATAGCGCCCTCAGAGTAACCGTTAGAAATCATGCCGTCGTGGAAGGTAGCGTACTGCTTATCCAGCTCCGCCTTCTTCTTCTTACCCATCGCACGGCGCAGCAGGTCTGCCTCACCCAGAGTGTAGTTCGCGACCTTCTGAGCAATCGCCATAACCTGCTCCTGATACACGATCAGGCCGTAGGTGGTGTCCAGAATGTCCTTCAGCGGCTCTTCCAGCTCGGGGTGAATCGGCTCAATCTCCTGCTTACCGTTCTTACGCAGAGCGTAGTTGGTGTGCGAGTTCGCGCCCATCGGGCCCGGACGGTACAGCGCCAACACTGCCGAAATGTGCTCGAATTCCTCGGGCTCCATGAGCTTGAGCAGCGAGCGCATCGGACCGCCATCGAGCTGGAACACACCGAGGGTGTCGCCGCGCGCCAGCAGACGGTACGATTCCGGGTCGTCCAGCGAGAGGGATTCAAGGTCCAGGTCGATGCCTCGGTTAGCCTTAATGTTCTCCACCGCATCAGAGATGATGGTAAGGTTACGCAGACCCAGGAAGTCCATCTTGATCAGGCCCAGGCCCTCACAGGTGGGGTAATCGAACTGGGTGATGACCTGGCCGTCCGCCTCGCGGCGCATCACGGGGATGACGTCCACGAGGTCCTTGCTGGACATAATCACGCCCGCAGCGTGCACACCCCACTGACGCTTCAGGCCCTCCAGGCCCTTCGCGGTTTCGAACACCTGGCCGTAGATCTTATCGACCGGGTCCTCGATGAGGGCACGCAAATCTGCCGCCTCGGCGTAACGCTTATCCTCTTCGTTGTACACGTTCGCCAGGGCGATGTTCTTACCCATGACGTCCGGCGGCATCGCCTTGGTGAGGCGCTCGCCGACCGAGTACGGCTGGTCCATCACGCGGGAGGCGTCCTTGAGCGCCTGCTTCGCCTTAATGGTGCCGAAGGTGACGATCTGCGCGACCTTCTCTTCACCGTACTTTTCGGTCACGTAGTCGATGACTTCGCCGCGGCGACGATCGTCAAAGTCCACATCGAAGTCGGGCATGGAGACGCGGTCGGGGTTGAGGAATCGCTCGAAGATCAGGTCGTGGTCGAGCGGGTTCAGGTCGGTGATACGCATCGCGTACGCGACCATGGAGCCTGCACCGGAGCCACGGCCGGGACCCACGCGAATACCGTTGCGCTTAGCCCAGTTGATAAAGTCGGCGACCACGAGGAAGTAGCCGGGGAAGCCCATGGAGGTAATGACCCCCACCTCGTACTCAGCCTGCTTGCGCACCTTGTCAGGCACGCCGTCCGGGAAGCGGTAGTGCAGGCCCTTCTCGACCTCCTTCACGAACCAGGATTCCTCGTTTTCGCCTTCGGGCACGGGGAAGTTCGGCATGTAGTTCGCCTTGGTGTTGAACTCCACGTTGCAGCGTTCAGCGATTTCGAGGGTGTTCTCGCACGCGCCGGGAATGTCGCCGAACAGGGCGTACATTTCTTCTGCCGAGCGCAGGTAGAAGTTATCCGCGTCGAACTTGAAGCGCTTGGGGTCGGTGAGGGTCGAGCCGGACTGCACGCACAGCAACGCCGCGTGGGCGGTGTGGTCTTCCTGACGGGTGTAGTGCAGGTCATTGGTGGCGACGAATGGCAGGTTCAGCTTCTTGGCGAGGCGGTGCAAATCCTCCTGAACGTTGCGTTCAATGTCCAGACCGTGGTCCATGACCTCGCAGTAGAAGTTATCCTTGCCGAAAATATCGCGGAACTCGCTCGCTGCCTGGACCGCCTCGTCGAACTGTCCCAGGCGCAGGCGGGTCTGAACCTCACCGGAGGGGCAGCCGGTGGTCGCGATCAGGCCCTTCGAGTAGGTCTGCAGCACCTCACGGTCCATACGCGGCTTGTACAGCTGGCCTTCCAGCGACGCAATCGAGGAGGCACGGAACAGGTTGTGCATGCCCTCGGTAGTCTCAGCCCACATGGTCATGTGGGTGTACGCGCCACCACCGGAGACGTCGTCGCGGGAGCCGTCGCCCCAACGCACACGCGAACGGTCGGTACGGTGCGTGCCGGGGGTCAAGTACGCCTCCACACCAATGATGGGCTTGATGTCGTGCGCTTTAGCCTGGCGCCAGAAGTCGAAGGCACCAAAGAGGAAGCCGTGGTCACTGGTCGCCATGGACTTCATGCCGAGTTCTTTAGCGTAGGTGAACAAGTCACCCAGGCGCGCGGCACCGTCGAGCATGGAGTACTCGGTGTGCACGTGCAGGTGCGTAAATTCTTTGGTTGCCACGGGAATCTCCTGGAGGTGTGGGGTGGAGGATGGGCGGTGAATGTGAAGCTGTGTGCGGCGGGGTATCAGTCCGCGGGCGGCTATAGCTAGCCGAGCTGAACCTTGCCCTCGCGCAGAGCGGTCAGCGCGTAGGACAGGTCGAGCGGGTACTCGCTGGTGAAGGTCACGCGCTCGCCGGTGCCGGGGTGGTCGAAGCCCAGACGGTGCGCGTGCAGCCACTGACGGGTCAGACCCAGTTCGGCGCTAAAGCGCGGATCGGCGCCGTAGGTCAGGTCACCGCAGCAGGGGTGGCGCAGCGCGGAGAAGTGCACACGAATCTGGTGGGTGCGACCGGTTTCCAGGTGCACCTCCACAAGGGATGCGGGGCCGAAGGCTTCGAGCACATCGTAGTGGGTGATGGAGTTACGGCCGTCCTCGACCACGGCGAACTTCCACTCGTTGCCGGGGTGGCGGCCGATGGGCGCGTCGATAGTGCCGCGCAGCGGGTCGGGCAGACCCTGCACGAGCGTGTGGTAGACCTTGTCCACGGTGCGTTCCTTGAAGGCTCGCTTGAGTTCGGTGTAGGCGCGTTCGCTGCGGGCTACGACCATCAGGCCGCTGGTGCCCACGTCCAGGCGGTGCACAATGCCCTGGCGCTCTGCCGCGCCGGAGGTAGCAACCGAAATGCCCTCGCCCATGAGCGCGGAGATGACGGTGGGGCCGTGCCAGCCCGGCGAGGGGTGCGCCGCCACACCTGCGGGCTTATCCACCACGACAATGTCATCGTCCAGGTACACGATGCGGAAACCGTCCACCTTTTCGGGGCGGATATCCGCCAAATCGCGCGGCGCGGGTGCATCCACAACGACCTCGTCTCCCGCGGAAAGCTTGTAGGACTTGCCAATCTTCACGGCCTTGCCGTTGTTGGTCACGGTCACGTGGCCGTCAAGAATCCACCCGGAGGTGCGGGTACGCGGCGCGTCAAGGGCGCCGGCGAGCGCGGCGTCCAGGCGCATACCGGCAAGCGCGCCTTCAACGGTGAATTCGGCGCGGATGCGTGCCGTATCTTCTGCGGCGTTGGTGGTTTCGCTCATGCGGCTCTCCTTCGGGTGGTGTTTGCTTAGGTTGTCTGTGCGAGGGGTTGTCTGTGTGAGAACGTCTGTAGGCTCGTGTAACGGCGATGTAGCCAGGCGGGTGTACAGAGAAGCGGGGAGCTACTTGGCGCTCTTCTCGTCGGTGCTCTTGTCGTCAGCCTGCACACGGGTTCCGTTGAGGTTCAGGCCCTTGAAGTTCAGCAGAACGATGAACGCCATGCACACGCAGATTGCGGAGTCTGCAATATTGAAAATCGCGAAGTTCGGTACGGAAATAAAGTCGACCACGTGACCGGAGCCAAAGCCGGGCTCACGGAAGAGACGGTCAAAAAGGTTGCCGCAGATACCGCCAAGCAGTCCGCCTAGCGCGAGGGTCCAGGACAGGGCGCGGGTGCGGCGCAGCAGGTAGAGCACCACGGCTGCGGCGGCGACCATGACGAGGGTGAAGACCCAGGTGACGTTCTCGCCCATGCTGAACGCGGCACCGGAGTTACGGATCGAGTACCACCACAGTAGCCCGTCAATAACGGTGATGCGCTCCCCCAACTGCATCTGGGTGACGACCAGGTATTTGGTGCCCTGGTCGATAGCGAACACGACGGCGGCAAGCACGAGCGCGAGGATGCCCGCAGAGCGAGCCGAGAGGATGCGCACGCGGCGTCCGTCAGCCTTTGTAGCGGTGTGTGAGACTGAGGATTCAGCAGTCTTGGGGGTGTTGGTCATAGCTCTCCTCTAGTCTGTGCCGGTTGCTACGCGCCCGAACGCAAACCTGGTGCGGTACCGTTCGATAGTGCCCCTCTAGCTTAGCAAATCGGGGTAGTGCATCGAGTATTCGGCGGTGATTTGGCGGGTGCTCTCCCCCGCTTCTCATCCTGTGTTCTCAAGCCGGGCGGAGCAGGTATGAGAATACCGCCCGGTTCTCTCCATCTTCCCCGGTGAATAACGGTGGAAGAGAAAGAATCCGGGCGGCATACGCTTCAAAGCGTCGTTAGCTCATTCAAGCGAACTGATTTATGCGGAAGCCTCGATGGACTTGAGGTTCTTCAGCTCCTGAACCTGTGCGTCCAGGTGCTGCAGCAGCTTGGAGCGGTAACGGCTCTCGAAGCCACGCAGAGCCTCAACAGCGATCTCCAGCTCTTCCTTCTCGTCGGTGAGGCGAGAGAGAATCTCTTCGCGCTGCTGCTGAGCTTCGCTCACCATAGCGTCTGCCTTCTTCTCTGCCTCTTCGAGCAGTTCAGCCTTAGCCTTCTCGCCCTGTGCCACGTAGTCGTCGTGAACCTTCTGTGCCATGGCGAGCAGTGCTGCCGCATCCTGAGGTGCTGCCGGTGCAGCCGAGGACTGTGCGGGTGCTGCAGCCGCTGCGGGGGAATCGGGTGCGTTTGCAGAGAGCTGCTCGACCTGGCGCTCCAGGGCGTCACGCTCGGAGTAGAGTGCACGCAGTTCGACAACGAGCTCGTCCAGGAAGTCGTCGACCTCGTTGCGGTCGTAACCGGACTCTTCGGTCACGATCTTGAAGCTCTTAGTGATCAGGTCTTCGGGGGTGATTGCCATGGGCTTCTCCTCTGGGTATCCCTACGGGGTTTGGTGGTGATATTGAGTGCCGCGGATTCACCAGCCAGATAGGTCGTGGCCCCAATATTTCAGGGTCCCGATGGCTCAGGGCATGGCTGTGCCGCGATGCAGTCGTTGGCACCAATTCTACTATTCTTTGGTTTCTGTGCCCGGTTATACGTCGGTTGAACCGTAAAATATTCGCTCTGCGCAGGGGTGGGATTCACCACGTCTAATATCCGCCCTAGTCCCCGCTTGTCCCCCTTGGGTTTTCTGCCCTACGGTGCATTTTGAGAAGGTTTTCGAGGAGGCATTTTGACGCTCCTCATGCACTGAAAACCTGGACACAGAACCCAAGCACAGCCCCAAGCTCAGAGCCCAGACACAGAAACCCCGGAAGCAGAAAACCCCGCCAGCGCTCCAACCACAGGGGGTAGAAGCACAGGCGGGGCTCAAAATCTAGCTCTCTAGCTCCTCGACCGAACGGGCGGCTTAGGAGAATGCCGCGGTTGCCCGCATCATGATGCTCAGCAGGAAAGACAGCAGAACAATCAGAATCAGGAAGCCGGTGTCCAACGCAACGTTACCCACGCGCACCGGCGGGATCAGGCGGCGCAGCTGGTTCATCGGCCAGTCCGTCACCGCGTACACGCCGCTGGCGAATAGCAACACGATGCCCTTGGGTCGCCATTCCGGTGCGAACATGCGCACCCAGTCAAAGAGCATGCGCAGTAGCATCGCAATGTAGAGAACGTAGACAACGATCGTAATGAGGGCGAAAATATAACCCATCTATCAGTCCTTAGCCCTGGTCGAAGGGGAATTCACCGTCGGTCTCGAAGCCGGCGGGAACCTCAGAGTTAGCCACACCCAGAACCTCCAGGTTGGAGGGGGTCAGCAGGAACACCTTAGCGGTGACGCGCTCAATGCGGCCCTCCAGAGCGAATGCCAGACCGGAGGCGAAGTCCACCAGGCGCTTAGCGTCTGCATCGGGCATCTCTTCCACGTTCATAATCACGGGGATGTTCTCGCGGAATGCCTCACCAATGATCTTTGCGTCATTGTAGGAGCGGGGGTGGATAGTGGTGATACGACGCAATTCGTCCTCTTCTTCCTCGTAACCGTAGGTGTATCCGTTGGTTTCTTCGGGCTCGTAGCCCTCTTCGTAGTAGCCGTCGTTGGAGTACGTCTCGGCGTACTGCTCGGTGTATTCGGTATTCGGCACCGGGGTGTCCTCCCAATTGTCTGCGCTGGCGTCATCCCAGGTCTGTTCGGTTTCGGCCAGGTCAGCTGTGGTTTCAGGTGTATGAGCGGTGGCGTGTGCCGCTGCATCTACGGTTGCTCGTCCGTCGGCAGGTTCTTCTGCGTCCAGATACTCGGTTTCTGTACCGTCATCGTAGCTATCAGCCTGCAGGTACTCTTCCTGTTCAGTATAGGCGGGTTCGTCCTGCGGGTGGTAGGTTTCGCTCTGCGGCTCGACTGCACTGTTGCTGTACTGTGCCGAGCCGGGCAGTGCTGAGAGCCGGTTAGAGCCCTCGGTCTTCTGCACTGTAGCAGCCTGCCCTGCGGAGGCGGTTACCTCCCTGCGGGTGTCAGCCTGCACAGCCTGCGGGGATTCTTCCGGCGTCGCCTCAGCGTCCTGGTATCGTTCCAGGCCGAGGAAACCCGCCAGACGGCTTTGCTTCGCCATGATTCTCTCGCTGTTCTTTGCTTGTGGTGTACAGGGTCTGCCGTGGTGCTTCGTCAGAAGGTGTGTGTGCGTGACGGTACGTCATGCACCGGCATGTATATATTACCAGCGCCCGCCCCGCGCGGGCGGTCAGGGCGCCGATGATTATGCCACCGAACAGCAGGCCCGGAACTATAACCTTTGAAGGGCCGCGGTTGAATAGGGCTTAGAGCGCCGGGCGCTTACCCATAATGTCGCTACCCACACGCACGCAGGTTGAACCCCAACGCACCGCCGCCTCCAGGTCCCCGCTCATGCCGGCGGAAATCTCGGTCGCGTGCGGCACCTGCTCACGCACCAGAGACGCCAAGCCATACAGCTTCTCGAACGCCTCGTCCGGGTTCATACCCAACGGCGCCACCGCCATCACGCCACCGCAGCGCAGATGCTCGTGATTCTCGATGCGCTCCACCAGCTCCAGCAGCTCGGAGGCGCTCGTACCGCCGCGCGCGCCCTCGGCAGCATGCCCAGCCGTCGCAACCTCAGCCAGGGACACCTGCACCAGGCAGGTCAGCGCGCCCTGCTCCGCCGCTGCGGGTGCGGGCGCCTCCCCCGCCTCGAAGCGTGCCAGCTGGTTTGCGTACGCCTTCGCCAGCGCGTCCGCCAGGGAGGGGCGGTCCACCGAATGCACGCTGGAGGCGTACTTGACCACAGACTTCGCCTTGTTCGTCTGCAACTGGCCAATAAACGCCCAGTGCGGGGGCTGCACCTCACGCTGAGCACAGTATGCGGCAAGCTCGCGAGCCTTCGCGCTCGCCTCCTGGTCGCGGTTCTCACCGAAGAGGGTCACTCCCCCATCCAGCAGTGCCGCCGCGTCGGAGGCGGGGAAGAACTTCGTGACCGTCACCAGCTGCACCGGGGCGCTCTCCTCGGTACGCACGGCGCTGTGGTCCTGCTCCGCGGCGCGGATACGCTCAAGCACGCGGCGGTAGTTCTGCAGCAGCTGCTCGGCACGTTCGGGAGTGTACTGCAGGTTCTCTTCTACGTTCATTTCAGACATCTTCTCTCCTTCAGCGGCTCTGTCTTTAGCGGCTCTGTCTTTAGCAGCTCTAGGCGGCGGGCTCCGCCGTCTTCTCAAGCCACACCAGACCCGCGATACGGCCCGGCTTCTCACCGCGGTTCGTGAACCCGCGATGAGAGTACACCTCGGGCTCCTCAAAGGTGCACTGCGCACAGTCCATGCTCACCTGCACGCCCGCATCCTCCAGCACGGCGCGGGCGCCGGCGGGCAGGTCCAGGCCGGGGGTCTGCTGACTGGTCACCGCGTGCACCTGCGGAATCAGCTCGGTGGATTCGGTGCGCATCGCCTCGGGCACCTCGTAGCAGCTACCACAGATGCTCGGACCCAGCCAGGCGGTAATTTTCTCCGCGCCAAGCTGACGCATCCGCTGCACGGTCTGCTGGAGTACGCCGTCAAGCAGGCCGCGGCGGCCAGCGTGAGCCACCGCCAGAATCGGTTGCCAGTTCGCGACCCGCTCACCCACCAGCACCACGGGGATGCAATCGGCCACCATAATCGCCAGGGGCACGCCCTCACTGCTAATCGCCGCATCGGCGACCGGGGAGTTCTCCAGCACCGCGCGGGCACGCTCAACCGTACGCTCCTGCGGGGCACCGGGCGCGTAGGAT
Source organism: uncultured Rothia sp. (assembly GCF_963555405.1). Classification (GTDB taxonomy): domain Bacteria; phylum Actinomycetota; class Actinomycetes; order Actinomycetales; family Micrococcaceae; genus Rothia. The sequence goes on along the minus strand of NZ_CAUVVO010000004.1, from coordinate 79,207 downwards.
TCCACCGCATAGTCTTCCGGGTAGGCAATCTGCACGCCGTGCACCTGGTTCAGGTAGAAGAACGGCTCGGTACCCAGCGCCTCCTCCAGGGCGGCACGGTGGTTGAGGGTGCGCACCAGGGAGGCATCCATACCGCCACCGAGCTCATCGTCCACGTGCAGACCCAGGTTGCCCGCCGCGCGGGAGGTGAAACCCACCCGCACACGCCAAGAGCCCAAGGTGCGGGTATCGGCAGCAGCAAGTAGCGGAGTTTTGGGAGCGTCGCTCATCATCTATTCCTTCATCAGGTGTCAGCAGGTATAACGGCGGGTATAGCAAAGGGGAGCCGAGAACAGCACAATGTGCTTGTTTCTCAGCTCCCCTATAGCTTCATAAGACTCTCAGCCGTGCAACGCCTAGGCGTTCACAGCCGGGCAGACTACTTCAGGAAGTCAGGGACATCCAGGGTGTCGCGGCGAGCCGGAGCTTCCTCCACAACCGGGGGAAGGTCAACGTCGAAGCCAGCAGCGCCGGTGGAAGCCGGAGCAGCAGCGGGTGCGTTGTAGCCGTAGCCGTTAGCAGCCGGAGCAGCGGTGGAACCGCCGAAGGATGCCTGGGTGCGCTGAGCCTGAGTAGCAGCAGCAGTGGAAGCGTTGGAGTTGGTCTCCGGGTTCACTGCGTCGAAGCCAGCAGCAATCACGGTCACGCGAGCCTCATCGCCCAGTGCGTCGTCAATAACAGCACCGAAGATGATGTTTGCGTCGGGGTGAGCAACTTCCTGAACCAGGCGTGCAGCCTCGTTGATCTCGAACAGACCCAGGTCGGAGCCACCCTGAATGGACAGCAGAACGCCGTGTGCACCGTCGATGGATGCTTCCAGCAGCGGCGAAGCGATAGCCAGCTCAGCTGCCTTCACGGCACGGTCCTCACCGGATGCCGAGCCGATGCCCATCAGAGCCGAACCTGCACCCTGCATGACGGACTTAACGTCAGCGAAGTCAAGGTTGATCAGGCCGGGGGTGGTGATCAGGTCGGTAATGCCCTGCACACCGGAGAGCAGAACCTGGTCAGCGGACTTGAATGCGTCCAGCATGGAGACGTTGCGATCCGAAATCGACAGCAGTCGGTCGTTCGGAATAACGATCAGGGTATCAACCTCATCGCGCAGAGCAGCGATACCGGTCTCAGCCTGGTTGGAGCGGCGACGACCCTCGAAGGTGAAGGGGCGGGTCACCACACCAATGGTCAGAGCGCCGAGGGAGCGGGCAATACGTGCCACGACGGGTGCGCCACCGGTACCGGTGCCACCGCCCTCACCTGCGGTCACAAAGACCATGTCTGCGCCCTTGAGGACTTCCTCAATTTCCTGCGCGTGATCCTCGGCTGCCTGACGGCCAACCTCGGGGTTTGCGCCCGCGCCAAGACCGCGGGTCAGCTCACGACCAACGTCCAGCTTAACGTCTGCATCGGACATGAGCAGAGCCTGAGCGTCAGTGTTGATAGCAATGAACTCAACGCCGCGCAGACCAACCTCAATCATGCGGTTGACTGCGTTGACGCCACCGCCGCCGATACCAACGACCTTGATGACTGCCAAGTAGTTCTGGGGAGTTCCAGCGTCCATGTATTCCTCGATTGTTCCGTGTTCCAGCTTCGGAAGACCCGCAGCTTAATCTAAGCCTGAAGGTTTCCTCTAAAGAATGACTTTATCTGCTAGGATACCAAACTGTTTTTGCTGGTTCCTAGTCACACAGCGCAATTACCCCCTCTTTTTGCGGATTTCACACAAAAAGGGAGGATAAAGCGCTTGAATGGTTCCCCTAGCGGGTCACCGGTACGCGCGGGGCAGACACGTCGTAGACGGTCACCTTCTGCGTCTGTGCCTCAGAGGAGCTCTCCTCCTGAGCACGCTTGGCAATAGCCTGGCGCAGGGAGAGAAGAACCTTAGCCTTCAACTCGCTCTCTTCAGCGGTTCCCCACTGCACCGTAGTATTATCCCTCAAAGTTAGAGTGATACTTGAGGTTGAGGTAGCGCTGGCTTCCTTAACCTGAGCTAGAAGTTCAGAGGGCATCGCCGAAAGCGCCGTAGAAATGGTGCGAAATTCAGCCGAAGTCTGCGGGTCATCACCGCTGAAACGCACCAGCGGCACCGAGGTATCGGGCTGAGTTGCCGATTCCAGCAGGCTCACACCATCACTATCAACAGTATGGTACGTATCGCCCTGCTTCACAACCGCAACCGCGGTACGCTCCTTCAGAGTCACCACCAGCTCATGCGGCGGGCGGCTCTCCACCTGCACGCTACGAATCACGTTATCCTGCCCGATCAGCTCACGCACCTTCTTCTCGTCGATGCGAGTGAGCGGAACGCCGCGCAGAGGCTCAAGCTTCTGCTCCACCTGGGTGGTTTCCAGCAGGGACGTGCCGCGCACCGTAATCTTCTGAGTCGCCAACAGGGGCGAGAAGAAGACCAGTACCACGTACAGCACCGCGATAATAGCCAGCGCCAAAGCGGTGTACAGCAGCTTACGGGCACGAGTCAGCGGCGCACGCTCCTTACGGGGACGCTCCTCAGCACGCAGACCGTCCAAGCCCGGATCCTGACGCAGACGCTCACGCTGAGCCTGACGGCTCGCACGCTCCCGCTCCTTCTCAATCTCTGCGGCACGCTGTTGCTCACGCTCGGCACGCCAACGACCGAAACGGCTCGTGGGGCGAGGCTCTTCAGTTGCCTTCTCCCCCGCCTTATCAGTGCTCTTATCGGCGCTTTCCTCAGACTTCTGGGCGGCAGGCTCTTCGCGAGATTCAGCAGAACCGGCAGAAGACTTCTTACCGGAACTCTTCTGAGCAGCCTTCTGATCGGCCACGTCCTTCTCTACGCTCTTCTCAGGCTGAGCAGAGGCACTCTTAGGTGAAGAATCCTCAAACGCCTCAACATCAAACAGCTCGGGAGCGTGCTCAACCTCAGACACGGTACGACCGGTCATCAGCGCCGAACGCACCGAATCCTTCAGAGACTGCGCCGAAGAATGCACCGCTGCAGCGCTCTTCTGTGCCGAAGAATCAGCACCGTGCTGAGCAGAAGCCTTATGAACCACCGGCTTACGTGGCGCATGGCGAACAGGGCTCGAAGGCTGGGTAGCGGCAGACTGAGTATCAGACTGGCTAGCGGCTACCTGGGTCGCACCCTCGGAGGCGGTAGCCTTGGCGGGCTTCACAGCCTCCGCAGACTCTGCGGTCTTCACCGCCTGCGGCTGCACAGATTCAGTCTGTACAGCCTCAGCCTGCGCCGCCTCAACCGGTGCACTCTCAGCTACCTGCTGGGCACGCAGACGAGCACGCGAACGCGGAGCCTTCGGCACGCGCGAGGAGGAATGCCCCTCCGAAGAGAGACCAGAACTCATCGGCACAGCCTAAGCCTCCGACTTCTTCGACTCGCCACCGTGACGGACCTGCAGGGACTCCAGCAGACGAGCACCCAAAGCGGTCACGTCACCGGCGCCAACGGTCATCACAATATCGCCATCCTGAGCGCACGCCACGATATCCTCAATAGCGCCCTCAGCGGTAGCGTAACGAACCTCAGAGAAACCAGCACCGGTAATCAGCTCACTGGTCACGCCCTCAATGGGCAGCTCACGAGCCGGGTAAATATCCAACACGTGGGCACGATCAGCCATCGACAGGGACTGCGCAAACTCCTTCGCGAACTCGCGAGTACGAGAGAACAGGTGCGGCTGGAAAATCACGTACAGGTTGTGGCCATCAGCCACGGTACGGCCGGTCTGCAGGGCACGGAACACCTCGGTCGGGTGGTGCGCATAGTCATCAAAGACCTTCACGCCGGCAACCTCACCGCGCAGAGTGAAGCGGCGGTCAGCACCCACAAACTCAGCCAGCGCGCGAGCAATATCGGCAGCCTCGTAACCAGAAATCAACGCCGAAGCAAAAGCCGCAGAAGCATTCAGCTGGTTGTGAATACCGGGCACCTTCAGAGCAATATCCTGCTCACCCTCATAACGCACGCCACGGCATTCAAAAGACCAGGACAGGTGCGAAGAAGAAGACGAACCAGCGCTGGTAATTTCGCTAATGCGCAGGTCAGCATCCGCAGACTCACCGTAAGTCACCACAGGCACACCCGCCGCACGAGAACGAGCCGCAAGAGTAGCCGCGCCCGCATCATCAACGCAGGTCACCACAACACCGTTAGGCGCCAGCGAACCCACAAAACGGTTGAACGCCTCAAAGACACGCTCATCGGTCTCATAGAAATCCAGGTGGTCCGGTTCAACGTTCGTCACCACAGCAATCGCCGGGCGGTAACGCACAAACGAACCGTCCGACTCATCAGCCTCAGCCACAAAAATCGACTCCGGGCCCTGAGCACCCAGGTGAGCGTTCGTGCCGCGACCAGCAATCACAGTGCCCACCGCAAACGACGGGTCAGCACCCAGCTGATCAAACATCACAGAAATCATGGAGCTAGTCGTGCTCTTACCGTGAGTACCGGCAACAGCAACCACCTGAGACTCACCCATCACAGCGGCAAGCGCCTCAGAACGGTGCAGCACACGCAGACCCTGCGCACGAGCGGCAACAAGCTCCGGGTTATCCTCACGAATCGCAGTAGAAATCACCACGGTATCAACGTCCACAATGTTCTCAGCCTGCTGAGGAACACCCACACGAGCACCCGCAGCACGCAAAGACTCAACAGTAGCCGACTCGGCACGGTCAGAACCGCTCACCGTCACACCAGCCTGCAGCATCAGAGCGGCAATAGCGCTCATACCCGCGCCACCAATACCGATGAAGTGCACACGGCCCAACTCGCTCATCTTCGCACGCTCAGGGAACGGCGGGTTCAGCGGTGCCGGCAACACCATCTCAAGATTCATCAATTCAGTCATTACTTCTCAGCTGCCTTCAATACTGCTTCAGCCATAACGCGCGCCGCGTCACGGATACCAAGTTCATACGCCGCAGCGCCCATGCGCTCCAGCTCCTCCGGGTTCGCCATAAGAGCCGGAATCTCACGGGCAAACCACTCACCGGTGACTTCTGCATCCTTCACCAGCAGAGCCGCAGACGCCTCCACCAGAGAACGAGCATTCAGAGCCTGCTCACCATTACCAATGGGAAGCGGCACAAAAATCGCGGGAACACCCACCGCAGCAACCTCGCTCACGGTCGCCGCACCCGAACGCACCAGTAGAAGATCAGCGGCAGCATACACATCCTGCATGCCGTTGCTAAACTCAATCTGACGGTAATTCGGGGCGCTCAACAGCTCACCGTTCTCATCCAGAACAGCCTTACCCTTACCGGTAATGTGCAGAATCTGGAAATCCCACTCCTCAAAGTGGTCACGGCACGCCGCCACCGCATTATTCAGGCTCAATGCACCCAGCGAACCGCCGGTCACAATCACGGTCGGCTTCTGCGGGTCCAAGCCCAGGTTACGGCGAGCCTTCGAACGGTGCGCCTCACGGTTCAGGTAGGCAATCTCGTCCTTCATCGGCATGCCCACCAGGGTTGCGCGCGGGAACGGAGTATTAGGGAACGCCACACCGGTGAACTTCGCGAACGTACCACCCAGGCGGTTCGCCAAACCGGGCTTCGCGTTCGCCTCATGAATCACCACGGGAATCTTAGCGCTCAACGCCGACAGATACGCCGGCGGGCACACGTAGCCGCCCACACCAACAACCACATCCGCATCTGCTTCCTTGAGGATGCGGCGGGTCTTCGACAGACCACCAAAGAACTTAGCGGGGAAAGCCAAAGCGTCACGGTTAATGCTACGAGGGAACGCCGCGCGAGGAATAAACTCAATATCGAAACCAGCTGCCGGAACCAGCTCGGCTTCCATCTTGTCCGCAGTGCCCAGCATCAGAATCTTAGCGTTCGGCTCAAGATCACGAACCGCACGCGCAATCGCGAGCATCGGATTAATATGACCGGCGGTGCCACCACCGGCGAAGACTATAGAGGGCGCCTTCTTCGTCATAGGTCTTTCTCCCAACACATCGGTACAGCATCATTTTACGCTATCGCACCTGTTCAATAGAGCGCCCTCGCCATTGAGCTATGACTCAACGGCGAGGGCGTTATCTCTTATTCAGCGCATATTCATCACCGGCGGAAGCGCAACCCACAGCCCCGCTCCCCCGAACGCCGGCTCTCACGATGCCAGCTACACGGGGTGGGTTCCGCTGGGTTTAGCCCTGCTTACGGGTGCCGCGCTGAGCCGAGTTCCGAGCCGCGCCCTGAGCCGGACGCTGCTGAGCGCCGTTCTTCGGAGCACCCTTTGCCTGAGTACCCTTTGCTTGGGTACCCTGTCGCGGCGCTGCCTGACGTTGCGCGCCCTGTCGAGGATTACCCTGTCGCTGGGTACGGCGCAGACGATCCTCCGGATGCAACGGCTGCAGACCCGCAGGTAGCGAACCCGACGGACGGTGCTGCGCGCTACGAGGCTGGGCAGTACGAGGCTGAGCTGCCCGCTTCTGCGCAGCAGGCTGCTGAGCATTACGCGGCTGCACGGCGCGCTGCTGTACAGCCTGCTTCGGAGCCGCGGGCTTCTGACCTGCAGGCTTCGCAACGGTGGCCTTCTGAGCGGGGCGAGTCTGCTGACCGGTACGAGGCTGAGCAGGAGCCTTCTGCGGAGCTGCCTTCTGTGGTGCAGGCTTCTGCGAGGCCTTCTGCTTCTGAGCTTCAGCCTTCTGCTCCGCCTTCACGCGGGCAGCCTCTTCACGAGCCAGACGCGCCTCCTCGCGGGCACGGCGCGCCTCCTCACGAGCCTGAGCAGCCTCACGGCGAGCTTGCTCCCGCTCCTGACGCTCCTGCTCCCGCTGTTGGCGTTCCTGCTCCTTCTGCTGCTCATGAGCCACACGAGCCAGCTCACGCTGCTGATCCGGCGCAAAACCCAACCAACGGCGCAACGTGCTCTCCGGACCGAAAACAACCTTCAAAGGATTATGTTCCTTCAACAGGTGGCCACCAGCAGCCGCACGAGCCGCCTCCTCCTGATTCAGAACATCCTGCAACGGCGAACGACGCTGCCATTCAGCATTCTCACGACGAACCTCACGCACGCTCTGGGTCTCAATATTCGACGGTTTCGTCGCCCCACGCAACGGAGTCTGCCGTGCAAACGCCAACAACAAACCCGCCGCAAACAACGACGACAACAGCGACGAACCACCGTACGAAACAAACGGCAGAGGCACACCAATCACCGGCAAAAGACGGGACACCATGCCCATATTGATAATCGCCTGAGAGGTCAACCAAATCATGATGCCGCCCGTCGCCAGACGCACCAGCGGATCAGTAGTGCGCAGCATAATACGCACCGCGCAATACACTAGGCCCACATACAGCAGCAGAACCGCCAGCGTACCCAGCAGACCCAGCTCCTCACCAATAATGGCGAAAATATAGTCGTTATGCGCCTCAGCCAGGTAGTTGTACTTCTGACGCGACTGACCCAGGCCAACGCCCAAGAAACCACCGGTCGCCAACGCCACCTCACCAGAATTCGCCTGGTCACAGTTAGCGTTCGTACACGAACCCCAAATACCGAAAATACGAGCCACACGGTTCGCGCTACTGAGCACACCCACCAGCGCCAGCACCGCAAACGCGCCGCCAATCTTCAGCAACGAGCTACGAGAAGCACCCGCCAGCCACATCATGCCCACAAAAATGAAGCCATACACCATAGCGGTACCCATGTCACCACCGAGCATAATCAGCAGGACCAGGGCGCCCACACCATAAATCGAGGGGAACAGCGTACGCCAAATACTGCGAGAAATATCGCCGTGGCGGCTGTACACCCACGCCAGCCACATAATAATCGCCAGCTTCGAAAACTCCGACGGCTGGATCTGCGGACCGCCGGGGATTTTCAGCCAGTTACGGTTACCGTTCACCTCAACGCCAACGACTACCACAGCAAGCTGCATGACCAGCGCGATAATCAGCATCGCGTACACCACAGACTTCTTGTGGTAAACCCCAACAGGGATACGCGTAATACCCACCATCGCGAGAACGCCCACGACCAAGAACATGATCTGAGACGAAACCTGCGAAAACGGCGACTGCCCCTGAGAAATCATCGTGACGCTCGAAGCCGACAGCACCATAATGCAGCCAAAAATAGCCAGACCCAGAGTCGTCACCAGTAGCATCACCGGCACATCCCACAGGTCAGCCGTCAAACCACGACGGTACAGCCTACCGGCACGAGCACGGAACGGCGCAGAGAAATCCTCCAAACCGGCTCGCAAAGACGCCCAACGACCACTCGTAGTCGAACGCGCCGAAGAAGCCGAACGCTCCGAAGATGCGCTGGTACTCACATGCCCTCCTATAGGCCTCAACTGCCACGGATCCGTCGTGGCGAATACACGAAAAAGGTTCAGGGGTGGGACACCGTTACCATCCCACCCCCGAGAAGAACCCGCAGAAAGCACCCCGGTCACCCGAAGCGCCCTCTGCAGGTAGCGTCCTAAGAGTCAGCCAGCTGGGCGGCGACAGCGTTCGCAAACGCATCACCGCGCACCGCATAATTCTTGAACTGGTCCATCGACGCAGACGCGGGAGCCATCAGCACGGTATCCCCCGGATGCGCCAGCTCAGCAGCCTTCGCAACGGCCGCGTTCATCACGGCGATGCCGTCCGAAGAATCAGCCACAGCGGCGGTCATGTTGTAGGTCGGAACCTCCGGGGCGTGGTTAGCCAACGCCGACTTCAACGCCGCAGTATCAGTACCGATAATCAGCACAGCCTTCAGGCGCTTGGCGTGAGCAGCGATCAGCTCATCGTATTCAACGCCCTTCGACAGGCCGCCAGCAATCCACACCAGCGAGGGGTAGCCGCTCATCGACGCGTTCGCGGCGTGAGGATTCGTAGCCTTCGAATCGTTCACCCACATGATGTCGTTCGCGTAACCCACCAGCTGGTTGCGGTGCGCACCGGTCTTGAAGGAACGCAGGCCAGCGCCCACAGCCTTCGGGTCAATATCAGCCGCACGGCACAGAGCCGCAGCCGCCAGGGCATTCTCCACGGTGTGCTTCGCGGGCATCTTACCGGGTGCCGGAGCCAAATCCTCCAGAACCGCCAGCTCATACGCCTCGTTATAACGGTTCTTCAAGAAGGCGCGGTCCACCATGATGTCCTCAGCCAGGCCGAGCATCGACACGGCAGGCATCTCAGTGGAGCTGAAACCAATCGCGCGAGCGCCCTCAATGACGTCCGCGTTCTCGACCATGCGCAGGGTGTCCACGTGGTCGGTGTTGAAGATGCAGGCAACCTGAGTGTGCTCGTACACGCGTGCCTTATCAGCCTTGTAACGCTCGAACGAACCGTGCCAGTCCACGTGGTCCTCAGCGATGTTCAGAACCACCGAAGCATACGGGGACAGCGAGTAGGTCCAGTGCAGCTGGAAGCTCGACAACTCCACTGCGAAGAACTTGTAGGGCTCATCGTCGGCAATGGCGTACACAATGGGCATACCCACGTTACCCACCTGAATAGCCTTCTTACCGGCAGCCTTCAGGATGGAATCGACCATGCCCACGGTGGTGGTCTTACCGTTCGTGCCGGTCAGGCACAGCCACTTGGGGGTCGGGCGGTCGCTGCGCTCGTTCAGGCGCCACGCCAGCTCCACATCGCCCCAAATCTGGATGCGACGCTCGTACGCGTCCAGCATGACCGGGTGGTCGGGGCGCACGCCCGGGGAGGTCACCACAAGCTCGGGTTCCTGACCGTCCACCAGGGGCAGGGCACGCATGTGCTCGGGACCGAACAGACCCTCAACATTGCCGTAGGCGTTAGCGTACAGGTCGATGCGCTCACGCTTCTCCGGGGTATCTGCCCCGTCGATGACAACAATCTTCGCACCCAGCTGAGCGAGCACATCGGTCACAGCGTCTCCGCTGGTACCCATGCCCACCACGACCACACGCAGGTTAGCCCAGGGGGCGCCCCAGTGAGTCAGCTCCGCGAGGCGCTCGTTCTCATACACCGGGTTCACCGCAATAGCGGCGGCGTTCGCTTCAATGCGAGCTGTATCCGGCTGTTCATTAGTTGACATTAGTGAATCACTCCAGAAGTCTGCGAGAACCAGTCACCGAAGAACAGCGCCAGGGCAACGAGCACGCAGAGGGCGTTAACAACCCAGAGGCGGAACACGGAGTTCACTTCGCCGCTGCTGACGGTACCGGGGGCAATGCCTCGCTTATCAATTGAGTACTTGCCGTTGACGCCGACCTTCTCCATGTGGTGGTGGAAGGGGGTCATACGGAAGTAACGGTGCGCATGCAGGGGCTTCTCCCCCGCTGCGACCGAACGCTTACGGCTGGTCTTGAACACGAACTTCTGCACGATCACAGAGAACACTTCCAGCACGGGAATCAGAGCGATGACCAGCAGAAGCAGTTCGGTGCGGGTAAACAACGCGAAAGCAACCATTGCGCCACCGAGCGCCAGGGAACCGGAGTCGCCCATGAAGATCTGTGCCTTCGACACGTTCCACCAGAGGAAGCCAGCCAGCGAACCCACCAGGGATGCGGCAATCAGAGCCAGCGAACCGGGGTCGCGCACATCGTAGCAGGCGGTGCCAGCGCCAGCGGAGCAGGCGTGTACGTACTGCCAGATGCTGATGGTCAGGTAGCCGGAGAAGATGGTCATCATGATGCCGCCAGCCAGGCCGTCCAGACCATCGGTGAAGTTCACCGCGTTCGTACCGGACAGGGAGATGAGGGTAATCCAACCAACCAGCAGGATGGAGCCGAAGACCGCGCCCGCCGCGAACAGGTCAATGGGCAGGTCACGTACGAAAGAGATGGCGGTCGACGCCGGACGAGCACCCGACTCGTTCGGGAACTGGAACGCCAGGTACGCAAAGGGCAGGGTCACGCCCAGAAGACCAATGGTCTTCTGCTTCTCGGTCAGGCCCTCGTTGCCCTTATTACGGAACTTCATGATGTCGTCCGCCGCGCCCACACCGAGCATGCCCAGGGTGAAGGCGATGGTCAGCCACGCGGTAGCGGTCGGTACCGGCGCGGTTCCGAAGAGCAGTGCGCTCACCGCCAGGGTCAAGAAGTAGGCGAGAATCGCCGCGGGGATGAAAATCAGACCCGCCATGGTGGGGGTGCCCGCCTTGTGCTGGTGGGCTGCCGGGCCTTCCTCACGAATGAGCTGACCAAGCTTGAGAGCCGACATCTTCTTGATGTACACCGGCAGCGCGGTGAGGGAGATGAGGAATCCGAAGATTCCAGCAATCAGCACGGTAATCATAAAGCGCTACCCTTCGTTCGTGGTCTGTTCGGTCGAAGTACGGTCGCCATTAGCGGCGCCGTCCAGGTGAGCGGCAAGGTGGTCGCTCAAATCGGTGGTTTCAACAAAGTCACCGGCAGAAAGCCAGGTCGGTGCCTGCTCTTCCTCAGCACCGAAGGTGTACTCGGCGAAAGCAACCTGGTCACCCAGAATGCCCAGCTTCGCGCCGTTCGAGGACTTGAAGAGCACAATGTCGCCGGGGCGAACCTCGGCACGCAGAATCTGCTCTGCCTCTTCCGGGGTCTTCACCCAGGTCGCCTCATTACCCCAGGAGCCTTCCAGGTGAGCCGCGTTGTAGGTGGGCTTCGTCTCGTCGCCCACAGCAATCAGCTTGGAAATGTTCATGCGCACCACGAGGCGGCCGATGCGGTCGTGCTCCTCCACGGAGGCGTCGCCGAGCTCCAGCATGGCGCCCAGAACAGCCCAGGTGCGGTGGGGCTGGCCGGTCGCCGGGTCAACGGTGCGGCCCAGCTGCGCCAGGGTGCGCAGTGCCGCCGCCATCGACTCGGGGTTCGCGTTGTACGCGTCGTTAATGACGGTCACGCCGTCGGCACGGTCGGTGCGCGCCATACGCCACTTCGAAGCCGCCGCTGCCTTATTGAGCGCGCGAGCAATCTTCTCACCGGAAATACCGCTGTTGTAGGCGACAGTCGCCGCAGCCAGCAGGTTGTGCACGTGGTGCTCACCAATCAGCTGCGAGGAAATCTCGTACTCGCTACCGTCAGGCAGGCGCAGAGTGAACTCGGGGCAACCGGCATCGGTGGTGCGCAGATTCAGCGCCGCCACGTAACGCTCGTAGGGCTGACCGTTCGCGCCGGTCTTCTCACCCACACCAAAGTACGTAATGGGTGCAACCGAACGCGACGCCATGCGCAGCACGCGCTCATCGTCAGCGTTCAGCGCCAGGGAACCGGTCGGCTGAACACCCTCAGCCAGCTCGCCCTTAGTGCGCTCAATATTGTCCACGCCGCCGAACTCGCCAGCGTGCGCGGTACCAACCTTCAGGATTGCGCCGTGATCGGGGTGCGCAATATTCGCCAGGTACTCGATGTTACCCACACGGTCCGCACCCATCTCAATGACCAGGTAGCGGGTGGACTCATCCGCACGGAAAACGGTCAGGGGCACGCCCACCTCACTGTTGTAGGAGCCGACCGGGGCAACGGTCGGGCCCTCCGGGGTGAAAATGGCGGCAAGAAGGTCCTTGGTGGTGGTCTTACCGGCAGAACCGGTAATACCGATAACGGTCAGCTCACCCTGAGCGCGCATCTGCTCAATGGAATAGCGCGCCAAATCGCCCATCGCCAGCACCACATCGGGCACCTGAATGCTCGGGTAGGGCACGCCCTGCTCGTCGAGTACTTCACGCTCGACCAGCGCCAGGGTCGCGCCCCGCTCAAACGCCATGGGGATGAACCTGTGACCGTCAGTGACCGCACCGGGCTTCGCCACGAACAGGGTGCCGGTCTGCACCTCGCGGGAGTCGGTGGTGGCGAAGTCTGCGAACACCTGCTCCTCACGGCCCTCCAGGCCGATAGCGGTGCCGCCGGTTGCCTCAATAATCTGGGCGGCGCTGAGCTTAATCATTCTTCACCATACCTTCAGCGGTTTCAGAGTCACTTTCATCGAGCATTCGCTGGTAGTCAGGCAGAATCTCGAAGCCGTGCGCACGCAGGGCACGGGCAGTTTCAACGCGGTCGTCCAGGGCGATATCCACGCCGTCAACATCCTGTTCGGTTTCGTGGCCGCGGCCAGCAATCAGGATGGCGTCGTGCTCGCCCGCCAGGGCAATCGCCGCATCAATCGCGGCGGCACGCGGAGAGATATTCAGAATCTGGGTGGCTCGGCGGTTCTCAGCCTTCTGTGCGCCCTCTTCAACGGCGGCACGAATCGGCTCGGGCGCCTCACCGTGCGGATCGTCATCAGTCACAACCACAATATCTGCGTACTGTGCCGCAATCGCACCCATAATCGGGCGCTTGAGCTGGTCACGCTCACCGGTCGCGCCGAAAACAATCATGACCTTGCCGTCGCCGGGGCGGTCCATCGCCTCCAGGGCACGGGTCAGGCCGTCAGGGTTGTGGGCAAAGTCCACAATCGCGTGCGGAGCCAAAGAAATCAGCTGCATACGGCCCGGCACCACCGGAGTCAGAGCCGAACTGGACGCCAGCTCAGGCAACAGACGCTCACGCTCAGCGGAGTCAGTGTCCAGGTACGCCATGAGCGCCGCCAGCGCGGCATTCGAAATGTTAAAATCAGCGGGCAGACCGGTGTAACATTCAATGCTCTCACCGGCACCGTTAGCCACGTGGAAGCGGTGGCCCAGGCCCTCACGCTGAACCTTCACCACAGCCCAATCGCGGGCACCAAACTCTGCGGGCACCTCAGCCAGGCCGGCACCTCGAGCAGTTACCAGACGGTGAACCTGCTGCGCACCCATCTGCTCGCAAGCGGTGGAGAACATCTTCTCGCCCCACTCGTCATCAGCAGTAATCACCGCCAGCTCGGCGCGCTCGGGAGTGAACAGCTGAGCCTTCGAGTTGAAATAATGCTCCATGGTGCCGTGCAGATCCAGGTGATCCTGAGTCAGGTTCGTAAAGCCAGCAACCGCATACTTCACGCCGTCCACACGGTGGTAATCAATCGCGTGTGAGGAAACCTCCATTGCCGCGCAACGCACCTGATGCTGACCCATAATCGTCAGCAGAGAATGCACGTGAGGAGACTCAGGGGTGGTCATCTTCGAAGGAACCGACACACCATCAATCAGAATCTGAATAGTGCCAATCAGACCCGTCTTCACACCCAGGCCGGTGCGGAACACCGACTCCAACATGTAGGTGGAGGTGGTCTTACCGTTCGTACCGGTCACCGCGTAACGGTGGGTAGCGGGGAACGAAGCCGAACCATAAATCAGCGCAGCCAACGGACCGACATACTCGCGCAGGTTCTCAGTCACCAGGACAGGCACCGGCGCCTCACCCAGCAGCTGCGCACCGGCAGCATCCGTCAAAATAGCGGAAGCACCCAGCTTCAACGCAGCCTCAGCAAACTGCGCACCGTGCACCTTCGCACCGGGCAGAGCCACGTACAGGTCCTGTGGGCGAACGCCTCGGGAGTCCATGCTGATACCGGTGACCTCAACAGAATCACCGGATTCAGAACCCTGAACGCCACTAGCCGGCTGGGCACTCACCTGAGCACCCAATCCCTGCAGATATTCGCGAAGGTGCGCCAAACTCACCGGGCGCACAGAATTCGGGCGCAGAGTCTGAGCGTCGCCGCCCAGCAGGTTCTGGCCGGGTGCGTGAGATGCGGTATCCATCGTCCTTCTTTCCTCTCCGCTGTCCGAAGCGGTGAGCTCTGTATGGTCAATGCGCTCAAGGCACACAGGGTCATTCAATATTCTACGGTCTTTAGGCTTCGACAGGTGTTCAGTACCGGCGCTTCTTCATCACGAATCAGCTACCGGGCGCCTCTCCCCCGCTCGCCTTTAGCTCGTCTTATTGGGGCTGTCCTCAGCAAAAAGCGGAATCAACTCCGGTTCACCGGTAGAACGCGGCACATTATAGGTGTGCAGGGTCTTCTCCATAATCTTGGAGAACTCAGCCGTCGTACCGTTCGCACCCACGCTACCCTCAGGACGCTGCATGGTCACCGCCACCAAGAACTGAGGGTTCTCAATCGGCGCCACACCAATAAAGGAAGTCGTGTTGCCGTCGTAGCCGCCCTTCTCACTCGGAGTTTCCGCAGTACCGGTCTTACCGCCCACGCGGTAGCCGGTCACCTTCGCCGGACGGGCGTGGCCCTGCTCCACCACATTCTCCATGAGAGTCAGGCAGGAGGCGGCAGTCTGCTCGCTGACCATGCGTTCGCCAGGCTCCACGGCACGCTTATGTTCGGTGCCGTCCGCGTCAATAATTGCGTCCACAATACGCGGCTTCAGACGAACGCCCTTATTGCCCAGTGCCTGGAAAATCATAGCGGTCTGCAGCGGAGTCTGCGCAACACCCTGACCGAACAGCACCGTGTACTGCTGACGGCCGTCCCAATCACGCCAATCAGCGATTATACCCTGCTCCTCACCGGTCAACTCAATGCCGGTAAACTCGCCGACGCCGTACTTCTTCAACCAGTTGTAGCGCTCTTCCTTGCTGAGCTTCTGACCGACCAGCACCGTACCGGTGTTCATCGAGTCATGAATAATGCCCGAGAAAGTACGCCGCTGCGCCCCGTGCTCAAACGCATCCTTGAAAGTCTGGCCGTCAATCGTGAGGGTCGCGGGCACATCATACACGCTAGTCGGAGTCGTCAGGCCCTGCTCAATCAGTGCCGAAGAAGTCAGCATCTTCTCGGTCGAACCGGGCTCCACGTTCTGCGAAATAGCGCGCGGAGTCATGTCCGCCGCATCCTCAATAGTTGCCGCCCCCGGGTCCATCGTGGAGGAATCAGCGAGAGCCAAAATGGAGCCGTCACGCACATCCATAACAATGGCGGTACACCATTCAGCCTTCAGCTCCTCGGCGCGAGCACGTACCACCTGCTGCGCAAAATACTGCACATCACGGTTAATGGTCAGACGAATATTCTTACCGTCCACCGCCAGGCGCTGCTCTTCCTTCGCCACGGGGATACGCACACCATCAGCACTAATCTCGTAGGTGCGCTCACCGGGGGTACCGGCAAGCTCCTTCTCGAAGACACGCTCAATGCCCACCGAGAAGTTACGGGACACCGTGCCGCCCTTGCCGTTGCCGTCAGCCTCTTCAACAATGTTGTACTTGCCGACCACGGAGCCACCCACACTACCGTTGGGGTACAGGCGCTGGGAGAACGCCTCACCGTAGATAAAGGGCGCACCCAGAGCATCAATCTTATTGAAAATCTCCGGGGTGATATTTGCCTTAATCACCGAGTACTTGGAGGTGCCGTCCAGCTTGGACTTGATGAACTCATCGGTAATGCCCGGGTCAACGGTCTTGAGAATATCGACCATCTCGTACACCAGCTGGTTGGGGGTGACCTCAATCTTCTGGGTACGGTCCTCGTTGTACCGCTTAAAAGTTGCCACGGCGCTCTGATCTGCGGTCAGGTTATAACGCTGCACGGTACGCGCCATAACGTTACCGTTGATATCGAGAATCTGGCCACGCACAGCAGGCAGCACCTGCGAGCGCAGACGCTTCTGACGGGACGCATTCGCCACCGCACCGGGGTCAAAGCCCTGACGGATAAACAGGTTCGCACCGATGACGCCCAGAGCGCAGGTGGCTGCGGCGCCTGCGACGAAGCCACGGCGGGTCAGATCCGGCTGACCGGATGCCGATTCGTTCGCGTTCTTACGCGCGTCAGAGCTCATGCGGTGGTCCTTTCGCTGGTCTAGTCTATCGGTGATGCTGTGCATCCTGTGGTCAATGGTGTTTATCGTGCAGCCTGGCTTGCCGCGGGGCTAGCGGCAGGGCTGGGTTGCTGAGCGGCGCTCGGTGCAGCAGATGCGGCGGGGCTAGCAGGTGCGCTCGGTGCAGGGTTAGCCTGCTGGGCGGGGCTTGCCGAGGCGCTTGCAGATGCCTTAGCCGAAGCGCTCGCCTGGCTGTGTCGCTGCTGAACAGACTTGTCCGCCTCCACAATGCCCTTGGCGTAGCTTTCGTTCGAGCCGGCCGCCGGAGGCGCAATCAGGTTCTCCTGCTTGTTTCCCTCAGCACCGGTCGGGCTTGCCACCGGGGCGGGGGTGCCCTCAATCGTGGAGGACTGCAGGTTCAGGGTCGCCTGCGAAGAGCTCACAAACATGCCCAGGGTGCTGGCGCGTATCGCCAAATCCTGCGGGGCTTCCTTGAAGCCAATCTCCTGCTGCAGCGCCTGATTTTCTTGCACAAGCTGCTGCTCCTGCGCGCGCAAATCCACCATGTCGTACTGGCGGGTCACGATCAGCACGTTGAGCAGCAGAATAAAAATCAGGGTCAGCGGAATTGCCGCAAAAACAGCGAGCATGGTGGGCGGGCTGAGCTTACGGGCTCGGCGGCGCACAGTGGACAGCGGGTTACGCTGCTTAGGCTTCTCTTCTCGGGTCTCTTCGGTGCGGGCTGCCGCACGGACGCTCGAGGGTACACGGCTCGCGTTCGTTGAGGTGCGCTTACCGCCGTGCGAAGCAGCGGTGCTGGCGGGGCGGACCACCGACTGGGAGGCGGTGACCGGCTCCAGACGTGCGGTGCGGGTGCGGCCGGAGTGTGCTCGGGTGGAGGCGCGGCTCGCCCCGGTGGAGCCACCTGTAGAGGATGCGCGGGTAGAGCCAACGGCGCCGGGGGTGCCGGCGGCAGGGCGCGAGGAACCGGCGCGTCGACTCCGCGGGGCGCCCTGGGTGCGGGTGGGGCGCGGGGATGCGTGCTGGGTGCTCACTCTTCTTCGCTTTCTATTCTTCTACTTGGCGGGGATGCGGATCTTCTCGGCGGCGCGCAACTTGGCGCTGGCGGCGCGAGAGTTCTGTTCGATTTCCTCGTCGGTAGGCGGTTCGGCGCCGCGGGTAATGATTTTGACGGTGGGCTTGTGCTCTTCAAGCTCTACCGGGAAGCCCTTGGGTGCCTTGGAGGTTGCCTCTGCGGTCAGTGCCCTCTTGACGATCTTGTCTTCGAGGCTGTGGTAGCTCATGGCAACGAATCGGCCGCCAAGGTTGAGCGCCTCCAGGGCCGCCGGTACGGCGCGTTCGAGGGCTTCCAGTTCGTGGTTCACTTCGATGCGCAACGCCTGGAAGGTGCGCTTGGCGGGGTGGCCGCCGGTACGCTGCGCGGCGACGGGCACAGCCTTCTGGATAATGCGGACGAGTTCACCGGTGGTTTCCAGGGGTGCGTTGGCGCGGGCGGTGCAGATGGCGCGGGCGATACGCGACGCGAACTTCTCTTCGCCCCAGTTGCGGATAATGCGGCGCAGCTGATCTTCGCTGTATTCGTTGACGACGATGCGGGCGGTGAGCTCGTCTTCGGAGTTCATGCGCATGTCCAGGGGCGCGTCGTAGGAGTAGGCGAAGCCGCGGGTGCGTTCGTCCAGTTGCATAGAGGAGACACCCAGGTCCATCAGGATGCCGTCGATGCCCTGCACTCCGGCGGTTTCCATGGCGCGGTCAATCTCATCGTAGACGGCGTGGACGGGCACGAATCGGTCACCGAAGCGCGCCAGGCGCTCACCGGCGATGGCGTGCGCTTGCAGGTCGCGGTCAATGCCGATGAGTACAAGGTTTTCGAAGCGTTCAAGCAGCGCCTCGGAGTGACCGCCCATGCCGAGGGTGCCATCAATAACGTAGGCGGTGCCGCGCTCCTCAACGGCGCGTTCAATGCCGGGTGCCAGCAGGTTAATGCAGCGGTCCAGCATGACGGGCACGTGACGTTCGCTGGCTTCACGCTGGGAGAGGTTCTCAATGGATGCGCCGGTGACCTTGGCGGCAGCGCCGGATGCGGTCGTACCGGTTTCGGGGGCGTGGTCTACGCTCATGGGTGCTCCTGTGAGAGTTTGTCCTGCGGGAAGGTTTACGGAAGAGTGGTGCGGTGGTGATAGAGAGATGCCGGGTGGTAGCTGCTACACCGGCAAAACCGGCTAGAGCAGCGGGCTGAACGGGTCCTCGTCGAGGGCAGCGAATTCAGCTTCGGTGCGGGCGAGGTATTCCTCCCAGGCGGCTGCATCCCAGATTTCTGCGCGGGTACCGGATCCGATGACGACGAGGTTGTCGGTCAGTCCTGCGTATTGGCGCAGTATCGGCGGGATGGTGATGCGTCCCTGCTTGTCGGGCAGTTCGTCTGAGGCTCCTGAGAGGAAGACTCGCAGGAAGTCTCGGGCGGCTCGTCCGGGCAGGGGCGCGGTGCGCATCCGCTCGTGGATGCGTTCAAATTCTGCGGCGGGGAAAACGTACAGGCATCGTTCTTGACCGCGGGTCAGAACGAGGCCTGCTGAGAGTTCCTCACGGAATTTGGCGGGAAGGATGATTCGTCCTTTGGCGTCCATTCGTGGCGAGTAGGTACCTAAGAACATTCACTTCACCTCCCCGATGTGTGCCCCTGATGTGTGCCATTGTGCTGAAGCCTGCGGGAGCGTGGTTGCTCCACGAATCCTGTAGGTGCCGGTGGCGGGGTGTGCCGGGCCAGCGCCTCCGCCGTCTGTTTGAGGGCACGGCGATAGGACTGACTTTCAGCTTTCCCCTCCACTTTACCCCACTTTCCACCACCTACCCCACCCAGCAGAGTATCTTTTAGTGTTTTTATGCTCTCTTCTGCATTTTTAACGCTGCCGCACAGCTTCTACACAGCTTCGGGTCGCGCCCGCTCAGCGTAATACCCTCAGCATGCCTGCCATACCCCGGCTCAAGTAAAGGCTCAATAACAGGGCAAGCTTCAGGAATCGGCGTGACCCGTCTACCAGCTTTCATAAAGCATCCACGCTTCACTATTTCAGGCATAGAAAAAGCGGAAGGTAAGAGAATTCTTACCTTCCGCCTGTGAAGTCTTGTTGAAGCCTTAAGGCCCTAGAGAGCACGGATGCTCAGCCGCGAGAAATACTAGTCGTGAGAAAAACTAGCCGCGAGAAAGCTATTGCAACAAAGCAGTACTAGAACTGGCCGTTATTGCGTTCGTCCCAGCGGTCCTCCAGACGATTCATGAAGGAGGAACGCTCCTTCTGCTCACGCTGACGCACGCGAGCTGCGCCCTCTGCCTTACCGCCGAGGAAGGAATCCACGGGAGTCTTCTTGCTGGTGGTTGCGAAGTACACGCCACCTGCCGCGAAGAGGAAGCCGAAGACACCCAGCCAAATCATATTCGATGCAACTGCACCAATAATGATGCCCAGGCCAATGAGAACGAAGAGAATACCGAGAGCCAGGTGGCGAGCACTGAAAACCGGCGCGGTGTTGCCGGTTGAAGACATGGAGGAGGCAAAGTGCGGGTCCTCATTGCTCATGAGTTCTTCGAGCTGGTCCAGAACCTTCTGTTCACGCTCGGACAGTGCCATCGTTTTCTCCTTTGAGGTGTCGCTACTCAAGATGACGTCGGTATCAGCCGGGTTAGCTAGTGCATCAGCTAGCGCGGTGGGCGCTTCTTCCCGTCATATGTTTCCGGTCGTATGTTTCCCATCGTACCGCGCGGGGTGGGGTTGGCGCATTCTTTTTTCGGACAGAAGCTCTTTATGACCTCTTTTCGTCAATGCTCTTCTCGGGCGCGGTAACTCCGGAGGCTGGCTTGAGGCTTTCCTGTGAGTACTTACGGTGAATCGCGTCCATGACGTGCTCAACCTCGGACCATCTGCCGCTCTTCACGAGGCGGGCGCCAGACCCCGAGTGAGCGCCAGCTCCCGAGCGAGTACCGTTCTGCGGGCTATTGTCCGCTCCCCCGCCGCCTCGTTGTGCGGAGGCGTTTTGCGAGGAGGCGGTTTGTGCGGAGCGTGGGTTTGCCCCGCTCTCGATAGAGTCGAAGAGGGTTTGTTGCACTCCGTCTTCTGCGCGGGCGAGCTTTTCGGCACGCACCCCGATGAGTCGCAGGGCGCGGGGTACCGTCTGTTCTATCACGATTTCATCTGCTCGCAGGGCTTCCAACGCCAGGGAGGCGATCTGCATGCCGGAGTCCACGGGCACGTTTAGTGGGATAGCGCGGGTGTGCGTTTCGAAGGTGCTGTAGCGGATTTTGAGGCTGAGCCCTCCGGCGAGTTTCCCCGAGGATCGCAGGCGCTTTCCCAGCTTGAGACTCAGCTCCCGAATAGCAGCGCTCACCTCCTGGGCATCGGTCGTATCCGTCTCGAAGGTGTGCTCGCCACCCATGCTTTTCTCTTCGCGCTCGGTAATCACGGGGCGTTCGTCAATACCGCGCGCCATGGCCCAGAGATGCTCGCCCTGGGCTGTGCCGAAACGTTCTTTGAGCCAATCCAGGCTCATGGACCTCATCTGGGCGATGGTGTGAATACCGTATCTGGAGAGCTGCTCGGTGCTTTTCGCACCCACTCCCCACAGGTCGGAGACTTTTCTCGGGTCAAGAAATTCTTGAACGCGCTCGGGTGGAATGACCCACAGCCCGTTGGGTTTACTACCGGTGGACGCCATTTTTGCGAGTAGTTTATTGGGCGCCACCCCCGCGGAGGAGGGCAGGGAGAGCTCCTGCGCGATGCGGTCGCGAGCGCGCTGCGCCAGGGCGACGGGGTCTTGGCCGTGCAGGTAGGCGCCGGTGAGGTCTACGAAGGCTTCATCCACGCTGACCTGCTCAACGTAGGGGCTCAGATCGTGAAGGATTGCCATGACGGCGCGCGAGTAGTGCCGGTAGTCGCCGCGCAGCGGCAGGACGGTGGCGTTGGGGCTGAGGTTCCGGGCACGACTGAGCGGCATTCCGGAGCGCACTCCGTGGGCGCGCGCCTCGTAGGAGGCGGAGCATACGACCGAGCGGGGGCCCAGAGGCGCCACGATAATGGGCTCGCCGCGCAGAGCGGGGTTTTCGAGGAGTTCGACATTGACGAAGAAGGCGTCCATGTCCAGGTGCATAATGACGCGGCCGTTCCTTGCGCCGCTGTTCTTGCTGGTTCGCGTCTGCCCCATGTCGCCTCCTCTCATAGCTTCTACGCCCACCTACCAAAAATATAGCACATTTCTACGAATGATAGGGGTAATATATCGTAAATGTATTCGTAAATGCGTTCTCTTGGGCTTTTCTCCACTAAGCTAGAAGAAGTGCACACCGCACGGCATCAGGACCGTACATAGCGACCATCAGCGAGGATAGTATGACTCCCCCTTCTCCTTCCGGAGCACCCACTCCCCAGGCGACCGAGAGCCTCACCGTAGCGGCACCGAATATCCCGGCGGCTTCTGCGCACCTCGCTGAGCGTATTGCTGAAGAGCAGCGAGCCTACCTGCACGCTTTTGACACTCTCATGGCGGAGTTTTTTACCCGCCAGCGCGAGCTACTTGAGGGCATTTCTTCTGAGACTCTACCCCTGCTGGAGGCTATTGAGTCTCTCTCCACCGGCGGCAAGCGCCTGCGTGCCCTGCTGAGCTACTGGGGTTGGCGAGGTGCGGGCGGCGCACCCGTAACCGAGAACCGCGCATCCTGGTCTATTGTGAAGGCCGGCATGGCGGTGGAGCTGTTCCAGACCTCCGCACTGATTCACGACGACATTATCGACCGCTCCAATACCCGCCGCGGCGCTCCCTCCGTGCACAAGCGTTTCGAGGCGGCGCACGAGCAGAATGGTTGGCGCGGTGATGCTTTCAACTACGGTCTGACCGGCGGCATTCTTGCCGGCGATCTGACCCTGGCGTGGTCTGCCGAGGTTTTCGCGTCCCTGGGTGAGGGAGCAATCTATGGCGCCCCTGCGCGCACTATTTTTGACCGGATGCGCACCGAAGTTCTGGCGGGTCAGTACCTGGACGTCTACTCCGAGGTTCTTGAAACCGAGGACGCTCAGGCGGCTCTGCAGCGTGCCCTGAACGTGATTCGTTTCAAGTCCGCCAAGTACTCGTGCGAGCACCCCTTCACGATTGGTGGTGCTCTGGCTCTGCAGGCTGCCGCGCTGGAGAGCGGTGCCGGTGCCGTGAGCGAGCAGCACCCGGTACTTGCCGGTTACCGTGCGTTCGGTCTGCCGCTGGGTGAGGGCTTCCAGCTGCGTGATGACGAGCTGGGCGTCTTCGGCCAGCCCGAGGTGACCGGCAAGCCTGCTGGCGATGACCTGCGTGAGGGTAAGCGTACCGTGCTGGTGGCGCTCACCTCCGCCGCCCTCGACGAGAAGGACGCGGCGCTTCTGCACAATAGCTTGGGCGACCCCGAGCTGAGCGATGAGCAGGTGGAGCGCATCCGTGAGCTGATGGTTTCTTCGGGCGCTTTCGCCAAGCATGAGCAGCTGATTGAGCAGAAGTCTCAGGCTGTGTTTGAGGCGCTGGAGGCGATGAACCTGGACGAGCTGACGCATGCGGCACTGACCGATATCGTGGGCCGTGCACTGCGTCGCAAGGCATAGATGCCCTGCGTCGTAAGGCGTAGAGGTTCAACACAGTTAGAACGTTAAACAAGTTGAGGCGGCATACCGAAGTATGCCGCCTCAACCTATTTAGCTATAGTTCTGAGCCGCTATTACCAAGCCAGATTACCAAGCCAGTGCCTGCGCACGGCGACGGATCTCGGTCTTACGACCGTCAATCAGTGCGTCGATGGGGCGGCCGGGCAGGGAGTCGTCGCTGGTGTACAGCCACACGATAGCTTCTTCATCGCTGAAGCCGGAATCCTTCAGGACAGCGAGGGTGCCCTTGAGGGATTCGAGTACTCGCGAACCGTTCAGGAATAGTGCGGGTACCTTGCGCACGTTGGTTTCCGGGTCGCGCAGCGCGATGAGCGTACCGTCAGAAATCAGGTTGTGAACGCGGGTCACCTTCAGGTCGAGGGCCTGCGCAATTTCAGGGATAGTTACCCAATCGCCGACGAGGGCGAAGGTCTGAGCAATATTTTCGTTAGTCACCTTTTAAGAGTGCCAGAGCTGGCACGTATTTACCACTTTTGACCCGCCGCAGGTTCGCTGCCCCTCCCGGGTTCTTTCGTTCTTGTGCCCTGCCCGTTGTTCTTGCGTTGGAGTCGGGTCCACCGGCACTTTGTAAGAATTCGCTGAGTGTTCACCTGCCCGGCGCCCTCTGGTATCGCTTCTGCCCAGGTGGGCGGGCTAAAATGTTGAGACGTATGAATACTCCCAGCCCACGCCGGATTTCTCCTGTGACCCCTCGTTCTTCTGCAAATACTTCTGTTCCTCCCGCCACTCGTCCCGCTGCCCCGGATACCGCTATTGGTTCTTCGCAGTGGCTCAGTGGCGCCATTATTGAGGGTCACTACCAGGTGGGTTCGCTTATTGGCCGCGGCGGCATGAGCGAGGTGTATTATGCGCTGGACCTGTGGTCGAATAACCCGGTCGCGCTCAAGGTTCTCTCCCCCGCTCTGGCTGAGGATGCAGCGAACCGTCAGAAGTTCCACCGTGAGGAGCGCTCGATGCGCCAGGTGGGTGGCGGCGGGCATACGGTGGGCGTGATTTCATCGGGTACCGAATATTTTTCGGGTCAGATGGTCATGTATATCGTGCTCGAGTACGTGCACGGTTGTACGCTGAGCCAGCTGCTACGTGTGCGTAATGCGCTGTCCCTGGGTGAGGCTCTGGATATCCTCATTCCGGTCGTGGAGGCGCTCTCGGAGGTTCACGCAAACCGCTACCTGCACGGCGATATTAAGCCGGGCAATATTCTTCTCGACGCTAACGGCCAGGTGAAGCTCACGGACTTCGGTCTCTCCCGCCGTGACGATCAGGTGGATGCGGGCGCCCCCATGGGCACCCCCGCCTACGTAGCGCCGGAGGTTCTTGATCCGAAGGTGAAGGTCGGAGCTCAGGCTGATATTTTTGCACTCGGCGTGATGATGTACCGCATGCTTTCAGGTCGTCTGCCCTTTGTGGGTCTGGAGAATGACCAGCAGGTGCTCTACCACAACGCCAACATTGAGATGCCCGCGCTGACCGATGTCGCGCCGGGTGCGGACCGCGATATTGCGGGGCTGATTTCGTGGTGTACCCGCAAGCAGCCTCACGCCCGCCCGGAGGATGCGACCGAGCTGTTTACGGCCCTGCTGGAGATTTCTGAGTCGTTGGGTGAGTCTGAGCGTGCTTGGCGTGCCCCCTCGTGCCCGGAGCCGGAGCTTCCTCTATGGGAGGCTGTTGCCGATATTGCGGAGCGTAGCGGTGCCGCGCAGATGGTGCGTAACACCCCGATTAGCGCATTTAGCGATGCCCGCGATCTGCTCGCCTACGATGTCTACTCCCCCGACAGCCTCGTGTACGATGCCTCGACGGCAGGTCAGGGTGTGCACCTTGCCGACGTGGATGCTGAGGACTCCGTGCTAAACCGCCAGGGCATTCCGCCGCTGGTGCGTTCCGCCTCCGATAATGACGAATCTGACCCTGATCAGGAGCAGGAAGGCTCAAAGGGCAAATCCAGCAAGCGTGGTCTGGGCTCATTCATGAGCCGCCGTACCGCCGCGACGAAGGGCCCGCTCACTCAATCTGTTGGCATTGGCCCGCAGACGGAGCAGGAGTTCATCTCAGCTCATGGCGAGTACGCCCCGATTCATGCGGAGCGTTCGCTGAGCCCCTCGGGTGCACGCCGCCCGAAGTCTAAGGGGTCGGCGAGCACCGCTGAGGCTTCACCGACTGAGGAGACCGTTTCTTCCCAGGATTCCGAGCAGTTGTCGCAGAAGGATCCTCGCCTTCCGGCTAAGCAGTTTAGGACTCCGCCCTCTGGTATGGCGGTGGGCGGCTGGGCTCTCGCGCTCATTCTGCTGGGTATGGGGTCGAGCTTCACCGGCTGGTGGCTTGCAACCTCGCTCGTGCAGTCGCAGTGGTGGCGCAATATTGAGGCGTTCCTGACCTTCTAGTAGTGCTCCCCTACTCGAGCACTCCGTCCTCGTCTGTGCACTCTGTCCTCGTATTTGCAGCGCGCAGGTTAAACGCAATGCCCGGGTCTTCATTCACGATGAATGAAGACCCGGGCATTGTTTTTTCTGCTATTTCTCACCGACTAGTACGGCGAGGCGCATGAACGTTTTATGCGCGGTTCTTGAGGTACTCGGAGACCAGGAACGCGATTTCCAGGGACTGCGAGTGGTTCAGGCGCGGGTCGCACAGGGACTCGTAGCGGTCAGCCAGTGCTGCCTCGTCGATAGCGTCGGAGCCACCCAGGCATTCGGTCACGTCGTCGCCGGTCATTTCCACGTGGATACCGCCGGGGAACGAGCCCAGAGCCTCGTGCACCTCGAAGAAGCCGCGAACCTCGTCGAGCACGTCGTCGAAGCGGCGGGTCTTGTAGCCGGAGGGCACGGAGATGGTGTTGCCGTGCATCGGGTCGGTGACCCACACGACCTTCGCGCCTTCAGCCTGCACGCCCTCAACAATCGAGGGCAGCTTCTCGCGAATGTTCTTCGCGCCCATGCGGGTGATGAAGGTCAGGCGGCCGGGCTCGCGGTTCGGGTCGAGCTTGTCGATCAGTGCGAGTGCGTCCTCTGCGGTGGTGGTCGGGCCCAGCTTTACGCCGATGGGGTTGCGGACCTTCGAGAGGAAGTCCACGTGTGCATCGTCGACGCCGCGGGTGCGCTCGCCAATCCACAGGAAGTGTGCGGAGGTGTCGTAGGGCAGCTGGGTGCGCGAGTCGATGCGGGTCAGAGCACGCTCGTAGTCCAGAACCAGTGCCTCGTGGCCGACGTACAAGTCGGTGGTCTTGAGAGCTTCGAAGTTCACGCCGCAGGCTTCCATGAACTTGAGGGCGCGACCGATTTCATTAGCGGTCTTCTCGTAGCGCTCGTGCGCGGGGTTGGAGGTGAAGCCGCGGTTCCACTGGTGCACGGCGCGCAGGTCTGCGAAGCCGCCCTTGGTGAAGGCGCGCACCAGGTTCAGGGTGGAGGCGCTGGTGTGGTAGCCGCGCAGCATGCGCTTGGGGTCGTGCACGCGTGCTTCGGGGGTGAAGTCGAAGCCGTTGACGGTCTCACCGCGGAAGGAGGGCAGGGTGACATCGCCGCGGGTTTCCATATCTGCCGAACGCGGCTTGGAGAACTGACCCGCCATACGACCCATCTTCACCACGGGCATGGAGGCGCCGTAGGTAAGCACTGCAGACATCTGCAGGATGGTCTTGACGCGGCCGGAAATCTTGTCGGCGGTTGCGCCCGCGAAGGTTTCTGCACAGTCGCCGCCCTGCAGGAGGAATGCGCGGCCTTCAGCTACCTCGCCGAGTGCCTGGCGCATAGCGTCGACCTCACCGGCGAAGACGAGCGGCGGTACCGAGTTCAGCTCGGCGATGGTGCTTTCAAAATCTTCGTGCTCGCTCCAGGTGGGCTGCTGGTCAATGTGCAGCTGACGCCAGTTGTCCAGGCCGTGGTCGGGGGTCTGCGAGGTGCTGAGGTTTTGATTGCTCATCTTCACTCCATCGGGATGGTCTTGTGCGTTTTCTGATTCAGCCGCCGTTTCGGGGTGCTCGGCGCGCCCTGTGCGGCGTGCTGGCTTGCGATTCTTCAGGCCGAATAGACCTAATTGTACTCTTGCTTGCTTCAACACCTAACCCCGCAGTCAGGTACATCTCACATGTTTAGATAGCGCCACCCGGTATCGGCGATAAGTGGGTTGATGAGCAGGGGGTTTATGCGCAGCGGGTTGATGAGCGCCATTGCAGAAGGGCATACGAAAGGGCGGGAAGCGGCGTCTACCGCATCCCGCCCTCTGGCGTATGTGCGCACCCGTTTGGGGTGCTGTCTCAATGTCTAGTGCTGCAGGTTTAGTGCTGCAGGTGCGCGACAGCTTCGTCAGCGCTCATGTTCTTATCAGCCATGAGCTTCTTGACGCGGTCGGCGTACACGTCCACGTATACCTGACCGCTCAGGGCGCGAATCTCGGAGCCGATACGGTCGGCGATTTCACGCTGAACGCGGTGGCTCATATCTGCACCGTCGGTGTATTCCTCGAAGGTGAGAGGCTTGCCAATAATGGTGCGCACCTGGATGGGCTTGCCGTCGTGGCGCAGGCGGACACGGTTCGAGCCGGAGGGCTGAATCAGGTCGGTGCCGATCTGGCCAACGGGTACCACGGGCGCGCCGGTTTCCAGGGCGAGGCGGGCGACACCAACCTTGGGGCGGTAGCCGCGTCCGTCGGGGCTGCGGGTGCCTTCGGGATAGATACCAATAACGCCGCCGTCCTTGAGGACCTGCGCGCCAGCGTTGAGGGATTCCTGGCTCTTCTGGCCACCCGAACGGTCCATGGGCAGCTGACCGACGCCGCGGAAGAACGCCGCCATGGCACGGCCCTTAACGCCGGGGGTGGTGAAGTAGTCGCTCTTGGCGAGGAAGTTCACGGTGCGAGGCATGGCGAGAGGAATGAAAATGGAGTCGCAGAACGCCAGGTGGTTGCTGGCAACGATGTAGGGACCCTCGGGCAGATTCTCTAGACCCACCACGTCATGGTGGTACAGTCCCTGCAGCAGGGGGGAGCCAAGAATCTTGAGCGTTGAATAGAGGGCAGTGTTAGGCATGGGGTCTCCTCTCTGAATGTTCCCGGCTCAATTCTAGCGTGTCTGGAGAGCCGCGAGAGAACGCGCGATAATTAAAGAAAAGAGAACGATTTTTCTGCGCACCGGTGTATTGGGTGCGCTGGAGGCGATATACCGGCATCGGTGCTGTGCCCGCGGTAGCCGGTCGGGGTACGCTATAGAGCCTCACCTGCGTTCATATTCTCGCAGGTTGGCGAAGGAGGACCATGAGCATTTTTGATAACTCGCTGGAGCCGCTCAAGCGGATGCACCGCAAGGCTCGCGAGCGCCGGCTTCTAGCAACCCAAAATGTTAAGGACTCCCTGGCGCGTCGCCTCGAGGGCGATCATGAAGCATTCGATCACTCCCCCGTTTCCTTTAGGCCTAACCCTGCGCAGCATTCTGTGGGTATTTTGCTGGTGCACGGTTTTACGGGTTCGCCGCACAGTATGCGCCCCCTGGCTCAGCGTTTTATGAAGCTTGGTTATGCGGTAGAGATGCCGTTGCTGACCGGTCACGGTACTCATTGGAAAGATTTGCGCGATAGCACCTATGAGCAGTGGCTGGCTTCTGCCGAGCAGGGGTACCGCCGCCTGACCGATCAGGGTCTGCGTGTGGTGGTCATTGGCATGTCGATGGGCGGCACGGTGGCAACTCATCTGTCGGCGCGTCTGCCGGTGGCGGGTACGGTACTCATCAACCCCTACATGGTGGATGTGAACCCGATGATGCGCCACGCGGGCAAGGTCTCTAAGGTTCTGCCGATGCTCAAGGCGATCGGTTCCGATATTGCGGTTCCTGGCGTGAGCGAGGGTGCGTATTCTATCGTTCCGACGGCGGCGGTGCATCAGCTGCATCTTTTGGGTGCTGAGACTCGTGCCCTGATTCCGCAGTTGAAGTCGCCGGTGCTGTATTTGCGTTCACTGGGTGATCATACTGTGTCGGATAGCTCCCATAAATATTTTCTCGAACATTGTTCAGTTCCTGTAGAATTTAGGTGGCTGACCCGCAGCTACCATGTGGCAACGCTCGACTACGACGCCGAGTATCTTCTCTCCACCGTTCAAGCTTTTGTCGCATCCCTAAACCACTAAATTCTGAAGGTTCCACGCACTGCACACCGGCGAATGCATCACCCGCCGCGGTGCGCAGAACACCCAGAAAGCCATCACGGCACCTCGAGAAATCGAGGATAGCCCGCGGCACCGGACCGCCCGAGCTTACGCCCTGATTTGAAAGGCGCATTATGAAAGTCTTCTCCGCTCCCGCTGAGGTTCTTGTCGACCCCTCGCTAAACCTGACAAGCATTGTTGAGCGCCACCGAGCCGATAGCTCCAACCCTGTGCTGTACCGCCGTCAGATGTCTCCGGGTAACTGGCAGCCGGTTCGCGCTCAGCAGTTCCACCAGATGGTGACCGATCTGGCGAAGGGCATGATTGCCGCGGGTATCCGTCCGGGTGACCGTGTGGGCATTATGAGCCGCACCCGTTTCGAGTGGACCGTCATTGACTTCGCGATTTGGTACGCGGGTGCCGTCTCCGTGCCGGTGTACGAGACCAACGCGCCCGCGCAGGCTGCGTGGGCGCTCGCCCATTCGGAAGCTACCGCCATCTTCGTTGAGGATGAGAAGCTCCTGGCACGCATTGCCGAGGCTGAGGAGTTCGCCTCCACGACCGAAGAGCCCATGCAGTTGAAGCACCGTTGGGTCATCGAGAACGGCGACCTTGACACTCTGAGCGCTCGCGCCTCCGAGGTGAGCGATGAGCAGCTGGAGAAGGTGCGTTCCGCAGCCGGTTGTGACGACCTCGCGACCATTGTGTACACCTCCGGTACGACCGGCCGCCCCAAGGGTTGCGCGCTGACTCACGGCCACTTCCTGAACCTGAGCGCCAACACCAGGCTGGTCGAGCCCGAGATTGCGAACTCCCGCAACTCTTCCATTCTTTTCTTGCCGCTGGCGCACGTTCTGGCGCGCCTGATTCAGGTTCTGGCGCTGGATGCCGGCCTGGTGATTGGTCATTCCCCCAACATCAAGAACCTGGCGTCTGACCTGGACAGCTTCAAGCCGACCATGCTGCTGGTGGTGCCCCGCGTCTTTGAGAAGGTGTACGAAGGTGCCATGGCGAAGGCGGCTAAGGGCGGCAAGTTCAATAAGTCTCTGTTTGAGCGTTCCACCGATATTGCGGTGCGCTGGTCGCAGGCAAAGGTTGAGGGTCGTGTGCCTCTCAAGCTGGCGGCACAGTACGCTCTCTACGACAAGCTGGTCTACTCGAAGCTGCGTGCCGCCCTGGGTGGCGAGCTTCGCTACGCGGTTTCCGGTGGCGGCCCCCTCGGCGAGCGCCTGGCGCACTTCTTCCACGCGGTGGGTGTGCAGGTGGTCGAGGGTTACGGCCTGACCGAGACCTGCGCCCCGATTGCGGCCGGCCGCATCAACCCGTATCAGATCGGCATGATTGGCCCGTTCATCCCCGGTTCCGAAGGCTACATCGCTGAGGACGGCGAGCTTCTGGTCCGCGGCGTGGGCGTGATTAGCAGCTACTACAAGAACCCCGAAGAGGACGCTCAGGCGTTCACCGAGGACGGCTGGTTCCGCACCGGTGACCTGGCTCGTTTCGATGAGCGGGGCTACCTGAAGATTGTGGGCCGCAAGAAGGAAATCATCGTCACCGCCGGCGGTAAGAACGTGATTCCGGGCATTGCGGAGAACCATCTGCGCACCTCTCCCCTGGTGTCGCAGGCGATGCTGGTTGGCGATGAGAAGCCGTTCATTGCGGCTCTGGTGACCTTGGATCCGGATACCCTGCCCGAGCAGTTGGAGCACCTGGGTCTGCCGCGTTCGCTGACTATTCCTGAGGCTGCCGTTCACCCGGCAGTTCGCGCAGCGATCCAGAAGCTCGTGGACGAGGCGAACCAGCTGGTTTCCCGCGCCGAGGGTATTCGCGAGTTCCGCATCATGAACCGTGATCTGACCGAGGAAGATGGTTACCTGACTCCTTCGCAGAAGCTGCGCCGCGCGAAGATTCTGCAGGACTTCTCCTCCTACGTGGATGAGATGTACGGCAAGGTTTCCGATAGCACTTCGGATTCCTTGGCTCGCCTGCAGGAGTACGCTGCGGAGCAGTCTGAGAAGTTCGCTGAACTGCGTGAGCAGGCAGCCGAGCGTCTGCACGAGTATGCTGACCAGCAGACGGAGCGTCTTGCTGAGCTGCGCGAGCAGGCAGCTGAGAAGCTTGAGGAGCTGCGTGAGCAGGCGGCTGAGCGTATGCAGAAGCCGCAGGAAGAGAAGGCGGAGGCTAAGGACGACGCTAAGAAGTCCGATAAGTCTGAGAAGGCTGAGGATTCTTCCGCTGAAGCTCCTGCTGAGAAGGCAGAAGCTAAGAAGGCTGAGAAGAAGCCTGAAAGCGACAACGACTAACAGGCTCCGGCTAGCATAACGAGAGGAGGGGGTCGTACCTAAGTGGTACAACCCCCTCCTCTCGTATGTTTTTATCTAGCCATCGTTAGTTGGCGGGCTCGTCAAATTCCAGGCCGAGCAGCGCGTTCTCGACGATTTCGGTCAGCGCCGGGTGAATCCAGTACTGACCGCGGGCCAGGGTGCGGGCATCCATGCCGAAGCTCATTGCCTGTAGCAGCGGCTGGATGAGCACGGAGGACTCTTCGCCGACCAGGTGCGCGCCGAGCAGCTCGCCGTTATCCTTGCGGGCAATCAGCTTGCACAGGCCGACCTTGTCTTCCATTGCCCAGCCGTAGGCGGTGTCGCCAAAGTTCTGCGCCTTGACGGTAATCTCAAAGCCTTCACGCTCAGCCGCCTCGCGTGCCTGCTCTTCGGTCATGCCGACCACGGCGATCTGCGGGTTGGTGAAGACAGCACCGGGTACGTAGCGGTGGTCGCTGGCGCGCAGATCTTCGGGGTGGCTGAGGTTATGCTGCACGACGCGTGCTTCATGGTTTGCCACGTGCTTGAGCTGGTAGCGGCTGGAGACGTCGCCGAGGGCGTAGACGCCGGGTACGGGTGCGCCGTTGTAGAGCACGCGCTGGTACTTATCGACGCTGAGCTGGCCGCCATCCTGCACGTCGAAGTAGTTCTTCGCGTTGAGGGTGTCGGTATTGGGGCGGCGACCGGTTGCCACGAGCACAGCGTCCGCCGGGATTTCGAGCAGCTCTTCACCGTTCTCGGTGGTGCGCTTCGCTACGACGGTTACGCTGCCGTCGGCGTTCTCGCGGATTTCGGAGAGACCCGCATCCTTGACGATGTTCCACTGCTTGCTTGCGGCTTCTTCGAAGCGTGCCACGACCTCTTCGTCCACGCCGCGCAACAGGCGGGAGGAGCGGTTCAGCTGGGTTACCTCGGTGCCGAATGCGGAGAAGACATGGGAGAACTCTGCCGCAATCACGCCGCCGCCGATGACGACCATGCGTGCGGGCAGCTCGTCCATGCGCATGACGTTGTCGTTGGTGTAGACCTTGGAGGAGTCAATGCCGGGCACGGGAGGCAGCACAGCGCGGGAACCCGCGGCAATCACAATCTGGCGGCCCTGCAGGCGGGTGCCGTCGGTCAGCTCGATGGTGTGGGAGCCGACGAAGCGCGCATACTGGTCGTAGAAGTCGACATTGGGCAGGCCGGCGCGCCAATCACGGCCGCCTTCAGAAATCTGGTCAATGCGGGAGGCGAAGATACGGTCACGAATCTGTGCCCAGTGCACGGCGTCCACGTGTGCGTCGACGCCCAGGTGCTTGACCTCGCGGGTCTTCTGCGCGATGGTTGCCGGGTAGACGTACATCTTGGTGGGGATGCAGCCAACGTTCAGACAGGTGCCGCCAAAGATACCGCCGTCGACCAGGGCGACCTTCTTGTCGTCCCATTCGGGGCCGATGAGGGTGTTGCCGGATCCGGAGCCGATGACGATGAGGTCGTACTGTGCTACGCCGTCAATGCGTTCTACGTTCTCGATGCTCATGTGGTCCTCTCGTTTAAGGTGTTGAGGCTGGGCTCCTCCCCCAGCGTGCCCCTCGATGACGGGCTTATTTCTGTTACTGCCACTATAACGCGTGGAGGGTCTGGACTATTCCCAAGATCTCATCTCATTGCCTGTTGATACGCAAAAGTGCGCCGTCCCAAAGAACACAGCGCTGAGAACACGGCTGTTTCTTGAGAAGACGCACTCATGCATTGAGACTACTCGAGCCCGCGGATTAGCAAGGCTTAGATGTCTGCGATTAGAGATCAGCCATGAGCCCAGCCAACAGGCGGGTGAAGTCAATGGCGGGGTCGACCGACTCTTCGTCGGGCCAAAAATGAATCGGGTACGCGGCACCCTGGGCACGCTGCAGCACGGGGCTTTCGGCGAGCACCGGTTCTGCCACGAGCTCGCCAAAGAGGGAGCGCATTTCGTCACGGCGGTAGCGGTGTTCACTATCGTTGGGGCGCATCTTGTTAATGATGACGCCTGCACCATCAATGCTGATGCCGCTTTCCTGCTGAAAACGTACGATGGCACGCAGGGTTCGTTCGGTGCCCGCCACGGAGAAGAGGGAAGGCTCTGCGACCGAGAGGATACGCTGGCTGACCGCCCAGCCCATCGAAGATAGGGTGCCGAGGAATGGTGGGCAGTCAATCAGGATGACGTCATAGGCGTCCGCTGCCGCTTCCACCATACGCTTGAATCGGCGGATGAACGGCGCGGCGTCCTGGCGGTCCACGAGAGTGGATCGCGCCGAACCGCGCGCCACCTTCACGCTACCGGTGGTCACGGGGTTATTGGTCAGCAGGGTGGGTTTGCCGACGAGCGCGTTCCAAGAGGAGCTACCGGCTTCCTCCGCGAAGGCGCGCTCATTGGAGCTGGCGATTAGGGAGGCGACGTCGGGGATGGTTTCATCCACCGCCAGGCCGGTGCTGGCGTCGCCGTGGGGGTCGAGGTCAATAACGAGTGTGGAGAGTCCGCTGTGTAATGCCGCGGAGGCAAGCCCCAAAGTGATGGACGTTTTGCCGACGCCACCTTTGAGGCTGCTGATACTGACGATGCGGGGCATGCAGGTCCCTTTTATGAGTGAGGTGTAATGCCCCTTTATTTTAGCGAATCTTCGCTTTTCTTCCGGCTCTGACAGGGGTGTATCTTGAGTTTTTTCTCAAGTGGGCATTGAATATTCCCTCGGGCTTAAAGCTTCAGCCCGCGCTCGCCACCTGACAGGTGGTAAACGCGGGCTGATCTACGTTTTATGTTTTATGCCTGTGCGCGGCGGGCACGGCGGGCGGCGAGTTCGTCGCCCTCGAAGTTTTCGTGCATTTCTTCGCCGGGCTGACCGTTGAGGTTCATTTCGATTTCACGCCAGACGCGACCGATAGCGATACCAAAGACACCCTGACCCGCCTGAACCAGGTCAATAACCTCGCTCGGGGAGGTGCACTCGTAGACGGTGGTGCCGTCACTCATCAGGGTGATGTTCGCGAGGTCGTCAATGCCGCGGGTACGCAGGTGCTCAATGGAGGTACGAATCTGCTGCAGGGACACGCCGGTGTCGAGCAGACGCTTCACAATCTTGAGTACGAGCACGTCGCGGAAGCTGTAGAGACGCTGGGTGCCGGATCCGGAGGCGCCACGCACGGTGGGTACAACCAGGTCGGTACGTGCCCAGTAGTCGAGCTGACGATAGGTGATGCCGGCTGCCTTGCAGGCGACGGCGCCACGGTAGCCGAGGTTTTCCTCGACCACGGAGACAGGGTCGGTGAAGAGTACGCCCTGTTCACCGCGCGGAGGCGGTGCTACGGGGAAGAGGGTATCGAAGCCGTCCAGGGGCTGGTCAAAGCCCTGGGGTGCGTGCGTGGTTGCGGCCTCGCCTGCATTTTCGGCTACATGTTGCTCTAGCACGGTCCCTCCTTTTTCGTTAAACCCTTTTAAGTGCTTCACCGCGCCCTATCAAATGCGGTCGATATCGTTCCGGTGTAGCCCCGATTGTCGGGGGGAGATTCTAGGGTTGAGATCTAGAATCTGCGTCTATGACTCGCGTGGTCCCTCTCGAGTCCTGCGCGGTTTTCAATGCTACACATTGGTTCGACAATACGATTCGCGGAACACGTCTCGATAGTGCGACCGATGCGCGATAGGCGCGGTTGTTCAATCTATTTTAACTGATAGAGGGCTCTACTTAAAATTGAACCCACCGGAGCAAATGATCTTTTCAGATTCATTCTCCAGCATTAACACCGTATGAGGTGCCCCTCCCCCGCCATTCGATTCGCTTTCCCCCATCTCCGCTGCGTGGCGGGAGTTTAAAAAGTAAATGCGTACGGATAGGTAGTCCGTACGCATTTACAGCTGAGTTGAGTGAATAGCCTTGGCAGGCCGGGAGCCCCCTGGTGAGAAAGCTCTTCGTGTTGGACGAAGGGGTAGAAGTTCCGAGCGTGCCAGCGTCGGCTTCGTCCAAGTCTAGAGGCCGCTACCCGTTGGTAAGGGGTAGGGACTATAGAGGGAATCACCATGGTCAGCGGTGATTCCCGAGGGAAATCCCCGTTTGGGGAGAGCGGTAGAACCGCTCAGGGTTTACGAGCGGCAGACTGTCCGGTAGCCTGCGTCTTCGTGTGCCTACTCGTAGGTAGGCATTGCCGATTCAACGAGAGTTGCGTGCAGCTGCAGGCACAACTTGCGAATCTTGTCGGCACGTTCCTGCGCCTGAGCCTGGGAGGCTGCGTCGCGGCGCGATGCCAGCGGAGCCACTGCGATTTCCACGAGGGAGATTTCGCGGTCTGCCGCAGACTTGAATGCGCGCAGGTGGCGGGGCTGAATGCCGTGCTGGGTCAGCTCTGCGCTCACGCGGGCAATCAGCACGTCGTAGTCGGTGTATTCAACATCCGAGCCATCTTCGAGCAGTCCGAAATCAATCAGTTCACGGATCAGCTCGGGGGTGGTGTTAGCGTACTCTGCCAGCTCGCGCAGGGTGTAGGTGCGACCTTCCTGCTCATCCGGTCCGAGGACGCTGTCCAGGACGTCTTCGCTAACGGTGGCAGGCATGGAGTTCAGCACGCGACCAGCTTCCAGGTCCTCCAGATGCTGACGGATGACCTTGAGCGGCATGTAGTGATCACGCTGCATGGTGAGAATGTAGCGCAGGCGCTCAATGTCCGTCTGGGAGTACTTGCGGTAACCGGTTTCGGTACGGCTGGGGTGCACCAGACCGCGCTCCTCCAAGAAACGAATCTTGGATGCGCTAATACCGGGGAACTCCAGGTCGAGCTGGCTAAGAACCTGACCAATGGTCCGGCTCTTAACGTCACGCGGGTTACGGTCAGAATCGCCGTTCTCCACGTCCTCTAGTTCAACCTCAGCGTTAGTGAGGTTTTCATCGATGCGTGAGGTCATCTATGTCTTTCGGGTACTTGTTCAGCCGATGTCGATACGAGCCGAAATTTGAGTGAGTGGCTCGTTCCCCCGGTCGGGAGTCTCGCTTCGCGCCGAACATCTTTGCTTAGTGTTGAGAGTGTGATAGATAAGTTCGGTTGTTTATCACGAAATGATAAACCGCAAACCTTCGAGACAATCTTATAGCCTCACAAGGCATTTTGCTATTCAGTTCGCCCTTTTCAGAGGCTTTTTGAACCCAAAAATAGCCACGCAATCAAACACAATCCAGTAGAGACAATACCAATTTTAGCAAATTTCCAATATTGCGAGCATCCGCGTCTCATATTGGACTGCTTTACGGGGAAAATTTTATCTTCTCGCGATAGTTGAAGTTTTCATCACATTTAACCTGAAAGAGCCTCCCACTAGGGGTTTAGCTATCCTTCAAGCCCCTACAGCAGGTTCAAATACCCTCAAGATGAACCTTACCCACGCCCGTTTATTTGCGTTTGTGTGCACTTTAAATGAAAAACGGCGAGACCAATCGGTCTCGCCGTTTCATCAATACGTACCTCTCATGCTGAGGAACGCCAAAGCTATAGAGTCTATCGACTTAGAGCTTAGCCAGCTCAGCCTTGTACGCCTCTGCATCCAGCAGGTTAGCCAGGTCGTCAGCGTTCTCGGGGCGAATCTCAACAATCCAGCCCTCGCCGTAGGGATCGGAGTTGACCAGTGCGGGGTCATCCTCCAGACCCTCGTTGACAGCAACAATCTCACCGGAGATGGGAGCAAAGAGGTCAGAGACAGACTTGGTGGATTCAATCTCACCGAAGCTATCCTCAGCAGCTACAGAGTCGCCAACGGAGGGAAGGTCGACGTAGACGACGTCACCCAGTGCATCCTGAGCGTGGTCGGTAATACCAACACGGACGGTGCCCTCAGCGGTGAGAGCGGAAACCCACTCGTGCTCAGAAGTGTAAGAGAGTTCTGCGGGAACGTTGCTCATAGCAGCGGTGTCCTTTCAGTGTGTTCTTGCGTAGCGCGGACCTTCCCGCGCACGGTTCCGTTCCGCGTGTGGGATTGCGAAACGTCCTACACCAATTATCACATAAGAAGTAACGCGGGGCACGTCTAAACACCCCCGTACCATTTCTATGACGCTATTTTTCCTCTTCTTACCCGTGCACCTAAGCATCCGTCTCTTATCGACCTCTAGGCGCCTCTCTAGTAATCACCTTCACGCTCGCCCTCTGGGCGCCCACTCCCCTATATCGGGGAGCGGCAGATACGCAAAAAGCTCAGGACCCCACACCATGAAGGTGCAGGGCCCTGAGCCTTAGGCTAGAGAGCTAAACTCTCACAGCCCCTTAGCGGGAAGAAATGACGCGCTCGGAGAAGCGGTTCGGGTTACCGAAACGGTGTGCGGTAATCGAAACAGCCTGCTCGCGGAGGAAGGGCAGCATCTCGATACGGCCAGCCTCGGTGACCGGTGCGAAGTACACTGCAACATCCGGGCGACCACCCAGTGCCGAGTAGATGGACTTCACGTCGTTACCGATGTAGCGGATACGGGTGCCTTCCAGCGGGGTACCAGCCAGTGCGCGAACCGGGGTCTTAGCGTTCGAAGCCAGGTACTCGCGGAACTGAGCGTCCGACTTGACCTCGTACTTGATGCCCTTGTTCTCCAGGACGCCGCGGACGTCGACCGGCAGGTCCTTACCGACGGACAGAGCGACCGGTGCGTTAGCTGCCAGACCGGCGAGCACAACGCGCAGGGTCTCTGCGGGCGATGCGGACTCGTCTGCACGAACCAGAACCTGGGTGGGTACGTAGCGCAGGATGTTGCGCTCGACGCCCAGCTTCGAGGGATCGTGGCCGAAGCCGAACTCGGTGTCCCAAGCGTGTGCGTCAGAGGAGACACCGCGCTTGATGAATGCGAAGTCCTCGCGCTTGCCCAGCTCGGAGTTCTCGATGGTAGCCAGGGTCTCGCGGACGGTCACCGACTGGGTGGTTGCGGTCGCGGTTGCCTGTGCGGGCTCCCAATCGGACAAAGCGATCAGGTAGCTGGGGCCACCAGCCTTGGTACCAGAACCCACGGTGGACTTCTTCCAACCACCGAAGGGCTGACGCTGAACGATTGCACCGGTAATTGCACGGTTGACGTACAGGTTACCTGCCTGGACCTTGGAGAGCCACAGCTCGAGCTCGTCAGCATCCAGCGAGTGCAGGCCTGCGGTCAGACCGTAGTCGGGTGCGTTCTGCAGCTCGATTGCCTCTTCCAGGGTGTCAGCGGTCATGATGCCCAGGATGGGGCCGAAGTACTCGGTCATGTGGTACTCGGAACCGGGCTTGACGCCTTCGCGAACACCGGGGCTCCAGAGGCGACCGGTCTCGTCCAGTTCCTTGGGCTGAACGAGCCAGCGCTCACCCGGGCCGAGGGTGGTCAGACCGCGCAGCAGCTTCTCTTCCGGCTTCTGAACAACGGGGCCCATCTGGGACTCAATGTCCTGCGGGTGTGCCACGTGCAGCGAGTTGACGGAGTCAAGCAGCTGACGGCGGAAACGCTCGGACTGTGCCACGGAGCCAACCAGGATGACGGTCGAACCAGCGGAGCACTTCTGACCTGCGTGGCCGAATGCCGAGTAGACGACGTCCTTGACAGCCAGGTCGATGTCAGCGTTCGGGGTGACGATGATGGAGTTCTTACCCGAGGTCTCACCGAACAGGGGCAGATCATCACGCCAGGAGCGGAAGAGCTCAGCGGTCTCGTAACCACCGGTCAGGATCAGGCGGTCAACCTCGGGGTGCGAGATGAGCAGCTTACCTGCAGCGCGGTCAACAACCTTGACGAGCTTCAGAACTTCCTTGGGAACGCCTGCATCCCACATGATCTCTGCGATCAGTGCACCGGTGCGAGCGGTGATGGTTGCGGGCTTGAAGATGACAGCAGAACCTGCAGCCAGACCAGCCAGAACACCACCGGCGGGGATAGCGGTCGGGAAGTTCCACGGGGGAACAACCAGGGTCAGGTCAACGGACTTGGGCTTTGCGCCGTCGATCTTCTCGAGGTCCTCAGCCAGCATTGCGTAGTAGTATGCGAAGTCGATTGCCTCGGAGACCTCGGTGTCGCCCTGCTCCAGGGTCTTGCCAGCCTCAGCTGCCATGACCTCCAGCAGGTCACCGCGGCGCAGTGCGATAGCCTTACCGACCTTGCGCAGAATCTCTGCACGCTCGTGACCGGAGAGCTTACCCCATGCCTTGCCAGCCTCTTCGGTTTCCTTGATCAGCTTCTCTGCGTCAGCTTCGCTGGTCAGCTCGTTAGCCTTGAGGGTTTCGATGCCCAGCTTGGTGGTCTTGGAACGCTCGAGGATTGCGCGGCCCCACTCACGGTTGCCCGCCAGTGCGGGGTCGGTGTCGGGGGTGTTCTCAAAGCGGCCAGC
Source organism: uncultured Rothia sp. (assembly GCF_963555405.1). GTDB lineage: Bacteria > Actinomycetota > Actinomycetes > Actinomycetales > Micrococcaceae > Rothia. The sequence goes on along the minus strand of NZ_CAUVVO010000004.1, from coordinate 39,047 downwards.
CGGTACGAAGACGTTGTCCTCGTTCTCGGTCAGACGGTTCTGGGTGCGCTTGGATGCGGGAACCTCGTCAGTGACGGAGTTCAGTGCACGCATGAAGCGGTCCTCTTCGCGCTTGAAGATGGACTCGTCGGTTGCCAGGTCGAAGATACCGGACATGAAGTTCTCGGAGGAAGCGTTCTCCTCGAGACGACGGATCAGGTATGCGATTGCAACGTCGAATTCCTTGGGGTTCACGACGGGCACGTACAGCAGCAGGTGACCAACGCGGCGGCGGATAATCTCAGCCTGCTGCTCAGCCATACCAATCAGCATCTCGAACTCGACGCGGTCCTTAACACCGCGGTCCTCAGACAGCAGCAGTGCGAATGCAACGTCGAAGAGGTTGTGGCCTGCAATACCGAGGCGGATGTTCTTCACGTGCTCGGGGCGCAGTGCGTAGTCCAGAACGCGCTTGTAGTTGGTGTCAGCAGCCTGCTTGGTGTCCCAGGTGGTCAGCGGCCAGCCGTGCATAACAGCTTCCACGATCTCCATGGAGAGGTTTGCACCCTTAACCAGGCGGACCTTGATGCCTGCGCCGCCAGCCTCAACACGCTTAGCAGCCCATTCCTGCAGGTGCTGCATTGCAGCCAGGGTGTCGGGCAGGTATGCCTGGAGCACGATACCGGCTTCCAGGTCCTTCAGGTGCGGCTGGTCCAGAATCTTGGTGAACACCTCGATGGTGAGGTCCAGATCCTTGTACTCCTCCATGTCCAGGTTGATGAACTTCTTGGGGGAGGAAGAAGCGGCCAGCTCGTACAGCGGGGTCAGGCGGCGAACAGCGGTCTCAACGACCTCGTCGAATGCCCAGTGCTGGTGGGGGCCGGAAACAGCGGACACCTTAATGGAGACGTAGTCAACGTCGTCGCGTGCCAGCAGGCGCTTGGTCTCAGCCAGGCGGTGCTCTGCTTCCTTGTCACCCAGAACTGCCTCACCGAGCAGGTTGACGTTCAGGCGGTTACCGGTCTTGGTCAGCTCTGCAATTGCGTCGCCCAGCTTCTCCTCGGAAGCGTCGACGATCAGGTGACCAACCATCTCGCGCAGCACGCGGCGTGCAACGGGAACGGTGGGCCATGCGACCTTGCCAGCCAGCTTGCCACCGAAGCCAACAGCGGACTTCATGTACCAGGGCAGGAAGGAAGGTGCCAGGCCGGAAATACGGGAAAGGTTGCGGCCGGAGACGTTGTCGTCTTCGGGGCGAATAACGCCATCAACAAAGCCGACGGTGAAGGGAAGACCATTGGGGTCCTTCAGAACACCGGCGAGCTGCTCAGCCGCGAAGGTGGGCTTGATCGACTGGGACTCGTTTACCCACTGACGAACAAGCTGACGAGCTTCCAGAGCCATCTTCTGGTAGTGCTCAGATGCGAAAGGATGGGTCATCCTTGACTCCTAACTATCTCACTGTGTGCGGTGCACACCACGTTTGGCGATGTCTCTATTTCACCACAAAAGGGTAATAAATACCTCATTAGAAAAACTGAATGTTTTTTCCAAAATCCATTTAGTTTTTCTAAATGATTGTGCAGCGTGGTTCTCGCCCGGTAACCCTCCGAACACCGAGCCCAAAGAGAAGAAACGAAGACCATAGCAACATCGCTATCCATCCTTCTCAGGCTAGCACTTTCAGAACGCAAATACCGAACCGATTTCGTAACAATCGAACACTTCAAAACCATTCCCAAAAGCATCTATAGAACTAAGGTTCACCACACTCTCCCGGAATACCCGCCGTACAAGCCAACACGCGCCTCCGAAGGCCTCCCCGTCTCAAAAAGAGCCACACAAAAGCCCACGCGGTACCATAGACAAGAGTCCACAATGAGAGACGCACCACGGAAGAGTTCGGGAGCGCAACCCACCCGAACAACCGGGCGCACCAGGGAGGAAAAACGTGTCAATCTACGACATCCGACGCATGCAAATGCTCCTCGAAATCCAAGAACGCGGCACCATCATCGCCGCCGCAGAAGCGCTCAGCCTCACCCCCTCCGCCGTCTCCCAGCAGATTGCCACCCTCGAAAAAGAAACCGGAACCCCGCTGCTACAGCGCATCGGCAGGCGCGTACAGCTCACCAGCGCCGGACTCATCATCGTCGACAGCGCCCGCAGCATCCTGCGCGAACTCGACCGCATGCAAACCTCCGTCGCCAACCTCACCGGCGAACCCGCAGGCATGGTGCGCCTCGCCATCTTCCAGTCAGCAGCCTTCGCACTGCTACCCGCAACCCTCAGCTACCTTGCCGAGCACGCCCCCTCGCTCACCCTGCAGGTACTGCAAATCGATCCCGAAACCGGCACCTCCCTCACCCGAAGCCGCGAATACGACATGGTGCTCTCCGAAGCCTACCCGCACCACCACATCCCCGAATACCCCGAGCTACACTCCGAACTACTCACCGAAGACCCGCTCAGCCTCATCGTGCCCAGCACCTCCACCATCACCTCCATTGAAGAGGCGCACGCACTGCCCTGGGTCCTCGAAATGGAGCAGAACACCTCCCGCAGCTGGGCACTCAACCAATGCCGCACCGCAGGATTCGAACCGGTCATCCGCTACAGCGCCAACGACATGATCACGAACTCCAACCTCGTCAAGGCTGGATTCGCCGTCACCATCGTGCCCGGCTTCATCCTCTCCTCGCTCTCCACCACCGAGGGGCTACGCATCGTGGAGCTACCCGGCAAGCCCTCCCGCAAAATCTTTACCGCCGTACGCCGGGAATCTGCCGCCAACCCCGCCATCGCCATGGTGCGCGAAGCCCTACACCACGCGGTCAAGGTGGCATTCGGCGAGCATGAAAAGACCGAAACCGCATAGGAAAACTCAGCCGCCGCCCAACCCGGCACACTAGACAACGCAAAGGTCGGGGCCGTTCCCACGAACGACCCCGACCTTTCACTGTGCCTTTTTGAACAGGCGCCTATATATAGAGGTATAAAAGTACAGGCAGCGGAGCTACTCCCCCGCCGCGCCCATTCTCCACAAGCGCCAGTTCAACTGCTAGTTCAGCGAAGCCACCACAGCAGGGCTCTGCACCTCATAGAACGAAGAGGACAAACCAGCCGCCGCCATATCCAGCACAGCGCTCACATGAACCTGCTTCAATGCAGAACCGGCAACGCCCGAAGCCACCTGATAATTCAGCTGAACATCCAGACGGTGACCGCGAGGAATAGCAGTACGCAACTCCAGAACATTCTCACTGCCGGAACCAGCCTGACCGGTCTGTTCGCTACGGCGCACCGCATCAAGATTCAGAGCATCCACCGGAGCCACCAGAGCCGAAGCGCCCAAGTTGCCCGAAGGCAACACAGCCTGACCCGAAGTAACGCGAAGAGTCACCGCAGGATTCAGCAACAAACCAGTCTTCGGATCCTGCGCGCGAGCACGCACCATCAGGCGAGTACCCACCGGCAGGGTCGAATTGCCCTCATTAATAATGCTCAGACGAGTCGGCAGATTCCGGAAAGCAACAGTACGCGCCGGCTGGCTCTGCATAGACACAGCCTGCACGCCGGTAGCCGCCTTCAACTCCAGGCGGATGCACGACTCGTTATATCGCATCGGCACCTGCACCAGCGCAGAGCTCGCCGCGCCGCCATGCTGACCACGCTGGCCACCGCGCTGCCCGCCACGCTGCCCGCCAGGGCGCTGGGTCACCGGGGTCACGCGAGCGCGCTTACCACCCGAACGAGTTGCCGCCTCCGCAGCGCTCACGCCGCCAGCCACCAGGGCAGCCGAAGCGCCCGCAACCTTCAACGCGGTACGGCGAGAAGCATTCATCAGATTATTCTTAGTCATTTTCTACTCCCCTAAGCCTTCGCGATACGGTACACGCCACTAATCGTGCCCTGCCACCAGGTGCCGTAACGGTCAATCGTGCCCACCATCTGCAGGGTGTCACCACCGCCAAGCAACAGGCTCACATGCTGAGGCAGGCGCTGCTCATGCATCGTCTTACCGGTTTCCATGTCCAGCGCGACCGCCCACGCGTAGGCGCCATTCGCCAAACCAGCCGGACCGCGGCGACGCTCACAGGTGTAAATCAGACCGTCAGCAGTGGAGTAACGAGGAACAGCCGAAGAGTACACGTCCTTACGGTCCCAAATCTTACGCAGACCACGGTTGGTAATATCCCAACGCTCCATACCGGGGGCAAAAAGCGCATTCGCAGGAACCGACGGGCCGGCGCCCTCAGGGTACTTCGGGTAGGGGTAGCCGTAGGTGCTTGCACCGACCATCGTGTTACCCACACCGATCATGGAGTTCTCAGTGCCAGAGGTACCGGCAGTAAACAGGCCGGCGCTACCGACCTTCGCACCGTTATCAGTGCGGTACACAATGACCGACTCCTGAATATCAGAGTTATCGGTCAGCATCACGTAATCCGAACCGTTCGGGCCAAAGAACGTCGGGGAGGCACCGGAACCCCACGCGAGCTTACCCGGCTTGCGGGCGCTACCGCGGTCGTACGCATGCCACCATTTGAGGGTGGGCGCGCCGGTTGCAGTAGCGTTCAGCATATAAATAGCGTGAGAAGTCACCACGCTCACGCCCTGCGGGCACGCCGAAATCGAGTTATCAATACGCTCACCCGCAATCGACGCCTTATTCAGGCGCATCGAGCGAATCGTGCCGCGGGCAGAATCAATCACCGCGATGTAGCCGTTCTTCGTCGCAACCCAAATGCGACCGGACCAGTCGGGCACCAGACCAACCACAGCGTCATTGGCACTCTGGGCGAGCATGCGGCTCAGGTCAATACGCTCATCAACGCGGATGCTGCGTCCGTCAGCAGAGTGGGAGAGGCGCAGCAGGCACTGAGAGCCATCCACCAGAACCATGCGGTCCTGCGCGTCAAGGTAGGCGTACACACCACCGAGCAGCGCGCCCTTCGGGATGTCCAGGTGGGAGAGCTCGCGGCCGGTATGCGGGTCAAGGATAGAGAGCTTCGGGGTGATGAACTCGCCGTGGGCGAAGACCTGGGTGCAGAGCACCTGAATGAAGCCGTCACGTCCGGCAAGAATCGTCGGGCAGGCGCCGCCGAGCTTCGTGCCGGTAATCTTCCAGTCACCGGCGCCGGGGCCGGCAAGAGGAGTAGCGTCGGAAGACTGGGCATCACCGTGCATGGTGGTAATGCCGGGAGCGCCCAGGTGCGGATTCGCCTGGGCGTTATAGGTGGGGGTCATGGTTGGTTCTTTCTAACGGTGAGTGGCGCACACCTTCAATGGAGTGCACAAATATGCGCTTTCACATGCGCAAACGTTTCACATTGTAGGGTCAGAAAGCAGTTTTTGACGACACTAAAGGACACCTTGAAACATTGTTCAGGCGACGCTTGAGATCTTCACCTGGAAAGCTCTCAAGCACTACCTTTCAGATTCAAGGCGCCCCTTTACCCCATCACCACGGACTCTCATACCCGCGGCGATTATTTTTAGCTATTTCTCCATGAGCGCCTTTGCCAGGGCATCATCAAGAACCAAGTCAGTAATTGCGCCCGTACGCAACGCGCCGCGCAAAGCACGCACACGGTGAGTACCGGACGCAACGCAAATACGGCGCGGAATGCGGGCAAGCTCCTTCGGAGTCGGACCGGACGCACGCTTATTCAACTCAAGATCAGCCCACGAGCCGTCCTCACGCAGAAGAATCGTGCACATATCCCCCACAACGCCCAGCTCACGCAACTGACGCTGCTCCTGCACCTCAAAATAGCCACCCGAATACACGTGAGAAGGAATAGGTCCACCAAAAGCACCCACGCCAAAAATAGCGAGGTCAACATTCTGCTGGGCATGCAGATTCTTCTGCACGCTACGCTCACGCCACATGGCGGTCTTCGTGTCCGCATAGTCAAAGAACGCGGGAACCGGAAAATGGATAGTCTGCGCATCATAGGCATTCACCAACTGCCCCAGCAGGGAACCCAGGTACGGAATGCCCGAATGGTGCGCGTTACCGGCACCATTCATCTGCACCACAGTCACGCCCTTCAGAGGGCGGCGCGGCAGATGACGAGAAATCTCGGTCATCGTTGAACCCCACGCCACACCCAGGCTCGTTCCATTATCAATCAGGGAATCAAGTAGAGCCGCCGCAGTACGGGATACCTGGCTCATGCGGGCGATGGGGGTGGCGTCCGAACGGACATTCACGAGAGTAACGCGCACCTTATAGCGCTCACCGATGCGGCGCTCAAGCTCGCTGCGGGCACGGAAGGAATCATCTAGACGGATCTGCACCATGCCGCTCTCACGAGCACTTTTAAGCAGACGCGACACAGTGGCTCGAGAAACCCCCAGACGAGCCGCGATAGCGTCCATCGTCATGTTGTGGATGTAGTACAGCTGTGCCGCCTCGTAAGTGTGGTTAGCGCGTTCGTTCATCGACCCCAGACCCCCAGTGAAAATCCGTTCAAACTACTTGGTTATTATTTCACCATTGGGTTTTACTATTTGCAAGATGAAACCCCACGCCGCGCACGCGGCACGACAAGAAAGAGCACTACATGAGCTCCCAGCACATTGCACAGCAGTCCCAGCTGACCGCTGAGTCCCGCGCCAAGGCACTCAAGAGCATGGTCAACGAAGAACTCGACATCCTGGTTGTGGGCGGCGGCATTACCGGTGCAGGTATTGCCCTCGACGCAGCAACCCGCGGTCTGCGCACCGGTATCGTCGAAGCAGGTGACTGGGCTGCAGGCACCAGTGCATGGTCCTCCAAGCTCGTTCACGGCGGCCTGCGCTACCTCTACAACCTCGACTTCAAGCTCGTGACCGAAGCTCTCACCGAGCGCGGCCTGCTGCTGAACAAGATTGCACCCCACCTCGTGCACGCACAGCCCTTCCTGTGGCCCCTGAAGATGCCCGTCATCGAGCGCGCATACTCCGCAATCGGCATCGGCATGTACGACACCCTGGCATTCCTCGGCTCCCGCGGCAACAAGGGCGTCCCCTCCCAGCGTCACTTCACCAAGGCCGGCACCAAGACCGTCTTCCCCGACATCAAGGACTCCGCATTCAGCGGCGCAATCCAGTTCTACGACGCACGCGTTGACGACGCACGCCTCGTCATCGACGTCGTCCGCACCGCTGCAGGCTACGGCGCACTGGCTGCATCCCGCACCCAGGTTGTCGGCTTCACCAAGGACGCATCCGGCCGCGTCATCGGCGCAGAGCTGGCAGACCTGGAAACCGGCGAGCGCCTGCACGTGCGCGCAAAGCACGTCATCAACGCAACCGGCGTGTGGACCGAAGAGTCTGAGTCCCTGGCTAACCCCGATGCAGGCCTGGAGGTTCTGGCTTCCAAGGGTATCCACATCGTGGTTCCCCGCGACCGCATCAACGCAACCAGCGGTATCTTCACCAAGACTGAGAAGTCCGTTCTCTTCATCATCCCCTGGCAGCGTTACTGGATCATCGGCACCACCGACACCCCCTACTCCGAGGACCGCGAGCGCCCCGTCGCAACCAGCAAGGACATCGACTACGTGCTGATGCAGGCTAACAAGCTGATCGCTAACCCGCTGACCCGCGAGGATATCATCGGCACCTACACCGGCCTGCGCCCGCTGCTGCAGCCCAAGGTCAAGGACGGCGCAGCATCCACCAAGGTTTCCCGCGAGCACACCGTGACCGAGGTTGCACCCGGCATGAGCGCCATCGCAGGCGGCAAGCTCACCACCTACCGTGTCATGGCTGCCGACGCTGTCGACTTCGCGCTGGGCGAGCAGGCTAAGCAGAACCCCTCCGTAACCGCAACCATCGGCCTGGTCGGTGCAGACGGCTACCACGCAATCGCTGCTAACCGTGCACGCTACGCAGAGCGTTACGGCTGGGATGAGGACCGTATCACCCACCTGCTCGAGCGTTACGGCGCGCAGATTGAGGACCTCGGCGCTCTCATCGACGCTGACCCCTCCCTCGGTGCTCCCCTGGCTAAGGCACCCCAGTTCCTGCGTGCAGACGTCGTCTTCGCTGTCCGCTACGAAGGTGCACTGCACCTGGAGGACGTTCTGGTCCGCCGCGTACGCCTCGACCTTGAGCAGCGCGACCGCGGCCTGGCAGCAGCAGACGAGATCCTCGACATCCTGCGTGCCGAGCTCGGCTGGGACGACAAGAAGGTCAAGGAGGAACTCGACCTCTACACCGCACGCGTACAGGCTATCCGCGAGGCAGAGTCCACTTCCACCGACGCTGAGGCATCGGCAAAGATTGAGGCTGTCACCCCCGTGGCACCCCGCGTAAAGCTCTAATCCTTAGAGATTCCACGCACCTTTCGTGACCGGTTATCCGGTACGAACCGACCGTTCGCCCCTCACCGAGCATGGGTTATCTCATATTTTCGGTGAGGGGTGGACGAGAGGTTAAATAACCGTTTACGATAATCCCCTGCATAAGAAGCAGCGAGCTAAATACAGGGTTAACCCACTGGTACGATCTGCTTCTCATCCAAAAACATCTATCAATTTTTCGTAGCAATCCGCTACACATTTCAGCACAGCGTTGTGCCCCCAAAACCGCATTGCGGGGAGGACGGCACAGGAACAAACAAGCATCGGTTCGCTTGCCTTCCAGACGCTTCGTCTTCAAGGAGCATCAATGTCTCTTCTTGCTTCCGCAGGAACTGTACTTGCAGCCGGCTCATCCGCACTCGTGGATGCATCCGGTGCCCCCACCACTCTTGGTTTTGTACTTTCCGAGTTCTTCGGCACCTTCATCCTGATTCTGCTCGGTGCCGGCGTATGCGCCGCAGTGACCCTCAAGAAGTCCTATGCTAAGGACGCAGGCTGGGTTGTTATCACCTTCGGTTGGGGTCTGGCAGTGTTCACCGCCGTATACCTCTCCTTCCACTCCGGTGCACATCTGAGCCCCGCTGTGACCGTTGGCCTGGCAACTGCAGGCCGCGACCTGGCAACTGGCGTTCCCGCAACCCCACTGAACATCACCCTGTACATCGTCGCTCAGATGCTCGGCGCAATGGCTGGTGCAACCGCAGCCTACCTGACTTACAAGAAGCACTTCGATGAGGACCCAGGCGACCGCCTCGGCATCTTCGCAACCGGCCCCGCCATCAAGTCCTACGGCTGGAACTTGCTCACCGAGATTATCGGCACCTTCGTCCTGATTGGCTGGATCATCGCATCCGGTAAGACCCCCGCCCAGATTGGCCCCTTGGCTGTTGCCCTGGTCGTTGTTTCTATCGGTATGAGCCTTGGTGGCGCAACCGGTTACGCTATCAACCCCGCACGTGACCTCGGCCCCCGTATCGCCTACACCTTCCTGCCTATCCCCGGTAAGACCGGTTCCAACTGGTCTTACGCTTGGGTTCCGGTTGTTGGCCCAATCATCGGCGCTATCCTCGCAGGCCTGATCGTTCCGGCAGTTCTGCCCCTCTAAACCTCTCTAATACCCCCGTTCTTTTGTTCTAAGGAAAAATCAATGACGACTTCTCTGCACTCCGCAACCCTCAACGTCGAACGCAAGTACATCCTCTCCATCGACCAGGGCACCACCAGCTCCCGCGCAATCCTGTTCAACAAGGCGGGCGAAAACGTGGCTCAGGGCCAGCTCGAGCACGAGCAGATCTTCCCCAAGGCCGGCTGGGTCGAGCACAACGCAACCGAAATTTGGCAGAACGTCCGTAAGGTCGTAGCAATGGCTATGGCAAACGGCGAAGTCAACCACCACGAAATCGCTGCAGTCGGCATCACCAACCAGCGCGAAACCACCGTCGTGTGGGACAAGAACACCGGTGAGCCCGTCTACAACGCAATCGTCTGGCAGGACACCCGCACCCAGGAAATCGTTGAAGAGCTCGCAGGCGAAGAGGGTGTTGGCAAGTACCACGACATCGTCGGCCTGAACCTCTCCACCTACTTCTCCGGCCCCAAGATCAAGTGGATCCTGGACAACGTTGAAGGCGCACGCGAGCGCGCAGAGCGCGGCGACCTGCTCTTCGGCAACACCGACACCTGGCTGGTCTGGAACCTGACCGGTGGTGTTGACGGCGGTGTTCACGTCACCGACGTAACCAACGCGTCCCGTACCCTGCTGATGAACATCCGCACCCTCGAATGGGATCCGCAGATTGCTGCAGACATGGGTATCCCCATGAGCATGCTGCCCGAAATCAAGTCCTCCTCCGAGGTGTACGGCTTCGGCCGCGCAACCGGTCTGCTCAGCGGCACCCCCATCGCGGGTATCCTCGGTGACCAGCAGGCTGCAACCTTCGGTCAGGCTTGCTTCGAGAAGGGCATGGCGAAGAACACCTACGGTACCGGTAACTTCATGCTCATGAACACCGGCAACGAGCCCGTCTTCTCCAACAACGGTCTGCTGACCACCGTCGCATACAAGATTGGCGATGCAGCACCCGTCTACGCTCTGGAAGGCTCGGTCGCAATGAGCGGCTCCCTAATCCAGTGGCTGCGCGACAACCTGCGCATGATTGAGCACGCTGCAGAGTCTGAGGAACTGGCGACCTCCGTCAAGGACTCCGGCGGCTGCTACGTTGTTCCCGCATTCTCCGGCCTGTTCGCACCTCACTGGCGTTCCGACGCTCGCGGCGTCATCGTTGGTCTGACCCGCTACGTGAACCGTGCACACATCGTGCGTGCGGCACTGGAGGCAACCGCATTCCAGACCCGCGAGGTTCTGGACGCAATGAACGCTGACTCCGGTGTTGAGCTCTCCGAGCTGCGCGTGGACGGCGGCATGACCGCTAACGAGTTCCTAATGCAGTTCCAGGCTGACATCCTCGGCGTTCCCGTGATCCGCCCGAAGGTTGTTGAGACCACCGCTCTGGGCGCAGCATACGCTGCAGGTATCGCTGTTGGTTTCTGGACCGGCGAGCAGGACGTTGTGGACAACTGGGTTGAAGATAAGCGCTGGCTACCCTCCATGGAGCCCGCAGAGGTTGACCGCCAGTACCGCCTGTGGAAGAAGGCTGTCTCCCGCACCCTCGAGTGGGTTGACGAGGACGTTCCGACCGCCTAATCGCAGCACCCGTTGCCTAACGGCACAGCCCGCGTACTAGCGAAGCTCCGGCTACTTCTCCCCCGCTATGGGGTTGAAGCAGCCGGGGCTTTTCGCTGTTTTATGACGCTCAATTCAGCGTTTATTGCGGCGTAATTTCTACAAAAATTAGTGCTGGGGTACCGTTGGTTTTTGTAAATTTGGTATCTTCCGCCGATCACCTGGCGCGGTATTGTTCGTGAGGTGTCAATACCGCACAGGACGCGTACGCGACATATTCATGCGCTGTCCTGACAGGAGCCGACGGTTCGCGCTGATACTTTATTTACGCTCCCGTCCGCCGTGGTGCTTCACGTACCGCGGCGGACGGACTTTTATCTCTTGTTACTGGGTTCTCTGCGTTAACGATGAGTGGGGTTCGCTTTTCGTGTTGCAGTTCTCGCTGTAAAAATCACTGGTTTTATGCCCCTTGTTGAGATACCCGTTCACCTGTTATGTGGGGTTGCTCTAATGGTGTTTGTAAACCTTTGATGTCTACTTCAAGCGCCGTATCATAGATATATAGGCTTATTGATTCTATTCTGACCACCGAAGATGGCGGTTAGTTACGCATCTGGCACCTTCCGGTGGTCGTGAGAACGGAGAGAGGCTCCGTTGGAAGGAGGGAGCGGGTTTCCCGCACCGATTATGGTTGATGTCCGTCGCCGCAAGCTTGCAATTATTGCTATGAACATTTCGGTTCTTGCAGCTGCTCTCTCCTGGCTGTTGGTGCTCTTCTCCGTTATGTATTCTGCCGCCGCTGTGCCGTGGGCGCTGGGTATTGCTATCGTGCTGACTGTGATTGGTATCTACGCGCTGTACCGCTACTACTCAAAGTACTCGCATGTGCTCCCGAACGAGGACCCGGATGCGCACGATGTGCTCGGTCACGACCTGCACTCAACCCACCTGCCGCACCTGCACCACACGGAGGGCAACGCTGACCGCGCGTAATTCTGACAGCGCAGCCGCTAAGTAGCAAGCTTCACTACCCCCTATACAGCGTAAATGTGCCGCCTCACCGGTATCAGTGAGGCGGCACATTTACATTAAAATCACGGTTCAGAGTCCAAACCAACGATTATTTCTCAACGGTTGATTCAGCACTTCGACGCGCTGCAGCTTCGGCTTTGGCTAGTTCTGCCTTTTCGTTCTCTTGAACTACAAGAGCGTTATATTTCCAGCCGGGGATTCTTTCAACAAGCCATCCTATCCAGAGGAGCGCCGCGGTAATGAGAGCGACAGGAATCAGGTAGATGAGGATGCTCGGGTTGCGGTTGTGGTCTGAGGTGCTAAGTGCGCTTAACTCCCACAGCATAAGGATTGGCGCACCCATCAAAGGCATCACGATAAAAAGGATCAAGGCATAGTAATTGCCCATCTTGCTACCGGGGTTACCTCTATTCATACGAGCTTGGGTAACGGCTCTCTTCAGGCGTTTGTATTCTTCTAAGGTTTCGCCGTCTAGAAGCGAAGCATCAGGAATCTTGGCGATAACGTACTGCACGGCTTCCAAATCAGAGGGCGCACAAATATAGATATGCCCCTGGGACATAACGGTATATTCTTTCGCGATGTCGAGGCACGCCTGCGCGTAACGGTTATTGAGCTCTCGGCTCTGCGGGTTTTCCTTGAGCTGCCGGCGGATATCTTTCAGGTCTTCCATGTTTCTCCTTGCAATTTCAGTCATCGTTGAACCCATCGGTAAGGCACGAGAAACACAGGTCACCCCCACCCGGTGCGGGGTGGAGAAGCCGGAGTATTGAATTGCGGTGTATCGGTGTGTACTTCACAGAATGCCAGCTCTTCGGGCTCAAGCAAAATTGGCGGGTATCCTGAGATATTTCAACGGCGGTACAAACGGTGGCGCATATATCTCATACATTGCGGTCAGTTATAGACAAAACCCGCTGCGGGTACGGTACGGAGGCGCCCCTCCCCTATGATGGTTGAAAGGGATATTTGCCCCTAATACCATCTGCAGTACACGCCCACGAGCCAACAAGGAAGAGCATGACCAAAGCGACCGATTCGCCGCAGCCGCCGGAAGCGTTCACGCGCTGGTACACTCGCTACTCGAGCCCCATCGGCGTGCTCTACATTGCCGCCCGCGCGGATGCGGTTGTGGGCATCTGGTACGAGGATCAGGCGCATTTTCCGCTCCCCCATGAGCTCGGTGAGCTGATTGAGAATCCCGGAACCTATCTGCGGGAGCACGGCACGGCGGAAGACGAAGAGCCTACCGGCGAGTATGCTGCGGCGCAGTTGCTGTCTCGCGCTGAGGCAGAGCTTTCCGAGTACTTTGAGCGCAAGCGCACTTCTTTTACGTTACCCCTAGATCCTGAGGGCACCGATTTTCAGCTGATTGTGTGGGAGCATCTGAAGACTGTTCCTGCCGGGTACACCACGACCTACGGCGAGATTTCGCGTGCGGTTGGGCCGGGCGCTCCGGCGCAGGCGGTGGGTCAGGCGGTCGGCCGCAATAAGGTTTCTATCATGATCCCTTGTCACCGCGTTATTGGTGCTGACGGTAGCCTGACCGGCTACGCCGGTGGTGTCGAGCGTAAGCAGTTCCTCCTCGATTTGGAGGAGCCGGAAGAGGTGCGGGAGGCGCGGCTCTTCTAGCGCCTACCGGCTAGTCTTCGAAGCTCATGACAGGGTGGGGTATGCATCGGGTGCGTATCCCGCCCTTTTTCGTACCTGTTTTCAGTTTCTTTGCCCTACAACACGACACAAAATCGAATATAGTTGCGATTATTTCACGTTGGGGTTAGTGTTTAAGTAGAACATGATTCCTAAGACTTCGAATCAGATACAGACTTCTCAGAGAGGAGAAACCGTGACCTCGCAACCTACTATTCCCGCCGACCCCCTCGAAAACACCCCGAGCTACCCCACGTGGGTGACCGATGAGCTTCTGCGCGATTACTACGACACCGAGTGGGGCATGCCCATCACCGACGAGCGTGAACTCTTCGAAGCCCTAAGCCTCGAAGCTTTCCAGGTGGGGCTCTCCTGGCGAACTATTCTTGCCCGCCGTGAGGCATTCCGTCGCGCTTTCGAGGGGTTCGACCCCGAACGCGTAGCAGCGTTCACCGACCAGGACGTTGCCCGGCTTCTCCAGGACGAAGATATTATCCGTAACGAGCGGAAGATTCGCGCGGTCATTTCCAACGCACGCCTGACCCTTCGGATGCGTGAGCTTGCCGCAACGCCCCGTGACGCCTCCACGGAGGATATTCGCCTTCCTCTTATCGCCCTCTCTTCTACCCCGGCCAAAGAGGATAGCACCGAGGCGGCAAACACTCGCCGCCGTCGAATTCGGACGCTAAGCCGCGAAGACTTGGACCGGATGCGTGAGCGCACCCTATCTGACGGCACGCGCATACCGGGCGGGCTACCGGCGTGGCTGTGGTCTTTCGCGCCCAGCGAGACTATCACTCCGCATACTTTGGAGGATATTCCGACCGATACCGCTGAGTCCGCGCTTCTTGCCAAATCTTTTAAGGCATTAGGTGGAGTATTCTTGGGGCCGGTGACCGCCTACGCACTCATGTGTGCGATCGGCATGGTGGACGCTCACCTGGTGGGTTCGCATCGGCGCGGCTGTTCGAGTCTCTTCGCCTAAGCTCCCCTCGCTTGGCGTACTCGCGTCCAAGGGCGCAGAAAAGCCGCGTGTTACTTCAGTGGAGTAAGCACGCGGCTTCTATACGTTGAGAGGTTCCGCTCTGAATTAGATTGTCACAGGGTTAGATCATCACGAAGAGGAAAATCAGGGACAGCAGCGGCGGGGTCAGCTGGATCAGCGCCGGCTTACGCTTTGCCGGGGAGGTGAGGAACAGGTAGATACCTGCAATCGCCATGGAACCCAGGCCTGCGAACATGAGCGCCACGCCCACCTGCGGGGAGCCGAACCAGAAGGCAAGTAGACCGGTTGCGGCGATCCAGGCGAGCATCAGGTTGTACAGACCCTGGTTTGCTGCCATCTCCTTGGTGGACTCGGCAAATTCTTCGGTCATTCCGAAGGTTTCGCGACCCTTGGGCTTAGTCCAGAGGAAGGACTCGATGATCCAGATGTACACGTGAATAGCGATTGCTACGAAGGCAAAAACGGTGGTGACCGTTGCGAGTGCCTGCATTGTTTCTCCTTAAGCAGTAGGTGTTCTATTAGGCACCTGCCCGTTCTTTATTCTGGAGCACAACCTGTGGTGATGTTCAGAATCATGCAGGAGCAAGCACAAGAAGTAATTCTACGCTTCTTCCGGGCTTATCGGAACTTCCCTGAATATGCATAAAACCCCTCGATTCGTCGTCTGCAGAGAAAATTGCAGGGTTCTCATCGAGGGGTTTCTACGCGGGGTTACGCCGAATCCGGTATCGGTCTTTAGCCAGCCATGAGTGACAGAGCGAAGGACCACGCACAGACCAGGCCCAGCAGAATAGCGCTGTACTTAATGGACATGGAGGTGATCTTCGATTCCTCGCCGGCGCTGTTCACAGCCGCCGCCGCAATCGCAATGGACTGCGGGGAAACAATCTTACCCATCACGCCACCGGCGGTGTTTGCGGCCACGAGCAGGGTCGGGTCAACAGCGATCTGGGCTGCGGTGGTGGACTGCAGGCCCGCAAAGAGCACGTTAGCGTTCGTCACGGAGCCGGTCACAAACACACCAATCCAACCGATAATCGGGGACAGCAGCGGGAAGACCGGGCCGGCTGCCGCGAGCGCCAGAGCGATGGAGGTGGTCATACCGGCATAGTTCATGACGTTTGCGACGGACATGACCAGGCAGATCATGAGGATCGGCATCTTCAGCTGGTTCCAGGTGCCGCCGAGTTCTTCGAAGGCTTCACCCCAGCTGATATTCGAGGTCAGGATGGTGATGAGTGCCGCTACCAGAATTGCGGTGCCGGATGCGCCCAGGGTGTTCCAGGAGAACATCGCGGTCACGGTCTTGCCGGCACCGGTGGTGATGGCTTCGTGAATGCCGGGGATGGGGAATGCCAGGGTTGCAGCACCGAGCGGCCCGGTGGTTGCGAACACGGGCTTGAGCGCGGTGGACCAGAGCAGGATGGTTGCGGAGAGGAAGATGAAGGGGCTCCACGCCTTAACGATCTCGCCGCCGGTGTGCTTGACGTTCTGCTGAGCCTGGGCTTCTTCAAGGCTGGGTGCGGTGGGTTCGCGGTAGATGTGCTTGGGCTGCCACTTCTGCATCACGAGTGCCAGGGCTACCAGGGACAGCAGCGGCGGGATGATGTCGACCAGTTCGGGCGAGCCGAGCAGCATCAGGATAGCCACCTGACCGCCGGAGAAGATGACGCCGGTCATGAGTGCGACCAGGCCGACTTCGCGGATGCCGCGCAGACCGTCCTGGATTGCGACCATCAGCAGCGGCACGAAGGCGACGAAGATCTGCAGTACCGGAACCATGCCTGCGGACAGGTGTGCGGTGTCCAGGCCGCCGACCTTAGCTGCGGTGGTCACGGGGATACCGATAGCACCGTATGCGCCGGACGCGGCGTTAGCTACCAACGCCAGCATGGATGCCTTGAGGGGGTTGAAGCCCAGGGATACCAGCAGTGCCGCAGAGATAGCGATCGGGATGCCGAAGCCTGCTGCGCCTTCGATGAAGCCGCCGAAGCAGAATGCGATCAGCAGCACCTGGATGCGCTGGTCATTCGAGATGGAGGAGACGGAGGAACGCACGATGTCGAAGTTACCGGCGCGTACGGCGATGCGGTAGAGCCACACCGCCATGAGCACGATCCAGCCGATGGGCCATGCGCCCGAGAGGAAGCCGGAGAGGATGGAACCGGCACCTGCGGTGATGGGCAGGCCGAAGATGGCACAACCGATGATGAGGGTGGTGACGAGGGTCAGCAGTGCTGATTTGAGGCCGCTGAGTTTCAGGACGGTCAGGCCCAGCAGGAAGAGGACGATGGGCGCTGCGGCAACCAGTGCGGAGAGCACCGGTGAGTTCAGCGGGTCGTAGGTTTGCTGCCACATTGGGGCGGGTGTTCCTTTCGGTCTGTGTGTATTAGCGGTCGCTTCTTCCGATACGGCTCCCGTGCTGTATGGAAGCGCTAGGCCGCATAAAACCGATGGGTTCCTCCGCTATGTGGCGGAGTGGCCCATCGGTGAAGCGTTATGGTCATCAGTTCTCAGGGGCTGAAGTTGTTCCCTGGTTTTAACTGAAAGAAAGCGGGATTATTCCCGCTAACTAGGTGCTCATGACTTTATCTGTCTAAGCTAGCAGGTCTCCTAGTGGAGTTCAGGATAGGATAACCTTAAGTGTGCACAAACGATATTTATGTGCATATTTACACTCCTTGGTATTCGCTCCTCACCGCTCCCCTTCGAACCACCAACTGCGCCTCCCTAGCAATCCTAGATAACGCAAAAGCCCCTCCTACCGAAGTAGAAGGGGCTTTCGCTCAACCGTGTCGCGGGCACCTTACCTTCAAAGAAGGTAGGTTACACGCATCAGGTACTCACACTGTTTACAGGCCGACCAGGGACAGGACGTAAACCCAAACACAGGTGATAGCCAGCAGAGCTGCACTGTACTTGATTGCCATGGAGGTAATCTTGGATTCCTCGCCTGCGCTGTTCACAGCAGCAGCTGCAATTGCGATGGACTGCGGGGACACGATCTTCGCCATCACACCACCGGCGGTGTTAGATGCAACCAGCAGGGTCTGGCTGACGCCAATCTGCTGTGCGGTGGTAGCCTGCAGGCCAGCGAAGAGGATGTTGTTGTTCACCACAGAGCCGGTCACGAACACGCCAATCCAACCGATGATCGGGGACAGCAGCGGGAAGATTGCGCCCACAGCGGCAACAGCCAGCGCGATAGAGGTAATCATACCTGCGTAGTTCATGACGTTAGCAACGGACATGACCAGGCAGATCATGAGGATCGGGGTCTGCAGCTGCTTCCAGGTGCCGCCGAGCTCCTCGATAGCCTCACCCCAGCTGATGGAGGAGGTCAGGATGGTGATGATGGTAGCCACCAGAATTGCGGTACCGGATGCGCCCACAATGTTCCAGGTGTAGGTCACGTCGATAGGCTTGGGGGTTGCAACAATCGGTGCCGCCTGCGAGATGCTCTGGTGCAGCCAGGGCAGGGGGAAGGAGATGTTGGTGAAGCCGAGCGCGCCCTTAGCAGCGAAGAGGGGCTTCAGAACGGTGGACCAGAGCAGAATCACGACGGACAGGTAGACGAAGGGGCTCCAAGCCTTGAGGATTTCGCCACCGGTGTGCTTGACGCTCTGCTGCGCCTGGACTTCTTCCAGGGAGGGAGCGGTGGGCTCGCGGAAGATGTGCTTGGGCTGCCACTTCTGCATGACCAGTGCCAGAGCGACCAGTGCCAGCAGCGGCGGGATGATGTCAACGAGCTCGGGGTTACCCAGGGTTGCGAGCAGAACGGACTGGCCGCCGGAGTAGATAACGCCAACCATGAGAGCTACCAGACCGACTTCGCGGATACCGCGCAGACCGTCCTGAATAGCGACGAGCACCAGGGGAATCAGGCCTGCCATGATCTGGATAACCAGGACCATTTCGATGGACAGACCGTGCAGGTCCACGCCGCCGCGGGTTGCTGCGGTGGTCACGGGGATACCGATAGCGCCATATGCGCCGGAGCTCACGTTAGCAATCAGAGCGAACATTGCAGCCTTGAGCGGGTTGAAGCCCAGGGACACGAGCAGTGCAGCACAGATAGCAATCGGGATACCGAAGCCTGCAGCACCTTCAAGGAAGCCGCCGAAGCAGAATGCAATCAGCAGCATCTGGATGCGCTGGTCGGTAGAGATGGAGGAGATGGAGGAACGAACGATTTCGAAGCCGCCGGAACGCACGGAAATGCGGTAGAGCCACACTGCCATGAGAACGATCCAGCCGATGGGCCACATGCCCGAGAGGAAACCGTAGAGGATGGAGCCGGCACCTGCAGTGACGGGCATACCGAAGATAGCGCAACCGATGAGGAGAGCTAGAACGAGGGAGATAACGGCAGATTTAATACCGCTGAGCTTCAGGACGGTGAGGCCCAGAAGGAAGAAAATAATC
Source organism: uncultured Rothia sp. (assembly GCF_963555405.1). Classification (GTDB taxonomy): domain Bacteria; phylum Actinomycetota; class Actinomycetes; order Actinomycetales; family Micrococcaceae; genus Rothia. The sequence goes on along the minus strand of NZ_CAUVVO010000004.1, from coordinate 19,915 downwards.
GGGACTGCTGCTACGAGTGCGGAGAGTGCGCTCGAGTTCAGCGGGTCGTAGACTTGCTGCCACATGGTTTATTGTGTTCCTTTCCACGCCCACGGGGGCGGGATCGAGTTGTGCCGTAAAACCTTCCCAGCGACGCTTGTGGCGGCGTGTGTGCCGTGTGTTGCAGGTGCGTGCACCTAGCTGTTTTATGCGTTATGGGCGCTATCCTCTGGGGATATATGCCTTCACTTGGGTTCATGTTGGTTTTGCGGCTATGAAATTCAGTGTGTATGAAGTCGTGTTTTAGTCACAGAAACCTAAATATTCCTTGATTTGTCAAGGGAAATTCAGTGCCAAAGCTAAAATTTCTGACCGCTAAAACGTGATTCCTTGTGTACCCAATGTACCACTGAACACCCACAAAATCGGGCATATTCCAACATTTAGATCGAAGCTCATAATTGCACACTAACCTAAAGCCCACCCCGGTTTGAGGGCTTACCCAGCCTCCCTCCCCCGCTATTACAAGGGAACAAGGGCCCGCCAAAGCCCTGCCAGAGCATGCAGTGCCTCGGGAACATTCAAACCGACACAACCCAGCCCCGCACCATCAATCCCCGCAAACCCCTAAACGGCATACAAAAAAGCTCCGGAAGGAAAAACCTTCCGGAGCTTTATCTGTCGGGTTGACAGGATTTGAACCTGCGACCCCTTGACCCCCAGTCAAGTGCGCTACCAAGCTGCGCCACAACCCGATTCGTTATTCACGATATTGTTTTCAAGGTTTCCCCTGAACACTCGAATAACTATACCGGGCTTTTAACCCCCGCGCAAGCCAGATTCACCATTTTTAGAAAAAATCTTAAAAATCTTTTCCTCACGGATTTCCTTGCAGATTTTCCGTACAGAATCCAGCGCGCGGGGGCCAAACCTAACAAGAGCCAGCCTAGCAAGGGGCCAGCCCAGCAACACGGCATCAAGCAGACACCCCGCTACTAGCGGCGGCCGCCCTTACCCTTCTTAGCCTTCGCGCTCTGACGCTCACCCAGGGAGCGGCGCTCACGCACACGCATCGAAATCTCAATCGGAGTACCCGTGAAATCAAAAGTCTCGCGCAGACGACGCATAATGAAGCGGCGGTAACCCGGATCCAAGAAGCCGGTAGTAAACAGCACGAACTTCGGCGGGCGCGAAGATACCTGAGTACCGAAGAGAATACGCGGCTGCTTGCCACCACGCAGCGGGTGCGGATGCGCGGCCACAATCTCACCGAGGAATGCGTTCAGGCGACCGGTGGGGATGCGCGAATCCCACGACTCCAGCGAGTGCTCCAGGGCGGGCACCAGCTTGTCCTTGTGCCAGCCGGTCTTCGCCGAAATGTTCACGCGAGGAGCCCACTGCACGTGCGCCAGGTCGCGCTCAATCTCACGCTCGAGCATGTAGCGGCGATCCTCATCGAGGGTATCCCACTTGTTGAACGCCAGAACCATCGCGCGACCCGAATCAATCACGGTCTGCACGATGCGCACATCCTGCTCAGAGATCGGCTCGGAAACATCCAGCAGCACCACGGCAACCTCAGAACGCTCCAGAGCAGTCTGGGTACGCAGCGAAGAGTAGAACTCCGCGCCCTTAGCCATGTGCTGGCGACGGCGAATACCCGCGGTATCCACAAAACGCCAGGGGTAGCCGCCCAGCTCAATAATCTCGTCAATCGGGTCACGAGTCGTACCAGCCAGGTCGTTCACCACGGCACGCTCAGAACCCGCCAGCTTGTTCAGCAGCGAGGACTTACCCACGTTCGGGCGACCCACCAGGGCCACACGACGCGGGCCGCCCAGCGCCTCCGGCTGAGCGAACTGCGAGTGCTCCGGCATGACCTCAAGGATCTCGTCCAGGGCATCCGCCAGGCCGCGGCCGTGCAGACCCGACACCGGGAACGGCTGACCCATACCCAGCGACCAGAGGTTATAAATCTCCGGCTCCAGGTGAGCGTCATCAATCTTGTTAGCAATCAGAATGATCGGCTTCTTCACGCGGCGCAGCATACGCACAATCTGCTCGTCCGAAGCGGTCACGCCCACGCGGGCGTCAACTACCAGGACCACAACATCGGCCTGCTCCACAGCAATCTCAGCCTGCTCAGCAACCTGAGCATCAATACCGCGGGCGTCAGACTCCCAACCACCGGTATCAACCAGGGTGAAGCTCTTACCCAGCCACTCAGCCTTATAAGACACGCGGTCACGAGTCACACCCGGCTTATCCTCAACCACCGCTTCACGGCGGCCCAGAATACGGTTAATGATGGTCGACTTACCCACGTTCGGGCGGCCAACAATCGCCACTACCGGGTCAGCGAGCTGCTCTTCCTCTTCCTCAATGTCGAAGCCCCAGGCGCCCAGCAGGGCGCGGTCCTCTTCATCCAGGTCGTAATCCTCAAGACCCTCAAGCAGAGCCTGAGCACGCTGGTCAGCGGTCTCATCATCAATCTCAGCGAGGCGCTCGGTAACGTCGTCCTCGCCACCGCCCAGGTACTTCTCTTCGTAATCGTCGCGGATAGCGTCCTCAGCCATGCGCATTCCTTTCTCTACCCGCCCCGCGCCCAACCCGTAGGTCAGCACGCGAGCGCGGCTCAACGTCTTATCGGGAGCGGATGCACCACTCCCCCAGCGTTTCGGCGGGGCCTAACCCGCGCGCTTCGCCTTCAACTGGTCATTCACAGCGTTAATCACTGCAGAGACCGTCGCATTAAAATCAAGATTCGAGCTGTCCACCAGGGTCACGCCCTCGGCAGCTTCCATAAAGTTATTGACCTTCGAATCCTTCGCATCACGCTCAGCAATCTGCTTGCTCAAGTCACCCGAAGCGCCGGACTTCTCCGCATTCTCCAGGCCACGGCGCGCCATGCGCACCTCCTCAGAAGCAGTCAGCAGGATGCGCGCATCAGCGTCGGGAGCAACCACGGTGGTGATGTCGCGGCCCTCAGCGACCATGCCGTTAATAGCGTGGTTAATCATCCAACGCTGCAGGCCAATCAGGTGCTCACGAACCGCCGGAACCGAAGCCACAGCAGACACAGCCGAAGAAATGCGCTCGCTACGAATCTCCTCACGGATATCGGCCGAGCCCATCAGAATCTCTTCTTCCTTAATGTTCGTACCGAACACCAGGGGCATCTCCTCGACAGCCTTCGCAATCGCCTCAGCGTCGTTCAGGTCAACGCCAAGTTCCAGCACACGGTAGGTTGCGGCACGGTACATTGCACCGGTGTCCAGGTACGCCAGACCAAAGTGGCGCGCAACTTCCTTAGACACAGACGACTTACCGGAACCGGAGGGACCGTCAATAGCAATCGTCAGTTTAGGGTTCTCGTGCATCAGCACTCCTTCAAATTCGTCTCAAACTTTATGCCGGAAAATACAGCTTTAACTCTACTTCACAACACGCCAACCGCGAGCCGACAAATCGCGGACCAGCGCCTCATGAATAGACGGATTGACCGAGATTTCAGCCATACCCACCGGGGCACCCGTTGAGTGCTCCAGCCGCAAATCCTCAAGGTTCGCGCCCAGCTCACCAATCTCGGCAAGCAAACGAGCCAGCGTGCCGGGGGTGTCGTCCACCAGCACCGTCATCTTCGCGAACGCGGCGGGCGCCGTACCGTGCTTACCCGGAATACGGCTCACACCCGCGTTGCCTTCGCTCATCAGCTGCGCCAAATCCAGGCGAGCGCCGGATGCCGTCGGGTTCTCCAGCGTCGCGATGAGACGGTTCAGGTCATCACGCACCCCGTAGAGGGTCTTCACAATCGGGTCAGCGTTCGCCGCAAAAATCTGCACCCACAGCGTCGGATCCGAAGCCGCAATACGCACCGTATCGCGCAAACCCTGACCCGCCAGGGACAGCGCATACAGCGGAGTGTCCTGCAGACGCGAAGCCAACAGCGAACTCATCGCCTGCGGCACATGAGAAATCAGAGCGACCGTCTGATCATGCTCCTCAACGCCCAGAGAAGTCACAATCGCACCCAGCTCCACCGCCACAGAACGCACCAGACGCACACACTCGGGGCGAACCGAATCGTGCTCGCAGATAATCCACGGACGCGCCTGGAACAGCTCACCGCGAGCAGCCACCGGGCCAGACTTCTCACGCCCAGCCATCGGATGCGAACCCACGTAACGGGACGCATCCGCACCCGAGGCAAGCACATCAGCCAGCGGCTGCACCTTCACCGAGGCAACATCCGTCACCACGGCGCCGGGGTAGCCCGCCTCCGGTCGAGGCGCATAGGTGTTCAACGCGCGAGCGCACACGGCACCGGCACTATCCGGAGGCGCAGCCACCACCACCAGCTGCGGGGCGAGGGCGGCGCGCTCCTCCTCCGACAGTGTGGAGATGCTTGTACCGGCACCGATATCCTGCGCCACAGCCTCGGCGGTGGGTGAAATATCTTGGACGTACACGTCCTCGCATCCTGCCGCACGCAACCCCAAACCAATGGAGGCACCCAGCAGACCCGAGCCGATAATGAGCACCGGCCCGGTCAGTGTTGAGTCCATGGGCAGCTCAGATGCGGAAAGCTCAGCGGGCGAGCTCATGACAACTCCTTAGCGTTATTACATGTCCACCGAAGCGAGCAGGTGACCGATCTCGACCTTGGAGAGGTTACGGACGGTACCCTGCTTCTGCGAACCAATACGGATCGGGCCCATCTCGACGCGGACCAGGCGCTCAACCGGGTAGCCGACGGCGTCGAAGAGGCGGCGCACGATGCGGTTCTTACCGGAGTGGATGGTCACCTCAACGAGCACGTGGCCGGGGGTGGAGTCCACCAGCTTGAACTCGTCAACGCGGGTCACGCCGTCTTCCAGGCGAATGCCCTTCTTCATGGCTGCGCCGACGCCGGGCTCCATCGGGCCGGGAACCTGCACCAGGTAGGTCTTGGGCACCTCGTAGGAGGGGTGGGTGAGGCGGTTCGCCAGTTCACCGTCGTTGGTCAGCAGCAGCAGACCCTCAGTTTCGACGTCCAGGCGGCCCACGTGGAACACGCGCTCGCTCATGGAGGAACGCAGGAAGTCAGAGATGCAGGGGCGACCTTCGGGATCTTCCATGGTGGAGACCACGCCGGCGGGCTTGTTGAATGCCATGTAGACGAGTTTGTCGTTGGTCTGAACGGTCATGCCGTCCACCTGCACGGTCACCTTGGAGGGGTCCACGCGCACGCCCAGCTCGGTCACGACTTCACCGTTGACGGTGACGCGGCCTTCGGTAATCATTTCTTCGCAGACGCGGCGGGATGCCACACCGGCCTGAGCCAGCAGCTTCTGCAGGCGCACGCCGTCGTGGTCGTAGAACTCGTAGTGGTCTACCGGGGCGTTGCGGGGGCGGCGGGGGCGGTGCGGACCAGCGTAGTTGCTGACGCGGTATTCGCCACGCTCGTTTGCGAAGGCTTCGCCGGAGCGGTAGGGGCGGCCCGGTGCGCGGCGTTCGCGCTTGGGCAGTTCGGTACCGCGGCCTCGGCCGGAACCTGCGCGGCCTGCGCCGAACTTCTTCTCGCCAAACTTCTTGTCACCGAATTTCTTCTCGCCGAAGCCCTTTGCGCCGCCCTTGCCTGCGCCACTCTTCGGTGCGCCGGGGCGACCGCCGCGTGCGGATGCGCCCTTAGCACCGGGCTTACCGCCCTGACCGGGACGAGCAGCGCCGGGACGGCCACCGCGGGAGTTCTGGGGGCGACCGGATGCAGAGCGGCCGCCGCGGGAGGAGTTTCCATATGCCATGGTGTTCTTCTCTTTTCTGTCGTATAGTGCGAACGTTTCAGGCTTTTCCCGAACGTTCCTTCGTCTTATTGATTCGTTGTCGTTGTCTTAGTCGTTGCCTTCGGCAAGCACTGCGGCTTCCGTGTCATCGGGCAGGAAGGGCGCGAGCGCCGGCAGCTCCTCCAGGGAGTTCAACCCGAGCTTTACCAGCAGCAGCTCCGTGGTTTCGTAGAGGGTCGCGCCGCTTCCGGCTTCACGACCGGCCTCACGAATCAGCTGCCGTTGCAGTAGCTGACGGATTGCCGCGTCCGCGTTTACGCCTCGAATGGAGGCTACCCTCGCCCTGGTCACCGGCTGCTGGTAGGCAATCACGGCGAGCGTCTCGTAGGCGGGTTTGCTGAGGGTTGCGCTCTTGGAGCGGGTCACGAAGCGTGCCACCCAGGGGGCGAAGTCGTCGCGGGCGTAGAGCTTCCAGCCTCCTGCGATGTTCCGCAACTGGAATCCGCGCGGTTCGGGCGCCACCCGGTTTTCGTCTTCTCCGTAGCCGCTTTCTTCGCCGTTGTACTCGCGGTACAGCTGGTCGAGCGCGTGCTCAACAGCTCGTTCGCTGACGATGAGCGCGGCGGAGAGTTCACGCACGCTCACGGGTGCTTCGGCAACGGCGAGGATTGCTTCGATGGCGCTTTTGACGCCGCCGGGGATTGCCTCGACCTTGGAAAATTCGGCTTCGGCATCGACCGCCACACTGGGTGCGGTGGAGGGGCCTCCCGCCGGAATCTTTGCCGATTTCGCTGCCGATTTCGTTGCAGATTTCTTCGACTCGCGGGGTGCGGTTTCCTGCGATTCCTCGGAGCCGTCGGAAATGTCGGAACCGTCGGAGTCCTCTACCGTTTCAGCGGCTTCAGCTTCCTCAGCTTCTTCGGTAACCTCAGCTTCTTCGGTCACCTCATCCAGAGGAGCTGCCGCTACCTCGTGCTCAGCCGGCTCAGCGTCCGCCTCAGCAGGCTTTGAGATTTCAGCCTCTGCCGGCGCCGAGTCTGCCTGTTCCGAATCCTCGTCTGCGTTCGGATCCCAGTAGCCCATGTTCACGATCGCAAGGTCGTCGGGGGTGAATTCACGGTCAAAGCGTGAGCCGTGATTACTCATAATCCTCCTCTACCGATCCCGTGTTAGCTTCAGATTCGTTCGCAGATTCGTTCACTTGGGGTGATTCTGGTGGTTCAGGTGCTTCGCTGGTTTCGTGCGCATCCTGTGTGCCTGCGGTGTCTGCAGTTTCTTCACGGATCACGAACTGTGCCGCGCTCGCAAGTACCCGAATGACTCCGAGCGGTGCGTCCTGTTCCACGTGCAGGGCACCTTCTTTGTAGAGCTCGAGCAGGGCGAGAAAACGAACCACCGCGATTTCTAGTTCGCCGGATCCTTGAACCAGTTCGGCGAAGCTCAGTTCCCGCGCCGCCGTATCGAGCAGGCTGTGCAGAATGTAGTGTTCTTCAGCCGCGATGGTGGTTAGCGGAACGTGCAGGTGCTCGTTGAGTTCTTCAACGATTTCTTCGGGTTCCGGTTCAGGCTCTTTGGGGGTTCGGCTCAGCGCTGTTGCGGCGATGCGGGCGAACTCTTCGGCGCCTCCGGTAAAGACCAGCTCGGGAAGCGCCTGGGCGAATCGTTCTTCGAGGGCTACCGCGCGGGGAAAACGCTGTGCTTCTTGCGCCCAGCGTTCAGCAAAAATATCGGCGACTTCGCGGTAGGCGCGGTATTGCAGCAGACGGGCGAAAAGCAGGTCGCGTGCTTCCAACAGTGCAACATCCTCTTCGAGAGGTTCACGATGCTGCGGGAGCAGGCGTGCGGTTTTGAGTTCCAGCAGGGTTGCGGCGGTGACCAGAAATTCACTGGCTTCGTCGAGTGCGCGTTCGGTGCCTTCAGCGTAGAGGGCGTGCAGGTATGCGAGGAACTCGTCGGTGACCTCTGCGAGCGCCACCTCGGTAATGTCGAGTTTGCGGCGCGAAATCAGGGTCAGTAGAAGATCAAAGGGACCCTCAAAATTACTGAGGGTGAGGGTGAAACCGCGTTCCGGGTTCTGCAGGCCGCGGCCCTCAGTCCGGGCGTTCGCGGCGGTGTCTGCGTTCGGTGTCGGTACCCTCACGGCAGCGACGTTCGTGGTCATAAACGACCTATTCTCCTTAGGTTTATTCTCCCCGGCTTTTGTTGGTGCCGTCTCAGATGTGGCTTCTACTTCGCCTATTTTCGGCGCGAGTAGTGTGCGGGGGTCTTTAGAATCCACACAATTATACGCCCTCTACCGGTGCGACTCAAGGGTGAGAGTCACCTCAGCAGAGGGCGTATAGGTGTGGGGGCTTTAGCGTGCGCCACCCTTGTAAATCAGTTCGCGTGCCACCTGGCGGTATGCTTCTGCGCCGGGGTGGCTGGAGGCGTAGCTGAGAATCGGCTCAGCAGACACCGATGCGTCCGGGAACTTCACGGTGCGCTTGATGACGGTGTCGAAGACCTTGTCGCCGAATGCGTCCACGATGCGTGCCAGAACTTCCTTGGAGTGGATGGTGCGCGCATCGAACATGGTGGCAAGTACGCCGGAGATTTCGAGGTCGGGGTTCAGTCGATCCTGAACCTTCTCGATGGAGTCGACCAGCAGTGCGACGGCGCGCAGTGCGAAGAACTCACAAATCAGCGGAATAATGACACCTTCGGAGGCGGTCAGTGCGTTGACGGTCAGCAAGCCCAGGGAGGGCTGGCAGTCGATGAGGATGACGTCGTATTCGTCGCGGACTTTGCGCAGTGCCGAGGCGAGAACCTGCTCGCGAGCCACTTCGTTGACCAGCTGAACTTCAGCTGCGGAGAGGTCGATGTTGGCGGGCAGCAGGTCGATGTTCTCCACACCGGTGGGCAGGATGACGTCCTTGATGTCGACTTTGCGGTCCATCATGACGTTGTAGACGGTCAGGTCCAGTTCGTGCGGGTTCGCGCCGAAACCGGCGGAGAGAGCACCCTGCGGGTCAAAGTCGACCAGCAGCACCTTACGGCCGCATTCTGCCAGTGCCGCGCCCAGGTTAATGGTGGAGGTGGTCTTACCCACGCCGCCCTTCTGATTCACCATAGAGATAATGCGGGCGGGACCGTGGTTGCTCAGCGGAGCCGGGTCGGGGTATACGCGCAGGGGTCGGCCGGTGGGGCCGAGTTCTTGAGCCTGAGCTTCAGTCAATGGTTCACCTTCATCAATGAATTCGAAGTTTTAAAGTTTAAGCGTTGTCTATAAGGTTACCTCAAGAGCGGCTGTTCCGCGGATTGACGGGGTTTTATCCCCTCTCGTGAGCACGCGGATGCGCCATGCGGTACACCTCCATGAGCCCCTCGGGCGTGACCTTGGTGTACACCTGCGTGGTGGCGATGGAGGCATGCCCGAGCAGTTCCTGCACCACACGAATATCGGCGCCGCCCTGTAGCAGGTGCGTTGCGAAGCTGTGGCGCATGGAGTGCGGTGAGAAGTCGGAGCTGAGCCCAGCGGCTTCGGCGGCTTCTTTGAGGATGAGCCACGCGCCCTGGCGCCCCAGCCTACCGCCTCGTCCGTTGACGAAGAGCGCGGCTGTACCTTTACCGTGGGCGACGAGGGAGGGGCGGCCGCGCACCAGGTAGTCTTGGATTGCTTTTTGAGCGTAGCTACCGATGGGCACGAGCCGTTCTTTGTTTCCTTTACCGAAGAGTCGAACGTACCCAGGCAGGGTGATTTGGATGCCGTCTTCGTCGGTGAGGGTTCCTTCAAAGTGCACGTCGTCAATATCGGCGTTGAGCATTTCGCTCACGCGTGCGCCGGTGGCGTAGAGAAATTCGAGCATGGCTCGGTTGCGTAGCCCGGTGGCGGTTTCGCGGTCGGGTACGGCGAGTAGCCGCTGGATATCTTCTACGCTAACCGCTTTGGGTAGGCGCTTGACGTTCTTAGGCGGGGTGACCGGTGCCGCCGGGTCGGTGGGCACTATGAGAGCGGAGACCCAGAAGGCGTGCGCTCCGCGGACTGCCGCCATGGTGCGGGCGATGGAGTTCGGTCCCAGCGGCAGGGGCAGGCTCGGCGCGCCTTCTGCGGTTGGCGTTTCTTTTTCCGGCTCCCCGGCTTTTTCCGGCTGCCCGGCGCGCCCGTTTCCTGCAGGCCCATTTCCAGCACCTCGCCCCGATTCGGAAGCGATCATCAGCGCCAGCGATTCTGCGGCTTCTTCCTGTGCTTCCCGAGCTTCCTGAGCGTTCTGGTTGTTCTTCTCCCCCGCTTCGAATCCGGCGAGGGGCACGGTGGGCGCGGCGAGTTCCCGCATGAAGGAACGCACCTGCGCGGTGGTAATGCGTTCGGGATCAATCACGCCGAGAGTTGCCATGTAGGCACTGTATCGTCGCAGGTCGCGCGCGTAGGAGGCGATGGTGTGTTCGCTGCTTCCTCGCTCCACTCGCAGGTGGATGAGGTACTGCTCGATTGCTCTCTGGAGCGGGGTCTGCGCCTCCTGGTGGGAAGCACCCAGGGCAGAAGAACCCCGATTAGAAGAACCCAGCACGGAGGAACCGGCAGAAGAAGGCACGCCAAGCAGACCCGCGCCACGGGGCGCCTTGCTCACCGTGCTTTTTGCCTGCTTCACGCTATCTCCTCTGTCGGTTCTCTCTAATGCTCGGGCTTGATGTTTGGGCTTGCCGTAGGCAGGGCTACTCCCCTGCGCTGTGTTCTGCCCCGTGTTCCGTTCTTAGTGGTTGCGGAAGCTCTGCGGCTTTTCGCGACGCTTGCCCATGTAGGGGTGGAACTCCCAGCCGTCCTCAGCCTTGCGCAGGCCCTCGAAGTTGTTCTGCGCCGCCGCGTAGGTGGCAAGCACAGCCTGGATAGCGAGCGCGTTGTGCACCTTTCCGCCCAGTACCAGCTGTACCGCCTCCGTGAGGGGCACCCAGCAGTAGGTCATTTCGGCTTCTTCTTCGGTGCGTTCGCTGCGTTCTTCGGCGGGCAGCTCCGAAAGGTCGCGCGCCAGGTAGACGCGACCTGCTTCGCTGGTTGCGCCGGGGCTGCTGAAGTAGTCGGTCAGAGCGTTCCAAGTCTTAGCCTGCAGGTCGGCTTCTTCAGCGAGTTCGCGCTGCGCGGCGACCAGGGGGTCTTCACCGTCGATGTCGAGCAGTCCGGCGGGTACTTCCCAGAGGTTCATGCGCACCGGGTGGCGGTACTGGTTGAGCATCAGCAGTTCGTTGTTCTCGTTGAGAACCGCTACGGCAACGGCGCCGGGCATTTCCACGACGTCGCGGGTCAGCACGGTGTTTTCGTTGAGTTCGTACTCTTCAACGGTCGTTTCGATCACGTAGCCGCTGTACTTCACGGTGCGAGTACGGATGGTGCGTTCGGAGGGTGCATCAATAATCTGCTGATTGTTGCTCATTCTTTCATTGTAGGCGGCTTCTTTGCTCGGTTACGTTTGGCGCGTCAGGTATGGGCGCAGAGTAGACCACACTCACGTTTAAACGAAAGCATCCCGCTCTCCCCAGTTACGGGGTGAGCGGGATGCTGAACGTTTGTGCCTAGATATTAGGCGCCGCGGCGCTCCAGAGCAGCCTTAATCAGGCCCGCAAAGAGCGGGTGCGGGCGGGTCGGACGCGAACGGTACTCGGGGTGTGCCTGAGTTGCCACGTAGTAGGGGTGTGCCTCTGCGGGCAGTTCCACGTACTCGACCAGCGAGGAGTCCGGGGAGGTACCGGAGATGAGCAGGCCTGCTTCTTCAAGCTGCTCGCGGTACTCGTTGTTCACCTCGTAGCGGTGGCGGTGACGTTCTGCCACCTCGGTTGCACCGTATGCCTTAGCAACCTGAGAGCCGGGCACGAGGTTTGCCTTGTACAGGCCCAGGCGCATGGTGCCGCCCAGGTCGCCTGCACCTTCGACGAACTGCTTCTGCTCTTCGATAGTTGCGATGACCGGTACGGAGGTTTCCGGGTCGAACTCGGTGGAAGATGCTTCGCGCAGGCCCAGTACGTTGCGTGCGTACTCGATGACCATGGACTGCAGGCCGAGGCAGATACCCAGGGTCGGGATCTTGTGCTCACGTGCGTACTTGAGGGCGCCAATCTTGCCGTCCAGGCCGCGGATGCCGAAGCCGCCGGGCACGAGGATTGCGTCCATGTTGCGCAGCTGGTGGTCTGCATCTTCGTCGGTTGCGCACAGGTCGGCCGCAACCCACTTGATGTTGACCTTCACGTTGTTTGCGAAGCCGCCGGCACGCAGAGCTTCGGAGACAGACAGGTATGCGTCGGGCAGGTCGATGTACTTACCGACCAGACCAACGTTGACCTCTGCTGCGGGGCGGTGCACTGCGTCGAGCAGGCGGTCCCACTGGGTGAAGTCCGGTGCGGGAGCTTCAATGCCGAAGTAGTCGAGGATGTAGTCGTCGAGCTTCCGGCTGTGCAGGGTCTTGGGGATGTCGTAGATGCTGGGTGCGTCGGCACAGGAGATGACTGCGTCGGTGTCCACGTCGCATGCGTTACCGATCTTGGAGCGGTGCGATGCGGGGACCTCACGCTCACAGCGCAGAATCAGACCGTCAGGCTGGATGCCCAGGCCGCGCAGTGCTGCGACGGAGTGCTGGGTCGGCTTGGTCTTGAGCTCGCCGGAGGGGCCGATGAAGGGCACCAGGGAGACGTGCAGGAAGAAGACGTTCTTGCGACCGACATCGCGGCGTACCTGGCGTGCTGCTTCCATGAAGGGCAGGGACTCGATATCGCCGACGGTACCACCGATTTCGGTGATGATGATGTCGGGTGCGTTTTCAATTTCCGCTGCGTGACGCATGCGGGCCTTGATTTCGTCAGTAATGTGAGGGATAACCTGGACGGTGTCGCCGAGGTATTCGCCGCGGCGTTCCTTTGCGATGACGGAGGAGTAGACCTGGCCGGTGGTCACGTTAGCGGACTGGTCGAGGTTCTCGTCCAGGAAGCGCTCGTAGTGTCCGATGTCGAGGTCGGTTTCAGCACCGTCGTCGGTGACAAAGACTTCACCGTGCTGGAAGGGGTTCATCGTACCGGGGTCGACGTTCAGGTAGGGGTCGAACTTCTGCATGGTCACAGAGAGGCCACGTGCGCGAAGAAGCTGACCGAGGGAAGAGGCCGATAGGCCCTTACCGAGAGAAGATGCAACGCCGCCGGTCACGAAAATCTGGCGGGTTACCTTGTCGTTAGAGGACGCGTTCAGAGCGTTATTTTTTTCATTCACCACGGAATTTAAGCCTACCATTTTCTTGTCTGCTATCCAAGCAGAGGGTTATGCCGCGAGAGGATTCTCTCAGGCGGCTATCCCTCCCCTATTTGTCCTTATCACCACTGTAAACGGAGCGGGGGCTTTAATATTCCCGCCGCGCCGTGTAGAAGCACGTGTAGGAGCATTCACAGAGTATCTCACATCCTCTGCGCTCCATGCGTCGCTATCGGTCACCGGTGTGGGATGCACCGACAACTTTCTGAGGCGTTTGCGCGCTCCTCAATATCTTTAGTGGTCTATTCGCCGAAAGGTACCTCTTCCGAGCATTCGGTCGTCGCTATTATTCGCCGAGGTTTAGCGTCCTTGCGGCACTTCTCGACCGGCTGCCAGCAGCTCTCGGGCGTGTTCTCGCGCCGATTCTGATTGGTCGTGACCGGAGAGCATTCGCGCCAGCTCCACCACGCGTTCCTCTTCGGAAAGCACCTTGACCTTCGAGAGGGACGCGTCATCATTCTTCAGCACGAGGATGTGCTGATCCGCGAAGGCGGCAACCTGCGGCAGGTGGGTAACCACCAGAACCTGCACGTGCCGGGCAAGCATGGCGAGGCGGCGACCGATTTCGATAGCTGCCTTACCGCCCACACCGGAGTCCACCTCGTCGAAGATGAAGGTGGGTACGGGGTCCACTTCGGCAAGCACTACTTCCAGAGCGAGCATCACGCGGGAGAGCTCACCGCCGGAGGCACCCTTACCGAGCGGGCGCGGCACGGCGGTTCGGTGCGGTGCCAACATGAAGGTCACGGTATCTCGACCGTGCACCGAGAACTTTTCAGCTTCGGCAACTTCCACAACCAGGGATGCGTTCGGCATAGCAAGAGCGGTGAGCTCTTCACTGACGGCATCTGCCAGCTTCTGCGCTGCGGCACGGCGCAGGGCGGTCAGCTCTTCTGCCTGGGCGCCGAGTACCTTGCGTAGCTGCACCAGTTCGGTTTCGAGAGTCTCCTGTCGTTGCGGATCGTCCACCAGGGTCTCCAGGCGTGCGCGGGATTCTTCAGCCCATTCGAGGACCTCGGCAATATCGGCACCGTACTTGCGGGTGAGAGTCGCCAGCTGGGCGCGACGAGTCTGTACCTGTGCCAGACGCTCTGGACCCTCAACATCCAGGGAAGCCATGTAGGAGGACAAGTCCGAGGAGATGTCGGTGGTCAGAATCAGCAGTTCGTTGACGCGTGCCGCGAGGGAGGCAAGCTCCTCGTCAGCATCTGCCTGTGCCTGTAGTGCGGAGCGGCTTGCATCGAGCAGGCTCATGACGCTCTGCTCATCGCCGGTGGAGTATTCGCTACCGCTCAGTGCCGCGGAAGCGGTCGCAGAAGCAATACGCAACGCTTCCACGTTCATGAGCTTCACCATTTCGGCCTTGAGCTCTTCTTCTTCCCCTGCCTGCGGGTTGACGGCACTGATTTCTTCGAGGGCGCCCTGCAGAGTCTGCGCTTCGAGGGCGCGTGCCCGAGAATTTTCGCGCACCTCCTTCAGCTCCGCAGCGGCAGCACGGTATCGCTCGTAGTTTTCGCGGTACTTCTCAAGCAGGTTGGCGAGCTCTTCGCCGGCATACAGGTCGAGGGACTGGCGCTGCTCCGCCGCAGACTTGAGGCGCAACTGATCGGACTGGCCGTGGACTGCGACAAGAGTCTGACCAATCTGTGCCAGGGTTCCGATGGGTGCGGAGCAACCGCCGACGTGGGCGCGGGAGCGTCCCGAGGCGTTGACGGTGCGTGCCAGAAGCAGTTCGGAGGTCTGTTCGTCGATATCCTCAGCGGTGCCGCCGGCTTCTTCGGCAAGTTCGAGGGCGCGGTGCCCGTGGGGCAGGCGAATCACTGCTTCGGCGAGGGCGCTCTTGGCACCGTTGCGCACGCTGGATGCGTCGGAGCGGGCGCCCAGGAGCATGCCGAGGGCGGTGACGACCATGGTTTTACCTGCGCCGGTCTCGCCCGTCAGCACGGAGAATCCGGGTTCGAGGGGGAGCCTCGCATCGGTGATGATGCCGAGGTCTCGAATATGGATTTCCTCAATCACGAACGTTCATTCCTTTTCTTTAGTGCTTCTCAGTATCCTGCGGACCTCGCCAGCCACGGATCGGAAGCTCAAATTTACGCACCAGTCGCTCCGAGAAGGGAGCCGGGTGAATACGGGCGAGCAGCACCGACTTTTCAGAGCGTCGCACCTCAATACGGGAGCCGGGGTCCAGTTCCACGGTTCGGCGACCATCGCACCAGAGCACGCCGGAGGCACCGTTTCCGGGCATCATTTCTACCGCCAGGGTGGAGGTCGGCGCTGCCACTAGCGGGCGCGCGAAGAGCGCGTGAGCCGAGAGCGGCACCATGAGAATCGCTTCAACTTCGGGCCAGACGACCGGGCCGCCACCGGAGAAAGCGTAGGCGGTCGAACCGGTGGGGGTTCCCATGACCACGCCATCGCAGCCGAAGCTACTGAGCGGGCGGCAGTCCACCTCGATAATGACTTCAATCATTTTTTCGCGGTTGCCCTTTTCGACGCTGGCTTCATTCAGCGCCCAATCGCTGTGCACGCGCTTACCGTCGTTCCAGACTTCCACGTCGATTGCCATGCGTTCTTCAACGGTGTATTCGTTGTTGACGATGCAGCGAACGGTTTCGTTCAGGTCGCTCTCTTCGGATTCGGCAAGGAAGCCGACGTGTCCCAAGTTCACGCCAATGAGCGGAATGCTGGTTCGGCGCACCATTTCGGCGGCGCGAAGAATCGAGCCGTCACCACCGAGCACCACGCCGAGTTCAATATCGATGAGCGCCACGGATTCGTGCACGACCTGCACGGGGACGGGCTCGTCCCAGTTTTCGCTCAGAGTCTCCAGATCGGAGCGAGTCATGACGGGCGCAAGTCCCGCTTCATAGAGCTGGGTGCACGCCTGGCGGGCGGCGTCTCGTGCTTCTTTGCGTCCCACGTGGGCAAAGACGAGGATTTTACGGTGATGTTCCGTCGACCCTTCAGATACCTGGCGCGCACCAGTAGCGGCCGTCTGCGCGACCGCTTCCTGTGCTGCCCGGCTTTCCTGTTCTGCCATGACGACTCTCTCCCATCAGTGTTGGGGCGGTGATATTGGGGTATTGAGATGGTGTATCTACACCTATCATACCGAATATGTTCTCGAAGATTTTCTAAACTACCCTATTTTTAGAAAATTATTTCGAATAACGTACAGTTGGACATCTCTAAAATGCCCGTGAATAGCACGGCAGCCCGAGAAACCCCACACTTAACGCTTCCTGCGTTACCGGGCGGCTTTTCTCAGACTGCCTAGAACACTATTTATTTTCGGCACCAGAGGAAGTACTCCACGTTGCCGTCCTGTCCGGGGAGCGGGCTGGGTTCCATACCCATCACGCGCAATCCGTGACTCTCCGCAGAGGCCTGCACTTTCTCCACAGCTTCACGTCGGGCGGATTCTTCGTAGACCACTCCCCCGCGTCCGATGCGGTGCTTACCGACCTCGAACTGCGGCTTGACCATGAGCACCAGGTCGCCGCCGGTTCCGGTGGCGTTTGCTAGCGCCTCCATGACCAGGGTCAGCGAGATGAACGAAAGATCGGAGACCGTCAGCTCAACCTGCCCGCCAATATCTTCGGGCTTCATGTAACGAACGTTGAGCCCCTCGTACACGCCGACTCGTGGTTCTTCGCGTAGTGCATCCACGAGCTGTCCGTGTCCCACGTCCACAGCGGCCACATGGGCGGCTCCTCGGCGAAGTAGCACGTCGGTAAAGCCTCCCGTAGATGCGCCCGCATCCAGGCAACGCTTGCCTTCCACCTCAATATCGGGGAACGCATCAAGGGCACCGGCGAGCTTGTGGCCTGCGCGGCTGACGTATTCGGTCAGCTCGCTCTGGCGCACGTAGAGGGTGTCCTCCGGGCCCACGATCATAGATGCCTTGCGTGCAACCTTGCCGTTGACTTGCACGTCTCCTGCCGCGATGAGTTTTGCGGCGAGGGTTCGGGAGCTCACGAATCCGGCTTCGACCAGGTATTTATCGAGGCGCACGTATCCTTGTCTTCTTTCTGTCGTCGTCTGGTGACGGGGTTATCTAGTAACGGTGAACCCTCAGACGATAACGTTCTGAGGGTTCACCGCCGCAAGCTAGGAGAGGTTTTCGAGGTCCTTTTCCAGTTGCTCGCTCATCGTTTCGAGGCGCTTGACGCGCTCTACAGGGTCCATGGCGAGGGTCGCCGCCAGCTGACGCTCGAATTCTGCGTCAAGCTCAGTGGTTTCCGCCGCTTTGTTGTTAGTGTCCTGGTCTTTAGGCACCGGGAATCCCCTGGATGTTGGGGCGTGCGCCCTGTTCGGGGTTTGCCGCCCACCATGCTGCGCAGGCTACACGCCATGCTTCGGCTTCGCTCTCGCTGCCCGCGAATGCTTCGGCGTCTTCAACCTCGGGGCCGGTCAGGCTCAGGTTTTCACCGCGGACTCGTGCCTGCCAGGTGGGGCCGGTTGCGGTGACTTCGTAGCCTTCGTAGAGCACCTCAATTTCGGGGTAGGGTGCGAAGAAGTCCTCGAGGGTACGCAGAATATAGGTCGGACGCTGGTCCGGCACAGCCTCGATGACGTCCTGGTAGGTCTGTACGCCGGTGAGGACGAGTGCACCGTCCATCTTTGCGTTGTTGGCGCCGAGGATGTCGGTGTCCAGGCGGTCACCCACGATGACGGGGCGGCTGGAGTTCACGGCCTTTGCCGCGGTGTGGAAGATGGGCGCTTCGGGCTTGCCAGCAACAAGCGGGGTACGACGGGAGGCGGTTGCTACGGCAGCTACGAGGGTTCCGTTACCGGGTGCCTGGCCGCGTTCCTTGGGGATGGTCTGGTCGGTGTTGGTGGCAATCCACAGTACCTCAGGGTTTGCGAGGGTGTAGGCGGCTTCCGCAAGGTCTTCCCAGCCGATCTTCGGGTTGAAGCCCTGGATGACGGCTACGGGACCTTCTTCTTCCTTGAGTACGGTTTCGAGGCCTACCGCACGAACGCAGTCGGCAAGGGCATCGGTGCCGGTGATGAGCACCTTGGAGCCTGCGGGTACGTGCTGTGCGAGCAGTGCGGCGCCTGCCTGTGCGGAGCTGACGACTCGTTCTGCGCGGGTATGCACACCCAGTTCACGTAGGTGTTCTGCAACGGACTCTACGGAGCGCGATGCGTTGTTGGTGACGAAGATGACCGGTACGTTGAGTTCTTCTTCGGCGCGGTTGAGGGCTTCGGGCGCACCTTCGATTGCGAAGGGGCCTGCGTAGACTACGCCGTCCAGGTCGGAGAGGAGGGCATCGTAGCGGGATAGGAGTGCATTCGTGGTCATAGAGTGTTCCTCTCGGGGTCTCTGGCGGTTGTCGCTATTAATCGTACCTGTTAGACACTCCAGCGTTGGTGCCTTCCGGCGATTATGTGCAAAACCGCTGGACGCCTCCCCCGTTCAGGGGTGCGTCCAGCGGTTGCTGACACTGAGGTCAAGTATTCAGAATCCTTAGATTCTCTGCCGTCTTATTCTACGGAAGTTTCCTCTGCTTCTTCAGCCTCGGACTCAGCGGCTTCGGTCTTCTCAGCCTCAGCTACCTCTTCCTGAGCCTCAGGCGCTTCTTCTGCGGAAGCTTCAGCAGTCTCTTCTGCAGGCTCAGTGATTTCTACAGACTTCTCTTCCTTTTCGAAGAGGCCTGCTTCACCGAACATATCGAAGATTTCGGGTTCTGCGAAGTTGCCCTGGCCCAGTGCTGCTTCCGCCATGAACGCGAGGCGTGCCCAGCGTTCTGCTTCCTGGTTACGGCCTGCGTTAGCCAGCGCGTCGGAGTATGCGCTGAACAGGCGGGGGCTGTACTCGAAGGCACGCTTAGGGTTCAGCTGAGGAATCTGCAGCGCTACAACAGCTTCAGACTTCTTGCCCTGATCGCTGAGGATACCGGATTCAACGATGGCAAGCTCTACGCGCACGTTGGCGGGCAGCTCTTCCTTCTTGAATTCAGCAATCATTTCCATTGCCTTGGGCAGGCGGCCGAGCGCACGTTCGCAGTCCACCAGCAGTGCCAGGTGGTCTACGGAGCCACTGATACGGCGGTGGGTGCGCAGTTCGCGCAGCGCCAGTTCAAAGTCTTCTGCCACGTATGCGGCTACGCCGACTGCTTCGCGTACTGCCGCAATACGGCCTGCGCTGCGGGATGCAGCAACCGCGTGTTCCAGTGCGAATTCGGGGTCGATGTCGAGGTAGCGACCAGCCATGGCGAGGTGCTTTGCAACAGTTTCTGCGTTGCGCGGCTCCAGGGCGCGCAGCTGACGGAAGGTTGCGCCGTCCAGCTCGCGACCGGTGATGTCGTCGTCAATTTCCGGTGCCTTGGGCTTTGTGGGGCGGTAGCCTGCACGGCCACCGATGCTGCGTACTTCTTCGCGAGGTGCTTCAGCCTCGGGACCGTTGGAGCGAGGTGCCTTGGAACGGGAGTCGGAGCGACGGCCGTCGAACTTCTTGCCTCCGCGGTCGTTACGATTGAAACCGCCCTTGCCGCCAAAGTTCTTGCCGCCCTTCTTGGAGCGGAAGTCCTTTCCTCCGCTGTTCTTGCGGTGCTGGCGGGGGCCGGAGCCGTTAGACTCGTGACGGGGGGTCTCAGACATGAATCTCCTTGGGAGGTATCCGCCAGTGTGGGCGGGTAGGGTATGCAGTCGATTCGGGCGAACCGCTGCCTGAGGCATCAACTCTATGAGGGGTGCTTAGATACACCCGCTAATGCCTAAACATAAGCCATACCATTTTAGTATAGAGAACACCTTCCGTGCACCCGTACTGATGGGATGTTAAAGACAAATGGGGAGGTCTAACGACCTCCCCAAACAAAAATAGCCCCGGCGAAGCCGGGGCTATTGAATAAAAAACCCGCGGTGACCTACTCTCCCACACCCACAAAAGTGCAGTACC
>NZ_CAUVVO010000003.1:0-278399 GCF_963555405.1 uncultured Rothia sp. | reverse complement strand
AGGGCAGGCCGAAGGGGTCGGTACGGGCGGTGCCACCAACGCGTGAGGAGGAACTTGCCGAGCGTGTGCGCAAGCTTGAGGCGCAGGTGGCGTACCTAAAAAAATCGATTGCCCTGAAGGCGCAGAAGCGCTCCCAAACCGGGACAAAGCCCTAGTGGTCGCCGAGCTTTCAGGGCATGGACATAAGCTGTACGACCTCCTCGAGGTGGCAGGCCTTGCCAGGTCGAGCTACTACTACGCACTGGCTCACCCCCAGCAGCCAACCAGAGTACAGCTACGTCCCAAGGTCGCCCAGATCTTTTCGCGAACGCCCAACGGGTGCGGTCACAGGCAGGTGGCCATGTGCCTGCGCGCTGAGGAAGGGGTGCGTATCGCCGATAAGACGGTCTTGAAGATGATGCGTCAGATGGGGCTGCGCTGCGGTATACGCCGTGAGAGGGCCTACCGCAGGTACAACTCCTACAAGGGGTCTGTGGGGCAAAGTTTCGCCAACATCATCGGTCGCAACTTCACGGCGACTGGTCCTTGGCAGAAGTTGGGTACCGATGTTACCGAGTTTAAGCTCTCCTTCGGTAAGGCCTATCTCGCTCCGGTTTATGACTTTGCCAGCAAGGAGATTGTTGCCCACTCCATCTCGAGGTGCCCCAACCTCGTCCAGCAGCAAGAGATGCTTCAGGTACTCGTGGATGCCAAACCCGAGGGAGCTAAGCCGATTTTGCATTCGGATATGGGGTGGCAGTATCAGCACGAGATTTACATCAGCACGCTTGCCGAGAACGGTTTTATCCAGAGTATGTCACGCAAAGGCAACTGCATTGATAATGGTGCCACCGAGCAAGTTTTCGGACACCTCAAGGACGAGTTTTTTCGCGGCCAAGACTGGCAGACCTTTGAGAGTTTCAAAGCTGACCTTGACGCCTATATCATGCATTGGAATACGGTAAGGCGCCAGGTGAAGCTTAGGGGCCTGACCCCGGTAGAGTACCGGGATCAGGCCCTGCAGGAGGCCGCGTAACGGCTAGTATTTAAAGCGTCCAAGTTTCGGGGCGCAGTTCACTTTCGGTACTGTACTGGCGGGGGTTTCTTGCTGGACTTTCCGGGTGGGTTCCTTGCGGTTGGCTGTGGGAGGCGGAAGCAACGGGAAGCGGAATCCGTCCTGCTGAGTTCGTGCGCAGAGTGTGCGTGTGTTACCTTGAAGGGTGTGTGATTCTCACTGTCACCGAGAGGGAACACACATGCAACGAATGTGAGCGAGGATGCTCGTTCACTGTCACATCAACTTCCGGAAGTAAATATATGGATAACGTCCACGCTAATACTGAAGCTGTTCCTTTTGACTTTGAGAGCGCCGAGGCTCTCAAAACACATTTGACGCATCTAACTCAAGTAATCGAGCATCAGCTCCCTGCACGCTATGGCGCCGATGGTACTTGTGGTGCCGCTCAGCTCGCTCTGGAAGGTTTCACCGGTGGCTATGCACGGGTGTATAGGGCAAAGCTTGCTTCGTCATTTGCGCTGTTGCGAGAGTTTAAGGAATGCTTTAGCAACGCAGCTCGTAATATGGAGACTTATATTAAAGCTGCCCGCGAGGAAGAGCGTATTCGCCGAGAGATTACTGAATGGGAGAAGCTCAACAAACGTAAGCAGCACGCGATTCATAGTAAGCATAGCGGTCCCTGGTATGAACAAACAGGTGAAGATAACCCAGATTCTAAGTTGGAAATCCCTCCTCGTCCTATGCCTTCCCACCCCCCGCATTTTGAGGTCTACACACCACGACCTGTAGCTGATCCCCTCACCGGAGGGCAGGGAAATTCTGTATCTTCAGGAGCCTCTCAGAGCACTCTTGGTCGTTTGGCGGAGGAAAATTCCTCTGCTCAGGGTACTCAACGTTTGAATACCCAGATTGCGCTTGCTTCTGGTGGATCTACGGTTTCTATCGTGCCGCACAATGCGTATCAGCATCGTCAGGTCACTCTTTCTATGAATGCTGAACTTGACCAGGTGCAGCTTCGCGTAGCGTCCACCTATGCTCAGTTCCGTTCGAATACTTCATGGGGAACTTTTAACGCTGATTCTTTAATTGCTGCGTTGCACACCTGGGTTGAAGATGTGCATGAAGATGCTACCTGGCTAGGAAAAGTTGCTCAGGTAATGCTTGATGTTGCAACTCATGGCAACCTAACCAATACATCAGCGAAGCATCATGCCGATCTTTCAGGGCCTGGGGCGAAGGCTCAAATTAGCCTCGACATGAACCTTCTGAATGAGCTGATGCATGATGATATTCCCATGCATCACCTACTGCAGGTTCCTGGCGCTAGCATTACCGGTGTAAATATCTCATCCGGCTATGCAAATGACCCCGTCAACGTTGCAACCGGTAACTTCATTGAAAGTGAAGTTGACCTTCGCTCACGCGTGAACTCGGTACTACGTCTTGAACGCACCTACAACAGTGTTCTCGCCGCCCTCCCGAATACCCCTCACGGTGCTTTTGGTAAGGGCTGGTCAAGCATGCTGGATAGCCGACTTGAGCAAAAATCTGACAGCATCTCATGGCACACTGCCGACGGTCGTGAACTCGTCTTTGAACGTGATACGACCTCGGCTAGCGGGTATGCACGAACTCCCAACGCCCCCTACTGGCTGGAGAAGGTATCCGAGTCGGCTCTAGACGTGGCACCTACGTATAATGTGGATTCAGTCTCTGCGCCCTTCGAAGAAAATACCGAAGGACAAGAGGCCCTTTGTCGCGCCCTCTACTCTGTGGTGAGTAACGCGGTCAAATCTGCCCATCGTCTACTGTCGTCATCTTTTGACGTAGCAGAATCGCCTGAACCCACCTACTACTGGTCTGTTACTAACCATTCTGGTAGCCGTTATTTCTATGCTCCTTCGGGTGAATTGGTTGCTTACATGGAGGGGCACCCCAGCTCAGCTGTAGTTGCTCTTTACAACCGTGGCCCAAAGGCTAATGCCGATGGGGAATTCGTAGCTCAGCGACTGAGTGCTTTGATTCAGCCTCTTAGCGCGCAGGGCATTATTTTCAGCTATGACGCACAGGATTTTGTATCTGCTGCATCTCTTGTCAACTTCAATGAAGGCTCCTCTGAAGAACATTCATCAGCGCAGGTCGAAAGCCAGCTGAACGATGTGCGCTATATTTACAATTCTGCTGGCGTGCTTTGCGAAGTTCAGCGACCTGATGGCACCCGCCGTTATGAGCAGACGGAAGAAAACCTCATCCACCGTGTCTGGAATGAAACGGGATATTGCGAGGTTGAGAATAGCTATGACGCTGACGGTCGCATCGTAGCCCAGAGAACTGAGCACGGTCGAAATATCAGTTACCGCTATGAGCACGGTCTAATGACCGTGATTGAAGATTCCGGAACTGGTGAGCACGCTAATATTTGGCGCTCAAATGAACACGGTCAGCTTGTTTCCCTCGTGGCTGGTGACGGAAGCCGCCAGTCCATGCGATACAACTCCTACGGTTACCGTACCTATATCTGCGAGCGTGACGGATCCGTGACGCATCGTAGCTACGATGAACGTGCTCGCCTTGTCTCGGAAAATACTCCGGAAGGTGCAGTCCACCGTTATACGTGGGATGAGTACGACCGTATGATTGCCCACCGAATTATGAATAAGAATCGGCGTGCAGGCACCCTCACCGAAACACGCTATACCTACTCCCAGAACCCCCTGGACCCTAATCCCCTGACTATTACCCGTAACGGAGGCAATACAACTTATCTTGAATGGGACAACGCCGGTCATTGCACCGCCGTCACTGATGAATCAGGATTCAAACAGCACTTTACCTACAATGACCGTGGACAGCTTCTGAGCTCCACGGACTCTAGTGGTGCGCAAACGCAGTATTCGTATGATGCTGCTGGTAACCTGAGCTCAGTAACTGATCCTCTCGGCAATACCCAGTATTTTGAGTGGGATGCGAGTGGGCGACTCAGCACGGTGGTCGACGCAATGGGTGCTCGTTGGGGTTTGTCTTATGCAGAAGCAGCTCAGAACGCTACGCCGACCTCCGAGCAGCACTTGACAGCGCTGACCGACCCTGAAGGTAACATCACTACTTTTGAATACTCAGCTGGTCACCTAAGCGCTGTGATTGATCCCATGGGTAACCGAACCAGTGTCGAACGCGACACCTGGGGCAACGTTATCTCCATGACTGACGCCGCAGGAGCCCAGACTCATTATGAATACGACGAACTCTCGCAGCTCGTCGCTATCATTGACCCCTGCGGGGCTCGTACCGAGTACGAATATTCTCTAACTGGCGATCTGAGCCGTATTGTGGACGCTACTGGTGTAGCTTTGAGCATTACCCACTCGCGCGCTCACGGTGAGTATTCAATGCGAGTTGAGGACGCGCCTGGTAACTACGCCGCTGTAACCGACGCCCTGGGACGAGTTGTCTCTGCATCAAATTCTCTGATGACTATGGTGCCGGGTCTGGGCCCTGCTGGCTCCTTGCACTCTGATTCTTCTCTTGCAGGGCTTGCTTCAGCAGGTAAGCAGTCTTCTGAGCGTCCTGCAGGTCCTTGGGCGTCGTGGAGCTTGGCGCAGCCGGAACTTCGTGTTCCCACTATTTTGGGTTCCCACAATAACGTATCGCGAGGCGATAGCGCCCTTACTGCTGCTCA
Source organism: uncultured Rothia sp. (assembly GCF_963555405.1). Taxonomy (GTDB): domain Bacteria; phylum Actinomycetota; class Actinomycetes; order Actinomycetales; family Micrococcaceae; genus Rothia. Next base: position 273,723 of record NZ_CAUVVO010000003.1, on the reverse strand, counting down.
TCTTCCGTCTGTTATTACGATGTTTGAGAACCGTCAAGATATGGCGGCTCTCTTTGGCGTGCCCGTTCCTAAGTTGAATATTCCGGACGCCTCCGTCCTTCTCAGCTCTTCCTCTGATGGTTCTGCACAGGCTGGGTATAACGCTCAGAGCCAGGTTGCTCAGATTATCTCTGCAAATGGAGCGGTAGTTAGCTTCGAGTATGATTCTCAGGGGCTCATGAGTCGTAGCGTTAGCGCAGCTGGTCGAGAGACCATCTTTGAATATGATGCTACAGGTCGTTGTATCAGTCAGAAGGTTCTCAAGAAGACGAGTGAGCTCGATACTGACGAAGGTTACCTGGAAACTATCTTTACCTATGATGCTGCAGGTCGCCTGTTGGAGAAGACCATTAGGGATTCTGCAGATGCTTCAACTGCCCCGTCGCGTCTTGTGCAGTACACCTACGATGCTGCTGGCCGACGCATTAAAGAAGATACGGGGGAAAAGGTTACCTGCTACAGCTACACTTCACGTGGACTTATTGCACGTATTGAAGATAGCGTTGAAGGTACCCGTTCTTTCTCATACGATGCGGCAGGTCGCCTTGTAAACGTTGAAGACGCTTTGGGCGGCACCTCCCGCTGTGAATATGATGCCCTCGCACGTCCTCTGCGCTGGATTACGCCTGCGGGTATCGTAACGAGCTACGAATGGGACGCGGCAGGACGCCTTCTGCGTGAAGAACGCTCGGGTACAAGTTTTACGGTTGAAAGTGCGGCAGACTCTCTCGTACGTACTTTCTCCTACGATGCTGCAGGTCGTCTTCTGACGATGAATGACGGCGAACGTATCCGTTCGTTTGAGTACGATTACGCTCGTGGCGGTGTACTCCGCTCAGTCACGGTTGATGGTGAAGTTCAGGGAACTTTTGAATATTCCTTGATGAGTGGACGTGGCTCGCAGCAGGGCACGTTGAAGGTTTCGGTCAATGATGCAAAGGCAGAGCACATCTATGAGTACTCTGCATCTGGCAGGTTGCTGAGCCGTACTCGCGTACCCCATGGTGATATGAGCATGAAGCGTATCTCAAGCACGGTGTCTATTGCTGATCACATCACGGGTATTCTTCGCGCCCCAGACGTGAACCAGCGTACTCTCCATGCCTTGCAAGCGTTTAAGCAGCGTGGTGAATATACGCTGAACTATACCTACGATGCAGATGGTGTTCTGGTAATGAGTAGCAACCCGTACGGCTCAGTGCGCTGGATGCGTGATGGTGCGGGTCGAGTGCGCCATACTCAGTCTAAGGACGTTTTTGCTCGCACCAGGGAGATGGAATTTACCCATGCTTCATGTGGTGCTTTGACCTCGATGAGTACAGAAGACACTCGCGCCGTGTGGAAACTCAATCCTGTTAAGAATGTTCCCGTGGGCTACAAGGTAGAGCGTACCGGTACCCGTGAGTTGGGAACTGGGACTGCACCTGTCAGTACGTTTGCTGCTCATGTGGAACGTGATACTTCTTCTCGGGTTGCTGTCTGCACTCTTGAAGATGCAGAAAATAACTCTGAGGCGCGCACTATGAAGTATCGTTATGATGCTTCTGGTGCTCTTATCTCTGTATCTGATGGTATTCAGGAACGAACTTGGACCTACGAAAACGGCATGATGGTCGCCGAGGCATTGTATAAGCGCAATTGTGAGCAGGGAGATAACGCCCTGCTGCTGGAACGCGCCTTCAGCCACAATTCAATTGGCCTTCTCAGCGCTGTTTCTGAGGTGCAGTATGGTGCCGATGGTACTGTCCAGAATCGTTCTCGAACTGAGTATTTCTATAACGCTGCCGGTGAGCGCGTCCGTGAGGTGACTACGGATGAGCTGACTGGACAGCATCGTGAGCGTACCCTTGGGTGGGGCAACATGGGGCAGGTGAACGCTATTCGCCAGGATGGTGAAGAATGGTCATTGCACCATGACATGACTGGTGAGCTTGCCTCCGTGCATACTAGCACCACGGTGGATGCCCCCGGTTCGTCTATGCCTTTGGTATGGGATGCTGTCTCATCCGTACCTATGGTGCTGGGCGCGGGCGGGATGAGTGCAGGTTCTGTGCTGGAGAATATCTCTTCTGAAGAGGAACTGGGCTATGGCTTGGGCTGGTCTATGTCTTCTAACCCGTGGGAAAGCGATGTAGCTGCTGTTCCTACTGTTCCTGGTCTTGGCGTGGTTAGTGCTGGTCCGGCGGCTTCTTCTGTCAATATTGCTGGTCTTGATTTCATGGGTTTCCGTGTGGCTGATGCTGGCGTGCGCCGTTTCGTGTCCACCGATGCTTTGAGCTCGGTGCCGGGTATTGTGCACGGTATGGATACGAACTCTTTTGCGGGCTGGAACCCTATTTCCCTAGCTGACCCGTGGGGTTTGCGCCCGATGTCAGTGCAGGAATTTAGGGACTATCAGGTTCGAAAAACAGAGAAGAAAAATCATGATACATCCGAGATTATTAACGAGATAAAGTATAGTCCTGGTGCCCAAATACTGTTGTTTATAATGGGGATAATTGATTATTCACCACTTTCCCCCTTTGGAATATATAATTACTTTAATAAAGATCCAAAGATTGAGGATTTGAATGTTCAGCGGCAGCATGGGCATAGTGGGGATATTCCTCCTGTTCCTCCGCAAAATATTCATCAAGTGGCGCAACGCATGAATTCAGTTAATGACAATCAACATGTTAAAGACATGGAGAAATCGCAAGGAAACGCAGGGTACTCAGCCGTTCAAATTGACGTTTATGACGGGAAGAAGCCTGATGGTTCGAATGAGAAGGTAGCATATGTTTATATTCCCGGCACTGATTTTGATCTTTCGATGAAAGATGGTGAGATTGGCTCTATAGGAAATAATCTTGGTCTGGCTGGTAATACCTCTGATAAACCTGTTGATGATCTGTCGCCCTACCACCGAATGGTGGAAAAGGCAATGAAGGATGCTAAGCTACAAGACGTAGACCGAGTAGTAATGGTTGGTCACTCTCAGGGCGGTGCCGTGGCGTATTCACTTGCTAATAATAAGGAATTTAATAGTAAATATAAGGTATCTAATGTTGTAACCTATGGTGCACCGACCAGCAATCTTGAGGGACAACGAGATGATCTTGACCATCACTTTAACTATGTGGCTGTTGTGAACGAGAATGACGTGGTTCCTGGCCTAACACCTGGAAAGCAATACGGCGAGCCCGCTAATCGTGTACATGTCGTCGAAAGTGATAAAGCTAGGGGGGGCATGGATTCTCACGGTATGAATATTTATGTCGATGCTACTCAGCGTTATGTTGCTAGTGGCTACGGTGATGATGAAGGCGTTGATATCGATGCACAGGCGTACAGCGCGCAACAAGAAGTGCAAGGAGTAGAAGAAGGAACTGGGCTATATACCGGTAGAAATACTTCTAAGACTACTTATTACAATCGTGCGTTACGAGAAGCCCTTCGGGGAAATACGTTTTAGGAAGGAGAGGAAATGACTATCGACCCGGAGTGGACTAAAAAATTCTTCAACCAAGAAGACTATAAGGGAGCATACCATCTTGTCAATACTGACATGATTGGAATTTATACCCCGGCAGACCAGCAGCACCCTGCATATTCTGCGCCGCCGCCAGACTACACCTACACGTTTACTAAATTTCTAACGTCCGCTGATTTGGAATTCTATAATATCTACTATTATCAATGCCAAAACTATATGCTTTTGGCATCCGATTCGCGTCGCCTCGAATATGCAATGACCGCCGAAGAACTATTCTTCCCCGCCATCCAAGATATCTTTGACGACGGAAAAGGGTGGGTCATCACCCCCAACCAACAAATCTTGACCATGCACATTCTCGAAGCACAACCGCGCATCCATAACGAAGAACAAAAAATCTTCGACTGGAACGTCAAATTCGACATCCTTCCCGAAGCAAAAGTTTTCCGGAAAGACACCGGGCAGCTACAGCCCATCGCCGAATTCGACACGCGCGGACTCCTCCGCGACGGAGCAATCCACGGCACCCTGCGCTCGCGTTTCCTCAATCCCGGATGGGATATCCACTTCATCCCTGAAAAGGAGGCATAACAATGGAGCCCCAACGCAAGGAACAAGAGATGAACACCCAGCAGAATTCCTCCCCGGAAGCTCCGCCGGCATCTTCTGGTCGGCTACTCGTTCATCAGCAGGAACCACGGAAGCCCCGTTTTTCTCGTCGTGCCCTCGCAATAGCAGGCGCAGGCACCCTCGGTGCTCTCTTCGTTGGTCGACAGGCCGGTATCCTTGCCACCAATGAGGAAAAGCAAGAAGTGCGTCTTCTTAAATGGGATAGGGCACTAATCGCTCTAGAACCTGATGAGAAGTTTGATGCTGGTTACGTAGACCGTGGAAGCGCAGCGGGGTTTATGGTGTACACCGCCTACGAACGCAGCGGAAGGTACGTGCCCGCCACCGAAGAGCACGCCGCTCAGAATGTGCCGTACCCCGTTCTGCAGCCGGGAATGAATGAGTATAACCGCGGTGGTTTCTATATTTTTCAGGCGTACTTTTATGCCGCCCTGAACTATTTCTACTACACCGGAGATACCAAACCGCTCTCTGAAGTGATCAACCCCGAAGAGATCATTTCACCCGAGCTTCTTCGGCTGTACCGGGAAAATCGCGGCTGGCTTATTGCTAATCAGGACGTGTACCGCCTGCAGGTTACCACCGCCGGTATTAATGACCGCAGTAAGAATGGTCGGCAGATATTGAGATACCAGGCAAGGCGACGTATTCGTGATGAAGCTGTCTTCTATGTGCCCCAAACGGGGGAGAAGTTACCCATCGATAAGTTCTTGAAGACCGGTGAGGAAGAGTATGCGTTCCTCTGTGCAGAGCACCTGCGCGGCCGCTGGGTGCTGGTGGAAGACGATAAGGACGCCACGCCACTGTACCCCCCGGGATTCTCCCTCGAAGGGCTAGAGGTATAAGAACCCACCTTCCCGGTAGCCGCACGACATCACCGATAACCACACCACACCAACCACCCTAGGAGACATATGGAACAGTCGCCCCAGAACCCCGGCACACCCGCGCAGGGCAGCCCCTTGCCGGAGAATACTGCGCAGAGTAATGCTTCGCAAGGCTATACCGCGCAGGGCAGTATTGCTGAAAGCATCGCGGTAGAAGCCACTGCGGCACCTGCCACAACCGCCCTCCAGAGCCCCGAGCATGACCCGGCTCTAGCAGACACCGCCTCCGCAGCTGCTGCCGAGGCGGTAGCACCCGCCCCCGCAGAACCCAAGCGCATGGGCCTCTACTCGCTTATCTGCCTCCCCACCGGCGGATTCACGGCTTACTTCATCGCAAACATTCCCTACCTCTGGATGTACTACGCATATTGGGAATCTTCCTCGGTAGCAACGACTACTCTGATTATTTCGTTTGTTGTTTTGCTGTGCGTCTGCTTCACCTACTGTGCTCTTGCGGCACTCATCGTTGAGAAGATTGCTACCCGAAAACTGCCTTGGGGTCGTTCCCTCGCCATAAGTGCGCGCGCTACCGCGCTTCTTGTGATTATTCTGACGATTGCCTTCTTCTGCATTGAAGCGTCCCTCTTCCGAAGCCGTTTCTAACACACCGCAGACAAACACCACCGGCAGAATACCGGCAGGGTAGAGCCCCCTAAGCTCCACCCTGCCGGTACTTCGTATCCGGGGCTCCACGCAATCAGCGAACGCGGGGTGAGAATAGTCAAGGCACAGCATAAAACCGCGCCGAACCAGTGAAAATATGCCGCCAACCCTCTAAAATAGAAAAGGAAAATTCCGAACAACAACCCCGCCCGGCATACCGCGCGGGAAAGCTAAGGAGCGAACTATGTCGCGTAAGCCCCTCATCGCAGGCAACTGGAAGATGAACCTCAACCACGCAGAGGCAGTCACCCTCGTCCAGAAGCTCGCATGGACCCTCGACGACGCAAACTTCAACTTCTCCGCAACCGAAGTAGCCGTCTTCCCGCCCTTCACCGACATCCGCTCCGTGCAGACCCTCGTCGAAGGCGACAAGCTGGACATCCTCTACGGCGGCCAGGACCTCTCCGTCCACGACTCCGGCGCATACACCGGCGAAATCTCCGGCGCATTCCTCTCCAAGCTCGGCGCAACCTTCGTGCTCGTCGGCCACTCCGAGCGCCGCACCTACCACCACGAAAGCGACGAGCTGTGCGCAGCAAAGGTTCAGGCAGCATACAAGCACGGCCTGACCCCCGTCCTCTGCGTCGGTGAGCCCCTCGAAATCCGCGAAGCAGGCACCCACGTCGAGTACACCCTCGAGCAGCTGCGCGGCTCCATCGCAGGTCTGACCGCAGAGCAGGCAGAAACCCTCGTCATCGCATACGAGCCCGTCTGGGCAATCGGCACCGGCAAGGTCGCAACCGCAGACGACGCGCAGGAAATGTCCGCAGCAATCCGCGCAGAAATCGCTAAGCTCTACTCCGCAGACGTTGCAGAGAAGGTCCGCGTTCTCTACGGCGGCTCCGTCAAGTCCTCCTCCGCACCCTCCATCATGGGCAAGGAAGACGTGGACGGCGTGCTCGTCGGCGGCGCATCCCTGCAGGCTGACGAATTCGCAGCAATCGCACGCTTCGACGCATAAAACCCCGACGCACCACAGCGTCTCATAGCGTTACAGCGCCCGGCGGGTACCCACCCGACCGGGCGCTGAACCATTTAACCGCCACCGAGCTAGCGGCGGGCGTAAGAGGTGGGTGCATGAGCCGGGAGTAGGAGTCAGGCATAAGAGGCGGGGGAGAAGAGCCGGGCGCGTTCGCCCCTAACCGCAAAACCCACCCAGAATACGCCAACCCCGCGGTTCGCCCCGTACACTTAACGGCATGTTCAGCTTTGGATTCTCCCTGGTCATCGCAGCCCTCGTCGGCATGATCCTCTACAGCTACCTGCGCAACCGCAAAGTGAGTGCCCCGCGCCTACCCGGCAACGAAGGCGGCAACATCGGCTACGCAGGCGGCGCAGAATACCAGGAACCCTCGCCCGAATACCAGTACTTCGAGAGCCGCCGAGAAGCATTCCTCGACCAACTCTACAGCCGCACCTCCTCACCGGAAATCCCCGTGACCCTCACCCTGCGCGACTGGGTAGACCAGGGCTTCTACGCTGAAGGAGGTGCCTACTGGGCAGCCGCGCAGCAGTTCACCTACTACCTCATCGACGGCGGATACGTGCGCGCCTACGACACCGAAGGCGACGAACTCACCGCCCAGCGCGTGCTCACCGACCGCCCCGCAGCCCTGCAGCTGACCCCCAGCGAATACCAGCGCCGCAGCAACCGCGCCGCATAAAAAGCCGCCTCAACGTGACCGAATGGCGGCGGTAGCGTATAGTTAAACCCGTCTGTCTGCGCCCCGCAGCCCAGGCACCCCACCAGAAGACAACGAAGGAAGGTCCCCATGGACGTCATCATGAACGTACTCATGGTCATCATCGCCATCACCAGCGTGATCGCAGTGATGCTTGTGCTGCTCAACCGCGGTCAGGGCGGCGGCCTCTCCGACATGTTCGGCGGCGGTATGACCAACTCCCTGAACTCATCCGGTATGGCGTCCAAGAACCTGATCCGCCTGACCGTCACCGTGATCGTCATCTGGGTTATCGCAGTGGTCCTGTACGGCCTGGCAATGCGCTTCAACGGCCAGATTGTCGTCTAGCCAGCCTCTACCAGAGCCCACGCCCACCCCACCGAGGGTGAGCCAATAGAGCTTCTCCCCGGCACTTCTCAACCGAGAATGCCGGGGATTTTTTATGCACCAAACGGCAATGACGAAAGCGGTAGCGGGACGCGAATCTTTACGGCATGATAGGACGTATACACCACATACGAAAGGCAAAGAAGCCATGAGCGCCTACACCCTCGACTACACGTACACCGCCCCGTCAGCCCTCATCGACGGCGCCGACTCCCGCGCGCTCAGCCTCGCCACCAGCGGCGGCAGCACCCCCGAAGGTGCCGCCTCCCACCCGTACTTCTTCTCCGGGTTCCTCGAACGAGCAGACGTCTACGCCACCGCACTACTGGTCGTCGCCAGGGTGGCACGCACCCGCTTCTACGTGCCGCCCAGCTCCCTCGCCGGAGCCCTGCGCGCCGCAGACCCCGTCGTCACCAGCACCGCCGAAGGCCTACGCTTCGAATCGTTCAGCGCCTGCTGCGGAGTGTACGCACGCCTCGACGTTGACTCCAGCGCACTCGACGCCAGCCACAGCGCCGTAGGCGTCACCAACGTAGACGTCAACCCGCCCCTGCGCGCCGCGCTCGCCTCCCTGCGGGCGGGGGAGCCCATCCACCTGAACGTTGGCGACGACGGGCTGCTCACCACCACCCTTGACGGCTCCGTCATGGAGGAGAAAGTGCCGCTGCCGATCCGTTGGCTCAAAGGCTTTGCAGAAACGCAGATGCTCTCATCCCGCATGAGCCCCGTGCACAGCCTGGACGCTGCCGCCGCCCGCACCTTCATCCACTCCCTGCCGCGCAACTCCAGCACCAAGGCGGTCCTGTGGGCGACCCGCGCCGTGCGCTCCCTGCGCCTTGCCACCCGCGCCACCGCCGGTTCCGTATGCGTGGCGGGCCCCGAGCGTCTGCGCGTGCTTGAGCCGCTCATCCGCCACATTCAGCGCCTGGACGCGTACAGTGAGCCCGTGACCGCCGGTAACGCGCCCGTGCCCAGCGTGTGGGTGGCGCACCTGCCCGGCGCCCGCCTGAGCATTGGTCTGAGCCCCGAAAAGTCACGCGGATTCTCCGGTGAGGGGTCCGTGCTGCAGGCGCTGTCTAACCCGAACACCGCACAGAATGCTGACATGCTCAGCGTGTTGCTCTCCTTCGAGCCGCGCATTGACGTGCCCGTCATGTCTGCCCGCGCAGGCCTGGACGAAGCGGCAACCCGCGACGCGCTCGCCCTGCTGGCATCCTCCGGTCAGGTTGGTTTTGACGCTCATGCCGGCGAGTATTTCCACCGTCCGCTGCCCGTGCATCCGGAGGCGCTGACCGCCATGCACCCGCGCCTGGTCGGTGCGAAAAAGCTTGCCGACTCTGGCGCTATTGAGCGGGTCGGGGCGGGCGAGCACGGCACCGGTGAGTACAGTGTGCGTAGCGGCGAGAACACGTACACCGTGACGCTGCCCGCCGACCCGTACGCCGTGGAGGGATACCTCTGCTCCTGCCCCTGGTGGTTGAAGTACCGCGGTACACGCGGCCCCTGCAAGCACGCGCTGGCGGTCAGTATTCTCTACCGCGAACACGCCGCCGGCTAGACACACCACGCACCGCACTAAAAGACGACGCCCCAAAAGCTCGCCTCAGCTTCCACCCGAAAGACCATCATGAACGCACGACCCGAACCGCACACCTTCCCCGAAGGGGTCATCACCGAGCCGCTTCCCGGTGAAGTCATCCACCCGCTCCGCAGGCAACAGAAAACCTGGAGCGGAATCATGCACTTCAACCGCAACCTCGCCAACATTCTGGCGGTCGGCGGTACCCTCGAGCAGATTTACCGCCGCTGGCAGTACTTCGACATTATCAGCACTCCGTTCGGCTCCGAGGTCGGCAAAAATAAGCCCGGAACCGTCACCCAGGACCGCGTGAAAATCTACATTCAGACGGGTTGGTTCTCGGGTGCCGCCTCCATGCGACTTGCCGAACTCTACGACGGCGCGCACCTTGAACACGACGAGGAATACTACACCGCCCTCATTAACTGCGACCGCGAGCTGATCCTCCCGCTACTGCGCGAGGACGAACAGCTCCGCGAAGAACTCATCTGGGGCATGCTCGCCGTCGAAGGCAACCGGGACGTATCCCTCACCCAGCGCGACTCCTACAAGCCCGGGCAGAAGGACAACAACCCCGGCTGGTCCTGCGCCCTCATCGAAGCCAGCGAAACCGGGCTGATTAGCCGTGACCGCCTGATTGATGCGCTCCTGAGCTCCCTCATGAGCGACTTTCCGGCGTATCGGGTCGGCTGGTTCTCGCGTCTGGTCACCGGACTCAAACTTACCGCCGAAGAAATTGCGGCACGTCAGAGCGAATTTCTGACGCTTTTCTCCTCGCCCATCGGCCCGAGCGTGACCCTCGGCGTGCAGCATATTCACCGCCTCTGGACCAAAAACCCGCAGGCGCTGGACGCCACCGCCTTCGCTCACGCGGCACCCGCCGTGTGCGCCGGAACCAAAGCAAATACGCTCAAAATCCTGACCATGCTCCAGGCGCTCTACCGGGAGGGCACCCTCGACGCTGCCGCCTGCGAAGATGCGGTAGTCATGGCGCTCAGCCACGCCCACGCGCAGGTGCAGGCCGCCGCCCTCAAACACCTTGAAGAATGGGTGCAGGCAGGCGCCGCAGACAATGCGAGCGCCGACGCTGTTGTGTTCGCTGAGCGTGCCCGCGAACTCTACCGCGACTACCGATCGCAGCTGGATCCGCTTGTTGTGGCGCAGATTCAGGAAGAGGGCTCGCCGCTTATTGAGGAAATGCACGACCTGAAGAATAGCCTGGGGAATGGTCGGGGGAGCGGCGAGGCAAGCACCGCCCTCACTGAAGCTGCTGACATTGAGGCCGCCGCCGCGGAGGCGCTCGCCGCCTCCCGCGCCGTAATCCACCGGTACTGGGACACTCCCGTGCGCCCCGTGACCGCATCCGACGTGCAAGAACGCGCCCGTGCGCTCCTGCACCATCAGGTTGCGCCCTGCGCCACCCCCGATACGCTCAATGAAGCGGACCAGCCCGAAACGCACGCCGGATGCGAGCTGGAGTTGGAACTGCTCACCGCCTACCTGCTCAGCGTCGAAGGTATCGCGCAGAGCCCGAACCTGCTCGAACAGCTTGTTCCGCTCTGCCTGAAAAAGCTGAACCACTGGGGTTTGACATGGTTCGATATGCGCGCGCATTTGACGGTTCTTGCCGCCGCCGGGAAGCTGAGTGAGCGCCCGAAGGCGTCGGAGATGACCCCGAAGGAAGACCCCGGTACGGTGCCGAACCTGCACACCATGTACTCCCGCCACGCCGCGTTCTTCAGCACCAGCTTTAAGGATGCCCTCGGGGTGTTGCAGAGCAGGCAGAGCTACACCCCGCTTGTCACCTCCGAACTGTTTGGCGGGTGGGTGCATCCGGATACCCTGGTGCGCCGGTACGCCAAGAACCTGGCTGATGGAGCCACTATCCTGCGCCATGATTTCACGGCGGCGCTACTGCGTGTGCGCGTGCCGGAAGTGTTGCCTCCGTACGCTACCGACGAGCAGCGGCAGGACGCACAGAGCCGCCGCGCTGAGGCGCTGACCCTGCTTGGAAGCCTCGAAGACCAATACGTGAAGAACGCTCAGGAGGACGCTCCGCGCTCTGCTCCTACACAGATTCGCGTGCTCCGCTCCGCCCTCGACGGCACCCTCGCCACCGGGCGTATCAACCCTTACCTGGAATCCGTCACGGTATCCCAGCGGGAAACCAGCTGGGGCCTTCAGCTGAACGGGGTGGCGCACGGCGCCTCTACGCCCGAGCTGAACGCTTTCCGCGGTCTCGCCACCGCCCACCACAACGAAGAAGGACAGTACGCCCTGCTCTACCCCTCGCGGGCAGAACCGTTGGCGTACTATTGCGCCGGTAGCAACTGGTACATCTTGGACCACTCCGCCTTCGACCGCGAACTCTACCTGGCTTTGGCGGCGCACCCCGGCGTGTGGGGTCCTGCCTGCGCGTTCGTGTTTGCCGCGGGCTTCTCGGAGCAGCGCGTCGAGATTCGCTCCCTTGCCGTGGAGATCATGCATCGCGTGCTGGATGACCAGCTCAGCCTCGAGGACGCCACCACCGGTTTCGTGAACTTTGTGCCGCTGGCGATGCTGAACCGTTGGGCGCTCGCCCTCACCGACTTCGCTCAGCTGGATGCACGCCGGGCGGTGCGCTTCTTCGCGCGCCTCATCCCGCACCTGGATACCGGGGCGAACTCACTCGGTAAGCTGCTGGGTGCTTTCAGCCAGGCGTTGGCGACTCTCGACCCCGCCACCCGTGCGGAGCTCGTGGATGAGCCGCTGCTTACCTGGTTGGGTTCGCTGACCGGTTCTTCACAGAAGGCGCGGTACGCCCGGAATATCCTCAACCAGGTGCAGGGCTAACCGTCCCGCCCGCACCCGTTCAACGCTTCCGTTCAACTCGTTACAACCATTCACCATCAACTCCGAAAGCAGGTACCAATGACTGATACCGCCCAGCCGCATAACCCCAGCGGGCGCACCCTTGAAGAGCGCCGCGCCGCCCTCAAAGCCCTCATTGCGGCAGAATCAACTGACGTGCAGGAATACCACGCCGTCATCACCGGCACCACCGAGGAGGAACGCGCCTCCCTCGCCCGAACCCTCACCCCCAGGAGCGTGATCGGTAGCGACCATATTAACCGCACCCCGCTCGCCGCCTACGTTGCCGGGGCGCTCGTGCGCACCCCCAACGGCGACCCCTGGGAATACCACCGCTCCGCCGGCCGCGCCATGCGCACCCTGCTCTGGGAGGGGCGCCCGGATCAGCAGCTGATTGACGCGTTCCTGCTCGGCGCCACCGAACGCCCCGACGAGTGGATTCTGCGTTTTATTGAGGGCCTGTCGAACTCTTGGGCGCGCTCGAAGAAAATTTGGGAAACCTGCTACACGCTGCTTCGCGCCCGCAACCTGAGCTGCGAGGCCCCCGAATACCTGGTTCTTTTCCTGCACGAAGCCCTGCCCTGCGTGAAGAAGGGAAGCACCAGCAACCACGCCCAGCTCAAGACCTTCTTCACCCGCGACATGACCCTGCTCGACCAGGAATTCTGGGCGGTCTTCCGCACCGAGGGGGTGCTCTTCAAGGGCTACGGCAACCACATGGGCGAAAGCGCGGAACTGTGCCGCCTCATGGGCGAACACTTCGATATTCGCGACGAGATTCTGGACGCCCTGCTACGCGGCCTGACCAGCGATTTCAGCGCATTCAACTCGGCTGCGTTCCACTCCGTCTATACCGACCTGCAACCCACCGACGCGGAAAACCGGGCACGCTTCGGGCAGCTCATGGCTGTCCTCACCGCAGAGCCCAGCGCCTCCGTAGGATTCGCCCAGGCCATGCTGCAGAACGTGCTCAAAGCCTGCGCACCCGCCGCCCTGCAGAAGACCCCCGACCTGCAGCCCCTCGAACAGCTCGACCTGGAACAGCTCATCGACGCACTCGGCGCGAACCTCTACCGCACCGAAAAGAAGATTCAGCGCGGCGCCCTGCGCCTGCTCAAGCTCATCGCCACCCAATACGCTGGTTTGAGCAAAGCCAAGCGCAAGAAGACGCAAACCGCCGAGCAGGTGGCGCTCGCCAACTATGTTGCTGACCGCGTCCTCGAAGCTTACGAGGTGCTGCCCCTGGAGCTGCGCGGTGCCGCGGAAGCCTGCCTGCCCGAAGACCGCCTGCCTCAGCCTGAAGAGGCGGAGGCGGCGGGCGCCTCCGTAGAGGTGCCGCCGGTGCTGTTGCCCGGCACGATGAATCATGAGCCGTTCACCCCGATTACGGACGTGGAAGAGTTCTGCACTCTGCTGATCGAGGAATCGAACGCCCATCTCGGTCAAATCGTGGGGGCCGAACTCCCCGTTGCGAGGGGAGAGAACCTGGCTCGTCTTTACCACTTTGCGGCGACCGACAAGCTGGCACCGGCGGATCAGCAGCAGCTTCGTACCCTGCGCAAGATTTCCAGCGAATATTACTACAACAACGTCGCGTGTATGCCTGCGCTGTGCGCCGTGTTGGATACTAACGCCGAGGCCATGGGATGCAAATCCTGGGAGCTATCCGAGCTGACGCCGCTCCTGCAGTATTCCGACCGTAGTGAGATGGTTGCACGAGCTCGCCCGAGTAACGCGCTCCTGAGCAAGGAAGAGATGATTCGTCTGACTATTCAGAATAAACACCATCTCTGGAATGCTGACTACAAGCCGTTGAAGGGTTACCGTGACCTCTATGAGATCTTCCGCGAGCAGATGCGTGCCGTCGCCGCCGGGGGAGAGTACCACACAGAAGGTCGCACGGTGCGTCTGCTGAGCGCACCACTACCTGCCCGTCAGCTGACCTACAGTGACTGGACTTATCGCACTGTTTCTGGCCTGGATATGCCCTGGAGCGGATTCAACCGTGGTCTCGACAATGATCGAGTCTGGGAATACCAGGAGGCCAGCAGGTCGGGTCGTCTCCGCGAGGCAGGTTTCGAAAACTTTAACGTTGAGGAATTCGTGAAGTACCAGCCCATGTGGCAGGTCAAGGGCGACATCGTGGATACCGCAGATGAGGCGCGCGAGGCGCTGAGCCGTGCAACCGCTGGCATGAGCCCCGAGGAGGCCATCAGCTATGAGGCTCTTAACACCGCCTTGATTCCCTTCGTGTACCTACTGAATCTCGATAGCGTCGATGGGTGGCGGGGCGACTATATTATCGTGCTCACCGAGTGGGCGTCCTGGCTGCTTCAGAACAACCCGGACCTGCTCTCTGCATACTTCCTGTTTGCCGCTTCGCAGTGCGTTGAGGAGAAGACCATAACCCCCGTCCCCGTGCTGATGCGCGCGCTGAGGGATTCCACCGTGCAGGTGGGCGCTCCGACTTGCACTCTGCTCGGCTATGTGGCGAGCGCGAAGAACTCCGAGTACCGTCTGGCGGCAGCTGAAGCCATTGCGGCGCTCTTTGAGGCGGGCCTGCTGGATGCGTCAACCTTCGCAGAGACCCTGAAGTGGGCTCTGGAGGACGGGATGGTCCTTGCGAATCGCCTGGTGGCGACTCTGCGTGAGGTGTCGGGCATCGGCGTTCTGGCGGGTTGGCGTGTGCTGCAGGTTCTGCGTCTGCTCCTGCCGATGGTTGGTGGGCTGACAAAGGGCGGCGACTATGTGCGCCTGGCGGTGGAGCTTGCCGAACTGTACGGTACGCCGGTTGAGATTCCCGCCGAACTGGAGCCGAAAATGAAGGGATCCACGGTGCTGGCGAAGAGCCTGCGTGCCCTGGCCGCGGTGACCCCGCGCGTGACTGAGGAGGCGCTTGCCGCCCGCGAGGCCGCGCTCGCCCTGCTTGGGTCAGGCTCTGAGGAAGCCCAGCGTGGCTGAGAAGACGTGGAGTGCCGAATACCTGCAGGAGTTTCTGTGGCGTATTGTGCCGGGCCGTTCCATGCGTTCTATGGATGATGAGGCGATTGCTGAATTCTTGAGGGAGCATCCGGAGCACTGGGAAAAGATCTGGGCGCTGTTTACCGTGGAGGGTGCCATGCCCTCGAATGGTTTCGCAATCTGGTTTATTTATGATGCTCAGCTGACCATCTGCGGTCATGATTTGCTGGTGTATTTGGCGGAGCATTTTCCGCAGTATCGCGCCCGGATTGAGGAGGAGTGCGTTCAGGCGTTGCTGTGTGATTATGCGCCGCAGAACGCCCGCGTTTTCTCGCGTGCCTTTGAGGCGCTGACGGCGGTTCCGAAGGGTCTGCGGGGTGCTGAACGTAAGCAGGCTTTGGCGGAGCAGGCGCAATCCTATGCTCGGCACGGTACGCTGATTCCGGCGTTGTTGGCTTCGCCGGTGGCGACTACGGCTGCTTTGGGTGCGCAGATGCTGCTGAGTATTCTGCAGGTCTGCGTGCTGTCTGGCGGTTCTGTTTCTGCCGGTCAGGCGCCGCTGACTGCTGATGAGCTTCAAGCCTTGGTGGTGGAGGCGCTACCTGCCGCCGCGCAGTTGCTGTTCCGGCGTGAGAAGAAGCTGATGACCGCCGGTTTGAAGGTGCTTGAGTTGAGTGTTCGGGCGGTGCCGGAACGTGCCGGTGAGGTGTCTGCATACGTGTAGGATGCTGTGGAGGTTCTTCCTCTGGAGCTCAAGGACCGCGCCCAGAAGCTGTGCCCTGGCACTGTGCCCAGTCAACCCGGCTCGATGCAGCCCAGTTCGATTCAGCCCGCCTCAGATCTGCCGCCCCATAGCGTGCAGATCTCGGATGTCCCCGCCCTTGGGCTCTCAGCTGCTGAGCTGAACGCCGCTCTCAGAGCAACGCCGCAGGCTGGGCGCGCCTCCGAAGCCACCTGTGATGCTATTCGCGACGACCGGGACTGCGAGGAGCTACTGTTCACCCTCTACCACCTCAACGAGAGGGAGCAGTCTGTCTGCCGCATCCCGGTGCTGCTGGCCTACCTGCACCGGGCGCATCAGGAGGGGCGAATCATTGAGTTCAGTCCTGCTTTTCAGGGGCATCTGCGCCGCTACCTGAGTCGTGCCTGGCATGACGGTCGCGACCAGTTGCGGTATCTGGCGTACCGTCTGCTGGTCCAGCATGTGCACGCCTCAGACCCCGGGGCGGTAGCGGAGCATGTGGGGCGTTTTCAGCCTTCTGATTTTTACTTCAGGGGGTACCCGCGCAAGGGTAGCGAATATTGGGCGTACCGGTCGCCGACGGCGCTATTCCACGAGCAGCTTCGCGTTGCGTTCGGGGATCAGCCCTATAGTAGCGAGGGCGCGGCTGGGCAGGGTTTTGCGCCTCTGCTGGCTGAGCCGTTGCCTGCGGTGGAGCGCTCTTTTGAGCGTACGGTGATTCGTTTCAAGTCGTACCGTGAGGCGTTTCCGAAGGTTCTGCACGGCGAGTATGAGGTGAATGATTCCACCTATGAGCTGTGGCAGGTGCCGGGGGAGGAACCCGCTACGGAACGGAGCACGTTCACGGCGGCGGCGTACACGGTGGCTGGTGCCTGCGCGGAGTATCCGGGGCGTTCCCTGGAACATACCGAGGTGCCGTCTGTTGCCCTGGTATGTGGCTGGTACGCCTGGGCGATGCGCCACAACCCGGACCTTCTGGCGGCGCAGTATAAGCCATTGCTGAGTGTGTATCAGTTCTCTCGCCTTTACGGTTTTGAGGAGGTTCTGCAGACGCTCGGTGCGGCTGAGCGTGCTCTGGGCGTGCCGTCGTATAACTTCCTGGCGTGGGCTTCTGTGGTGCACGCCCCGGAGCGTCGCGCGTTGACGGCGGAGACGATTGCCTCCCTCATTGACCGCGGCAACTGGGATGCGCACCTTTTTGCCAGCGAGCTTGGGTACCTTCTGGAGCGCGGCTGGTTTGGGGTGAATCGCCTGGTGCAGACGTTGAACGATGCCGCTTTGCTGAGCCCTTTGGCGGGGTGGTCTGTCTTCCAGACGGTGCGCCAAATCCTTCCGTTAGTTCCGCAGGTGAGGCAGGGCGCTTCCATCGTGAAGCTGGCGGTGGAGCTTGCCGAACTGTACGGTGTGGCTGTTGAGATTCCCGCCGTCCTGGAGCCGAAGATGAAGGGATCCACGGTGCTGGCGAAGAGCCTGCGCGCCCTGGCAGCGGTGACCCCGCGCGTGACTGAGGAGGCGCTTGCCGCCCGCGAAGCCGCGCTCGCCCTGCTGGGTGGAGAAACCTCGAGCGGGGACACCTCGGGTGGGGGGCACCTCACCGGCAGGTGCTGAAGGGTAGCTTACAGTAGGGGAGTCATAGGGGAGCAACCCGTAACTGCGCCCCTATGCGCACAACCCCGTGTACCCAACCTTGTGCACCCAACCTCACTCACCGCCCCGTGACGAAACGGCTTGACCACCGTCGCGGGGCGGGAGTACTCTATAGGTAATGGCGGATCATGAAGAGTCCTACTTTCTGAAATATCTTTTTCTTATATTTGTCGGATTCTTCGCTTCCCGCCATTTTTCTTTTAACCGCCGTTCCCACCGCGATGACGGGGTGCAGATGACTGGCGAGCCCCGCACGGAATGACGTAACCGCCTGTTGCCTCGCGAATACGCACCCCCGCAGGTCACCGATGACCAAACGCAACGACAGCCCGCGCCCACGACGCTACGATAAGAACATAAACACACCACCGACGGTGACAGTCGGGTGAGACCAACGGAAAGGACGACCCGTGACCACTCCCTACGACGCATCCCCCTACCTGCAGGAATCACCCTACCTCAACGAATCCGCATACCTTCACGGCGAATCACCCGAAGGGCTTAGCCCCCTCGTGCGCCTCATCCTGATGCGCCGCTACGGCGTGTACGTCTTCACCGACCTGTACGGCCCCTACTACCGCTCAAACTACTCGAGCATTAATGAGCGGCACCAGGCCGGCGTATTCGATACCGACCTGGGGCGAGTGTCCGCCCTGAGCAATTGCGGCCTGACCCTCAGCGAGGAATCTCTCGCCCAGGCGCTGAAGGCTAGCACCAACGAATTTGCCCTGTTCTTGACCATCTGGTCCTACGAATACGGGTACCGCCCCGGCCGCGTGTTCCGCCGCGACTTTGATCTGCGCGCCCTGACGCTCACCGAGGAGCAGCGCTACACCGAGCAGATCATGCACTACCTCTCCAACCCGTACTACAACCCGGACGGCACCGAGCGCATCGTTGGCGGCCTGCCCGAGAACTACGTGCCCTATGAGTGGCAGCAGCCGATGAGCCGCTCCAACTTGACGAGTATGGAACGCAACCGCCGACCCCTGCAGATGGTCAGCGGCGTACAGAACGCCCTGATTATGGCGGATGCCCTCTATCGGCAACTGCTCGGTCAGCAGCAGGCGTACAGCCAGACCGACCAGCGCGACCTGGTGGCGCTGCGCCGCTTCCTCGCCCAGCATGATGCACTGCCGGCTGCCCGGCCGGAGAACACCAGCCGCGAGAACCGCGTGTTCATCGCCGCCTGCCTGCACCCCGAAGACGCTAAGCACTTGCGCACCATGAAGGAGGCGCTCGCCCTCGCCGCCGCCTACTCGCGCCTGCGTTTCAACGGCACGGTGGGCGACCTGAGCCTGAGCCACGCGCCGCGCCTGAAGCTGCGCCGCAACGAACGCACCCGCATCGCGCACCTGCTCAACCGCATCATTGAGGCTGACCCGGTCGGTGCCCGCTACGACAGCGCGCCCGCCGCTGAAATGTACAAGCGCCTCGTCAAGGCGATTCACCCAGGCGACTACCCCTCGCTGACCGCGCTGAGCCGCTGGGCTGACGACCTGTACCGCGGTGAGGTGTACAGCTTCGAGTCGCTGGTGGACCGCGCCTACGCCACCGGGGATGCGCAGAACGTGGCACGTCTGCTCTCCACGCGTCCGGGCGTGTTTGCGCGCCAGCTGGTGCGCGCCCTGACCGCTTTTGAGGCGCCGCGCTACGGCATCGACACCGCCCCGAGCCTCGGTCAGCAGGTCATCTTTGACGCGTTTGCCGCCGTGGCGCCGCGCGTGTCCGCACCCATCCTGGTGCAGATTCGCAACCTGGTGACCCTGCAACGCAACGCGCTCGCGAACCCGCCGAAGGAACGCCCCGCCAACCCTGTGGCGGTGCAGGAAGAGCAGGAACTGGCGGACTACGCGCGCCGCAACCCGGAGGGCGTCGCCAGGGTTCAGAACATTATGCAGAACGCGGGCATCCCGAACCCGCTGGGTTCGTTTTTTGGCGCTAATTCCGGCCCGGAGAACCCACTGCCGTCCATCCCAGTTGGTTCCGAGAGCCCCGCGAACCAGCGTGAGGAGCGCCGTGCGGCGTCCGCTCAGAAGACTCAGCCTGCCGCCCCGCAGCGCATGAACCTGTCAAAGACAGGTATCGCCACCATGATTCCGGCGCGCGAGTACAGCCCGGCGGTGCTGGACCTGTTGGAGCGCTTGGTTGAGATTGGCCTGGCCGGCCGCCTTGCCGAGACCAGCATCTACCTGCCCGAGCAGGTGGGGGACATGGTTATGCCGCTGAACACCCGCAGCGCCCGCCCTTCCCTGGACGGCATGGGCCGCTACAACACCTCCATGGTGCACCTGTCGCCCACCGGCGTGATTCGCCTCTTCTGCTTCTGGGATGAGGGCGTGGACATTGACCTGTCGCTGATGATGTTCGACGCCGAAGGCAACTACATGGACAAGATCAGCTACTGGTCGCAGACCGCAAAGAACAGCCAGGGCGCCATTTACGCGCACCACTCCGGTGACATTACGGACGGTACCGGCGGCGCCTGGGAGTACATCGACATTGAGGCGCGCAAGGCGCTCAAGGCGGAGGTGTGCTACCTCGTGCCGGTGGTGCAGCTGTACTCCGGCTTCGGGCAGACAAGTACCCTAGACGCGGTGAACGACCTGCAGGCGGGCTTCATGGTGGTGCCCGCCGTGGGTGTGGGTGAAGTGCACGAGGTGAGCCAGGTGCACACCAAGTTCGCCCTGCGCGCTGAGAGCCGCGGCGTGCTTCCGTTCATCGTGGACCTGCAGAACCGCGACCCGTACGACATTCCCGATGAGACCGACGCCATCGTGAAGGTGACGGACATCGGTCTTGCCCGCGGCATTAACGTGCTGCAGTCCGGCGCGAACATCACCGCCGTGCGTGAGCACTTCGACTGGGCGCAACCGATGACGGTGCGCGAGTACCTGCAGCTGACCGGCGCGAAGCTCGCCCCGACCGCAGAGGAGGCGCAGGAGGTGCTGGAGGCGACGGTTCCGTCGCTGGCGGCACTGTATGTGGGCTTCGAGGCGGACGAATCTTCGTAAGGTGCAAGAACCGTAGAATCCTGCCGCCCCTGAGCAGTAAGCGGGCATAGGAAAGGGTGGAGCCCCGGATAGCAACTATCCGGGGCTCCACCCTTTTGTCATGTCATAACATTTTAGAATCTTCGTTGGATGATGAAGATGTACTGGCTTACTTAGGCGACTGCCTCGAGCTGTTGGCTCACGTACTGGTTCAGGCTCTGGTGAGAAAGCGCTGCCTGCTGAACCAGACGACGGTGCAATTGCGGTGAAACACGCAAGTTAAATCGTCCCGAGAAGGAACGCAGGGAGAACGGCTCGGGTGCCTCGCGGCCGTCTTCTTCAAGAATTTCGAGGGTATCGGCGACGACTTCTCGAATACCTGCGAATGCTTCGGTCGAGGTCGGTGCCAGGTATGAGAGGCTGGGGAATTCGGCGACGGTTCCGACAAATTCCTGGTCGTCTTCAGACCACTCGACGCGGTAGGTGTAGAGCTCTTGGCGGGGGAGAGAGTGACTCGGCATACTTAATGGTACCACTTCTAGTACCATTTCGACTGGTTCAAAAACCATAGAGAAAAGCCCCGGATAGTCACCTAACCGGGGCCCCACCCTTTATTTGATATGTAGTTCAGAACCAGCACCTTACGGGCGGTTCTCAGGAGCCAGCGACTCCTCAGTAGCAAAAATCAGGGTCTGCTTCTTACCGCGCGCACCCACCGCCGGGGTTTCCAGCAGCAGCTCCGCGTTCAGGTCCTCAGCGTCCAGCTTCGCGCCAGCCAGCAGACGGCTGGTCGCATCCTGCTTATCCTCACCGGTGATGAGGAAGAAGACGTTGCGGGAATTGTTGATAATCGGCAGGGTCACCGACACGCGCTCAGCCGGAGGCTTCGGCGAATCAGAAACCATCACGGTCACAGCCTTACCGCCCTCAACCGGATCCTCCGGCAGGCCGGTACCCAGCAGAACCTGCTTACGGTCCGGGAACAGGGACGCAATGTGGCCATCAGGGCCCATGCCCAGCAGGGTGATGTCAAAGACCGGGGCGGGCCACTGGCCGCCACCGCCACCACCGCAGCCTCCGCCGCCGCATCCGCAACCACCGGCGGATTCGGCAGCCTCAGCGTCAAAGTCTTCGAGAGTGGTCTCTTCGATGGACTGCTCCGGTGCGGACGAACCGCAACCACCGCCACCGCAACCACAGCCGCCGGAACCGCCGTGCTCGTGACCTGCGCCGCCACCGTGACCGCCAGCCAGCGGCAGTTCGGTTGCGCCCTCGGGCATCTGCACGCTCACAGCCGGTGCGGAACCGGCGTAGTCGCGCATCTCAAAAGCGTAGTGCTCGGCGGCAGCCTCAAGGCCGGTGAAAATATCGGACGGACCCATGCGGTGCACGTTACCCACAACCAGGCCGTGCGACAGCAGGGGAGCGAGCAACGCCTCAATAGCCTGACCGTCATTACGTTCGGGGCTACGCTCGGGCACGAAACGCTCATCGGAGAACCAGAAGTGCACGCGCGACCAGTCGATATCCTTCACGCGCTCGTTCTCAGCCCACGCCTTCAAAGTCGCGATACCCATGGTGCCGCCGGTCAGCGAAATGTGGGCAATCGTGCGCTCAGAGAGCACGTGCTCAATGATGTCGAGGATGCGGGTCACCGCGTCTGCCGCGAGAGCTTCGCGGGTCGGGTGCGCCACCAGGACGGGGGTGGATGCGCCCATGTTCTGAATCTTAGGCATCGAAAACCTCCGGGTATTCTTCGAGGTCCAGCATATCTTCAGGCTGGCAGGTGTCGTCCACGAGGGTTACGGTGCGCAGCGCCTGCTTCAGCACGTCACCGTAGGTGTCGTCCGGGTCGAGGCGGCGCAGCTCCTCAGAGATGCACTCGGCGAGGGTACGCACCGGCAGCGCAATCTGCTGATCGGGTGCGTACGGGGTGGAGATGGTCGCCACGGAAATACCGGGGCGGAACATCGTCACGGAACCGTCTTCACGCTCAATGCTGACGCGGTACAGGCCGCGGTTTGCTGCGCCAATGGTGGCGAGGTGCACGGGCGCTTCAAGCTTCCAGCCGAGCCACGTACCGAGCAGTACCACGGACGGGGACTTGCCCGAACCCCACACAACCACGCGGCGCACGGGGGAGGAAGGCATCTGTTCCATGAGCGCTGCCAGCTGGGTGCGCCACAGGGTGAGGCGGGTCCACGCCAGGTCGGTGTCGCCGGCACGGAACACCTCGGCGAGGTGCTTGAGGGCTTCCTTCGGGTCTGCTGCACGTGCCGAATCGGTGATGCGGCGCTGCGCGATACGACCGATGGAGTGCTGTGCCGGGTTCTCGGGTACCGAGTGCGGCCACCAGACCACGATGGGGGAGTCCGGCAGCAACAGACCGGAAATCAGCGCCTCGGTCGGGCGGGATGCGCTACCCCAGCCGCGCAGAACAATCATCTCGGATGCGCCGGTGTCGCCGCCGAGGTGGATTTCTGCATCCAGCTGGTCGGGGTCGAGCGGGTCGTGGGAGATATGCACAATAATGCGGCTCGGGTGTTCGTGGGAGGCACGAATCGCGGCGCGCATTGCTTCGCGGGAGTGGCCCTTTTCCGCGAGAACAACGAGGGTGAGTACTCGTCCACTGCTGAGGCTACCGTTGGCGGCAGTCAGGTGGCTCAGTTCCTTGTTGATAGCGGAAACGGTGGTGTTATGCAGGTGCGAGATCACGGGCGCCTCCAAGCGCGGTTGTCACGCTCAAGCATCTCGTGTGCTGAACGCGGACCCCACGAACCGGACTCGTAGGGTTCAGGCTTAATGCGGTTTTCTTCCCAGTACTCTTCGAAGGGGTCGAGAATCTTCCAGGAGAGCTCAACTTCTTCGTGGCGGGGGAACAGCGGCGGCTCGCCGAGCAGAACGTCCAGGATGAGACGCTCGTAGGCTTCGGGGGATTCTTCAGTGAAGGAGTGGCCGTAGCCGAAGTCCATGTTGACGTCGCGGATTTCCATCTGGGTGCCGGGCACCTTTGCGGAGAAGCGGATGGTCATGCCTTCGTCGGGCTGCACGCGGATGACGATGGCGTTCTGGCCGACCTGCGGGTTTTCACGTTCGCCGAAGAGACGGTCGGAGGACTTCTTGAAGACCACGGCGATTTCGGTGACTCGGCGGCCCAGGCGCTTGCCGGCGCGCAGGTAGAAGGGGGTGCCCTCCCAGCGGCGGTTTGCGATGGACACCTTCAGCGCTGCGAAGGTTTCGGTGCGGGAGTCTGCGGGGATGTCGTTCTCGTCGAAGAAGCCGTTGACGTGTTCGCCGCCCTGGTAGCCTGCGGCGTACTGGCCGAGTGCGAAGGAGTTCGGCAGGTCGTCGATGCGCACAGCTTCGAGGACCTTAGCCTTTTCGGCGCGCAGGTGCTTCGCATCGAGGCTGAGGGGCTCTTCCATGGCGGTGAGGGCGAGCAGCTGCAGCAGGTGGTTCTGGATGACGTCGCGGGCCGCACCCACGCCGTCGTAGTAGCCTGCGCGGGAGCCGATGCCGATGTCTTCAGCCATGGTGATCTGGACGTGGTCCACGTAGTGGGAGTTCCAGAGGGGCTCGAACATCTGGTTGGAGAAACGCATCGCCAGGATGTTCTGAACGGTTTCCTTGCCCAGGTAGTGGTCGATGCGGAACACGGCGTCGGGCGGGAAGACTGCCTCCACGATGGAGTTCAGTTCGCGTGCGCTCTCAAGGTTGTGGCCGAAGGGCTTCTCGATGACCACGCGGCGCCAACCGTCAACGGGGTTGACGGTGTCGTTATCGCGGGATGCGAGGTCGTGTTCGGCGAGCTTGGTGAGGACCTGCTCGAATGCCTTCGGGGGGATGGAGAGGTAGAAGGCGTGGTTGCCGTGTGCACCGCGCTCGTCGAGTTCGGCGAGGGTGCCCTTCAGCTTCTCGAAGGCTGCGTCGTCGTCGAAGGCACCGACGACGAATCGCATGCCCTGCTGGAACTGGTTCCATACGTCCTCGCGGAAGGGGGTGCGGGCGTTTGCCTCAACAGATTCACGCACGTAGGCGCGGAAGTCGTCATCGCTCCAGGGGCGGCGGCCGAAGCCGACGAGGCCGAAGCTCGGGGGGAGCAAACCACGGTTCATGAGGTCGTATACTGCCGGAAGCAGCTTCTTGCGGGCCAGGTCACCGGTTACGCCAAAGAAGACGAGCGCGGACGGCCCCGCAATGCGGGTAATGCGGCGGTCGCGAGTGTCCCTGAGGGGGTTCGCTTCATGACCGATAGTCACAATATATTCCTTTGATTGCCTTGGTTGGTTCGTGCGGCGCGCGGTTCGTACCTTGTCGCGCGGAGGCGATGCCGCATTCTGGAAGGTGTGTACCCTGTATTGTACCGGTTTTGACGGGATTGTCTCAGTGGCACCCTAATTCGCCGAGATTCCCCGAACGGTGAAGCTCTGGCGGGAACCCCGGCGGATTAGGATGCGGTGCCGCGGTGCGCATCGGGCGGTGCACACCGACAGTGTTTAGTGCCGCGCTATATTTTCGGCGGCTACTGGGGCGCGGCTACTTAGCCTGCTCGAGTGCCTCGCGGACGGTCTGCAGTAGCTCTTCCCAGGAGACGTCGAACTTGGACAGGCCCTCAACCTCGAGCTTTTCCACGACCTCCGGGTAGGAGACGTGAACGGAGATAGCGTCCAGAACGTTGTTGGACTCGGAGTAGTTCGGCACGATGGTGTTGCCGGTAACCTCGCCGTGGTCGGCAACAGCGTTCAGGGTTGCCTCGGGCATGGTGTTCACGGTGTTGGGTGCAACCAGGCCGGTGACGTACAGGGTGTCCGGCAGGGAGGGGTCCTTCACGCCGGTGGATGCCCACAGCGGGCGCTGTACGTTCGCGCCGTGTGCCTGCAGACGTGCCCAACGCTCGGAGGAGAACATTTCCTCGAACACCTCGTAGGCGAGGCGTGCGTTTGCCAGGCCTGCCTTGCCCTTGAGCTGCACAGCGTCGCCGCCGGCAGCTTCGAGGCGTGCATCGATTTCGGTGTCTACGCGGGAGACGAAGAAGGATGCGACCGAGTGGATGGTGGACAGGTCCTTACCGTTCTCCAGCGCCTGCTCCAGGCCGAGCATGTAGGCGTTGATGACCTCGCGGTAGCGGGTCAGAGAGAAGATCAGAGTCACGTTCACGCTGATGCCAGCAGCCAGGGTCTCCGCGATGGGACGCAGGCCTTCCTGGGTTGCGGGGATCTTAATCATGACGTTTTCGCGATCCACGCGCTCGTAGAGTTCACGTGCCATCTTGGCGGTGCCTTCGGCGTCGCGTGCCAGGCGGGGGTCAACCTCGATGGAGACGCGGCCGTCAAAACCGTTGGATGCCTTGTAGACGGGTGCGAACACGTCGCAGGCGTTGCGTACGTCGTCGCAGGTTGCGGCGAAGACTGCCTCTTCAACGCTTGCGCCGGCGGCGGCAAGTTCACGCATCTGCTCGGCGTATGCGGCACCCTTGGAGAGAGCACCAGCGAAGATGGTGGGGTTGGTGGTCACACCGACGACGTTGTGGGTCTTGATGAGTTCGGCGAGGTTGCCGCTGGTCAGACGCTCACGGGAGAGGTCGTCAAGCCAGATGGAGACACCGGCGTCGGAAAGCTTCTGAGTGGACTCAGACATGTGAAAACCTTCGATTCTTTGTCGAAATTGAAATTTGAGATATCAGTGAAATCTTCTGGGCGGCGGGAGGCTCCGGCTGAGCGGTCAGCCGGAGCCTACCCGTTGCGTCCGCACCCCACCCGTACAGGGGGAGCGCAGTGTGCGCGGCAGTTACCGCGGCGTTGTTATTGCCTACTTAGCGGCCTCGATGGATTCCTTAGCGGCCGCCACGACAGCTTCCGCGGTGATACCGAATTCGCGGTACAGGGTCTTCGCATCGGCGGATGCACCGAAGTGCTCGATGGACACGGCGCGGCCAGCGGTGCCGAGCAGGTCGTACCAGCTCATCGCCAGGCCAGCCTCGACGGAGACGCGTGCCGCAACCGAGGAGGGCAGAACCGACTCGCGGTACTCTTCGCTCTGCTCGGCGAACCACTCACGCGAAGGCATGGAAACCACGCGGGCGGCGATGCCCTGCTCTGCGAGGGTTGCGCGAGCCTGAACGGCCAGCTCAACCTCGGAACCGGTAGCGATCAGGATGACGTCCGGGGTGCCCTCGGTGTCAGCCATGATGTAGCCGCCGCGTGCGGTGCCCTCAGCGGAAGCGAACTTCTCACCCTCAGCGTCCGCGTGCACGTCTTCACGAGCCCAGACGGGCAGGTTCTGACGGGAGAGCACGATACCTGCGGGGCGGTCGGACTTCTCCAGGATGGTGCGCCATGCGACGGCGGTTTCGTTTGCGTCCGCGGGGCGAACCACGTCGAAGCCGGGGATAGCGCGCAGGGAGGAGAGGTGCTCGATCGGCTGGTGGGTGGGGCCGTCCTCGCCCACACCGATGGAGTCGTGGGTCCACACGTACAGTGCGGGAACGCCCATCAGCGCGGAGAGGCGAACAGCCGGGCGCTGGTAGTCGGAGAACACGAAGAAGGTGCCCGAGAACGCGCGGGTGGGGGAGGAGAGCACGATGCCGTTGACGATTGCTGCGGCGGCCTGCTCGCGAATACCGAAGTGCAGAACGCGGCCGTAGGGGTTGCCGGTCCAGTCTTCGGTGCTGCGCGATGCGGGGTTGAAGGACTCCGCACCCTTGATGGTGGTCAGGTTCGAGCCAGCGAGGTCAGCGGAGCCGCCCCACAGTTCGGGGAAGGTGTCAGCGATAGCGTTGATGACGGTGCCGGATGCCGCGCGGGTTGCCACGGAGGTGCCAGCCTCGAACACGGGGAAGGCAGCCTTGTAGTCTGCGGGCAGTTCGCCTGCGACGAGGCGCTTGTACAGTTCGGCGCGCTCGGGGTTAGCCTTAGCCCATGCCTCGAACTTCTCGTCCCATGCCTTGTGTGCCGCTGCGCCGCGCTCGACGAGCTGGCGGGTGTGCGCCAGGACGTTCTCCTCGACGAAGAAGCTCTTGGCGGGGTCGAAGCCGAGCAGTTCCTTGGTTGCGGCAACCTCTTCGGCGCCGAGCTTGGAGCCGTGCACTGCGCCGGTGTTCTGCTTGGTGGGGGCGGGGTAGCCGATGATGGTGCGCAGCTCGATGAAGGAGGGCTTGTCGGTGACAGCCTTCGCACGCTCAATAGCGGCGTACAGTTCTGCGACGTCCTCAACGTAGTCGCCGGTGCGGGTCCAGTCCACGCGCTGAACATCCCAGCCGTAGGACTCGTAGCGCTTTGCCACGTCTTCGGTGAAGGCAACGTCGGTGTCTTCCTCAATGGAGATGTGGTTGCGGTCCCAGACGACAATCAGGTTGCCGAGCTCCTGGTGACCTGCGAGCGCGCACGCCTCGGCGGTGACGCCTTCCTGCACGTCACCTTCGGAGGCGATGACGTAGACGTGGTGGTCGAAGGGGGAGGTGCCCGGCGCTGCTTCGGGGTCGAACATACCGCGCATACGGCGCTGTGCGTAGGCGAAGCCAACGGCGGATGCCAGGCCCTGGCCGAGCGGGCCGGTGGTGATTTCTACGCCCTTGGTGTGCTTGTATTCGGGGTGGCCGGGGGTGAGGGCACCCCAGGTGCGCAGGGCTTCTAGGTCCTTCATTTCCAGGCCGTAGCCGCCGAGGAACAGCTGAGTGTACAGGGTGAGGGAGGTGTGGCCGGGGGAGAGGATGAAGCGGTCACGACCTTCCCAGCGGTCGTCGGAGGGATCCTGGTTCATGACCTTCTGGAAGAGCAGGTAGGCGACCGGCGCCAGGCTCATTGCGGTGCCGGGGTGGCCGGATCCGACCTTTTCTACGGCGTCTGCGGCGAGGATACGTGCGGTATCTACGGCGCGCTGGTCGGTTTCTGTCCACTGGAAGTTCTCTGCCACGTGGGTGTCCTTTCACAACGTGAGTGGATGCGCCAGCAGGCTTGTGCTAGCGCGCTGTCCGTCGGGTGTAACGGTTCTCATCAGGCTGTTATTCCCGTGCCGTGTGTGGCTGGGTGCCCGGAGGATGTTTCGACCCTTTCGTTTTAACAGGATAGTTCACGAGGCGGCAGGATCCGGTGTGTGAATGCAGACATTCACAGGGTGATACGGGGCTGAGATGGAGAAAAAGCGACGCTACAACGCGGGCTCCGCGGATTTCGCGGTGCACGTTTGAGCTGTGTTTCTGAGCTATGCGCTGAATATTGTTCAGTAACGTAACAATTTTTGTGTAAGTGGTGAAGCTCATGTTAAGGTTGAGCAGGAAGGTTGCAGACCGAAACAGTGGTTGGGTCGGTCTGCATCTCGGTGATTGAAGCCCCTCCTCCGCGTAAGAACCATTGATTATCTTACTGTGGTGGTGAGATAAAAGGTTCTGGAGGAGGGTGCTTTCTTTTAGTCGCGGACTGCATATTCTATGCGCGTTTGAGGCTAAAGGTTTGTGTTATATGAATGGGCGCCGGATATGGATCGGAACATATCCGGCGCCCGCCTTTTAATCTGCGATTAGAAGAAGCGCTGTCTGCGCTTGCACTGTCTGTATTTGCGCTGCCTCTAGTCGGACCACTTGAACTTGCGCGAGGCAATAAACCCAATGACCACGGTCCACACAATGAGGACCCAGTGCGGGTCGGCAAGCCACTGATGCTGAATGAAGTTGCCGCGCAACGCATCACCCAGAGCCGCCGAGGGCGACCATGCCACAACCCCGGCGTACCAGTCGGGGAAGGACTTCAACGGGAACACCACGCCGCCGGCACCGGCAAGAATCACCCAGGCAATATTCACGATGGCGAGGGTCGCCTCCGCACGTACCGTGCCGGCAATGAGTAGGCCCAGCGCCGTAAACGCGCCGGCACCCATGAGCATCGTGATGATGGAGCGGGAGACGGCGATAGCGTCCGGGCGCCAGCCTAGACCGTAGCCGAGCACCGCAACCAGCGTGAACTGAATTGCCACGACCACCAGCACCGCAATGCACTTGCCCATGATTAGGCCGTTACGGCCCAGGGGAGTGGTCGCCAGGAATCGCAGCACGCCGTAGCGGCGATCAAAACCGGTGGCAATGCCCTGACCGGATAGCGCCGTAGAAATCACGCAGAGCGCCAGAACGCCGGGGACCGCCGCATCCATGCGGGATACACCGACTGAGTTTGCGTACTCATCGATGAGGCCGGTGAACCGCAACGCAATGAGCGCCATGACGGGAAAAATAATGTTGAGCATCAGCTGCTCGCCGTTGCGGAGCATCGCCATCGTCTCGTAGCGGCCCTGCTCAATTACGCGCACGAGCGGGTAGTTCGCGCGCGGGGGAATATATTCTTCATCTTCGTCAATGGAGGAGACCTTGGGGCGAGTGTCTACGGCGGGGCGGGTGTTCGCGGCGCGTTCTTCCATTCGGTTCCCTTCCGCTTGGTTCTCTTCTGCAGGCTTTTCTTTTACTTGGTTTTCTGCCGCCCGGTTATTGTTAGTGCGTGCGGTGTTGCTCATCGGATATCACGTCCTGAAATGTCGAGGAAGACATCCTCAAGAGTCTTCGGTTCCATGGTGAGAGAAATGGGCATGAGGTAGCGCTCGGCGAGAGCGGAGGTGAACGCCGCCAGGTGCTCGGGGCGTAGCGCGCCGACCAGCTCATACGCGCCGGGCACGGAGGGCGCACCGTCACGAGCCGGGGTGTAGGGCACCTTTTCGATGAGCTCCACACCGGCGCGCAGATGCGCGGGCAGCAGCTGCTCACGGGTGGGGGTGGGCGCATCCAGGGTGTACTGCAGGCGGTTCGTACCGTCGCTGGCGATGAGCTCGGAGACGGTGCCTTCCTGAACCGTGGTGCCGTTTTCGATGATGTAGACGTAATCGGCGAGCTTCTGCGCGTCGTCAATCAGGTGCGTGGTGAGCACGATTGCGGTGCCGAGTTCACGCTGTTCACGAATAATGTCGAAGACGACGTTGCGGGATTGCGGGTCCAGACCCGCGGAGGGCTCGTCGAGGAAGAGCACGTCCGGGCGGCCGATGAGGGCTGCGGCGAGGGAGACGCGCTGCTTCTGACCACCCGAGAGGCGGCGAATCGTGGTGCCGTTAAAAGTGTCAATGCCCAGGCGTTCCACGAGCTCTTCGACCGGGTACGGGTCGGTGTACATGGTCGAGATGTGCTCAAGCAACGGAACAGGATGCATGGCGTTGGGCAGGCCGCCGTCCTGGAGCATAATGCCGACCTTGGCGCGTAGCTCCGGGTCCGCCTGCAGCGGGTTTTCGCCGAGGAGGCGCACGGTACCGCGGGTGGGCTTGAGCAGGCCCTGTGCGCAGGCGAGGGTTGTGGTTTTGCCGGCGCCGTTAGCGCCGAGCAGGACGACCACTTCACCGGGGAAGACGCGCAGGTTGACCTTGTTGACGGCGCGGTAGAGCCCGCTGGCGGTGAGCCGTTCGGGGTATTTGGTGCGGAAGGCGCGTGAGGGCTTGAACTCTTTGATGAGGTCTTTAATGCTGAGCGCTGGTTCTTCTGCGATGGTGCGTCGTCGTGCGGTGGGGGAGGCGCTGGGCTCCGTGTGGTGCTCAGTGCGCGCCGTTGGTGCGGCGGATGCACGCCCCGGGTGGTCCTGCTGGCCCGCGGTGGTGGTCTCCATAGACAGTCACTTTCGAGTTTTTCGATGAATGAGCGTGTGTGCACCTTTCATCTTATGCCCTAACTCACGTTTAAGGCACACCCGTTACGACTCAAATGTTCACCTTCAGGTTGAAAAGTTATCAAGTAGGGGTACCTAACTAGCCAAATAAAAAGTAATTAGGACATACTTTATTTGTGTATTCCGTGAACAAGAGCTCTCAGCGCGCCTCAATGAACGAGACGCAGACCCGAAACGGCACCCGAACCGCCGCCTCGGGCTCTACTGGTGCTTCCAGTACAAAGTCCTCCGCGGCACGCACATCCAAGCGCAAAGCCGAGGCAGAAGAACGCACCAGGGATCGCGTTCTCCGCGAAGTTCTCAACAACGGCCCCGTATCCGCAGCAACCCTCGGTGAGCTCCTCAGCCTCACCCCCGCAGCGGTACGCCGCCACCTCGACGCCCTCGAATCCAACAACATGATCGAGGTCGCGCCCATCAAGAAGCACGGCGCCGGAGCCGGACGACCCGCCCGCCGCTACGTGATCGCCCCCCAGGGCCACGAACGCCTCGGCAACGACTACCTCATCATCGCCCGCGACGCCCTACAAATGCTCCGCGACACGGTCGGTCAAGAAGCCCTCGAAGCTTTCGCCTCCGCCCGAGCCGCAGAAATGGAAGCCCGCTACCGACCCGTCGTAGAAGCCGCCGGTGACGATGTGGCAGCCCGAGCACAGGCGCTCGCAGAAGCAATGAGTAAGGACGGTTTTGTAGCGACCGCTCAGGTCACCGCGCCTCCTGCAGGACGAACTGTTCCCGAGCATTTCCTTGCGAGCATTCAGCTGTGCCAGGGCCACTGCCCGGTACGCGACCTCGCCGGCGACTTCCAGGTGTTCTGTGAACAGGAAACCGGGATTATTTCCGACCTGCTCGGCGTTGATGTGCGTAGGCTCTCGACCATGGCTTCGGGTGCTCACGTGTGTACCACGCATGTGCCCCTGAACCGCGTCACCGCCGAGAGCGAGAAGAACGCTGAGGACTCCGCAGAGAAACCTTCCGCGTAAGGCTTACCGCAGTACCCAGCGGCGCACCCCGATGAACCCCAAAGGGTTGCGACCCGCACGCTGAAACCCGCCTACACCACGCACCGCTACGCGTCGTGTTTGAGCGCGGCATCAGCCCCCTAAACTACCGCGCCTGCAACCGGCAGGTGACGGAGAGAAATGTAATAACCATCGAAGAAAGGCCGTAATGACTGAGAAAGTTGGGCAGAACGCCAACGACACCGTCATTTCAGAGATCCTGGAGATGAACCCCGAACTCGAGGGCATTGGCAACTACGAGTACGGTTGGGCAGACTCCGACGAAGCAGGCCAGGTAGCAAAGCGCGGCCTGGACGAGAACGTCGTGCGCGACATCTCTGCAAAGAAGAACGAACCCCAGTGGATGCTGGATATGCGTCTGAAGGCGCTGAAGTTCTTCGAGCGTAAGCCCATGCCCACCTGGGGTGCGGATCTTTCCGAAATCGACTTCGACAACATCAAGTACTTCGTGCGCTCGACCGAGGGTCAGGCGGCTTCTTGGGAGGAACTGCCCGAGGACATCCGCACCACCTACGAGCGTCTGGGCATTCCCGAGGCGGAGCGTAACTCGCTGGTCGCGGGTGTGGCTGCACAGTACGAGTCTGAGGTCGTGTACCACCAGATCCGTGAGGACCTGGAGAAGCAGGGCGTGATCTTCGTCGACACTGACACCGGTCTGCGCGAATACCCCGAACTGTTCAAGGAATACTTCGGCTCCATCATCCCGATTGGTGACAACAAGTTCTCCGCGCTGAACACCGCCGTATGGTCCGGTGGCTCCTTCGTGTACGTTCCCCCGGGAGTTCACGTTGAGATCCCGCTGCAGGCGTACTTCCGCATTAACACCGAGAACATGGGCCAGTTCGAGCGCACCCTGATCATCGCTGACGAGGGCTCCTACGTTCACTACATTGAGGGCTGCACCGCCCCCATCTACAAGTCCGACTCTCTGCACTCCGCAGTGGTTGAGATTGTGCTGAAGAAGAACGCACGCGTTCGCTAC
Organism: uncultured Rothia sp.; assembly: GCF_963555405.1. Classification (GTDB taxonomy): domain Bacteria; phylum Actinomycetota; class Actinomycetes; order Actinomycetales; family Micrococcaceae; genus Rothia. The sequence continues at coordinate 240,496 of NZ_CAUVVO010000003.1, read as the reverse complement.
ACCACCATCCAGAACTGGTCGAACAACGTCTACAACCTGGTGACCAAGCGTGCGGTTGCGCACGAGGGCGCCACCATGGAATGGGTGGACGGCAACATCGGTTCGAAGGTCACCCAGAAGTACCCGGCTGTTTACATGGTCGGTGAGCACGCTAAGGGTGAGACCCTGTCCATCGCATTCGCGGGTGAGGGTCAGCACCAGGACACCGGTTCGAAGATGGTTCACATTGCGCCGAACACCTCCTCGACCATTGTGTCCAAGTCCGTGGCACGTAACGGCGGCCGTAGCGCATACCGTGGCCTGGTTCAGGTTCGTGAGGGCGCTAAGCACTCCAAGTCCTCCGTGGTCTGTGACGCACTGCTGGTGGACACCATCTCCCGCTCCGACACCTACCCCTACGTGGATGTCCGCGAGGACGATGTGACCATGGGTCACGAGGCGACCGTTTCCCGCGTCTCCGAGGACCAGCTGTTCTACCTGATGCAGCGCGGCCTGAGCGAAGAAGAAGCAATGGCGATGATCGTCCGCGGCTTCGTTGAGCCTATCGCACGTGAGCTGCCGATGGAGTACGCACTCGAACTGAACCGCCTGATCGAACTTCAGATGGAAGGATCTGTGGGCTAATGCCGACCAACGAAGAAACCCTGGGTTACCACTCCCCGATCATCCCCGGCATGGACCAGGAGGGCGAGAAGCTCGCCACCGAGTTCGCCCACGATGACACCCTGATGCGCGCCACCGAGGCACACCACCAGGGCTCCAACCCGAACAACGTCCAGAAGGTACTCGAAGCATCCCGTGCAGAGCGTAAGACCTCCTACAACGTGGAGGACTTCGCGCCCCTGACCGGTCGTGAAGAGGACTGGCGCTTCACCCCGCTGAAGCGTCTGGGCGGCCTGCACCTGGAGAAGCTGACCGGCACCGCACCGGCACCGAAGGTGACCGCACCCGAGCAGGTTCAGGTTGAGACCGTCTCCCGCGAGGATGCACGCATCGGCTCCGCAGGTATCCCCGAGGACCGTGTGGCAGCGAACGCGTGGTCCAGCTTCACCGAAGCAACCGTGGTGACCATCCCCGCCGAAGCTGAACTGGCTGAGCACGTGGAAATCGACATCACCGGCACCGGCAACGAGCCTGCCGCGCAGCACATCGTGATTGAGGCTAAGCCCTTCTCGAAGGCTGTCGTGGTTCTGCGCCACACCGGCTCCACCGTCCTGGCACAGAACGTTGAGTTCGTGGTGAACGACGAGGCTGAGCTGAACGTTGTTTCCGTGCAGCAGTGGGCTGACGACGCGATCCACACCTCCGCACACTACGCTAAGCTGGGCCGCAACGCACGCTTCAAGCACGTTGTGGTGTCCCTCGGCGGCGACCTGGTGCGCGTGACCCCCTCCACCAAGTTCACCGCTCCCGGCGCTGAGACTGAAATGTACGGCCTGTACTTCGTAGACGCAGGTCAGCACATTGAGTCCCGCCTGTTCGTGGACCACTCCGTACCCAACTGCAAGTCCCGCGTGACCTACAAGGGTGCGCTGCAGGGTAAGGGTGCGCACTCCGTATGGGTTGGTGACGTTCTGATTGGTAAGGATGCAGAAGGCACCGACACCTACGAGCTGAACCGTAACCTGCTGCTGGAAGTTGGCCCCCGCGCCGACTCCGTGCCGAACCTGGAGATTGAGACCGGCCTGATTGAGGGCGCCGGCCACGCATCCACCACCGGCCAGCTCGATGAGCAGCACCTGTGGTACCTGCAGGCTCGCGGTATTCCGGAGGCTGAGGCACGCCGTCTGGTCGTGCGCGGCTTCCTGAACGAGATCATTCAGCAGATTCGTGTTCCCGAACTTGAAGAGCAGCTCACCGAGGCCCTTGAGGCAGAGCTCGCCCTCAGCAACAACTAAGCTTTACCAGGAGAAATCAATGTCTACTCTTGAAATCAAGGACCTTCACGTCTCGGTTATCCTCGACGACGAAACCACCAAGCCCATCCTGAAGGGCGTTAACCTGACCATCAACTCGGGCGAGATTCACGCCATCATGGGCCCGAACGGTTCCGGTAAGTCCACTCTGGCTTCCACCATTGCTGGCCACCCCAAGTACCAGGTTGATTCCGGTCAGATCCTGCTCGACGGTGAGGACATCACCGAGATGAGCGTGGACGAGCGTGCACGCGCAGGCCTGTTCCTGGCTATGCAGTACCCGGTTGAGATCCCCGGCGTGACCATGTCCAACTTCCTGCGTTCCGCTAAGACCGCTGTGGACGGTCAGGCTCCCTCCCTGCGTACCTGGACCAAGGACGTTAAGGAAGCCATGAAGAACCTGGAGATTGACCCCGCGTTCATCGCACGTAACGTGAACGAGGGCTTCTCCGGCGGTGAGAAGAAGCGCCACGAGATCCTTCAGCTGGAGCTGCTCAAGCCCAAGTTCGGCATCCTGGACGAGACCGACTCCGGTCTGGACGTTGACGCACTGAAGATCGTGTCTGAGGGCGTGAACCGTGCGCACGAGGCAAACGACATGGGCGTCATGCTGATTACCCACTACACCCGCATCCTGCGCTACATCAAGCCGCAGTTCGTGCACGTGTTCGTGGACGGCAAGATGGTTGACCAGGGCGGCCCCGAGCTGGCTGACCGCCTGGAAGAAGAGGGCTACGTAGCTTACGTGGGTAAGAAGTAAGCTTCTTCTCTTACCGGATTCTGACAGAAAGATAGAACTATGACTGAGACTGTGCAGGGTCGTGTTCCTCAGGAAGAGATTGAGGAAGCCCTCAAGGAGGTTATTGACCCGGAGCTCGGCGTCAATATTGTTGACCTCGGTCTGCTCTACGGTCTGCGCTGGGATGAGGATGGAACCCTCATTCTGGATCTGACTCTGACCACTGCTGCGTGCCCGCTGCAGGAGGTTATTGAGGAGCAGGTTCAGGCTAACCTGGATAACCTGGTTGATTCTTGGCGTGTGAACTGGGTTTGGATGCCGCCGTGGGGCCCAGAGCGTATTACTGAGGACGGCCGCGATATGATGCGCGCGCTGGGCTTCAACATCTAAGCTCCTGACTCGCAGATAGAGTGCCCGCCCGGTGCGGAAGGTGTATGCCTTCGGCACCGGGCGGGTATTTTTGTGTCTTTTGGGTTTTGCGCCTACCTAGTCGTTCAGGTGCAGCAGCTTCAGCGAGTGCTCATACTTGATCATGAGGCAGGTACGAGTCGGTTCCTCCAGAAGCGCCAAACGCTGCGGGTCAGTATTATCCGCAATATCGGCAAGCTTCACCAGACGAGCCAAATCATTCACACGCACCCGGCTCAGATACGACTCACGAGACTCACCCGGGCGGCGAGTCAACGCCTCAATCGCATCCACAATACGCGCCGAAAAATGACGCGCCAGATATGCGAGAGAAACGCCGGTATCTTCCACCGTGTCATGCAGCAGCGCCACAATCTGAGCCTCGGTCTTCAGCTCTTCCAAAGACACATCGGGATGAACGGCGGCAGCCATTTCAGAGGCAAGCTTACGCGCCCCAAGAGCCACACGGCGGGGGTGGGAGATGTAGGGCCAGCCGTTACGGTCAGTCTGCCCCTCATGCGCCTTATCAGCAATGCTGTCAGCCAGGCGAATCATCTCTTTGTAGTAGCTATTCGACATGAGAACCTCCATTGGTTAAAACTCTTACGAGTTCACGGCACCCGCCACCGTGCCGGTACGTTGCGCTAAGCCGATACGGAACGGTAGCTGGTACCAACACTCTACGCCAGCTGTGGGGAGGCTGTGGCGTAACTCGCCCAAAATACCCGTAATACGTCAAATATGACGCGCCGAAGAAGAAAATAGGGTGTTTATCCTCAAAAAATGGTGGGTTTGGTACCCGTTCTGCCTCGTATCTGCGGTTGAAGATAGCGCCGCAGGAGGCGCCCATCACCTCCGCGAAAGTGTCTGCCGTACCCTTCGGTACCGCCCGGCGTAACCCGCCCAAAATCTCACATGGTGGCGAAAAATTTCTAACTTTTTCTGGCGAAAACAGGCACGCAAACCGCCCAACACAAAGGCAGTTTAAGCGTGTTTAGCACACACCGATACACACTCATCAAACGAAAAAATCACCCGCCCTGTGTGCCCTCCCAAAACCTCCAGAAACCCGTATTTTTCCGCGAAAATACACGCTAAACTGGGGGCAACCAAACATCGGAGAACACCATGGCAGAGCTCTACGAGCGCTTCGTCGCTTTGTACCCCTACCCACACGAGCGAATCCGCCACGGCGCCCCACGAGCCGAACTTAACCGGCGATACCTCGAACACCTTTACGAGGGCAAGAACCGGGGAACAACCCCCATCGTGGTTGCCCTCGACCCGACCCTGCTCGGGACCATTGAGAATAACGTTTCCCTGCGCACCTCAACGCCCGTGCAGAACATCACCGCCGAAACCATCGAGCGGTACGCACACGACCTCATCACCGACCACCACCATTACCTGGACCAGGTCGGTGTAGAAATCGCCGCGCACGAGGCATTCCGTCACCTGAACGAGAGCGCCTACCTGCAGACCTACCGCCGCCTCATGGAGAACGGCGAACTCGGTGAAGATGACATCGGCACGCCCCTGAAAGCGGAGTACCCCTTCGAGCTGACCGCCGGCATCATCAATGAGAAGGTCAAAGCCACCGACATTGACAGCGCCGCGGAACTGCTGATTATGGACCTGCCACTGCGGGACGCTTCCGGGGTATTTGCCTACCTGCCCTTCGGCGGGTGGGATTCCAGCCCCAGCCCCGAGGCGATGCTGTCCATCGCCCGCTACTGGTTTGAACGCGATGATGCCTACCCGGCTGTTATTGCCTCGGACTTTATCGAGTTCTACACGCCGGTACCGGTCACGACCCGCCGCGACGCAGAGATCCTGGCGGTCGAGCACACGATGGTTTCCTCGGCGATGCCGGTGCGCGTCTACCGCGGCTTCGACAAGCTTGTGGAGGCGCTCTACGGCCAGCACGACTGGTACTTGTGGTGGGAGCAGCTCCCGGCGGCACTAGTTGTCGAGCCGTTCTAAACCGCTTGAATAATGTGAGTTAAAAGGAGGGGCGGGGTGAACCTACATGGTTCGCCCCACCCTTTTGCGTGTCTGCGCCTTTTCGCGTATATATGCAGGTCCGTTCCGGGTTGCGATGCTGTGCTACGTGCGCTATTTCAGCTCGTCCACGTGCCGCGCCCGCAAAGCACGCGCGGTCGCCGTTGCGTAATCAACCGCCTGCACCACCCACGGAATCAGCAGTCGCCAATACATGCGCTTGGGCAGGTTACGCGCCACCGCCGCGCGACGCAACGCACCCCAGCGGTCCATGAGCGCCGGAATCGACCGGACCATCAACGCAATCAGCAGACCCAGTCGCTCGGGCGAAAGACCCACGAAACGCAGCGGCGAACAGAGCCGCACAAAGCCGTCAATCAGAACCGGCAGGGGAGTACTCACCAGCAGAGCGCGGGAAGCGTAGAAAGCCGTCAGCATGGTCGCGATAGCGTCCGCGCCGGAGGCGTACTGCCCCGTGAACACGTAGTAGGCGACCATAATCAGCAGCAGCAGAGACAGCGTGCGGACCACCAGCCACAGCTGGGAGGCGGGCACACCAGCCCATAGAGCGCACAGCGTGGATGCCGCCAAAGCCACCAGCGCCACCTGCCAACCGGTCACTGCCAACAGCAGAAACAGCCCAAAGAAGAGCGTGCCCTTGAACCACAGCGGCGCCCGATGCACCGGCGTGTTCAACGGCTGGTAGAAACCCACCAGCAAAGTACCGGGGTTGAAATCCGAGCCCTGGGAGGCGGGGCGAGGATTCACGCGCGGCGTGTTAGCGCCCATGCGTGCCTCCTGACGAGTCTAGACCTTCGGTAGCATCCTCGTTGGGGAACCCTTCGGCGCACCATACGCGGTACTGCTGTACCAGCTGCGCCGCATCCCCCTGAGCGAGTAGGCGGCCGTCATGAATAATGACAGCTTCATCGCAGGATGCCGCCAAATCCAGGTCGTGCGTGCTGAGCACCAGCATCTGATCCAGCGACTCCAAATGCTTCAGTAGCCGCGCGCGATTACGCAAATCCAGCAGGGTGGTCGGCTCATCCAGCAGAAGAATCTGCGGGCGCGCCGCCAGCACACTGGTGAGCGCGACCAGCTGCTTTTCGCCTCCCGAGAGGGTAAAAACGCTCTGGCCCTCCAGACGTTCGAGGCCGCGCTCGCGGAGCAGTTCACGAATCCGCTCGCGGCGCTGCTCACCGCTGAGGGCACTACCTTCAACGGCTGCGGCACGGCGCAGGCTCAGGTCAATATCTTCGGCAACGGTGGGCATAATCAGCTGCGCCTCCGGCTGGGCGAAGAGCATGCCCACACCCTCAAAAGCGCCCTGAGAACCAGCGTGAGAACCAGCACTCTTCGAGCCGCGGCTCGGCGCCTCCAGGGTGTCTACACCGTTCACGCGCACAATACCCTCATCCGGGTGGGTGAGCCCGTTAAAAAGCCCCAGCAGGGTCGACTTGCCGCTACCATTCAGGCCCAGCACCGCGGTGCGTTTCGCCGTGAAACGCAGGCTCACATCCTTGAGGATACGGCGATGCCCGCCTTCGGGCAGCTCGGTGAAAACACTCACCGATTCAAGCTCAAGAGCGGGCATGCTGGTAGAGGCGCTCACCGCCTGCTCGCCTTGCACCTGCTGCGGTGCATTCTGGCGCGTGGAGCGGCGAAAAAACATAGCTATCCTCTCGTGTGGCACATCGTGTGCCTTTAACGCTGGGTAGAAGCCAGGGACGGGAAGGCGCGGCGTACCGACAGACCAACCAGAACCGCGATCGTGGACTTCACCAGATCCCAGGGAACGAATACCATTGCCGCGCTGAACGCGGCGTCAAAAGTCATGTGGGCGTTCACCATCATACCGGCGATACCGCAGGCGGTCAGAACCACAAAACCGCAGAAGTTCGCGACCAGAGCCATGAGGAAGGTCGCACCAACCGAACGGGTGTTGCGGGTGAACAGGTAGGCGAGGGTACCGGCAATAGCGGCGAAGGGCAGGAAGCCGAGCAGGTAGCCGGCACTCGGGGAGGCGAGCGTACCCAAACCGGCGCCGCCCTTAGCGAAGATGGGCAGGCCAGCGAAACCAACCAGCAGGTACAGCGCCACGGAGGCGGTGGCACGCTTGCCGCCGAGTACCTGAGCGGTGATGTAAATGCCGAGGGTTTGGAAGGTGAAGGGAACCGCAACGCCGCCCAAGCTGACGGCGGGCATGATGGCGAGCGCGGCGATGAAGCCCGCGAACACTGCGATGAGGGAGAGGTCGGTGGCGAGGGAGGTCTTTGCCGCTACGTTACGGCGCGGTGCCTGGGGTGCCTGGGGTTCCTGGGCTGATTCGCGCACGGAATCGGTCATTGGGGTGGTACTCCTTTGATGCGTATTGCTCTGCAGATTTTTCTACAGAGTTGAGGGTGGCGGTGGTTGACTGTTTGTCACAACCCAGTTTTGAACAATGTTCTATGAATGGTGTTCGGTATGTATAGTACACCGCATACCACAAAAACAAAAGGTGCCCCACATGCGCACTCGGCACACCTGCACTAAAATTGATGAGGTGCTCTGCGCGCTCGCCGCCTCTAACCCGGCAAATCCCGCCTACCGAGCACTATCAACCCACACACCAGACCGCCATCCGGAAAGGCACCCATGATTGCTGTACAGAACCTCGAATTGCGTGCAGGCGCGCGCCTGCTCATGGAAGAGGTCACCTTCCGCATCGATAAGGGCGACAAGATTGGTCTGGTGGGCCGCAACGGTGCTGGTAAGACCACTATGACTAAGGTGCTTGCCGGTCTGACCCTGCCCGCTGACGGTACGGTCACCCGCAGCGGCACTATCGGCTACCTTCCGCAGGACCCGAAGGTGGATGACATGAGCCAGCTGGCGCGTGACCGCATCCTTTCGGCGCGTGGCCTGGATGGTGTGGCGCGCAAGATGCGTCAGGCGCAGGACGATATGGCGAGTGAGGACCCGGCGGTGCGCGCTAAGGGTATGCGCCGCTACGACCGTCTTGAGGCTGAGTTCATTGCCGGCGGCGGCTACGCGGCTGAGTCGGAGGCGGCGGTCATCACCTCCAACCTGGACCTGCCGGAGCGTGTGCTCGCCCAGCCGCTGTCTACTCTGTCGGGTGGTCAGCGTCGCCGCGTGGAGCTGGCGCGTATTCTCTTCTCCAATGCGGACACCATGCTGCTGGATGAGCCGACCAACCACCTGGACGCCGATTCGATTCTGTGGCTGCGCGACTTCTTGAAGAACTTCTCAGGTGGCCTGATGGTCATTAGCCACGATGTTGAGCTGATGGAGCTGGTCGTCAACCGCGTCTTCTACCTGGACGCGAACCGCTGCGTGATTGACCAGTACAACATGGGTTGGAAGAACTACCTGACTCAGCGTGAGCAGGATGAGCACCGCCGCAAGCGTGAGCGTGCGAATGCGCAGAAGAAGGCGAATGCTCTGATGGAGCAGGCGAATAAGATGCGCGCGAAGGCGACGAAGGCTGTTGCTGCTCAGCAGATGATTAAGCGTGCTGAGAAGCTTCTGCGCGGCCTGGAGGATGAGCGTCAGAGCGATAAGGTTGCGGCGATTCGCTTCCCGGATCCGGCGCCGTGCGGTAAGACCCCGCTATCTGCGCAGGGCCTGTCGAAGTCCTATGGCTCTCTGGAGATTTTCACGGACGTTGATTTGGCGATTGACCGCGGTTCGCGCGTGGTGGTGCTGGGCCTGAACGGTGCCGGTAAGACCACTCTGCTGCGCATGCTGGCTGGTTCCACCGAGCCTGATACGGGTGAGGTCGTGTACGGTCACGGCGCGAAGCTGGGCTATTTTGCGCAGGAACACGAAATTCTTGATGGTGACCGCACTGTCTTTGAGAACATGAAGTCTGCTGCGCCGGATCTGGATGACACCCGCGTGCGCACGATTTTGGGTTCGTTCCTGTTCTCCGGTGATGACGTGGATAAGCCTGCCGGTGTGCTTTCCGGCGGTGAGAAGACCCGTCTGTCCCTGGCGACCCTGGTGGCGTCGAGCGCGAACGTGCTGCTGCTCGATGAGCCGACCAACAACCTGGACCCCGCCTCGCGTGAGGAGATTCTGAACGCGTTGAAGGCGTACCAGGGCGCTATCGTGATGGTTTCTCACGATGAGGGTGCCGTGGAGGCGCTGGATCCTGAGCGCGTGCTGCTCCTGCCGGATGCGGTGGAGGACCTATGGTCGAAGGATTACCAGGATTTGATTTCGCTGGCGTAAAGCATTATCCGCTGACATAAAAGCCGACATAAAAGTACGGGGGAGGCTCCGGTACCGTGTGGTGCCGGGGCCTCTTTGCGTGTATTGCGCGTTGTTTTATTGTCCGGTGGGTATTGTTTGTGGCGTATTGTCTGGGGTGTATTGTCCAGGGCGTATTTTTGTGTTCTGAAAATGTGTTGCGGAGATATTGTCGGTATTTATCTCGTGAATAGTGCGGAAAAATGTGACCTGACCCGTGGGGTTGTATTGTTTTCTGATCATATGTGGTGTAATTGCGTTCCTGTGCATGGGAACTGTGGGTTCTGACACACGAAACTTGCGGCGTATTTGACGGGAAATAATGTTGCCTTGTGGGTTTTTCTGAGGGAAAGAAAAGCTCTCAGGCGATATTTCAGGGGGTCTGTGTGGGCTTTTCGAATTTTTCATGTGTCTCTACATACATTGTGGGAAAAATGGTAGAAACACAACATGCGTGGGGCGTAGACTTATAACTGTTCCCGCCATTGCGAGGACGCAAATGCGAAACATTAGGGCTCACTACCGATGGTGAGCTAACGCGGGGGAGAAGAGATTCCCGCCCGCTCACGAAGGAGAACTACCAATGCACAACACTGAGTTCGAGAAGTACCCCACCTCCGGTGAAGAGAACGTTGAGGTTGACGTCTTCTGGCCCATCCAGGACGCTTAATCTCTCACCCCGATAGGTCGGGATAAGGATTAGAAAAGCGCCCCGCTGCTTCCGTAGGGAAGTGACGGGGCGCTTTGCTGTCCTCAGTGAGAATTTAGTTATGCGGCACGTTATGCGGCATGAATACCCAGTCCGAACATTTGCAGAGGGTATTCGGTAAAGCCCATCATGGCTGCCGCGTACCAGGCGACGTACCCGGTCAGTGCTAGAACGAGTGCCTTCTCACGTACGCTGCCAGCATCACCCAGAATCGGCAGTGCCATGTAGCCGCTCTTTTTCCATAGGGGGGACGCCACCAGGGGCTTGATGACGATGGGGTAGAGGGGCAGCAGTCCGCGGGTTGTCAGCAGGTCGCCAATCAGGTGAATGGTCGCGCCGACCGAAATAGCCCAGGGGAGCAGTGCCAGCGAATCAGTCGTGTAGGCGGCGTACCCGAGGGCGACGGCACCGATCCATCCACCCGGTGCGCCGAGCACGCGCAATGCCAGACCGCCCGAGAATGCGGCAAGAAGTAGCGAAGCCCAGGGTATTCCGTTGTAGCTCAGGTTGGCGCTGAAATAGGCAATTGCCCAGAAAGCTACCAGACCCAAAATGGAGTGCGTTCCCTTGCGGTGCCCGCCGCTGACTGCCCCGACAATGCGTGCTACCCAGCGTGAAATGGGCGGAATGGAGTTGGCGATACTGCCGTTGTGGTGGTCAATATCCGGCAGCATGCCCGCACCGGCGCACGCCAGGGTGGTCACGATGAGGGTGGGGGTATCGGGAACCTGCACCACTCCCGTCTCGACGAGCACTAGCCAGCCAGCTGCGGCGCTGACGGTGTGCGAATAGCCCATCATGGGGAGGTGCCTCCTTGAATGCGATTGCTCAGCGAGTGTGATTGCCCTGCGAGTGTGGTTGCCTGGGTGTCGGGATGTTCACTCGAACTAATTAGAACAAATATAGCATATATCGAAATTACTTTCGATAAGCGGGGTTATCCCTCAACCAGAGCCACCTCAACCGGCATCACCTCTCAAGTGGCACTACCCCTTAAAGGGCAGAGTCTGCTTCCAGAACTCACGCTCGCGCAGGTAATTCTCCAGCCAACCAACGTGCTCGGAGCACGCCAACCAGATCTTGCGGCGCTCGGGGGTGTGCACCTTCGGGTTGTTCCAGAGCAACTGAAATTCTGCCGCCTGCTGGCAGCCCTTGCGGGAGCACTTGGCGTACTCGGGCTGTGCATCCTGAGAAAGTGAACCGAGCAGATCCATGTCTTCTTATCCTTACTATTGCGCCTCGACGTGCGGTGTTATTCCGTGCCCGCGCGACCGGGCAGAAAAGGGGTGCGGGCTGTTCCGCTTCAGCTAGTGTACGCGCCCGATGAGGCATGCAAAAGAAGGGGAGCGGGTGTTCAGTGTTCAAGAGTGGAGTGTAGCCTGCGGCACCTTTGCGCTAAAACGCGGTAAAATAGGGTTTGTCTGTCCATCCGTCCACACCCCAACCGCGTAGCCGCTGCATCGGCTCTGATCGTGAGGGGTCGACTCATCAAGGAAGCTCATGAGCGAGAACACTCCCAAGACCGTGCTGGTCACCGGCGGCAACCGAGGCATCGGCTACGAAATTGCCAAGGAATTCCAGGCAGCAGGACACAACGTCTGCATCACCTACCGTAGCGGTGAAGCCCCCGAAGAATTTTTCGCCGTCAAGGCAGATGTACGCGATGCCGACAGCATTAACGAAGCATTCAAGGAAATTGAAGCAGAGTTCGGCCCCGTGGAGGTGCTGGTCGCCAACGCAGGTATCACCCGCGACATGCTGCTGATGCGCATGAAGGAATCCGACTTCACCGACGTGGTCGACACCAACCTCACCGGTTCTTTCCGTGTGGTTCAGCGCGCCATCAAGGGCATGCTGAAGCTCAAGCGCGGCCGCATCATCCTGGTTTCCTCCGTGGTGGGTCTGTACGGTTCCCCCGGCCAGGTCAACTACTCCGCATCTAAGGCTGCACTGGTCGGTATGGCACGCTCCATCACCCGTGAGCTGGGCGGCCGTAACATCACCGCTAACGTGGTGGCACCGGGCTTCATTAACACCGCAATGACCGAGGTTCTGCCCGAGGAAACCAAGAAGAACTACCTGGCGTCCATCCCCGCTGGTCGTTTCGCGGAGGCGGAAGAGGTCGCTCGCGTGATTCGCTGGCTCGCATCCGATGAGGCTAGCTACATTTCTGGCGCTGTCATCCCCGTTGATGGCGGCCTGGGCATGGGTCACTAACCCCACCCCGTACGGACTGCACGAAGCGCCCGAACGTGGGCGCACCCTTTCTAGACTTTAAGGACATAAAACTATGGCACAGCTGACCGGCAAGACCATCATCATTACCGGCTCCTCCCGCGGCGTTGGCGCAGACACCGCACAGATTCTCGCCGCTGAGGGCGCGAACATTGTGGTGAACTACCGCTCCAAGGCACCGCGCGCGAACAAGATCGTCAAGGCTATTGAAGAGGCTGGCGGCAAGGCAATTGCAGTGCAGGCTGACGTGACCAACAATGATGACCTGCAGAACCTCGTCAACACCGCCGTGGAGACCTTCGGTTCCCTGGACTACCTGATTCTGAACGCTTCGGGTGGCATGGAAACCGGCATGGGCGAAGACTACGCAATGCGCCTGAACCGTGACGCACAGCTGAACCTGGCACGCCTGGCTGCAGAAAAGATGCCCGAAGGCGCACGCATCGTGTTCGTGACCAGCCACCAGGCGCACTTCATCCGCGAGGTTGAGACCATGGACGAGTACAAGCCCGTCGCAGAGTCCAAGCGCGCAGGCGAAGACGCACTGATTGCCGAGATTCCCGCACTTTCCGAGAAGGGTATCTCCCTGGTCGTCGTGTCCGCTGACATGATTGAAGGCACCGTCACCGCAACCCTGCTGAACCGCCTGCACCCCGGCGCTATTGAGCAGCGCCGCGAGACCGCCGGCAAGCTCTACACCGTCAACGAGTTCGCGCAGGAAATCGCGAAGATGGTCACCGCAGACGTTGAGACCGGCCACGTTGAGCTGGTCGGTGGCGCACGCGGCTTCATCGACTAATAACTTCAGCTGCTATAGGTGCCGTTGCGGATGCGCCCGCCCCTCTGACAAGGTACATTTGATCAGGCGCGCCGCCCCTGACGCGGCGGCACCTATAGCCCATAAGGCTTCGCGCGAGGAACCCAATGTGGGGTACCCGCGCACTATGCGCCAACCGCTCCGATAACCCGGCACGGGTTGCGGGGTGGGGGCGCATCCCATCCATCTAACTCACTGGAAGAAGAACCATGAGCACCGTACTCAACCTTCAGAATGTCTCCGTGATTCGCGGCGGCCGCAAGATTCTCAACGACGTTTCCTGGACTGTGAACGAAGGTGAACGCTGGGTTGTTCTGGGCCCCAACGGCGCCGGTAAGTCCACTCTGCTGTCGGTTGCGGCAGCCCGCCTGCACCCGACCAGCGGCGAGGTTGAAATCCTTGACGAGACCCTCGGCGCTGTTGACGTGTTCGACCTGCGCCCGCGCATTGGTCTGTCCTCCGGTGCTTCGGCAAACCAGATTCCCGCCAACGAGAAGGTTTCCGACGTTGTCGTGACCGCAGCGTACGCTGTGTCCGGCCGCTGGAAGGAAGAATACGACGTCATGGACGACGAGCGCGCCACCGAGCTGCTGGCTGAATGGGGTGTCGACACCCTCGCTGACCGCACCTTCGGCTCCCTCTCCGACGGCGAGCGTAAGCGTGCACTGATTGCCCGCGCCCTCATGACCGACCCCGAACTGCTGCTGCTGGACGAGCCCGGCGCAGGCATGGACATCTCCGGCCGTGAGGACCTGGTCGAGCGTCTGACCGCACTTGCCGCCGACCCCTACGCACCGGCTACCGTGCTCATCACCCACCACCTCGAGGAAATCCCGGCGGGCTTCACCCACGCCCTGCTGGTCCGTGACGGTGGCGTGGTCGCCGCCGGCCCGATCCTGTCCACCATTACCGAGGCGAACCTCGCAGCAACCTACGACATGGACCTGGCTCTGACCGTCACCTCCGCGGGTCGTTACTCCGCGTTCAAGCGCGCATGAGCCGTGCCCCGAAGCAGCTGAGCGCCGAACAGATCGCTGAGCGTGCCGAGCGTGTCTACGCCATCGAGTCGGTCACTGCTCTGGCGCAGGCACCCGAGCAGGCTTTGCGCTACTACACGCAGCTGACCGATGTGAAGCTCCGTAGCGCCATGGAATCGCAGTGGGGTATTTACATTGCGGAGTCTTCCAAAGTGATTCGTCGTGCGCTCGCTGCCGGTCATCAGCCCGTTTCTTTCCTGATGAGTGAGAAGTGGGCTGATGATTTGGCGGATGTTTTGCGCGCCCATCCTGACACTCCCGCGTATGTGGGTAGTGAGGAGCAGCTGGAGCAGGTGACCGGTTTTCATCTGCATCGTGGTGCGTTGGCGGCGATGGCTCGTCCTGCGCCGCAGCTTCTGGAGCAGTTGCTGCAGGGTGCCTCTCGCGTGGCAATCCTGGAAGATATTGTGGACCACACGAATGTGGGAGCTATTTTCCGTTCGGCTGCCGCGCTGAACGTGGATGCTGTACTGGTGACTCCGCGGTGCGCTGATCCGCTGTATCGCCGCTCGATTCGCGTGTCGATGGGTACCGTTTTTCAGGTGCCGTGGGCTCGCCTAGAGTCGTGGCCTGCAGACCTGCAGGCCCTGCACGAGCTGGGCTTTAAGAGCGCAGCGCTCGCACTGGAAGAGGACTCGCTGACCCTGGAGGAGCTGTCTGCCCGCCGGGATGAGAAGCTTGCGCTGATTCTGGGCACGGAGGGGCACGGACTGTCGCCCCGCACCCTGGCTGCGTGTGACGATACGGTGATGATTCCGATGTCGCACGGCGTGGATTCTTTGAATGTTGCGGCGGCGAGTGCCGTGGCGTTCTGGGAGACCCGCCCGCGTTCATAACCTGAGTTCTCACCTGATTCTTAACCCGCGTGAGTGCCTTCTGGGGGTGCCCTTGCGGTGTGCGGGTTGGCGCCTGCGAGGGAACGTACTGGGATTTAATCCGTGAAGGTGGTACCCTTAATGGGTTGTGCGCGCCCTATGCGGGCACAATGGTGATGCGCTCTGAGATTTTCTCGATAGCTGCACATCGAAAAACCTACTCCATCTATATAAGGGCTACTGGCAAAATCCAGTAGCAGAAGAAGGTAATCAATGAAGGCAGAAATCCACCCGGACTACAACCTGGTTCTGTTCCGCGACCTCGCATCCGGCAAGGTCTTCCTGACCCGTTCCACCATGACCTCGGACAAGACCGAGAAGTGGGAAGACGGCAACGAGTACCCGATCGTCGAGGTTGAAATCTCGTCCGAGTCGCACCCGTTCTACACCGGTAAGCAGCGCATCATGGACTCCGCAGGTCGCGTCGAGCGCTTCAACGCACGCTTCGGCAACTTCGGCAAGAAGTAAATCTTCTTTCCAGGTTTTGCTTTTTAGCGAAATCAATGCCCCGTTCTCCTTGGTTTTCAGGGAGGCGGGGCATTGTGCGTTCTGCAAATCATCGCAGAATAGCTCGCGCGAACGTGAGGAAAGTTGTAATGTAAAACCTTTCGTTCACTGGTGCGTAGACTCGCTGACGGCGTTACAATGGGAAAGTATTTTGCGAGCTGTGCATTTTCTGTGCCCTCCAGCACCGCCCCACATCGGCGGGTTATTTTCCGGCTCTCTGCACTCTAGAGACTTCGCTGGATGCGCCGCGCACCTCGCGTATCACCACCTCAAACAAAGGACAACTTAATGAGCGACGCTCACTCTGAACCGTCGCAGAAGAAGAAATGGGTCAAGCGTATTCTGCTGATCCTGCTGATTCTTCTGCTGGTTATTACTCTCGGTATTGGTTTCTTCATCTGGCGTGCTGGCCACACCTGGGATAGCAAGACCGAGAAGTTCGACTCCATCACTAAGGTGGATGAAGACCTCAGCAAAATTAAGGAGCAGCTTGGCGAGGCTAAGAAGCTCAACGTGACGGAGCTGAAGGCTCCGACCGTGACTAACTCGGATACTGGCAAGAACGGCACTAACGCTAACGGCTCCGATGCTGCCGCGGCTCTTGCAGCGAACGCCAGCGAGCACGATAAGGACGGCGACGGTATCCTGGATAACGGCTATAATTACGGCGTTATCAAGGGCCCCGGCAAGAATATCCTGCTGCTCGGTAGCGATACTCGTACCGGCGCTGATGCAGCTCTGGTGAGCGGTTCCCGTGCAGACACCATTATGCTCATGCACATCCCGGCTGACGGCAAGGGCGTGTACATCATCTCGATTATGCGAGATACCTGGGTTGATATTCCCGGATATGGTACGGCTAAGGTGAACGCAGCACTGAACTATGGCGGTGTTTCCCTGCAGGTTGCTACCATCGAGAACTTGGTGGGCGTCAAGATCGACCACGTGGCTGAGATTGAGTTCGAGGGTTTCAAGGCTCTGGTGAACTCTGTTGGTGGCGTGGACGTTCAGGTTCCCTTCAACTTCGACATCAACGCTTGGTCCTTTAAGCAGGGTATGCAGCACATGGACGGCGGCGCGGCACTTGCGTTCGTGCGTGCTCGCTACCAGTTTGCTGACGGTGACTACCAGCGTGTTCGTAACCAGCGTGCGTTCCTGCGCGGTCTGTACAGCACGATGAAGGCTAAGGGTGCGCTGAGCAGTGTGGGTTCGTTCCAGTCTGCTGTTGAGTCCATCGCTGGTTACATGCGTGTGGACTCCGGTCTGGATGCGGCACAGATTGCTCAGATTGCGGCTCCGGTGCTGACCAGTGGTGACACCACGATGCGTATGACCACCCTGCCGAACGCGGGCCCGGGTTGGTCTTACGACGGTCAGTCAATTGTTATCGTGAACCAGGCTGCGAACGCTAACCTGTCCTATGCTTTGCAGCATGACAGCATGGATCAGTTCATGGCGACTTACGGTCAGGACTAAGATATAGCTCCTTGCGGGGGTGAAAGCTTGATTGAGCTTTCACCCCCGCTGGTTTTAATCGGCTCTCCACGCGTAGCTCACGGCGCTCAGGATAGAGGGAGGGGTGCAGGATAAAGAGGCTCAGACTGGAGGGCACACGAGGCGCACAAAGGGGGCGGCTACCTCACCGTGATGGTGGGGTAGCCGCCCCTTCCGTATTTTTACGTCCTGTTGGGAAGGAGTTTATGCCTTCGAATCGGTTTCTTCAGCTTCTTCGTCGGTCTCTTCGTATTCTTCCTCGTACTCGTCGTAGGCTTCGTAGTCATCGTAGTAGGGCTGACGACCAAAGTAGAAGGCAACTGCCGCAACAGCGCCGCCCAGAATCGCGATGAGCATGCCGAGCATCGGGGTCCACAGCATTGAAATCAGGCCGGCGACCAGAACGGCAAGACCGGCACCCTTAATCAGGTTCAGAAGACGCTCACGCTCAGAGGGCTCGTAGTATTCCTCTTCCTCAATGCTGTACTCGATAACCGGCTTCTCTGCGGCGGGTTCGTTGCGGGTCGGCTCGGGTGCGGAGGAGCCACCGGTCAGGGAGCTCATGAAACCGCGACGCTTCTTCGGAGCCTGTTGTGCGGAAGACTCCAGGTAGTGGCGTTCACCTTCGGTGGGCACGAATGCCGGGGGCACCTCGTAGTCTTCACCAACGGGCAGAAGCGCCGGAACGTTGTTGGGCAGAGTCTCGTACCATTCCTGCGGAATGTCGGCGGGGCGTGCAGCCTGAACGGTCAGGGACAGCTCAAGGGTATTACCGCGAATCGTACCCCATGCGCTGGTGAGGCGGTCGTTCTCGAATGCGTAACGAATCACGGGCGCGAGCTGCTCAGACATCTGGGTGCTCAGGCGACCGACGAGCTTGCGGTCGTGGCGCACCTCCACGCTGTCAACCACGCGGCCGTCGGAGGTCTTTAGCTGGTTTGCTTCCAGGGTCAGGATCACGCGACCCTCACCGCTGGGCGGCAGGATGCTGTGCAGGTATTCGGAGTGCTCCTTCTCATCCAGCACCTTCATGGACGGGCCCTGGGGGAGCAGGGTCGCGCGGGTCGGTGCGTCATTGAGGGGGAAGAGCGAGCCGGGTGCGGACAGCGAGAGCACGCCGGTGCTCTTCACGTGCATGCCGCCGCCTTCTGCGCGCACAGCAACAGCAGAAAGCTGCAGGTGCGCAATCGGCTCATAACCGGAGGCAACCACGCGGGTAATGGAATCCCAGTACGCGGCGGAGTCCTCCACGCTCATGCGGCCCACCTTGAACTCGTCAATGTAGACGGCAATGCTATTGGGTTCGTAGGGGTTATCCGGTTCGGGAACGAGGCGCGCTTCACCGTACCAGATACGTTCACGGTCGATGTGCAGTTCCTCAAAAATTTGGAGGGTTTCTGCTTCGTAGTAATCATCGGTGACAATGTCAACGCTACCGCGGTCACCGAGTGCGTAATCGACCACTGAAAACTCCTTCTGATATGTCTAAGCGAGCGGATACCTAGTCTATTCTCTCATGCTTTCAGAGCGGACAGCCCACAAAAAGAGGTGACATTTATCCGTCTTTTAGCACCCGATGCACATACTCTGCTGGCTCGGTGAAACCTCACCCGCAATGAGCACCCACGTCAATGCGGGAGAGAAAAAATTAGGCGGCCCGCAAATCACTCTAGAACGTGAAAATAAGGCAGAAAAAGACCACCGCCCGGCGCGTCCCGTTACCGGGAGCGTGCCGAACGGCAGTCTCTCACAGCGGATTGAGAACCTGGCGGGGGAGAGCGGAACCTAGTCTAGGCACCGGTCCACACCCCGCCTCAGCTGCTCAAACCGTGCAGCTTAGCCCAGCAGGGAAGCGTTGAACTTCTGAGCCACAATCGAACGGCGGCCGTGATCCTGAGCCTCCAGAACCAGACGGCGCAGAGCCGACGGAGCGTCGGGGTTCGCCTCCAGCCAACGCTGAGCCAGCGCCACGGAGGGGTTGCCCTCAACACCCAGACCCTCGGTGGAGCCGGTGTTGTACGGAGCCTTCGGGTACAGGCCACGCACAATGCGGGTTGCCATACCAATCGAACGGGACGCCCACAGAGGCAGCAGAGCCTCAAAGTAGGAGTCGTAGTAGGACTCACGCAGCTCAACCGGACCGCGAGCAAAACCGTTAATGGTCGAAGCCAGGGCGTCGTTCGACAGCGACTCGTCTTCCATGATGGTCTTGTATGCGGCAGCCTTACGCTCAGCAGAGGGCAGGGCAGCAATCGCGTATGCGTAACCATTCGAAGAAATCGAGGAGGGGCTGTACTTAGCCGCACGGTCCAGATCCTCAACGGTCACCAGGTCACGGCTTGCGAGCGCACCCAGCGCACTCCAACCCAGGTTCTGGTCGTAAGGAATGCCGGTTGCGTCAGCAATATCGCCGGTGGTGTCTTCGAACGCACCGCGGGCAATGTCACGGCAGAGCTCTTCACCCTTGGTCGCGTTGGTAGAGACCGAAATCAGGCCGCGCAGCAGGATCAGCTGCTCATCGGAGCCGGGCTTAGCCTGTGCCAGTGCGGCTGCGAATGCGTCATAGAGAGCGTCGTAGAGGCGCTCGCGGCCGGTGGGTGCGGAGAAGGTTGCGATAGCGACCTGTGCGTTGTTGACCATGGTGCCCAGCAGGGATGCGCTCGGCTCCTTGGAGACGTTGCGGACGACTGCGTCGACGTAGGTGGTGACGGGCAGGCGTACATCGCGCACGTTCTCCCAGAGGGAGCCCCAGATGAGGCCGCGGGAGAGTGCGGACTCGAGGGTGGAGACACCTTCGATAGCTGCCTGCAGGCCGTCTTCGTCGGTCAGGGCAACCTTGGCGTAGGTGTGGTCCTCTGCGTTGAGCATGAGCAGGTCTGCTTCGCCAACGAGCTTCTTCTGCTCGTCGGTGAGCTCTACGCGGTACTCGGAGACAGGCTCTGCCGGGTACTCGAGGGAGAGCAGGCCGGTGGAGACGAGCTTGCCGTCGGTCAGCGCGAAGGTTTCCAGCTTTGCCACGTGCGGGCGGCCCAGACCTGCGGGCTGCTGTGCGGGCAGTTCCTGGGTGAGAATCAGATCGGTGAGCTGGCCGTCTTCGCCGTAGACGCGCTTGGTGCCCAGTGCGGACACGCCGGAGGTCTGCAGCCATGCGTTAGCCCATGCCTGCATGTCGCGGCCGGAGACCTCGTTGAGTACCTGCAGGAAGTCGTTCAGGGAGGTGTTGCCCCACTCGAAGCGCTTGAAGTACACGCGTGCTGCTTCGATGAAGGTGTCGAAGCCGACGTAGGCTACCAGCTGCTTGAGCACGGATGCGCCCTTTGCGTAGGTGATGCCGTCGAAGTTCTGCGATGCTGCTTCCAGGTGGGGGATGTCAGCGACGATGGGGTGGGTGGTGGGCAGCTGGTCCTGCATGTATGCCCATGCCTTGCGGTTGTTCGCGAAGGTGACCCATGCGTCGTTGAAGTTGTTGGCTTCCTTAGCGCCGAGGGTGCCCATGAAGTCTGCGAAGGATTCCTTGAGCCACAGGTCGTCCCACCACTTCATGGTGACGAGGTCGCCGAACCACATGTGTGCCATTTCGTGGCAGATGGTGTTGGTGCGGCCTTCGAGGTCGTCCTCGGTTGCGCCGGAGACGAAGATGTAGTCTTCGGTGAAGGTGACCAGGCCGGGGTTCTCCATTGCGCCGATGTTGTATTCGGGTACGAATGCCTGCTCGTACTTGGGGTACGGGTAGGGGTAGTCGAAGAGGTCCTGGAAGAAGTCCAGGCCGTTTTCGGTGACCTTGAAGATGTGGTCGTAGTCGAAGTGCGGCTTGAGGGACTGGCGGCAGTAGACGACCAGGGGAATGTCACCGCTGTTGACCTTGCTCTTGGGCTTGTAGGTGGTGGTTGCGGTGAAGTATTCGCCGGCAACGATTGCGGTGATGTAGGTGGAGATCTTTGCGGTGGGGGAGAAGACTCGCTTGGTGATGGAGTCGTCGGTGGGGTCAGTTACCTGGGATTCGAGTACGCCGTTGGAGCTGACAACCCAGTCCTTGGGTGCGGTGATGCGGAAGTTGAAGACTGCCTTCAGGTCGGGCTGCTCGAAGTTCGGGAAGACTCGGCGGCAGTCGGAGGGCTCGTACTGGGTGTACAGGTAGACGCGACCGTCGGAGGGGTCGAAGTAGCGGTGCATACCTTCGCCGGAGCGGGAGTAGTAGGAGCGACCGTGGATGGTGAGCACGTTTTCTGCCTGCAGGTTGGGCAGGGTGATGCGTGCGCCGTTGACGACATCTGCCAGGTTCAGCTCGGTGCCGTTGAGCTTAACGGAGTCGACGCTGTGGTGGATGTAGTCGATGAAGGTTTCTGCACCGGGGGTGTTGCAGGAGAATCGGACGGTGGTGACGGTGGGGTAGGACTCGAATTCGGGGTCCTTGGCGTTGGTCAGGTCGACATGCACGTCGTAGGTGTCGACACTGATGAGAGCCGAACGTTCTGCGGCTTCTTCGCGGGAGAGGTTCTCATTATTCATGCTCTTTATTCTAGTCGGTATGACCGGAAATATGGCAGTTGAACGGGCGTGCTCGTCATATTAGTTGAGAAGTGAGGGGTAACGGCATGGTTTGGGATAAACGATACTCAATATGTGACACAGAACATACTCTTTCGATTTGCGGAGTGTCCAGAAAGCCCGTATAGTATTACGTGTTGCTTCGAACGGCGCCGAAAGGAAAACGTTCGAAAGTCACCTGCGCGGGTGGCGGAATAGGCAGACGCGCTAGCTTGAGGTGCTAGTCCTCGTATTAGAGGGTGGGGGTTCAAGTCCCCCCTCGCGCACAGATAATCCCCGGTTCTTCGGAACCGGGGATTTTTGTATGCCCGGTTTTGTATGCCCAGTAAAAAGCACACAAAAAAGTAGTGGGGTGAGGCTCCTTGATAGGAACCTCACCCCACACTAGCTACGCTAAGGAAGCTAGAAGAGCAGCTACATCAGCTGAAACTGAATTACTCAGCCAGACGCTCCGGGTCGGTGGTGACCAGAATCTTCACAGCGGTCTCGTTGTGGTGAATCAGGGTGTCGAAGCCCTTGTCAATCAGGTCTTCCACAGCGATCTTGCCGGTGATGAAGGGCTTCAGGTCAATCTTGCCGGACTCAACGAGCTTAATGGTCTCCGGGTGGGAGTTCACGTATGCGATGGTGCCGCGGATATCGAGCTCCTTGAGCACAACCTTCTGAACGTCCAGGGAAGCGGGCTTGCCCCAAATGGAGACGATGACGACCTTACCGGTGGGCTTGAGGGCATCCAGAATCAGGTCCAGTGCGGGCTGAACGGAGGTGCACTCGAATGCGATGTCAGCGCCGCGGCCGTCGGTCAGCTTGTGAATCTCAGCCAGAACGTCAGTCTCTGCGGGGGAGAAAGCGTAGTCAGCAACACCGGAGTCCAGAGCCTTCTGGCGGCGCAGCGGGGACAGCTCGGAGATGATGACCTTAGCACCCTTAGCCTTCAGAACTGCGGAGGTCAGCAGACCGATGGGGCCAGCACCGGTCACCAGTGCGAATGCGCCCTCTTCGAACTCGCCTGCACGCTCAACAGCGTGGTAGCCAACGCTCAGGGGCTCAATCAGTGCAGCCTCGTCCAGGGGAATGGTGTTGGGGATCTTGTGAACCCAGCGGCGCTTGACGGCAACCTTCTCGGACAGACCGCCACCGCGACCTGCCAGGCCGATGAAGTTCATGTCCTTGGACAGGTGGTAGTCCTTGGAGTCGGGGCCGGTGTAGACGTCATCACGAATGATGTAGGGCTCAACAACAACGTGGTCGCCAACCTGCAGGTCGTCTACGCCTTCGCCCAGTGCCTCAACAACACCGGAGAATTCGTGACCGAGGGTGACGGGGGAGTCCTCACCAGAAATGGGGTGGGGGTGACCGTGCTGGGGGCAGAAGATGGGGCCGTCGAGGTATTCGTGCAGGTCGGTACCGCAAATACCGCACCAGGCGACCTTGACCAGAACCTCGCCCGCAGCGGCTTCGGGTGCGGGGATGTCTTCAATGCGGATGTCGTGGCGGTCGTAGAAGCGTGCTGCCTTCATGGGATGGAGCTCCTTAGCGTGGTTGTGGCGCTCACAGCGGTGTGTGCTTGCCGGTACGGTTCGCGTCCATGGGTCTGTCACGGTGTTGACAGAGGTCCAAACGACATGGTTTGGGCCGGTTGTGAACTGTCCTGCCGGCATTCGCATCGCTAGCGCCGGATGGTGATGGGTGCGGCTGGATTGTCGCTCCCATGTGCTTAACGCTACTCCAATGAATCAAAGATTCCTAGGATATATACAAAATTTCTTTTATGTGACACAAATTTCTTTTTGGGTGTTTTCGACTCCATCACGCCCGACCCTCTAGCGCCCGGCGAGCACAGACGGTAGCTTAGAAGCATGACTGACGCGAACGCACAGGGCATCGCCGCCCACACCCAGCCCGAATCACCGTCTGAGCGAAAGGCGCCGACCCGACCCGCCGCAATAACCCGCCGATACGAGGCACCCGACGCTGATTGCGTGCGCGGTAGCGAGTATTCCGAGATTCTTGCCCTCGAAACGGAGCAGCGTAAGCGTGCCGCTGAGCACCGCCGCAAGCGCGGGCATAAGAGCTTCGAGCATGCGCATCCCGAGCAGGAACGTAGTCACGGCGAGCGCCACGGTCATGGCGAGCACCACGGTCATGGCGAGCACCACGAGCACGGCAAGCATCACGGGCACCGCCTCGATGAAGACAGCGGGCTGGCGCATATTCGCCGCGACCTCGCCGAATCCATCGCCACGCGCGCGGATTCTCTGACCGAAATTCTCAAGGCTATTCACGCACATCCCGAGACTGCCTACGAGGAGTATTTTGCCTCCCGCACGCTCGTTGATACGGTTCGCGAAGCCCACCCGAACCTTAGTGTCGAGTACCCCGCCTTCGGGCTGGATACCGCTTTTAAAGTGGAGCTCACCAGCGCCGACTACGACCCCGCCAAGCACCGCACCATCGCGATTCTCTCCGAATACGACGCGCTGCCGGGCATCGGTCACGGCTGCGGCCACAACGTCATCGCGGTATCCGGGCTGGGCGCTTTCCTTGCCCTGGCGGATGCGCTCGCCACCGGCCCCGAGGCGTTCAGCGGCAGGGTCCTCTACTACGGCACGCCCGCCGAAGAGTCCGATGCCGGTAAGGAGCTGATGGCGCGTGCCGGCGCGTTTGAGCAGGTGGATGCTGCCATTATGGTGCACCCCTACTTTATTGATGTGGCTGATCAGGCGTGGTTGGGTCGCCGTGAATGTCGCGTGACCTACACGGGCGTGAGTGCGCACGCTTCCTCCCACCCGTTTATGGGTCGTAACGCCCTGGATGCGGCGAACATGGCGTATCAGGGGTTGGGTTTGTTGCGTCAGCAGATTCCCGGTTCTGACCGTATTCACGCGATTATCGACCACGGCGGTGACGCCCCGAACCTGATTCCTGCCTCCGCGAGCCTGCACATTAATATCCGTTCCAAGCACGCGCCAACTCTGCGTGCGCTCTCGCGACGGGTTGAGGAGGTGCTGCGCGGTGCGGCGCTCATGGCTGGTGTGAGTGCGGAGGTGACGTGGGATTCTTCGCCGATGACCATGCCGGTGCGCACGAACCGCCCGCTGCTCAAGCGTTGGGTTTCGGCTCAGCGTTCGGTGGGCCGTCACCCGTACCCGCCCGGTACGGTCAGTGACACGCTGGCGGCTTCGACCGATTTCGGTAATGTGAGCCTGCGTGTGCCCGGTATTCATCCGCTCATTCAGATTGCGCCTGAGGGTACCGGTATGCATACGGTGGAGTTCGCGCACTGTGCGGACACTCCGGCGGCGGTTGATGCTGCCCTGGATGCGGCATTCGGGTTGGCATCTGTGGCTTTGGACTTCCTGGTTGATGACGAATTGGCTCAGGCGGTCCGTGCCGATTTTGAGGCTTCCGGAGGCGCGGTAGATGTGGAGGGCTACTTTAGCGACATGTGACCTTGCTCAAAAGGTCAGAACGTCATTATTTGGTTTTGTGAGTGAAAAACACCCCTCATAGCCTATAAAGTCACCAGCACCCATCGAAAAAAGCAAAATAACCCAACACAAAACGCAGAATCTGCGGCATAATAGAAAGTAACGAAGCGAGCCCACCGGGGGAGAACGCCCACACCAGGGAAGCCGACTCCGAGGCACACACCCGCTTCCTAATAAACCCCGCGAGAATCCTCTCGCACCACACGGATAACTCTCACGAAAAGAGGGCATACAGCAATGAACGGTGTCAACAACCCCACCAAGCTCGGCGTCATCGGTGCAGGCGGCGTCGGTAGCGCAACCGCATACGCAGCTATGGTCCGCGGCTCCGCAGACGAGATCGTCCTGTACGACATCGACGGCAAGCGCGCACACGCTGAAGCACTGGACATCGCACACGGCGCAATGTTCGCACACGAAGCAACCGTAACCGGTGGCGACGACATCGAACTGCTGCGCGACTGCGACATGGTCATCATCACCGCTGGTGCTCGCCAGAAGCCCGGCCAGCCCCGCCTCGAACTGGCAGGCGCAAACGTCGCAATCCTCGAGAAGCTGCTGCCGAACATCCTGTCCGTAGCACCCAACGCGATTATCATGCTCGTCACCAACCCCTGTGACGTTCTCACCATCGTGGCTCAGAAGATTACCGGCCTGCCCGCAAACCGCGTGCTGTCCTCCGGTACCGTTCTGGACTCCTCCCGCCTGCGTTGGCTAATCGCTAACAAGGCTGGCGTCTCCATCAAGAGCGTTCACGCAAACGTTGTTGGTGAGCACGGCGACTCCGAGTTCCCCGTCTGGTCCGCAGCAAACATCGGTATGGTTCCCCTGACCGAGTGGGAGCAGGACGGCAAGCCTCTGTTCACCGAAGAGGTCCGCGCCGAGCTGGCAACCGAAGCTATGCGCGCAGCATACAAGGTCATCGAGGGCAAGGGTTCCACCAACTACGCAATCGGTATCTCCGGTGCACGTATCGCTGAGGCATTCCTCGGCGGCCAGAACGCAGTGCTGCCCGTCTCCACCACCATTGCAGGCGAGCTGTACGGCTTCAAGGACGTTGCACTGTCCCTGCCCACCATCGTGAACCGCGAGGGCATCCAGCGCGTGCTCGAGGTCCCCATGAACGAGGCTGAGCTGGCACAGCTGAAGGCATCCGCTGAGGCAATCCGCGCATCCGCAGCTTCCCTGGGCTTCTAATCCCGGCTTCTAATTCTCACGGGCTCATAACCCGTAAGAAGCAACCATTCAGTAGGCGCAGCGTCAAGCTGAGCTAACCGACAGAAGAACCCGCCGCACCCGGCACCCGCCCCTTTGAGGAGTGGGGGACTGGGAACGGCGGGTTCGCTGTGCCTGTGAGGTGTTTTTTATGCGGCATTTTATACACCCGCCCGTTCATAGTTCTGCGTTTAAACCGCCGTATGACCGCCCGGCGCACACCATAGGCGCGCAGGTAGTAGAATAAATGGCATGAGCAATGATCCTCGCACTGAACTCACCCGCCTCCTTGACGCGCTGGAGGCGCACCTGACCGCCGTTGTTAACCGAAGCGGCGAGCACGACCCTGCCGTCGATGAGGCATACGTAGAAATCGCCAACGCCTTTGAAGCCTACGAAGATGCCCTCTTCGAGGCTCACAATGAGGTCACCCCCCTGAGCGTCTACGGCGATGAAGACGAGGATGACCTTGAAGAAATCCTCGACGATGAAGACGACATCGACGACGATATTGAGTACGAGGACTAAATAGCGTCTCGCCCATACGTTACGGACCGACCCCTGACCGGTACCCCCTATGCGGGGTAATACGGCAGGGGTCGAACCGTACCCGCAACACCCGCGCGGCTCTTGTTTGAGCTCCACTGAGCGGCCGCAGAAAACATACCCACCAAATACCCGCCGAGCATATACCGAGAACGGAGACACCCGTGAGCGAACCCCGCACCTGGCGCGATGCCGCCCTCATCCTCCGCACCCAAAAACTCGGCGAAACCGACCGCATCATCATCATGCTCACCCGCGACGGTGGAATCACCCACGCCGTCGCCAAGGCCGTACGCAAACCCACCTCCAAGTTCGGTGGGCGACTCGAACCGTTCATGCACACCGACCTGTCCTTCAGCCGCGGCAGAACGAACCTGCACACTATCACCCAGGCGGCGACCCTGCACGCCTACACCGCGCCGATTATGGCGAACTACGATGCGTACACCTGCGCCTCCACCATCGCTGAACTGGCGGAAGCACTCACCAATGACACCGACAACACCGCCGATATTTACACCCTGACTCACGGAGCGCTTGCCGCGCTCGCGCACGGGCAGCATGTGCCGCAGAGGATTCTGACCCGCTACCTGGCGCGTAGCATGAACGCCGCCGGTTGGCCGCTCATCGGTGAGAATTGCACCCGATGTGGCAACCCGCTCGTGAACGCAGAGAGCCAGGGTGCGGACAGCGCAGGTAATGCTGGTGCAGACAACGCCCCCAACACTGCAGGTGGAAGCGGAAGGTACATTGCCTTCCACACCGCCCACACCTACGGGCACCACACCGTGCTCTGCCCCCAATGCGCACCCGCCGTCGACACGCCCCTGACCGGCCTGCGTGCCGAAGAGCTCGGCTATGCGCTCGCCACCGCATCGGCGGATCCACGCGCCTGGGCGACTATTGACGCAGCGCCGGTGCCGGTCGCCTCCAAAATTCTGGGACTCTACCTGAAGACCACCCAGAACCTGCTCGAACACCCCCTGAAAACGGTGAGCGCCCTCGAAGCAGAAATTCCTGCATCGTAAAAGATACACGCCGGTGCTTCAAACATGCGTCAACCAGGACGCAAAATAACCCCCGAAGCACCCACCCATGCGCGCTGTGTCACGGTAAAATAGCTAACAGCACGCCAGGTTTATATCTGGCGCATATCTAGGCAAACGACCCCGGGGGAGAACCCGCCAGGGAAGAAAGGCACACATGGCACGCACCCAGCCCGTACCCCCGCCCGCACACCCCACCGGGGCAACCCCGCCGCCGATCCCGAAGAAGTTTATTCCGCAGCACGTCGCCGTCGTCATGGACGGTAACGGACGCTGGGCGAACGAACGCGGCCTGCCCCGCACCGAGGGCCACCGCGCCGGTGAGGCGGCACTGCTGGACGTCGTTGCGGGCGCTATCGAAATGGGCATCCCGTACGTGACCGCCTACGCGTTCTCCACCGAAAACTGGAAGCGCTCACCCAGCGAAGTTGCGTTCATTATGCGTTTCTCCACCGAGGTGCTGCAGCGCCAGCTGGAAACCCTCAAGACCTGGGGCGTGCGCATCCGCTGGGCTGGTCGCCGACCCAAGCTGTGGAAGAACGTCATCGAAGAGCTTGAACACTGCGAGCGCGAAACCATCGATAACACCGTCTGTACCCTCACCATGTGCGTGAACTATGGCGGCCGCGCAGAAATCGCTGACGCGGCGGCAGCTATCGCAGCGGACGCAGTGGCGGGCAAGCTCAAGCCCGGCAACATTACCGAAAAGACCATCCAGAAGTACCTGGACGAGCCCGACCTGCCCGACGTTGACCTGTTCCTGCGTTCCTCCGGTGAGCAGCGCATCTCGAACTTCCTGCTTTGGCAGAGCGCCTACGCCGAGATGATTTTCATGAACGTGCTCTGGCCCGACGTTGACCGCCGCACCCTCTGGGAGGCTGTCGAAGAGTACGCACGCCGCGACCGCCGCTACGGTGGCGCAGTCGACGCTGTGGCGAACGACAAGTAACGCCCCATAAACCACCCACACCCTCCAACCTTAGGGAGAACAAATGCGCATCTACCCGACCTTCTTCAACATCTTCTTCAAGGGCATGGATCCTGAGAAGGCACACCACGTCGGCTTCTGGGGCGTTCAGACCCTGCGCAACGTCGGCATCACCCGCGCGCTGCGCAAGTACTTCCAGCCTGCACCGGAACTGGCAACCACTGTCATGGGTATTACTTTCCCTTCGCCGTTCGGTCTGGCTGCTGGCTTCGATAAGGGCGGTAAGGGTATTGCCGCGCTGGCTGGTATCGGCTTCGGCCACGTCGAGATTGGTACTATTACCGGTCAGGCGCAGCCCGGTAACCCGCAGCCGCGCCTCTTCCGCCTCGTGGAAGATAAGGCGGTTATCAACCGTATGGGCTTCAACAATGACGGTGCCGCAGCGGCAGGTCCGCGTGTTGCTGCCGCCCGCGCAGACCTCGAAACCGAATACCGCGGCGCCGTACGCCCGGTCATCGGCGTGAACATCGGCAAGACCAAGGTCGTCGAGCTTGAGAACGCTATCGAGGACTACCTGATCTCCACCCGCACCCTGGCACCGCAGGCAGACTACCTGGTCGTCAACGTTTCTTCCCCGAACACTCCGGGTCTGCGCACCCTGCAGGCTATCGAGTCGCTGCGCCCGCTGCTTGCCGCAGTGCGTGAAGAGGCAGACCGCGTATGCCCCAACCGCCACGTGCCCCTGACCGTGAAGATCGCGCCGGACCTGGTCGATGAGGACGTTATCGAGGTGGCAGCCCTTGCTAAGGAGCTGAAGCTGGACGGTATTATCGCCACTAACACCACCATCGCCCGTGAGGGTCTGGGCCTGACCAGCGATATGACTAAGGTCAAGGAAATTGGTGCCGGCGGCCTCTCCGGTGCGCCGCTGAAGCCCCGCTCCCTTGAGGTGCTGCGCCTGCTCAAGTGCGAAATTGGTGACGACCTCGCGATTATCTCGGTTGGCGGCGTGACCACCGCTGAGGATGTGCAGGAGCGCCTGGATGCTGGCGCCGACCTGGTGCAGGGCTACACCGCGTTCCTGTATGAGGGTCCGCTCTGGGCGGCACACATTAACCGTGGCCTGGTGAAGTTGCGCCGCGCTCGCCGCTAAAAGGCTTACAGGCGGGAGCTGTATGCTCCCCGGCGTGCTGAAAAGGGGCACCGTTCTCTACCCGTTGGGGGTGGAGGCGGTGCCCCTTTTTTGTACCCTCTATTCCCTATTCCGCCGAAAAGCCACATGTGTTTCGAAAAGCCACTAAAGAAGTAGCTTTTCGAAACACATGTGGCTTCTGGGCACGCATAGTTATTTGACGTATAAAGCATTGAATTGTTCGAATGGTGGCGATTCGTCGCTATTACACTCATTGCAAAGCAAACGACTGCATACATGCGGTAGGGTTTTATATGTAGCCTCCCGCGGCGCATTGTTGCGTCTGCTGGGTACGCTGCGCGGCTGGGTTCTTCCGGCGGTCAATAATGACCATTTTTACCAGCCTGATAAGTGCATACACACCATCACCGACGATAGGAGCGCACCGTCTTGGAGCCTCGTACCTTCCTTTACCGTACCCAAATTCATCGCCGTACCCTGCTGGGTAGCGGCGCACTTGTGGGCTTTGGCGCC
Source organism: uncultured Rothia sp. (assembly GCF_963555405.1). Classification (GTDB taxonomy): domain Bacteria; phylum Actinomycetota; class Actinomycetes; order Actinomycetales; family Micrococcaceae; genus Rothia. The sequence goes on along the minus strand of NZ_CAUVVO010000003.1, from coordinate 210,064 downwards.
CTGCTTGCGGCGTGTGGCCAGCAGGCAAATAATGAGGCGGCAGCTTCTTCTACTGCCGCGTCGAGCGAGACGGCTTCTGCAGCGGCATCTGAGTCACCCTCGGCGAGCGCAACCCCGTCTACTGTCCGTGGCTACTCGGGCGGTTCGAAGGCACCGGATGGTGAGTATCGCCCGGCTGATAAGCACGGTAACGCTCAGAACGTGCCGAAACCCAACGCGCCCGAAGATGGCTACAACGAAAAGTCCCCCGAAGGCATACGTAAGACAATGGATGCATGGATTAAATGGGGTAATTATGGTGTGCAGACCGGTGACTATTCAATGGCTCGTCAGTTTATATCACCGACTTTTGAACGTGAACTAAACGAATACAATCATATTGAAGAACTTTATCGACGTGGAGGTTGGGTAATTGATGGAATAGAAAACATGGTTGCTAATGAACCGCCTTGGTCAGAAGATGGAGAGACTTATTTCTGGAAGGTATACCGAGAATGGAACCGCGAGATATATGTTGAATATGATGGTAGCTGGCATGGATGGAATAATGATGATAAAAGCAATGATACGTTTAAATATGAATTGAAGCATAACGGAACAAAGTGGGAAATTATAGGCTACGAAGGCGTAGATGATTAATCATGGAGAAATTTTTGAAGGATTCTGTTGTGTTGAATCGCCGTGCATTGTTGGGCGGCGGCGCTCTTGTGGGGCTGGGCGCCTTGCTTGCGGCGTGCGGCCAGCAGGCGAATAACGAGGCGGCAGCCACCGCAACCGCGGCGCCGAGTGAATCGCCTTCGGCATCTGAAGTTACTGCTGCATCAGCCACTCCGTCCAGTGCTCGCGGCTACTCGGGCGGTTCGAAGGCCCCCGATGGGGAGTATCGCCCTGCTGATAAGTACGGTCCGGCACAGAATGTGCCCAAGCCTGCTGAGCCTGAAGACGGGTATCGTGAGAAGTCTGTTGAAGGTATGCGTAAGACTTTGGATGCCTGGGTCAAATGGGGTAATTATGGCGTGCAGACTGGTGATTATTCGATGGCTCGTCAGTTTGTGTCGCCGACTTTTAAGAGCGAGTTGGAGGCTTATGAGGGTGTCGAGAGGCTTTACCAGCATGGTGGTTGGGTGATTGATGGTATTGAAAGCTTGACTGCTGATGGTGCGCCGTGGTCTGAGGACGGGGAGACTTATTTTTGGAAGGCTTACCATGTCTGGGAAAAGGAGATTTATGTTGCGGCTGATGGTAGTTGGCGTTCTTGGACTAATGAAGATAAAACTAACGACACCTTCATTTTCGAGCTGAAACACAACGGCCAGAAATGGGAAATTATGGGTTACAAAGGCGTGGATGATTAATCGTGGAGAAATTTTTGAAGGATTCTGTTGTGTTGAATCGCCGTGCATTGTTGGCTGGCGCCGTGTCCCTTGGTGCGTCCGCTCTGCTGGCGGCGTGTGGCCAGCAGGCTAGTAACGAGGTGAGCGCCTCTTCAAGCGCGGCGCCGAGCGAGTCGGCTTCTGCTGCGGCATCTGAGTCACCTTCGGCGAGCGCAACCCCGTCTACTGTTCGCGGCTATTCGGGCGGTTCGAAGGCCCCCGAAGGCGAGTATCGCAAAGCTGACAAGCACGGTAACGCCCAGAATGTACCTAAACCCAACGTGCCTGAAGACGGCTACAACGAAAAGTCCCCTGAAGGCATGCGCAAGACACTGGATGCCTGGACTCAATGGGCTAACTACGGTACTCAAACTGGTGATTTCACCATGGCACGCCAATTCGTATCTCCAACCTTCGAGAATGAGCTCAACGCCTACGCAGACATTGAGGATCTTTACAAAAGCGGTGGATGGGTCATCGGCGGTGTCGACCATTTCCTAACTGAAGGCGCCCCATGGTCAGAAGATGGTGAAACCTACTTCTGGAAGGTGTACCGCGAGTGGGACTACGAGACCTACGTTGAGTCTGACGGTAGCTGGCGCCGTTGGGAAAATAAGGACAAGACTAAGAACACTTTTAAATTTGAGCTGAAGCATAATGGTAATAAGTGGGAGATCATGAACTACGAACACGTGGAGGGCTAACCATGAACCCCAACACGCTGAACCGCCGCTCAATGCTGACCGGAGGCACACTCATCAGCCTCAGCACCCTACTCGCCGCCTGCGTGCCGCACGACATCACAACTGCAGGAGACGGATCCACCGCCTCCGGTGCAGCCACCAACAGCAGCTCAAGCAGTGGAGCCGGCAACAACTCCGGTAGCGGCGAATACCGCAAAGCAGATGCCAAAGGCCCCGCCCAAAACGTCCCCAAACCCAACGCCCCCGAAGACGGCTACCGCGCAAAGACCCCCGACGGTCTCCTCAAAACCATGGACGCCTGGAACCAGTGGATCAACTATGGCGTCCAAACCGGCGACTACAGCAAAGCACGTGAATTCCTCTCCTCATCAAACGACGGAGAACTCAAAATCTACAAGGAAATAGAAGCACTCTACCAGCGCGGCGGATGGGTCATCGACGGCCTCGAATACTTCAAACCCGCCGGCATACCCAGAACCGACGACCATCAAACCTACTACCTGGAAACCAACCATGAATGGGACAAACACACCGAGGTAGAACCCGACGGCCGCCAAGAAACCTGGAGCAGCGACAAGGAAGAAGAAATCTACACGTTCGCCCTCGAACACCGCGACGGCAAATGGCAGATCCTCTACTCCCGAATCGAAGCCTAATCGTACCGGAGCCTAGCCCCGACATATATGTCCAGAAGCCACATGTGTTTCGAAAAGCCACCAAAGAAGTGGCTTCTCGAAACACATGTGGCTTCTCGCGTAAGAGGGTAAGAATTAGCGGGCATAAAAATAGGGGAGAGGCCTGAACCTTCAAGACCTCTCCCCACACCCAACAAGCGCAACCCCCACAGAGCCACAGAGCAACTAGGGAGCCACACCGCAGGGCACAAACGACTTAGTGCGGGTACTCGCCGTACTTCACCATCGGAACCGGGCGGCGCATACGACGAATCATCATCACACGGTTAAACGCATACATGCCAGAACCACGCTGAACCTCGTCGAACTTCGCAATCAGCTTCTTCTTCAGGCCACGCCACAGAATGAAGTAGTCAACAACCCACAGAATCATCAGCGCATACATTGCGTACACGGAACCGTAATAAATCGTTGCACCAACGCTAGACGTACCAGCCACGCCCTGAGCAATCCAGCCACCAATGAGCAGAACCAGCAGAATAGCCAGCATGAAATCGCCAAGGTTACGACGCGCATCCACATAATCACGGATATAACGGCGCTGCGAACCACGGTCCACGGCGGGCAGGTAACGCTGATCGCCACCCATCAACGCATCATTCTGACGCTCACGAGCCTTCGCCATCGCCTCACGTTCACGAGCCTTCGCCTCCTTACGGTCATTAACAACCAGAGGCTGACGACGAGCCGCCTGCTGCTCCTTACGCGAAGGAGTAGGACGGCCCTTCTTCGGGGTGAACTTCGGATTAACCGGAGCCTGAGGCTCCTCTACAACCTGCGGCTGAACAGCTTCCGCTTCAGCCTTCTCTTTCTTACGACCAAACACCCTCCCATCATACCCGAACGGCACACACCAAACCCGCCCCCACAAGCGCACACCAGCAACTGAAACGAACCCAACCGCCCGGCGGCGGTGGGTAAGGTGGGGGTAAGGTAGAAACATGACTACTGAATTCACCCACCACAGCGCCCTACGCGACGCCGTCACCAAAAACTTCGAAGCAACCCTGCAGACCCTCACCGAGCTCGTCGCTATTCCCTCCATCGCCTGGGAATCGCACGACCTCACCCAGGTAGACCGCAGCGCCGAGGCAGTCGCCGCGCTCGCAACCAAGGCAGGCTTCGACAACGTACGCATCGAACGCGCCACCTATACCACCGCAGACGGCACCGAAAAGCAGGGCATGCCCGCCGTTATCGCCCAGCGACCCGCCGCAGAAGGCTACCCGACCATCCTGCTCTACGCCCACCACGACGTACAGCCCGCCGGCAACCTCGACCTGTGGGACACCGAACCCTTCGTCGCAACCCGCAAGGGCGACCGCCTCTACGGCCGCGGCGCAGCAGATGACAAGGCAGGCATCCTCGTGCACCTCGCCGCGCTCGCAGCCCTCAACGAAACCCTCGGCGAGGACTTCAAGCTCGGCGTGAAGCTCTTCATCGAGGGCGAAGAGGAGGCAGGATCGCCCTCCTTCGTCTCCTTCCTCAACACCTACCGTGAGGAACTGTCCGCCGACTACATTGTCGTGGCAGACTCCGCCAACTGGCGTGCCGGCGTACCCGCCCTGACCACCAGCCTGCGCGGCGTCGCATCCGGCGACATCGAGGTGCGCGTGGGCAGCCACGCCATCCACTCCGGCATGTTCGGCGGCCCCATGCTCGACGCCCACACCCTCATGGCGCAGCTCCTCGCAACCCTGCACGACGCCACCGGCGCCGTAGCCGTCGAAGGCCTGCACCGCGCCCCCGAACCCGAACTCGAATACGCCGAAGCGGACTTCCGCAACGACTCCGGCATCCTCGACTCCGTACCCCTGGCAGGCACCGGATCCGTTGCATCCCGCCTGTGGACCCAGCCGGCAATCTCCGTCATCGGCATGGACATCCCCAGCATCGCAACCTCCTCCAACACCCTCGCCGTCGTATCCCGCGCACGCATCAGCACCCGCCTGGCACCCGGCGACAACCCCGAAAACGCACACCGCGCACTCGCCGAACACATCAAGGCACACGCACCCCACGGTGCGCAGGTCAACTACACCGCCGTCGACTCCGGCATGCCCTTCGCCACCGAAGTTGATGCAGACGGCGCACAGACCGCCCTCGACGCAATGCGCACCGCCTGGGACGTCGAACCCGTACAGACCGGCATGGGCGGCTCCATCCCGTTCATCTCCGACCTCAAGGACCTCTTCCCGCAGGCACAAATCCTCGTCACCGGCGTAGAAGACCCCGACACCCGCGCACACAGCGCCAACGAGTCCCTCTACATCCCGGACTTCAAGAACGCAATCCTCGCGGAGGCGCTGCTGCTCAGCGCACTCGGAACTCGTTAGTCGTTCGCTAGAGACGCTAGAGATACCCGAGCTCGCCAGAAATAGCCGCGCAGAATGCGCTCGCTAAATCAACCCGCAAAAAGTGGGGGAGAGGGGCCACCAAACCCCAACCCCCACTTTTTCGGTATCCTAGAAGCAGAATTACTTATAAAGCCCCCACTCAAACACTCACGCCCCCGGCGAACTATGCACACCCTAGGTTGTGCTCAGCTCTCCCCGGCGCGTATCGTGAAGGCTAAAACGCCCACACGCACCCACACGCGGCGCACCCGGGCAACCAACGAAACAAAGGACAACACTCATGAGTGAAACCACCACCGAACTGCCGACCCACGGCGTCAACCTCACCGAAGTAGCACAGACCAAGGTCCGCGCCCTCCTCGAACAGGAAGGCCGCACCGACCTGCGCCTGCGCATCGCAGTCCAGCCCGGCGGCTGCTCCGGTCTCATCTACCAGCTCTACTTCGACGAGCGCGTCCTCGACGGCGACGCAGTCCGCAACTTCGACGGCGTAGAGGTCATCGTTGACAAGATGAGTGCACCCTACCTCGACGGCTCCACCATCGACTTCGAAGACACCATCGAAAAGCAGGGCTTCTCCATCGACAACCCCAACGCAGCAGGCTCCTGCGCATGCGGTGACTCCTTCCACTAAACCGAAGCACCCCAGCGCTAAGCACCACCAAGGTGCAACACGCCTAATAAACCCCCGTCTCGCATACTGCACCCAACCATGCAGATACGAGACGGGGGTTTTACACTTAACACATGACTACGCACGAAATTACCTGGAAATACATCCTCAACCAGCTCGTCAAGCACCAGAACCTCAGCGACACCGAAGTCGCCTGGGCAATGGACCAGATCATGACCGGCCAAACCGAACAGCCGATTCTTGCATCCTTCCTCACCGCGCTACACTCCAAAGGCGAAACCCCCGAAGAACTCGGCGCACTCGCAGCCGGCATGATCGCCAAAGCCGAAACCGTCGACATCGACCCCCACGCCGTAGACATCGTCGGCACCGGCGGCGACCAGCAAAACACCGTCAACATCTCCACCATGGCAGCCCTCGTCATCGCAGGCACCGGCGCAACCGTCGTCAAGCACGGCAACCGCGCCTCCACCTCCAAATCCGGCTCCGCAGACGTCCTCGAAGCCCTCGGAATCCGCCTCGACATGCCCATTCCCGCAGTCGCCGAGTGCGCTCGCGAGACCGGCATCACCTTCCTGTTTGCGATGACCTTCCACCCGGCAATGCGCCACGTGGGCCCGACCCGCCGCATGCTGGGTATTCCGACCGCGTTCAACTACCTGGGCCCCATGACCAACCCGGCTCGCGTGAAGTCCTCGGCAATCGGCGTGGCAAACCCGGTCATGGCCGAGAAGATGGCTCACGTCTTCGCTGAACGCGGCGACCACGCCCTGATTTTCCGCGGTGATGACGGCCTGGATGAGCTGACCATTGCGACCACGAGCCGCCTGTGGGAGGCTGTCGACGGCAAGCTGACCGAGTACCGTTTCGACCCGACCGAGTACGGTCTGCAGAACGCACCGCTGGAGCAGTTGCGAGGCGGCGACGCCGAGTACAACGCGGGTGTGTTCCGCGCCATTTTGGCGGGGGAGGGGGAGTCCCCGAAGAGCCCGCTGCGCGCCATTCACGACGCCGTGCTCATCAACGCAGCCGCAGGTCTTGTGGCGTACCGCCCGACCAACGGCGAGAGCTTTGAGACCCGCTTCACTCAGGCCCTGGCTGATGCACGCGAATCCATTGCATCCGGTGCAGCGGAGCGAGTGCTCAATGCGTGGGTAGAGTTCAGCGAAAAGCACGCAGAAGCGTAGAGCTCTAGAAATCAATGACAGACACCCGAGACGAACAGAGCGCGCCGAAAGGTGTGGAGCTGGGGTCTCGGGTGTTTGTCGTTTAACGGAACGCATTGAGGAGCTCAAAGGTCCGGAGCAATTGAGCGCGTAGTTGCGGGTTGAGGAAGCTGAGGCGCGCGGAGTTCAGAGTGGCGGGCGAGAACAGCGTAGTCGCACCACAAGGGGCGCAGGCTCGACCTGCATCGGTCAGAGCGTGCCAGCCAGAGCGTCAAAGGCACCGGTGAGCAGTCGGTGGGGTAGTGAAAAATAGCTCTACTTTACATAATGTATATTATCGGCTTTTTAGGGAGGTCTAGAATGAACCCAAGATTCCCCCTATCTAAATAAAGTCTTAACAGTTCATGTATTAACCTCACCCGGTCACCAGAACTGTCGCCTGTACTCAATCCACCTGAAATAATGGATATACCCCGCATCACGAAGGTGTCGTCGCCTCGTATGCAGATTCAACGTCAACCACGCCGGTTGATGTACACCAAAGGAGAAAACTCGTGGATTGGCTCTTTGAGACACCCTGGACACTCTGGGTTGCACTCGCCCTCGTTTTCGCCGTCATAGAAATGCTCAGCCTCGACCTGTTCTTTCTCATGCTGGCGATTAGCGCAGGCATCACCGCAGCAATATCGCCCTTCGTCGATAACATGCTGATTCGAACCGTAATTTTCGTGGTAATCTGCCTGATTCTGGTTCTTGGCCTGCGCCCGCCGCTGCTGAAAAAGCTCAATAAATCAGCTACCGGAGCTGTCACTAACGCTGAAGCACTCGTTGGCGCTGAGGTGCGCGTCACTCAAGATGTGACTAGTGAAACCGGTTTGGTGGTACTAGCTGGCGACACCTGGACGGCGCGCACCGCCTCCGAAACGCTCCCTGCAGGATCACACGCGAGGGTACGAGCCATTGAGGGCGCTACCGCAATCGTAGAGCCTCTCCCCCACACCTAAGACCCATCTGAATACCGGCTTCAAAAGCAGGTTCAGATACCCAAAAAACACACCATATAACTCACCGATAAGGAGAAATAATGCCTATCAGCCTTATTCTGACGGTCCTACTCATCCTCTTCGTGCTGACGATGCTCGCCAAGACCGTGCGCGTCATCCCGCAGGGACGAGCCGGCATCGTCGAACGACTGGGTAAGTTCCACGCCGTTCTCAACCCCGGCCTGCATATCGTCATCCCCGTAGTTGACCGCGTGCTGCCCCTCATCGACCTGCGCGAACAGGTCGTTTCCTTCCCCTCGCAGTCCGTGATTACCGAAGACAACCTCGTGGTCGGCATCGACACCGTCGTGTACTTCCAGGTCACCGACCCCCGCTCGGCAACCTACGAAATCACCAACTACATTCGCGCCGTGGACGAGCTGACCAGCGCAACCCTGCGTAACGTCGTCGGTGGCCTGAACCTGGAGCAGACCCTCACCTCTCGCGACCAGATTAACGCGGAGCTGCGAGGCGTACTCGACTCAACCACCGGCCGCTGGGGCCTGCGCGTCTCCCGCGTGGACATCAAGGAAATCCAGCCCCCGGTATCCATCCAGGACTCCATGGAGAAGCAGATGCGTGCAGAGCGTGACCGCCGCGCCGCAATCCTCACCGCAGAAGGCCAGAAGCAGTCCGACATTCTGACCGCAGAAGGTGAATCCCGCGCAGCCATCCTGCGTGCAGAGGGTGAAAAGCAGGCACAGATCCTTCGTGCAGAAGGTGACGCACAGTCCGCAATCCTGCGCGCAAACGGTGAAGCAGAAGCCGTGCAGAAGGTCTTCGCGGCAATCCACGAATCTAACCCCAGCCAGCAGCTGCTCACCTACCAGTACCTGCAGACCCTGCCCAAGCTCGCCGAAGGCGACGCCAACAAGCTCTGGTTCATCCCGACCGAACTGGGCGATGCACTGCGCGGCCTGGGCAACGCATTCGGCACCCTGCCCGCATCCGACCTTGCGGACGCGCCGAAGAAGCCCGCAGCAGCGGCTCCCAAGAGCGCACCGCAGGCACCCGGAAGCTACGGCATCAACGCCTAAAAGCGGAATCTAACGCATAAAAAGGCGCGAATCACCAAAAATCACGCCGAATAAACACCACCACGCTGGGCGGGTGGAGACTATTACCGATATAATGGATGTTTTGTAAACGTTCGAGGGAATAGCTCTCCCCCGCCCAACGTTATGCCTAAAGCGCCACAAGGCGCACCCGACGACACTGGAGGAAAAATGAGCGATCGTAGCCTGCGCGGTATGCGCCTGGGTTCCCAGTCGATGGAAACCGAATCGAACGTACAGCCCGCGCCCCGCCAGCGCGTCGAATACCGTACCGCAGACGGTGACCGCGTTTTCGTGACCTTCGCGGCAGAAGCAGAAATCCCCTCGGTCTGGACCGCAAAGTCCGGCAAGGAAGCATACCTCGTCAACGGCGACTCCACCGCAGACGCCGAAGAAGAGAAGCCCGCACGTACCCACTGGGACATGCTCATGGAACGCCGCAGCATCGAAGAGCTGGAAAAGACTCTGGAAGACCGCCTGGAATACTACCGCAAGCACTACGCGCTCTAAAAGCGCTGTAGACACGCCGTAGAAAGGCTGTAGAAGCCCGCTAAGAGCCATTTGCGCTCTGAGCGGGCTTTCTTCTTTTGGTGGTGGCTTCGTCGATACGTGAGCCAGGAAAGAGTGCCAGAGAAAACAGAAAAAGGCCGGGGCGGATACGTTATGTATCCGCCCCGGCCTTTCGTATAAGTCTCAGAACGAGTTACTTGCCCAGAGCCTTCTTCAGCTTCTGAACACGGTTGGTCAGACCCCAGCGAGTCACCTTAGACATGGAATCGAAGATAATGTTGCCGTCCATCTTCGAAGCGCCAATCTCACGCTCAACGAAAGTAATCGGAACCTCAACAATATTCAGACCAGCCTGCTCAGAACGCCACGCCAAATCCACCTGGAACACGTAGCCCTTCGAGTCAATACCGTCAAGGTTCAGGCGCTGCAGAGCGTCACGACGGTACGCACGGAAACCAGCGGTAATGTCCTTGATGGAGGTGCCGAGAATCAGGCGGGTGTACAGGTTAGCGCCGCGAGAGAGAATCTGGCGGTGAGCCGGCCAGTTCTTGGTCTTGCCGCCGGGAACGTAACGCGAACCAATAGCCAGGTCAGCGCCCGCCTCCACAGCACGAACCAGGGAAGGAAGCTGCTCAGGCTGGTGCGAGCAGTCAGCATCCATCTCAATCAGAACGTCGTAGCCTGCCTCGAGGCCCCAATCGAAACCAGCGAGGTACGCGCCACCCAGACCGTCCTTAACGGTGCGGTGCAGAACGTGAATCTGGGAATCCTTAGCCGACAGCTCATCAGCAATCTGACCGGTGCCGTCGGGGCTGTTATCATCCACCACGAGAATGTCCACCTCGGGAGCTGCCTTGCGAAGACGCTCTACCACGACGGGCAGGTTCTCCTTCTCGTTATACGTCGGGATGACAGTTAGAACGCGCATATTACTCCCTCACAGGTGCATATAAAACAGGCAGTGTAGATATCCAGTATACCGGGTAAACATGTGGGCAACTGAACCAGCGGGGGCTTCCACTGCCCCTAAACTGCCTAAAAAGGTGCTGATAAGCTAAAAAATTAGTTACTTTCAGTGTAAATAGATTCCAGGATGGGCAGAGGCGAATCCTCATCCAGCACCGGAAGCAACGGAATGCGAGCGCGGGGGTCGGTGCTCCACGACGCGACGCGGGAGTCGGGTGCTTGGACCATGAGGGCTTCGACGCGCCATTGTGCTACGTATGCGGGGGTGTCGGGGGTGAGCTGGCCGGTGAAGGGGTTTTCTTCGTGGGCGAGGCGGTATACGCCGCGGGTGAGGGCGGCGAAGGCGCTGCGTGCGGAGATGCCGTGTTCGTCGTTGACGAGTTCGCGGATGAGGGACCATGCGCCGGGTGCGTACAGCTGAGCATCAGAACCCAGTGCAATGGAGGTGCCGGCTGCGTTTGCGCGGCGGGCCACGGATGCCACAGATTCGCGTGCCTCTCCCCCGGCGTGTGCGAGGAGTGCCTGGACGGTGTCGTTGGCGGTTTCGTCTTCTTCGGGTTCGCAGACGCTGAGGCCGAGGTTGATGCGTGCTTCTGCCAGTTTGGTGAGGTATTCGTCGGTGATGGGGTCTTGCGGGGTGCTGATTGCTGCGTCGAGGCGGATGGGCAGCCAGGGGTGGGTTTCGCGTACGGCGAGCGCGGCGTCGGCGGCGGTGGTGAAGCCGGCGGATGCGTCGATGGAGAGCAGGAGTGCGGCGTCTTCGGCTACCTGTGCTGCTGCGGGTGCCTCGTCGGGTGCGACAGAGATGCCGACCAGCTGCAGGCCCTTGACGGCGCGTTCGCCTTCGGTGAGGGGGCGCAGTGCCTTGATGGCGCTGATGAGTTCGTCGGTTTCAACGCCGGTGGCGTTGAGAATGAGACGGATGTCGGGGGTGCCGTGCTCGGCGCTGTAGTAGCTGAGTGCGGAGACGAGGTCGGGTACATCCTCCATGCCGGCGAGTACGGTGTGGGTGTGGTAGCCGGCTGCGCGGTATGCCTGCAGGTAGTCGAGGATTTCGGGTGCTTCCTTGTCTGTGACCGGTGCGAGGGCGCGCGCAAAGGCGGGGGTCAGCAGGGCGCCGTCAAGTTCGGTGATGGTGGCGGACTCGTCAGCAATGGAACGTGCCCCGGAGTCGGAACCAACCCAGCGGACGAAGCCGTCCTCGACCAGCATCGCGGTTGCGTACGGGTCGACAGGGCTGTACACGCTACCATCTACAAAAATTCGGGTAGACATTAGAATCCTTTCACCATTGAGGCGCGCCGGAGCGCACACGGGGGCGGGCACTTCGATTGTGCTCGCGTAGCTCAGCTGAGCGTCTCTTTCGAGTATAGAAGCACCCCCGCTGCCTGTGGTAGTTCGTTCGTCCTTAGATGACGTGGAACGACGCACAGGTGCGGGGGTGGTAGCCCGAGCCGGTCGGGCGGGATGTAGCGCTAGGCGCGGGTTAGACGTCGAGTGCGACCACGCCGCGGCGTACCGCCTCAATCGCTTCTTCACAGCGGGAGCGAATCACCGGGTCCAGTGAGCGGATGTGCGCGATCTGGTCCAGGGCGTCCAGTACCTGCTTTGCCCAGCGCACGAAGTCGCCGGCGGCAAGGCCGGTGTCCTCGATGGCCTTTGCGAGGTGCGCGCCGTTCGCCCAGGCATACATGGGTTCGACCAGACCGAAGTCGCACGCCGGGGTCGGGTTGACCTTGAACTGCTCCTCGGCGGCGTTCAGGTCGGCAAGGCGCTGCGTAATCGTCGCGATGGGTGCGCGCAGGGACGGGTGCGGGTAGTGAGCCAGGTATTCCACGGCGTCGCGCTTACCCTGGTAGGTTAGTGCGGCGACGGTTGCCGCGATGGCGGCGGGCTCCAGCCCGTCGAGGAAGTGCGCGTCCAAGCACAGGGCGGTCAGCAGGTCGCGCTCGCCGTAGATGCGGCGTAGAGCCTGGCCGCCGGTGGTTAGCGACAGTTCGTTATCCTCGGTGCGTTCCACGTAGCCGTAGCTCTCCAACAGACGCGCAATGCGGTTGAAGACCTGCGCAATCGTGTTGGTGCGGCGGGCAATCTGACGGCGCAACCCTTCGGTTTCGGAGTTGAGCTTCTGCCAGCGCTCAGCCCAACGCATGTGGTTTGCACGGTCGGAGCAGCCGTGGCACGGGTGGTTACGCAGCTGAGCCTGCAGAGCCTCCAGCTGCGCGTCAATGCTGTTCTGACGAGCAGGGATGTTCTGCTGTGCGAGCGCACGCGGGGCGCGGCCGTCGTAGAGTGCCTGGCGCATGCGGCTTGCGGTGTCGCGGCGTTCCTTGGCGGTTTTGAGGCTCAGGCGCTTGGGGATTTTAATGCGTGAGACCGGTTCGACGGCGCCTTCGAAATCGCGGGTTGAGGCGGTGCGCTGGTGCGCGTCCTCGGTGACGATGCCGATGCGCGGGTCGGCGTGCGAATCGGAGCGGGTGATGACGACTGCGTAGCCGCGGGAACGGCCGTGCGGAATGTAGATGATGTCGCCGGGCAGAAGCTGCTGGATGCTGTGGTGTGCCTGCGCGCGTGCGTGGCGTTCGTTGCTCTTGGACGCCTTCTTCTCCAGCTCGGCAATCTGGCGGCTGAGCTGTACGTATTCGGTGAAGTCGCCCAGGTGGCATGCCATGGCTTCACGGTAGCCTTCCAGGGCGTTCTCGTTCTTGCGCACACGCGATGCGATGCCCACGACCGACTTATCCGCCTGGAACTGCGCGAACGAGGACTCCAGAATCTTGCGGGTGCGCTCAGCGCCGTAGGAGGCAATGAGGTTCGCCGCCATGTTGTAGGTGGGGCGGAACGAGGAGTTCAGCGGGTAGGTGCGGGTTGAGGCGAGGGTTGCCACGTGTTCCGGGGACATGCCGGGGCGCCACATGACGACCGCGTGGCCCTCGATGTCGATGCCGCGGCGGCCTGCGCGTCCAGTCAGCTGGGTGTACTCGCCGGCGGTGATGTCCACGTGGGATTCGCCGTTGTACTTGGTGAGCTTCTCCAGAATCACGGTGCGTGCGGGCATGTTGATGCCCAGGGCAAGGGTTTCGGTGGCGAAGACCAGCTTAATCAGGCCCTGCGCGAAGAGGGTTTCCACAACCTCCTTGAACAGGGGCAGCAGGCCCGCGTGGTGCGCCGCGATACCGCGAATGAGGCCGTCACGCCACTCGTAGTAGCCGAGGGTGTTCAGGTCGCGGGTGTCCAGGTGAGCGGTCGCCTCCGCAATGTAGGCGCGGATGGTCTGCTGCTGTTCGGGGGTGGTCAGCGTAATATCTGCCGCCACGCACTGGCTGACCGCACCGTCACAACCGGCACGCGAGAAGATGAAGCAGATAGCGGGCAGCAGGCCCTGCTTGTCCAGGGCGCGCACCATCTCCGGGCGAGTAATACGCTGCGGACGCAGAGGCGCCTGCTCGCCGCGCGCATCAAACTCCCGGTCGTTACTGAAACGATCACGACGGTTCGAGCCGCCGCGCTCACCGCTGCTGAACGTCTCGTTCAGCCAGCCCTCACGGCGGTGACGGAAACGCTCACGCTTGCCGCCGTAACGGCCGCGACCCGGGCTCGAACGGAAGCCGGGGCGCAGCGCCTTCAGCTGCGGGTTCAGACGCAGACCGGCAAGCAGCGGGTTAGCGCCCGCCTCCACGGATGCGCCGCGCTGCTTAGCTTTCTGTGCCTTCTTCGCCTGCTTGCGGGAGAGCTTCTCCTCCGGCTCCTGCTTCTTGCCGTGTGCGTTGCCCTTCGCGGAGTTGTCTTCGGGTACGAACAGGTCCACCACACGGTGACCAACCATCATATGCTGCCACAGGGGCACCGGGCGGTGCTCAGAAACAATGATGTCCGTGCCGCCACGCACTGTATCCAGCCACGCGCCGAACTCCTCAACGTTCGACACCGTCGCCGACAGGGAAATAACGTTCACATGCTCGGGAAGGTGAATAATCGCCTCTTCCCACACCGCGCCGCGGAAACGATCCGCCAGGTAGTGCACCTCATCCATCACCACGTAGCCCAGACCGGTCAGCGTAGTCGAGTTGGCGTAGAGCATGTTGCGCAGCACCTCGGTGGTCATCACGACCACGGGTGCTTCCGTGTTAATGCTCGTATCGCCGGTCAGCAGACCCACATAATCCTCACCGTACGCGCGCACAAAATCGTGGTACTTCTGGTTGCTCAGCGCCTTAATGGGGGTCGTGTAGAACGCCTTCATGCCGCGGCGCAACGCCAGGTAGATACCGAACTCACCCACGATGGTCTTACCGGCACCCGTAGGCGCGGCAACGAGGACGGAGCGGTCCGCCTCCACGGCGGCACACGCCTGACGCTGAAAATCATCCAGCGGAAAATCAAGGGACGCCTCAAAAGCCCCGAGGGCGGTCTTCGCGTATGCGGCGCGTTCTCGGGATGCGGCGTAGGCGGCAGCGTAGTCGGTGCGCTCCGCCGGGGGCTGTGCGTTAGAAGCGTTAGAAGTGTGTGCGTCGGATGTGTGCTGTGCGTGGTGCTTGCTCATAGTATGTCCAGTGTAACGGTTCACCCGCCGCGAGCCTTCAGAAAGCACCCTGCACGGGCACTAATCCGGTATGGGCGAACAGCGAGCGCATCGGCTGCGCGGTTTCGGCGCAATTTATGCTCAGTTTCTGCCGGGATGTACCGGCGGGCGTTGTAAAAATTCGTCTGTGCGCGTCTTCGTCTGTGCGCCTCGAGCCGCTTTTTGGGGGCATGCGAAAGGGGCGGGGTACAGAGATTCTGTGCCCCGCCCCTTTCGGCTAGGTTGCTCAAAGCGAGCTATTCAATTTAGGAAGTCTTCTCTTCCTCGAAGTAACCCATCTTCGCCAGGTCTTCACTGCTGGTTGCGGTGTTCAGGCTTGCTTCATCCGAACCCTGCGCCAGCTTGGCAAGCTTGCGGTCGCGGCGCTTGTCGTTAATCATGCAGATGAGGATTGCTGCGAAGAAGAAAATCAGCAGCGGCGCCATGAGCACGAACATCATCATGATGTCGCTACCGGGTGCAGTCAGCGCTGCGATAACCGCAACGAGCACAACAACCCAACGCCAAGACTTCAGGATGGTCTTACCGCGAATCATGCCCAGCATGTTAATGCCGACCAGAATCACAGGGATGATGAAGGCGCAGGAGAACGTCACAACGAACTTCAGGATGAAGGAGATGTACACGCCCGCGTCAATGTAGTTACTGTCGTTGAGGGGGGTGAACTTCAGCAGTGCGTAGACCACGCCGGGGAGGGTGAAGTACGAAATGGCGACACCGCAGGCAAACGCGAAAATAGATGCGGTGAGGAAGCCGAAGAGATACCTCTTCTCCTTGGTGTGAAGTGCCGGCAGCAGGAATCGCAGCGCCTGGTAGAGCCAGACGGGAGAGGCGATCACCAAGCCGATGTACATACCGACCTTAAGCAGCTGGTCGAAAGGAGATGCGACGCTACCGTAGTTCAGGTTTGCGTTGCGGCCGGTTTCTGCGTTGATCTGCTGCAGGGGCACAGAGATCATTTCGATGAAAGGCTGGTAGAGGAAGACCGTACCGATGATGGCTGCGATGACGGTTGCGATAGCCGCTTTGATGAGGCGGTCGCGGAATTCGCGCAGGTGTTCCTTGAGTTCCATGCGTGCTTCAGGATTGATTTTGCGGTTGCGCACGTCCTGGTCGGGTGTTGCCACGTGGTGTCCTCTGGGTGTCGGTGCCGTGTGTGATTCGGCTGAGGGGGTCTGGTGGGGTGTTTATGGGGTGGTGCCGCAAAACCCGTGCCGGCCGGTGGGCTGGCACGGGTTTGGTGCATCGGTGGCGGGACCGTTACTTGGTTTCGGTCTTGCCGTCCTTGCCGTTGTCTACGACCTCAGCGGTGACGACCTCTTCGCCGTCCTTCTCGCGGGGGTCCTTCTTGGAGTCGTTCTTCAGACCCTCAACTTCGGTCTTGAAGATGCGCATGGACTGGCCGAGGCTGCGTGCCATGCCGGGCAGCTTGGGTGCGCCGAAGAGCAGGACGATGAGGAGGATAACGACGATGATGGTCGCGGGGTGGCTGAAAATCTGGCCCATGGTGGTGTGCCTTTCTGTTAGAGCAGGTCTCCGATGTTTTGAGGTTGGCCGAGTCGATCTCGTCGGGAGACCCGTCGCTTGATCCGCTCAGACCTGCGTGTCTGCTTACCTTGTTCGTAGTTATTGTATGCCTCGGTGATGGGTGTGAATACCCCGAGGGTGGTGTCTCGTGGGAGTTTTCGGCTTGCGTTCGCTTGCGCTGCGTCGAATTGTCCCTCGATTGACTCGACCCAGGTTACGGTTTCGTCAAGGAGTGTGAAACCGCGAGTGAGTGCTTTGTAGGTGAACCATGCCAAATAGAGGAGCGAGCAGATGATGAGCGCGCCCCATAGCAAAATCCAGAACCACCAAGACATGAGCACCATTATACAAGTTTTAGGTTAATGTTTTGGCCCCTTGGACGGGTTTTTAGGGCGTTTTTGCTTGTGGGTGAAGTGCTATTTTTCTGCGGGCACACCTGTAGGCACATCTACAGACGCACCCCTGCGGCTACTCGCGTTGAGGATGCGCAACTGCTCAAGCAGCGCCGCACGCAGGTGCGCGGGACCGACGAGTTCGAGGGCACCTCGGTGCGCGATGACGGTATCGAGGATGTTCTTATCCCCGGCGCCGTGGGCGTTGTTGTAGTAGTGGATGCGCACGTACTGGGTGCGTGAAGCCTGCTTCACGTGGTGGGTGCTACGGCGCATGTACGTTGCGGTGAGAGTATCGAGCGGTTCGCCGCTGGGAATGTGCTCGGTCGGGTGAATGCGCAACTCAGCAAAGGGATTGGTCTGGGTGCTGTGCTGCTTAGCGTGCCAATGCGGCACGGTGTCACCGGTGACCGGGTGAGCGCGACCGGCACCCGCCTCGTGGATGTGGTTGATGCGGGTGAGGCGGAAGTTACGCCAGAAGTTGGGTTCCTTCTCCTCTGCCTCGCTGTCTGCTTCTGCGTGAGCAAAAGCTTCGGGTACATACTCGGGGACTTGCTCACCGCGCGCGGCATAGTAGCGCTCCTCAGCGGTACGGCACCACGCATGCAGGTACATGTGATCGCGGTGCAACACCAGCGCATACGGGTCGACCAGGCGGTCAGCGGCACGCTCAGAGGTACCGTAACCAATGGTCACGGCGTTACCGCTGCTCAAGGCGGCGGTCGCCTCCTGTAGCAGAGGCTCCTCCGGCGCGAAGCACAGGTGCTGCGCGTACACGGGCGCGTTCGGGTACGCGGCGGCGAGCGCCTCACGGATGCTGCCCAGGCGCGCGTCCGCCGGGTGCAGAATATCTGCGGCGGAGAGGGTGAAGACAAGAATGGCGAGCTCGGTATCGGTGAGGCGGGCGTAGTCCAGTAGGGTGTGCGGGGTTGCGCCGCCAAAGTCCGGTAGCAGGTTAATGTAGCTGGGCTTGAGCGCGTCCGGGTCCTTGGGGTCGGCGTCGAAGGGTACGGTGTCTACCTGTGCGAAAATCTCGGGAATGATGGTCTTGCCGAGGTCGCGGTTTTTGTCGGTATCCACGCTGTAGAGAGCGTTGAGCTGGTTCAACGGCATGGGCGCCTCATCGTGGGCGCTCGCCCAACGGTCGGCGCGGTGCAGACCCAGAATCAGGTCGACGAGGGCATCGAGGACATTATTGCGGTTACGCTGATCGATTTTGCTCCAGGTGCCGGGGTCCTCGACCTCGCCGCTGTGCAGATCGGTGAGGGTGCGCAACAGCTGCTGCTGGGCGGCGTAGCTATCACGCTGGCGGGTGGGCGCGTCCTCAGATTCCTCGGGCGGCTCGATAACGCAACTGTAGCTCGTTGCCGCCACGGCGCTATCAATCGTGCCGTACGAGGGCACGGTGAAGGGCGCCGACAGCGTGGAATCGGCGTTGACCTCCATGACGGACAGGTACTCTTCGTATCCCTGAATGTCTTCAAGCCAGTTCTTGGCGTTGAACGTCGCGTTAATGGGCGTCGAATCGATACGCGAAAGCATCGTGAGCTTCTGAATGCGGCTGGCGCGGAAGGTGTACTCCTTACGTTCCGCGCTCTGCGTGTAATAGCCGACGAAATACCAGGTGCCGTAACGGTAACCAATACCGGCAACACTCACCTTCTCCTGGGTGCGGGTCGCGCCGGCAGCCGTTTGGTAGGTGAACGTGACCGTTTTACGCTCCGCATAGGCGGTGAACAGCTCGTTCAGGTGCGGGTTATCGCTAAAGTAAATGCGCTGAAGGGGCTCACGGTAGCTGTACAGGTTCTTCGCACGCTGACGCTTGCCGGTCTTCGGGTCCAGGATTTTTGCGGCGGCAAGCGCCTCATCGGTGAGGTTCTCGCTGGTCAGCGCAATCTTACGCAGGATGCGGTAGGCGTCATCCTGCAGTTCGGTGCCTTCCCACCCTCGCAGGATGGTGTTGATGAGGCGGAACTCCTCAGCAGTGGGGTTCCATGCGGGAAGCTTTGCGGCGTCGCTGGGTTCGAGGCGGTAGCGCTCCCCCAGATCCGTAGTCACGTGGGTGATGCGCGCGCCGGCATCGCGCAGGGTCTGCTTGGCTCGCTCAAAGGCACGTTCCTGCGACTCGCTGAGGGAGCCGTTCGCGCGGGTCTTCACACCGAGCAGGGTCAGTAGCTCGTTGCGGCTGATGCCCTGTTTGCGGGTTGCGGTATCGGGCGCCTCGGCGGCGGTGGCGAGGCGGTGAAGAGTCATGTAAAGCTGAGCTGCGGTGGACATGATTCCATCATACCGTGTGTGTTCCGCGGCACTTACTCAGCATGTGGGTACGCAAAAGCCCGGTACACAAAAGCCCGGCGCCCCTCCCCCAAACGGGAGAAGGCACCGGGCTAAGTTTCTCTTACGCGAGATGCGCGGAAACCTTATCGGATAAATCCTTAGCGGACGTCCAGCAGGTCCACCACGAAAATCAGGGACTCGCCGGGCTTAATGACCGAGCCTGCGCCGCGGTCACCGTACGCCATGTCGGCGGGAATCTCCAGGCGACGACGACCGCCGACCTTCATGCCGAGCAGGCCCTCATCCCAGCCGCGGATAACCTGGCCAACGCCCACCTGGAACGGCAGCGGCTCGCCACGGTTCCAAGAAGCGTCGAACTCTTCACCGGTGGAGAAAGCCACACCAACGTAGTGGGTGAGCACGCGGGAGCCGGGAACAACCTCAGCGCCTGCACCCTCGATCAGGTCGGTGATGACCAGCTCGGTGGGGGCGTCGCCCTCGGGGAAATCGATTTCGGGCTTTTCGCGGTCGAGGTTACGCTGACCGAAAGACATGGGTGTCTCCTTTGATTGGTTCGAAATGAATCGAAATAGTGGGTGCGCCCGCCGCCCATACAGGATAAGCGGCGAGCGCTGTATAAAACACTATATAAAAACGTGGGTGCCGGACTACTGTGCAGTAGCCGAAGCAGTAGCCGCCGGGGTTGCGGTCGCAGAAGCATCAGCGGTTGCCGAAGCGGACGCCTCCGCAGCAGCCGCGCTAGAAGCAGCCTGAGCACGCTGCAGAGTCTGCGGGTTCTCCTCCGCGCCCAGAATATCAACCACGAACACGAGGGGACCCGAAGGCTTGGAGCCGCCGGTGTCGTTACCGTACGCCAGATCCGCCGGGATGACCAGCTCAACGCGGGAGCCGACCTTCTTGCCCTTCAGGCCCTGAGTCCAGCCCTTGATAACGCCCTGCAGGGAGATACCCATCGGGGTGGCGGCGTCGTAGTTGCCGTCAACGACCTTACCGTCGGAGTACTGCACGCCAATGTAGCGCACGTACACGGTGTCGGTTTCCTTGACCTCGGCGCCCTCGCCCTCGATGAGGGTCTTAGCGGTCAGCTCGGTGACCTCCGGCTTGTTATCGGGCAGCTTAATTTCAGCCTTGCCGGTGGACTCATCCAGGGTGAAGGACGGCAGCGACGGGTCAGCCTCAACAGCCTTACCGGTTGCGTACTTGGGCAGCTTCGTCTTCACGGTGTACACCTCAACGTTAGTTGCGGCGCCGGGCGAAGCGGTCGTGGTGGTCACGCCCGCGGTGCTGCGCTGCTGCAGAACGTTGGTGGTGTACGAGAAAGAACCGCCAACCTTAATCTTCTTCAAGGTTTCGTACACCTGCGGTGCAGCCTGCTTCAACTGGTCGTTAATCGGCAGCAGAATCGGCTCGCTGGAGTAAGTGGAACCGTTAAGCTTGCCGTCGGTGCCGTTGAACACGGCAGCCTCAACGAGCACGTAGTCACCATCGTTGATGGACTCGCCGTTACCTTCCTCAATCACGTACGCGGAAGGGCTAGAAGCGGCGAAGGGAGTCGCGAAGGACGCCTCAGGCTCAGCGGTCGCGTTCTTCAAGGTGTACTGCACCTTGGACAGATCGCCGTTGCTGGACTGTGCGCCACATGCGGACAGTGCGAGCGCAAGAGCTGCCGCGCTGGCACCAAAGATAGTGAGCTTAGAGCGTTTGGTCATGGTTATCCTCTGGGGTTTTCTGTGAGAGTGGGGCGTGTGGGTGCCCGTGTGCCACAGAACAGTTTACAGGTATAGGTTTAGCTGTTTTATGTTACGGCACGTAGCTGTGTTCAGGCTGTGTAGCGGCCGGGGTGTTCCCGAAGGCCCGAGAACCCCGACCGCTGGCGGGTTTCCCCTGATCAGGGCGTTTCTAGTAGCGCTGTTTAGGGGTGCCGTCTAGCAGTGCTGTTTAGCAGGGCGGCGGGAATGCCGCCTCCTGATGCTGATGCGCCTTAGACGCCAACAGGCTCAGCACCTCCTCCAGCTCATCGCTGCCAGTAGCAAACGGGTCCTTACACACCAGCGTGTGCTGCGGGTACGCGTTGAGCTTCAAGTGCACCCAATCCACGGTGAACTGCTCCCCCGCCGCAATCGCCGCGTTAATGAAACGCGAACGCTGCAGAGCGCGAGTGTTCGGCGGCTGAGTCTTCGCCGCCTCCGCAGCACCCTCGGGCAAGATGCGCTTGACCGCACCGCGACGAACCAGCGCGTGGAAGACGCTACGCTCCGGGTCGATGTCGTGGTACGCCAAATCCAGCTGACGGATGCGGGCGCTCGCATAATCGGCGGGCTGGCCAGCCGCGCGGGCGCGGGCAATATACGCATCCAGAAGCTTCTTCTTAATCGCCCAGTCAATCTCTGTGTCAATGCTGCTGTAGTCGCCGGACTCGATAGCGTCCAGGGTGCGTTGCCACAGGTCCAGGGCGTATTCCACGTGATGGTGGTGCGCGCCGTACTGCTGCACGTACTGGCGTGCCGCATCCAGGTAGTGACGCTGAACGCTCAACGCCGTGTAGTGCTTACCGTCCGTGGTTTCGAAGGTTGCGGTGCCGGTCAGGTCGTGGCTGATAGCGCGCAGAGCCGCCGGAACAGACACAATATCCAGGCTCGTGACCGGGAAGCGGTCCTCCAGCATGCGCAGCACCAGGTCGGTGCTGGCAATCTTCAGCAGGGTCGTCGGCTCCGCCATGTTCGAATCGCCGTTAATGACGTGCATGCGGCGGAACTTCGACGCGTCCGCGTGCGGCTCGTCGCGGGTGTTAATGAGCGGGCGAGCGCGCGAGGTTGAGGTGGATGCCGCCTCCCAAATATGGTCGGCACGCTGCGAGAACGAATACGACGGCACACCCGTGCTGGACGCCGGGTCGGTCGAACCGGGCACCGGGCCACCGTTCGGGTGGGTCTTACCGGCACCAACCAGAATCTGGCGGGTCACCAGGAACGGCACGAGCTGGGCAATCAGGTCGTTGAACTGCAGTTTGCGGCTGATCAGGTAGTTCTCGTGGCTGCCGTAAGAGTTGCCCGCCGAATCCACGTTGTTCTTGAACAGGTACAGTTCACCGTCGAGGGGGCGGCCCTCCGAACCTGCGAGCAGACGCTTGCGGGCGGTACGCGCCAGGTCAGCGAAAAGCAGCTCACCGGCGCGTTCCTGCGCGAGCAACTCGTCAATGCTGCCGCATTCGGCGGAGGCGTACTCGGGGTGCGAACCCACGTCAAGGTAGAGCCTACCGCCGTTGGGCAGGAAGACGTTCGTTGAACGCCACTGATCCAGGACGGGTTTGAAAAGGGCGGCGGCGGATTCTTCGATGCTCAGCCGACCGATTCCGTGCGGGACGTAGCTGAGCCCGAATTCGCTTTCAATGCCGAAAATACGGTGTTCCATGATGCTGACCCGGCGCAGCGTGCCGGTTACTCGCCGCCCTTCTGGACGAAGCCGGTGACGAAGTCTTCAGCGTTCTCAGCGAGCAGGCCGTCGATTTCGTCGAGCAGGTCGTCGACCTCGCTCACGTCAGAAACCACGTGGGAGGCGGCGAGGCTTAGTTCCTGCTCCTGCTCGGCTGCGGTGGTTTCGGTCTGCTGTGCGCTGATGCGTTCGCGGCTCATGGTTCTCTCCTTCAAGGGTTTTGTTCAGACCGGTTAGGGGGCGGTCTGAACGTCAAGTGATGGGGTCAGGCGGGGTGCTTAGATGCGTTGCTGGAGGCGGCGCGCCGATTGTCGCGACCCGAATACCGGATACTGGCTACTGCACCCTACCTGTGGGTTATGTGGTTTTTGCTCTTCCGAATGGGGGTATCCACCCCGGGGAAGAATATGAGTTTATGTGGGTTTGCGGCTGTGAGGCGCTACTAGCGCAAGCGGTTCAGCAGCTCATCCGAATGGTTTACTTCGTCCAGCAACGGCTCCACCTCAGCGGCACCGTAGCGGGTCGGCTCCATCATCGTAAAACGAGTCAAATCCTTCGAATACCTGCCGCGGCACGAGACCGTATCCCAGTTAATGCCCAGAATCTCCTCGGGCCAACGCGCCATCAAAGTGCCACGCAAAAACGCGCGCGTCTCACGCGGCGGCTCGGTCGTCGCACGCTCCACCTGCTCCGCAGAGAACAGCGTACGCATACGGCCGCGCGCCACCAGGCGGTGATACAGGCTCTTCGACGGGTCAATATCAGCGTACTGCAAATCCAGAGCCTTCAACTTCGGATTCGCATAATCTACGCCCTGAGCGACATAACCGCGCACCAGCGCATACTTCGCCACCCAATCCAGACGATCCGCCAGCGAAAGCGGGTTGGTTTCCAGGGCATCCAGGACCTCGCCCCACAGGTCGAGAATCTGCGCGGTCGCAGCATCCACACCCGCCGGGTTCGACTCCTCGTGCGCGCGGGACGCCTCGTAGTAGGCGCGCTGAATCTGCAGGGCGCTCGCCGAACCGCTCGTGGACACCGGGTTCGGCAGGGTCGCCGAAGACGGCGCCAGCGGCAGCTGAACCGACAGCGACAGGTCGTGGCTGACCGCGTGCATCGCCGCCACCGGGTCGGACAGGCGCACACCCGGTAGCACCGGGTGCTGCTCGCTGTGCGACTCAATCAGGTTCATCACCAGCGCCGCCGTACCGAACTTCAACAGGTTCGAGTAGTGTGAGAGGTTCGCATCCGCCGGAATCACGTGCAGGCGGCGGTACTTCGACTCGTCCGCGTGCGGCTCATCGCGCGTGTTCACAATCGGGCGGCGAATCGTGGTCTCCAGGCCAATCGTGCGCTCAAAGAAATCAGCACGCGAACTAATCTGGAAGCCCGGAACCTCACCGTGCGTACCAATACCCACACGGCCCGCGCCCGTGAAAATTGCGCGGGTCGCAAAGAACGGCAGGAGCGCATCCGCAACCTGCTCAAACGGAACATCACGGCTGATTAGGTAGTTCTCGTGGGCGCCGTAGGACTGACCCTTCGAGTCGGTGTTGTTCTTGTACAGCTTCACCTGCGGCAAATCCTGCGCGTGGTTGCCCAGCTCCACCAGCGACTCGTACGCCAGCGCGTCACCGGCAGCGTCATAGAGCACCGCATCGGCGGGGGTCAGAACCTCCGGCGAGGAATACTCCGGATGCGCGTGATCCACATACAGGCGCGCACCATTGGGCAGAATCGCGTTCATGGTCACGCGGTCCCAATCCAGACGCTCCGGGAAACCATCGCGCCCGTGTACACCGGCGAGCGCATCCAGGGCGCTACGCGGCTCGGCGGGCTCACCCGGTGCCTGCACGCCCGCCTCACGCATAATTTCCAGGGCGATATCTTCGCTGGTCAGTTCGGTGCGGGTGTGCGTCATCTGGCTCGAGTGGGCGGTGGAGGCGTCCTGAACCTGGCCGAACGCGTCACGTAGCGGCGACTCGGATTCACCCAGCCACTGACCCTCGGGGGTGGCGGTTGAGTAGTTCTCTGCCTGGCGTGCCTGCTCGGCGGTCAGCTCATCCGCCAGGGCGCGGCGCTGCAGCTGCTCGCGGAAGGCGGCGCCGCGGCGGAAGGCGAGTTTGGCGTAGGTGTTGACCACCAGTGCGGACAGCACGGTCGGGTTGGTGCCCGGCGCGGAGGGGGCGATGACGCCGTACTCGGTTTCTGCACCCATAATGCGGTGCACGCCGTAGCTGGGGGTGGAGTTCATGGGGTTCTCCTGAAAAATCTATACCATCCAAAGGCTTTGGACCTGCGGTAATGCTGGGGTTGATGCGGGATAAGCGCGGGGTGTGGGCTGAGCGCACGGTTGAGTGGGCGCTCGCCGCCCGGCTCATGCGGGCGCGCGGTTTAGCGCGGCGGCTCCACCGACACCAGGCGGCCACGCACACCGGCAACGGTGAGCGCATCCTCAATATCGGGCAGCGGCGGCAAGTCCACCTGATCCTCAAACTCGGCGCGTACCGCCTCCAGCAGGTGGCGGGTACCAATACCCACACTCGAGGCGTCCGCACCGGCGGTCAACGCCTGCAGCTGCTCCTTAATTGCGGCCTTCTTCGCGCGGTCCACAATATTGCGAATCACCGCACCCGAAGCGAAATCGCCGCGGTACAGCGTGTGAGTGGACAGGTTTGCGCTCGCACCAGAACCAACAACCATGGAAGAATCCACGGTCGCCACAGCGTACGCCGTGGAGGGGGTGCGCGCGTACAGCTGACCTGCCGCCGCCGCAATCATCGCGGTCAGGGCGGCGCGGGTCGAACCGGCGGCTGCCACCTCCGCAGCGTCCAGGGGCAGGTCCTCGGTCAGGTACAGGCCGAAAATCTCAGCCGCACCGGCGGCGTCCGGGCGGTTAATGCGAATCTTCAGGTCGAGTCGGCCCGGGCGCATCACCGCGGCGTCAATGAGGTCTTCACGGTTGGTTGCACCAATAACGATGACGTTCTGCAGCGACTCCACGCCATCAATTTCGGCAAGCAGCTGCGGCACGATGGTCGTCTCAATATCGGAGGAACGACCCGAACCGCGCATACGGAACAGCGACTCCATCTCGTCAAAGAACACGACGACCGGGTGACCCGCCTCCGCCTTCTCACGGGCGGCAACAAAAATATCGCGAATCTGACGCTCCGTCTCACCGACGAACTTATCCAGCAGCTCGGGGCCCTTAATGTTCAAGAAGTAGCCGCGAGTAGCCGAACCCGGGTTCAGCGCAGCCGCACGAGCCGCCAGGGAGTTCGCCACAGCCTTAGCAATCATAGTCTTACCGTTACCGGGAGGACCGTACAGCAGAATACCCTTGGGCGGCGCCAGGTGGTAGCGCTCAAAAATCTCGGGGTGCAGGTACGGCAGCTCCACCGCGTCACGGATCTGCTCAATCTGCGCGCCCAGGCCACCAATCTGCTCGTAGGTGACGTCCGGAATCTCTTCCAGAACCAGCTCCTGCGAACGGGAGGCGGGCACCTGCGAGGTCAGCATGCGGGTGCGCGTGTCGAGCGTGACCGCGTCACCGGTGCGTAGCTGCTCAATGTCGAGGGAACCAGCCACACGCGCCACCTGCTGAGCACCCGAGGACGTATCAACCAGCACGCGCTGCTCATCCAGCACCTCGCGCACGGTCACCACGTCGCCGAAGGGCTCGGTGTCCAGGGCGAGCACCGCCTCCGTCTTGTCGTTGAGCAACACGGTCATGCCGGGGGTCAGCGTGGACAGGTCAATGAGCGGGGACACGGGAATACGCATCATACGGCCGCTCACCTGAACATCCAGGTAGGTGTCAATCTCGGCGGGAGTCTTATCGTCCGCGACCTGCTCGTAGGTCATGGTCTGACCCTCATGCACCGCCAGCACAATCGCCGAATTCAGCGGCGGCATAACATTCTGCGAGAGGGACGCGCGCAGACGCTCCACCTGGTAGCGCATGCTGGTGATTGCCTCAACGAGCTTGCGGTTCTTCTCCCCCGCACCACGAATCTGTCGGCTCATATTGTCGCGGGTTGCCTCCGCCGCGGAGAGTCGACGTAGCACGGCGTCATACTCCTGCGCGCTGACGGGCTGACTGCCGGGCAGGGAGGTCGACCCGAAAGCAGCCGAGTAGTGCGGTGCCGCGCTGGCTGCACTGTGGGCGGTGCCGTACTGGGGGGTTCCTGCCTGATCTGCAGATTCGTGGGTGGACACGGTAGCTCCTTTAGCTGTTCGTCCTTGTCGGCGGCTACCCGGTGCCGGGTATTGGGCATCGGGCAAGGCGAGTAGCCTGGTGGGTGCACTGCGGGGGCTCCAGGCAACGCCCGTGCCCCCGCAGGTCAAAGGTGGTTCAAATTATTCGGCGGACTCAGTCGCCGCAGCAGCTGCGTCGTTTTGCGCGGTACCGTTTTGTTCGAGCGCAATCTCGTTCGCGCGTGCGGCGTGAGCGGCGAGGTTCTTCGCATCGCGGGCTGCGCGGCGAATCTTCTTATCGGTCACCTCGCGCTCACCCACGTTCATGGGAATCCACGCGTTCATATCCTCTTCAGAGAAGTCAGTCTTGGATGCGCGACGCTTCGGTGCCAGGCGTACCGCACCGTCAGCCAGGCGACGAGCCACCACCAGGAACGCGGTGTGCGCCACCATGCGGTGATCGGGGCGGACCGCCAGGCCCTCCACGTGCCAGCCGCGAACAATGGTCTCGTCGCACTCGGGTTCGGTGAAGCGGCCGTCCAGGCGCATGCCCTCAACCAGGCGGGACATCTGGGTCACGGTCGCAACGTAGCAGATGAGCACGCCGCCGGGTGCGAGCGCCTCCGCAACAGCGTCCAGGCACTCCCAGGGTGCGAGCATGTCGAGTACGACGCGGTCGACGCTGCCGGGCTCTTCAACCTGCGGCAGGGTGTCCTGCAGGTCGCCGATGCTCAGCTTCCACGCCGGGTGGGGACCGCCGAACATGGTTTCAATGTTGCCGCGGGCGACGTCTGCGAACTCTTCACGACGTTCGAAGGAGTGCACGCATCCGTAGTCGCCGACTGCACGCAGCAGTGCGATGGACAGTGCACCGGAGCCTACGCCGGCCTCAACGACGCGTGCGCCGGGGAAGATGTCTGCCTTGACGATAATCTGGGCGGCGTCCTTGGGGTAGACGACGGCCGCGCCGCGCGGCATGGAGAGCACGAAGTCCTTGTAGAGGGGGCGCAGCGCCTGGTAGAGGATGCCGTGAGTGTTGGCGATGACGGTGCCTTCGGGTGCGCCGATGAGGTCGTCGTGCTTGAGGAAGCCCTTGTGGGAGTGGTATTCTCCGCCTTCTGCGAGGGTGATGGTGGTGATGCGGCCGCGTTCGTCAGTGATTTGGACGCGCTCGCCGGGGCGGAAGGGGCCGCGGCGGTTGATTGCGCCGGTGGGGGTGTGGGTGCCGCTGCTCACGGGGTGATTCTCCTCGGGTTTGGGTCAGTCTGTGCTGTTCGCCGTTGCGGCGAACTGTGGACGGAAAAAGTCTTTTTCTATTTTAGCGGAGTCTGCAAATCGGCTCTGGCGCATTACCCCGCGGGCGTGATAACCAGTCATCGGATTCTACAACCGGTTAAACGCAAAAGGGGTGGGTGACCCTGGACTATTCCAGAGTCACCCACCCCTTTGTTGGGCTCATATTGCTCTCAGAAGCCCTACGCTTCCTTCTGCGCCTCGTACGCGCGTACCTCAGCTAACATCTCTGCGGCGAGCGCATCGACCGTCTCACGGTCATACGGGCGAAGAGCGTACAGCTCCTCCATAACCGACGGAGCCATTTAGAGGACCACGCCCAGGCGTGCCGCCAGGATGTCACGCACCAGCGCGCCACCACCGACGGTGGTGTCCGCCAGCGCCTTCACAGCCCACGCATCCACAGCCGCCAACGCCGCCGGAGCGTTCAGGTCCTCGCCGAGTGCCTCACGCACAGCAACCAGCAGCTCAACCGCCGCTTCATCGGTGACACCCTCGGAACCCTCACGGCCCTCAGCCACCGACACCGCGTGACGGTAAGTGTCCAGGCGAGCCTTCGCGTGCTCCAGCAGCTCATCAGTCCAGAACCAATCCGAACGGTAATGCTGACCCATAATCGCCAGACGCACCGCGTTCGCATCCTCACCGGCCGCACGCAGACGCGAAACCAGCACCAGGTTACCGCGGGACTTGCTCATCTTGTGGCCGTCTAAACCGACCATGCCGGTGTGCGCGTAATGCTTAGCGTGCGGGCGTGCAGACACAGCCCACGAATGGCCAGCACCCAGGTCGTGGTGCGGGAAAGTCAGGTCGTTACCGCCAGCCTGAACGGTCAGCGAACCATCCACGAAACGGCGGGCAATCATGGTGCACTCGATGTGCCAGCCGGGGCGGCCCGCGCCCAGCTCGCCGGCATCCCAGCTCGGCTCGCCCTCACGCTTCACACGCCACAGCAGCGGATCCAGTGCGTCACGCTTACCTGCACGGTTCGGGTCGCCGCCGCGCTCAGCGAAAATCTCCAGCATCTCATCACGGGTCAGATGGCAGACCTCGCCCGGCGCCCACGAATAACCCTCAGCGTTCGCGGGCAGCTCACGCACAGCCTTCAAATCCAGGTACACGTCACCGTCAGGATGCACCACACCCTGCTCATCGGTGAAACCGGGCACGCGGTACGCCAGGCCGCGGCGGTACAGGTCCTCAATCAGCGGGAACAGCCACTCAATGGACTCCACCACACCCACATAGTGCGCCGGCGGAATCACGTTCAGCGCCTTCATGTCGGTGCGGAACAGCTCCGTCTGATCCTCAGCCAGCTCACGCCAATCAACGTTCGTAGCGGTCGCACGCTCCAGCAGCGGGTCGTCCACATCGGTCACGTTCTGCACATAGGTGACCGGCACGCCCGCATCCAGCCAGGCGCGGTGCAGCAGGTCAAAAGCAACATAGGTGGAGGCGTGACCCATATGCGTCGCGTCGTACGGGGTGATACCGCAAACGTACAGGCTCGCCGCCTTATCCTCCTGAACCTGAACAATCTCACCAGCCGCAGTATCAAAAATACGCGGCAGCGCAGCCTGACCGGGCAGAGTCACAGAGGCCGGAGCATCCCAAGCTCGCATGGGTTTCCTTTCCGTAAAAACGCCCACACCCGGTGGACGCGCCACACCCGCCGCCCAACCTCAAGGCATGCGGGTGCCAAAAAATCTACTCCAATAAGAATACCCGCCCGTGAGAAACTCACGGACGGGTATGTCATATCACGCTGAGGGCTAAAGCCTTAGAACGCCGAAGAAGTAGCGTTCAGAACGCCAGTGCCCAGACCAACGAAAATCAGGATACCGAGCGCAATGCGGTACCAGATGAAAATGCCGTAGGACTTCGAAGACACGTACTTCAAGAACCAGCCAATCATCAGGTAACCCACCACAAACGCAACCAGAGTAGCCACGATAGTCGAGGGAATACCGTAGTAGCCGGTCGCCTCAGCACCAGTGAACACCTTGAAAGTCTTGTACAGACCAGACATGAACACTGCCGGCAGAGCCAGAAGGAACGAGTAACGAGCCGCAGCCTCACGGGTGTAACCCATGAACAGACCCGCAGTAATCGTACCGCCCGAACGGGAAACACCCGGGATCAGTGCCAGCGCCTGCGCGAAACCGTACAGAATACCGTGACGGAAAGTCAGGTCCTTCAGCTCACGCTGCTCACGGCCGAAACGGTCCGCAAGACCCAGGAACACCGCGAAGACAATCAGCATGGTCGCCACAACCCACAGGCTGCGGAACTGGGTGTCAATGTAGTCTTCCAGCAGCAGGCCCAGAACGCCGATGGGCAGGGAGCCGAAAATAATCAGCCAACCCATGCGGGCATCCGGGTCGTTGCGCGGTACGCGACCGGTCAAGGATCCGAACCAGGACTTCAGGATGCGAACAATATCGCGCCAGAAGAAAATCAGAACCGCAGTCTCAGTACCCAGCTGGGTGATTGCGGTAAACGCGGCGCCCGGGTCAGCCCTCTCCGGCAGGATCTGGCCAACAATGTTCAGATGCGCCGATGATGAAATCGGCAGAAATTCGGTGAGGCCCTGAACGAAGCCCAAAATAATTGCTTGAATCCATTCCACGCATTCAAGGATACAGGAGGCGCACCCGCCCGGGGCGGTTCGCCGAGGGTGATGTGGAACTTCCGCAAACCTGCCCGTCCACACTGTGAAACGCTCAGGGTTCCGTTTTGGGCGGTACACCGCGGTGCATTCACGTCTCAGCTGCGTGTCAAAGGCGCGTCAACGGCACAAGCGTACTAGCCACACGACCAGTCAAAAACACCGGTCTCAAAATCAAAAACAGCGCTACCGCACCCAAAATTCAGCACATCAAACTCATCGAACTCAATATAACGAGCCGACAGGCCCTCCGGCAGAGCCTGCGCATAAAAATGAGTGCCACCCAGGTGAGTATTCACCGCAATCAGCGGCTCCGCCCACTCAAACCACGCCGAATCCTCCGCATCCCAATCGAAAGGACTCAGATAACCGGTCTGCGGGTCAACATTCTCAAACACATCACTGGGGACCTTACCGGCATTCGGGTCATCCGTCGGAACCCACCCCAGCAGAGCAGGCTTACGATCCAGCGGCTGCTGACGATCCGCCAAAGCCCAGGCGCTGAAGCTCTCCTCCTCACCACGATGCTCACCGGGCCGGCGCACATCCTGCGGCAGCTCCGTACGGGAAGAGAACTCCTCCTCATTCAGGTACAGCACCGCAAACTCGGCATCCAAAATATCGCGCAACAACAACTGATACGGATGCACCCGCGCCTGCGCATACTGCACCTCAAACGGATCATCACTTGCAGCATTAGCAACACCCTCAGTCGCATCATCCTCAGCGAACTGGCCATCACCGGCAAAGAAAGAGAAAGCTACCACGCCCGGATACTTCTGTGCATCCGGCAGGTACTCCCCCGGCAGCTTCACCGTGAAAATGTGTTGCATCGGCAAACCAGTAAACGTACTGCGCGGCCACTGATCCTGCTCAATACCGGGACCGGTAGAACCCACCCAGCCAGCCTCCCACACCTCGGGGGAACCGGCAGGCAGAGCAGTATCATCACCACCGCTCAACTCATAATTCCATGCACGAGCAGAAGAATCGGTGCCCGCCGCATCAACGGGGCTAAACACCATCGCGTAGCTTTTCATGAGAGTTCCTTCTCTGCAGACTATTCGCCTAATCCGTCCCGCAGTCCGCCAATGCGCACATCACCTGCGCGCATTAAATGCGTAAGGGCGGGATACATACTCCCAGTATGCATCCCGCCCCCGCGTCATGCACGGTTAACGGTCACCAGCCAGCCGGTCACCCGCAAACCTGCACGAAGCATCAACGGTTATCGCTTACGCCTGACGCTCATCACGCAGCGCACGGTTCACAGCCGAAATCATCGCCTTCAAAGCCGCACGAGTCGTCGAGTTGTCCACACCAATACCCCACAGCACGCGAGAACCAACAGCAGCCTCAACGTAGCACGCCGCGTTAGCAGTCGACGAAGACGACATGGTGTGCTCCGAGTAATCCATCACGCGAATATCCACACCCTCGCCCGACAGGATGTTCTGCAGAGCATCCACCGGACCGGTACCCGAAGCGGAACGAGTGTAGGTGTGGCCATCAATGTTCAGACCAACACGCAGAGTGGTCGCACCGGTATCAGCCGAATCAATGTTAATCGACTCAATACGGTACTTACCCCAACGGTTCTGCGGATCCGGAGCCGGCAGGTACTCATCCGCGAAGATGTTCCACAGCTTCTCGCTGGTCATCTCGCCGCCCTCAGCGTCAGTACGAGCCTGAACAATCTTCGAGAACTCAACCTGCGCACGACGCGGCAGATCCAGACCGTGATCCTGCTTCAGCAGGTACGCCATACCGCCCTTACCGGACTGCGAGTTCACACGAATAATCGCCTCATAGGTACGACCCAGGTCGCGAGGATCAATCGGCAGGTACGGAACCTCCCAGTACACCTCGTCCACGGTCTTACCCGCCTCAGCAGCGGTACGCTCCAGAGCCTCAAAGCCCTTCTTAATAGCGTCCTGGTGAGAACCAGAGAACGCGGTGAACACCAGGTCGCCACCGTACGGCGAACGCTCGTGCACCTTCAACTGGTTGCAGTACTCAACAGTCTTACGGATACCGTCAATATCAGAGAAATCAATCTGCGGATCAATACCCTGGGTGTACATGTTCAGACCCAAAGTCACCAGGTCAACGTTACCGGTGCGCTCGCCATTACCGAAGAGGCAACCCTCAATACGGTCAGCGCCCGCCAGG
The DNA here is from genome assembly GCF_963555405.1 of uncultured Rothia sp. Classification (GTDB taxonomy): domain Bacteria; phylum Actinomycetota; class Actinomycetes; order Actinomycetales; family Micrococcaceae; genus Rothia. Next base: position 176,997 of record NZ_CAUVVO010000003.1, on the reverse strand, counting down.
TAACCCAGCTCAGCAGCAGCCACGCCGGTACCGCGGTCATTGTGCGGGTGCAGCGACAGCACAATGTGCTCGCGGTGGTTCAGATGGCGGTCCATCCACTCGACAGAGTCGGCGTACACGTTCGGGGTAGCCATCTCAACGGTAGCGGGCAGGTTCACAATCAGCTCGCGGCCGTTCTGACCGACCTCCAGCTCCTCAGCCACAGCGTTCACCACGCGAGCCGCGTACTCAAGCTCGGTGCCGGTGAAAGACTCGGGCGAGTACTCGTAGATAACCTTAGTGTCAGAAATCATCTGCTCTTCGTACTTGCGGCACAGGCGCGCACCCTGCAGGGCGATGTCCAGCACGCCCTCCTGATCCTGGTTGAACACCACGCGACGCTGCAGCACGGAGGTCGAGTTGTAGAAGTGCACAATCGCCTGCGGTGCGCCCTCAATCGCCTCAAAAGTGCGGGCAATCAGGTGCTCACGCGCCTGCACCAGAACCTGAATGGTCACGTCCGAAGGAATGTGGCCGTCCTCAACGAGAGTGCGCACAAAATCAAAGTCAGTCTGGGACGCCGAAGGGAAACCAACCTCAATTTCCTTGTAACCCATCTTCACCAGCAGCTTGAACATCGCAAGCTTACGGTCGGTGTCCATGGGGTCAATCAGCGCCTGGTTGCCGTCACGCAGATCCACTGCGCACCAGCGCGGAGCCTTCTCAATGACCTTATCCGGCCAGGTGCGGTCCGGCAGGTCAACAACAATCTGCTCGTGGAAAGGGCGGTACTTGTGTACCGGCATGGGGCTGGGCTTCTGGTGGTTTTTCATCATGAATTCCTGTGGGTTGGTCCGTCTCGCTCTACCCCAGTTTCGGGGCTCGTACCTGCCGGGATATCGGTCCCCCGGCTGCCGTGTTCAAGGCGGTGCATCGTAAAGGATGCGAAGGTGAGATGCCGCGTCAAAAAGCCGGAACGGTTGCGGCAGATTCTAGCGTGCCCCGTTCCGGCGAATAAGCAGCAGGTTCGCTGCCTGGCGGGTAAACCCGCGCATGCTCTCACCGTGAATAGTCATACCTCCACGCTATCACAGCGGCTGGAGGCGGTGGCACAGCACACGGCGCGCCGTCCATCATCTGGAAAGAATTACCGGCGAGAATTAACGACGAAGGGGCGTAGCCACCATTCCTGGCGCTACGCCCCTTCATTCGCTATTCACGCATCTGCGCTATGCCCTACTAGCTACAACCTAGTAGGCGAAAGCAGTCTGGCACTTATTCTGATCAGCAGTCTGACCGGTCGCGTTACCCGCAATCGCAGCCTCCTGCTTCTCCATCGCCTCACCGGACGGGAAGTCAGTACCGATCGTTACCGACACGCCCTGAACCTCTTCGGTCGCCACCACGCGGGTCACGTTCAGCTTCGCGGCGATCTCCTTCGCCTCAGCCTCGTAACCGGACGAGTAGAACACAGTGGTGAAGTTCGTCGGGTTAGCGGAAGTACCCGGAGTAACATTCGTGTAGCCCAGGCCCTCAATCACCGAAGCGATCGTAGCCGAGCGACCATCCAGGCCGGTCGCGTTGTACACGTTCACCGGAACCGTATGATCCAGCTGAACCGGAGCGGCAGAAGTAGCCGGAGCCTTCTCCTCCTTCAGCGACTTATCGTCACGCAGACGCTGGAACACATTCGCAGCATCCGCAGAAACCTGCAGGCGGTTCTCATCCTGGCTCCACGGCTCAGTCGGCACCGTCGCAAACACAACATTCGACAGGTCCACGCCACCGAGAGTCGCACCAACACCCACCAGAGTGCTGATATTACCCAGGTTCTTATCCACGGTCACGTTCTGAGTAATCGCCTCAGCAATATTAATCAGACGGCCCGGATTCGATAGAGTACCCTCGCTCTTCACCTTACGCAGCAGCGAAGACAAGAAGCCCTGCTGAGCCTGAATACGACCAATATCGGAGCCATCCGAGAAGCCGTGGCGGCTACGCAAGAATGCAAGAGCCTGCTCACCCTCAACAGTGGAAGTACCCGCAGGAAGCTTCAGACCGCTGTATTCGTCATCAATCGGAGCGTCCACACAAACCTGAACGCCGCCAACAACCTTCGACAGCTCCTTCACAGCGTTAAAGTCCACCAGCATAAAGTGGTCAATATTCACGCCGGTCAGCTTGCTAATGGTCGCCACAGTACAACCGGCACCGCCGCGAGACAGAGACTCGTTAATCTGAACGTTCTCCTCAGCCGGGTACACGGTGCCGCTCTCAGGGTCAGTACACTGCGGCACATCAACCATCAAGTCACGCGGGAACGACAGAACGCTCACGTTCTTGCGGTCCTTGCTGATCTGCAGAAGCATCATCACGTCCGCGCGAGCCTCAGAATTGCGGTCATCCTCATTACCGTACGCGCCGTTATTACCCTTACGGGTATCGGAACCAATCACGAGAATGTCCAAGGCGCCGTTCTCCAGGCCATCCTTGTAATTGCTGATGTTCAGCTCCTGAGTATGCAAATTATTGCGCATACGCAGAGCCAACACGCCACCAAAGCCAACAACAATGACGAGCATGCACGCGGTAAGCAGAGCAATCCACTTATTGCGGTTTGAAGTCAGCACCGTCGTGCGCATATGACGACCAGTGCTTCGTAAACGAGGTGCCTGGGGCATACCTTTTCTCTTTCTGCCGGTGAGCAAGTGCTTTCTCAGAGTAACACTCTTCCCTATGAGCGCCGAATGAGAGTGAAAAGTTTCACCCGGAGGCAAGCACACATTAGTGCAAGCCACCGGGTGAAAACTAGGGATGCGCGACCGCCCCCAAGGGCAACCGCTCAGGGTTGCCTCTCAGGGCGATGCGCTCAGGAAAGCTACTAGAATCCCAGGCGGTTCAACGCACGCGCGTCAGACTGCCATTCCTTCGCAACCTTCACATGAATATTCAGGTAAATGCGGGTACCCAGCATCGCCTCAATCTGCTCACGAGCCTTCGTACCAATCTTGCGCAGATTCGAGCCACCCTTACCGATAATGATGTACTTCTGCGACTCACGCTCCACAAACAGGTTCACGTGCACATCCAGCAGCGGATTATCCGCCGGGCGGCCCTCACGGAACTCCATCTCCTCAACCGTCACAGCAATCGAGTGGGGCAGCTCCTCACGCGCACCCTCCAGAGCAGCCTCACGCACCAGCTCCGCAATGAGGGTTGCCTCCGGCTCATCGGTCAGCTCACCCTCCGGGTACAGCGGCGGCGACAGCGGAGTGTACTGCGCCAGCAGGTCAGCGACCGCATCCACCTGGAAATGCTTCACAGCAGACACCGGGATAATCGCAGCCCAGCCGCCCTTACCGTCAACCGGCATCGGCTCAGAAACCTCACCCGCACGGCGCTTAGCCGCAGGGCCCGAACCCTTCGCGAAAGGCACAGTATCATTCTTGCCGCCCTTACCCTTGGGGCCCTTACCCTTCTGCTTCGCACGATGCGCGGCACGCTTAGCACGAGCCGCGCGCTCAGCGCTCATGACCTCCTCGCCGAGTGCCTCAACAGCCAGCAGCTGCTCACGCAACTCCTCAGAGCTCACGGTGTCAGCCTTCGTCACAATCGCGACGACCGGCTTATTGCTCGACGCCACCAGCTGCGACGCAATGTAGCGGTCACCCGGGCCAATCTTCTCATTCGCCGGAATGCAGAAGCCCAGCACATCCACCTGCGAAAGGGTGCTTGCCACCAGGTCGTTCAGACGCTCACCCAGCAGAGTGCGGGGGCGGTGAATACCGGGGGTGTCCACCAGAATCAGCTGGTACTCGTCCTTGTGCACAATACCGCGGATCGTGTGGCGGGTCGTCTGCGGACGGTTCGAGGTGATAGCCACCTTCTGGCCAACCATAGCGTTCGTCAGAGTGGACTTACCCGCATTCGGGCGGCCCACCAGCGACGCAAAACCCGAACGGAAATCCTTCGGGTAAGTCGGCAACGGGGTGCTCAAGTCCAGAGTGCTCAAATCGAGCGGGGTGTACTCCTGGTCCATTGTGTTTCTCCTTATCAAACCCCGTGCGGGGTGTGTGGGGTGCCAGACTCATCTACCGTGCGCCTTCGGGGCGGGGCGGCTGGCTCAAAGTGTGTATGGGATGATGCGGCGTCTATGTTCGATATTTAGCGGTTGCCGTGCTTATCGGTGGCAGGTTCAGCCTCTGCGGTATCTCCCGGAAGACCCGGATGCGGGTGCGGGTCCGCCACCGCCGGCGGCTCAGTGTCCAGGGCGAGAGCATCGGCGGTTTCATCCTCCGGGGAACCCTCAGTGCCCTCCTGCTCATCACAAGGCGGCTCGTACCACGCCTGCAGCATATCCACCTGGTGGCGGCGGCCCGACGAACCAATCGCACGAATATGAATGCCGTCAATCTCAATCTCAGAACCAACAATCGGCACCATACCCAGATGCTTAGCGAGCAGACCGCCCACCGTATCAACATCTTCATCCTCGAGTTCACGACCGAAAATCTCACCCAGCTCATCAATGCCCAGACGAGCCGACAGACGGAACGTGCCGTCATCGTTCAGCGTGTACTCGGGGCGCTCGTGGTCGTACTCGTCAGAGATGTCGCCGACCAGCTCCTCAATGAGGTCCTCAAGAGTAATCAGACCGGCGGTTCCGCCGTACTCATCAACCACGATTGCCACGTGCGTGGACTCGCGTTGCATCTCACGAAGCAGGTCCATGGCGCGCTTCGACTCAGGCTCAAAACGAGCCGGACGCATCAGCTCAACCACGGTCGGCAGGGCGGTACCCGCGGGGGCCTCACCGTGCAGGATGAAGGCGCGCATCGCGTCCTTCAGGTAGAGCACGCCCAGAATCTCATCGCTCGAATCACCAATCACCGGCATACGCGAATAACCCGAACGCAGGAACAGGCTCAGCGCCTCACGCAGAGTGGTGTCGCGGCTGGCGGTCAGCATGTCGGTACGCGGAACCATGAGCGAACGGATGCGGGTATCGTCCATCTCAAAGACGGACTGCACCATCTGCGCCTCGTCATCCTCAATGGTCTCAGCGTCGGAGGCGCGGTCCAGGAACTCGCGCAGTTCCTCCTCATCGAACACACCGACCGGGGCTTCAGCCGAACGCTCCGGCGCCAGGCGCACACTGAACTTATCGAGCAGACCGGTCGCCGGGCTCAGCAGAACCGACAGGTAGTGCACCGGGCGAGCCAGCACACGAATCGACGCGACCGGGCGGTTACGTCCCAGAGCGCGTGCCAGCACGTGCAGAATCGGGTAACCCACCAGCGCAACGATTACGAGGGTCAGCACGGCGGCGAGCGCGTGCACCTCGACCAGGTTCAGCAGGCAGGTCATGGTGGCGAGCACCGCGGCGGCTGCCGCAATGAGGCGGGTCAGGCGCAGCGGGTGCGTGTACGCCTCGGAGTCACCGTCGAGGGTGCGCTGCAGGACGCGTGCGCCGAGGGTGTCCGGGTGTGCCTCCACGGCTTCTTCCGCCTCGTTGTGTGGCAGGTAGGTGAACGCGGTTTCGGCGATTGCCGCGACCACGGTCAGACAGAGCGCAAGAACGGCGAGGAGGGCTGTAAGTAGAATATCCACGCCGCTCCCCTAGTGTCGGGTTTCGACCGGTGCGGGTCGGCCCAGGAACTCTTCGAGGATGGAACGCTGAATGCCGAACATTTCGGCTTCCTCTTCGGCGGTGCCGTGATCGTAGCCGAGGCAGTGCAGAATGCCGTGGGTGGTGAGTAGGCACAGCTCATCGAGGGTGCTGTGGCCCGCGTCTGCGCCCTGACGTGCGGCAACGGGCGGGCAGAGGATGATGTCGCCGAGCATGCCGCTGGAGGGGTTTTCGGGGGTTCCCGGTTCCAGCTCGTCCATGGGGAAGCTCATCACGTCAGTGGCGCCGGGCAAGTCCATCCACTCGATGTGCACGCGTTCCATCTCGTCTTCGTTCACAATCGCGATGGACAGGTAGGTGTCATCGGCAAGGTGCATGCGCTTGAAGGCGTGCTCGACGAGGCGGGTCAGCACCTCGGTATCTACCGCTTCGAAAGATTCACGGACGAAGGCATCGGTTGCCGGATCGGCACCGGTTGCGGGTTCTTCACAGTCGAATTCGATCTCTGCCACCGTTTAGCGTCCTTCCGGGGTGGTCTGTGCGTTGTCGGAGTTTGCCTGGTTCTGCGCGGCGTTCTTTTCAGCGTTCTTTTCGGAGCCGCCGTTAATGCCGGCGCGGTCCAGGAGCTTCTCGGCTGCCGCCTCGATGGTGGCGCGCTTGACCTTGCGGTTGCGCTTGCGTTCCATTGCCTTCTGGTCCTCGCCCCACTGATCGTAGGCGGACACAATGTTCGACACCAGGGTATGGCGCACCACGTCAGAGGATTCCAGGATGCTGAAATGAATATCCTCCACACCCTGCAGAATGTTGCGCACCTGCTTCAGACCGGATGCGGCACCACCGGGCAGGTCAACCTGCGTAATGTCACCGGTGATGACCATCTTCGAGCCGAAGCCCAGGCGGGTCAGGAACATCTTCATCTGCTCGGCGGTGGTGTTCTGTGCCTCGTCGAGGATGATGAACGCGTCGTTGAGGGTACGGCCGCGCATGTACGCCAGCGGTGCGACCTCAATGGTGCCCGCCTCCATGAGCTTGGGGATGGTTTCGGGCTCGAGCATGTCGTGCAGTGCGTCGTAGAGCGGGCGCAGGTACGGGTCGATCTTCTCGTTGAGGGTGCCGGGCAGGAAGCCCAGACGCTCGCCAGCTTCCACGGCGGGGCGGGTGAGGATAATGCGGTTCACCTCGTGGCTCTGCAGTGCCTGCACAGCCTTCGCCATGGCGAGGTAGGTCTTACCGGTACCCGCCGGGCCGATACCGAAGATCACGGTGTTCGCGTCGATAGCGTCCACGTACTTCTTCTGGTTAATGGTCTTGGGGCGAATCGTGGTGCCGCGGGTAGACAGAATGCTGGTGGACAGCGAGTGCGCCGGGTTGCTCAGTTCGTCACCGAGCATGCCCATGAGGCGGTGAATGACCTGCACAGTAATCTGCGTGTCGTGGCTGGAGAGCACGCGCAGCTCGTTCAGCAGCTTAGCGGCGGTGTTGACGGCCTCGGAGGGGCCGGTGATGAGCACGTCCAGGTCCTTGGGACGCAGGCTAATCTGCTCGAAGTAATCCTCGATGATGCTCAGGTGCGCGTCCTGCGGGCCGAGCACGGCAATCATCTCTGCGGCGCTCTTGAAAGATACGGTGCGCGCGGTCGACAGAGGTCGGGAGGTAGTCATATGGGCTCCTTGGCTAGTGATGTATTTACAAGTATAGATGGGTGTGATGCGTCACGCCCCGGCCGGGTTCCAGCAGTTGGGTTTTACCGGCCGGGTTTAGCGGCAGCGCTCTACCAGCGGCCCAGCACCACGTTCAGGGTGCACATGGCGGCAGATCCGGCGGTGGAGGAACGTAGCACCTCGTCACCGAGCAGTGCCAGCTGCGCGCCGGCGTCGGTGAAGAGCTGCACTTCGCGGTCGCTAATGCCGCCTTCGGGTCCGACGAGCAGGTAGATTTCTTCGGGCAGGTTCTCTGCCTCGACGAGCTTGCGTGCCAGGGCGCTGAGGCGTTCGGTCGCTTGCTCATGCAGGATGAACACGGCGGCGGACTGCTCATCACCGGCAACTTCTTCGATGAGTTCCACCAGGTCGGTAGTGCTGTACAGGTCGTACACCTCGGGAATAAGCGCGCGGCGCGACTGCTTCGCCGCGGCGGTCACCGTGTTCTGCCACTTGGTGTGTGCCTTGGAGGCGCGCTCCCCCTTCCACCGCACAATCGAACGGTCCGCACTCCACGGCAGCACGCCGTACACGCCCAGCTCGGTCGCCGTCTCGATGGCGAGCAGGTCGCGGCCGTCCTTTGCGAGCGCCTGCACCAGGTAGATGGAGGGCACGCTACGTTCCTCGCTCAGTTCCTGCACCTGCACGCTCACGCCGTCCGTGTTGATGGAGGCGACCGTACCGAGTGCGCGGCGGCCGGTGCCGTCACCCAGGTCGATGCGTTCGCCGAGCTCAAGGCGCTTGACGAGGGCGTGCTTGCCTTCGGAGCCGCCGAGCGCGTGGACGGCGCCGGGGGTGAGTGCGTCGTATTCTTCCGTGCTGATGTAGAAGATGGGGGCGCTCATGGTTCTCCTTGAGGGTGCGGTTTGAAAGCTCGGGTAGTGTGTGGGTGCGTGGTACTGACAGGAAAGCGGCGGGTGCGGGTTGAGTACCGCACCCGCCGCATCCTGAGCTTGGTGTAGGGATCCTACTTGAACTGGTCCTTCAGGCGGGAGAAGAGACCGCCGCGCTGCTTAACCTGCGCGCCTTCGTTCAGCGGCTCGTTGCGCAGTGCCGCGAACTGGCGCAGCAGTTCACGCTGTTCTTCGGTCATGTCGGTGGGGGTGACCACCTGAACGCGTACGAGCAGGTCGCCGCGTCGTTCGGTGCCGAGCACGGTTGCGCCCAGGCCGTTGAGGGTGATCACGTCACCGCTCTGAGTGCCGGCGGGAATGTTGACTTCCTGGTCGCCGTCGAATGTCTTCAGCGGAATGGTGGTGCCCAGTGCCGCCGCAGCCATGGGGATGTTGACGGTGGTGACCAGGTTGTCGCCCTCGCGGCTGAAGTACTTGTCGCGCTTGACGTTCAGGTCAATGTACAGGTCGCCGTTGGGGCCACCGTACAGGCCTGCCTCGCCCTTGCCGCGCAGGCGGATACGCGCCTGGTCGTGCACGCCGGCGGGGACGTTAAAGGTCAGCGGAACGTCTTCGCGCACGCGGCCCTGACCGTGGCATTCGGCGCAGGGGGTCTTGATGACGGTGCCGTAGCCGTGGCAGTCGGGGCATTCAACCTGCTGCATGACGGTACCGAGGATGGACTGCACGCGGCGCTGCATGAAGCCGTGGCCGGAGCAGGTGGTGCAGGTTTCGGGCTGGGTGCCTTCTGCGGTGCCTTCACCGTTACAGGACTTACAGGTCACGGCGGAGCGACGCTCAATGGTCTTCTCAACACCGAAAACGGCTTCTTCCAGGGTGATGGAGACGGTAATCAGGTCGTCCTGGCCCTGGCGGGTGCGGGATGCGGGACCGCGGGCACCTGCCGCGCCGCCGGTGAACATGTTCAGCAGGTCCTCAAAACCGCCGAAGCCGCTGAATCCGCCGCCCGGGTAGCCACCGCCTCCGGGGTAGCCTGCGCGACCCTGTTCGTCGCCGGTGGTGTCGTAGTTGCGGCGCTTTTCAGGGTCGGAGAGCACCTCGTAGGCGAGAGTGACGCGCTTGAATTCTTCGGCTGCGTCCTCGGAGGGGTTCACGTCGGGGTGCAGCTGGCGTGCCTTCTTTCGGTACGCCTTCTTGATCTCTTCGGGGCTGGCGTCTTTCGATACGCCGAGAGTATCGTAGTGGCTCATGCGTTTCCTTCCTCTCGAGACGATGGCGGTGCTCGATGAGTGCACCGCCAACAATGGTCGTATCAATTCTAGGGGATACTACCCCCGACCCGATACAATGGCTAGGCTGAAAGGGGCTCGCTCCCGCTATCCGCTTAATCTGCGGCGCGCGCCCCTGAAATCGGCTCCGTAGACCTACCGTATCTGTGCCCCTACCGCCTGCGAAGATTGCCCCGAAGGAGAATACGTTGAGTACCCACCACTCCCCCTACGGCTGGGGTGCCCAGGATCTAAACGCCGCCCGCATGAGCCGCCAGGCGCCGCCTCCGCGTAAGGTTCCGCTGCAGCGCGGCCTGCTGATTGAGGATATTAACGGCTGGGTGGGCGAGGTCGTGAAGGCTGAACGCATCGGCGGTGCACTCTTCTTCGGCCTGGAGGACGCGAAGGGCCGCGTGAAGAATTTTCCGCTGGGTCCGGGCTACCTGATTGAGGGTGAGCCCGTCGAGATTGTTGCCCCGGTGGCGGCGAAGGAGCCCAAGCGCACGATTTCTCGTTCTGGTTCTATTGCGGTGAAGAACGCCCCGGCTCGGGTGGCGCGCGCCTCCCGCATCTGGGTTGAGGGTCTGCACGACGCCGAGCTCGTGGAGAAGGTCTGGGGCCACGATCTGCGCGTTGAGGGCATTGTCGTGGAACCGCTGCACGGCGTAGATGACCTTGCCGGTGCCATTCGTGAGTTCGCGCCGGGCCCGGGCCGCCGCCTGGGTATTCTGGTCGACCATCTGATTGAGGGCACGAAAGAGCAGCGCATCGTCGCGGAGGCGCTTGCCGTGCCGGGTGCCGCCGGGCACGTGAAGATCGTGGGCCACCCGTTTATTGATATTTGGCAGGCGGTCAAGCCCTCGGTGCTGGGTTTGAAGGCGTGGCCGCAGGTGCCGCGCGGCGAGGACTTCAAGAAGGGCACGCTGCGTCGCCTGGGTCAGCCGCACGAAACGCAAGCGGATGTGGCGCAGGCGTGGAAGCATATTCTCTCCCGCGTTGACTCCTACGCTGACCTGGATCCGACGCTGCTCGGTCCGGTCGAATCGCTCATCGATTTTCTCACCGAGCCGGGCGTCTAACCGCGCCCGAAATCCGCTATTGCGCCCCCGTCTGCGGGCGCAGGTGTGAGTTTGCTCAGAACCTTTCCCGCGAGGGCATTATCCTGTGGGTTTTGTTCCCTAAAGCGGTACAATAGTTGAGCGTGTGGCATTGCCCCTGTGGGTTTATGTTGCACCCTCACTACACTCTTAGGTCACCACCGCTCAAACGATTTGCCTCTTCGGAGGGTATTTCCACCGGCTTAGGTGATCACCACAAGAAACTTCTATCGAACCAGGATTTTCGTGACTAACGATGTTCGCCCGGCAACCGGGCCTCAGAAAACCCGTAAGATTAGCGTGATTCAGGACCGCAACCGTGCGACTCTCGCGCATTTCGGCGGTATTCTCGGCATCATCCCCTCCGCAGCGGTTTTCTACGTCAGCCGCAATAACGCGCCCTTCGCAGAGCAGGAAGCTCGCGAGGCAATGAACTTCACCCTCCTGCCCTCCATTGCTCTGGTGGCGCTGTGGGTTGTGTCGTTCCTGCCCGGCATGGGCAACATTGCCATGGTTCTGGGCGCGCTCGTGTGGCTGTTCATGGCTGTTGCGTCGCTGCGCGCCGGCATTGAGGTGAACCGCGGCGAGCCGTACAGCTACCGCATTAACCCGCGTCTGCTGGACCGCTTCTACTCCACCGATAACGCTGATTCCTAAGAATCGCGCTGATAGCTTTTACGATGAACGCCCCGCACGTTGTGTGCGGGGCGTTCTACGTTTAAGTGGGGCTTCTTTGCCCAGTGCGCGTGAATTGCCGCAAACTCTACCGAATGGTGCTGTAGATAATCGTTGTTAAACGATCGTGGGCCCCTGTTACCAGGAGCCCACAACCGTATTCACTCAACTTCAGCAAAGACGAGAACACGCTGTTAGACATATACCGTCCTGCCATGACCTATTATGGCACAGCGTAACCTTCAACCACAACTTGAAATTGGGTGTTTTGGAAAATTTTTTCTCAGGAAAGTATTCGAAAAATACGAACTCTAAAAGTAGTACGAAAGAGTGGAAAATTCTTTCAGCTAGTCCAGCACAAATGCGAACAATTAGCACGCCGGTGTAAGGTCTGGCGCTCCCCTGAAGCTCCCCCAAACAGCCCCGAAAAATTTTTTTAAAAGTTTTTCTGAACCCACGAAAACACCCCGAAATCACCGAAATATTACGGCAATCCCGGGGTGTACGCCGCGTGCAGGCGGCGGCAGGGACGGCGCCCAAGTGGAGCTGCGACAGACCTGCGCCAGCATGCCACTCAGATTGAAAAGCCCCTTGTCAGACCAATGCTTCTTAGTGCTCCTCGTGCTCTTCCGAGACCTCCGGGAGCAGCTCACGGGTGACCGCATCGCCCAGCAGGCAACCCTTGAGGGTTAGTCGCACGTGGGATTCAGGGTCAGGTTCAGCTTGAGAATTCAAAGCATCAGGTTCAATCAGAGCTTGAGAAACCAGCCAGCGTAGGGAGGCACCCAGCTGCGTCTCGTCGTGTACGGCGAGTAGCTCGCGCATCGCCAAACCCTCACGCACACGGATCATGAGCATAATCGTCTCAAAAGCACGGGTGGCGGTGTCCAGCACCTCACGTGCCGCCGCCGGGGACTCCCCCGCACGCACCTTCTGCGCGTATGGCACCGGGTGCTTCACGTTCCACCAGCGGGTGCCGTTCACGTGCGAATGCGCACCGGGGCCGATGCCCCACCAGTCCTGGTTGCGCCAGTAGGCGAGGTTGTGGTCACTACGGGTGTCCTCGCTGCGCGAGTAGTTGGACACCTCGTACCACTGGTAGCCGGCTTCGGTGAGCAGCTCCTCGGCGAGCAGGTACATGTCTGCCATGAGGTCCTCGTCGGGCATGGTGTACTCGCCGCGGCGAATCTGCGCGGCAAGCTTCGTGCCGTCCTCCACAATGAGCGAGTACGCAGAAATGTGGTCCGGCTCGTAGGAAATCGCGGCGCGCACGCTCTGCTCCCACTGCTGCAGGGTCTCCCCCGGCGAACCGTAAATCAGGTCCACGGAAACCTGCAGGCCGACCTCCTTAGCCCAAGCAACGACCTTCGGCACGTTCGAGGGGGTGTGGGTGCGGTCGAGCACCTGCAGCACCTCGGGCACGACGGACTGCATACCGAAGGAAACGCGGGTGAAGCCGCCATCCTTGAGGGTCTGCAGGTCTTCGCGGGTGACGGAGTCGGGGTTCGCTTCGGTGGTGACTTCTGCGCCCTCGACGAGGCCGAATACGTCGATGGCTGCCTGCAGGATGCGTACGAGGTCGCGGGCGGGCAGTTTGGTGGGGGTGCCGCCGCCGAAGAAGACGGTGTGCATGGGGCGTTTTGCGACGCCGGATGCCTCGAGGGTGCGGGCGGCGAAGAGGATTTCTGCGATGGCGTCGTCGGCATAGGTGCCGAGGCCGATGCCGTCGCCGAAGTCTTCGGTGGCGTAGGTGTTGAAGTCGCAGTAGCCGCAGCGTACGGAGCAGAAGGGGATGTGTACGTAGAGGCTGAAGTCGCGGGTTTCGCATCCTGCCGCGCTGGTGGCGGGGATGCGCCCGTCGCGGGGTGCGGGGTCGCCGGTGGGCTGGGCGGGCATTCTGCCTCCTGGAAGTGGGTGTACGGGTCGTGAATCAATAATATGGCGGGTGGCATCAACAGACAGCGTGCAGAGAACCCGGCGGTACACGAGGCACCAGCCGGGTTCTCCACAATCAACAGGTCAGCACACAGCCGGAAAAGCTACAGCAGCGAAAGGCTACTTCTTCTTTTCCTTCTCCTCGCTCGAAGACAGTGCCGCAATGAAGGCTTCCTGAGGAACCTCCACACGACCAACCATCTTCATGCGCTTCTTGCCTTCCTTCTGCTTCTCCAGCAGCTTACGCTTACGCGAAATATCGCCACCGTAACACTTCGAAAGAACGTCCTTACGCATCGCACGAATATTCTCGCGGGCAATAATACGCGAACCGATAGCCGCCTGAATCGGCACCTCAAACTGCTGACGAGGAATCAGCTCACGCAGCTTAGAAGTCATCATCAGGCCGTACGAGTACGCCTTATCGCGGTGAGTAATGGCGCTGAACGCATCCACCTTCTCACCCTGCAGCAGGATGTCGACCTTCACCAGGTCAGCCTCTTCCTCACCGTCGAACTTCCAGTCCAGTGACGCGTAACCGCGGGTACGGGACTTCAACTGATCGAAGAAGTCGAACACGATCTCCGCCAGGGGCAGGCGGTAACGCATCTCCACACGATCCTCGGACAGGTAATCCATGCCGCCAATCTGGCCGCGGCGAGCCTGGCACAGCTCCATAATCGCGCCAATGTACTCGCTCGGGGCAATAATCGTACACGCCACCATGGGCTCGCGAATCGTCGCGACCTTACCCTCGGGGAATTCGCTCGGGTTGGTCACACGCTTAGCGTTACCGGCCTCATCCACCACGTCGTAAATAACGTTCGGCGCGGTCGAAATCAGGTCCAGGTTGAACTCGCGTTCCAGGCGCTCACGCACAATCTCCAGGTGCAGCAGACCCAGGAAGCCACAGCGGAAACCGAAGCCCAGAGCGGCAGAAGTCTCCGGCTCGTAAATCAGCGCGGCATCGTTAAGCTTCAGTTTATCCAGCGCGTCACGCAGCGCCGGGTAGTCCGAACCGTCAATCGGGAACAGGCCAGAGAACACCATCGGCTTGGGGTCCTCGTAACCACCCAGGGACTCCTGCGCAGGCTTCGCGGCGGAGGTGACGGTATCACCCACACGGGACTGACGGACGTCCTTCACGCCGGTAATGAGGTAACCCACTTCGCCCACGCCCAGGCCCTTCGACGGGACAGGCTCAGGGGAAATCACGCCGATTTCGAGCAGGTCATGCTCAGCGCCGGTGGACATCATCTTAATCTTCTGACGCGGCTGCAGGCTACCGTCCACAACACGCACATAGGTGACCACGCCGCGGTACGAGTCGTACACCGAGTCAAAAATCATGGCACGCGCCGGGGCGGATGCGTCACCCTGGGGGGCGGGAATCGCCTCCACAATACGGTCCAGTAGAGCCTCAACACCCTCACCGGTCTTACCCGATACGCGCAGAACCTCGTCCGGCTCGCAACCAATCAGGTTCGCCAGCTCTTCAGCGTACTTATCAGGCTGAGCCGCGGGAAGGTCAATCTTGTTCAGCACCGGGATGATGGTCAGGTCGTTCTCCATCGCCAGGTACAGGTTCGCCAGGGTCTGAGCCTCAATACCCTGGGCGGCGTCCACGAGCAGAAGCGCACCCTCACACGCGGCCAGGGAGCGGGACACCTCATAGGTGAAGTCCACGTGGCCGGGGGTGTCAATCATGTTCAGCGCGTAGGAGGTGCCGTCAACATCCCAGGGCATGCGCACGGCCTGAGACTTAATGGTGATGCCGCGTTCACGTTCAATGTCCATGCGGTCCAGGTACTGCGCCTTCATATCGCGCGGGGCAACCACGCCGGTGGCCTGCAGCATACGGTCTGCGAGGGTGGACTTACCGTGGTCAATGTGGGCGATAATGCAGAAATTGCGAATAATCGCGGGGTCGGTCGCCGCCGGAACGGGCGGGTTCTTCGACATGGGTGCCAATCACATCATCCTTTCGAGATGCTGGCTGCGGGTATGGGCATAGTTACCTATCATTTTCCCATACCCGCGCCATATGTGCGAACGGACCTAGCGCTCCGAAGAATCCTCCGCGGAATCCGCACCATCATCGGCAGGGTTTACGCCCTCGGAGGCGCCGCTGAGGGAATCCAGGTAGCCTTCAATATCCTCGGCAATCACCTCACCGGAGACAGTGCGCAGAGTCGAATCCATCTTCTGCTCAATCTCACGCACCAGCTCGACCTTCTCGTAGTCCTTCGCCATTTCTTCGGCGAGTTCCGCCTCCCACTCATCAGCGTGGGTGCGCAGGCGGTCGTACTCCTCAGAGTCGACCTTGATGCCGAGGATGACTTCCAGCGCCTCGATCAGGCTCACGACCGCGCGCGGGTTCTGCTGGTCAAAGCTCAGATACCCCGGGATGCTCATACGCAGCATGACCGAGGAGGACAGGCCGTGCTCAGCGGCGAGCGCAGACATTGCCATCGTCACCGAGGTAGAACCGGTGAAATACTCGTGCAGAATACCGGGGATAGCCGCCAGCTTCTCGTCGTGAGTGGTCAACGTGTACGGGTACGGGCGGGTGTGCGCCACCTGATCCTCAAAGGTTTCAACGAAGATTGCGTGGTCCACGTGGAGCTTCTTCACGTACTTGAAGAAGCGGGTCATGAACCGCCGCAGGCACAGGCTGGGGGCGGGGCCGGTCACCACGAGCAGGCGCAGGCGGCGCTCCGGGATGGTGACCATGTTGTAGAACATCTTGGGCCACACCAGAACCGTGGATTCGGAGTCGTCGCTGTTCTGCAGCTGCGGGGCGACGGAAGCATAGTCGTAGAAGTCGTCCATGTCGAAGCCGGGGCTCTCGTCGCACGGGTCGAACGCGCGGTGAATCACGTCGAGGGCGTCCTCACCGTTGCCCGGGGGTTCCTTCGCGGAGTTGAAACCGACCAGCATGACGGTCGTGTAGTTGTCCTCCTCGGAGGATTCGCCCAGGCCCAGCTTGCCGAGCAGGCCCTTCTTCGCGGGCTGTTCTGTGGAGGCGGGCTTGGCGAAAGCGTCAAAAAGTCGGGCGGGAGGGAAGTTCGGCTGGCTCATCATTGTCCTTAGCTCGTGGTCGGTTCACCGGGTACATGGGGTGTATGGAAAGTTCCCGGTAAACCATCGGTGGTTGTGTGGTGTGTATCGGCGGTGCTCGCTCCCCCGGTTCCGTTCGTAGCGCTGTGTACGGCGTTATTGCTTAGGGTGCGGGCGGTGTGCGGTACCGCCGATAGTTCCCACTATACGGGCTCCCGCGCGACCCGCAAGCGGTTTCGTCACCGGGCGGGCGCCTCCCCGAATCTGGGCAGGGAATCCGTACCAAGAATTGGGCATAAAGAGACCCCCTGCGTTCCCCTTAGAGGAGGGGGAACACAGGGGGTCTCTGCCCTTAAACCAGAGAGGTACTTAGGTACCCCGCAAGTTTTAGAAAGCCTTGTTTACCAGCGTAGCAAGACCGGACTTCTTGTTTGCAGCGGTCTTCTTGTGCAGAACACCCTTGGAAACAGCCTTGTCCAGCTTACGATTCACAAAACGCAGAGCCTCAACAGCAGCTTCCTGGTTCTGTGCCTCAACAGCAGCCTTGACCTTGCGGGTCGCGGTCTTCAGCTCGGACTTTACAATGTTGTTGCGCAGGCGAGCCTTCTCGTTGGTGAGGATACGCTTCTTCTGAGACTTAATGTTAGCCACAATTAAACTTTCTGTTTTGTCTTATTGGTCGGTGAGGGCGACGCTGGCCGATCATCGACTGAGCGGCGTGGGGATGCCTATGGCAACCGGCCAGCAGTGCCCGATGACCATCGGACACTCAACCACACATAATACCAGATGAACAGCCTCCACGACAGACCCCCGCGGAGAGAAAAATACTGTGAAAACCGCTACACGCAGCCTCCACATCCGGCGCAGATAATCGGCGCCGGTCGCCGGTGAAACTACCGGCACAGGGTGTTAGCCGTTATGGCGAGTCCACGCACGCTCAATCAGGCGGAACGTATCCTCCGGCATAATCGCGCCCTCACGGCGCATCGAATCCGGGCGAACACGAATCACACGGTTCAGCTTCACCTCAGAAGCGCGGCCCTGCGGATCCCACGGACCCGAACCAATATCAAGGTAGTTCGGATCAGCGTGCTCACGGTTATTGTGATCCTTGCTGGTCATCATCAGCGCCAGCAGGTACTCACCGTCACGACCCACCAGAAGCACCGGGCGGTCCTTACCCTGCGAGTGGTCCTCCTCGAAGGGAACCCACGTCCACACGATTTCACCCGGGTCAGCGTCGCCATCCAGGGAGGGCGAGTACTCAAAGTTAATCATGTCGCGGTAATCGCCCGGGTAATCCGAACCGTCGGATGCGCCGGTCGAAGCCGGTGCGGAAGGCTTAGGTGCCGAGGATTTTGCCGAGGAAGGCTTCGGGGCGCTCGGCTTGGGCGCCGAAGAGCTGGAGGTACGAGCCTCACCCTGACGAGATTCACGCTGACGAGATTCATCCTTGCGGGATTCACTCTTCTGGGAGGACTCGGAGCCGCCCTTAGACGCAGTAGCGTCGTTGAGGGCATCCTCTGCCGCCTTCTGCAGGAAGGGCAGCAGGGCAAAGAAAATTTTCTTCAGAATTTCGAGCATGGGCTCTATTATGCACTACAGGCGCGGAGGTAGAGCAATCGCCAAAACAGCCTGCTCCACCGCATACACCGCGTCCTGCGACTCGCCCTTCAGCTGCGCGTCCGCATCAGCCAAAAGCTGCACAATATGCGCCAACTGGGCGCCGGTAAAACGGCGGCCGTCACGCTGAGCCTGCTCAACCTGCCACGGTGACATACCCACCTCACGCGCCAGCTCGTTAGCGCTCAAACGCACGTGGTGCACACGCGCAATATTGCGGATACGCATGGCGAGCGCACCCAGCATCGGAATCGGCTCCGTGCCGGTGGCGAGGGAGTGGCGGAGCAGACGCAGAGCCTCCGGGGCGTTACCGGAAATCGCCGCATCACTGACGCGGAACGCGGTGACTTCGGTGCGGCCGCCGTAGTAGCGGTTCACCGCCTCCTCGGTGATGTCGCCGGGTACGTCTGAGAGCAGCTGCTGGCATGCGGCGGCAAGCTCCGCGGTGTCGGAGGCGGCAGCCGTCAGCAACGCCAGAGCCCCGCCGGTAATGGGGCGCTGAGCGGTAGCGAACTCCCCCGCCAAGAACTCGCTCTTCTCACGGTCAGTCTTGAGCGCCTTGCAGTTAATGAGCACGAACTGGGAACGCACCAGGTCGATGAGCTTCTTGCCGCGGTTACCGCCCGAGTGGTTCAAAATCAGCATGATGTCCGGCTCGGGGGCGTTCAGGTAGGCGAGCGTATCGGTCAAAAACTCATCACTCATGGAGGCGACGTTCTCAACCTCAATGATCTTCGCCGAACCGAACAGAGAGGGCGAAGCGTGCAGGATCAGCTCCCCCGCCGTGTAGGTGGCGGCGTTAATCTGAACGCGGTCCACCTCCGGGTGGATGCTGCGGAACAGCTCACGCAGGCGTGCCGCAGCGCGGGAAGCAAAGTACTCTTCGGGGCCGTAGAGCATGACGGCGGGCGCCGGGGTGACGGTACGCCACGCGGTGTCGAGGGCGGGGCCGCCTCGGCGGGCGTAGCCTCGGGAACCACCACGCTGGGTTGAACGCTTACGCTCGGACACGCTTATCACTCGCCTTTATCTGCAGGGTACGGGCTGAACTCGGCCCCGCTGCGCACGGGGGTGCTGCGCGGGTAGAGTCTCGAGTATCCATCATAGCGTTTTCTTCTCAGATGCCTCCTAGCGGTGGTTAGGGGTAGTCGGTCAGGAACGGGCGGGCTGATGGGCGGGCGCGGTGCGCGGTACCACCCGCAAATACTGCCGGTGCGTGACCGCACGGTAGCGGCGCGCATCCACCCACCACAGGGCAACGCTCAACGCCAGCACGCAGAAGGCGCTACAGACCACCGCCGGGACGCTCGAACCGGGCTCCCACGGGTTACCCGGCGCGTGCGCGGCAGTGTGTGCCGCCCACTCGATGCCCTGCCCGGCAAGACCACCGGCACGCAGGCACAGATCCGCCGCAGTGGGCAGACCCAGGAGCATGAATCCGAGTGCCGCCAGCCCGGCGAGCATACTCAGCGACGCCAAAGGAGCGGCAATCAGGTTCGCCGGAACCGAATAGAGCGGTACTTTACCGCTCATCGCCAAAATCAGCGGGGTGCACCACAGGGATGCCACGATGGGCGCGGCGAGCATTTCCGCGCAGAACACCGGCATGACGCGCATGAGCAGACGAATCAGCGGCGGGCCCAGCAGAATCAGCGCGGAGGTTGCCGTCACCGACAGGGCGAACCCCATATCCACGGCGAGGTGCGGGGCGGCAAGCAGACAGATCAGCACCGTTGTTTGCAGCGCCGCCAAGGACTGGCGACCCGAACCGCGCAGCATCGCGTAAGCACCGAGCAGACCCATGGCGAGGGAACGAATCACGGAACCCTCAGAGTCCAGTAGCATGGCGTAGGCGAGCACCGCCGCAACCCCGCACAGCACCATGACGCGGTGCGGAATGGCGAGGGTGCTCAGCCGGTGCACGAGCGGCGGCAGGGTGTGGTCATTTGGCGGGGTAGGTTGTTGAAGGTATCCAGGGCGGCGAGAACGAGCCGTGCCTCTCCCCCGCAACCACTGCTTGCAGGAACGGAACAGCAGGTATGCGCTGGCGAAACGGTACGGGCGAATCGCCAACACCAGCCGGTACGCGCCCAAAAACACAATGGCAATATTCGCCCCGGACACCGCCGTAATATGGCTGAGCCCGCTGAGCTTATACTCCTCCCGCGCGGTGGAACTCATCAGCGAATCGTCCCCGTAGGCGGTGCCCAAAACCAGTGCCGCCGACTCCGTGCCGAGGGTGTCTAGGGCGCGGGTGCGCAGCTGCTCCTTGAGCGTGGACAGGTACGGCTCCTCCGCAGTCCGGGTGATAGTGTTTGACCCGGCACCGTAGGTGGAGACTGGAAAGATAGTCGCGCCGCTCAGCTTTGCCGTGGAACCGTTGAATTCCACTGTGCCGAGGGCGGTCACCTTCATGCCAGGATAGATCGCCTGCGAGCGCGCGGTGCTGCTCCCCTGGTGCTGAGCCGCCGAACGTGCCTCCGGGCGCTGCGCGGCGCTCTTTGCCGAACCGTCACGCCGGTACACGCGCACCCGCTCATTCACCAGCGCACGCACGCTCCGACCCTGAATTTCCTCCAGCTTAATAACCACCAGAGTAGTGCGCGGATCCACGCGGCGAACCTGCTCCACCGTGCCATTCAGACGAAGCGAAGCACCCTGCGCCTGCTGTAGCGTGGCGCGGGATGCATCCACCCCCGTAGCGCACAAAAGCACCGCCTGAACCGTGACAATACACGCCAGGAAAACCAGCTGACCGGTCGTGCGAAAGAGCAGGCTGTAGGGCATCACCGCACGCGGCGGAAAGAACAGCAGAATCGCCAGGCACCCCAGCAGAGCAATGAGCACACACGCCAGCGGATGCACCACCCGCCACGTGCCCACAGTCAGCGATGCCGCGGTAAAAGCCCACAGCACCAGCACCGTAAAACTCAGGCGAAGGTCCAGGTGAATGAGGCTTCCCTGGGTGCGCAGCTCCTGCTCATCACGGCGGGTACGCCACCGTTCAGCGCCGATGCTCCAGCGGTAGCGGGCACGGCCATACGCCGTAGCCGCGGAACGGGTGAAGCGCCCGGTGAGGCGCAAGCTACCGGGAAATAGCTCCCGCTCCCCTGCCTGCTGGCGGTTCGGCCTGCGGTTCTGCCGGGGCATTAGACCGTCACCAGCGGACGCAGATTCTCCAGCATCGACGGACCAATGCCGGGCACCGCATCCAGCTCATCTACGCTACGGAAACCGCCGTGCGCCTCACGCCAAGCAATAATGCGCTGAGCCATCGCCGGACCAATACGCGGCAGGGTCTGCAGCTCCTCAGCGGTGGCGGTGTTAATGTTCACCGGGGTTGAGCCCTTCTGCGCGCTGCCTGCAGGAGTTAGCGTGCGTGCAGGCTGGGGCTGGGCACCACCCTGAGATGCACCATTCGCCGCGTTACCCTGACCCGCATTCGCCGTACCACCGTTGGGCTGAATCTGCGCCGGAGCAGCCGTCTCACCACGATGCGGTACATAAATCTGCACCCCGTCACTGAGCGCGCCGGCAAGGTTCACGCGGTCCAGGTCAGCATCCGCTGCGGCACCGGAGGCGGCGGCAATCGCATCCACGGCACGACCCTGCGCGGGCAACGTGTACACGCCGGGATTGTTCACGGCACCCGCCACGTGTACCCGCACGGTACCCTCACCGGAGGCGCCACCCGGCGCGGATTCACTCGGGTTAGCGCCCGGCTGGGCAGCGGACTGGGTGCCGGGCTGAGCACCGGGGCTCTGCTGGGCGCCCACCGCCTGCACCGACTCGGCGGAAGCGCCCGGGGAGACGACCTGCTCGGCACGCGGCGCCGCCGAAAACTGGGTCACACCCCACACCACGGCAACCAACGCCAACACCGCCACCAGAAGCAGCACGCGCGGCGACAAGCCCCAACGGGTACTGCGGGTGGTGCCGGGCTGATCAGCCTGCTCCCACTCCGCCCAGTCGTCCACCTCATTCCAATCGGGCTGCTGATCCCAGTCAGCCCAACCATTCGACTCCGGGCGGGATGCCTCGGGCTGGCTAGTCTCGGACTGGCTAACTTTAGGCTGAGCGGTACCGCGCTGAGAAGTTTCAGATTGCGAAGCTTCAGGCTGCGCAAAATCAACATCTGAGGACTCGCCCTGCGGCGCCTCGGTATCTTCGGGCGTTACCTCAGTTGAGATTGCCAGCGGCACGGTGTCCTCGGCATCCGGCGCACCGTTCTTGCGGGCGCGCGGGCTGCGGTAGAGACTGTTCATCAGGGAGCGGGCGCTACGCTGCGCGCCGCCCTGCTGGGGTGCGTTATCCTGCACAGCACCGTTATTCGGTACAGCGCTGTTGTCCTGTACAGCGCTCGGGTTCTGCAGGTGGTTCTGCTCGTGGTTGGGGGTCATGCTCGTCATACCCCTACCCTAGGCTCACGCGCGCGAACGCACGAGCGCGAACAAAGAACCTGTGGATAACTCCCCTCTCGCAACGAGAAAGAAGCCATCCACAGGCTCATTTTTGAAAAATATGCGGTTTTTGTTCAAAAACGGCGGGGTTCGGTTTGTCATAAAACCGTCACAAACACCTCAGCCACACGCCTGGACACATGCCTAGCCACACGCGCAGTCCGCGCCGTTTAAGACCAGAATCTAGTCCTCGCCTAGTCCTCGCGCGGCAGCTCAGTGCCCGGAACGCCCAGCTCCGAAGCACGCTTATCAGCCATCACCAGCAGGCGGCGAATACGGCCCGCAATAGCGTCCTTCGTCATCGGCGGATCAGCCAGACGACCCAGCTCATCCAGCGAAGCGTGCTTATGTAGCACACGCAGCTCACCGGCATAGCGCAGGTGATCCGGCGCCTCATGACCGAGAATCTGCAGGGCACGCTCCACGCGGGCGCTCGCCGCAACAGCTGCCTGGGCGCTACGGCGCAGGTTCGCGTCATCAAAATTTGCCAGGCGGTTCGCGGTCGCACGAACCTCCTTGCGGGTGCGCGCCTCACGCCAGGTGGTCAGGGTGCCGGTCGCGCCCATACGCTCCAGCAACTGCGAAATCGTCTCGCCGTCACGCACCACCACGCGGTCGGTGCCGCGCACCTCGCGCGCCTTCGCGATAATGTCCAGGCGACGAGCCGCACCCACCAGCGCGAGCGCCGCCTCCGGGCCGGGGCAGGTAATCTCCAGGGAGGAGGAACGACCCGGCTCAGTCAGCGAACCGTGCGCCAGGAACGCGCCGCGCATGACCGCCTCCGCGTCCTGCAGGGAACCGTTCACCACGGCCGGCGGCAGGCCACGCACCGGGCGGCCGCGCAGATCCAGCAGACCGGTCTGGCGAGCCAGCGCCTCACCGCCCTGATCCACGCGCACGATGTACCTGCCGCCTCGACGCAGGCCACCACCGCTGACGCTGGTCAGCTCGGAGTCGTGGCCGTAAATCTCGGCGATGGTGCGGCGCATGCGGTGGGCGGTTGCCTCGTGGTCGACCTCAGACTCCACCACGATTCGCCCCGAGACAATGTGCAGGCCTCCGGTAAAACGCAGAATCGTAGAGATTTCTGCCTTACGTGCAGAGACTTTCGTTGCCTCGTAGTTGGCAAGTTCGTCCTTGACGAGCGTGGTTAATGCCATGAACAGGTCCTTCTGGGCGTAGTGTCTAAGAGTCTATAAATTCGGGGAAATGCGGGAACGGCGCGCGCAACAACCGGACTCACACCGCACACGCGCGGTGAAGCAAGCCGGTGAGGATTGAGCGTTAGGATGCGCCAGCCGAAGCGCTATGCGCTCAGCTCAAACGCTTCGTTGTACGCAGCAGCGAGCTTCAGCGGGTCGTGCACATTCGGCTGAGCGGACGAACGCAGATGCGCCCACACAACCTTCGCACCCATCGCAGAAGCCTCGCGCTCCAGCTCGGAACGGTGATCAGCCTGCATGTCCGCGTCAGCAATTACGGCGTCGAGGTGCAGCTTCGGGGCGTACTGGCGCAACAAGTCCAGGTGGGTTGCCGGGGTGAAGCCAACCGTCTCCTTATCGTCGGAGAGGTTCATGACCACGCAACGGCGCGCCTCCGTGCGGATAATCGCCTCACGCTGAGCGTCCAGCAGCAGATGCGGCAGAACCGACGTACGCCATGAACCCGGGCCCAAAACAATCCAGTCGGACTCCTCAATGGCGGAGAGCGCCTCCGGGCAGGGGCGAGCATTCTCAGGGGTCAGACCAATATCGTGAACGCGCTCCTCCTTAGAGAGGTTCACCTGACCGGTCACCTTCACGCGCTCAATACCGCCGCCGTTATGCTCACGCAGCACGGTGCCGTAAATGACCATCGGATCCAGCGCCATCGGTAGCACGCGGCCGCGTGCATTCAGCAGGGCACCCGCCCAGTCCAGACCCGCAACCGGGTCATCCAGCAGCTGCCAGAGAGTAGCAATCAGCAGGTTACCGAGCGCGTGATAATCCAGCGGGAACTCGCCCTCATAACCCTCGGGCGCGCTAAAACGATGCTGCATCACATCACGCCACGTGCGACCCCAATCGGTGTCATCACACAGCGCAGAAAGCGCCATACGCAAATCCCCCGGAGGGAGAATACCCATCTCCTCACGCAAACGACCCGACGAACCGCCATCGTCAGCAACCGTCACAACAGCCGTCAAATCAGTCGTGACGTGGCGTAGCGCAGACAGGGAACCGTACAGACCGTGGCCACCTCCCATCGCCGTGACCTTCGGCGAACGGTGCGTGGTCTTCAACAGGCGCAACGCCTGAGTCGGCAGAGCCGGCAGGCGCGGAATACCCTGAGTGTCATAACTGGTCGAATGGGTGGACATAGTAATACCTCACATACCCGGAAGGAATGGTATGCCAGCCCCACGGTGTGCGGGGCCGGACGGCGGCTAATGAAACACGGCGCGGTGGTTGGGACGCGCCGGGAAAAACTTACTCGCGGCCCTTGTCACGGTGCTGAACATTCACGTTCAGCTCACCGAAAGCAGAGAGACGACGAGCCAGTTCCTCCGTCACAGCCACGGAACGATGCTTACCACCGGTGCAGCCAATTGCGATGGTGGCGTAGTACTTGCCCTCACGGCGGTAGCCCTCAAGCACGGGGCGAAGAGCCGCAAGGTAGTTGCTGATGAACTCCTCAGTGCCGGGGTGATCCAGCACGTAATCGCGCACCGGGGCATCCTGACCGGTCAGGGGGCGCAGCTCCGGAACCCAGTGCGGGTTCGGGATGAAACGCATATCAGCCATGTAGTTAGCGTCCGACGGCGCACCGTACTTGAAGCCGAAGCTCATCACGGTCAGGTTCAGCTTCTTATCCGCACCTTCAGCGAACATTTCACGCACGGTACGAGCCAGCTCGTGAACGTTCATGCCGGTGGTGTCAATGGTGCGGTCAGAAGCGAGGCGCAGACCTTCAAAGAGAGTGCGCTCAGCGCGGATGCCGTCGAGGACGCGACCCTCACCCTGCAGCGGGTGCGGGCGGCGCTGAGCCTCGTAGCGGGCAATGATGGTCTCGTCCTTGGCATCAAGGAAGAGCATGGAGAAGTCAATGTCGGACTTGCGCAGAGTCTCAATCGCAGCGGGAAGATCGGAGAACAGTGCGCGGGCGCGAACGTCAATACCGAGCGCCACCTTCGGCACTCGTGCACCGTCGCGGGTCACCAGTTCAGCCAGGGAACCGAGCATCTGCGGCGGGATGTTGTCGATAACGTACCAGCCTTCATCCTCCAGCACATTTGCGACAGTGCTGCGGCCTGCACCAGAAATACCGGTAATGACCAGAATCTGAGGACGCTCCTCACTCTGGGCGGGCTGTACCGTGGCGGGCTTGCTCTGATTCTCGGGCATGGTGCTTCTTCCCCTTCGACGCGAAATACTCTCTATGCCATGATACTAGACCTTTATCTGACGGTTCAGGGGTACGGTCAGAAATTTCACCACTATGACAGAAATATGCGCCGCTCCCCCGACGGAACCCCGAAGGAAAGAAAGCGGCATCACAAGTGCTTGCGCATAATGCTCTATACGGGGGTCTCAAGAAGGAGGCGGGCGGCAGAGCTAGGGAGGGTACAGCCCCCCGCTAAGAACCCGGCTAAGAACCTCGCGCGGTAATACTGCGTGGGTACGGCAAAGCCCGCACGGCACCCCCAGGAGGCACCGCACGGGCTTTGAAAAGATGTAAGCGAGCGCGCACTAGCTGAGTAGCTACGCGGGCGCGCCAGGACTCTTAGGCAGAAAGCTCAGGCAGGAACGCCGCCACATGCTCCAGCAGGCGCACCGACAGCTCCTTCTTCGAACCGGAGAACACCGGCGCCTCATCAACCAGAGTAGACAGCAGCGTAATCGTGTTATCGTCCGTGCCGAAACCACGATTCACACCCACCGTATTGACCGCCAAGAAATCCGTGCCCTTACGCTGTAGCTTCTCACGGCCCAGCTCCAACGGCGTCTTCTCCGCCGAGCCGGTCTCCGCCGCAAAACCAACAATGAGCTTCGGACCGAGGACGCTATCCCCCGCCTCGCGAGCCTGCTGGCGGCGCACCACGACCTCACGCAGAATATCCGGGTTACGCACCAGCTGAATCACCGGCGCATCCTCAGAATCGGCGCTCTTCTTAATCTTGTACTCGGCAAACTCGGCGGGCCTAAAATCAGCCACCGCCGCGGACATAATCAGCACATCCGCCACCGCGCTCGCTTCCAGGGTCGCCTCACGCAACTCCAGGGCACTCACCACACGGGTCACCTGCACACCCTCCGGCGCGGGAACCTCAAGGTTCGCACCAATCAGGTGCACGGTCGCGCCCAGATCGCGTGCCGCCTCCGCGAGCGCCACGCCCTGCTTGCCGGTCGAGCGGTTGCCGAGGAAGCGTACCGGGTCCAGCGCCTCACGGGTACCGCCGGCGGTAATGACCACGAGGCGACCGGCCAGCGGGCCACGCAGCGGACCGGATGCGCCAGCCTGGCTGGGTTCAACCTGACCAGATTCAGTCTGACCGAGCAGCGCCGAGGTCAGCGTCGCCTGACGTGCCGCAGCCATACGCTCCTGCTCCGTACCCGTGTACAGGGGCTCAGTCGGCGCGTAACCGGGCGTGTACACCGGGTGCACCTGCCCCTTCGGGAAGCGCTTAATCACGTCCAGCGCGACCGCGAAAATATCCTCCGGCTCAGGCATGCGACCCGGACCAGAATCCGGGCCCGTCAAACGCCCAATCGCAGGCTCAATCACGTGATAACCCCACGAACGTAGGGTCTGCACATTCGCCTGAGTCGCCGGATGCTCCCACATCTGGGTGTGCATCGCGGGCGCCAAAATCACCGGGGCGTGCGTGGTCAACACCGTAGAGGACAGCAAATCGTCCGCACGACCAGCCGCCAAACGAGCCAGCAAATCAGCGGTCGCCGGGGCAATCACCACAGCGTCAGCCTGCTCAGCCTGACGCACATGGTTCACCTCCGGCACGCGGTCAAACACGTCCGTCGACACCGGGTTGCCGCTCAGCGCCTCCAGAGTGGGAACACCCACGAACTTCGTCGCGTTCGGGGTGGGCATGGCAATCACTTCGTCGCCATTCTTCGCAAAAAGACGAAGGAGCATCGCCGCCTTATACGCAGCAATGCCCCCTCCAATACCAACGATAATGCGCATGGTACGTTAAAGAATCCTTAACCTGAAAGAACGCAGATTACTCAGCGGACTCGTCGAGGATAACCTCTTCGATAGCAATAACCTCTTCGCTACCTGCGGGGATGTACTCCTCCTCGATAGCGCCGGGGAACTCAGCCGCGCTGAAATCAATCACAGCGGACAGATCCTCGGGAATCGGGTAGCCGTCCTCGTCGAACTTTGCGTCCGGGCGGTGCTCCGCCACAACACGGTCAGCAATGATTTCACGCATTGCCACCGACAGGGACTTCTCATTCGACTCAGCGTCAACCAGCGGGCCAACGTGCGCAGCAGTATTGTCCTGCAGGTTAGCGTAGTACGCGTTAATCTGGCGTGCACGGCGGGCACCGAAAATCACCAGGCCGTACTTGGACTCAGCCTTCTCAATCAGCGCGTCAGCGCTGGGGCTCACGATGCCCTCGGGAGCGACACCGTCAACGAAGTTGTAGTCCTCGTGTTCCTTGATTTCGTTTGCCACTAAAAACTCCAAATAGCTTGATGGAATGTACGTACCGAACACCCCCGCACACCGTTCGCGCTATGGCGCAAACCGGGCAGACTGAGGGCACGGTCAAAACTAAAGAACTATTCTACCCTCTCAACGGCTAAAACGCACGTACCAGCCCAGATAAAACCCTGAACCAGCAGACACAGGGCAGACAAAAGGTGGGGGCCGAAGAAAACTCTTCGGAACCCCCACCCTTCACAACGCCTCACGGCAGAACCACAGGTCGGAAGAAACCCTAGCCCCACCGCGAACGCAAAGCATGCAGATTAGGCGGCGCCAATCAGCTCAGCAATCTCCTTCGCTGCACGCTCAACAGTGTCGTTGACGACCGTGACGTCAAATTCCTTCTCAGCAGCCAGCTCAACCTTCGCGGTTTCAAGGCGACGAGCCTGCTCCTGCTCACTCTCGGTACCTCGACCGACCAGACGCGACACCAGCTCATCCCAGCTCGGAGGAGCCAAGAAAATCAGGCGAGCATCCGGCATGGTCTCGCGAATCTGGCGAGCACCCTGCAGGTCAATCTCAAGAATCACCGGGCGGCCAGCATCCAGAGCCTCCTGGACCTTAGCGCGCGGAGTACCGTACTTGTTCTTACCGTGCACCACAGCGTACTCAAGCATCTGACCGTCAGCAATCATCTGGTCAAACTCTTCCATCGAAACGAAATAGTAGTGAGTACCGTCAACCTCACCGGGGCGAGGATCACGAGTAGTAGCGGAAACAGAGAACCACACATTCGGGTAGTTCTCACGAATGTACTGGCACACCGTACCCTTGCCAACAGCAGTGGGGCCAGCCAGTACGGTGAGAGTCGGCTGAGACATAGCTTCCTTACTGTGCCTTCATCGGCTGAAGGCACGATGTGTTAGGGCTGAGAAGATTCAGGAGGCAGAGTATTAGTCCTGCGACGTGCACGGTTCAAATACCGCGAATTACGGTTGAAGTACTCCACCATCTTGCGACGCTGGTGTACACCAAGGCCGCCAAGGCGGCGAGTCGGTGCAATATGAAGTTCTTCAATGATGCGTTCAGCTCGAACGGCACCAATGCCCGGAAGTGCGCGCAACATCTGCCCCACCGGCATTTTAGCCAGTGCAGGGTCGGAATCGACCATATCAAGCACCTGACGCACGGAAAGTTCACGGTCACTCAGTGCACGCTTAATTTCCTGGCGGTGTGCTCGGGCAAGTACTGCCTTCTCGCGGGCGGAGGCGCGCGCATCCTCAGTTAGCGGAGTCAGCGGCATGGTTGGGTCCCCCATTTCTGCGAGTTATAGAATTTTACTTATCAACTAATGTAACACGGATAGCACGAGAATCCTCGTTCCACCCGCGGCACTCACCCTCGCACCAACAATGCGTCTACGCACGTCAGCACGTAAATATCAGGGAGTACCCCTATAGCATAGCGGAGTATTCGCCCTATCAAAAGCGGAGCCACGCACGCGCCTCGAAGAGCAGGCGCACTCCCCTGCTGCCAAGGTGAGCAAACTCGCATCGGCGCGGGTATGCGGGGACAAAATTATGCATGCTGGTGTACCCAAAAACGGGGGCAAAAACGGCCAAAACAGCGACGCTCCCCGGGGGGAAATGGGCGCGGAAATCGGGTATCGGAAACTGGATATCAGAACCTGGGCACGCAAAAGGGGCGCGCACCCCGGCAGACTCTCAACAGAATCCACCGGAGCACACGCCCCTCACACAACACGCGAACTATGCGCCGCGAGCCGCCAACAGGTCATCACGAGCCGCCTGCGCAGCCTTCGCCAGACCCTCAACCGAGGGGCCAGCAGCCAGCACGCCACGGCTGGAATTCACCAGCACCTGCGACTCAACGCCCGCAAACACGCGGTACAGGTCAGCCGCCGAAGCGCCCTGCGCGCCGTAACCGGGCGACAGAATCGGGCCGTTGAACACGCTCAGGTCAATACCCAAATCAACCAGCGCCTGACCAACGGTTGCGCCAACCACCAGGCCGCACGGGCCCATCTGCTCCCACTCGCGGGAAGCATTCTCGGCGGTAGCCGCAGCGATAATACGCTTAGCCACAGCGCCCTCGGACTCCGAAGCGCCCACGTGCTGAACGCTCTTACCCTCCGGGTTCGAAGTCAGCGCCAGCACGAACGTGCCGCGGTCATTCTGATCAGCCAAATCTAGCGCCGGACGCAGCGACTCAAAACCCAGGTACGGGCTCAGGGTCACCGAATCGGTACCCAGCGGCGAAGAGGAGCCGAGCCACGCATCCGCGTACGCCTTCATGGTCGAACCGATATCGCCGCGCTTAGCGTCAGCAACAATCAGCACACCATCAGCGGCAGCGCGGGCGACCAGCGCCTCCAGCACGGCAAGACCGGCAGAGCCGTGACGCTCAAACAGCGCCACCTGAGGCTTCAACGCCGCCGCAAACGGGGCGCAACCCTCGTACACAGCCTCGGTGAAGGCCGCCAGACCGGCAGCGGAATCCTCAAGACCCCACTGCTCCAGCAGGTTCGGATGCGGGTCAATACCCACACACAGCGGGCCGCGCTCCGCCATCGCCTTCGCCAGGCGATCACCAAAAGCAGCGGACATTACGCCTCGCCACCCTCGGAACGAGCATCCACAGCGGCAGCCAGCTGAACGCCGTGCTCCTGCAGGCTCATGATGTCCCAGCTGTGCTCACGCAGAGCATTAATCGCCTGAACAGCCGCAGCGAACTCAGAAATAGTGGTCATGACCGGGCAACCCACCGAAACCGCAGCGGCACGAATCTCGTAACCATCGCTACGAGCAGCACCACCGGCAGGGGTGTTCAGAATCAGATCAATGTCACCGTTGCGGACCATGTCCACAATCGAGTGGTCGCCATTCGCCTCAGCGAACTTCGACGCCACAATCACCGAGTTCAGGCCGTTACGGCGCAGAATCTCAGCGGTACCGCCGGTCGAAACGATCTCGAAGCCCAGCGACTCCAGCATCTTCGCGTAAATAATGACGTTACGCTTATCGTGGTTAGCCACCGAAATGAACACCTTACCGGAGGTCGGCAGCGGCGAACCGGCACCAGCCTGAGCCTTCGCGAACGCGGTGTCATAGTGCTTATCCAGACCCATGACCTCACCGGTCGAACGCATCTCCGGGCTCAGCAGCGAATCCACCACGACACCCTCGGGAGTGCGGAAACGAGCGAACGGCAGAACTGCAGCCTTCACAGCAATCGCGGTCTCCTGCGGCAGGGATGCACCATCCATCTTCGACGGCAGGTAGCCCTCAGCCTTCAGCTCAGCAATGGTCTTACCCAGACCAATCAGCACAGCAGCCTTAGCCATCTGCACGCCGGTAGCCTTCGACACGAACGGAACGGTACGGGATGCACGCGGGTTCGCCTCAATCACGTACAGGTTCTCAGACACGTACGCGAACTGAATGTTAATCAGGCCGCGCACGCCGGTGCCGCGAGCAATCTTCTCGGTAGCATCCTTCACCTTAGCGATGATGTCCGGGCCGAGAGTAATCGGGGGCAGAGTACAGGAGGAGTCACCCGAGTGAATACCGGCTTCCTCAATGTGCTCCATGACGCCGCCCAAGTACAGCTCCTCGCCGTCGAACAGGGCATCAACGTCAATCTCGATAGCGTCCTCAAGGAACTTATCAATCAGAGCAGGCTGCGAAGGCGAAACCTCGGTAGCGTTCTCCAGGTAGCGAGCCAGGTTCGCCTCATCGTAGACGATCTCCATGCCACGGCCGCCCAGCACGTACGAAGGACGCACCAGAACCGGGTAACCAATCTCGTCAGCGATGCGCTTAGCACCCTCGAAAGTGAACGCGGTACCGTTCTTGGGCGAAATCAGGCCGCCCTCCTCCAGCACGCGAGCGAACTCGCCGCGGTCCTCAGCCAGGTCAATAGCCTCGGGGGTGGTGCCCAGAATCGGCACGCCCGCATCCTTCAGGGCACGAGCCAGCTTCAGCGGAGTCTGACCACCCAGCTGCACGAACACGCCCATCAGACCGCCGGTACGACGCTCCGACTCAACAATCTCCAGCACATCCTCAAGGGTCAGCGGCTCGAAGTACAGGCGAGTCGAAATATCGTAGTCGGTCGAAACGGTCTCGGGGTTGCAGTTGACCATGACAGTCTCGTAACCGAGCGAACGCAGCACCAGCGAAGCGTGCACACACGAGTAGTCGAACTCGATACCCTGACCGATACGGTTCGGGCCCGAACCCAGAATCATAATCGAGGGCTTCTCGTGGTGCGCAACCTCATCCTCCAGGTCGTAGGAGGAGTAGTGGTACGGAGTGAACGCCTCAAACTCAGCAGCACAGGTGTCAACAGTCTTGAAGACCGGGCGGATACCCAGAGCGTGGCGAACACCGCGCACAACATCCTCAGAAGAGCCGATAATCTCAGCAATCTGAGCATCAGAGAAACCGTGACGCTTGGCCAGCTTCAGGGTCTCCGGGTCAAGGTGGTCACGCTTCTCGTACACCACACCAGCAACCTCGTTCAGCAGCACCAGCTGATCCAGGAACCACGGGTCAATCTTGGTGGCCTCGTGCAACTGCTCCACGGTAGCACCAGCCAGCAGAGCCTGCTGAACCTGGTAGATACGCTGAGTGGTCGGAACCTTAGTCTTCTCAATCAGCTCAGCCAGCTCAGCCTCAGACAGGGACAGCGGCTTGAACGAGAAGGACGCACCCTTCTGCTCCAGCGAACGCATAGCCTTCTGCAGAGCCTCAGTGAAGTTACGGCCCAGAGCCATAGCCTCGCCCACGCTCTTCATGGTGGTGGTCAGAGTCGGGTCAGCAGCCGGGAACTTCTCAAACGCGAAGCGGGGAACCTTCACGACCACGTAGTCCAGAGTCGGCTCGAAGGACGCCGGGGTCTTCTGGGTGATATCGTTCGGAATCTCGTCCAGGGTGTAACCCAGCGACAGCTTGGTTGCGATCTTCGCAATCGGGAAGCCGGTAGCCTTCGATGCGAGCGCCGAAGAACGAGACACGCGCGGGTTCATCTCAATAACGATGATGCGGCCGGTCTTCGGGTCAATCGCGAACTGGATGTTACAACCACCGGTGTCCACGCCAACCTCACGAATCACGTTGATCGCGATGTCGCGCAGCTTCTGGAACTCACGGTCGGTCAGGGTCAGTGCGGGTGCCACGGTGATGGAGTCACCGGTGTGCACACCCACGGGGTCGAAGTTTTCGATGGAGCAGACGACCACGACGTTGTCGTTGGTGTCACGCATCATCTCCAGCTCGTATTCCTTCCAGCCGAGGATGGACTCCTCCAGCAGGACCTCGCTGGTCGGCGAGTACTGAATACCGGCACCGGCAATACGGTAGAGGTCTTCCTCGTTGTACGCCATACCCGAGCCGAGACCACCCATGGTGAAGGAGGGGCGGACCACCATCGGGTAGCCCAGCTCCTTAGCGGCTTCCAGCGCCTCCGGCATGGAGTGAACAATCACCGAGCGTGCAGACTCGCCGCCGGCGCGCTCCACCACGCCCTTGAATGCCTCACGGTCCTCACCAAGGTTAATCGCCTCAATGTTCGCGCCGATCAGCTCAACATTGTACTTGGAGAGCACGCCGCGCTCATCCAGGGAGATTGCCGCGTTCAGTGCGGTCTGACCACCCAGGGTCGGCAGGATTGCGTCCGGCTTTTCCTTCTCGATGATCTTCTCAATCACCTCGGGGGTGATGGGTTCAATGTAGGTGGCGTCCGCGAACTCGGGGTCGGTCATGATGGTTGCCGGGTTCGAGTTCACGAGGATGACGCGCACGCCCTCCTCCTTCAGCACGCGCAGCGCCTGAGTACCGGAGTAGTCGAATTCCGCAGCCTGACCGATGACGATGGGGCCGGAACCGATGACGAGGACGCTATTAAGGTCAGTACGACGAGGCATTTATGCTTCCTTTGCAGTCTTGGTTGCGACCATCAGGTCGATGAAACGGTCAAAGAGGTAGGCGGAATCGTGCGGGCCCGCAGCAGCCTCGGGGTGGTACTGCACGGAGAACGCGGGGATGTCCTTACAGGTCAGGCCCTCAACCACGTTGTCGTTCAGACCCACGTGGGAGACCATAACCTGACCGAACTCGGCGTTCGGTGCGGTCACGTAGTCGCCAATGGGGGCGTCCACAGCGAAGCCGTGGTTCTGCGCGGTGATTTCAACCTTGCCGGTGGTCTTGTCCATGACCGGCTGGTTGATGCCGCGGTGGCCGAAGGGCAGCTTGTAGGTGCCGAAGCCCAGGGCGCGGCCGAGCAGCTGGTTACCGAAGCAGATACCGAAGAACGGGGTGCCCTTACGCAGCACGCCCTGCAGCAGCTCAACCTGCTCGTCAGCGGTTGCCGGGTCACCCGGACCGTTGGAGAAGAACACGCCGTCGGGGTTGTGGGAGTAGATGTCCTCGAGGGTTGCGCTTGCGGGCAGCACGTGCACGCGCACGCCGCGCTCAGCGAAGCGCTGCGGGGTCATCGACTTGATACCCAGGTCCAGGGCGACAATGGTCGCGACCGGGGGTGCGAACCAGTTGAACTGGTGCGGCTCAACAGTGTAGGCGGTGTCAACCGAAACGGAGTCAGCGAGCTTACGGCCAGCCATCGGCTCGGAGGCGCGCACCTCCTCCAGCAGCTCAGCCTCGGGGCGCTCTGCGTGCTCACCGGAGAACACGCCCGCACGCATCGAACCGCTCGAACGCAGGCGGCGGGTCAGGGCGCGAGTGTCAATGCCCTGAATACCGACGATGCCCTGCTCGATGAGCTCTTCGTCGAGGGTGCGCTCAGAACGCCAGTTGGATGCCACGCGTGCAGCGTCGCGAACCACGTAGCCGGCAACCCAAATCTTGCGGGACTCAGCGTCGGTCTTGTTCACGCCGGTGTTGCCAATATGCGGAGCGGTCTGAACCACAATCTGACCCGCGTAGGAGGGGTCGGTCAGGGTTTCCTGGTAGCCGGTCATACCGGTCGAGAAAACCGCCTCGCCCAGGGACGCGCCGGTTGCGCCGTAGCCGTAGCCGCGGTAGACGGTGCCGTCCTCCAGGACGAGCAGCGCGCGGTCCGTACGCAGGGCGCCGGATCGTGTCATGTCAGTCATGCTCTTCTTCCTTTTCTCTGGTGTTCTCCCCCGCTTCCTGTACGGCCTCTACCGTGCAGGTTCCGGGGTAGTCTATGGTGCCTTCGGCGGGTTGTTCGCCTGCCGTCAGGCTAAATCTATGGGTGTGCGGGTGCGCCGGGGATGTTGGTCCGGGTTGTCCCCGATGCCGGTTAGGCTTCCGGTTCTGCCGCCCACTTTTCGGGTGCATCCACAGCGTTCGGGGCGACGCGGCGCAGCTCTCGCAGTACCGCCTGCTTGTCCTCTGCGTAGCGGGTGCGGAAGCCGGTCTGCACGCGGTGACCATCCAGGGTCCAACCAATCACGACCAGGCCGTTCTTCTCCACAACCTTGCCCGCCATACCGCGGTCAGTGGTGATGACCGCAAGCTTCTTCGCCGGAATCCACAGGTCCTTCGCGCCGTTACGGGTGAAGATGATGCTGTCCGGGTAAATCAGCAGGGTGGACTTGCTCTTGAATCCGAGCGAATCGAAACCCACTCGGTCCAGCCAGTTACCGAAAATGGTGGTGCTGACGTACTCGCCCTCGAAAGCGGCGTCAGCGGTCATGCCTTCGTAGCGTTCGGGAACTTCCTTGAGGGAACCGAACATGTTCGCCTGGCGTGCCAGGCGCGAGCGCCACCCGTGCCACATGCCGTAGATGCACAGGGCGACCAGGGCGATGCAGATGACGGCGGTCAGGAACTTTCCCACGAAGGTTCTCTCTTTCGGTTGGGGTCTCGGTCGATTCTCTCGGCCTGGGTTGATGGGGTTGGAGGGCGGTGCTCCCGGCGCGGTTGAACCTCCCGGCGAGGCGGTGGCAGGCGCGGAACCCACCACCGCCAGGCACGGTCACTACGCGGTTCGCCTCGCAGGTCAGTTGTGCAAACTCAGCGGCGCGAACTAAACCTGCGCGAGCTTACTTGCGCGGGGTTGCCAGCTCGCCGTTCAGCACGGTCGGGTGGCCGGCGTAGAAGGTTGCACGGACCGAGCCGGGCACCTCCATGTCGCGGTAGGGGTTGTTCTTACCCTTGGTTGCCTGCTCCTCCGGCTTGATCACGCGGGTTGCCTTGGGGTCGACCAGCACAATGTTTGCCGGTTCGCCTTCGGCAAGCGGGCGGCCCTGCTCGTGGTCCAGGCGACCAATCTTCGCGGGCTCCTCGGAGAGGATACGAGCCACATCGCGCCAGGTAATCATGCCGGTGTCAACCAAGGTCATCTGAATGATGGACAGCGCCTGCTCCAGACCGGTCATACCGTTCGCGGCGCACGCCCACTCGCATTCCTTGGTCTCTGCCGGGTGCGGTGCGTGGTCGGTACCAATCACGTCGATGATGCCGTCGGCGACTGCCTGGCGCAGCGCCATGACGTCCTCTTCGGTGCGCAGCGGCGGGTTCACCTTGAACACCGGGTCGTAGGTGCGTGCGGTCTCGTCGGTGAGCAGCAGGTGGTGCGGGGTTGCCTCCGCGGTCACCTTCACGCCGCGGGACTTAGCCCAGCGCACAACCTCAATGGAGCCCTTGGTGGACAGGTGGCAGATATGCAGCTTGGAGTCCAGGTGCTCAGCCAGCAGCACGTCGCGGGCAATAATTGCCTCCTCTGCGACGGCGGGCCAACCAGCCAGACCCAGGTCAGCGGACACCTTACCCTCGTTCATCTGGGCGCCCTCGGTCAGGCGCGGCTCCTGCGCGTGCTGCGCAATCACACCGTCGAAGGTCTTGACGTATTCGAGGGCGCGGCGCATCACTGCGGGGTCGTACACGCACATGCCGTCGTCAGAGAACACGCGCACGTTCGCGGTGGAATTCGCCATGCCGCCGATGTCGGAGAGGCGCTCGCCCTTCAGACCCACGGTCACGGCGCCGATGGGCTGCACGCGGCACCATGCGGATTCCTTGCCGAGGCGGTCAACCTGCTCAACGACTGCGGCGGTGTCGGCAACGGGCATGGAGTTTGCCATGGCGAACACTGCGGTGTAGCCGCCCAGGGCTGCGGCGCGGGTGCCGGTCTCAACGGTTTCGGATGCCTCGTAGCCGGGCTGACGCAGGTGGGTGTGGATGTCGACCAGGCCGGGCAGCGCCACCTGGCCTGCCGCCTCGACGACCTGTGCGTCTGCGGCGTCAATGTTCTCTGCGATGCGGCTAATCACGCCGTCCTCGATGAGGATGTCGGCGACCTTTTCGCCGTAGAGGCTTGCGCCCTTGATCAGGTACTTGCTCATGGTGTTGGTTCCTCTCGTTAGGAAGGTCGTTTAGGATTCGTCGCCGGCGTAGAGCTTGGCGCTGGAGCCGTCGGTCAGAAGCAGG
The DNA here is from genome assembly GCF_963555405.1 of uncultured Rothia sp. Taxonomy (GTDB): domain Bacteria; phylum Actinomycetota; class Actinomycetes; order Actinomycetales; family Micrococcaceae; genus Rothia. Next base: position 139,621 of record NZ_CAUVVO010000003.1, on the reverse strand, counting down.
TAGAGCACCGCCATGCGCAGCGCCACGCCGTTGCTGACCTGGCGCAGGACCCAGGAGTTGGTGGCGTCGGCGGCTTCGGTGCAGATTTCCAGGCCGCGGTTCATGGGGCCCGGGTGCAGGATTGCGACCGGCTGCGTTTGCGCCTGCAGGGTTGCGAAACGCTCGGCGGTCAGGCCCCACAACTCGGTGTACTCCTCTGCGGAGGGGAAGTACGCGGCGTTCATGCGTTCCTTCTGGATGCGCAGCAGCATGACGGCGTCGGGGTTGGTGGCGATAGCTTCGTCGAAGTCGTGGAAGATTTCTACGCCGGCTTCTTCAACCCAGGAGGCGGTGTTCAGCGGCAGCAGGGTCGGCGGTGCCACGAAGACGACCTGCGCGCCGAGGGTGTGCAACAGCCAGAGGTTGGAGCGTGCCACGCGCGAGTGCAGGATGTCGCCGACGATGAGCACGCGCATGCCGGACAGGTCGGTGCCGCGGGGGCTGTCGAGGCCGTCGCGTTCTGCCTTGTACTGGCGCAGGGAGACAGCGTCGAGCAGGGCCTGGGTGGGGTGCGCGTGGGTGCCGTCGCCCGCGTTAAGTACGGGGATGTCGGTCCAGCCTGCCTCAGCGAGGCGCTGCGGCGCGCCGGATGCGGAGTGGCGGATCACGAACGCATCCGCGGCAATTGCCTTGAGGGTCTGCGCGGTGTCCTTGAGCGACTCGCCCTTAGACACGGAGGAGCCGGAAGCGGAGAAGTTGGTGACCGCTGCACCCAGGCGCTTTTCAGCGGCTTCGAAGGAGAGGCGGGTGCGGGTGGAGTCCTCGAAGAAGAGGTTGACGACGGTCTTGCCGTTGAGCACGTTCAGGGTGCGGTTTTCGGCTTTGACCTGCGCCATGTAGTCGGCGACGTCGAGGATTTCGATGGCTTCTTCGCGGGTTAGTTCGCGGGTGTCGAGCAGATGCTTCATGAGAGCCCTCCCAGCTGGATAATGTCAACTCGGTCTGTTGCGTTGTCGGTTTCGGTGAGTACGACGCGCACGGTTTCGCTGGCGCTGGTGGGCAGGTTTTTGCCCACGTGGTCGGCGCGGATGGGTAGTTGCCGGTGTCCGCGGTCTACGAGGACTGCCAGGCGTACGAGGGCGGGTCGTCCGTGGGCGTTGAGCGCGTCGAGGGCGGCGCGTACGGTGCGGCCGGAGTAGAGGACGTCGTCAACGAGGACTACGGTTTTGCCTTCAATGCCGATGGTGGGCATGATGCTCTCCCCCGCGTTTTCTGGGGAGGTGGTGCCGCCGGTGGGCTGGTCGTCGCGGTAGGCGGTGATGTCCAGGGCGCCGAGTCGTGTTTCTGCGTTGAAGTTCGGCTCGATGGCTTGGATGCGGGCGGCGAGTCGTACGGCGAGGGGCACGCCGCGGGAGCGGATGCCGATGAGTACGAGATTTTCTACGCCTTTGTTGGTTTCGATGATTTCGTAGGCGATGCGGGTGAGGGCGCGGCGGATTTCGTCCTCGCTGAGGATGGTGCGGCCGACGGTGGTCGCGTCCTCGGAGGCGTTTTGAGGGGTTGCCGAATGGGGGGCTGCGGTTACATTTCGCCCCTGATTCGCGCCGGATGTGGGTACAGTTGACCCAGGCATAGCCGTCTCCTTCCCCGCCTCACGGGACGGATTTAAAGGTTTTGTGCTTCTAGTAGGGTACCACAGTTCACAGGCTACGTTCAGGTTCGGCGAGAGACCCCTCACGGTGAGGTGGCTGCGGAAATGAAGCGCACACCAAGTCTCTAAATGGACAAACAATAATCCGGGGTGTGTGCTCTGCGGATGTATGTTAGGGTAATGGCATCAACCGATAACATTCCGCTGAATTCCACACGTTGTTGCGTGGATAATTCTGCGGTTTACACAACCACACACCAGAAAAGAATCAACAATGATGTTTAACCGTAGTTCTATTGCCGTGCTCTCTGCGGCAATGATGCTCACCCTGTCCGCATGTTCCGGCGGCGCGCAGGTCAGCGCAGAATCTAGTGCTTCTACTTCCGCAAGTACTGAGTCGGCGAGCGCTGAGGCTTCCGCAACTCCCACTCCTTCGCCTACCCCGACGGGTTATGAGCCCGTGCTGATTCGTGCGAACGTTGATCTGGATAACCCGTCGAAGGAAGCAGCAGATGCGACCCTCAAGGCTGCATACGATGCGTTGGAACAGTACCGACGCGTTTGGAATGCATGGATGCATGGGAACCTGGAGCACACGAGTGATGAAGAGCTGCTCCGGCACGTGAGTAAACACTTCCTTGAAGAAACAAAGGAGGAGGTGGAGAATATTCGAAAGTTCTTAGAAGAAGAAGGCCGTGGTCCTCTCAAGGGCGAAATTACCTTCTCTAACATCGATCCAGTCACCTATGGAACCATGAACGACGATGGTTCTCTCTCATACAACACTGGCGCAACCATCACATTCTGTGAAGACTGGAGCAACGTTCGCACTGCTGAGGGCAAGAAATTTAAGGACCCTCAGCTAACGCGACGGGTCTTTGTTGTTCGCCGTTCCGAAGATAACGCGTTTGTTGTTATCAAATCTGAAACCCTTCATAACGGTTGCGGAGACGAAGCAGACGCTACGAGCGAGGCGACCGCATCCGCTCAAAGCGAGTAGCTGATACTGAACGAGGCGCATACCGGGCACGCGAAGCATCCGCAGCCGCCCAAAGCGAGTAGCTAATACCGAAGGAGGCGCATACCGGGCACGCGGGGCGGGGGCTCCGTCCTCAAGGCGCTCAGCGCCGCAGAGGGGGCACTCCCCCGCCTGCGTTGTCCGGTGAAGCCTCCCGGCACATCCGTTACACCTCCGCATTCGGTGACAAAGCCTAGGCACAGAAAACCCCCGCCGTCCTGTAGCGAACTACAGTACGGCGGGGGTTTCACGTACGCTCCCCTGCGGGCGCATCCTCAACGGCAGCAAACCAACCAGCCATAAAAGCTAGCAGTCATGCCGCGGCGGGACGTGTTACGCGAGCAGGGTCGGCTTCACCTGACGGAGCTTATCCAGCAGACCGTTCACGAACTTCGGAGATTCATTCGTGGACAGCACACGCGCCAGACCGACAGCCTCAGAAATTGCGACAGCATCCGGAACTTCGTCGTTGTACAGAAGTTCCCAAGTGCCGATACGCAGCACGGCACGGTCCACGGCGGGCATACGCTCGAAGGACCAGTCACGGGCGTAAGTCTCAACAAACTCGCGGATCTCTTCGTCGTGGTCGCGGACGCCACGAATGATTTCTTCAGAGTAAGCAGAAATCTGCGCTACCGTGTACAGTCGGCGGCGGCGGAGTACCTCAATATAATCTTCGTTGCGCTGATCCGCCTCGAAGAGCACTTCGAGGGCGCGCAATCGGGCTTTCGTACGCGAATTCATTAGTCGTTCACGCGACCGAGGTACTCACCGGTGCGGGTGTCAACCTTGACCTTGGTGCCGGTCTCCAGGAACAGGGGAACCTGAATCTCGTAGCCGGTCTCAACGGTTGCGGGCTTGGTGCCGCCGGTGGAGCGGTCACCCTGCAGGCCGGGCTCGGTGTAGGTGATTTCGAGGACCACGGATGCGGGCAGCTCGATGTACAGGGGGCTACCCTCGTGCATTGCGATGGTTGCGGTCTGGGACTCGAGCATGTAGTTTGCTGCGTCGCCGACAACGGTTGCGGGAACGTTGATCTGGTCGTAGGTCTTCATGTCCATGAAGACGTAGTCGTCGCCGTCCTGGTACAGGTACTGGTAGTCGGAGCGGTCAACGGTTGCGGTTTCGATCTTAGCGCCAGCGTTGAAGGTGCGGTCGACGACCTTGCCGGAGGTAACGTTGCGCAGCTTGGTGCGGACGAACGCGCCACCCTTACCGGGCTTAACGTGCTGGAACTCTACGACGGACCAGAGGTTGCCGTCAATCTTCAGGACGGCGCCGTTCTTAATATCGGTAGTGGATGCCATGGGGCTCTCCTTCGTGTCATCGACGCCCACGCCGTAGTGGTACCCGGCGCGGCGCTAAGTTTTCAATGAGCAAAAATATGTCCCGTACATTCTACAGGATGCGCACGAATTTGCCTAGCAGGGGTGCCACAGTTTCTGTGGCACCCCACCCGGCTGGCGCATGCTGGCTGCCGTATGCTGGCGGTCGCGTGGCGTGTGCTTCCGGTGAATGTACGGGACTCATCACCTACTCGGTAATCTCCTGGTAGGTCATGTACAGAATCGAATCGTCCGGCACCTCGTACACGCGCGGGCGAGCCAAACCATCCAGGATGATGAAGCGCAGCAGGTTACCGCGCGCCTTCTTGTCGCGGCGCATTGCTTCGAGCAGCTGGGGCCATGCGTCCGCCTTGTAGGAGGTGGGCAGTCCCAGAGATTCGAGGATGCGGCGGGTGCGTGCCACGAGTTCTTCGTCGGCGTGGCCGGTTGCCAGCGCCAGTTCGGCGGCGTAGACCATACCGACGGACACTGCCGCGCCGTGACGCCACTGGTAACGCTCGTTGCGCTCAATCGCGTGGGCGAGGGTGTGGCCGTAGTTCAGAATTTCGCGGCGGCCGGACTCGCGCAGATCCTCGGAGACAACCTCAGCCTTCACGCGCACGCTACGCTCAATGAGTTCGCGCATGACGGCGGACTGCGAGTCGCGCACGGCGTCCGGGTTTGCCTCGATCAGGTCAAGAATTTCGGGGTCTGCGATGAAGCCGCACTTGACGACCTCACCCATGCCGGTCAGCAGCTCGTGCTCGGGCAGAGTGCGCAGGGTGCCAATCTCGCAGAGCACCGCGGCGGGCGGCCAGAACGCGCCGACCAGGTTTTTACCCTCGGCGGTGTTGATGCCGGTCTTACCGCCCACAGCAGCGTCCACCATGCCGAGCAGGGTGGTCGGAATGTGGATGACGCGCACGCCGCGCAGCCAGGTTGCCGCCACGAAGCCGGCAACGTCGGTAATAGCGCCGCCACCCACGGAAATAATAGCGTCGGTGCGGGTGAAGTCGTTCTGACCGAGCACCTGCCAGCAGAACGCAGCCACCTGGTAGTGCTTTGCCTCCTCAGCGTCCGGAATTTCGGCGCTGAACGATTCGTAGCCCATGGCACGCAGGTCTTCCATGACCAGCTCACCGGTGGAACGCAGAGCACGCGGGTGAATCACGAGCACCTTCTTGGTGCGGTTGCCCAGAATTTCGGGAATTTTACCGAGCAGGTTGTGGCCGATGAGAACCTCATAGTTCTCACGCGGGGAGCTGCCGGTCACCGGAATGCGGGTAATATCTTCCGCGCCGGAGGCACCGAAAGTGGGGGTGGGCTGAGTGCTCATCATGTGTCCTTTCACAGGTGAGGGGTTATGCTTGGGGGCGCTGCGCGCGGGAGGCGCGGGTTGCGGTCACGTACGCCTGGATTTCGGCGGTCATCTCGGTGATGGGGCGGCCGCCTCGTGCGTCCAGGGTGAAGTGCGCCAGCTCCTCGTAGCGGCTGCGGCGGCGCTCAAAAATGTCGGTCCACCGCTCAACCGGGTTCGGCTGCAACAGCGGGCGGGTCTTGTTGCCGGTAATACGCGGGGTGACGGTCTCAGCATCAACGAGGATGTACACCACGCATTCGTCCTTGAGTAGCTCCGCGACCGAGTCGGTCATGGGTGCGCCGCCACCGAGGGAGAACACCGTGTTGCGGTACACGGGCGAGGTGAGGACCTCTTCGATAGTCTTGCGTTCGAGCTCGCGGAAGTGCGCCTCACCGAAAATCTCGAAGATTTCTGAGACTTCGCCGTAGCGTTCCACGATGAGCTGGTCGGCGTCGAGGAACTCGTAGCCGTAGAAACGCGCCAGGTGCGTACCAATGTAGGTCTTACCTGCCGCCATGGGGCCAATGAGCACGATGGGGCGGGAGCGTTCCGCGAAGTTTTCGTGCATTTCACGCACCTGCTGCGGGTGGATGCGGGCGCCGCAGGCGGACTCCTCAAGCTCGCCGGCCTCGAGTTCAACGGGCTCGAGCTCGGCGTTCAGCTCCGCCTCGGATGCGGCGCGCGCCTCAATCTCGGCCGCGGCCTCGGCGGAGTCCACCGCCGCGATTTCCTCGGCCACAGACTCGGCCTCAGAAACCTGCACCTTGCCGAACAGCGCCGGGGTCGGGCGCAACGGCTTAGGCGCGGGGGCAGAGGTTGCGCTCTCCCCCGATACCTCAACAGGCTGATCCTGCTGAGGCACAGAAGGCTTCGGGGGTGCCGGCTTGGGGGCAGTGAGATTGGGTGCCGCGGGCTTCGGGGGTGCTGGTTTGGGTGCGGCAGGCTTGGGAGCCTCCGCCTTCGCGGGTTCCTCGCGGGGTTCCTCCTGATGATCGTCCTGAGCGGTGCCCATGCCCTGCAGGGCGCTGAGCAACTTCAGGCGCAGGTCCTCGTCCAGGCCCAGCGCCGGGTCAGCGTCCTCAGACACCGAGGAGGCGTACAGGCGCACACCCTGCGTGCTCGCGGCAGCGGCGGGCAGGGGGCGAACACCCGAACGCATCAGGTCAGCCGGGGTCGGCACGCGAGACGCCGCGCGGGCAGCAGAAACCGAAGCAGTAGCCTTGGAGCCTGCCTCAGAAGCTGCAGAAGAGCCAGAAGCGCCTGCCTCACGCGCGGTAACCTCAGCGGATGCAGCCTGCTCGGCCTCCACCGCGGCACCGGACTCCGATAGACCAGAATCCGGGCGCGGCGAAGCGCCCCCTCGCGCACGCTGCGCAGCCGCAGCAATACGTGCAAGGGGGCTCGACGCGACGGGGTGAACGCCCGCAGGCTCAACCGGAAGAGGCACTACTCGTCCCAACCGGCAACGTTAGACTCCCACGCCAGAGACGCCGGAATAGCGTCCAGGTAGGAATCCATGTTGCGGCGAGTCTCACCAATCGAGTCGCCGCCAAACTTCTCCAGTGCCGCCTCAGCGAGCACCAGGGCGACCATAGCCTCCGCCACCACGCCGGCGGCGGGAACAGCACACACGTCCGAACGCTGGTGGTGGGCGCGAGCCTCTTCACCGGTGGAAGTGTCAATGGTCTTCAGAGCCTTCGGCACGGTCGCAATGGGCTTCATTGCCGCGCGCACACGCAGCAGGTCGCCAATGCTCATGCCGCCCTCAATACCGCCTGCGCGGTTGGTATCGCGGGTAACGCCGTGCTCGCCAATGGAAATCTCATCGTGAGCGGCAGTGCCCGGGCGGTCAGCGGTCGCGAAACCGTCGCCAACCTCAACGCCCTTAATCGCCTGAATACCCATCAGAGCTGCGGCAAGGCGTGCGTCCAGGCGGCGGTCCCAGTGCACATACGAACCCAGTCCGGGAGGCATACCGTACGCGAGCACCTCAACCACGCCGCCGAGAGTCTCGCCGTCCTTGTGCGCCTCATCCACGCGCTGAACCATCGCGTCGGAGGTTGCCTTGTCGAAGCATCGCAGCGGGTCAGCGTCCAGCTGATCAACATTGCGAGGCGAAGGCACCGGGGCGCCCTCGGGAGCGTGCACGCCACCCACAGCAACAGTGTGAGAAACCAGCTCAACACCCAGAGCCTTCAAAATCTGGGCGGCAACCACGCCAAGAGCCACGCGGGTCGCAGTCTCACGAGCGGAGGCGCGCTCCAGCACCGGGCGAGCCTCAGAGAAGTTGTACTTCTGCATGCCGGTAAAGTCAGCGTGACCGGGGCGCGGACGAGTCAGCGCCGCATTACGCGCACGGTTCTCAATCAGCTTCGGATCCACCGGGTCAGAGCTCATCACGTCAGTCCACTTGGGCCACTCGGTGTTCGCAATCTCAATCGCGACCGGGCCGCCCTGAGTCAGGCCGTGGCGCACACCGCCCAGGATGCGTACGCGGTCCTCCTCAAACTTCATGCGGGCACCGCGGCCGTAGCCGAGTCGGCGGCGAGCCAGGGCGTCACGCACCATGTCGCTGGTGAGTTCCACACCAGCGGGCACGCCCTCAATAATGCCGACGAGCGCCTCGCCGTGGGATTCTCCGGCAGTGAGCCAACGCAGAGCCATAGGTTAACCTCTTTTCATCGCACCCGCACCGAAGCGCAGGAGGAAGGAATAATAATTCTTCACGTGTATAAATAGTGTATAAAATGCCTGTTTACTGAGCGAGTGGAAGCACGCTTTTTTCACGAAACGGAAGCGCGAGGCGCAAGATCAACCGCCGCGCACATCGCGTTGATTAGACCCAGCAGTTCGGCGGGTTGCAGTTCACGGCCGGTAAAGAGCAGCACCTGCTCCACCGCCTGGTACAGCAGCATCTCCAAGCCGGACACCACCGTGCCGCCGTTCGCCTCCCAGGCGCTCGCTAGCACCGAAGGCCACGGGTTATACGCAACATCGAGCAGTACCGGCCGGTGCGTTGCGGAGGCGCCCTTCAGCCCGCTCAGCTGGCTCGCCCACTCATCCGCCGCATGGGCAGGAAGAGTAGACACCACCGGGTGATGACCGCGCTCCGCAAGATTCTGCGGCAGCTCAGCCAGGGAAACCTGCTCCAGCTGAACACCCAGGCGGTCCGCCGCCTCCTGCACGCTACCGAGCTTATGCAGGGAACGGGCGTACACGCTCACGCAGCGGTAACCCAGCGCGTGCAAGGCGGTCAGGGCAGAAATAGCGGTCGCTCCCCCACCCACAATCGCGGCAGAATCCTTGAGTGGCTCCGGTTCCAAGCCGGCATGACGCAGCGCGTTCACAATGCCGACCACGTCCGTGTTATCGCCCAGAACCTTCTCACCACGCGGATACACCGTATTAACCGCACCGGTCACGCGGGCAGTCTCGCTCAGCTCATCGCAATACTCGATAACTGCGGTCTTCAGCGGCATCGTCACCGACAGACCCGCAATATACGGGGCGTCCTCCGTACCCTTCGGGTGACGCACGCCGTGCATAATCTCCGGCAAATCATCGGGCAGAGTATCGCGGCGATCATACTCAAGATTCGCCTCACCCAAAAAGTCATACGCCGCCCGATGCAGCGCAGGCGACAGCGAATGCGCAATAGGGTGCCCCAGCACGTAGGCACGGCGAAGATACGGGGCCTCGCGATACGGTTCAGTCTTCATCGGCTCTCTTTCGCTCTCACGCTGGGGATCGTTCTCAACGCTGGGTACAGGGACGGCCGCGGGGGCCACCTCCCATTTTAGCGGGTACAGCAAAGGCGGGCACCTCCCCCACTCTCGTGGAGGCGGCACCCGCCTCAGCAAGGAACCTTCACGCCGAAGCCACCAAATCGTAGCTACCGGCTGAACCAATCAGCTGCAGCTTAGCTACAGCGGTTCGGGTGCTTAGAACACCACTGGTTGTACTCTTCAACATAACGCTGGTGCTCAGCGTAAGTGCGGGAGTACTTAGTCTCACCGGAGTCCAGGTCCACAGTCACCCAGTAGTAGTACGGGTTCTTCTCAGGAGCCGCTGCTGCCTTAATCGAAGCCAGCTGCGGGGAACCAATCGGACCCTTCGGAAGACCCTTATTCGCATAAGTGTTGTACTTATTGCTCTTATCGGCCTTCTGCTCTTCAGTCAAGTGGTACGAACGGACACCCAGACCGTAGGTCACGGTCGCATCCGACTGAATCAGACCCGAGGTCTCACCATCGGGGTTGTTCAGACGGTTCTCAATGATGCCTGCAACCGCCACGTAGTCCTTCGGCTGAGCCTCAAGCTCCACGATGGATGCGATGGTCAGAACCTCGAAGATCTTCTGGTCGCCGCTTACGCCGGCTTCCTTCAGGTCAGCCTTGGTCTTATCAACCATGGTCTGAATGACCTTCTTGATGTCGGTATCCTTCGGGAAGCGGTACTCACCCGGGTGCAGCCAACCCTCAATCGAGGGGAAGTTGCTCGGCACACCGTACTGGGTGTAGTTGCTGATCGCGTCCTCAACCTGCTTGCGGGTGAACGCACCGTCCGAACCAGAAACAATCAGGTCAACGGTCTCGCTCACGCGCTTACCCTGCGGAATTGCCAGGTACAGAACGTTGCTGTTCGCCTCAATAATGGTGCTAATAGCGCTCGAGCTGCTCATGTGCTGCTGCAGTTCGTAGGTGCCAGGCTGCAGGTACTTGCCCTTGCTCTCCTTGGTGTACACCTCAACGAACTTATCAGCATCAGCAATGACGCCCGCCGCCTCAAGCTCCTGCGCCACCTGCGCGGTGGACTGGCCAGAACGAATCGTGAACGTCACGGTCGTGCCGTTGCCGTTACCCGAGTAGTCACGATTCTTGAACGGGTCGTAGCGGGTAATCAGGGCACCAGAAATGATGACCAGAGCCACGACAAACAGGGAAATTGCGCTCAGCATGATGGCGCGGCGGCGGCGCTTACGCGCACGCAACGTAGCCACCGACACGATTTCCTGTTCCATCGTGATGCCGGTAATGCCCTTACGTTCATCCTCAGCCGTCGGCCTAAAGAGGTCGAGCCCGCTTTCTTCGGGCTGTTTATTCTGTTCGGTCACTGAAGGTTCTCCGTTTCGTTGACGGCACCGGCCATGGTCCCTTCTGACTCGCACGGTCGGTTTTCTTCGTGGGCCGGATCGCTCACCTTGTACCCGGCTACGGACTGCCCCGCCTTGAGGGCATCCAGGCTGTACTGCAGAATGTTCACAGCCGCCACCTGGTCAACCATAGTCTTGAAATCTCGGCTGGAAACCCCAGCCTCGTGCAGTGCACGGTGAGCGCTCACGGTGGTGAGTCGCTCATCCACCAGCCAAATGTTAATGTGTGTTTTCTCTTCGGAATCCAGCTCGGAGCGCAGAGCCTGAGCGTACTCCCGAGCCATCTCAGTGGAGGGAGAATCCCCACCACGCATGGTCTTCGGAAGGCCGACGAACACCTCCACCACCTCGTTCACCTCAATCAGCTTACGCAGGACGCGGCGGTCAGAGTTCTTCTTCGCGTCGCGGCGCAATGTCTTGAGCGGGGTGGCAAGAATGCCGTCGGGGTCGCTGAGGGCGGTGCCGACGCGGGCATTACCCACATCGACACCCATCCGCACTCCGCGCTGGAATTCTGCCATGTTTAGGCCTGAGCCTGTGCGATAGCGTCGCGGACAGCGTCCAGTGCAGCACCAATCTTGGATGCGTCCTGGCCACCACCCTGAGCGACGTCGTCCTTACCGCCGCCACCGCCGCCGAGAACACCGGCAGCAACGCGGACCAGAGCGCCAGCCTTCACGCCAGCCTCACGAGCGCCCTCATTGGTTGCCACCAGGACGACGGGGCGGCCATTAGCCACACCCACCACGGCGACAACAGCGGCCTCGGAGCCGAAGCGCGAACGCAGATCCAGAGCCAGCTCACGAACGCCGTTAGCGTCCAGTTCGCCAGCGTCATGTGCCAGAACGCGAACAGCACCAATGGTCTGTGCGTTTTCCAGCAGCTTGCCAGCCTCAGCCTGCAGCTTCTCGCGGCGCAGCTGAGCCAGTTCCTTCTCAGCAGCCTTCAGCTTAGCCAGAGTCTGGTTAATCTTCTCCGGCAGATCAGCGGAGGACTGAACCTTCATCAGGCCGGTCAGCTGGTTCACCAGGGTACGCTCAGCAGCCAGGTGGTTGAAGGAATCCAGACCCACCAGAGCCTCAACACGGCGGTTACCGGAGCCAACAGAGCCCTCGGTCAGCAGGGTCAGCGAACCAATCTCAGCGGACGAACCAACGTGGGTACCACCGCAGAGCTCGCGGGAGAACTCGCCGCCGATTTCAACAACACGCACCACGTCGCCGTACTTCTCACCGAAGAGGCTCATAGCGCCCAGAGCCTTAGCCTCAGCCAGCGGCATCTCACGGGTAATCACCTCGTGGTTGTCGCGGATAGCGAGGTTAGCGACCTCTTCAACCTCACGCTTAGCGGACTCGGACAGACCCTCGTTCCACGCGAAGTCGAAGCGCAGGTAGCCTTCCTTGTTGAAGGAGCCACGCTGGGTAGCCTCGTTGCCGAGCACCTGGTGCAGGGCAGCGTGAATGATGTGGGTACCCGAGTGCGCCTTCTCGCCGTCGCGGCGGCGCTGAACGTCAACCTGTGCCACAACATCGGCACCGGTGTGAACCTCGCCCTCACGCACAACGGCGCGGTGAACGCTCAGACCCTTCACGGGCTGCTGAACGTCCTGAACGTCAATGATGAAGCCGTTACCGGTAATCACACCGGTATCAGCTGCCTGGCCACCAGCCTCCGCGTAGAACGGGGTCTCGTCCAGGACAACCTCAATCTTGTTGCCAGCCTTAGCAACGGGAACAGACACGCCGTCCACCAGAATTGCGCGCAGCTTAGTCTCAGTACGCAGCTCGGTGTAGCCGGTGAAGATGGAGCCGCGCTCGTCCACGAGCTTACGCAGCTCGGAGAGGTCGGCAAACGCACCCTTCTTCGCCTTAGCGTCAGCCTGCGCACGGTGACGCTGCTCAGCCATCAGCTCACGGAAGGACTTCTCATCCACCTTCACGCCAGCCTCAGCAGCCATCTCCAGGGTCAGGTCAATCGGGAAGCCGTAGGTGTCGTGCAGAGCAAACGCCTCAGCACCAGAAACAGAGTTCGAGCCATCCTTCTTAGCGGCTGCAACAGCCTCTTCCAGACGCTCAGTACCGGTCTCAATGGTGTGCAGGAACGCCTTCTCCTCAGCGTACGCAATACGCGAAATACGCTCGAAGTCGTCAGCAACGTACGGGAAAGCACCCTTCATCGCGTCACGCGAAGCCGGGAACAGCACGGGCAGGCAGGGCTCAGTCACGCCCAGCAGACGCATAGCGCGAATCGCACGGCGCATCAGGCGGCGCAGAATGTAGCCGCGACCCTCGTTCGAAGGGGTCACGCCATCAGCAATCAGCATCAGCGAGGAGCGGATGTGGTCAGCCACCACGCGCATACGCACGTCGTCCTCGTAGCCCTCATCCTCAGCGGACTCAGAGCCGTGGTACTTCTTACCGGACAGCTTAGAAGCAGCATCCAGAACAGGGCGGACCTGGTCGGTCTCGTAGAAGTTCTCAACACCCTGCAGCAGCATAGCCAGACGCTCAACGCCCAGGCCGGTATCGATGTTCTTCTTCGGCAGGTCACCCAGAATCTCGAAGTCATCCTTGCCGATGCCCTCGCCACGCTGGTACTGCATGAACACGAGGTTCCAAATCTCAATGTAACGGTCGTCGTCAGCCGCCGGGCCGCCTTCCTTACCGTACGCGGGGCCACGGTCGTAGAAGATCTCCGAGTCGGGGCCTGCAGGGCCGGGCTGGCCGGTCGACCAGTAGTTTTCCTTCATGCCCATGCGCTGAATACGCTCAGCAGGGAAACCCACCTTGTTGTGCCAAATATCGAAAGCCTCGTCGTCACCCTCGTAAATGGTGACCCACAGGCGCTCCGGATCCAGACCGAAACCACCCTTATCCTGAGGGGTGGTCAGCAGCTCGTAAGCGAAAGGAATCGCCTGCTCCTTGAAGTAATCACCGAAGGAGAAGTTACCAGCCATCTGGAAGAAGGTACCGTGACGCGCAGTCTTACCGACCTCTTCAATATCCAGGGTGCGGATGCACTTCTGCACGCTGGTCGCGCGGGAGAACGGAGGGGTCTCACGGCCCAGGAAGTAGGGAATGAACGGCACCATACCGGCGATGGTGAACATAGCGCCGGGCTCGTTCGAAATCAGCGATGCCGAAGGCACCACAGTATGGCCGCGGGAAGCGAAGAAATCGATCCAGCGCTTGGAAATCTCCTGTGAGAGCATCTCGTTCCTTAGAGTAATCTGTGCGAAATTCTAAATTAGTCTACTGACCTATGGTGCCTGTCCGAGAGCAAAATGGCTAATCGAGCCACCCTCGTACCGTGGTTAATGGACAAAGGCACCACTTTTTAAAACCTAGTTGAAGAAGCCGTCGCCGAGCTGACGGTCACGCGCAATACGCTGCTCACGCGCTCGCTTCTGAGCCTCTTCCAAGGAGGCAATCTCAGCCTCCACCTCAATGAGCTCACGCTCCGCCAGGCGACGGTTCGTGGACTCAATCTCAGCCGAGCTCATCTGACAATCCCAGGTGTCCAGGGAGCCAGGACGCAAATCCTGCTTCTGGCGCTCCACCTTAGCGTTGAGCTCCATCTCCTTCTCCTGCATGCCTTCACGCACGCGGGCGGCGAACTCAACAGCACGCAACGCATACGGCTGCAGGGGCTTGCCAATCGGCGAATCGAAGAACTTTCCCATCTGAGACTCCGGGTTGAGGGCGAGCTCACCGTGCTCACGCATGAGCAGGGCGCTGCCGGGGGTACGCTGAGCAGGTTCGGAGGCGGCACGCCTGGAAGCGAAGTAACCAACCGCCGCGCCGGCGCCGAGCAGAAGAGCTGAACGAAGCAGACCCATTAGTTCTCACCGCCTGCAGAGTAAGAGCCGCCCTGTGCCGAGCCGTACTGGCCGCCAGTGTTGCCGGCGCCGTGCGCATCGCCGGACTTACCGCCACGGAATGCCTGACGCACACCGTACGAGAAGGACGCAACCTTAATCAGCGGCTGACCCACAGTCGAGGTCACCAGCGAGGACAGTGCAGAAACGTTAGCGGACGCATCCGAAACGTTCGAGGTGATGTCGTCAACCTTCTCCAGCTGCTCATTAGTAGTCACCACAGTGCGGGTCACCTCTTCAATGAGGGGGCCGGTGCTCTGGTTCAGCGAACGAATCGTCACGATCAGCTCATCAAACACCTTAGTCAAGCGAATAATGGGTAGCGCAAGCAGAGCCACCAGAATCGCAAAAACTCCCGCTGCAATCAGGCCCGCAATATCTCCGCCGGTCATCTATAACCCCATTCCGCTCAATGCATGATGCTTATCAATAGTCGTACAGGACCGCGTGCCACCGTGGCGCGCAGCCGGACTGCATACACAGTTCAGGACTGTATACACAGCTCAATCCCTTATTTTAGTCGATAAATCCTTCAAGCGCCCCTTAAACTCTCATGAAACTCCCAGCGACGGAAGATTCACAGGTTCCACAGCGCCACTGCACTCTGGTGTATAAGCCCCAAAACCCGCGCGTTAAACGGGAACAACCCGCCCCCACCAAACGGTGCAGGACGGGTTGCTTCTCGAAAAATCGAGATTATGCCAGACGCGAGTAGTACTCAACGACCTGCTGCTCGTCGCAGATCACGGGGATCTCTTCACGCTTGGGCTTACGCTCAAGCTTTGCGTGCAGCTTCTCAATCTCAACGTTCAGGTATGCGGGAACCTCGGGCAGAACTGCCTGGTGCTCGCCAGCAGCCGCAGCCTGGAAGGGGGCAGTCTTCTCAGCCTTGGGGTGAACGTGGATCAGCTGGCCGGGCTTGACGAGGAACGAGGGGCGGTCCACGCGAACACCGTCAACCATGATGTGACGGTGAACAACCATCTGACGTGCCTGTGCAATGGTGCGGGCGAAACCTGCACGCAGAACCAGGGCATCGAGGCGGGTCTCGAGCAGCTCGACCATGTTCTTACCGGTCTGGCCCTCGGTACGCTTTGCCTCGAGGTATGCGCGGCGCATCTGTGCCTCGCGGATGTTGTACTGAGCGCGCAGACGCTGCTTTTCCTTCAGCTGGGTAGCGTAGTTAGAGTCAGCCTTCTTGCGGGCACGGCCGTGCTGGCCGGGGCCGTAAGGACGACGCTCGAGGTACTTTTCTGCCTTCGGGGTCAGTGCAATGCCCAGGGCACGGGACTGACGCACGGTACGGCGGGTGCGGTTGTGCTTAGCCACAATCTACCTTTCTATGTGAGGCTCCTGCACCCTCACGGGTGGGGCCTCGGTCTGTTGAATACTGGCCTCCTCGGTTGACCCCGCCGGGATCCGTACGCGACCGGTTCGGTCGTTGCTGTACGGCGGTGGGGCGGAGAGCTCGGGGCAGAGTACCCCGCAGCTACATTACTGACGCACGCACGGATGCGGGCACAGTAATTGCCAGACCCGTCAAGCTTACCGGATGCGCCCCGGCTTTACCAGCCTTTTGGGGATTCTTTGGTTCAAATCACGGTGCATGTGGGTTTTTGATGGTTACCCACACGACCCCAACAGAAAATATTTGCACCCGTCAGCGCTATTTAGGTGCACCTTCCCCGAAAAATTGCGGTGCCGAGATGTTGGATTGTAATCATTTCGTTATTTTTAACCTGTGAATCTATGGGAATAGCTTGAATCAGACTCCCATATCGCCTAGACTAGAGACCATAACAAGCTTGACCTCCGCCCTTCCGGGATTGGCCGACAGTCAAGACGTCTATCACAACTCAAAACTCTGATGCGGTGCGCAGTACTACCGAGGTACTACGCACCGCTTTCTGTTTGCCCTCTTTTAGGTGGTGGGGTCTTTTAGGAGGCGCGGCAAGCTGCCCGGCGAACCCTCCCGCGCGGCTAGTTTGGTGGCTAGTTGATGCGGGGCTCTCATTGCTCAAACAAATCTACGCCGTAAAACTGTACCCACACAGTGCAGCAGCCGTAGCTTCATTGGGAGCAATAAGCTCAGCAATGACCTCGTCTGGGTTTGGTAAATCTGGGTTCGGCACAGCAGAATCATCCCAGTCAATATCGAACACAAAAAGAACAACTTCCTCAGCAGGGACGTCAAAAAGCTCGACAACAGACGGTAGGCTACGCATATCCCCCGCGAGATTATCTGTCACCTCTGTGAAAAGTAGCGTATAAGTGAGCAGTTCCCCGTCAACCATCTCACGCCACGTAGTCCACCCCTCCGGAGCCACAGCATGGAGTAGAGAATACGGGGTGAAAACGTGGGTGTGCGGGCCAAAAGTTACCTCTACAGCAGACCCCTGACCGGTAGCTCCACGGCGCAAAGGATTACTCACAATTTGCCAACCCACATACTCCTGATGCACGAGGCACACGGTCGCCTCATAGATACCGTCACCTACCGTAAAGCGAAGACCCGACTCTGACAGAAGCTCCGGCTCACCCTTCACGTAAAGTGCCGACCGGCGCGCCAAACAATAGGCCTTCCGCCCAGCATAAAGTTCACCTCGAGAACTAAGCCCACTGAAGTCATGCACCAGCTCGGCAGCAGTCATGGGAGGTGAGGAAAGAGAGAGCTTCATCCGTTCATTCCACAAGTGTCGTAGGCGTCTGTGCGCGTTCGATTCAAACCACACAGCAAATTCATCAGGATAATTCTCACCGCAACTGTGTGCAGTGAATCGGCGCGGCTAGTTACCGCCGTCAAGAATCCTGCGGATACGCTCACGACGCTCCGTCAACGTACGCTCAAAACCGTGCTGCGTCGGCTCGTAGTAAACCGTGCCACGCAGAGTATCCGGCAGGTACTGTTGCGCCGCCACGTGGCCCGGCGCATCATGCGCATAAATGTAGCCGTCACCGTGACCAAACTGCTTAGCCCCCGCATAATGGGCGTCACGCAGATGCACCGGAACCTGACCCGAGGCGCCCGCACGGACATCCGCAATCGCGCGGTTAATAGCGTTATACGCGGCATTCGACTTCGGCGCGAGCGCACAATAAATCACCGCCTGCGACAGGATAATACGAGCCTCCGGCATGCCCACCAGCGCCACCGACTGCGCCGCAGCCGTCGCCATCTGCAACGCCTGCGGATCAGCCAAACCGATGTCTTCGCTCGCCAGAATCATGATGCGACGCGCCACGAAACGCGGATCCTCGCCACCCTCCAGCATGCGCGCCAGGTAGTGCACCGCGGCATCCGCATCGGAGCCGCGCATGGACTTAATGAACGCACTCACCACGTCATAATGCTGATCGCCCGAACGGTCGTAACGAATTGCGGCGCGGTCCACCGCCTCCGTGGCGTGCGCCAGAGTGATGCGGACGGGCGCGGCAGATTCGGGGTCCTTCTCCCCCGCCGGGTCTGCTGAGCGCACTGAATCCTCGGACGAGTTGGCGGTATCGGGGTCAGCGAGGTCAGCCTCTTCAGAGGTGGGTTCTGCTACATCAGTTTCTGCGGGGCTGGTTTCTGCTGTGGTATTTCCCGCAGCTTCAGCCTCACTAAACGCAATCGCAGCCGCCGCCTCCAGCGAGGTCAGGGAGCGGCGAGCGTCGCCTCCAGAAACCGCCGCGAGGTGGGCGCGCGCATCCGCATCAATCACGGCAGCGCCACCAAAACCGCGCGGGTCGGCCAAGGCGCGGTCAATCAGCCGCTCAATATCGGACTGCTCCAGCGAATGAACCCGCAACAACAGCGAGCGCGAAAGCAGCGGCGAAATAATGCTGAACGACGGGTTCTCGGTCGTGGCCGCCACCAGAATCACCCAGCGGTTCTCCACGCCGGGCAGGAGCGCATCCTGCTGGGCCTTCGTGAAACGGTGAATCTCATCGAGGAAGAGCACGGTGGTCGTGCCGTACATGTCGCGGTCGAGCAGTGCCTGGTCCATGACCGCGCGAACATCCTTCACGCCCGCGGTAATCGCCGAAAGCTCCACGAACTTGCGGCCCGGCGCGCGCGCAATCACGTGCGCCAGGGTGGTCTTACCCGTACCCGGCGGGCCGTACAGAATCACCGAGGACGGGCCTGCCGGGCCGGCGTTCTCCCCCGCCAGCACGCGCAGGGGCGAGCCGGGGGTCAGCAGGTGTTCCTGGCCGAGAACCTCGTCGATGGTGCGCGGACGCATGCGCACCGCCAGGGGTGCGCGGGATGCCGAACGTGCAGAGCGCGCACGCGACACAGAGGGGCGTGAGGAGGTGGGCTCCTCGGCGGGCGCACCAATCAGGCTCACGCGGTCCCCGTCATCGGGCAGCTCAAGATCAAAGAGGGAATCAGCCATAGTCTTACTCTATCGTTTCACAGGCTTGAGGTGGGCGCGGGGTGTGGATTTAGCTCGCGGCGTGAAGCCACACGGGTTTTCGATGGGGTTTCGATAGGTTAGTGTCTTCGCCGTGGGTTTTAAACCCCTGGGCAAGGCTATAAACCCAGGAGCAATCCACTAACCTATCGAAAGCGCCGGTCCTAGAGGGTCTCGCTGTCGAGAATCAGGGTCACCGGGCCGTCATTGACGAGCTCCACCTGCATATCCGCGCCGAACACGCCGGTCTCCACATGCAGGCCACGCTCACGCAGCGCCTGAACGTAATCATTAAACAGCGGCTCACTCACCGGGCCCGGCGCCGCAGCAGACCAGGAGGGGCGGCGTCCCTTCTTCGCATCCCCGTACAAGGTGAACTGGCTGACCGCCAGCACGGGCGCACCCTCATCGAGGAGGGACTTCTCCCCCTCCAGCAGGCGCAGGTTCGCGGTCTTATCGGCAAGCTTCGCAATCTGCGCCGCACCGTCACCGTGGGTGATGCCGACCAGCACCAGGTAGCCGGGCCGGTCAATCGCGCCGACCGTCTCACCGTTCACGCGCACTGCCGCGTGGGTCACTCGCTGAATAACTACTCGCATCGTTCACCTTTCATCATGGAGCCGAATTTCACCGGGCTCATACATCTCTTTCGACACCATTCGCGGCGGCCGGTCTAGAGGCAGCCGCCTCAGAGTACGCCGCGTAGCTGCACGGCACGCAAAAACTGGTTCGCCGCCCGCGGGGTGCGGAACTCAATAAAACGCTTCTGCAGATGCTGCCCGCGAGCCTCCGCCAGTAGCTCACCGACGTGTGGGTAGCTCCTCCACGTGTACCGAATCATGTTGTCCGGGTCGCGCAGAATATTCCACAGCGGCGGCTCCACGTTATCAGCCCACAGCTTCTGCCCCGTCACCGCGCGGCGCACCGTCCGGCGAACCACACGCCACATGACCACCGCGCGACTATAGCGCAGGTAAATCACCACGTCCGCGCGCTCCAGCAGGCGGCCACGCACCTGCGGATACTGCCACTCCGTAATCCACGCGGGCTGCTCAATGAGCGCCTGAACATCCGCCTCAAAACTAGGGCGCGGAGTCCAGTCCGGACCCCAATGCAACGAATCCATTTCCGTATGCGGAATGCCCAGGAGGCGCCCCAACCGCGCCGCAAACGTCGTCTTGCCGCTACCGCTCGGACCCGCAATCAGGATGCGCATGCTCCCCTCCCCCTTGATTAGTGCACAAATCGGCACGCACGCCAGTTAATACAAAAGGTGGGCTGCGACCCTGCACCAGCAGCATACACAGCCCACCCTCAACGGCGACCCCGGCACAACTCAACGCCCGCCGGGTTCACGCCGCACAGCCTCACACCCCACACGGGGCGCACGACCAAAGACGAGAGAAGATTACTCCTCGTCCTTCTTCTTCGGCTTGAAATCAACGCCAGCTTCCTTACGCTGCTCCGGAGTAATCGGTGCAGGTGCGGCAGTCAGCGGATCGTAGCCGTTACCGGTCTTCGGGAACGCGATAACCTCGCGAATCGAATCAACACCAGCCAGCAGGGACACAATACGGTCCCAACCGAACGCAATACCACCCATGGGCGGTGCGCCGTACTTGAACGCATCCAGCAGGAAGCCGAACTTCTCCTGAGCCTCTTCCTCACCAATGCCCATCACAGCGAACACACGTTCCTGCACGTCACGGCGGTGAATACGGATCGAGCCGCCACCAATCTCGTTGCCGTTGCAGACAATGTCGTAAGCGTACGCCAGAGCCGAACCCGGGTCGGTGTCGAAGGTGTCCAGGAACTCGGGCTTCGGGGAGGTGAACGCGTGGTGCACGGCGGTCCACGCGGAGTGCCCCAGAGCCACGTCACCGGACTCAGTAGCCTCAGCAGAAGACTCGAACATGGGAGCGTCAACAACCCACACGAAGGACCACTCGCCGTCCTTAATCAGGCCGGTACGGTGACCAATCTCAACACGAGCAGCACCCAGCAGCGCACGGGAAGCCTTAGCCTCACCAGCAGCGAAGAAGATGCAGTCGCCGGGCTTCGCGCCGGTAGCCTCAGCCAGGCCAGCACGCTCAGCGTCAGTAATGTTCTTAGCCACGGGGCCGGTCAGCTCACCATCCTCCTGAATGAGAACGTAAGCCAGGCCCTTAGCGCCGCGCTGCTTAGCCCACTCCTGCCAAGCGTCCAGGGTACGGCGGGGCTGGGATGCGCCACCGGGCATCACAACGGCGCCCACGTAAGGAGCCTTGAACACGCGGAAAGTGGTGTCCTTGAAGTACTCAGTCAGCTCAGTCAGCTCCAGGCCGAAGCGCAGGTCAGGCTTGTCCGAACCGTACTTCTCCATCGCATCCTTGTAGGTCATGCGCTGAATCGGGCGGGGAACCTTCACGTCAATCAGGTTCCACACAGCCTCAACGATGCGCTCGCCCAGGTCGATAATGTCTTCCTGGTCAACGAACGAAGCCTCAATGTCCAGCTGAGTGAACTCGGGCTGACGGTCGGCGCGGAAGTCCTCGTCACGGTAGCAGCGAGCAATCTGGTAGTACTTCTCAATACCGCCCACCTGCAGCAGCTGCTTGAACAGCTGCGGGGACTGCGGCAGAGCGTACCACGAACCCGGAGCCAGACGAGCCGGCACCAGGAAGTCACGCGCACCCTCAGGGGTGGAACGGGTCAGGGTCGGGGTCTCAACCTCAATGTAGCCGTCCTCGGCCAGCAGGTTGCGTGCCGCACGGTTCGCTTCCGAACGCAGGCGCATGATGCGGGCCGGCTCCGGGCGGCGAAGATCCAGGTAGCGGTAGCGCAGGCGCGCCTCCTCACCCACCTCAACGTGCTCGTCAATCTGGAAAGGCAGCGGAGCCGCGGTGTTCAGCACCTCAACGGCAGACACCTCAACCTCAATCTCACCGGTCGCCAGGTTCGGGTTCTCGTTACCCTCCGGGCGCTTAGTCACCAGACCGGTCACGCGCAGAACGTACTCGTTGCGCAGGTGCTCGAAGTCAGCCTCGTTGTGGAAAACACACTGGGTGACACCCTCACGGTCACGCAGGTCAACGAAGGCGACACCACCGTGGTCGCGGCGACGAGCCACCCAACCGGTCAGGGTAACAGTCTCTCCAATATTTGCGGCGGTCAGCTCGCCGTTGGTGTGAGTGCGAAGCACAGACATTCCTTTCATAGCGGGCACCTCACGACTATAGACAGTAGCCGGGTACTCGCGGTTGATGATATGCGCACACTGCGTGCGCCTCATATATTGTATCCCCTCCGGGCAGGTCGAGGGTCAGAAAATGAGTTGAGGAGGCGGGGTGTGGATTTGTGCCATGGTTTAGCGTCTTCTGTCGTAGTTAAAAACCATGGCAGAAGACGCTAACCTATGGTCGAAATTTGTAACGTTGGCTTTACCGCATGAGCAGCCCCCGAAGATGGGCAATAACTTCCCGCTCTTTCTGAAAAATATCAGCCCAGGTTAGATGCACGACCGTCCACCCGGCGCGGGCTAGGGCACGGTCGCGAGCTGCCTCGTAGCGGTCCCTGCCTGGGTGGTCCAG
Source organism: uncultured Rothia sp. (assembly GCF_963555405.1). Classification (GTDB taxonomy): domain Bacteria; phylum Actinomycetota; class Actinomycetes; order Actinomycetales; family Micrococcaceae; genus Rothia. Next base: position 117,296 of record NZ_CAUVVO010000003.1, on the reverse strand, counting down.
GTACTTCTGTTCACCGTCGAACTCAAGAATCACACGCGCCTCGGGCCAGGCGAAGTCCACCCGGTAGTTACGGCCCTCGCACGAAATCGGGTATTGTGTAACGGGCAGGGGTAGCCTGTGTTCCATGAGTAGGCACCGGGTGAGGCTTTCACCCGCCGACTCGCTGGATGCATCCACCGCCTGCGCCAGAGCACGCCCGGAGGAACCGCCGTACCCGGTGAGGTTCAGCAGAATCTCAGTCACCTCGTGGGGTTCCAAGAGTCCCCGCCGCATGATGGAGTCAGCGAGGACTACCGCCTCCCGAAAGGGCATAGTGCGCGCACAATCCTGTAGCGTGCGAGTCACCGTTGTCGCCATGACGGGGGTACCGGGTATTGCGGTCACCGCATTAGGGTCAAAACCTCGCCTGTGCCTGCAGATGCGCCCCCTATCAGATGGACTAGTGGCAGTACTGTACACGTGCACGATTGAGGGCGCATTGAGTACATCTAGCCCCCAAAGTGCAGCGGCTGATGAGTGTGAAAAGACCCCCTGAAGACCCATGAGGTGAGCAGCAATGCACCGTACCGCAAGCCGCTCATCCGGAGTGAGCGACTGGGCATCGCGGGAATAAATATAGGCTCCTCGCTGGATACGTTGTAGGGTTCCTTCCGCTACCATTGCGCGGATATGCCGGGTTCCAATACCTCGTGAGTTGAGGATGCGAGGGGTGAGCACGAGAGGATACAGCTCGGCGGCGCGTGTGGTTTGGGGTTGTGCGGCTTGGGTTTGGGGGTTCAGGATATTTGCGGTGTTCATAGGCTTTATCCTGGCAGTCTCTGCGAAGTTGTGGGGCCTATTCGTGAAATCTGTGGATAACTTCGCTGTTTTTATGGAAATATCCGTTATCCACAGGTTTAGGTTGTATCCCCAGATTTTTGTGCCATAGTTTAGCGTTTTCTGCCATGGTTTTTAACTACGACAGAAGCCGCTAAACCATGGCACAAATTCACAGGGCAGAAAGTGCGACAAAAAGACCCGCCCGGCGGGGAGGTCAACATCCTCCCCACCAGGCGGGTACACATCCATATGCAGGCTTGCAGTAGCCAAATACTACAGCAGCCAGATATTACGGTATGACAGGTATTTACAGACCCTCGGCACGCACAATCTGAACGTGCAGGTCCTCAGCCGGCGGCATCCACGAATTCGGATCGGCAGCAACCTGCTCACCCGAACGGATATCCTTCACCTCGTGAACCGGGGCACCCGACTCATCCGAAGAAATGAACCAGACGAACGGAATGCCGCGCTTCTCAGCGTACTTAATCTGCTTGCCGAACTTCGCCGCGTTCGCAGACACCTCGCAGGCGATACCGCGGGCGCGCAGTGCATCCGCAACATCATTCGCGGCGGACCAGCCCTCATCATTAGTCAGGGCCACGAACACGGCCGAAGGCACCTTACGGCTTGCCTGCGCAAAGCCCTGCGACAGGATGCGAGCCACCACGCGGGTCACGCCAATCGACAGGCCAACACCCGGGTAAGTCTTCTTACCGTTCGACGCCAGCGACTCGTAACGGCCACCCGAGCAGATCGAACCCAGCGACTCGTGACCAACCAGCACGGTCTCGTACACGGTGCCGGTGTAGTAGTCCAGGCCGCGGGCAATCGACAGGTCGGCCAGCACCTTACCCGGTGCGCGGCGGGACGCCTCCTCAATGACCTCAGCCAGCTCAGCAAGACCCTGATCAAGCAGCTCGTGCTCCACCGAGTACTTAGCGGCAAGCGCACGTACCTGCTCCACGAAGGATGCATCCTCGGTACGAATCTGCGCCAGCTCCAGGGCGGCCGCGGCAGCCTCCGCGCTCGCACCGGCCTCGGACTGAAGCTCCTCAGCCACGCGCTCGGGACCAATCTTCTCCAGCTTGTCGATGGAGCGCAGCACGGCCGCGGTGTCGGTCAGGCCCAGGCCCAGGTAGAAGCCCTCGGCCAGCTTGCGGTTATTCACGCGTAGCTTGAAGTCGGGAATCGGCAGCTTCGACAGCGCATCGACAACAACCAGCGCCAGGGTCACGTCGTAACGGAACGGCAGCTCGCCGTCACCAACCACGTCAATATCAGCCTGAGTGAACTCGCGGGCACGACCCTCCTGCGGGCGCTCACCACGCCACACCTTCTGAATCTGGTAACGCGAGAACGGGAAATTCAGGTAACCGGCGTTCTCCACCACGTAACGGGCAAACGGCACGGTCAGATCAAAGTGCAGAGCCAGCTTTTCCTTAGCCTTCGCGGCCTCATCCTCCTGCAGGCGAGAAATTGCGTAAACTTCCTTGTCAATCTCACCCTTGCGCAGCAGCTGCTCAATAGTCTCTACCGAACGAGTCTCAATCGGGGAGAAACCGTGCAACTCAAAAGTCTCACGCAGAGTGTCCAGAACATGATTCTCAACCAACCGCTCAGCCGGAAGATACTCGGGAAAACCAGACAGCGAAGCCTTGCGAGCCATACGCGATACTCCTTGACAAAGAACTCGACAACAAAACCCCGGAACACCTCCGGGCATATCTACCCATCATACCAACACCCGCCCCAGCACAGCACCCACTCCCCCAGCTCACCCGACACAAACCCGCACAAACCCGCGGCCGGAAGGTTCGCCCACAACACAACACGACCAGACACTACTCACACACACCCCACAGAGGCTATGCTTAGGAGGTGCACACGCACACCCAAACGGGTGCCCACCACGGGGAACAGCGCAAAGGCGCCCCACCCCCAGCACCCCCGAGTGAAAGAGTTATAGCGGTGACTACCAAACCCGACGACACTGTAAACCTCGAAAAGGCACGCCAGTACGGCCGCGTCTCCGAGGACGGCCACGTCTTCGTCATTGTCGACGGCGAAGAATACGCAGTAGGCCAGCTGCCCGGCGCCTCCGAAGAAGAAGCGCTCAGCTACTTCGCCCGCAAGTTTGAAAACGTCGAGGCGCAGGTTGCCCTGCTCGAATCCCGCCTCGCCAACAACGCCCCCGCCGCAGACCTGCAGAAGGGCATCACCTCCATCGGCGCACAGATTGGTGTGCGCAACATGGTCGGTGACTACTCCGGCCTGCAGAAGCGCCTCATCTCCCTCGCAGAGCAGATCGCTGAACTCGGCGAAAAGCAGCAGCAGGCACGCACCGAAAACCGTGAACGTGCCCTCGCCGTCCGTGAAGAGATTGTCGCCGAGGCCGAGCAGATTGCCGGCCAGGACCCCGACCAGATTCACTGGAAGAACTCCCACTCCCGCATGAACGAACTGTTCGAAGCGTGGAAGAAGGCTCAGCGTGAAATTCACCTGGCAAAGAGCGTAGAGGACGAGCTGTGGAAGCGTTTCCGCGCGGCCCGCACCACCTTCGACCGCAACCGCCGCGCACACTTCTCGCAGCTGGACGACCGCAACGCACGCATCAAGCGCGCCAAGGAAGAACTGATTGCACGCGCCGAAGAGCTGTCGACTTCGACTGACTGGTCTGAGACTTCCCGTGCGTACGGCGACCTGATGCGCGCCTGGAAGCAGGTACCCCGCGGCCACCGTCGTGAGGATGACAAGCTGTGGGCACGCTTCCGCGCGGCACAGGACGTGTTCTTCAACGCCCGCAACGAAGCCGAAGCAGCGCAGGACGCAGTCTACGCCGAAAACCTCAAGGTCAAGGAAGCACTGCTCGAAGAAGCACGCGCGCTCCTGCCCGTCGAGGACATTGAGGGTGCGAAGGCAGCCTTCGAGAAGATTCTGGACCGCTGGGATGCGGCAGGCCGCGTGCCCCGCAACGACCTGCGCCGCATCGACGGCGAACTGCGCCGCATTCAGGATGAAATCAACGGCGCCGAAGAGGCAAAGTGGAAGCGCAACGACCCCGCCAAGGCGGCACGCGCGAACTCCCTGCTCGCACAGATTGAGGACTCCCTCGCCGAGCTGGAGGCAGAGCTCGCCGCAGCTGAGAAGGGCGGCGACTCCAAGAAGATTGCCAAGGCCAAGGAAGCTCTGGAGGCGCGCCGCGCCTGGGCAGCAACCCTGCAGGGCTTCGGCAACTAAGGTATAGCCGACAGTCTAAATAACGGTCTAATTAACGCCGAGAAGCCACATGCCCACCGACCCCATTGCGGGGCGGTGGGCGTGTGGCTTCTTTGTATTTGCGGAGTTTATGCGCGCCCACACCCGATGCAGATGAGGCAGTTCAGGGGTTTTCGATAGGTTAGTGTCTTCACTGCGGGTTAAAGACCCACGGCGAAGACGCTAACCTATCGAAAGATTCCATCCTCTCCCCCTAGATGGCGAAAAGCCACATGTGTTTCGAAAAGCCACCATTATCGTGGCTTCTGCGTGTCTGCGGGATGTCTGCGGGGGTGCAAAATTTTAGGTTCGGTTGGAGGGGCTAATCATCGACCTGTTCAAAATCGATAATCTTCCAGCCTTCAGAGGTGTACTTGAACGAGAACTTCCAGGTGTCGTCGTCCTTTCTGTCGTTCTCGTAAGACTTCCAATCACCGTTGGGTTCAACGTACATAACGTAGCCCCACTCCCGGTATGCCTTCCAGAAGTAAGTCTCTCCCTCACTCCAAGGGTTCCCGTCAGCAATGTAGTGGTCAAGACCTGCGATAATCCAGCCACCACGCTTGTAGAGAGCTTCAAGACCTTCGTAGGAATCTAGTAGTTCCGTGAAGCTGTTATCAACGAATTTGCGTGCTTGACTGTAGTCTCCGGTCTGGGCACCGTAGTTGTTCCATTCAATCCATGCGTTGAGTGTTTTGCGTAGACCTTCATTGGATTTTTCTCGGTATCCGTCCTCAGGCGATGCAGGTTTCTGGACGTTCTGCGCCGGGCCGCTAGGGTCAGCTTCGCGGTACTCCCCGTCGGGTGCTTTCGAGCCGCCGGAGTAGCCTCGGACGGTAGAAGAGGTTGCCGAGGCTGAGGGCGACTCAGTAGCGGATGCCGAGGCGGTTTCGCTCGGAGCAGCGGTCGAAGAAGCCGAGGCGGTCGCCTCGTTAGCGGCTTGCTGACCACATGCAACGAGTAGGGTGCTAAGACCCATGAGTGCGCCGCCGCTCAGCATTGCGCGGCGGGTCAAAATAACGGAAGTCATGAAAATACATTCCTCGTATCGGTGTGGTGTGTGAATAGGGGCTGGCAAGAAATCGGAGATTCGCCAGCATGAGCAGTATTATTCCGATTTATTGTTCATTGTTCTCAGGAGCATCCCCTTTTCCGCTACCAATAATCTTCCAATACCCATCTGAATATTTATAGAAGTAATTGAAAAGATCGTCATCTTTATTTGTATTAGCTCGCTTGGTAATTTCTCCATCAGAATCCACATACATAACAGTGGTCCAGAAACGACGAACCTTCATACGGTAGAACTTCTGCTGATTGTCATAAATCAAGTCACCTTCAGCTCGGTAAGCATCCAACCCATCAACAACCCATCCACCACGCTTATAAAGATCATCAATGTACTCATAAAACGGGTATTCCTTAGAAGTATTTTCGACGTACCGGAAAACCGGAGCGCAATCCCCCGTCTGAATAGCATAGTTATGGGCAGCCAACCAGTCTTGCATCATATGGTCGATACCCTCTTCAGTCTCAGGGTACTGAGCGGGTTCCTTACGAGGCTCAGGCACATTCTGAGCCGGGCCGTAGCCGTCTGCCTTACGGTACTCGCCGTCGGGGGCTTTGGAGCCGCCGGAGTAGCCGCGGGTAATGACCGGGCTAGGGGTAGCTGATTCAGAGGCAGCCTCAGAAGCCGCAGCAGTCGCGGTCTCACTCGGCACAGCGGTCGAGGGTACCGAGGCGGTCGCCTCGTCAGCAGCCTGCTGACCGCACGCCGTCAGCAGCCCGCCCAACCCCAGCAGTGCGGTGCCGGTGAGCAGGGTGCGGCGGTTGATGATGTCGGATCCCATGGGGATTCTCCTGTGGTTGGTTATGGTGTGTGACAGCTGGCAGATTCCGGAAGCGCCAGCCGTGCGGCGTGTCCAGTGGGGCGCATCGGTGCGCGTGGACCCGCCACAATCACCACCCTACAGGATGTTTACGGTCGTTTGCATCCCGTTGAGCCCCATGACCACATGTAGCGGCGTTTGGCACAAAAAGACGCCAGGACCCCTATCTCGGGGGTGCCTGGCGTGGGAGGGCTAGACGGCGAGCGCATACATGTCGCGGAGTGCCTCTTCCGCCTCGTCGAGGGCGTATCCGCTCTGGCAGAGCGCGTCGCAGCCGTTACCGTAGCGGAGGCCGGCGAGGAACTCGCGGTCGGTCACCTCCGGCAGGTACACCATCAGGTATTCGCCGTTGTCAGTGAAGAAGTCGTCAATGTTGGCGGCGTCCTGACCGGAGTAGAAGGCGCGGAAGTCTTCGTCATTGTAGTAACCAACCGTGTACATGAGGGGCTCCTTTGGTCGCTCGGCGGAGTGGGTGAGAACGCGTCGTTGTTCTCTACCACCAAAGTACGGGGCACCCCTGACAAGATAAGGGGCTGCACCACCCCGTGCCGGAGAAAAACCAGAAAAAATATTGGGTGACGAGGGGTTTTCTGGAGGCGCGCTCCCCCACGGAAGATTACGGAAGCAACGAACTCGTGAAAGCTTCTAACACACCAAAACAGACCAGCCCGCCGGGCTGCCAATACGAATTAGTTACCCGGGGGCTGGAATGAGAGTACACCACTACCGCTAGAACTATATTGGGGGCTTCGTTCTAATCCGACGATGCCATAGCATCAATATTCTCAACTCACCAACCATTAGAGGGAGAATAATCTACCAAAGGTTGAATCATTGGTATATTAACCGCCAATTCTTGCCCCATGCAGTAAGGCAACGATTAGAAAATAGGCGTTCATAAATAAATAAATGCACAGAATACTGATAATAGATTTAACTATCACCCTCATATGACTTCTATACTTTTTATTATTCAGCCTATTAACCTCATTTTTGGCAAGGTCAATTCTCACAAGGCATGAAATTGCCCCAATAATAGCACCAACTACAGGAATTACTGTTATGACCAGACCAAAAGGGTCTCCTAGAATTAAGGCAATAGTGAAACCAATAAACAACCCAATAGTCGTTCCTCTCCCGGCGTAATCAACAAAATCACGCATCAAGGGAAGGAGATAACCAGATTGCCAGTGCTTCTTAACCCAAGAATACCTTGTCAGAATACTTTCTTCTTTAATGAGGTTCAGAACGTCATCATAGCTAACAAAATCTGCACATTTAATTCCCTCTATCTCGGAACAAAAATCCCTTAAAGATAGATACACCTCCCTAAATGGGTCATATTTAGGGGTGAGACCAGTCATTTTTTCTAGCTGAGCCAATGAATCAATGCAATGACTTTGCGCAGTAGAGCTTGGCTCCTTTTCAACCCACTTTAGAAAATGTTGAACCTTATCTTTAAATTCATTATCTACATCTTTGGGTGGAAACAGATGAAATGGATGAGATATATTAAATGCAGTATTCTTTATTACTACCTTCCCAAATCGTTTAAGAGATTCAACTCTAGATTCTCTAGATATACCAAATTCTTTTAGAAGATTAGCAATTATTTCCCTCCTGGCAGCCGAATACCAATAATATCCAGTTGATTCAAGAACCATCCGGAAAATAAGGCATAAAGTCGCAAACACCAGTAAAAGTGAGGTCACTGCTGCAATCATGCCGAGGTTACCCATAGTCTTTCCCTTCCCAACTCTGCGAATTTCGGTGCTTCTGATTACAGATTAGAAAAGACCCCTGACAAGATAAGGGACTGCGCCGCCCACGCCGGAGAAAAACCAGAAAAAATATTGGGTGACAAGGGGCTTTCTGGAGGCGCGCTCCCCCGCCCACACGCTGCAAGGGAAATTCGGTCATAGGTTACGGACTTCTGCCATGGTTTTTAACTACGACAGAAGTCACTAACCTATGGTCGAAATCGGCGCCGGGCAGAGGGACCGACCAGCAGAGTAAATCCGTGCCGATACCGCCCCCATAGACAGCGAAAAGCCACATGTGTTTCGAGAAGCCACCAAAGAAGTGGCTTTTCGAAACACATGTGGCTTTTGGGCGGATTACCGCGGGTTACCGCCAGTTACAGCGCATCACCGCGGGTTATTCTCCGCCAAGGAACGGCATGAAGCGGACGATGTGCTTCTCCAGCTTCTGCTTCACGCGCTTCGCCTTGGTTGCGGCGTCTTCGGTCTTCGCGCCGCCGAGCTTACCGCCGAAGAGCGAGATCTTGCCCTTGACCAGGCGGCTGATCTTGCCGGGGATGGTGCGGCGGTTTTCCTTGAGCGCACGGTTGACGACGCGCTGGGTTTCTGCGGAGTCCAGCTCTTCGTCCTTCACGATGGTGTCTTCTTCGCGGGTGCGGCGGTTGGTCACGTAGTGGTGGAAGTGTTCCTGCACGTCGTGGTCTTCGGACTCGTTCAGGTAGGTGTCGAAGTAGTCCTCGATGATGTCGCCGCTTTCGCGCAGGTCGGCGTCGTTACGGATTGCGAGGCGCACGCGGTCGCGGAAGTGCTCCACACTGTCCTGTCCGGTTTCGGTGGTGCCGCTCTCCCCTGCCGCCTTGCCCTGGCGTGTCTCGCGGGCTGCCTTGACGAGCCCCAGAATGTAGAGCACACCGACTTCCTGCTGCCTGACCAGTTCGGTCAGGAAGGATACGCGATCAAACAGGTCAATTACGCTCGGCTTTTCTTCGCCTTCGCCGGTCTCGTTGTCGGTGCCGTCCTTCGCTTCTTCCTGTTCGCGGCGCAGTTCGCGGGCTTCTTCGTAGATGTCGTTGTAGACACCGGTGTAGCCCTGCATGTCGTAGTCGCTGATGAGTTCGTTGCCGCCGTCGCGGATGAACTCGTCGTGCACGCGCAGTTCCTGTTGCAGTTTAAGCACCTGGTTCATGAGCTCGATGTAGCGGGCCTTGTCTTCGGTGGTGTCCACGGTAATGGAGCCGCCCTCGTCAATGGGGAATTCCTCGCGCAGGTCGGACACGGCCTTGTCGTATGCGGCGTAGGCTTCCTTGTAGGGTCGGGTGAAGGCGATATCGAGGGCGGACTGGCCGTTGCTGTTTTCGGTGTCGCCGAAGAGGGTGAAGGCGTCCTTGGTTGCCTGTTCGAGGTCGCGGAAGCACACGATGTTGCCGGAGGGCTTGAGCGAGTTGAGGATTCGGTTGGTGCGGCTGTATGCCTGCACCAGGCCGTGCATCTTCAGGTTCTTATCGACCCAGAGGGTGTTGACGGTCTTTGAGTCGAAGCCGGTGAGGAACATGTTGACGACGATGAGCAGGTCCAGTTCGCGCATCTTCATCTTGCGGGAGACGTCCTTGTAGTAGTTGTCGAAGGAGTCGCCGTCGGTGCTGAAGTTGGTGCCGAACATGGTGTTGTAGTCTTCGAGGAACCCGTCCATGCGGCTACCGGTGCCTTCGGTGGCGAAGGTGAAGTTTTCTTCTTCGCCGAAGGTGTCGAAGAGCTGCCCGCCGTTGCCCTGCGAGTAGATGATGGCGACCTTGAGCTTCTGTTCGGGGCGCAGAGTGCCGTCTGCGATGCGTTCTTCTTGCAGGGTGTTGAGGGTGTCGTAGTAGGTACAGGCGGCATCAATGGACGAGGTCGCCAGGATCGAGTTGAATCCGCGCACGCGTTCTACGTAGTGTTCGGTGACGCCGTTGATGGTGCGGGTCTTCTTGATGTCGTAGCTGGTGGCTGCGCTCTGGTTGGTTTTGCGGTCGTAGTTGTCCAGGATGTAGGTGGCTACGGCTTCGATGCGTTCGGGGCTTTCGAGTACTTCCTTGCTCTTGGCAAACTTTTCGAGTTCCTTCGCGTCGGGGGTTTCGGCGCGTTCGGCGGCGATTTCCGCGGCGTAGGAGGCTTCTTCAAGTTCGGCGAAGTGGGGGCTGGTGTTGGTGTATTCCAGGTGGAATTTCAGCACGTTCTTGTCGTTGATGGCATCGACGACGGTGTAGGTGTGCAGGCAGTCGCCGAAGACTTCGGCGGTGGTGGTGCCGGGGCCGCCTACGGAGTTCTTGTCGAAGATGGGGGTGCCGGTGAAGCCGAACATGCTGTACTTCTTGAAGTGCTTCTTGATGGCGGTGTTCATGCGGCCGAACTGGGAGCGGTGACATTCGTCGAAGATGATGGCTACGCGCTGGCCGTAGACGGGGTGTTCGGGTTCGGCGGTGATGAGGTTGGACAGCTTGTGGATGGTGGTGACCACGATGCTGGTTCCGCGGTCGGCGAGGCGGTTGCTGAGTTCGCGGGTGCTGCCGGTGGAGCTGACGGAGTCTGCCTGGAAGTTGTTGTATTCGAGCATGGTCTGGTAGTCGAGGTCCTTGCGGTCCACGACGAAGAGAACCTTGTCGACGAGCCCGGTTTCTGCCAGGCGGCGTGCGGTTTTGAAGCTGGTGAGGGTCTTACCGCTGCCGGTGGTGTGCCAGATGTAGCCGCCGGCTTCTTTGGTGCCGAGGCGCTGAGTGTCGTTGTTGGCGATTTCGACGCGGTTGATGATTCGTTCGGTTGCCGCGATCTGGTAGGGGCGCATGACGAGCAGGTCCTGGCCTACGGTGAAGATGCAGTAGCGGGTCAGGATGTTGGCGAGGGTGTGGCTGGTGAGGAAGGTGCGCGCGAAGAGAATCAGGTCGTTGATTCGGTTGTTCTGTTCGTCTGACCAGTAGCTGGTGAAGTCGAAGCTCTTGCCTGCGGAGCCGCCGGAGGCAGTCTTGCGGCTGGCCTTCTGCTGGTCTTCGACGTGCTTGTGGCGCACGGTGTTGGAGTAGTACTTGGTTTCGAAGCCGTTGCTGATGACGAAGATTTGGGCGTATTCGAAGAGGCGGTGCTGGTCCTGCTGGAAGCCTTCGTTCTGGTAGCGTTCGATCTGGTTGAAGGCTTCGCGAATGCTCACGTTGCGCTTCTTGAGTTCGATGTGTACGAGGGGCAGGCCATTGACGAGGATGGTCACGTCGTAGCGGTTGAGTACTTTGCCGTTGGGGGCGGGTACGCGGTACTGGTTGATGACCTGCATGCGGTTGCGTGCAGGGTAGGCGGCGTCGATGAGCATGATGTTGCGCAGGGTGCCGTCTTCGAGGCGGAAGTCGATGAAGCGTTCTTCCTGAATCAGCTTGGCCTTCTCCAAGATACCGTCATTGGAGCGGGCGATGTGTTCGGTGAGCAGGCGGCCGAATTCTTCGTCGGTGAAGTGGAAGCCGCTGGTGGGGCCGTAGGTGCCTTCTTCGGGGCGGGTGTTGAGGCGTTCGAGTTGTTCACGCAGATTGCGGATGAGCGCGGCTTCGTCGGTGAGGCGCGGCAGGTAGTCGTAGCCCTGGGTTTTGAGGGTTTCGATGAGTTCGGCTTCGAGCTGCGCTTCGCTCTGGTGTTCGCGCTTCTGCTTGTGCTGGGCGTCCCATTCCTCGTAGAGGTCAGTTCCCTTGAGCTTGGCGATGACGGTGAAGTCGTCCGAGCTGAGGATGCTTTCGGTGCGTCCTTCGGTGGGGCGGGGGTGGTTGGGTACGGTTTCCACGGGGTGCTCCTTTGCGTAGGGGTTGAGTGTGTGGATGGTTGGGCTCAGGGTTGGTGAGCCCAGTTTGTTGAGTGTGGTTGAGGTGTGGGGCCCGTGCAGGGGTGGTGTTTTCCGCCCCTGCACGGGGTGTGCGCGTGATGCGCGGTTTGATGCGCGGTGGCTACTGGTTGTCGCCCTTGCGGGGGAAGGTGAGTAGCTGGTCGCGGTAGTACTCGTATTGGCTGCGACGCGCTGCGAGCTCTGCGGGTAGACCCTCGGAGAGGCTGCTGGTTAGAGCGTCGAAGCGGTCGAGAATATCGACAATGCGCTGCTGCTCTTCCTGAGGCGGGACCGGAACAAGAACCTTGTTAAGCACTTTCTGGGTCAGGCTAGGAACACCGCCGGCAGTGTTTAAATCTTCAAGGTGTGCCGTCTTTAAGAAGTAGTACAGGAACTTGGGAATAACTTGCTCTTCGTCGATTTCGGTGTAGAAAATCGTATCGACGTTCCAAAAGGGCTCTTCCAGGTAGAAGAGGTTCCCCAAAGAACCCTTGCGCGGAATAAGCACTGTCGGCTTATCGTATGAAAACCTATCGACATAGGTCATGATTCCACCAGAACCATATACCGGGATATTTCCTGCGCCGAAGTCCTTATAGGTCTTGCCGTTCTTAATCTTTGCGAACGAGTCTAGAGGAACGCGGGGGCAGTCGAGGGCTTCGAAGAGCGAATCACGGTAGTACTCGTATTGTAGAGTACGCGCTTCCAGCTCCGCTTCCAGCTCCGCTTCCAGGTTCGTGAATTTGTCGAGAATTTCAACAATCGCTTCCTGAATCTCCAAAGGAGGAACAGGAACCTCGATATTCGAATACTTAGAAATCCACTGTCGCGCATGGTCAGAAGAGTTATATACAATGCACTGCATAGCATAATAGACATACTTAAAAAGTGAATTAGTTCCACTCTTCAAAGTCAGCATCTTCATAGCACTTGACTTAGCTTTAAACGGGAATTCAACCCATTTGAAGGCAGTCGTAAAGTCATCAAAAATAATGACGGGCTCTTCCTCAGATGCAGGGTAGATACCCTCAGTCTCATTCGTGTAGCCGAGAATAAACGTTTTACCCGCAGTCAGTACCGGCGTAGGGTACGAATCATCATAATCCTTAGACGACACAAGGTACTTCGTCGGCTGCTCATAGGCAAGGAGCTCACCCAGCGGGCGGTACTCCACCCCATCCGGGCAGAGCTCAGCCACCAGGCGGTCAATATAATTCGTCACGTCTGCCACGACTACTCGCCACCTTCCAGGCGCGCCACAATAGCGTCAATCTCCACGCGCAGCTGAGCCTGACGAGCCACAATACCCTCAATCCGAGAGTTCAACTCGACAATATCCACGCGCTCACGGGTATCCTCCGGCTCAACCCAGCTCGACACCGCCAGGTTAGCCTCCTGCTCCAGCAGCTTCTCCACCGGAACCAGCGCCGAGAAATGCTCACGCTCCTCACGAGCCGCCAACACCTCAAGAATCTTCTCGCGGTGCGCCTTACCCAGAATGTTCTGGTTCGTGCCCTTATCAAAGAGCTGCGAAGCATCCACGAACAGCACCGAATGGTCCTTACGACGACCCTTCTTCAACACCAGAATGCAGGTCGCAATGCTCGTACCATAGAACAGGTTGGCGGGCAGCTGAATCACAGCATCCACCACGTTCTGCTTCAGCAGGTACTCACGAATCTTACGCTCCGCACCGCCACGGTACAGCACACCCGGGAACTCAACGATAGCAGCCGTACCAGCCTCATCCAGCGACGCCAGCATATGCATCGTAAACGCCAGGTCAGCCTTCGACTTCGGCGCCAACACCGCCGCCGGGGCGTAACGGTCATCGTGAATCAGAGTCGGGTCATCATCACCCTTCCACTTCGTCGAATACGGAGGGTTAGACACAATCGCACCAAACGGCTCCTCAAAATCGCCGCCCGCACCACCGCGATGCTTCGGGTCAATCAGAGTATCACCGTGCGCAATGCTGAAATCATCCACCGGCACACCGTGCAGCATCATGTTCATACGGCACAGGTTATAGGTCGTCAGGTTAATCTCCTGACCCACAAAACGCAGGCCATCCGAGTTCTTACCCAGCTCACGCTTGAACTTCAACAGCAGCGAACCCGAACCACACGCCGGATCATACACGGTACGAATCTTCTCAGCGTCACGGCCATCCATAGCAATCTTCGCCAGCAGCTCCGAAACCTCCTGCGGAGTGTAATACTCGCCGCCGCTCTTACCAGCGTTCGCCGCGTACATGCCCATCAGGTACTCGTAGGCGTCACCGAAAGCGTCATTCTCGCTATCCTCGTAACCCTTCTCAAGGTTCATGTCCGCCACGGCGTCCATGAGCTTCAGCAGGTTCTCGTGACGAGCCGCCGGGCTCACACCCAGCTTGTTCGAATCCAGCACAAAGTCATCAAAAAGGCCCTTCACATTATTCTCAGATTCGGTGCCACGCGCCGACTCCTCAAACGCCTTGAACACGTTCGCCAGGGTCTCGTTCAGGTTCTGGTCCTGACGAGCCTTCGCGTGCACCACAGAGAACAGCTGCGAAGGCAACAGCAGGAAGCCGCGCTCCTCCACCAGCATGCGGCGAGTATCCTCGTCAAAAGCCTCATCAGGAATCTGCTCAAAAGCCTGATCCAGACCGTACTTCTTCTCCACAAAGCGCACCTGGCTCTCAGAGAGATAACGGTAGAAAAGCATACCCAGCACGTACTGCTTAAAGTCCCAGCCATCTACCGAGCCGCGCAGGTCATTCGCAATACGCCAAATCGTAGAGTGCAGCTGCGCACGCTCCGCATTGCGGTTACGGTGCTCGTCAGTGGTAGCGGAAGAATCCGTAGACTGCGTCGTCATAGGGGCGGTCAACCTCTCATCAGTAATCGTTTCTCCACTCGAAGAAACGTCAAATATTCGGAACCCATACGGTCCCGGTCGTACACATGCGCCAGCGCCGGTCTAGATGCCGTACTCCGTGGGAGCGTTCATAGCTTCCACAAGCCAATTCGTACCCGGCGGCGCGAACCCTTTCAGTATACGGGCTCCCCAGACCCCGTACTCGCCCGTTCGTCATCGCCGACCCACTGGTTGTTTCGATAGGTTAGTGTCTTCGCCGTGGGTCTTTAAACCGCAGTGAAGACACTAACCTATCGAAGGGCCCCTCCCCTCCCCCCTTAAATAGCGAAAAGCCACATGTGCTTCAAACACATGTGGCTTTTCGGCGTCTTAAGGCGTATAGAAGAGCCTACGCCTCCGAGGGCTTCGCGCCGGTCAGGCGGTACGCCTTGTACACGCCCGTCACGTTACGGACCACGTTCAGCACGTGCTCCAGCATGAAGCGGTCACCCAACTCCAGGGCGAAGCGGTCCACCACGGTACGGTCCTCCGAGGTGTGCACGCGCGCATCCAGGATGTTCACGCCCGACTCAGAAATCGCGCGAATCAGGTCGCTCAGCAGGCCCTTACGGTCCAGCGCCTCCACCTGAATCTGCACGCGGTACGTAGCGGACGGGGTCGAAGCCCACTCGACGGTGGTCACGCGCGGCTCCTCGTCGGCGTTACGCATGTTCGGGCAGTCGCGGCGGTGCACCGAAATGCCGTTGTAACGGGTCACAATGCCGATAATGTCATCCGGCGGGACCGGGGTGCAGCAGCGCGCAATCTTCGTCAGCACACCCTCAGCACCCGGCACAATCACGCCGTTATCACCAATCGCCTTGCGGGTCGACTTCAGCAGCGTCTCATCAAAGTCGCTGACCTCAACCTCGGGTGCCGGCTCGTCACCGCGGTGCACCTCAACCAGGGTGTCAATGACCAGCTTCGGCGAGATTTCGTGCTCACCAATCGCGCGGTACAGCGACGCCACATCGTTCTTGTGCAACAGCTGAGCCACCTGAGTCATAATCTCCGGGCTCATCATCTTCTGCAGCGGCAACTCGCTGTTGCGCATGCTCTTGGTGAGCATCTCGCGGCCAGCGAGCAGCGCCTCCATGCGGCGTTCCTTCGCGAAGTACTGGCGAATCTTCGTGCGAGCGCGCGAGGAGCGAACGAACTTCAGCCAGTCCTCGCTGGGTCCGGCGTCCTCGTTCTTCGTGGTCATAATCTCCACGGTTGCGCCGGTGGGCAGGACCGTGTGCAGCGGCACCAGGCGACCGTTGACCTTCGCGCCGACGGTGCGGTCGCCGACCTCGCTGTGGATGGCGTAGGCGAAGTCCACGGGGGTGGAGCCGTTGGGCAGGGCGATCGCCTCGCCGTTGGGGGTAAGGACCACAATTTCGTCGGTGTCGAGGGTGTCTGCCAGCGACTCGTAGAACTTCTCCGATTCCGGGTTGGAGTTCGAAATCTCGGCGATGGACTGCAGGATGCCGACGTTCATCATCGCCGAGGTCTGGGTGCCCGGCTCCTTCGGGTCCTTCGCGGGCGCGCCGCCACGAGCAGCGACCTTCTCGCCGCGCGACGCCGCCTTGTAGCGCCAGTGCGCAGCCACACCGTACTCGGCCTCTTCGTGCATCTTGTAGGTGCGGATCTGAATCTCAAGCGGCAGGTTGCCCGGACCGTACACGGTCAGGTGCAGCGACTGGTAGTTGTTGTTCTTCGGGTTCTTAATGTAGTCCTTGAACCGGCCGGTCATCGACGGCCACAGGGACAGCACGTGGCCGAGCACGGTGTAGCACTCCGCCTCTTCCTCAACCATGATGCGCACCGCGAGGATGTCGTTAATCTCGTCGAAGCTACGGCCCTTGGTCTTCATCTTCTGATGAATCGAGTAGTAGTGCTTGGGGCGGCCCGTCACGGTCGCGTCGATGCCCACCTCTTTCAGGCGCTCGGTAATCTTGGTGCGCGCCTCGTTCAGGAACTTTTCGAGCGCGGGGGTGCGTTCGCCGACCATGCGCACCATTTCGGCGTAAATTTCCGGGCTCATGGCGGCGAAGGACAAGTCCTCCAGCTCCCACTTAATCGTGTTCAAGCCCAGGCGGTGCGCGAGCGGCGCGTAAATTTTCAGGGTCTCTTCCGCCTTCTTCGCGGCGGAAGCCTGCGGCACAAAACGCCAGGTACGGGCATTGTGCAGGCGGTCGGCGAGCTTAATGAGCAGCACACGAATGTCCTTGCTCATGGACAGCACGAGCTTACGAATCGTCTCGATGGAGGCGTTCTCGCCGTACGTCATCTTGTCCAGCTTGGTCACGCCGTCGACCAGGTAGGCGACCTCCTCACCGAACTCTTCGGTGAGCTGCTCCATCGTGTAGTCGGTATCTTCCACCGTGTCGTGCAGCAGGCCGGCGGCGAGCACGGGACCGGTCGCGCCCATCTCTGCAAGAATCGCGGTCACAGCGACCGGGTGGGTGATGTACGGGTCGCCACTCTTACGCTTCTGACCCTCATGGCAGCGGTTCGCCACCTCGTAGGCGCGCTGCAGCACCTGAATGTCTTCGTCCGGGTGGTAGCGGCGCACGGCACGTACGACCGGGGCAATCATCGGGGAGAAACGGATGGTGCCACCGTGCGAGTCGGAGGCTTCCATCTTGCTGCTGCGGCTACCGAAGACCAGGCGGTTCGGCACACGTCCGCCAGCAGCCATGACGCGGTGCGAGCCGCGTTTCTTCTTTGCGTCAGACGAATCAGTTTCAGGCAGAGGAATCGGGCCAGCGGGCCGAACCGCGGGCTTCTCGGCGGTCCCTGCGGGGTTCTCAGCGTTAGCGTTCACGGCAGGTTCTGCACTCATTCCAGGCTCCTTCGGGCTCAAGATAATCAGCCGCACACTCAAGTTCCTCATCGTTGAGGGCTACACCGGCCAAACCAGCCATCAGCAGGCTCAAACGCGAGCGCACAGTATCTTCACTTCTTATCCTACCCAGCGGCCTGGAAGGCACCAAACTATGCGACGTTTTAACACGCCAGAGCGCGTTGTGTGGGAAATATTTGGGCACGCTAAAGGTTCAGGCACGCTAAAGGGGAGCCGACACCTCTCGGTATCGACTCCCCTATCGTTAGTAACGCCAGTAGCGCTGGCGGAACGCTGGCTAACCGTTCAAGTTCACGCGGTGAATCTCAATGGTTGCACGTGCCGGCTTCTTAGCGGGCTTCTCGGTTGCCTTCTCGGCTGCGTTGTCCGCATCGGTCGCCTCGTCGGCAGAGTCCGCAGACTTGCTGGACTTCTCAGCCTTCGCAGCCTCGGCGGGCTCATCCGAACCCTCCGAGTCCTCAGCCTCGTCAGCATCCTCAGCATCCTTGAAGCTGCCGCTCTCCACCTTCGCGGTGTGCTCACGAATCTGGGGCTCACCCAAACGCAGCGAAGCATACAGCGGCGCAGACACGAACAGCGTACCGAACATGCCCACCAGAATACCCACGAACAGCGACAGGGACAGGTCCTGCAGAGTACCCGCACCCAGGATGAACGCACCAATGAACAAGATCGCGCCCACCGGCAGAACACCCACAATAGCGGTGTTAATCGAACGGACCAGAGTCTGGTTCACCGCCAGGTTAATCTGCTCGGCAAAGGTCGTGTCACGGCGTTCCAGCACATCCTCAGTGTTCTCACGGATCTTATCGAACACCACCACCGAGTCATACAGCGAGTAGCTCAGAATCGTCAAGAAACCAATAATTGCACTCGGGGTAATCTCGAAGCCGAACGCGGCGTACAGGCCAACCGTCACCACCACGGTGAAGAACAGGCCCGCAATAGACGCCAGCGACATCTTCCAGGTACGGAAGTAGAACGCCATACCAATCAGCGCAAGCACCACAAACGCGATCAGACCCCAGAACGCCTGACGGGTCACATCCGCACCCCAGGTCGGGCCCACAAACGAGGAGGTCACGTCGTTCTCAGAGACACCGTAACCCTCCTGCAGAGCCGCCTTCACCTGCAGAGTCTCATCATCGCTGAGCTTGCTCATTTGGGCACGAATCGTACCCGGCGCAATATTGGTTACGCGAACATCGGAGGCGTCCTTCGCCTTCTCGTGAATAATGCGCTCACCCGTAGCAGTATCAACGTGCGCGGTCTTCGAGACCACGAACTCCGAACCGCCACGGAAATCAATACCCAGGTTGAAGCCGCCACCAACAGCCGGAATCAGAACCGAAACCGCCATCAGCACAGCAGCCAGCAGCAGCCACAGGCGGCGCTTACCCACGAAGGGGTACGAGCGGGCACCCGAATGCAGGTCATTACCGAAGCGGGCAAAAGCATTAGGTTTCACATCGGTAGCCATGCTTAGCTCTCCTTCTTCTCATCAGAAGCAGACTCGTCAGCCTCAGCGGCAGCACGCTCTGCACGGCGACGCTCAGCAATGCTCAGCTGCTTCTCCTCCGGGCTGCGGAGGCGACCGGCACCACGGTACAGCGGCGTAGCGCCCAGCGACTCAGGCGACAAGCCCGAGTGGCGGTGACCCTCACCAAAGTAGCGGGTATTCGCCAGCAGAGTCAGCATCGGGTGGGTGAACAGGTACACGACCACAAGGTCAGCAATCGCAGTCAAACCAAGGGTGAACGCGAAGCCCTTCACCGAACCGACCGACACAACGTACAGCACCACAGCAGCCAGCAGGTTCACAGCCTTCGACGCCAAAATAGTGCGGGATGCACGCTGCCAACCGTGGTTCACCGCCGACGGGATCGTGCGGCCCGCACGGATCTCATCACGGATACGCTCAAAGTAGACGATGAACGAGTCAGCCGTAGCACCAATCGCCACAATCAGACCCGCCACACCAGCCAGGGACAGGCGGTAGTTCAACGCCCAACCCAGCAGCGCAATCGCCTCATACGAGATGATGCCCGCAACAACCAGCGACGCAATCGTCACAAAGCCCAGCAGACGGTACTGGAACAGCGAGTACACAAACACCAGTAGCAGACCAATCAGACCGGTCAGCAGACCCACACGCAGCTGCTCCGAACCCAGGGTCGCAGAAATCTGCTGCTCCGACTGGATCGTGAAGCTAATCGGCAGGGCACCGTACTTGAGCTGATCAGCGAGAGCCTTCGCCTCCTGCTCAGTGAAGTTACCGGTAATCTGCGGCTTACCATCAGAAATCACTGCCTGCGACACCGGGGAAGACAGCACCTTGCCGTCCAGCAGAATCGCGAAGCGGGCACGCGGATCATGTGCGTTCTGCGCACGAATCGCGTTCAGGCGAGAAGTAATGTTCTGGAACTTCTCACGAGCCTCATCGTTGAACTGAATGTTCACAGCCCAACGGCCCGTAGTCACGCCCTGGCCGCTCGTCTCCTGCGAGTGGCTTGCGGTAGAAATATCGCTACCGCTCAGCTCCACAGGACCCAGAATGTACTTCTCCTGACCGTCAGTGGAACACGCCACCATCGGCTTAGTCGGGTCAGCACTATCGGCATCCTCATTACGTGCCGCGGTGCAGTCCTTCGCCTCGTACTGCTTGTACAGGTCCGCAGTAATCCAGTTACGGTCCGAACCGTCAGTCGGCTCCGCGGACGGCTTGGGCAGCTTATCGTCCGCAGTGCGGGCATCCTCAGCCACCGCAGTACCGGCACCGGCTACAAGAACCGGGCGGAACGTCATATTTGCAGACGCCTGAATCAGCTGACGAGTCTCAGCGCTAATCGTTCCGGGAACCGAAACAACCACGTTATTGCCCGAGCCGAAGGAGGTGGTAACCTCCGCCTCCGAAACGCCGGCACCATCAACGCGCTGACGAATAATCTCAACCGCCTGGTTCAACTGCTCCTGGGAGACGTTCTCATCCGAAGAGCCGTTAACCTTCGGAGTAAGAATCATCTGAGTACCACCCGAAAGGTCCAGGGCGAGCTTCGGCGCCCACGAACCTCCCGAATAGGTGCTACCGAAAATACCGGCAGCCATAACAACCATGAGCAGGACCATCGAGAGGAGCGCCCCTCGCGCGGCTGCAAGCGGTGAACGCTTAGCCATAATGTTCCTTCTTCGTGTGAATAGAATTGAGTGTTCTACAGATTCCGTAACGCGAAAACCCGACGCCGCTCATGGGGCGCCGGGCTCATACGCGCTGAATTACTTAGCAGTATCAGAAGAGGTATCGGAAGCGGGAGCTTCGGATGCGGGAGCCTCGTACACGTCCTCAGTCAGGGGTGCTGCGGGGGCTTCCTCCTCGACGACAGCCATAATCGCGTTCAGTGCCAGGGTGATAACAACACCGTCCGCAATCTGAAGCTGCAGCTTGTTGCTATCGAGGTCGGTGCTGACGACGGTGCCGTAGATACCCGAACCGGTCATCACCTGGGTGCCGGGGACGAGAGACTGCTGCATTGCGCGCAGTTCCTCCATCTGCTTACGCTGACGCTTCTGGGCGGAGAACATCATCCAAGCCAGCAGCGCCATCATGGCAATCATAATCAGGAGGTTAAAATCCATGGTCTCACTTTCACATCCGCACCCGTGCCGCTCACCGCGAGGGTTGAGCGTACCAGAAGGTGTGGAATCGTAGATACAGTACGTATCCATCCTACGCGAGAGCATGGGCTTTAGCGCCCCGAACCAGCGTTTTTGTGAGGTTAACCTGAGTTTTGGACTCTCTCGGCGTAATTTTATGTCGCCGATGGAGCGCGGCAGAGCCCGTTGGAGCCCGCAAAAGAGCTACCGTGCCCGCTGAAAAGCTACGGGGAGGTACAGAAGAGCCCGCGGGAGGCTGTACCTCCCACGGGCTACTATGTCTTGACCGGTGCGGGTCTAGAGCTGAATCTCCGGCGCTTCCAAGCCGAGGTGCTCCCACGCCGCGGGCAGAGCCACACGACCGCGCGGAGTACGACCAATCAGGCCCTCACGCACCAGGTACGGTTCGGCAACCGTCTCCACGGTCTCCGTCTCTTCACCCACCGCAATGGCGAGGGTAGACAGACCCACCGGGCCGCCGCCGAACTTGTGAATCAGCGCCTCCAACACGGCGCGGTCCAGGCGGTCCAGGCCGCGCGAATCCACCTCGTACATGTCCAGCGCGGTTGCGGCATCGGTCGCGTTAATGCGGTCCACGCCGTTCACCAGCGCCCAGTCACGCACACGGCGCAGCAGACGGTTCGCAATACGCGGCGTACCACGGGAACGACCGGCAATCTCCGTGAAACCCTCGGAGGTAATCTGCATGTCCATCAGACCCGCGCTACGGCGCAACACCAGCTCCAGCTCCTCCACCGAGTAGAACTCAAGGTGGCCGGTAAAACCGAAACGGTCACGCAGAGGACCGGGCAGCAGACCCGCACGAGTCGTCGCACCCACCAGGGTGAACTGCGGCAGCTCCAGCGGAATGGAGGTCGCACCCGCACCCTTACCGACCACGATGTCCACACGGAAGTCTTCCATCGCCATGTAGAGCATTTCCTCAGCAGGGCGGCTCATACGGTGAATCTCATCCAGGAACAAAACCTCGCCGGGAGTCAGCGAAGACAGAATCGCCGCCAAATCACCCGAATGCTGAATCGCCGGGCCCGAGGTAATGCGCAGCGGCGCCTCCATCTCAGCCGCAATAATCATTGCGAGAGTGGTCTTACCCAGACCGGGAGGGCCCGACAGCAGCACATGGTCGGCGCTACGGCCACGCATCTTCGAAGCCTCCAGCACCAGGGACAGCTGCTGACGCACACGGCGCTGACCCACAAAGTCATCCAGGGACTTAGGGCGCAGTGCCGCCTCAATCATCTTCTCTTCAGGCTCTTCTTCCATCGCCACCAGGCGCTGGGCGGGAGCTGAAGACGCCTGAGTGCCGGGCACCTGACCGGGAAAATACCCGCCGGAAACCAGGGACGCCGCGGGCTGCGACTCATAGGGATTCTGGCTCATAGAATTCTTCTTTCACAAAAGTTTGAGTGGGATACGTCTGGCAGGGCGCGCCGTCTAGTGGCGGCCCACCGTGTTCTGAGTACCCAAGGAGGCGAGCACACCGCGCAGAGCCACACCCACCGGCTCGGTCTCTGCGGCAGGGTTGTGCTGCACATAAGCGTCAATAGCGGCGGAAGCGTCCTTCTCGCTCCAGCCCAGGGAGGTGAGAGCATCAAGCACCTGCGGCTTCCAGACAATGCCCTGGCTCAGCGGCAGCTCATCGGTCTGGCCGTCGCTGAGAATCAGCTTGCCGGCAAGCTCCAGCACAATACGGCGAGCACCCTTCGGACCGATACCGGGAACCTTCGTGAACGCCTTATCGTCACCGGTCGCCACGGCGCGCTCCACCTCAGCGGCAGTGTGAACACTCAACACCGCCAGCGCAATACGCGGGCCAATACCGGAAACCGAAAGCATCATATCGAACACTTCACGCTCGGCAGGCTCCGAAAAACCGTACAGAGTCATCGACTCTTCACGCACAATCATGGTGGTCAGCACGGTAGCTTCCTCACCCGTGCGCAGCTTGGAGAGAGTACGCGCGGTCGCGTACACGAGCATGCCGAAACCGTTCACGTTAATCACCGCATGATCAAGGCCCACCTGAGCCACACGACCGGTCAGGGATGCAATCATTTCTCTCCACCTTTCAACACCGCGCCCAGGAATGAGGCTCGCGGCAGTGTGAGGGAACCGGGAACTCCGGCACCCACAGAACGCACTCCCCCAGTTCAACGGGGAGACACTACAAGTATATTAGAATATTTCTTCTGAAATCAAGCATATATTCGAACTTCTTAGCGAATACCTGCGAGCGCTCAGAAGACCCACACACGCCCCGCCCGTTAGCGGCGAGCGCGCGCCTCCGCCTCCATCCAGGCACGCTGCGCCGGAGTCAACGACCCACCGCGAGGCGCCTGCGCCGGGCGCGAACCCTGGTGCGTCTGCGTCTGGGCCGCCATGTTGATACCCGAACCAATGCCGCCGCCACGCCAGCCGTGACAGATCGCAATCGCCAGGGCATCGGCAGCATCGGCGGGCTTCGGCATGGATTCCAGCCCCAGAATGCGGGTCACCATGCGACCCACGGAGGCTTTATCGGCGCGGCCGCTACCGGTCACCGCCGCCTTCACCTCCGAGGGGGTATGGAAGAACACCGGCACGCCGCGCATTGCCGCCGCAGAAATCACCGCACCCGAAGCGTGCGCCGTACCAATCACCGTGTTCACCTGCTCCTGCGCGAAGATACGCTCAATCGCCAGGGCATCCGGTTTGTAGGTATCCAACCAGTGGGAGGCGGCGTTGAAAATCCAGAGAATACGCTGGTCCAGGGACTCCGCCGGGACCGTACCGGCAACACCCACGTTCACGAAGTGCGCCTTACGATCAGCGGTCATATCGAGCATGGAGAAACCGCAGCGGGTCAGACCGGGGTCAACGCCCATGATGCGGGTGGCACCCGGCACGCGCTCCACAGCGGCGGCGGTACGGTTCTCACGCATGCTATCGCGTGCGGCAGGTTGAGCGGCAGCCATCATCTCCCCTTTCGACAAACTCCCTAGAGAATCTCTAGATTCCAGTCCTCCAGAATCCTAGCACCCGGCACCGGGGCACGCCACGGGAACGGTCACCGCGCGCCGCCCAAGTCCCCCGTGCCTCCCAAAAATAAACCCCAGACGCTAAGAAGCCACTCCCCCAACCAGCCAGCCACCGTGCGGCGGGTCGGTCAAAGGAGCGGCTTCTTCAAGCATCAGATATCAGAATCCGAGTGATTACTCAGCTGTGATTACTCAGCTTCCAGCTCTGCCATAACCTCGTCAGAGACGTTAGCGTTCGAGTAGACGTTCTGAACGTCGTCGAGCTCTTCAATCGCGTCTGCCAGCTTCAGGAACTTCTTAGCGCCCTCAGCGTCCAGGTCAACCTGCATGGTCGGGCGGAAGACCGGGTCATCGTTGTTGTACTGCAGGCCAGCCTCGTCCAGAGCCTTACGAATCTCGGGCAGGTCGGTTGCTGCGGAGACAACGGTGAACACGTCGCCCTCGTCCAGAACCTCTTCAGCGCCTGCATCCAGGACAGCCATCAGAACGTCGTCCTCGGTCAGACCGTCAGTCTTGGTGACCTCAGCAACGCCCTTACGCTCGAACAGGAACGCAACCGAACCCTGGTCAGCCATGGTGCCGCCGTTACGGGTCACAGCCAGGCGAACCTCAGAAGCTGCGCGGTTACGGTTATCGGTCAGACACTCGATGTACAGAGCGGTACCCTGCGGGCCGCGTGCCTCGTACATGATTTCGGTGTAGTCAATGGTCTCACCGGTCAGGCCAGCGCCACGCTTGATTGCGCGGTCAATGTTGTCGTTAGGAACGGAGTTCTTCTTCGCCTTCGACACAGCAAGGTCAAGAGCGGGGTTACCAGCAATATCAGCGCCGCCCATACGTGCTGCAACTTCAATTGCCTTAATGAACTTCGCGAAAGCCTTCGCGCGCTTAGCGTCGATAGCGGCCTTCTTGTGCTTAGTAGTCGCCCATTTAGAGTGACCCGACATTCGTATCTCCCTTAGTCAAAACCTCTGCACGGACACGGCGAAACGCCCCGCGCACTGTACTATAACTCAATCAACTATACCGTAGCGGAGGCGCACACCACCTCAAAAAGTGCACGCCACCGCCCGGAATAGGGTGCTAGCGGGGGCGAGACGCAGCCGAAGCGCGTGCCTTCTCCACCAGCGAGTCGTCAATCGTGTTCGGCGTGAACTCGCCAAACTTACGCTTTGCCGCCTGCTCAATCAGGTAGTCCGAAATCTTCGGGTTCTTCGGCAGCAGCGAACCGTGCAGGTAGGTGCCAATCACGTTGTGTACGCGCGCACCCTCGTAAGTATCGGTCACATTGTTGCCATCGCCCTTGGTGACGGTAGCCAGCGGGGTGCAACCGGGGCCCAGGTAGGTCAGGCCCGAGTGGTTCTCAAAACCAATCACGGTACCGAACTCCGCAGACTCCTCAACAATGTTGCCAATCAGGCGATCATCGCCGCCGACCGTGTGCGCATCAAAAATGCCGATACCCTTCAGCACCTCACCCTCACGGGTGCGGAACTCCTTACCGAACAGCTGGTACAGACCACAAATGACGAGCATCGGCACGCCGTCCTCAGCCAGCGAACGCAGAGTGTCACCGTTAGCGTGCAGGTCGTCCTGAATCACAGACTGACCGGAGTCCTGGCCGCCGCCGCCAAGGATGATGTCGACGTCCTCGGGGAAGGGCTGACCGGGGTTGTGGTCCAGAATCTGCACGTCAAAGCCGTGCGCCTGCGCGCGACGAGCCAGCGCCAGGGTGTTGCCCCAGTCGCCGTAAATGTTCATGTCGAGCGGGTACAGCTGCAGAATACGCAGAGTCTTACCGTTATTGGGGCCG
Organism: uncultured Rothia sp.; assembly: GCF_963555405.1. Taxonomy (GTDB): domain Bacteria; phylum Actinomycetota; class Actinomycetes; order Actinomycetales; family Micrococcaceae; genus Rothia. The sequence continues at coordinate 91,490 of NZ_CAUVVO010000003.1, read as the reverse complement.
GAGGCGGGGGTGCCCTCAAAAGTGTGAGTTGCCGTCATTAGGAGACCCTCTCAACGTCAGTAATCTTTGCGAGCTCTTCACGCAGAGCCAGCATTGCGGTGTAAGTGCAGAAAATACGCATGGGCGCGTTACCGCTGGAGGCAATGAAGCCCTTGAGCGCATCGGCGAGGTTCTCGTTGACCTCGTCAACCTTCACGCCGTCATGCTCCAGGCGCAGCGCCATATCCCAGGCGCGCACACCCGAAACCATCTGCACGCCGGTCTTCTTCAAGCTGTCGAAGTCAACATCCCACAGCCAGGACACGTCACGACCGTCAGCGTACTGGTCGTTAATCGTAATCATGGTGGCGTAGTCGTCAGCGTTCGCGCTCGCCAGGGACAGGCGGAAACCACTCGGGTTCTTCACCAGCAGCAGTTGCAGCGGGCGGCCGTTCACGTTCAGAGTCTCACCGCGACCGAAGGCGGGGGTAATCTTCGCCAGCTCCGCGATGAGCTTATCTTCGTTGAGCTTCTCGCCCATGACGGCGCGGGTCAGCGCCATAGCGCCAGCCGCGTTGAAGATGTTGTAAATGCCGTAGAGGTTGATCTCGCCGACTCGCTCCACACCCGCCAGGTCGAAGGTTGCGGAGGTGCCGGAGAACGCGGTCAAGGTGACGTCTGCCTCGGGCAGGGTTGCCTTCGCGACGGTGCCGCCGCGCATCTCATCATCCGAGGGGAAGTACGAGCGCAGGGACTCATCCAGGCCGTAATACTTGACGGTCACGCCAGGCTGCACGTTCTCAGCGAGGGAGCGGATGCGCGGGTCCTCACGGTTGAGCACCACGGTACCGGTCGTTGCGGAGGCGACCGTCGCCAGCATGCGGCGGGTCGTGTCAATCTCACCGAAACGGTCCAGCTGGTCGCGGAGCACGTTCAGCAGCAGCGCGTAGTCGGGCTTGACAGCCTTCACGAAGTGCACGGCGTGCGCCTCGTCCAGCTCAAGCACAGCAATATCAGCGTCAAGCTTGCCGCCGAGAGTCATCTCGCCCAGCAGCGCCGCGGCAACACCGCGCACAAAATTCGAGCCGGTGCGGTTAGTGAAAACCTTCAGACCCTGAGCTTCAAGCAGCTGCACAGCCATCTTCGTGGTGGTGGTCTTACCGTTCGTACCGGAGACAACAACCACGCCGTAAGGCAGCTTCGCGAGCTCTTCAGCGACGAAGTCGGGGTGCAATTTTTCCATGACAAGGCCGGGGAACGCGGAGCCGCCACCGCGAAGCTTAGTCGCGGCGCGTACGCCCTGGCCGAGGAGACGAATGAGGGGTTTGGACATGCTTACCATTTTAGTACACGCACACCAGCGGCTGAATGGTGCGTGGGGTCTCGTTCGCTCAGGCCGGAAGGGGCGGGGGCGGGGGTTTGGTGCGCCTGAGGCTTGGTGCAGTGGTTTTGGTGTGGAGGTTTTGGTACGGGGGTTTGAAATAGGGCGCCGAGGTTTTCGAGCTGCGCACTATTTCTAGCGAGGCTCTCCCCTACTTCTCACCGGCGGCGGGTTTATTTAGAACAGCGAGCCCTGGACCCTCACCCGCGTGAACTCCTGCGCCGGCTCCACCAGCACGTTCCGCCACGCGGCAGTATTCACCAGGAACGCCGCGTCAGCATCGCCGGTGTGGGCGCTCAAAAACTGACCCGCCGCACCCGTACAGAAGAAGCCAGCCGCCCCGCTCTCCAAACCGGAATCACAGGGCGCCAGCGGTTCGGGCGAATGCGCGCGCAGAGCCGCATACGGGCGGTTCATGGCGAGCGACGGAATCCACGGCTCATCCAGGGCGGTGAGCGGCACCTCCGGGTCGGTGCGCGCCAGTTCGGCGAGCGCTTCGCGGGCGCGGGCAACCGCCTCCTGGTGGGCAACACGAAGCTGCGCGCCGGGCAGCGGGTTCGTCCAGGCGCGGTACTTGCTCGCCACCTGTTTGACCTGTGGAATCTTCGCAAGCGCGGTCACGGCGTCCTCGGCGCGGCGAATGGCAAGCCCGTCGGGTGCGAGCGCAATGTAGGTGGCGGTGGCGACCGCCTGCTCGTCCAGGCGGCGCGGGGTCGAATGCAGGGAGCTCGTGCCGACCTTGTGCGTGCCGTCGGGGAAGGTCGCGATGTAGAGGCGATGCTCCAGCATGGCGTAGGCGCGCATAGATTCGGTGAGCGTTCCGGGGTACAGGTGCGCGCTGTGCAGGGCGGTAAATTCATCGCGGGCGGTACAGCGCGGGCACTGCTGACCACGCTGGATGCGGGTGCCTTCAGGGCAGGGTACGCGGCGGATTCCGGCAGAGGTTCCCCCAGTCTCGGGGGTGGCGTCATTGCTCGTGCCGGTGGTGTATCCAGCGCAGTAGCGGTAGAGTTCCCCCTCGCTATCGCGCGGAATGCGCAGCCCCAGGTAGGCGCCGGGGGTCAGCGGAATCTGGATGCGAACCCCGCTCGGAACGCCACGCTGCGCAGGGTTGCTTTCCTGGTTAGGGGCGCTCTCCCCCGCCGCTTGAGACGCCCGGTTATGAGTTCCTTCCGCGACCCCGCCGGGCACGACCGGTTCCACTTCAATGAGCGGGCGGCGGTTGGACCAGCGGATCTGCCTCCAGATGAGCAGCTGCGGCGCGCCTGCTGAATCCCCGACAGCGGCATTATTACCGGCGGCGGGCGCAGCACTAAACTCGTCGAAAGCAGTCTCAAGCAGGTTGGGGTAGTCCATAGCATTCCACTCTAACGGGTCTGGTACATCTAGTGCTGGCAAATCTAGCGGGTCTGGCGGGTTCGTGGCACGACCGGCGGGCTCACCCTAGACGTTCCGCACATTCCCCGCGCGCTCGCCCCCACACGCATCTGCCACGCGCATCCGCAGAACACAAAAAGAGGCCAGCGTCCTTCACGCTGATCCGCACCCCCGCAGTGTTGCCGTGCGTTCACGCACGGCGGGGTGGGTTCTCAGCTGAGGCGCTGACCTCTGTGGTTGATGCAGGGTGCTTACCCTGCCAAGCCGGAAAGCGATCGGTGACCGCTATTTTCGGTGAGCTATGCGGTGTTTATGGAAGCCGGAAGCTTCCCCGCAGCGACGCTGCAGTTAAAACTTTGCCACATATAGCAGACATAACGTCATTCAAATAAGCGTTAAACGCCTAATCTACGCATTTATGACGCAGATTTTTTGTGCACTGGCTGGCAAATTAAAGCAATGAGTGCAGGTTCGCAAACCCGCCACGCCCATCAACCAGACAACTAGACTGTCTAGCTGAGGCGAGCAAACCCCTCCGCAATCGCAGAACGCATATCATCCAGCGTGCGGGACATGGTCTTCGTCTGAGCGATAATCGGCAGGAAGTTCGTGTCCCCACTCCAGCGCGGCAGAATGTGCTGATGCAGGTGATCAGCAATGCCCGCGCCGCCCACCTTGCCCTGGTTCATGCCGATGTTGAAGCCGTCGTTATGCGACACCTCGCGCAGAACCTTCATCGCAAGCTGGGTCAGCTGCGCAATCTCAATGGTTTCCGCCTCGGTCGCATCATCGTAGAACGGGATGTGGCGGTACGGGCAGACCAGTAGGTGGCCGGGGTTGTACGGGTAGAGGTTGAGAATCACGAAGGCATGCTCGCCGCGGTGCACAATCAGCGACTCCTCGTCACTGCGGCTGGGCGCAGTGCAGAAGGGGCAGGTCTTCTCGGTGTAATCCTTCTGGCCGCCGCTCACGTAGGCGGTGCGGTGAGGGGTCCACAGGCGCTGGAATTGGTCCGGTGCGCCGGGCAGCTCGAAGGAATCCTGCACCGAGGCTGCGGTGCCGTGCTCGGGGGTCGTGTTCTCGCTCATAGTCCCATTCTATAGCCCGCGCGCGGCAACGGGAATGCCCCGTCCGTCATGCGTGCCAGATATGAGATGACTCCCCCAGCAGCGCGCTTAGCTGTGCTGTTTTTCCAGGTGAATGATGCGAGTGGCACCCTCAAAGGTCATGGGGAAGCTCAGCACGCCGTTCTCCATGGTGAATTCCTTGGTCTCCTTGTCGGAGGCGTACGGCGCACGCGCCAGCTTCGCGCGGTCCACGCGGGAAATGTAGCTGAAGTTGCCGTCTTTTGCTTCGAAGGTGCCGACCCAGAAGGGGGTTGCCAGCTCTTCGTGGTTCAGGTGGTAAGTCACCTCAATAACGCCGTCGTGAATGACGGCATCCATGTAGTTCTCGAGGTTGGTGGAGTCCTGCTGAACCCAGGTGCCGTCAGCGCTCGCAGTCGAGCGGGTTGCGAGCACGGAAGAGGGCACAGCCGTCGCGTCGGATGCGGCGGGCTCTTGGTTGCTGGTGTTGTCCGGCGCGGGGGTCTCAGTGGGCTGAGTTGCGGTCGGGTGAATCGACGGGTCGTGCGAGACGCTAGCCGCCGCCTTGATTCCGGTGCTAGCGTCGCCGGGAGCGGAGGCGGCGCTGGGCTCGGCGGTTTCAAAAGCTGCGGGGTCAACAACCGCACTTGCGGAGGCATTATTCGGCGCAGATGCGCACGCGGTGAGGGAGAGCGCGCCGACGAGTAGAGTGAGCGCGCCCAGGGCGGACTTAGGTGCCACGAACGTGTCCTAACAGTGTATGTGTTTGAGTGAGTTTGTGAGTTGAGTGGTGCCTCCCCGTGAGTGAGGTGGGGATATAACGAAACCCCGTAGCGCGTTGGGCTACAGGGCGTTCGATAACCGGCACGGTAGATAGTTTATAGGCTCTGGCTAGGAGTTTCACCAGTGGCGGCCATTTTTAAAAGATAGTTTGGTCACATTAGATCTTAAGTTGAGGGGTTTTTCGCGCACACGAGCCCCAATTTGCACTCTCCACGGGCTAATTTTGCCTCGACAAGGCGAAATATCCCGCACGGTGGCGTGGGCGGCAATTTTCTTGCCTTCGTCTTGCCTTCGCGTGGGCTCGGCACCCAAACCCACCGCTTCAATAAGTATGCGGTGTGGGTTTGAGCGCCAAGCCTCAACTGAACTGTTATATCTGCGCTGCTATCTGCGCTACCGCAACCGAGCCGCTACAGCCCGGTTACTGTCCGCAGGGTATTTGCGAGCGGACTACTGCTTGCGGGAACGTAGCGAGAACTTCTCACGAATAATCGTGAACGTCTGGCGGGTCTCCTCCAGCAGGGCGACCGGCTCCTGCTCGCGCACCGCAACCTCATGAGATGCCGAGGAGTCGGCAGGTTCACCAGCCCGCGCGGCGCCGGGCGCGGTGTTCGGGGTAGCCTCCGCAGAAGCTGCCGCAGCAGCACCCGGAGCGCCAGGAGTACCAGGGGCAGTAAAGCCCGCGGCGGCGCTGAAACCGGCGCGGCGTGCCGCCTCCGCATCCGAAGGAACCGGGTGCACACCGTCTTCATCCACGACCTCACGCAACGTGTAGTCGCGGGCTTCACGGCGCGCATACTCACGAGCCAGCAGGGCACGCAACTCAGAAATCTCCTGGCGAAGATCGTCCACGTCAGCCTTGGTTGCGGGGTACTCCTGCTCCTCCCTGCCACCAAACTTTTCGATAATCCAGCTCGCGAGCGCACCGGTAGCAACCGCGACCAAGCCCCCGCCGTACAGCATGACGATCACGGCGATGACCCTGCCGATACCGGTGACCGGGTAAACGTCTCCGTAGCCGACCGTGGCGAGGGTCGTGAACATCCACCAGTAGGCGGTGGGCAGGTCACGAATCATCGCGCCCGGCTCGGAGGACTCCACCGAATAGATCGACAGGGCAAACATGATGATGAAGATCGCGGTGTAGCCGAAGAGCTTCATCCCCAGTTCGGAGAGCCTCTTGTATTGGCGGTTGGCGGTCAGGTGAATCATGGCCAGGAAGCTAACGATACGCCACGCCGGCAGCAGCACGATGGCCAGGTTCATCAGGTTGTGCGTGATGAAGTAGAGTCGCCGCGGCGCCAGGTACAGGCGCACGCAGTAGTCGGCGGCGAAGAGGCCCCACAGAATCATCTGAATGATGTTGAGGTACCCGTCGTACGGCTCCTGAATACGCGTGCTCATGATGGGCGCGGCGAACGCAAGCAGGTACAGCACGGACGCCACGAACATGGGCGTGGAAGTGCGGTCTTCCCACGCGGCCAGGTTCTTCTCGCCGCGGTACTTGCTGAGCGTGCGGAACAGGCGGGTGCGCGGGGCGCGACGCGGCGGGTCCGTGACGGTGCGGGTGACCGTGCGGATGGTCGTGGTGTGCGTTTCAGGTTCGCCCGCGTCAATAATCTCGGCGGCACTATCAGGGTTACCCTGGGTGCCTGCCTTCTGGGTGCCAGCTTTCTGGTCGCCCTTGCCGTGCGGGTGATGCGTGGTGCGGGTGATGCGACGCTCCTCGCGGTGCGTACCGTCCGGCGCGTCGGTGGTGGCGTACTCTTCGACGACCTCTTCGTAGTCGTCGTCGGGGTCCAGGTCGGTGGAGTAGACGGAGTGGGTGCTGTCCAGGCGGGCGCTATCAATCTGCACGGCATCAACCTGTACTGCCTCCATGCCGGGGGCGGTAGCCTCTGCGGGGCTACTTGCTGCAGCACTAGTTTTGGCGGCACTGGATTCTGCCGGTGCCGACTGGGTATAACCAGCCTTCGTGGTATTCTCAGCGGCGGCTTCAGATGCGGTAGTTTCAGATGCAACAGTTTCAGGGCGCGCAGACGCACCCACCGGGCTGTTCCCCGGAATATTGCCCGAGGTATTCCCCGAGGTATTGGGTGCTGTGCCGTTCTTTACCGTGTTGTCTGTCTGGTTCTGTTCTGCCTTATCCATAGTGTGAATGATACTCCGCGCACCCTAATCTTCGTTGCACTGAGCGCACCCAACCTGGCAAAATGCGTGTTGTACCTATCAAAGCAACCTTATGTTGCTACCCCGCACATCGGAGTGCCTCATGTCTTCACACACCACCGCTTTCTTCTTCCGCCAGTCGGGTTTTCCTCAGCCGAACTTCCGTCAGCCGGGTTTCCGTCAACTGAGCTTCCGTCAGTTGGGCGCGAGCCTTTGCCTCTCCGGTGCGCTCGCCGCCGCCCTGGGCGGGTGCGCAACCCTGAATTCCTCCCCTTCTGCATCTGCGGAGGCTTCGTCTGAGCCGACTGCTGCGAGCCACGCGACGGCGCCGGTGATTCAGGATTCTGAGGGTTTCCGCCTATTTGCCGGTCGCGGCGCTGTTGAGGAGGCGGTCTTTGAGGGCCCGGCGGCTCCCGCCTCCTATTCGTATGTGGAGTTTGAGCGTCGCGGTGAACCGGAGGGCACGATGAAGGTTTCGGTTTCGGACGGTTCGGGTACCACGGTTGAGGTGGTTGCTGGCGGTTCGGGTGAGGGTGCGGGCGTGTGGGTTCGTAATACGGCGAGCGCGTCTGCGCCAAGTCCCTCTAGTACTGCTAAGTCTGCCGGTGCGGTGAGTGTGCCGTATAGTTCGGCGCGTGTGACGGCTTCGACGTCGCAGCTGGCTGATGATGCTGAGTGGATGGTGTCGGTTCGTGCGGCGGGTGTTGATTCTTCGGGCGTATTTGAGGCGCCTGATGGTGTGCCGTTGACGAGTCAGAGCGCGGAGGTTGGCGAGATTCAGATGCAGGGCAGCCGCGGTTTTGTGCACGATACGGTATCTGGTGGCGGTTCGGTTGCGGTGGAGAACCGTTCGGGTGCGAAGATGACGGTGTATTGTGCGGGTGTGGATCGTAAGGAGCGTAGTGTGCCTGCGGGTGGCCGCGTGTTTGTGGAGGATTTGGGGGTGCGTGCTTCGGCGGGGTCTCCCCTGTTTTGTGGTGTGGTGACTTCTGATAGTACTGCCAGCTGGAATGTTACGGCCCTCGGCGGCCGCGCCTAAGAGCAGCCGCGGCGTTCAGAATGTGGTGGGTGCGCCTCCGCAGGCCCGGGCGTATTTCCCCCGGAAAACCAGCAAATACGCGGCAAACCTACGCATCAGCACGGTGTATAACCCACCCCCTTTATAGTGACAAGTAGTCGCCAAGCTTAGCCATAACTAACCAGAAAAGACGGCGTTCAAAGGAAGATACTGGAATAAAGACAGCATTCACGCACCTGTCACCAGTAAGGAAGCAAAATCATGACCGTCGTGTCAAACACGTCCGAAGCACTCAAGTCCCCCTACGAAGACACCCTCAAGCGCCTACTCTCTGACGCGCGCGCTGAGGCAGTCGAATCCAGCGTCTCCGAACTCGAACGCTTGGCAATCTCGCACGACGCATCCCACTATCTGCTCGTGCCCGCCGGCCTGATTCGCCCCGACTCCGCTGAAGACGTCGCAAACATCTTCCGCGCAGCCGGCGACCTCGGTCTGCCCCTCACCTTCCGCTCCGGCGGTACCTCCCTCTCCGGCCAGGCAAGCGGTGACGGCCTCATGGTCGACACCCGCCGCCACTTCAAGAAGATTGAAGTCCTTGAAGACGGCAAGAAGGTGCGCGTACAGCCCGGCGCGACCATCATGATGGTCAACAACTACCTGGCACCCTACGGCTACAAGCTCGGCCCGGACCCCGCCTCCTGGTCCGCATGTACCATCGGTGGTGTGGTTGCGAACAACTCCTCCGGTATGTCGTCGGGCACCAAGTACAACACGTACAACACCCTCGACTCCATGGTGTTCGTGCTCCCCAGCGGCACCATCATTGACACCGCCGAACCGGACGCTGACCAGAAGCTGCGCTCCCTCGAACCTGAACTTCACGAGGGCCTGCTGCGCCTGCGCAAGCGCGTGCTTGAGAACCCCGAATCCATGGCGAAGATTCGCCAGCAGTACTCCATGAAGAACACCATGGGTTACGGCCTGAACTCCCTGGTCGACTTTGAAACCCCCGTGGACATTCTGCAGCACCTGCTGATTGGTTCGGAGGGTACCCTCGGCTTCGTTGCTTCGGCAACCTACCGCACCCTGCCGATTCTGAAGAACATTTCCACCGGCCTGCTCGTGTTCGACAACCTGATTGACGCGGCACGCTCCGTGCCCGAACTGGTTGCTAACAAGCTGGCAACCGTCGAGCTGATGGACGCTACCAGTATTCGTGTGGCTCAGCGTACCGGCCAGGCTGCGGAGGCGCTCGCCGCCATCGACGTGAAGGATCACGCCGCCCTGCTGGTTGAGTTCCAGGGCAACTCCGAGCAGGAGCTGAGCGACCTTGCCGCCGCTGCAGCACCCATGTTTAAGAGCCTGCCGGTGGCTTCGCCCGTGTCGATGACCAGCAAGCTGTCTGAGCGTAACGCCCTGTGGGCTGCCCGCCGTGGCCTGTACACCACCGTGGCGGGTAACCGCCGCTCCGGCACCAACGCACTACTCGAAGACGTGGTCGTGCCCGTCGAGGTTCTGGGCAACACCTGTAGCGACCTGACCAAGCTGTTCGACGCACACGGCTACAAGGACTCCGTGATTTTCGGTCACGCGAAGGACGGTAACATCCACTTCATGCTGAACGAGCAGTTCCGCGACCCGAAGCAGCTCGACCGCTACCGCGACTTCACCGAAGAAATGGTTCAGCTGATTCTTGCTGCTGACGGCTCGCTGAAGGCTGAGCACGGTACCGGCCGTATCATGGCGCCGTTCGTGAGCCGCCAGTTCGGTGACGAACTCTTCGACGTGATGCGCCAGATTAAGCGCCTCATTGACCCGAAGGGCTTCATGAACCCCGGCGTTCTGCTGGTTGAGCCGGATACCGACTACGTGACTAACCTGAAGGTCGCAGAGACCGTTGAGGAAGAAGTCGACCGTTGCGTGGAGTGCGGCTACTGCGAGCCGGTCTGCCCCTCCCGCAACCTGACTCTGACCCCGCGTAAGCGCATTGTGTTGCGCCGTGAGATTGCCGCCGCTGAGGCGAACGGCGACCACGAGCTCGCTGAGCGCCTGCGTAAGGAGTACGAGTACTACGGCATTGAGACCTGTGCTGTGGACGGCATGTGCCAGACCCGCTGCCCCGTGAACATTAACACCGGTGACCTGATTCGCCGCCTGCGTTCTGAGAACCAGGACAAGATGGCTGCCGCCGGCTGGAAGGTCGCCGCGCAGCAGTGGGGCGTCATGGACAAGGTCGCCGGCAAGGCCCTGACCGTGGCGAAGAAGCTGCCGTTCCCCGTGGTGCACGGTACCACCAACATTGCCCGTAAGGTCATGGGTGACGATATGGTTCCCTCCTACAAGAAGGACCTGCCGGTTGGTGGCCCGGCACGTAAGCCGCACAAGGATGCAACCGCTGAGATCGTGTTCTTCCCCGCCTGCGTGAACGCCATGTTCGGCGGTGTGGACGGCGACGGCAAGCACGACCCGGTCAACGCAACCCAGGCGTTCATCCGCCTGTGCGAGCGTGCCGGCGTGAAGTACCGCATCCCTGACAATATTGGTGAGATGTGCTGTGCTACCCCGTGGAAGTCGAAGGGCTTCACCGACGGCTACTCGGTCATGAGTGATCGCGTGCTGAAGTCCCTGTGGGAGGCTACCGACGGTGGCCGCCTGCCGGTTGTGTGTGACGCTTCGTCCTGTACTGAGGGCCTTGAGGTGATGCGCGAGAAGGTTATTAAGGCGCTTGAGCACAAGATTGTGAACGGTCTGCAGCCGGGCGAGCCGGACTACTCGCGTCTGCGCTTGTACGATGCGGTGCAGTTCGCCGCCGACAACATGCTGGACAAGCTGACCGTGTCTGCTCCCCTGCCGTCGGTTGCACTGCACCCGACCTGTTCGATGACTCACCTGGGCACTCAGCCTGCGTTTGAGAAGATTGCGAACGCGATGAGTGACGACGTGTATGTGCCGAAGCACTGGGGTTGCTGTGGTTATGCGGGTGACCGCGGTATGCTGCACCCGGAGCTGACTGCGAGCGCTACGGAGGCGGAGGCTGCGGAGCTGAGCGAGCAGAAGCAGTTTGCCGCATACATTTCGGCTAACCGTACCTGTGAGCAGGGCATGACGGAGGCGACCGGCCACAGCTACCAGAACGTGCTGCAGCTGCTGGAACGCACCACCCGCTAACGGGTTGAGCGCATAGCGGTATAAAGAAGGGACCCGGCGGGCTATCTTATGTGATAGTCCACCGGGTCTTTTTGATGACTTGAAGTATCTCACAGGAATCAATAACCCTGTATTATTGCTACTCAGGAACCCTATAAGGGTCTCATCTTGATTGTTCACTCACAACGGCAGCGAAGGAGCACCGTGTCTATCACCCCGACTACTGTTCGGCTATATACAACTCTTTGGGAGGGCGATGTTGTAGAGCGTGTTACTTACCAGCTCTATAACCGAAACATCACGATTGATAAGCTCCCCCGCACTCTGCTTGAGAAATACAAAAACGAAGAGGAACTGCATTTCTCCGGTATCTACTTCCTCACGAATTCCTCAGCAAACGACCCCCGCCTGTATATTGGCCAGGCGGCAAAACGCCTGAATGGAAATGGGCTGATAGGCCGTATTCGTGAGCATGACCGCTCTAAGGATTTCTGGGATACCGCGTACCTGATTACTTCCACCGACAATTCTTGGGAAGCGACAGAGCTCAACTACCTGGAAAGCGCGTTCTGTCGTGAGGCTCAGAAGGTTGGCAGATATCGTCTGGAGAATGGCATTATCCCCTTCGCCGGAAATATCGCAAAAGTGAAGAAAGCAATTCTGCGTTCCCTCGTCCTTGAAGTTCTACTGATGCTACGCGCGAGTGGTCACCGCATGTTTGAGCCCACCACCCCGAAGAAGGCTAAGTCGACGGGTACAGAGGTAACGGCGAATGCGCCGGCTGTTGATTCTTCTACTATTTCTCAGCCGGAAGAAGCTCAACTCCCTGCCGCTTTGGCTGATGCAGTATTCCGTATTAAGCGCAAGGAGTTGAAGCATCCGGCTCGCGCGCGGATTGTTAATATCTCTGGTAATCGTGTGGGCGTTGAGGTATTTGAGGGTGAGCTCCTGCCGGTGCGTGCACCAAAGACGGCCAAGGCGAGCTATCTGAAGGATTTGGAGGCTTTGGAGGCTACCCGCGCTGAGCAGGTTGCCGCCGGTCACCTGGATGGTTTGAAGATTGTGAAACCGATTGAGTTTACAAGCCAGTCTGCTGCTTCCCGTTTTGTTCTGGGCGGCTCTTCAAGCGGTAACGCGGATTGGGTTTTGGAGTCTGATCCGAACATTTCGCTGGGTGTGTTCCTGCAGAACCTTGAAGGTTCTCAGAACTAATCCCCCTGTTTGCTGTGTATGAGAAGACCCGGCGGATACTACATCTGTAGTACCCGCCGGGTCTTCTGCTAGTTTTAGAATTGTTCAGCCTAGTTGTTCTCGCCATTGACGAGGCGAGCGCGAAGCTTCCCGTCAGCCTCCGTCACGATAATGACGGGTCTACCGCCCGCAACCTTGCGCGCACGGTCGAGTACGTCAGCCTCATCTTCGCCGGGAGCCGCAGGGATGACGTGGCACTCCCCTCCTGCCTTCTGTACAGCGAGCGCAACAAGTGCCCTATGCTCCGGGTTTCGGCGGGCAGACAGGTTGAAGCGTCCCGCGATGCGAGCTCTTTCTTTCATCACTTCAATGCTTGCCATTCTTCAATCCTTTCAAATGCGCCTTCTACGATAAAGACTGTTGCTTCTTCGTAAGCGGCGTTGCTTTCGATAATACTATTCAGGGGTCGGTTCTCTTCGACTATGTAATAGCGAAGGCACAGGTATACCCGCGCAAGCACCGTGCTTGACCGCCGCCGTCGCGCAAAAAGATTGGGAACAACTAGGTGCGAGTACAGGATTTCAAACGAACCCTAGTGCGCTACCGTAGACACACCATATGGCATAGACACACAAAAGAGAGGTAGGGCTGACAATAGCCCTACCTCTAAGATGTTTTAAGATAGCACGGTTGACTAGTCATGATTCCTGAATGCAAAGAAGTACATGGTAGCCGATACCAAACCCATACCTAAGGAAATCATAAGAACGTTTGGTGAACAAAGATTTCCCATTCCCTGAATCACTGTCAAGAACAGACAGGAAAGAGAAAATACGAGGATAAAAGCACCGATGCTCTGAAAACTAATACTTTTCATAATATACCTCCTTGGTTGCTTATAATTCACCTCGGCAGCTCCATGCAGCTACTCCCAGCTGAGCGGCCAAAACGGGAAGACCCCCAGCCCCCTTTTCTCAGTTGCAGCACCTATTTTCGACTATTAGATAGTCCAATAATCAATACTGCTATCGAGATGCCGTAGAGGATTCCAAGCACCAGGTCGCTGACATTTGACACTACGTTCAAGATAATTGCCAGGATCAAGAACAGCATCCCAACAGGAACATACTTATTCGACTTCATACGCTCGTGCTCCCTCAATAATCAACGGCGATACATCATTTTCAGAGTCATCCAGCTACCCATTTTCTGAATGACTATGGACGTTTGCCTTACTACCATGCTAGCACTCTGGAGCTAAGTCTGACCAAGAAAAGATAATCTGCGGAAAGCAACACCATCTGCTCTGACCTCAAAAGTTCGTAACTAGCAACCATCGGTCAGGCTATTCATTAAATGTCTCATTACAGAACCTTGAGAGCTCTTGGAACTAGAGTGTTCCCCTGAGCATATCTCACAATATAAAGAAGACCCGATGAATGATACAGAAACATTCATCGGGTCTTTATACTTAAAAATATGTATTACAGCATAGCAATTTGCTCGTCTACAGCGTCCTTAAATTTTGCATACGCAAGGCGCCTATACTTCGCTATATCTACACCTGCCATAAATGTTGCAAATGCATCGTCTAGCACTTTTTCAGCCTCAGAAATATCTTTAATTCCAGTTTTCTCCATGATATACAGTGTATACAAATCGCGTTGGACACTCTTTCCCAGCTTTTTACCATTTTCATCTACCTGAGATTCATAATATTCCATAACCATAAAGTACTTATCAAGAAGATCTTTAATTTTATCAAATTCTGTTGACCCATCAAATATATCTTCATAAAAATCAGTAAACAGCTTTCGTTTCTGATTACTTGCCTTGCCAGGCTCTTCCTTAATAATAGCCATAAGTATCTGAGCGACTAATTCCATGGACACAGAACGCTTACCATTCTTTTTCTTTCCAGAAACATGACTACGCTTAAGAATATATTCATACTGCTTACCATCGAGATATTTTTTAAGTTTAGTTTGCCAGGCATCATTTGAATGCAAGTCAGCAGGATTGATAGCATTTTGACTATTAGTAAACCGAGCAATCTGAGTTCCTACAGAGTAAGCCTTTCCATTAGCATGCACATCCTCATCATCCTCATCGCTCGCACCAACAGAATATGCGCGAACAAGAACTGACGCTTCCCTCAGCGAGGACACAACGCCGTATGGATCCTTATCAACGTTTTCTTCAATAAATTTATGCACTGACTTCAAGGTTTGCCCGCCATTAACAACCTGGTAATTTACAAGTTTCAGAACTGTAGTTGGCACACCATCACGAGGATTATTTTTTATATCCTCAGCTGTAATAGTTATACCGTTATTAAACATGAAGAATTTCCTAGGATCTTTTTCAATGGTTCCAATGATTCCAGCATTAAAATTGGTCTTCCCCAAAAAACCACGAACGTTATCATGAAGGAGTGCAGGCTCAAGTTCAATATATTTCAACTCTTCAACACATTCTTCATCTGAAAACTCAACTACATTATGTTCCTTCAAGTCATTACGCACATCCTCGTCCTTACTTGTGATTCGAGCAAGCTCAAGGAGCGGAATATTAAAAACATAAGAAGTATCGGAAGAATCATCTGACTCCCTGTAAGTCATAACCTTTTCCCTCCGAATTTTTAGTTTTGCAGAAATATCTTTCTTTACTCGAACTAGCAGGTCTGAAATATCCCCCAGAGAAACCGGCTTTACAGTCAGGTTATACATCTTTTCAAGACGTTTCTTTTCGCGATTATCCAAGGGATTCACTTCATTCGAAATAAAATACAGATTAATTGATGCATCTTCTTCTTGCTCCCTGTATTTATCAATTTCCTCCAGAACCTTAATTGTATATTCAGCATCTTCATAATCACTTAGAATTTTAGACGGCTCCTCCTCCCCTGAGATTACATTAAGAAACCTGAGGGTGCTATGTGTTTCACCGCCCTTGAATTTAGATTCAATCTTCCAATTTTCTCTGTATTTAAAGTTGAAAAGATTAATTTCTTTGTTATTTTCATTTATATAATAAGCATCAACACCCAAATCATTGTTTACTCCGCCTCGAATTTTAGCAAAGTATTCTGTATCAATGATCATTTTTGAAATATCTTCATCACTATCAATATCAGTTATATTCTTCAGAATTAGAAAATAAAAACCGATTCTTTTTCTCTCAAGATCAGTTGTTTTTTCATTATCTTCAAAGGAATCAGGGATTACCCCCGATTCACACGCATTCCGATAAGCCTCCATGCTCTTTCGGTCTACAAGTAAATAGTCATTCCTATTAACCATATTTTCTCCTACGCTAAACAAGGGATTTAACAACAACAGTCAGGCAGTGTTACGCCTACATTATTAAATGGATTAACGATAACCCTCGATAAACCCCTCCTAAACTTGTGAAAATAGTATGCCTCGCAATATAAGTACATACAAGGTACTTAGGTCGCACTCAGACATCCTTATCCGAATCGTACAATTACCAGCACTTCCGAACGGCAACGAACGTAAGTACCATCATTCACATTAGCACGAAGACACCCGCCCGGACTAGGAGAAACTCCCGCACAACACAACATTTCTGCACCCCACCGCACTCCCCCACCCGCGCCTCCTCAAAGCGCGCAAAAAACCACCCTCTCCGCAGCTTGTCGCCGCAAAGGGGGTGGTTTCTATATATGCGCTAGACCAGAAAGCCTAGTACTACTCAGCAGCCTCAGTGCTGGGCTTGGGGTCTTCGTTCACACGGTTACGGATATGCTCCACAATACGTGCCACAGCCTCATCCACGGGCACACCGTTCTCCTGCTTGTTGCCGCGGAAACGGAACGAAACAGCGCCGTGCTCCGCATCCTCACCGCCAGCAATCAGAATGAACGGAACCTTCTCAGTAGACGCGGTACGAATCTTCTTGGTGAAGCGGTCCGAACCGTAGTCCACCTCAACACGCACGCCGTGCGCACGCAGCTTGTCCGCAATCTCGGTCATGTAGTCGTTGAACGCCTCAGCCACCGGCACACCAATGACCTGAACCGGCGACAACCAAGCCGGGAACGCACCCGCATAGTGCTCGGTCAGCACACCCAAGAAGCGCTCAATCGAGCCGAACTTCGCCGAGTGAATCATGACCGGCTCCTGCACGGTGCCGTCAGCAGCCTGGTACTCCAGACCGAAACGGCTCGGCTGGTTGAAGTCGTACTGAACGGTCGACATCTGCCAGGTACGGCCAATCGCGTCCTTCGCCTGAACCGAAATCTTCGGGCCATAGAACGCAGCTCCACCGGGATCCGGAACGAGCTCCAGACCGGTCTCCTTCGCAACCTGCTCCAGAACCGCGGTAGCCTCTTCCCACTGCTCATCAGTACCGATGAACTTATCCTTCTTATCACCCTCAGTGTCGCGGGTCGACAGCTCAAGGTAGAAGTCAGTCATGCCGAAGTCCTCAAGCAGGCTCAGCATGAACTTCAGCAGGTGACGCACCTCATCCGGTGCCTGCTCCTTCGTCACGTACGAGTGCGAGTCGTCCTGAGTAATCATGCGCACACGGGTCAGGCCCTGCAGCACGCCGGACTTCTCGTCACGGTACACGGTGCCGAACTCGAAGAAACGCAGCGGCAGCTCACGGTACGAACGGCCACGAGAACGGTAAATCTCGTTGTGCATCGGGCAGTTCATAGCCTTCAGACGGTAGTTACCGTTATCCAGCTCCATGGAGGGGAACATGCCATCCGCATAGTACGGAAGGTGACCGGAAGTGTAGAACAGGTCTTCCTTCGAAATGTGCGGGGTGCTGACGTACTGGAAACCCTCCTGAATGTGGCGGGTACGCACGTAATCTTCCATCTCGCGCTTAATCACGCCACCCTTAGGGTGAATCACCGGCAGGCCGGGGCCAATGTTCTTCGGGAAGGAGAACAGGTCCAGTTCACGGCCCAGGCGGCGGTGGTCGCGGCGCTCCGCCTCAGCGATGCGCTCCTTGTACGCCACCAGCTCTTCCTTAGTCGGCCATGCGGTACCGTAAATACGCTGCAGCATGGGGTTCTTCTCAGAACCACGCCAGTACGCGCCACCGGCACGCATCAGGGCGTAGCCGTTAGCAATCAGCTTGGTGTTCGGCAGGTGCGGGCCGCGGCAGAGGTCCTTCCAGACGGTCTCGCCGGTCTTCGGGTGCACGTTGTCGTAGATGGTGATTTCACCCTCGCCGACCTCCACGGATGCGCCCTCGGCAGCATCAGCACCAGAACCGGGGCCCTGGCTCAAGGAGAGCAGCTCCAGCTTGTACGGCTCGTTCGCCATCTCAGCGACAGCCTCGTCGTGGGTGACCACGCGGCGGCGGAACAGCTGACCGGACTTGATGATCTTAATCATCGACTTCTCGATCTTCTTCAGATCTTCCGGGGTGAAGGGCTCAGCCACATCAAAGTCAAAGTAGAAGCCGTCAGTAATGTACGGGCCAATGCCCAGCTTGGCGTCCTTACGGTACTCCTGCACCGCCTGCGCCATCACGTGCGCAGCAGAGTGGCGCAGAACGTTCAGGCCGTCCGGCTCATGAATGAAAACCGGCTCAACGGAATCGCCAGCAGACAGCTCATGGGAGAGATCAACGAGCACGCCGTTCACGCGTGCCACAACGATCTTCGGGTCGTCAGCGAACAGCTCAGCGGCAGTCTTCGCGGTAACCTCGCGTTCCTCACCAGAAACGCTAATAACAATTGCTGAAGAATCAGCGGCAGACATAAGTCTCCTTAACTCAGGCGCGCGCGGCCGCACATGGGCGCCGCGGGTGCGCATACTATTCCGCACTGTACTGGTGCACGGACACACACCATCTTACAACGGCTCCCAGCCAACGCTCAGCTTGAGGACAGACTAGTCCGCATGATGTTCACGCGTATGCTCATACACGTCAACCACAATGTGGCTAATATGGTCATCCTTCAGACGGTAAATAGTGGTGCGGCCCTGCTGCTCACGGTCAATCACGTGCGCCTCACGCAGGATGCGCAGGTGGTGCGAGGCGAGCGGCTGCGAAATACCCAGGCAGGTGTGCAGTTCGCTCACACTGTGCGGGCGATGCATCAGGTGGTGCGCAATCGCCAAGCGCAGCGGGTTCGCGAGCGCAGAGAAAATCGCCACGGACGGGCCGAACTGTTCCTCCCAGTCCTTGGGGCTGTTGCCTTCGAGGAGGGGCGCGTTAGCGGGCACCTCGTGGGCGTGGTCTGCCACATGCGCCGCTACATGTTCTGCGGCGTGGGTGTGGGTGGTGTTAGTTTCGTTCTGGTCTGTGTGGTGGCTCTGAGTCATAGTATTTTCACCTTAGGTACAGGAAGGGGGCACGTCAAGAAAGTTACGCCTGCGCGGCGTGCTTTCTTGAGCGTGCCCCTCTCCCCTAACTGCGCATCAGCTCGCGGGCATGCAACCCTAGCGGGTGCCCTTAGCGGTTAGCGACTGCCACCTGCAGATAACCCTCAGCGGACTTTACGCCCTTGTCGGTCACTGCACGGTAGCGAACCAGCGGTGCGAAGCCCTGCTTATTCTTAGCAGAAACCGCAATGCCCTGGGTGCCATTCGGCAGGGTCACCACGCGGTAGGTACCGTATTCGTCGCTGTAGGAGCTGACGACCTGGCCGCGCTCGTTGAGCAGCTCCAGCTTCTTCACGGTCTCACCGCGGCTGAACGCACCGAAGGATGCCTCGTCGTTCTTCAGGACTGCCACGTTCTGGGTGGTGCCCGAGTACAGGGAGACGGAGTCCTCACGTGCGATGGGGCTGTTCTTATCGACCACGTGAACCTTCAGCGGGATCGAGTACAGCTGCGCGGCGGAGCCCTTCTTCGCCTTTACATCGGACATGCGGGCGGGTGCCTTGCCGGTGCGGTTCACGGTGATGTTCGTGCCGTTGTCGCGGCGCAGGTCCCAGGTGGTGCCGGTGACGTCGTGGGTGTTCAGGTCGATCGAGTAGGTGCCGGTCTTGCCGTTGGAGGCAAAACGGATGCCGGTCTCTGCGCTGGAGAACTGGCCGCCAGCAGTGTTGACCTTCTCCTTGTTCACCCAGCGACTGGGACGGAAGTTCGGGGTCTGCTCGATTTCCTGGAAGTTATAGTCACGGGCGTAACGGTAGTTCGGGGAAACCTTGTGCGACTGGTGTACGCTCTGCGCAACCGCGGTCTCGCCGGAGTAGACGGTAGCGTGGTGCTCGGCGGGCTGGTAGATCACGCCGGAGCCGGTGCCGGTCTTGCCGTAGGAGTCCGAGGGGTACTTGAACTTCACGCTGGTATCTGCGCTGGCGGTGTTGCGGCCTGCACTGTTTTCAGCGGACTCGGTGTAGTTCACGGGCATCCACTGCACCTGCTGCCAGGGGAACTGGTTGCCGGTGAAGCCGCTGGGCACAAAGTTCGCGAACATTGCCGCGAGCTTCGGGTCTTCCTTGTACACGTTCTTACCCTGGCGGGCGTAGGGCGCGTAGGAGCTTGCCGACTCCAGGTTGAATGCGTTGGTGAAGAGGTTACGGTCCGTGATGATGAAGCCGTACTCCTTCATCGCGGTCAGAATCATGCGGCTGAGCTGGTCGTCAGCGTGGCCGGTGTTACGCAGGTGCTCTTCCACGTCAAAGTTCGCGGGCAGGAAGCCGCGCTGACCCGCGCGGGGTGCGTTCGGGTACTTGCTCACGTCAATCTTGCCGTCGGTGCCCTTCGCCGGGAAGGAGGAGGTCAGCGAGGAATAGTCAGCGGCAGTAATGGACACCATGTGGTTGATCTTGCCCGCCTTGAGCTCGTCCACACCAATCTGGGTGAGCTCATTCGCCATGCCCACCACAGAGGAGGTGCCGTTCTTGAGGGTCAGCCAGTAGTTGTCCTCGCCCACGCCGCCAAAGTTCGGCTTAGCGAGCATGTAACCGCCGGAAGACACGTGGTAGATTGCCGGGTAGTCAACCGCCACGGGGATGTCCACGGTGCCGCGGGTGCCGGCGGGAATCTTGTAGGTAATCTCGCCGGTTTTCTCGTTGATGGACGCGCCGGGCACGTTCTTCGCCAGGCGGAACTTCGCGCCGCGAGCAATCGAGTAGGAGGTGCGGGCGTTGCCGGACTTCGCATCAATGCTGACGGGCGCCTTGATAGTGACGGTCTGACCTGCGTTGCCACGGCCAACGTTGTCGTACTGAATCTTGGCGCTCTTGGGGGTGGACGCGTTGCCGCCGCCAACCTGCACGCGGGCGGTGCTGGTGTAGGTCTGTGCGTCTGCATCCTTGATGAACTTGAAGTAGGAGCGCCAGATGCCGGTTGCCTCGTCGTACAGGGCGACGGACTGGTCACCGGAGAGGCCGTGGTCCTCGGCAAGCCACTTCGGGATCGGGATGCCGCCGGTCAGGATGCGCTTGTTCTCCGCGTTAGCGTTAACGCGGTTGTCGCGGGAGACGACCTCGACGTACTCCTGGTGCGGGTTCGCGGAGTTCACGGCGAGGGTTGGGATGTTCTCGTGGCCGCCAACGGTCTGGGCGCGGTCCTTCTTCACGGTGCCCGCGTTGATGGCGGTGGTGATGGGGTGGTTGCTCGCATCGGCGGAGTATTCGAGGAAGGTGCGGCTGATTTCGCTGCTATTGGCTACGACGGCTTCGGTACCGGTGAGCTTCTTGGCGGCGAATGAATCGCGGGCGAGCTTGCCGCTCAGAGGCGAGGTGTTCTCGGTGGTGGTCAGCTGCGCCTTAGTGAGGGAGGAGTTAACCGGTGCGAGGGTCGCAATGCTCTGTGCCTTCTGGTCGGGGTTCCAGTAGCAGGTCGGACCGGGCGCCACGTTGGTGAGGTTCGCCAGGGTCGGCACGGTGCGGTAGCCTGCCTCGACGCAGGTGGTACCGGCTACGTTGCGGGTGGGGGCGGTTGCACCGAAGGTCGCGGGGAGGTTCGCGCCGGTGATGACGGTTGCCAGTGCTGCGGAGGCAGCGATGGAGGCACGGCGGCGGTTTGCCGGGCGCTGTGCCGGGTTTTTGGATGCAGTTATGGTCATGTTTTTCTTCCGTTCGTGTCGGCTTGTTTGAGTGAGTGCGTTTGTATGAACAAACACGGACGTGAGTGAAATATGCATCTGAGGGTGTGCCCGGGTGGGTCCTGATCTTCTGGCAGGAATTCTCAGGAAACTCTCAGATAATCCCCATACCCTACATAGTCTTTTGGGCGAACGCAAAACGAGTTTGTGATTCGGGGCACTGATTTTTTACTAAAGGTTCAGGTTTAGAGTCACATTTCTTTACACCCGCGTGCACTGATAGATGTTCAGGCTTTCGAAATTTGCACCACAGTGTTTAGGCTTTATTCCTAGTCAGGAGAGGGCAACTTGAGAAAAACGAAAAACGCGCACGGAAAACTAAACCTTCAACCTCAAAGTTCCCGAAATGACGCGCCAAAACTCCCTGTTGAATTTCTCACACGTGCCCACAATTTGGAATTCTGCACTCTGGGTAGATATGGTCTCAGTCACTGAAACAGGGGGTTTTGTGTGCTCAATCGGCAGCTTTTGGGCCAGATCTGCAGTCGGGGCACATGCATTGCTTCACCCCCACAGACCCACAAAACCCACCTCAAACCCTAATATTTAGGTCAAAGTTTAAAGTTTTCGTGTGTTTGACAGTGCGTAACCATGCATTCGCCACACTCCCCCACTCGAGGCACTCTCCGCTGCGCACTAGAGGAATCCCAAGCCGCTCACCGGGAGCTTTAGAAGGCATAGAAACACCCCGCATGCGCCTCAAAAACACATGCGGGGTGCATAAGTATTCATTTATAGGTGCCTTTCAGTGCACCCAATAGCAGGTGCCGCAGACACCCGAGTGGGTTCACGTGGGTTCATTCGCGATTGCTCGCAGAACTACTGAATAACCACGGGAACTACGGCAGATGTACAGCGCCGCGGGTTAGTTACAGCACGAGATAGCTACAGGGCAGGATAGCTACAGCGCGCCCGCCTCCGAGCAGACATTCACCAGCTCGCCAATGCCCTCGATGCGGGTGCGCACCGTCTGCCCCGGCTTTAACCACTGACGCGGGTGCAGCGACAAGCCAACCCCGGCGGGCGTACCCGTCGCCACCAGGTCACTCGGCTCCAGGGTCATAAACCGAGAAATATAGGAGAGCAGCTGCGCCGGGGTGAACACCATATCCGCCGTCGTGCCGCGCTGACGCACCACGCCGTCCACCTCACAGACGAGCTCCAGGCCGGCAACCGGGTCAACCTCATCGGCGCTCACGATTACCGGACCGAACGGGGTCATCGCATCCCAGTTCTTGCCCTGGAACCACTCCGAGGAACGACCCTGCCAGTCACGCACCGACACATCATTCAGGACCGTGTAACCCATCAGAGCCTCAAGCGCCTGCTCCTCCGAGGCGTTGCGCAGGCGAGCGCCCACGACAAGGCAGAGCTCAACCTCCCAGTCGACCTTCGTGCTGCCGGTGCCGTCATCGGCGGGCATGCGGATCTGCTCGCCGGGGCCAATCAGCGCGTTCGGGAACTTCGCAAACAGCGACGGGTACTCGGGCACCTCGAGGTTCATTTCTGCGGCGTGGTCGCGGTAGTTCAAGCCGGCGCACACGATCTTGCCGGGCTTATCCAGCGGGCGAATAAAGGGCAGGGAACTCCACAGCTCCTCGCCGTGACCCATGACGGTCGCACCGTTCTCCTTCAGAATCGCCACGGCGTTCTTCGGGTCGCCAAAGTTCAGGCGGAACCGGCTGTAGAAATTCAGTAGCGGGCTGAGCTTCGCCGGTAGCTCGTACACGGTCTCCTCGAAGAAGCAGACCGCGCGGCTGCCCTTCGAATCCTTAATCTGTGCCCAACGCATAGATGCTCCTTCGCTTCAGGTGGGGTAAATCGGGGGTAATCGGGGTGGTTTAGGGGTAAAAGTCAGGGACGGATCTGGGCGAAAACCGCTCGGTAAGTCACTCAGTGAAAGCCATTTTGGGCGTACACCTCAACGATGGCGTCTTCCAGGTCTTCCATGAGCAGGTTGGGGTTCGCATCCTGTGCGGCGCCCACCGTGGCGGGGTCGAGGTCCATGCCGAGGGCGCGGTAAACGTCCGCGGTGACCGCCCGCAGGGGCGCAGAATCGGAGACCACGATGCCGGTACTGAACCACCAACCGCCGGTCACCACACGCTGGGCGGTGCCGACCAGCTTGATGCGGCCACCACCTGCGGATGCGGGCAGCTGCGCGTGCACCGAATACTCGCCGGGGCAGTACTCCCCCGGAATCTCACCCATGCGCGCATCCACGCCGACCTCGCGCAGTGCCTGCGCGTACATGGATCCAAACAGTTCGTAGCGTAGGGTGTTGCCGCTGCGGGCGTCGGAGGCGGGCTGAAAATGGTCCACAACCAGGCACCCCTGATGGTACGCGGCAGCATGCCCGCCGACCTTGCGCACCAGCACCTCGAAGCCGTGCTCGGCGCACGCCGCGGACGCCTCCGCGAAGCCAGGGTTCAGTTCGTCACGGCGGCCGAACGCAACCGTCGGGTTCGGCTGATACATGCGTAGGGTGGCTTCACGCTTGCCGGTTGCCACCTCGCGGAGCATCTGCACCGTCTGGTCGTGGTGAATGAGGATCTCGCCGGACTCGGGGCCGGTCTCTCGAATAATCTGCACGTTCCTATTTTACGTTGCGCCCGTCACGCTGGCGTGTGGGTGGCGGGGCGTCTCAAGGGTGACCCAAGAACAGATTAGGGGTAGCTCCAGGGCGGTGCGTTCCTCGATTCTCCCCTGGCGCTCTCCCCCGGTCATTTCCCGACAATTTCCCACGGCATTCCCGCCGCCTACCCGCGGAATCCCAGCCGCCGATACACCCGATCATATTCACATTTTTTATGCCGAATTTCTTCACTCCGTGAATCCAAACCATTACGATTAAAAGACTACGTGGCATCCCACACGTTGCCACAAGTACACAACACAGCATGACAACGCAGAAGAAACGCGCACACCGTGACGGCCCACCCGCCACGGACCAAACTGTACGTTTCACATAAGGAGTACGGACATGACACAGTCCACCAACACAGCGGCAGCCGCCGCCGCAACCAAACCGGAGGTGAACGGCCAGGAAGTGAGCGCAGCCCGCAAACAGCGAAACAAGCTGATTCTGCACGTTGCCATCATCCTCGTAGCGACCCTCGCCATCTGGTTCATTCCCTCCCCCGAAGGCGTCGACCCGCGCGGCATGCACATGCTCGCCATCTTCGTCGGCACCATCCTCGGCCTGATCCTGCAACCGCTGCCGACCCCCTCCGTGGCGCTCGTCGGCCTGGGTGCCGCAATGATTACCGGCACCATGGCGGCAAAGAACGAAGCGCTGACCGGCTTCGGCAACTCCTCCATCTGGATTATTGTTGCCGCGTTCTTCATCGCCGACGGCTTCCTCATCACCGGCCTGGGCAAGCGCATCGCACTGCTGTTCGTGCGTGCGCTCGGCAAGTCCTCGCTTGGCCTGTCCTACGGTATGGCAATCACCGACCTGGTTCTCGCCCCCGCCACCCCCTCGAACACGGCGCGTGCCGGTGGCGTGATTTACCCGATTATCCGTTCCCTCTCCGAGGTCAACGGCTCCACGAACGAGACTCCCGAATCGCGCCGTAAGCTCGGTTCCTACCTGCTCATGACCGAGGCGCAGGTCAACACCATCACCTCGGCAATGTTCCTGACCGCAATGGCGGGTAACCCGCTGGCGCAGAAGTTCGCGCACGACCACAACATCAACCTCGACTGGGGTACCTGGGCGCTCGCCGCTATCGTTCCCGGCCTTGCCGCGCTGATTGTGATGCCGTGGATTATGTCGAAGATTTACCCGCCGACCATCAAGAAGACCCCGGACGCACCCGAGCACGCCCGCCAGGAACTGCACGAAATGGGCCCCATGAGCTCCAAGGAATGGATCATGCTCGGCACCTTCGTGATGCTGCTCATCCTGTGGGTTACCGGTACTTCCCTGGGTATTGACGCGACCAGCGCCGCCTTCTTCGGCATCGCGATTCTGCTGGTCACCAAGGTCCTGACTTGGAAGGACATGGCGAAGAACTCCAGCGCATGGTCCACCCTCATCTTCTTCGCAGTGCTCGTCGGCATGGCAGACCACCTGAAGAAGCTCAGGGTCGTTGACTGGATCGGTCAGCAGGTAGCGCACAGCATCAGCGGCATGGCGTGGCCCATGGCGTTCGCGATCCTGGTTCTGGCGTACTTCTTCATCCACTACATGTTCGCTTCGAACACCGCGCAGGTCGTGGCGCTGTACGCCGTGTTCCTCGGTGCGGCGGTTACCGCGGGTGTTCCGCCGATGTTCGCTGCGCTGTTCCTCGGCTTCATGGGTAACCTGATTGGCGGCATCACCCACTACGCCTCCGGCCCGGCAGGCGTGTACTACGGTTCCGGCTACTTCAGCGTGAGCGAATGGTTCAAGATCGGCTTCATGGCGGCTATCGTGAACCTCGTCGTCTGGGGTTCGGTCGGTACCGCGTGGCTGTTCGCACTCGGCTACGCGAACTAGCGTTCGGGGCAAGCGGGCTGGGTTTAGCGCCGTAAACCCCTACTGCCCCCCCAGCTCAAGGCCCGGTATCCTCCCCGCGAGGATGCCGGGCTTTCGCGTACCCGCATAATGCCCGAAAACCGCGCAAAACCTAGCAATCCCCCACCCCCTCCGCTAGGGTAGAAGAAAGACCCAAAGCACCCTGGAGGATGCCGTGCATCAGGACCAGCACATCACCGCACAAACCACCACCCTGTCCGGCAGCAACCCCGCGCAGCTCAGTAGCCCGGCGCTGACCGAGCCGCAGCCGCTCGGCGCGTTCCCTGACGGCTTCCTCTTCGGAGGCGCCACCGCCGCCAACCAGTTCGAAGGCGCCTGGAACGAAGACGGCAAGGGCCCCAGCCTGCAGGATGTGCTGCCCACCGGCGGCCTGTACCCGCGCACCGCGGAGCCCACCGAGGACAACCTCAAGCTGGAGGGCATCGACTTCTACCACCGCTACCGCGAAGACATCGCCCTGCTCGCAGAGATGGGTTTCAAGGTCTTCCGCTTCTCCATCGCCTGGTCGCGTATCTTCCCCCGCGGCGACGAATCCGAGCCGAACGAGGCGGGCCTCGCCTTCTACGACCGCGTGCTCGACGAGCTCGAAAAGCACGGCATGGAGCCGCTCATCACCCTCAGCCACTACGAAACCCCGCTGCACCTGGTCGAACAGTATGACGGCTGGACCAGCCGCGAGCTCATCGGCTTCTACGAACGCTACGCCCGCACCGTGTTCGCCCGCTACGGCAAGCGCGTGAAGTACTGGCTGACCTTCAACGAAATCAACTCGATGCTGCACCTGCCGTTCATGTCCGGCGGCATCAACACCCCGGCGGAGCAGCTCAGCGACGCCGACCTCTACCAGGCGATGCACCACGAACTGGTCGCCTCCGCTCGCGCCACCACCGCGGCACGCGAACTGGCACCGGGCGCACAGATTGGTTGCATGATTCTTGCCATGCCCACCTACCCGCTCACCCCCGACCCCGCCGACGTACTCGCCGCCATGCAGGCTGAGCAGGCGAACTTCGCGTTCGGTGACGTGCACGTGCGCGGCACCTACCCCGGCTACTTCCTGCGCTCCCTGCGTGAGAAGGGCGTGGAACTGAACATCACCGAACAGGACCGCGAAGACCTGAAGAACACCGTGGATTTCGTGTCCTTCAGCTACTACATGTCCACCTGCGCGACCGGCGACCCGGCACGCGGCGAGCGCGGCGAGGGCAATATCCTCGGCGGCGTGGCGAACCCGACCCTGCCCGCCAGCGAGTGGGGCTGGCAGATTGACCCGACCGGCCTGCGCGTGGTGCTCAATCAGTATTGGGACCGCTGGCAGAAGCCGCTGTTCATCGTGGAGAACGGCCTGGGCGCCCGCGACAAACTGGTCGAGGTGAACGGCGAACTCACCGTGGAAGACGACTACCGCATCGACTACCTGCGCCAGCACCTGCGCGCGGTGCGTGAAGCTATCGAGGACGGCGTAAACGTGCTCGGCTACACCACCTGGGGCTGCATTGACATGATTAGCGCCTCCACCGCGCAGATGTCCAAGCGTTACGGATTCATCTACGTGGACCGCAACGACGACGGCACCGGCACCCTGGCACGCTACCGCAAGAAGTCCTTCCACTGGTACCGCGAGGTGATTGCCAGCAACGGCGCGGAGCTTTAGAAAGTTCTAGACGCTGAGCCCCGCACAGCTAGCCCGCGAAACTCAGCAACAAAAAGCCCTCGAGACTCTGAACCTCGAGGGCTTTTTATGTATAGCAACTAGTCCATGGGCAAATCGTTCAGGCTGGTGGAGACATACTCCCACCAGGTCGGCACCAACCCGGCGTTCATCGCAACCCTCTGCGACAGCATGTGCGACGGGCTCGTACCGTAGAACGGCAGGTAACCCTCCGCCAGGGTGAGTCGGGCGGCATCACGTACCAGCACGCTGGCGATGCCAGCACCACGCCAGGCGGGCAGCACATCAATACCGATCTGGCGCATAATCGGCGAATCATCACTCAGGCCAACCATAGCGATAGGGTCTGCGTGCGCGGGGGCCCTCTCCCCCGCTACGGGTGCGTCAGATGCGTCCTCGTCCACCGGGTATGCGGCAAGTACCAGCACATCCGGGCGGCGTTCACTAAAGCCCAGCGCGTTCGAGTAACGCTTATCCCCGCGGAAGCTCTCAATCTGCTCAGCGTCCAGCAGCTCCACGCGCAGGTGGGTTACGCGCGCCTCCGTGTCTTCCGGGTCAACCTCAAGCGCACCCGCGGAGGCGTTCGCCTCCCTACGGATGGTACGCTCGCCGGTGATTTCGGCAAGCAGCGCCGCTTTCAGCTCGGCGGGGTCAACGCGGCGCATCATGCCCACGCCGGGCACGGCACACTTGACCTCCTGTGCCTGCACGCCCTCGGGTACGACCGAGTTCAGCAGGGCGCGGCCGGGCGTGTAGTAGATGCTCGTGCCGCTGACCTGCTGGGTGTAGGGGGTGAGCAGTTCGTTGAGCTGACGGAGCTGCGCGTAGTCGCCGAGCCAGTTCGACTGGTCGCCGAGCATGTAGTCGATTGCCTTCTCCAGCACACGCGGATGTTTGGCGCAGAGAATACCGACGCTCGCGTAGTTGGCGACGCGCAACTCCCAAATGTCGTCGTTGCGGCGGCGTGCGGCACCCATCTTCTCGGAGGGAGGCTGCACGGTGGCGAGCAGCGGCAGGCTCTCGGCTTCCGGGTAGTCGCGCAGCTCTTCGAGGGCGCGGCTAATCGAGCCGGGCGCCTGGCAGAAGTCCGCCTCAAGCTGGGTGTGCAGGATGTGCCGCGCCCGGTCCAGGGTGGTCACGGCGCCACGATTCACGGCGCCACGATTCGCAAGACCGCGGTTCACAGCGCCCCGGTTCACAGTGTCTCGGCGCGCGCCGAAGCCCGCAGCACCCGGAGAGCGCCCGGCTCCCGAGTTAGGTTCGGTTCCTTGAGTATCAGTCACGTAGGTTTCCTCTAGTTCAAGTCTCGGCTAGTTCAGGATCTCGGCTAGTTCAGGATTTCAGCAAGGAACGCGCCGGTGTGCGAACCCTTCACCTGAGCCACCTGCTCCGGGGTGCCCTCGGCAATGACGGTGCCGCCGCCGCTACCGCCTTCGGGGCCCATGTCGATAATCCAGTCGGCGCACTTGACCACGTCCAGGTTGTGCTCGATGGTGATGACGCTATTGCCCTTGTCGACCAGCGATTGCAGCACGGCGAGCAGCTTGCGGATGTCTTCAAAGTGCAGGCCGGTGGTCGGCTCGTCCAGCACGTAGATGGAGCGGCCGTTGGAGCGCTTCTGCAGTTCGGTTGCGAGCTTCACGCGCTGCGCTTCACCGCCGGAGAGGGTGGTTGCGGGCTGGCCCAGGCGAATGTAGCCCAGGCCCACGTCCACGAGGGTGTTCAGGTGGCGCGCAATCGGGGTGAACGCGGCGAAGAACTCTGCGGCCTCTTCCACGGGCATTTCGAGCACGTCGGCAATGGTCTTGCCCTTGTAGTGCACTTCGAGGGTTTCGCGGTTGTAGCGTTTGCCGTGGCAGGTTTCGCAGGGCACGTACACGTCCGGCAGGAAGTTCATTTCAATCTTCAGGGTGCCGTCGCCGGAGCAGTCCTCGCAGCGGCCGCCCTTGACGTTGAACGAGAATCGGCCGGGGGTGTAGCCGCGCATTTTCGCTTCGCTGGTCTCTGCGAACAGCTTGCGGATGTGGTCGAACACGCCGGTGTAGGTGGCGGGGTTCGAGCGCGGGGTGCGGCCGATGGGCGACTGGTCCACGTGAATGACCTTGTCCAGGTGTTCCAGGCCGTCGATGCTCTTGTGGCGGCCGGGTACCTGCTTGGCGCCGTTGAGCTTGTTCGCCAGGGCGGTGTACAGAATGTCGTTGACGAGGGTGGACTTACCCGAGCCGGACACGCCGGTCACCGCGGTGAACACGCCCAGCGGGAAGGACACGGTCACGTTCTTGAGGTTGTTTTCGCGGGCGCCGTGCACGGTCAGCTGGCGCTTCTTGTCCACGGGTCGGCGGGAGGCGGGCACCTCAATGCTGCGGCGGCCAGCCATGTAGTCGCCGGTAATGGACTTGGTGTTCTTCAGCAGCTCCTCGAAGCTGCCGGAGTGCACGATTTCGCCACCGTGCTCGCCCGCGCCGGGTCCTACGTCCACAATCCAGTCGGCTTCGCGCATGGTGTCTTCGTCGTGCTCAACCACAATAAGCGTGTTGCCCATATCGCGCAGCTTGGTCAGGGTTTCGATGAGGCGGCGGTTGTCGCGCTGGTGCAGGCCGATGGAGGGCTCGTCGAGCACGTAGAGCACGCCGACCAGACCGGAACCAATCTGGGTTGCGAGGCGGATACGCTGCGCCTCACCGCCGGAGAGCGTGCCTGCGGAGCGCGAGAGGGTCAGGTAGTCCAGGCCCACGTCCAGCAGGAACTGCAGGCGCGCGTCGATTTCCTTGAGGACCTGCTCGCCAATCTTGGCTTCGCGGGCGCTGAGCTGCAGACCGCGCATGAAGGCGAGCGCGTCAGCGAGGGACAGGTCGGTAATGTCTGCAATGGACTTGCCGCCGACCTTCACGCCGAGGATGGTCGGGTTCAGGCGCGCGCCACCGCAGGAGGGGCAGGCGACCTGGCGCATGTACTGTTCGTAGCGGTCGCGGGCGAAGTCCGATTCGGTTTCTTCGTGCTTGCGCTTGATGTACGCCTTCACGCCCTCAAATCCGGAGGTGTAGCGGCGTTCGCGGCCGAAGCGGTTGCGGTAAGACACCTCAACCTTGTAGTCCTTGCCGTCCAGGATGGCGGCGCGGGTCTTGGCGGGCAGGTCCTTGAAGGGGGTGTTCAGGTCGAAGCCGAGCTCCTCCCCCAGGCCTGCGAGCAGGCGTAGCCAGTATTCGGTGGTGGCCTTGCCCTGCGACCAGGGGGCGATGGCGCCCTCGCCGAGGGTCAGGTCGGGGTTGGGTACGAGCAGTTCGGTGTCGACTTCCAGGCGCGAGCCGATGCCGTCGCAGGCGCTACACGCGCCGAACGGCGAGTTGAAGGAGAAGGCGCGCGGCTCGATCGTGTCAATCTGCAGCGGGTGGTTATTGGGGCAGGCGAGGTTTTCGCTGAAGGAACGGGTACGTTCGGGGTCGTCCTGCTCGCGGTCCACGAAGTCGATGAGCACGCGGCCGTCGGCAAGCTTGAGCGCGGTTTCGATGGAGTCAGTCAGGCGCTGGTGAATACCGTCCTTAATGACGATACGGTCGACGACCACCTCAATGGTGTGCTTGTACTGCTTGGCGAGCTTGGGCGGGTCGGAGAGCTGCACGGTTTCGCCGTCCACGCGGGCACGCGAGTAGCCCTGGGTGAGCAGGTCCTTGAACAGGTCCACAAACTCGCCCTTACGTGCGCTGACGACGGGCGCTAGAATCTGCAAGCGGGTGCGTTCGGGGTACTCCTGCAGAATGTCCACAATCTGCTGCGGGGTCTGCTGGGTGATTTCCTCGCCACATTCGGGGCAGTGCGGGTGACCGATGCGCGCCCAGAGCAGACGCATGTAGTCGTAGATTTCGGTGATGGTACCGACGGTCGAACGCGGGTTTTTGGAGGTGGACTTCTGGTCGATGGACACCGCCGGTGAGAGGCCCTCGATGAAGTCGACGTCAGGCTTGTCGACCTGGCCCAGGAACATGCGCGCATAGGAGGACAGCGACTCAACGTAACGGCGCTGACCCTCGGCGAAGATGGTGTCGAAGGCGAGGGAGGACTTACCGGAGCCGGAAAGGCCGGTGAAGACAACCATCGCGTCGCGCGGGATGGTCAGGTCTACGTTCTTGAGGTTGTTTTCGCGGGCACCCTGAACCCG
This sequence comes from uncultured Rothia sp., assembly GCF_963555405.1. Lineage (GTDB taxonomy): Bacteria > Actinomycetota > Actinomycetes > Actinomycetales > Micrococcaceae > Rothia. Next base: position 59,962 of record NZ_CAUVVO010000003.1, on the reverse strand, counting down.
GATGCTGGTCAGATCGTTCGCTTTGAGTGCGGTGCTTCCGTGTGCCGGACGGGGTGTCATCGAAAATCCTTTCGTCTTAATCTTCGAACTTAAATTCTACACCCTCACGCCGTTCACCGGCGCGATTATGCGGCAGGTGAAGGCATGAGGGTGCAGTACTTATATGAGGCGGACTAGGAGGCGCAATTCGCCAGGCGCAGTTTACCAGCCGCGGGTTGCCCAGTCTTCCAGGTGGGGGCGCTCGTCACCGAGGGTGGTGGAGCGGCCGTGGCCGGGCAGCACGATTGCGTCATCTTCGAAGCCGCCGAAGAGCTTTTCGAGCACGTTGGAGAAGAGCTCGCCGAACTGCTGCGGGGAGTCGGTCTTACCCACGCCACCAGGGAAGAGCGAGTCGCCGGTGAACAACAGGGTTACAGGGGTGCCGTCTTCCCATGCGGTTTCGAGGGTGTAGACGATGGATCCGGGGGTGTGGCCGGGTACGTGCAGGGCACGAATGACGGTGTCAGAGAGGTAGAAGTCGAAGCTTTCGCCGCCGGTCAGTTCCTCTTCGACAGTGTAGTCTTCCTGTTCCTTAATGGCGGCTGCGTCAGCTGCACCCGCGGAGGTCACGGCACCGGTGAGGTGGTCGAGCTCCTTAATAGCGCGAATGTGGTCCCAGTGGCCGTGAGTAACGAGGATGCCGGTCAGGCCGATAGCGCGCGGCTTGAGGGAGTCGAAGTCCTCTTCCTTCTCCATAACGCGCACGCGGCGTTCTTCGCCGTCGGTCAGCTCAAGCTGCGGGCAGTCGTTCAGGAGCGCGTCCAGGGTGAAGGCATAGAGCTCTTCTGCCTCGGCTGCGGGGTCAATGAGCACCTGCTCGCCGGTGGCGCGCATGGTGATGAGGTAGACGCTATTGTCCATCTCGGAGACACTGAGCGCGCGCACGGTCAGCTCGGGGTTCTCAAAGATGAGGGTGGGTTCGGGGTAAGTAGTCATAGTTCCAGTGTAGGGGGTGTGGCGGCGCAGCAGGCACCTATGCGTAATACTCCCCTATGAGCGCATTCGGCATTGAACGCACGGGGTACATGTGCCGGATGCAGATGGCACAGATATTGGAGCAAGCTCGGCTCGGAACAGGCTCTAGCCAAGAGCTTGTCCTTCTGAGGCTCCATCTGATGCTCCGGTGAAATCCAAAAGTTAAACAGAGAAGCGACTGCGCATCGATACACAGTCGCTTCTCATGACACCCAGGGGTATCTATCACTCACTCAAACACAAGCAACCCGAGGACTTTGGAAATCTCACGATTACTTGATGACTCAATAGTAGCGAACTTTTTGGGGGCTGTTTTACCACCTAATTTGGTACGGGGAGCCGATTTTAGTGACCCACACCTCATTGTAATCATTCTGTAATAAAAAGAGCTGTTTTTTAGGGTATCCATGCATACCAATTTCATTTTTTTCGAGTTTGCATGTGATTTATTTCACCCAAAATAATTTTAGATTTTCCCTCTTTTAGCACTTTAGTGCACCTTTAAGTTGAGCTTCACACCCACCATTCCCGAAGGCTCAATGTCCGGTTTTAGCCCGGTATTCCGCGGAAGTAGAGGGTTAAGGTAAAAGTATCTTCAAGTAGTTGCAACTACATAAACCGGAAAAAATGCACCGCCCACTGTTCAAAATCTGCACAATTATTCGCGCGAGGGCAAAATCAATTGGTCTGTTTTACCCCTGTAGACGCCCCTTAAAGTGGAGGTTTTATTACAAAACAATAATATTGCACCCCTCGTTAGGTTCATTGAGCACACCCAGTAAGCCCCTCCTAAAAAATCAAAATACCTAGTCAACACCATATTTTCACACAATGCAAGATGGTGGGCTATTCAAAAATCAACCTCCACAGATTGTTTAATAAAACCTGACCTTCAAGCATAAATAGAGCCCAATTATTAACCCGCACGTACCAATTCCACCCTCAGATTAGGCACCCCACAAGCCTCAATGAAAGATTGAAAGTCCCCTCCACCAGGGGTTTTAGGATCCTTCACTCCCCCGGATTCCCCCTGGTTCCAGCCTAGTTTCAGCCTAGTTTCAACTCGTTTTCAGACACGCAACCTCTGCTCTCACATGCCGCAAACCCGCCAAGCGCTACCACCCAGTCACACGCTACCCGGACACAGCAAAGGCGGCGCCCCTCCCCCGCTCTGGGGAAGGAGCGCCGCCTCCACTAGCTATAAATCAGCTGAGATAGTCACATTAGGACAGGCCGACCATCACGCCGTTCTCATCGAAGCCGATGCGCTCAGCTGCGGGGCTCTTGCTCAGGCCCGGCATGGTGCGCATGGTGCCGCAGATTGCGTAGACGTAGCCTGCACCGGCAGCCAGGCGAACCTCGCGCACGGGCAGGGTCCAGCCAGTCGGTGCACCCTTCAGGGTTGCATCCGAGGAGATGGACAGGTGGGTCTTCGCGATAACCACGGGCAGGTGCGAGTAGCCCAGCTCAGCGAAGCGCTTCAGCTGCTTAGCGGCAGCCGGAGCAATGGAGATGCCGTCCGCGCCGTAGACCTTGGTCGCAACCTTCTCGATCTTGGTCTCGATGGAGTCCTCAAGATCGTAGGTGTACTTCAGGTCCGAAACGTCGTCGCAGGCCTCGGCCACAACGTTCGCCAGGTCAACGGTGCCCTTACCGCCCTCTGCCACACCGCGGTGGATAGCGACGCGAGCGCCAGCTTCCTCAGCGATACGGCGGATGGTTTCGTGCTCGGACTCGAAGTCGGTCGGGAAGGCGTTGATTGCCACGACCGGCTGAACACCGAAGTTGCGCACAATCTCGATGTGCTTCTTCAGGTTCTCTGCGCCCTTCTCCACGTCGGAGGGGCTTTCCTGCAGCATGCCTTCGGGCAGGGGCTTGCCCGGAACAATCTTGTACAGGCCGGAGTGGGACTTCAGGGAGCGCACGGTTACGACGAGCACTGCTGCGTCCGGCTTCAGGCCGGAGACGCGGCACTTGACGTTGAAGAAACGCTCCGCACCCATGTCGGCGCCGAAGCCAGCCTCAGTAATCACGTAGTCGGAGTACTCCAGACCAACGTAGTCAGCAACCACGGAGGAGTTACCGGTTGCGATGTTGCCGAAGGGGCCCGCGTGAATCAGGGCGGGGGTGTGCTCCAGGGTCTGCAACAGGTTCGGGTTGATAGCGTCTGCCAGGATGACGGACATTGCGCCGTCAGCCTTCAGGTCGGCTGCGGTGACGGGCTCGCCGTCGTAGTTCAGGCCGATAACAATCTTTGCCAGGCGCTCACGCAGGTCCTTGAAGGAGGTTGCCAGCGAGAGAATCACCATGATTTCGGAAGCACTGGTGATGTCGAAACCGGTCTCGCGGACCACGCCGTCCATGCGTTCGCCCAGACCCACGACGATGTTGCGTAGGGAGCGGTCGTTCATGTCGATGACGCGGCGCCACTCGATTGCGCGCGGGTCGATGCGCAGCTCGTTACCGTGGTGCAGGTGGTTGTCAATCATGGCGGCAAGCAGGTTGTGTGCTGCGGTGACGGCGTGGAAGTCGCCGGTCAGGTGCAGGTTCAGCTTCTCCATGGGAACGATCTGGGAGTAGCCGCCACCCGCTGCGCCGCCCTTAATGCCGAAGGTCGGGCCCATTGCGGGCTGACGCAGAGCCAGGATTGCCTTGCGGCCGGTCTGGGCGAAGCCCTGTGCGAGGGAGACGGAGGTTGCGGTCTTACCCTCACCGAGCGGGGTGGGGGTGACTGCAGTGACCACAATGTACTTGGAGCCGCGCTTGCGGGCGGTCTCTGCGTTGGTGGTTTCGTCGAGGAGAACCTTAGCGACGTACTTGCCGTAAGGCTCAAGGCGATCTTCGCTGATGCCGTTTTCCGCTGCGATCTTGGTAATGGGCCAGAGATCGGCGGCAAGTGCGATTTCGAGGTCGGAAGGGAAAGGCTTCTTCGTCATTGTCATCCTTCGAGTTGTACGAATCATGCTCTTTTATTTTATGCCTCAGCTCACGTGTTTGTCCCTCACCTCGCCGGATTCCGACAAATAAACTCAATTTTTAATGCACTAATCCCCGCAACCGGAACCCTACACTCATATGGAGTGATTGGGTCGGTGCGGGGATCAGTAGCGCATATACGCCGGGTTACCGGTACAAATGCCGGTGCAGGAGCCGGTACAAGAACCGGCGCTAGACCGGCTATTACGGCATGGTCAGCAGAACCTTGGTGGCGGTGCGCTGATCCATTGCCTCGTAACCCTTAGCTGCCTCGTCGATGGGCAGGACCAGGTCGAAGACCTTACCGGGCTCAATTTCGCCCTTGTAAATCAGGTCGATGAGGGTCGGCAGGTACTTGCGCACCGGGGCGGGGCCACCCTCCAGGTGAACCTGCTTGCCGAAGAGCTTATCGGTGCCGATGGAGCTGTCATGCGGCACGCCCACGAAGCCAATGTAGCCGCCGTGGCGTACGCAACCGAGAGCCTGGTCGAAGGACTGCTGGGTGCCAACAGCCTCCGCAACGCCGTGTGCGCCCACGCCGTCGGTGAGTTCCAGAACCTTGGCGATGCCCTCTTCGCCGCGCTCCTCCACCACGTGGGTTGCGCCGAATGCCTTAGCGAGCGCCTGACGCTCGGGGTTGCGGGACATGATGATGATCTTCTCCGCGCCGAGCTGCTTAGCGCCGATGACTGCGCTCAGGCCGACCGCGCCGTCGCCAACAACGACGATGGTCTTACCGGGGGCTGCGCCAGCGGCGTCTGCTGCGTACCAGCCGGTGCCGAGCACGTCAGATGCCGCCATGAGGTGCGGGATCTGCTCTGCGGTGGGTGCCGCGGGGGTCTTGACGAGGGTGCCGTCTGCGAAGGGTACGCGGGCGTATTCTGCCTGGGTGCCGTTGGAACGCATGCCGATGAAGGCGTCGCCCGCTGCGATTGCCTTCAGACAGCGGGAGGGGTAGCCAGCGGTGCAGGTTTCGCATTCGCCGCAGGAGATGCAGAAGGAGCCGACGACGAAGTCGCCGGGGGCTACGGTGGTGACCTCGGAGCCAACCTCGACGACCTCGCCGATGTATTCGTGGCCCATTGCCTGGTGGTCGACGGGCTGTGCGCCGCGGTAGGGCCACAGGTCGGAGCCGCAGATGCAGGAGGCGGCGAGCTTGATGATGGCGTCGGTGGGTTCGAGCAGGGTCGGCTTGTCGACCTCGTTAACGACGACCTTACCGGGTTCTTCCATAACAACTGAACGCATGATGTTCCTTTCGCGGGTGCGTTTGGGTAGTAGTCCAACAGTACGCCCCGCACCCCGATATATCAATAATTTTTTATGCTACGGGGTGAAGGTAGAAATTCTGACAGCCGGGGCCAGCAAAACCGCTCCCACTCCCCCGCTCCTCACCTGGTTAAATAGCGGAACCCCCACGCATCCACAGTGGGATACGCGGGGGTTCCGCTCGGTTTATCTCACGCTATCTCACGTCGATATGAGGCACGTTGAGAAAGGGGCTTAGAAGTCCCAGTCCTCGTCCTCGGTGTTCACAGCCTTACCAATGACGTAGGAAGAGCCGGAACCCGAGAAGAAGTCGTGGTTCTCATCAGCGTTCGGGGACAGCGCCGACAGAATCGCCGGGGACACGTTAGTCACGGTCGCCGGGAACATCGGCTCGTAGCCCAGGTTCATCAGAGCCTTGTTAGCGTTGTAGTGCAGGAACTTCTTCACGTCCTCGCTCCAGCCCACACCGTCGTACAGGGAGTGGGTGTACGCCACCTCGTTCTCGTACAGTTCGTACAGCAGGTTGAAGGTGTACTCCTTCAGCTCTGCCTGACGCTCCGGGGATTCCTTTGCCAGGCCGCGCTGGAACTTGTAGCCAATGTAGTAGCCGTGCACTGCCTCGTCACGAATAATCAGACGAATCAGGTCAGCGGTGTTGGTCAGCTTCGCGTGCGAAGACCAGTACATGGGCAGGTAGAAGCCCGAGTAGAACAGGAAGGACTCCAGCAGGGTGGAGGCAACCTTCTTCTTCAGCGGGTCGTCACCGGTGTAGTAGGACAGAACGATCTTCGCCTTCTTCTGCAGGTGCTCATTCTCAGAAGCCCAGCGGAACGCCTCGTCAATCTCCTTGGTGGAGGCGAGGGTCGAGAAGATCGAGGAGTACGACTTTGCGTGCACGGACTCCATGAACGCAATGTTGGTGTACACGGCCTCTTCGTGCGCAGTCACGGCGTCCGGCAGCAGGGACACAGCACCGACGGTGCCCTGGATGGTGTCCAGCAGGGTCAGACCGGTGAAGACGCGCATGGTCAGCTGCTTCTCTTCCTCGGTCAGGGTCTTCCAGGAGGGCACGTCGTTGCTCAGCGGCACCTTCTCCGGCAGCCAGAAGTTACCGGTCAGACGATCCCAAACCTCAAGGTCCTTCTCGTCCTCAATACGGTTCCAGTTGATAGCCTCGACCACGTGGTCGACGAGCTTCACCTTTTCGCTCATTAGTATTTCTCCGATTCTTAGGGGCGGTTACGGTGCCACGCGCGCCCAGCCAGTCGCGCAGGCGGATTGCGTGTTCACCGTAACCGCCCCTTCCAGTCTTTAGTTATAGTGTGCCAGCTCAGGCTGAATGCGTCGCAGCATTCAGGTTAGAGCATGCAGGATACGCAGCCTTCAACCTCGGTACCTTCAAGAGCCATCTGACGCAGACGGATGTAGTAGATGGTCTTGATGCCCTTACGCCATGCGTAAATCTGGGCGCGGTTGATATCGCGGGTGGTTGCGGTATCGCGGAAGAAGAGGGTCAGCGACAGGCCCTGGTCCACGTGCTGGGTTGCCACGGCGTAGGTGTCGATAATCTTCTCGTAACCAATTTCGTAGGAGTCCTGGTAGTACTCCAGGTTGTCGTTGGTCATGTACGGTGCCGGGTAGTAGACGCGGCCGAGCTTGCCTTCCTTGCGGATCTCAATCTTCGAGGCAATCGGGTGAATCGAAGAGGTCGAACCGTTGATGTAGGAGATGGAGCCGGTCGGCGGAACAGCCTGCAGGTTCTGGTTGTACATGCCGTACTGTGCCACGTCAGCAGCCAGCTGAATCCACTCTTCACGGGTGGGGATGTGGTGCTTAGCGAACAGTTCGCGGGTACGTTCGGTCTGCGGTGCCCATTCCTTCTCAATGTACTTGGCGAAGAACTCACCAGTCGCGTACTTCGAGTTCTCGAAGCCCTCGAAACGCTGGCCGCGTTCCTTAGCAATCTCCATGGAGGCGCGGATTGCGTGGTAGGCGACGGTGTAGAAGTACATGTTGGTGAAGTCCAGTGCTTCTTCGGAACCGTAGTAGACATGCTCGCGTGCCAGGTAGCCGTGCAGGTTCATCTGGCCCAGACCCACGGCGTGGCTCATGTTGTTGCCGCGCTCGATGGAGGGTACGGAGCGGATGTCGGACTGGTCGGAGACGGAGGTCAGCGAACGAATCGCGGTTTCCACAGTCTTGCCGAAGTCGTCGCCATCCATGGTCAGTGCAATGTTCAGCGAGCCGAGGTTGCAGGAGATGTCCTTACCGACGGTCTCGTAGCCGAGGTCAGCGTGGTAGGTGGACGGCTCGGAAACCTGCAGAATCTCGGAGCACAGGTTGGACATGATGACCTTACCGGCGATGGGGTTCGCGCGGTTGACGGTGTCTTCGAACATCACGTACGGGTAGCCGGACTCGAACTGGATCTCTGCGATGGTCTGGAAGAACTCGCGTGCGTTGATCTTGGTCTTGGTGATGCGTGCATCGTCGACCATCTCGTAGTACTTCTCGGTGACGTTGATGTCGGAGAAGGGCACGCCGTAGATGCGTTCCACATCGTACGGGGAGAAGAGGTACATGTCCTCGTTCTTCTTCGCCAGCTCGAAGGTGATGTCGGGGATGACAACGCCCAGGGAGAGGGTCTTGATGCGGATCTTCTCGTCAGCGTTCTCACGCTTGGTGTCCAGGAAGGCGTAGATGTCGGGGTGGTGTGCGTGCAGGTACACGGCACCGGCACCCTGACGTGCGCCGAGCTGGTTTGCGTAGGAGAAGGCGTCTTCCAGCAGCTTCATGACGGGGATAACGCCCGAGGACTGGTTCTCAATCTTCTTAATGGGCGCACCGGACTCGCGCAGGTTGGTGAGGGCGAATGCCACGCCGCCGCCGCGCTTGGAGAGCTGCAGTGCAGAGTTGATGGAGCGGCCGATGGACTCCATGTTGTCTTCCATGCGCAGCAGGAAGCAGGAGACGAGCTCGCCGCGCTGCTTCTTACCCGCATTGAGGAAGGTGGGGGTTGCCGGCTGGAAACGGCCGGAGATGATCTCGTCGACGATGTCTTCGGCGAGCTTCTCGTTGCCTTCTGCCAGCAGCAGTGCGACCATGCAGACGCGGTCTTCGAAACGCTCCAGGTAGCGCTGACCGTCGAAGGTCTTGAGCGCGTAGGAGGTGTAGAACTTGAAGGCACCCAGGAAGGTCGGGAAGCGGAACTTCACGGCGTAGGCGCGCTTGAACAGGTTCTTGATGAACTGGAAGTTGTACTTGTCGAAAAGTTCCGGCTCGTAGTACTGGTTCTCGATCAGGTACTCGATCTTCTCTTCCAGGTCGTGGAAGAAGACGGTGTTGTTGTTGACGTGCTGCAGGAAGTACTGACGTGCTGCCTGGCGGTCTGCATCGAACTGGATCTGGCCGTTCTCATCGTAGAGGTTCAGCAGTGCGTTCAGCTCGTGGTAGCTCATACCCTTGAACTTCTCGGGCACGCTCTTGCCGTTGTGGCCTGCACCGAGAGTTTCTAGTGCTGAGGGCAGTTTTGCGTCCAAAATGCTTCCAATCCTTCGTTGACTTTTTCTACATCTGAATCGGTGCCCATGAGCTCAAACTTGAAGAGCACGGGCACATCGCACTTCTTGGCGACAATGTCTGCCGCGATACCGAAGAGCGGACCAAAGTTGGTGTTGCCGGAGCCAATCACGCCGAGCATGTTCTGGCGGTTCTGCTCCACGTTCAGGAATTTAACCACCTGCGGGGGAACGTTACCGGCGCCTTCAGGCTTGCCGTAGGTGGGGACGATGAGCACGAACGGTTCATCGAGAATGAGGGTGTCTTCGCCGGTGCGCAGCGGCAGGCGGAGGCGGCGGGCACGAATCTTCTCCACGAACTTGTGGGTGTTACCCGAGATGGAGGAGAAGTACACGATGAGTGGTGCGGAGGAATCCGTGGGCTCCTCGGTCGCTCGACCCTCGGAGGCGTTGCGTGCATCCATAAGAATCTTGCGGATTTCTGCGTGCTCGTCGACGGGGTTGGGCGTGAGGGCGGTACTCAACGTGTACTCCTTATTCTCGTGTGCCGGTGTGGTTCCGTGCCGATTCTCCGTTGGTACGGGTTTCGGCAGGGCTGTTACGCTGCCAGAGCGTTGATCTTGTCGGGCTGGAAACCGGACCAGTGGTCCTCGCCTGCGATGACAACGGGTGCCTGCATGTAGCCGAGGGACTTGACCATTTCGAGGGCCTGAGCGTCTTCGGTGATATCAACCTTGGTGTAGCTGATACCCTTCGCGTCGAGGGCGCGGTAGGTCATGTTGCACTGGACGCACTGGGGCTTGGTGTACACGGTCACTACCATTGGGGTGCCTCTTACTTTCTCCCGCTCAGGCGGGGTTATCTCGTGAATGAATCTGGCGTGTTTCGTCGGTGGTTCACCACGTGTTGTTTACGGCGGGCGCTGTGCCGTCCGCTGCCCCCTCCTAGTGGGGTGTGGCGGTTTCCTGCGCTGGGGCAGGACGCTCAAAAGTGCCGTAGTGGTGGAACCGAGTATTAATACTACATCTAGTGTCGAGAAATTTCTTCACCACAAGATGATGTGGTGCGAGGGTCGTGTTTCGTTCGATAAACCCACAGCTGAACCCACTTAAGAGGGGGTGCCTACAGCTTATCCACACCCTGCCCCGGGGCTAGTTCGCCGTATTTTCGCGGGGTGTGCCGGGTTATCCACAGGTGGGGTTTAAGTTGGGCAGGATTTTTAAGGGTTCATTCGCCCGCTGAGTTGAGGTTTAGTTAACCTCATGTATGCTTTCGGGGGCATAAAACCCGGCAGATTCGGGCTTGATTTTAAAGAGATCTTAACTCTCCCCCGTTCTTGCGCGGAACGGCGCGGTTTTAAAGCAGAACGGACTTTCTTAAAGGCGGGGGTTAACCCCCTTCGAGCGGGTTTAAGCTGTGTGATTAAGGCTGTAGAAAAGATTTTTAACTCTTTTTCGGTAGCCGGTGTGTCGTGGGTTTAAGTTGGTTAATTCCGCTGAAACACCAAAACCCACCGCATATACCGGTATTTCACGGTATTTACGGTGGGTTTACTGGGTATCGGCGCTGGTTTTAGCAACCGGCAGGAAGTACCGGCGCGACAGCCGCCTAGAAATCAATCAGGCCCAGCTCACGCAGTTTTTTACTCAGTGTTACGCCGTCGGTGGCTTCAATCCACAGCGGCGAGCGCATCATCTGCTCAGCGCGGTAATCACTCCATACGCGGCCGGAGGCGAGCATGGTCTCCCCCACGGTCAGGTTGCGGATGACGATTGCCGCCACGTTGTCCGGGTAGCGTACGGCGAACCCGTTGTAGATGTACGGGTCGCGCTGCCCGTCGTCACCGACGAGGATCCACTTCATCTGCGGGAACTCCTCAGCGAGGCGCTGCAGCGACTCCACCTTATGCTTGGTGCCGGAGCGGAACCAGCGGTCGGGGGTGGGCCCCCAGTCGGTGAGCAGGAACGTGCCGCGCGGGTAGCCGTTGCGGCTGAGGAAGCGGCGCAGGGTCGGGGTGATGTTCCAGGCGCCGGTGGACAGGTACATGAACGGCGCATCCGGGTGGCTGCGGCGGATGCGGTCGGTCATGACCGCCATGCCGGGGGTGGGGATGCGTGCGTGCTCGTCGAGGATGAAGGAGTTCCAGGCGGCGACGAGGGGGCGCGGCAGCATGGTGACCATGACGGTGTCGTCAACGTCCATGATGACGCCGAGCTTCTGGCTTTCGGGAACGATGTAGACGCTGGTTGCTACGGCGCGGGAGCCGGGCACGTACATGACGACTTCGTGGATTCCGGGTTCCAGGTCAATGGTGAGTTTGACGTCGAGCACGCCGCCGCGGTCGGTGTACGCCTCGTACTTGGTGCCGCCGATGACGATGGTGACGGGTGCATCCGACATTGCGGTTGCGGTGAAGGAGCGCCAGCCGCGCATGGGGTTGGCGGTGTCTTGGGTGCCGTCGACGACCTGCAGGAGGCGTTCGAGGGTGACCGTCTTGTAGAGGGCACGGGCGATAACGCGGACCCAGCCGGGGTTTCCGTCGGATGCGGCGCGTCCGTAGCCTTCGGTGGGTACGAGGATAGGCTCGCGTCCGGCTGCGATGGCGCGCTTTTCTCGCCACCGGTGCAGCCGGTCTGCAACGCGGTAGCCGATGTTGACTGCCTCGTCGGCAGCATCGTTTACGAGGTTGCGCAGTTCGTGAGTGCCCAAATTCTCCATCCCACTAGTGTAGCGGAGCGTTACCGGCTTGCGGCTTCTTGATTCTGTGTTCTTACGCCTAGTTCTTATACCTATTAATACTGTGGTGCTGAGCTCGCGGTGTGATGTGCACATTATTTGGGGTGTATTTGCTGTTCAGATTCGTTCCTTGCAGGTGGGGGCGTTATCCTGGAAGGTATGACCCACTCACAGCCTAATCGCCGACTTTTTGTGCTCGGCACTGCTATGCTTCCGCTGATTGCTGCCTGCTCGAAGAAGTCGAATGACTACGACGGCACCAGCGGTAATTTCACTCCGTATCAGGCTGGCGGCGAGACCTCTGCTGCTACTCGCCCCGCCGCAACGAATTCGCCGACGGTTGCCGCTGCTGGCAACCCGGTTGATAAGCCGCGCGAATGGCCCGGTATCGGCAACTCCCTCGTTGGTGAGGGTAAGTATGTTGCGTGGACTGTTGATGACGGCGCGAGCCCGGAGGCGATTCGCGGCTACGCTGAGTTCTCGAAGCGTACGAATACTCGCCTGACGTTCTTCATTAACGCTTCGTACACCGGCTTCAAGGAGCATGTGTCGTTGCTGCGTCCGCTGGTTCAGAGCGGCCAGATTCAGGTTGCGAACCACACGTACAACCACGCCGACCTGACCACCCTGGATGCTGAGGGCGTGAAGGAAGAGCTGCAGCGTAACGAAGACGAGATTATGAGCATGTTCGGCGTCTCGTCAAAGCCGTACTTCCGCCCGCCCTACGGCCGCTACAACGATACGGTTCTGAAGGCTGCCGGCGAGATTGGTTTTACCCGCCCTGTCATGTGGAACGGCACCACCGGGGATGAGGCGAAGACCAGCTCGCGCGTGGTTTACATGCGCTGCATCCGCTACATGCTGCCGCAGCAGATTGTGCTGGGCCACCTGAACTACGAGACGATCATCCCGATCCTGGATAAGGTGAAGGGCCTGATTGATGACCGCGGCCTGACTGCAGTGACGATTCGTGACTACTACGGTGACGCATCCGAGGAAGAGATTAAGGCGGCGGCACCTTCGCCGACCCCCACCCCGGAGGAGCACACCCCGTCCCCCGAGGCGACCACGGAGGCCCCTACCCCGGAGCCGACCACTGAGGCTCCGACTCAGGCACCGACCACCCGCTATGAGGATGAGGTTGCGGCTAGCCAGCAGGCGACGACCGCACCTGCGGCTACGACTGCTCCGCCTGCTCGAGCGACCACTGCACCTGCGGCTACGACTGCTCCCGCGGCTACTGCCACTACCGCACCGGCGGCCGCCCGCCGATAGGTTGGTGTAGACCTTCCCTGGTGAAGCCCCCTTGACCCGGTTCCCGTGCAGATATTCCTGTGTTGAGATTCTGTACGGACCGGCGCGAGGGGGCTTTGCCGTGCCCGGCGAGAATAAACTCTGGGGAATAACCGCGGGTAATAGCCGCGGGAATAAGCACGGCACCCCGGGCGTTAGGTGAGCGTATAGTGGCGGCTGTGTGCCGCATCCGAGTGTGAGAGGAATAGACGACAATGCGTATTGATATTTGGTCCGATATTGTGTGCCCCTTCTGCTACGTGGGCAAGCGTAACCTGGAGCAGGCGCTCGCCGAGTTTGAGCACCGCGACGAGGTTGAGGTGGTGTGGCATAGTTTTGAGCTGGATCCGTCGGCTACGGAGCATCCTGCCGGTTCGCTGCCTGAGCTGATTGCCGGTAAGTATCAGATGCCGTTAGAGCAGGCGATTGCGAGCCAGGAGTCGTTGGCGGATCGTGCCCGCGAGGTGGGTTTGGATTTCAATTGGCGGCAGGCGCGGTACGGTAACACGTTTGATGCGCACCGTGTGATTCATTATGCGGCGGAGCAGGGTTTGGCGTCGGCGGCGCAGGAGGCGTTTAAGCTGGCGTACTTTACACAGGGCCGTTCGGTGCAGGATCACGAGTCAATTCTGGATATTGCTTCTGAGATTGGTCTGGATACTGCCGAGGTTGAGGCGGTGCTGAAGAGTGACCGTTACGCGGAGGATGTGCGTGCCGATGAGCAGTTGGCGCGCCAGCTGGGTATTAACGGTGTGCCGTTCTTTTTGATTGAGTCGAAGTGGGCGGTGAGTGGTGCGCAACCTGCGAAGATGCTGGTGCAGGCGCTGCGTCAGGTGTGGGAGGAGACTCACCGTGTGGAGTTTTTGAACCCGCTGGCGGGTGCGGCTGGTGACGATGCGGGTAATGGCGCTGGTACTGGCACTGCGGAGGCGGGTCCGTCCTGCGATGTGAACGGCAACTGCTCCTAGTATCTACTGAGGAAAGCGCAGTGGGGGTGCTACTCCCCTAGCGCCTCCCGGTGAGTGCTCCCAGATATGACGAAAGCCCCCTTGTCCTGGTTCTTAGTTAAACCGGGGCAAGGGGGCTTTGCCGTGCCCGCACATTGCGTCTTTCCTTATCGGGCTCTTTGTGGGCGGCTCGATGTTGTCTGCGGGTGGGGCGGTTTTCCTTTACACTGGAGTGTGTGTTCTACGGTGAACACGCTTGTCCACTCACTTCCAAAGGAATATTGTGTTGAAAATTCACGCCGCGACCGCTGGTGTTCTTGCGGGTGCCCTGTTGCTGACCGGTTGTTCTTCGTCTGTTCGTGCTCCGAAGTCTACGCCGTCTGCGTCATCGTCGACCTCTGCTTCGGCTAGCCCCTCTGTTTCGGCTTCCCCTACTGCTTCTTCGACACCGAGTGTGTCTCCTTCGGAGTCTCCTACCCCGACGGAAACCCCGTCACCGGTTCCGACGACTGAGGCTCCCGTGCAGGCTCCGTCCCAGGCACCGGCGGCTGAGGCGCCTTCTGTGGCGGCGCCGGCGGCTCCGGTTTCTGAGGCTCCCGCGCAGCAGGCACCTGTTCAGCAGGAGGCTCCTGTTCAGCAGGCTCCGGCGGCTGAGGCTCCTGCTCAGCCGGTGCAGCAGGCTCCGGCGCAGTCGAGTGTTTACTATGAGTCGTGTGCTGATGCTCGTGCTGCGGGTGCTGCACCTCTGTATCGTGGTCAGCCTGGTTATCGTCCGGGTCTGGACCGTGATGGTGACGGCGTGGCGTGTGAGCCGAAGAAGAAGCATTAGGCTTCTGCCCCCCAGATATAGCGAAGCCCCCTTGCACTTTTCAGTACAAGGGGGCTTCGTCGTATCAGCCTAATGTGTTAGCCCAGCCGGTGAGGTTAGCGCGGCTGGTAGGCGCGGGCACGCTCAGCGCGGGCACGGCGCGCCTCCGCATCCTGCAGGACCGGCACCAGCATACGCACCACCTGCTCCATACCACGCAACACCATCTTCACCCACAAGGTCACCGACCACGCCGTCGCCAGGCGCGGGTGGCGGGCACGCATCCAACGCACACCCTGAAAAGAGACCGTGTAATACAGCAAAAACAGCAGCGCCTCACGGAAGCGGTGCACCTGCCGAAGAATAGGGTTCTGAGGAAGCTTCGTCATGCCTCCCAGTATACCCACCAGACCCCGCCAGGGCTCCCCCGCGCTACCCGTAATAGTCGCGAATCGTCACCGTCTTCAACCCGCGCCGATCCAACAACGCCCGAATACGGTCCAGCTCAGACACCACACCCCGATAATTCAAATGCCCGATCACAATATGCTGAGCCAACGCATACTTCTCCGCATAGGCATACACCTCAGCCGAAGAAATATTAGACGAATCCGCCAACGACCCGAACCACAGAACCGGACGTGTAAAACCGCACGACGCCGCAGCCGCCAACACGCGCGCATCATAATACCCGTACGGCGGGCGGAAATACGGCTTCGAAGACACCCCAAACAGCCGCATAATCTCCTCATCATTACGGGTCAACTCCTGAACAATCTGCTCATCCGTCAGGCTCGTCAACGCCGCATGACTATACGTATGGTTCGCAATCTGCAGCTGGCCGCTCTTCACCAGCGGAAGCAACAGGTCACGATGCTGTTTAAACGCCGGGTACTGACCGTTGATAAAGAAGGTCAGGCGCGTGCCGGTACGGTGGGCAAACTCCGCGTAGGCGCGCACCACCTCCGGGTCGGCACCGTCATCGACCGTCCACGCAATGTACTTTCCCTCACCGGGCAGGCCGGTCTGCGGGCCGTCCCAGGCACGAGCCGCAGGGACCGGGTTCGAGGAGGTTGCGGATGCAGAAGCCGTCTGAGATGCCGCGGCGGTCGGGGATGCGGTCCCCGATGTGGAGCTAGTTGCAGATGGGGAGGGGGTAGCCGAGGAGCTTGCCGAAGAAGTCGCCGAGGCACTACCCGACGCACTACCGGACGGGGTGCCGCCCGATGCTGACCCGCTAGCCGCCCCGTGGGTGCCTTCCGCCGCGGAGGGGGTGCAACCGGTCAAGCCAAGACCCAGCACGCCGAAGCCCACCGCGCCCAAACCAAAGGTACCAACGTGGTGAAGTAGTTCGCGGCGACCCATGGAGGCGCGGGCAGAAGTACCCGCTGCCGCTCGGTCAGCGGCGGGGTCAGCGATAGCGGATTGACGAGGAGCGATAGGTGTTTCTGAGTGTGGAACAGTGTTCATATTACGAGTGTACGATGAGGTCGCCGTTAGATATCGAAAAATTCAAAATATTACTTAATGATTAACAACGGAACTATTAAAGAACCTTTATGCGATTTCGCTCCACTCACTTACCAAAGAATACGCTCAACGCCCCAAGCTGCCTACGCACCAGGTAATCCAGCTACAGCTCATGACACAGCTCAAGGCACAGTTCTCAGTAAGCACAGCACAGTAAGCACAGCAAGGCCCCTCCCCAGCACGCGTTCATAACGCGCCCGGGAAAGGGGCCTCAATCTATAAAGTTCACGAAACCGTGGAGCCAAATACTCGGCTAGAAACCTACTCGGGTTCAGCCTCTACCGACTACTCCGCCTCAACGGACTCCGACACCTGCAATGCTTCCAGCGCCTCCGCCTCCGCAGCCTCTTCAGCGTCAGCCTCAGCCACGCGCTCAGCATCCGACTCGGCAGAAGTCACCGCCGCCGGGTTCGTTAGAATCTTCACGCCCATGCTGCGCAGCGCTTCCGTGTTCGTGATCGTCTCGTCATTATCAATCAGGTACACCTTGTACCCGTCATTCCGCAGACGGCGCATCAGCTCCAGGAGCATGCTCTGAGCGACCTCATCCACCGCGTACACGCGCGTCACATCCAGGGCAACCTTGGAACCCTCCATCGGGGATTCCACAATCTCACGAATCACGCGCTCCACACCCGCAAAACGGATGCGGCCCTGCAACTGAATCAGACGCATAGACTCATCACCCGAACCGATCTGGTAGTTCGCGCGCAACGCCGAACGAGCCACGGTCGGCACGTTCATCACGTGCATGCCCATGTCATCCGAGAACTGCTCGAACAGCTCCACACCGCGCACACTGTTACCGTGACCGTCAAGGCGCGGCGAGAACGTTGCCACACCCAGCTGACCGGGCACCGCACCAATGATGCCGCCGCCCACGCCGCTCTTCGCCGGAACACCCACCTGGGTCGCCCAGTCACCCGCAGAGTTATACATGCCGCACGTGAACATGACGCTCAGCACCTGACGCACCACAGTCTTAGGAACCACCTGCTCACCCGTCACCGGATGCACACCATAGTTCGCCAAAGTCGCCGCCATCAACGCCAAATCCTTGACCGTCACCATCAGCGAGCACTGGCGGGTATAACCCTGCACCGCCACAGTCGGGTCACCGGTCAGGATGCCGTGGCCGCGCAGCATGTGCGCAATCGCGTAGTTGCGGTGCGCGTGCTCCAGCTCAGACTCGTACACGCGCTCATTCACCGACAGGCGACGGCCCGCAAACGCAGACAAACCAGAAATGACGCGCTCCATACGCTCGCCCTGAGTCGCACCGGGAGGACCCACCAGCGAATGGGTGGTAATCGCGCCCGCGTTAATCATCGGGTTCAGCGGCTTACCGGAGCCGTCCTCCAGGGACAGCTCGTTGAACGGCTCACCGGAAGGCTCCACGCCCACCTTCGCAAGCACGTCATCATAGCCGCGGTCCGCGAGCGCGAGGGCGTACACGAACGGCTTAGAAATCGACTGAATAGTGAACTCCACATCGGAGTCACCGGCGGCGTACTGCTCACCATCAACCATGGCGATAGACGCGGCAAGCTTGTCCGGGTCCACGGCGGCAAGTTCCGGAATGTAGTTTGCCAACTCACCGGAGGTATCAGAAGCGACCGACTCGAGGGTCTCGGTCAGGTAAGTGGCAATAGGTGAATGCATAGTGTTCCGTATCTGCTGCTAATCGTGGTTGTTCTCGTCAAAAATCTATGGATGCGCCCGCCCGCTGTTCCGTTTCAGCTGTTCCGTTTCAACTGGGCTGAGGCGCTCATCGTTACAGGCTACCGCGGCTACCAAGCTAAAGAGCCAGCCAGCGGGCCTGTCAAAGTGTGTGGGTGAGGAGCACCTTTTGCTCCCTAAAGAGTGTATCTTTTGCGTGTTGAAGCCACCAAATATAACGGTCGCTACTCCCCCGCTATTTCAGGCTCTGGTACCTGTTCTGGTTTGCCGTTTTCTGCCGTAATTTACCGCGGCGGGCAGAACCGCCGACGAAACCCGGACAAAACCTACGCGAGCCAGCCTACGGGTGGCGAATCGAAGCCGGCTCACGACCACCCAGCTCGGCAGTCTCCAACTGGAACGTCGAATGCTCCACCGACACCTCAAAATGGCCCGCCACGCAGGAGCGGATACGGTCCAGAATTGCCACCGCAGACCCGTCATGGAAGCACGAATCGGCAACCACCACGTGCGCGGTCACCACCGGCAGGCCGGTCGCCACCATCGAAGCGTGCACATCGTGCACCTCTACAACGCCCTCAACGCGCAGCATGTGCTCACGCATCGCGTCCAAATCCAGACCGTCCGGGGTGAACTCCATGAGCACCGCAGTCGTCTGCCTCATCAGACGCATCGCACGCGGCACAATCAGCGCCGCAATGAACAGACCCGCCAGGGCGTCCACCTGGTAGAAGCCGGTCAGCCAAATCACGATAGCCGCCACAATCACACCCAGCGAACCCAGGGCGTCATTGAGCACCTCCAGGAACGCGGCACGCATATTGAAGTTCGCGTTCCTCGCCGTCGCCAACACCGCAATACCAATAGCGTTCGCCACCAGGCCAACAACACCAAAGATCAGCAACTCGGTGCCGGGCACCTCCGGCGGGGCAAACAGGCGATGCACGCCCTCCACCGCCGTGTAGATACCCACCGCCAGCAGCAGCACCGACTGCCCGAGGGCGGCAAGCACCTCAATGCGACGGAAACCCCACGTGCGGCGGGACGTTGCCGGGCGCGTCATGAGCGAAGCCGCCGTCAACGCCACCAGCAGACCGGAGGCATCCGTAACAGCATGCGCCGTATCAGTCAGCAGCGCGAGACTTCCCGTGACCAGCGAACCAATCGCCTGCGCCAACACAATAACGACCGCCAGACTGAACGCAATCAGCAGACGCGGACGCATCGAGGCGGCTTCCTCCGGGCTCGGGGCATGCGAATGATCGTGATGATGCCCGCCGTGGCCGTGATGTGCGTGCGTTCCCATGCGCTTCTCCTCAACTATGAACTGCGTTGTTGACTATCGAGAGTTATCAGTGGATAGCAAAATCGCCCGATTCACAAGAACCGGGCGACAAGCTCCTCAACCGAGGAAAACGTGGAGATAAGGGGACTCGAACCCCTGACCCCCTGCATGCCATGCAGGTGCGCTACCAGCTGCGCCATATCCCCATATTCTGTTAGTGACCTCAACGAGGCAACATGAATATATTACACACACCACGCCAAGCGATGCAAACCCGAACACCCAAAACCACAAAAGTTACCGGCGGCTATGCCAGAAGCTCAGCAAGAAGGGCGGGCCCCGCGGCACCGTACAGTGCCAGCAGAGCCCACCCCTCATCAGCTAAAAATCAAGCAGAAGCCTACGCCTCATCCTGAGCGGGAATGATGCGTGCAGCATCTTCCTCAGTCTCACCCTCGATGTCGAAGGGAGCCTCGTTCTCAACGCCCAGCTCAATACGCGGAGCCTCAGCCCACAGACGATCCAGAGCGTAGAACTCGCGGTCCTCCTCATGCTGAACGTGCACGACAATATCGCCGAAGTCCAGCAGAATCCAACGACCCGAGGAACGACCCTCACGGCGGACCGGCTTCAGGTCAGCCTGCTCACGCAGAGCGTCCTCAACCTCATCCGCAACAGCGTTCACGAGGCGCTCATTGTGGGCAGAAACCACCAGGAAGCCATCAATCAGACCCATCGCGTCGGATGCATCCACAGCGAACAGGTTCGTTCCCTGCTTCTCCTCCGCAGCGCGGGCGGCAATGCGCAGAGCCTCAACCGAGGACTGTGCAGCAGTCATATTTTCCTTCCTTGCCGGCAGAACACCCGCCGGCAGCACCCGCAACAGGGATGCATTGTTCACGGCCTACTTAGGGCCAAAAATCATAATCAGACCAACAACGACCAGGGCGAGCAGCAGCACAATCCACAGCCACGCCAGGGAGGCCTTCTGCGCAGGCTGCAGAACCTCTTCAGCCTTCTCAACAGCGCCCTTAGAAGCGGACTCCTTGGAAGCCTCAGCGGAAGGCACCGGAGCAGACTTAGAATCAGAAGACTTAGAGCCAGTTGCCTTAGACTCGGCGTCCTTCGCAGCTTCCTCAGACTCTTCGGCTTCCTCGGTGACCTCTTCAACCAGGGCAGCAGACTCTTCGGGATCCTGACGATCCACCATGCGCTGCAGCAGCTCCTCAACCTCATCCGGACTCAGAGCAACAGTCGGGTCGCCGTCCACCGAATCCACGGCGTCACCAGCGGAGGCGCTATCCAGCACGCTCAGGTCAAGACCCTGCGCGTTCACCGCGCTCACACGGGTGGGTAGCTCGTCCGCAGACTCTTCAACCTCGACAGCCTCAACGGTCTCTTCCTCAACGGGAGCAGCCTCAGTCTCCTCAACCTCAGCGACGGAGCTGTCCAGCTCCTCAACCTTCGGCTCATCGCGCACCAGGTACTGGTGTAGCTTGGGCTCCGGCTCCTCCTCCTTGACCACGGCAATCACCGGGATCGAAGAAGTCATCGGGTTATCCACTGCGGAGGGGCTGGTCGCATCCACACGGTTCTGCGCAATCTCCTCGGGGCGCAGCACACGCAGGCTACTGGTCAGAGGAGCAGGCTCATGCAGCTTCTCCTCATCGTTCGCCTCAGTCTCAATCTTGCCCTGAGCCGCCAACGCCGCAAAACGACGCTGAACAGCCAAAACCTGCGGGTCAATAGCATCCGCATGAACCACAGAACCCATGTTCGCAACAGGCTTCGCGGGCTCACCGCGGCGGGCTGCACGCAGGTACTCGGCAACTTCTTCACGGTAGCGGGCAAGACGACGCGGACCCATCACCTTAGTAGGCGGCGGCACCTCAATGCCGTCCTCGGTCACGTACGTCTCGTAGAGGTACGCTTCGTCCTCGCTATAGGGCTTCGAACCCGTAGCTTCACTCATGTGTTCCCTCATTATTCGTCGATTGGGGTGCCTGCCCAGACTCATCCTTCACGCGGGGCAAGCCGTCACGGTACGCCGTCAAAGCGTCCTTCTTGTACAGGCCGTACTTAGCAATGTACTGCACCACACCATCCGGCACCAGGTACCAAATGGGGGCATCTTCAGCTGCGCGGCGACGAATATCGGTCGAAGAAATCGCCATCGCAGGAATCTTCAGGGTCGTAATATGACGACCCTCAGCCAGCGGCGGATCCAGCTCATGATCGGGGCGGGTCACACCCACAAAAGTCGCCAAATCCCACAGCTTATGGGCATTGCGCCAGGTCATAATCTGGCTAATCGCGTCCGCGCCGGTAATGAAGAACAGGTCAGCATCCGGGCGCAGGGCGCTCAGCTCGTTAAGCGTATCAAAGGTGTACGTGGCGCCGCCACGGTCAATATCAATACGGCTCACCGTAAAACGCGGGTTCGACGCGGTCGCAATCACCGTCATCAGGTAGCGATGCTCAGCGTCACTCACATGCCGCTCCCCCACCTTCTGCCAGGGCTGACCGGTCGGAACGAACACGACCTCATCCAGGTCAAACACGGCGGCAACCTCACTAGCTGCCACCAGGTGTCCGTGGTGAATCGGGTCGAAGGTTCCACCCATCACGCCCAGACGCACCCGACCGGGAGTGCGCGGGGGAATCGACTCGGTGCTCGGAGCACCAAAATCAAGGTGAACAGGCTGGTCAGTCACAAATGCCGTCCTTGCTGGGGACAGAGACCGCACCACGGCAACTTGGGAGCCGCCACAGGCGCGGATGCGGGCAGGTACACAGAAGGTACGCAACACCGAAAACGGTGCCTGCGTACATTCCCCTCTATGCTACCTTCTTACGGTCAAAAACACCGAAATGACGGGGGTGAGCTAAGCCGCCAGTGGAATACCCAGCCAGCACGCCCATCCGCATGTTCCGGCGCGCAAAACCAGTGCAAGATGCAGCATAAAAGGCAGCCAAAGCGTCAGGAAGAAAGAGCGCCGCGCACCGGAGCGAACCCCGGCACGCGGCGCAAATACCTAACGACCAAGCATCAGCCAGGCAACAGCTAACGCTCAGCTATTAGTCGTCAACGTTCGGCATGTCGATATTCTCGTCGACTTTGCCTTCCTTCAGCTTCTTGCGGTACTCGACCGACTCGGTCCACACGCCTGCAACACGCTCGGACTCCAGCTCGGCACGAGCCTCCGCCTTCGCGTCCATACGCTCCTTGTACTCCACACGCTTCTGCGCACGAGTCGGGCGAATGATCTCTTCCAGGCGAGCGTCCGTACCACGCGGGGAAGACAGCAGCTCGGCGCCACCGACCATGGTCGGCTCCCAATCGAAGATGACCGAGTTGTCGTTCTCACCAATCACCACGGCGTCACCGGCACGAGCACCAGCCTTGAACAGCTCATCCTCAACACCCAGGCGCGCCAGGCGGTCCGCCAGGTAGCCGACAGCCTCATCGTTATTGAAGTCAGTCTGCTGGATCCAGCGCTCAGGCTTCTCACCAATCACGCGGAACAGCGGCTCAAGGTTACGCTCCTCGCGGCGAATAATGAACTCCTGCTTCTTCTTACCGCGGAAGCCCTTCGGACGAACCACAGGAGCCTCAACCACCACGCGCTCCGCTTCCTTCTCGGCAGCGGCACGAGCCACGCGGTCCTCCTCCACGAGCTTTGCCATCGCAAAGATCAGGGACTTCAGACCCTCATGGGAAGCAGTCGAAATCTCGAAGACCTTGAAGCCCATTTCCTCAAACTCGGGGCGAACAAACTCAGCCAGCTCACGAGCCTCAGGAACGTCAATCTTATTGAGCACCACAATCTGCGGACGCTCATGCAGCGGCACGGTCACACCCGCAGTCGGGTCAACCTCATAGTTCTGCAGCTCGCCGCGGATTACCTCAAAGTCACTAATCGGGTCGCGCCCCGGCTCCAAAGTAGCGCAGTCAATCACATGCACCAGAGCCGAAGAACGCTCCACATGGCGCAGGAAGCGGTGGCCCAGGCCTCGGCCCTCCGAAGCGCCCTCAATCAGACCCGGAACATCCGCGACGGTGTAGCGAACATCGCCCGCCTGCACCACACCCAGGTTCGGGATCAAAGTGGTGAACGGGTAATCAGCAATCTTCGGACGCGCCGCAGAAATCGCAGCAATCAACGAAGACTTACCCGCCGAGGGGTAACCCACCAGAGCCACATCCGCAATGGACTTCAGCTCCAGAACAATATCAGCCTCTTCACCGGGGGTGCCCAACAGAGCAAAACCGGGCGCCTTACGCTTAGCCGAAGCCAACGCAGCATTACCCAGACCGCCCATACCACCACGCGCAGCAACATACTCGTCGCCCACACGCAGCAGGTCAGCCAAAACATTACCCTCGCGGTCCTTCACCACAGTACCCTGCGGCACGGTCAGAATCAGGTCCTCACCGTTGAAGCCGTGGTGCATATCGCCACGACCAATATCGCCATTCGGGGCGTGCTGATGCGGGCTGTGGTGGTACTCCAACAGGGTCGTGGTCTGGTTATCCACGCGCAGAATCACCGCGCCACCATTACCACCGTTACCGCCGTTAGGGCCGCCCAGGGGCTTAAACTTTTCACGTCGCACGGAGACGCAGCCGTTACCTCCGCGACCGCCAGATACATGCAAGACCACGCGGTCCACGAACTCTGCCACGGGTTCTCCTTATCTTGAACATCTTCACTTCGCCACCGCACGGCACACACCAATCATGCTGCGGATGCGGTAGCAGGCGCGACCGGGTTGGGGTGCGCCTCATCGTGGAGCCCAGCACGGGCGTCCACGGCATTCGAGGTCATAGCGAGAGGGGGTAGACTAACGCCTACCCCCTCTGCCCTAGCGGTGAGTATTACTCAGCTGCTGCCAGGATGTTAACGACCTTGCGGCCCTTGCGGGTACCGAATTCGACGGTGCCTGCTGCCAGAGCGAACAGGGTGTCGTCGCCACCGCGGCCAACGTTCAGGCCGGGGTGGAAGTGGGTGCCGCGCTGGCGAACGAGAATCTCGCCTGCGTTGACGGACTGGCCGCCGTAGCGCTTAACACCGAGGTACTGGGGGTTCGAGTCACGGCCGTTACGGGTGGAG
Source organism: uncultured Rothia sp. (assembly GCF_963555405.1). Taxonomy (GTDB): domain Bacteria; phylum Actinomycetota; class Actinomycetes; order Actinomycetales; family Micrococcaceae; genus Rothia. Next base: position 35,792 of record NZ_CAUVVO010000003.1, on the reverse strand, counting down.
CTTGCGCCCTTCTTGTGTGCCATTCTGTATTCCTACCTTAGGGTTGAATTCCGGTCGTTTCGATTACGCGTTGATAGCGGTAATCTTGACGGTGGTCAGCTCGGCGCGGAAGCCCTGACGCTTCTTGTAACCGGTCTTGTTCTTGTACTTCTGAATAACGATCTTCGGACCGCGCAGGTCCTCAACCTTCTCAGCAACAACCTTGGCGGAAGCCAGGGACTTTGCGTCAGCGGTGACCTTGTCACCGTCGACGAGCAGCAGCACGGGCAGCTCGATGGTGCTGCCGGGCTCGCCTGCAACACGGTCAAGGGTAACGAGGTCGCCTACGGAAACCTTCTCCTGGCGGCCGCCAGCGCGTACAATCGCGTATGCCACTATGGGACTCACTTTTCTCGACAACTTGCTTCTTGAATCTCACACGAATGAGCAGCCTGCGCTTTCATTGCTGTGCGCCCTCCCCCGCCAGTCGAATAACCGCGAACAAGGAGGAACGGCCCGTGCGTTCCGGCGGGATTGCCCGCCGAAGCCAACACGCGAGGCTCACCGGTGGTGTCTCTCTCCCGCACGTTCCTAACTCAGCCGAATACTCGACCGTGCCGAAGACGATGCGGGTGGGAGCGGTGTCTCCCGCTGGCCCTGCGTCGATAGGGCTTCACTGAGATAAACACCAGTCCTTAAGGATACGGCATGATCTACGCGCCGCGCAATAGATAAATTTTCGGAACGCACGAAGTCGGCACGTGATACTACTCAACCCCGGCAGATACACCGCAGATAAACCGGGCATAAAAAACCCCGGCGGGGTGGATCACTCCACCCCGCCGGGGCGCAACATACACACCATCGGAATTCCGATGATCGGAAGCTAAAGACTAATCGTCCTTACCTTCACGCTTAATATCGGCAGCGGCAACGCCAATGCCGAACAAGACAGGAGCCGAAGCATCATCAGCCACCGGAGCCACATCCGCCACAGAAGCGGAAGCAACCACGGAACCCTCAGCACGCTCGGAAGCGTCCACGGTCACGACCTGAGCACCAGCGCCAGCGCTCGAAGCCGCACGGCGAGTGCGACGCTTACGCGGGGTCGAACCCGGCACCTGAGCCGCAGGCTTCTGAGCCTCCTCAACCGGAGCCTCAGCCTCAACTGCGGCAGGAGCCGAACCGATCACACCGGTCACAGCCGGAGCACCAATCACGCCGGTCACCACCGGGCGAGACTCAGTCTTCGCGGACTTCTCAACTTTACCATCCTTTGCGGGTGCCTGCTCAGATGCCACATTCTGCTCAGTTGCCACGCTCTGCTCAGCAGCCTTCTCGGCACGCTTCTCATCAGCGGCACGACGCGCACGGCGGCGGGACGCACGCGGAGTCTCGCGGACATCCTCAATGCGCAGATCCTCACGCTCAACACGCTTGGACTCCTGAGCCTTCTCGGAGGTTGCCTCAGCGTTCTGCTGCTCGCGGTTCTGACGCTTCGCCGCACGATCCTCGCGGTTCGAACGGAACGACTCACCCTCAGTGCGGGCAAGACGGCCAGCCTTCTGAGAAGCACGAGCCTTCGCCTCGCCAGCGCGAATCGCCTCGAAACGATCCGAAGAGCGGCTAAAGCGCGGGTCGAGCTCCGGGTCAACGTGGTGCTCGTCCTCCAGCGCACCCGCACCGGAATCCTCCACAGCGGCAATATCCGCATCGGTCAGCTCGCGGCGCTGGCGGTTACGAGAAGACTTCTTCTCGCCACGCTTGGACGAACGACGCTCCTCCGAACGGTCCTCTGCAGAACGCTCCTGGTCAGAGCCCTTCGAAGAATCCTCAGCGGATTCCTCCACACGGTCGAACGCGCTCGCCAGCTGCTCCAGGGAGAAACCGCCCTGCTCGCCAATCCAGTTACCGCCGGTCACCTCAGCGACCTTGTCCTCACGCTGAGCAACCTCCGCGTGAGCCTGCTCGCTGGCAGCCTCGGCAATACCCTGGATCTCCTGCTCCAGAGACAGCTCAGCGGTCTCCGCGCGGCGCGAACGCTTGCGACGCTTACGCTTCTTACGGGTCGAAGTGGTCTCCTCCGAAGCCTCGTCAGCCTGAGCGGATGCGGCAGCTACCGCAGCCATAGCGTTACGGCGCTCAGCCTTCTTCGACTCCAGAGCATCCTGCTTCTGCTGATCACGAGAATCCTCGCGGGCAGCCGCACGGGCACGCTTACGGTCATTACGCTCGTGACGGTGGATGTAATCCGACGCGCCACCGCTACGACCACTCAGCGGCTGATCGTGCACAATCAGGCCACGGCCGGCACACTGCTCACAGGGCTCCGAGAAGACCTCAAGCAGGCCGGTGCCCAGACGCTTACGGGTCATCTGAACCAGACCCAGCGAAGTCACCTCAGCCACCTGGTGCTTGGTGCGGTCACGGCCCAGGCACTCAATCAGGCGACGCAGAACCAGGTCACGGTTCGACTCAAGCACCATGTCAATGAAGTCAATGACGATAATGCCGCCAATATCGCGCAGACGCAGCTGACGGACAATCTCCTCAGCAGCTTCCAGGTTGTTCTTGGTGACAGTCTCTTCCAGGTTGCCGCCGCTACCGGTGAACTTACCGGTGTTCACGTCCACCACAGTCATAGCTTCGGTGCGGTCAATCACCAGCGAACCACCCGAAGGCAGGTACACCTTACGGTCCAGAGCCTTCGCCAGCTGCTCGTTGATGCGGTAGTGGTCGAAGAGGTCATCCTCGCCATCCCACTGCTGCAGGCGGGAGACCAGGTCCGGCGCCACGTAGGTCACGTACGCCTCGATGGAATCCCAGGCATTCTCGCCCTGAACGATCATCGCGGTGAAGTCCTCGTTGAAGACGTCACGCACGGTCTTAATCATCAGGTCGGGCTCCTGGTAGAGCATCTCTGGAGCCAGCACCTTGCGGGAGTTAGCCTTCTCCTGAATCTCTTCCCACTGAGCACGCAGACGGTTAATGTCGTGGGTCAGCTCCTCCTCAGAAGCACCCTCCGCCGCGGTACGAACAATCACGCCAGCGCCCTCGGGCAGCTTGTCCTTCAGAATCTTCTTCAGGCGAGCACGCTCGGTGTCGGGCAGCTTGCGGGAAATACCGGTCATCGAACCACCCGGTACGTACACCAGGAAGCGACCGGGCAGGGAAACCTGGCTGGTCAGGCGGGCGCCCTTGTGGCCAATCGGGTCCTTGGTGACCTGCACCAGAACCGAATCGCCGGGCTTCAGGGCGTTCTCAATCTTGCGGGGCGCACCGTCCAGACCGGTAACATCCCAGTTGACCTCGCCCGCGTACAGCACAGCGTTGCGGCCGCGCCCAATGTCAACGAACGCAGCTTCCATGGACGGCAGAACGTTCTGAACCTTACCCAGGTACACGTTGCCAATCAGAGAATCCTGCTGAGTCTTAGACACGAAGTGCTCAGCCAGCACGCCGTCCTCAAGCACACCAATCTGGATGCGGCCGTCCTTCTGACGAACCAGCATCTGACGGTCCACGGACTCACGGCGAGCCAGGAACTCAGCCTCAGTCACGATGTGGCGGCGACGGCCCAGGGAACGGGACTCGCGGCGGCGCACACGCTTCGCCTCCAGGCGGGTAGAACCGCGCACACCGGTCACGGTGTTGGATGCGTGAGAGTCAGCCAGGCGCGGCGCACGCACCTTGGTGACGGTCTCAACGTCATCATCAACGCCGCCCTCAATCTCAATATCTTCGGTACCGCGGCGACGGCGACGGCGACGGTGGCTCGTCACCTCAGCCTCAGCGGCAGCCTCCTCACGGCGGCGCTCCATGCGCTCCTTACGCTTCTGCTCCTCGGCAGCGGCGCGGCGGGCTTCACGCTCCAGCTTGGCGGCAACAGCGAGCTCGCTCAGCTCCTCCGGCTCGGGCGCCATGAACAGCGGCATAGCACCCATGGGGGTACGCGAGCGCAGCTCCTGCAGCTTTTCGCGCTGCAGGTCGCTAATGGTCTTGACGGGCTCGGGAGCCGGTGCGGGCTCCTCAGCGGCAGGTTCCTCAGCTGCAGATGCTTCAGTTGCGGGCTCTGCGTCTGCGGAGTCAGCCTCGGTGTTCTCAGCCTGCTTCTCGGCAGTCTCCTCAGCCTCGGCAGCAACCTCGGCTTCTGCGGCGGCCTCGCCCTCAACGAATTCAGCTTCGGCAGTCTCTTCTGCGGCTTCTTCGGTCTTTTCTGCCTTGGTCACCTTCTCGACCTTGGCGATCTCTTCGACCTTGGCGGCCTTCTCCACGGTCTCGGTCTTAGCAACCTTCTCGACCTTGGCGATCTCTTCAACCTTCGCGGTCTTCTCGACGGTCTCGACCTTAGCGGTCTTCTCCTCAACAGCAGGCTCAGCCGCCTTCTTCTCAGCAGCCGCAAACAGGCTATCGAGGGTAGAAGCAACCTCAGTCTCAGACGCAACGGGAGCGGCAACCTTCGGTGCCGGCGCATGCTTAGCCTTCGCGTTACGCAGGTTGGTCAGGCCAGCAGCAATCGCCTCATCCAGAGGAACCTCAGGAGCCTTCTCCTTCTTCGGGCGACCCGGACGGCGGCGCTCAGTACCCTGCTGAGCCTCAGAGCTCTCACGAACATTCTTACGCAGAGTTTCACGGGTCTCTGCAGAGGCGTTCTTCTCCTCCGCGAGGGCGTTCAGCGCCTCAAAAACCCCAAGTTCGACGTTCTTCTCGTCAGACATTAATCTTCTTTCGTTACACCCTGCTCCGCACCGCAAGGATTTTAACAGCGCGCATACAGCGCAAAGCCTAGTTGCTGCCACCGCGGCTCAAGCCTCACCCTACGGTGCGCGTTCTTCGCGGGCACTATCTCATTCAGTGCTTCTGCCGTAGGGGGCGAGCGGGCGGAACGCAGAGCGCGCCGCGACGGTCACAGCCACCTCGCTCTCGAGCACGGCACGCTCACACCCTTCCTGGGTGCCCTGCCGGTCTTCGGGTTTCTTCGCCGAGGCGGGCGGCCCGCGCGGTGCGACAGTTATGCTCCGCGGCTTATAGCCGGCGCTCATCGGGTACTCTCCCTCGATGCGTTGGTGGGGATCTTCATGCGCGTGCGGGGCGCACAAGACACCGTTTTTCATTATACCCGGTAGCGGGTGCCTCTAAGCCACCCAAGGCACCCAATCCGGGCATCACTTCCCAGCCGGATGCGCGGGCACTGCGGCGAGCACCGTAGCGGGTACAGCAAAGCCGGGCGTGCCACTACGCACCACCCGGCTTCAAAAGTTCTTGAGAGGAGGGACTAGTCCAAACCCAGCTCCGCATCGCGCGCCTCACGAGCCTGCTGAGCAAGCTTCGGGTCAGTCGGCAGGTACTCCGGACCGGAACCGGTCGCAAACGGAACACCCAGAATGAAAACGAACGGAGAAACCACCAGCAGAATCACCCACAGCAGCGAGAAGTGACCGGCAGTCAGCAACAGCAGGGCAGTCAAGAAAATAACGGCAGCAGCGCCCATTGCGGCAATTCCGGCAGTCTTCACGGTTCTCCTCGAAGGGGTATCAAGAATCTAGCGTCCAGCAGAACGGCAGGCAGTCGACGCCGCAGGTGAAACCCGCGGACGGCTCCGGCTCATGCCGCTCATGAATATACCTGACCATTATACGCACCCGCGCCGCCTCCCCGCTGACTTCACTACACGGGTCGCCGGCGCCTCCCCCGCTGCCCGCCGCAATCTGCCTGCCGCAATCTACCGGCGCAATCTGCCTGCGGGTACAGCAACGCCCCGGCACCAACAGGCACCGGGGCGATACAGCTCAACGCTTAGCGCATCATATTCACAATGACCTCAAAGAAGCGGATCACAATAATGCCGAAAATCAGGATCAACCACAGGCTAATCGCAAACCACGACCAACCGCGAGCGCTCTCACGCACCGACTGCGACGCCGGGATAACCCCCACCGAAATATTGCGAACCGTGGTCTTCACAAAAAGCGTGATGGTCATAATCCACACGATCATGCAGAACAGGCACAGTGCGTTAATCTGGAACGTCGTCTGGTACCACAGCCACATGATGAATGCGGTCGCCGCAGCCAAACCAATGTCCATGCAGACCCAGAACCACTTCTTGAACTGTGCACCCGCCATCATCGCGGCACCGATAGTCACCACAATCGAGAAGCCCACCAGGCCAATGAACGGGTTCGGGAAGCCGAAAGCCTCCGCCTGCGGGGTGCGCATCACCGTACCGCAGCTGAGCAGGGCGTTAATGTCGCAGACCGTGGAGTGGCCGGCATCAATGTAAATCTGCAGGCGCTCATACACCAGAATCGCCGAAGAAATCAGCGCAATCAGACCCGCACCAATCAGCCAGAACCCGAGCTGTCGGTCAGAGTAGCCGCCAGCGGTTCCCGTGCGCCCCTGTTGCTTTTCTGCCTCAGTGTGGTTGGGCTCGGTAGTACTCGATGCGGCGGTACTCATACGACTCCTTTAGATAGTGTGTTTCACCTCGTGCAGTAGCGGGTACATACCGGTGCGGCATAGCCAGCACCCCGGAAGCGGTACCCCATTTATCCTAGCCTCTCACACCGCCAAATGGCACACTGTTAGCCTGTATGTTCCGTTTATGACGTGCTATTTTACGCAGATGGGCGCGTTTTCTGAGCTTTTTCGGGGCACTTTCAGGGCTCGTTCGGGGCGCTTTCGAGGTGTCTTCGGGAAGTCTTTAACGCGCGAAAACCCCCGGGAGGAGCCCGCAATTTAGCGGCGGGTGGAACCTTCCGGGGGTCTCAACGGGACATTTCTAGGGCTTTAATCCGGGGCATTACCTAGGGCGGTATTACCTAGGGCAGCGGGTGGGTGTACGAATCGTCAAAGAACTGCTGCTCCAGCTCCACCGCGCGGCTAAAGAACTCGCGGGCAGCCTGCGCATCCGCCGGGCCCACACGGTCCAGTTCACGGCGCAGGAAATCAACCAGCTCACGGAACTCCGGGTAGTCGTGCAGGGTAATCCACTCGTTGTGCACGAAAGAATCGGGGCGCTTGGCGGGAGCCTTCGACGCCCAATCCAGGTACAGGCCCTCGCAAACCACCAGCACCGACAGGATCGCCGCGTAGCTGCCGCTTGCCGCCGCATCCAGGAAGAGGCGCTTGAAGCCGGTGGTCGCCTCCGTATCGGGCATGGATTCACGCTGATGCTCGGTCACGCCGAGAGTCTCAAAGCAGCGCAGGAAATAAGTGTTCTCGTCACCGGCAATTTCACCGGCGAACTGTGCCAGGCGCAGGCGGCCTGCGAGAGTGTCAGCGTTGGCGATAGCGCCACCAATCAGGGCGAGGAACGTATCAAGGAAGCGGTAGTCCTGCACCAGGTAGCCCGCCATGACCTGCGGGGCAATCGAGCCGTCAAAAAGCTCAGCAACAAAGCGGTGATTCGTGGCGGAGAGCCAGGTGGCAATGTTCTCCTGGCGTAGGGACTCGGTGAACGAATCGGTGCCGATCAAATCGGTGAAGGGTGCGGGCATGATGGGTGCCTTTCGCTATGTGGCATACCGTCGCTGGTATGCGTATGTGTGCGGGTGTGTTGGTGCGGCCTCAGACATTGGGGCCGGCGCCTCAGCGAATATAGCACCGTGACGCCAAGGCGTGCCCGGTTTTGGGACCCCGGTGCCCAAAATTTTCGTTCTTTTCGATTTTTTGGGTGGGTGAGGGCGGGGTATGCCGAAGAAAATCGGGTGATTGGGGTTAGGTGAGAGCCCCTGGGAACGCGTGAGGGAACGTGGGTTCAAGTGGGAGCGCGAGGGCAGAGGCAAAAGACAGAAAGGCGGAGGCACAAAAAGGCCGGGTGCGAAAAGGCAGAGCGCGAAAAAGCGGGGCACCGCTCCCCCAGCCGGTAATACTAGCTCAGTAAAACCAGCAGAGAGCGGCGCCCCGCCTTCTCATCAATAACCTCAGTGGGCTTTATTCGTCTTCGGAGTCATCGTCACCGAAGAAATCATCGGTGTACGAATCACCCAGCGGCAGGCCCAGCGAATCCTCCAGCGAAGAACCCGCCGCGGACTCGCCGCCCAGCTCGGCCATGATGTCGTTCAGCAGCTCATCCGGCTCAGCGGAGGCAGCCGCAGCCGCCGCGGCAGCCAGAGTCGAAGCCGACGCCGCACCCGCAGAACCCGCATAAGCACCCTCGGCGGGCAGCTCGTCCGGCAGTTCCTCGGCCTCGGCACCGGGGGTCTTCGCCTCCGCGTGCTTGGCCAGCAGGGTACGTGCCTCGCCGATCACGGTGATCGAGCCGGTAATCAGCACACCCGCCGACTCCTGCTCGAAGAGGGCGTTCTCCATGGCGGTGGCAATCGCCTCGTCCAGGTGCTCAAACACCTCGATCGAGTCCTCGTCAATGCCAGCGTCCAGGGCGAGCTCGTGCAGGCGCTCCGGGGCAATCGCGCGCGGCGAATCCGAGGCCGACAGGTACAGGCGGAACGTGCCGTCCGAGGCGTCCACGTACTCTTCGCGCATGGTCTCAAACATGCCCAGGGCGTCCTTCTCCCCCAGGATGCCGACCACGGCGTGCAGGTGCGAAAGCTTGAACGCCTCGGTCAGCGCGGCCGCGGAAGCACGCACACCGTGCGGGTTGTGGCCCGCGTCCAGGATGGTCAGCGGCTCGGTGCGCACCACCTCCAGGCGACCCGGCGAGCGCACCGTCTCAAACGCGGTACGCACCACGTCCTCGGGCAGCTGACGCTGACCGCCGAAGAACGCCTCCACGGCAGCGAGAGCCACCACGGCGTTCTGAGCCTGATGCGCACCGTGCAACGACAGCGGCACGTCCGGGTACTCGCCAGCCAGGCCGCGCAGGGTCAGCAGCTGACCGCCGACCGCAAGCTCACGGGAGACCACGCCGAACTCCACGCCCTCGAAGGCGAAGGATGCTTCCTTCTCACGGGCGGAGGCGAGCAGCACGTCCGCCGCTTCCGGGTCCTGAGCGGCAGAAATCAGGAAGCCGCCGGGCTTGATAATGCCGGACTTCTCGGTCGCAATCTCGGCGAGGGTTTCGCCGAGCATATCGGTGTGGTCCAGACCGATCGGGGTGACCACGGAGACCACGCCGTCGGCAACATTCGTGGAGTCCCAGGTGCCACCGATACCGACCTCGAGCACCACCACGTCCACCGGCTCGTCCGCAAAAATCGCGAAGGCGAGCACGGTAATGGACTCGAAGAAGGTCAGTGCGGGCTCGCCGCGGGAGGTCATCTCCGCGTCCACAATCTGCAGGTAGGGGGCGATTTCGTCCCAAATGCGCACGAAGGTGGCGTCCGGTACGGGTGCACCGTTAATGCAGATACGTTCGGTGACGCTCTCAAGGTGCGGGCTGGTAAAGCGGCCCACGCGCAGGTCGTGGCCGAGCAGCAGCGCCTCAATCATGCGGGCGGTGCTAGTCTTGCCGTTCGTGCCGGTGATGTGGATGACCGGTGCGGCACGGTGCACGTCGCCGAGGATTTCGACGGCGCGGGCTACGGCGTCCAGGCGCGGCGCCATCTTGTTTTCGGGTGCTCGCGCCAGCAGTTCACCGTAGACCCGCTCCACGCCCTCGGGGTCGGGAATTGCGGGGTAGTTCTTCTCGCTCATTGTTCTCCTCACTGGGATAGCCAGCCGGTGCCGGCAGGGGCCCACCGTGCGGCGGGATAGACGACGGGCCGCCCCGCCCAATCAAGGGGGCGGGACGGCCGTACGGTTCAGGCGTTTTATGCCTTGGCGACGCTAATGCTCAGCTCGTCTGCTTCGCTCAGCTGCAGGGACACGGCGAGGGTTTCGCCGGTCACCAGTGCTTCGTTGGCGCGCAGAGCTGCCAGAGTTTCCTCCGGTGCCGCGATGCTCAGGTTGATGCGGTCCGCAACGTTCAGGTCGGCGTCCTTACGTGCCTGCTGAATAGCGCGGATGGTGTCGCGGGCGATACCCTCGGCAACCAGCTCGTCGGTCAGCTCAATGTTGAGGACCAGGAAGCCGCCGGGCAGAACCGCAGCCGCAGTGTGCTCAGCACCCTCAGCGTCAGCGGCAACCACGGTTGCCAGCTCGTACTCGCCCTCTTCCAGAGCCAGGCCGCCGTCCAGAGCTGCCACGCCGACCAGGACGGTACCGTCCTCGGTCACGGTCCAGTCACCGGACTTGGAAGCCTTAATGGCAACCTGCACCTGCTTGCCCAGGCGCGGGCCTGCCGCACGTGCGTTGACCTTCAGCTGCTGGGAGATGCCGTAGTCGGCGGGGTCGACGGTGTCGGCGCTGACCAGCTCCACCTGGCGCAGGTTCAGCTCGTCCTCGACGATGTTCGCGAAGTACTCCGCGCCCTTCTCGCCGAAGGCGGTACCCAGCGCAGCGAACTGCTCGGGTGCAATTGCCACGGTCATCTTCTGCAGCGGCTGGCGCACACGGATCTTCTTTTCCTTGCGCAGTGCCGAACCGGCGGAGCAGACCTCACGCACGGTCTGCATGAGAGCCAGCAGGTCGGACTCGTCAGCGAAAGCGGATGCCTCAGGCCAGTCAGCCAGGTGCACGGAGCGTTCACCGGTGAGGCCGCGGTAGATTTCCTCGCTGCTGAGCGGCAGCAGGGATGCGGCAACCTTCGACACGGTCACCAGTGCGGTGTAGAGGGTGTCGAATGCGTCGGTGTCTTCGTTGAAGAAGCGCTCGCGGGAGCGGCGCACGTACCAGTTGGTCAGTGCGTCGGCGTACTGGCGCAGGTATTCGCAGGCGTTCCAGATGTCGTAGGAGTCCATCGCTGCGGTGACCTGCTCGATGAGTTCGCGGGTCTTGCCGAGGATGAAGCGGTCCATCACGTGCTGCGAGTCGTACTTGAGCTTTGCGCTGTAGCCTTCACCGTTGTTGGCGGCGTTAGCGTACAGGGCGAAGAAGTGGTAGACGTTCCACAGCGGCAGCATGACCTGGCGAACACCCTCGCGGATGCCCTGCTCGGTCACGATCAGGTTGCCGCCGCGCAGAATCGGGGAGGACATCAGGAACCAGCGCATCGCATCGGAGCCGTCGCGGTCGAGGACCTCGGAGACGTCCGGGTAGTTGCGCAGGGACTTGGACATCTTCTGCCCGTCCGAGCCGAGCACAATACCGTGGCTGATGACGTTCTTGAACGCGGGGCGGTCGAAGAGCGCGGTCGCCAGCACGTGCAGCACGTAGAACCAGCCGCGGGTCTGGCCAATGTACTCGACGATGAAGTCCGCCGGGTAGTGGTTCTCGAACCATTCCTGGTTCTCGAAGGGGTAGTGCACCTGTGCGTAGGGCATGGAGCCGGAGTCGAACCAGACGTCGAGCACGTCTTCCACGCGGCGCATGGTGGACTTGCCGGTCGGGTCGTCCGGGTTTGGGCGGGTCAGCTCGTCGATGTACGGGCGGTGCAGGTCGGGTTCGCCGTCCTTGTTCAGGGGCAGGCGGCCGAAGTCTGCCTTGAGCTCTTCGAGGGAGCCGTACACGTCGATGCGCGGGTAGTTCGGGTCGTCCGAAACCCACACGGGGATCGGGGAGCCCCAGAAGCGGTTACGGGAGATGGACCAGTCGCGTGCGTTCTCAACCCACTTGCCGAACTGGCCGTACTTCACGTTTTCCGGGATCCAGTTGATCTGCTTGTTCAGCTCGTACATGCGGTCCTTGAAGTCGGTGACCTTCACGTACCAGGAGGTGATTGCACGGTAGATGAGCGGGGTGCGGCAGCGCCAGCAGTGCGGGTAGGAGTGCACGTAGGACTTCTCGCGGATCAGCACATCGTCTGCCTTGAGGGCGTTGATGATGGTGCGGTTCGCGTCGAATGCCTGCACGCCTGCGATTTCTGCCAAGGCGGTGGAGCCGGAGGCGGTGGGCTCGGCGAAGAGGTTCAGGAACTTTGCGCCTTCGTCAAGGGAGAGGATCACGGGGATGCCGTAGCCTTCACAGACCTTCTGGTCGTCTTCACCGTAGGCGGGTGCCTGGTGGACGATGCCGGTACCGTCACCGGTGGTGACGTAGTCGGCGACGAGGATCTGCCAGGAGGTTTCGGTGCCCCACTTTTCGGTGTCGGTGAAGTAGTCCCACAGCGGGGTGTAGCGCACGTGCTCGAGCTGGGAGCCGGTGTAACGTGCGGTGACGGCTGCGGCAGCGTCCTCGGCGGGGTTGTCACCTTCGTAGCCGAGGTCCTTGGCGTAGGAGCCGAGCAGGTCGGAGGCGAGCAGGAAGGAGCGGCCCTCGAACTTGCCTGCGCCGGGTACGACGGAGTATTCAATCTCGGGTCCGACGGCGAGTGCCTGGTTGGTGGGCAGGGTCCAGGGGGTGGTGGTCCATGCGAGTGCTTCGACGCCGTCGAGTTCAGCGGCGACCTTCTCGTCAGCGCCGAGGGCGGTGTCTGCGGTGAGGCGGAATGCGACGGTGACGGTCTGGTCCTGGCGGTCCTTGTACACGTCGTCATCCATGCGCAGCTCGTGGTTGGAGAGAGGAGTCTCGTCCTTCCAGCAGTAGGGCAGCACGCGGAAGCCCTGGTAGGTCAGGCCCTTGTCGTAGAGGCGCTTGAACGCCCAGATGACGGACTCCATGTACTCAACGTTCAGGGTCTTGTAGTCGTTCTCAAAGTCGACCCAGCGTGCCTGGCGGGTGACGTACTTTTCCCACTCGTTGGTGTACTTGAGCACGGATGCGCGGGCGGCGTCGTTGAAGTTGTCGATGCCCATTTCGAGGATTTCACGCTTGTCGGTCATGCCGAGCTGCTTCATTGCCTCGAGTTCTGCGGGCAGGCCGTGGGTGTCCCAGCCGAAACGGCGTTCCACCTTGTGGCCGCGCTGGGTCTGGTAGCGTGCGACGAGGTCCTTGGCGTAGCCGGTAAGCAGGTGGCCGTAGTGGGGCAGGCCGTTAGCGAAGGGAGGGCCGTCGTAGAAGACGAATTCGTTTTCGCCGTTTTCGCCTGCGGGGCGGTTCTCGACGGATGCAGAGAAGGTGTTGTCCTTCTTCCAGTAGTCGAGGACTGCTTCTTCAAGTGCGGGGAACTTGGGCGATGCGGTGACGCCGCTTCCTGCGGCTTCGAAGGCACTCGCCTTGGGGTATACGTTAGACATTGGGTGCGCCCTTATCTGTTGTTCTCAACGCTGAGATGCGGGTGACGGGCGCGGTACGCGGGTGCGTGCACTCGTCACCTCTCAGCGGGTGAGGGTTGACATGACGGGTGCAAGGACGCCTGGGCATCGCTGACTTACCGTTGTTCCGGGGGTCAGGATGCGGCGCGGTACCACCTTGCTTACTGAGTTAACCAGCTCAACGCACCGAACCCTCCCGGGGCTAGCGGGGTGTCGCGTGTCCGCGATACCTAGCCACCGGAAGAGCGGCGCGTTGGGCGGGTATCAGTCGCTTATTACAGCTATATCGGGCTTAACCGTCCGGTTCTACTGGGACTACATCTCTTCCGCTAAGACGCCCTCGCCGCAGCGATTGACGGGCGCCCGCAGGTGCGGTCCGTTCTTCCGAATTGCTCGCCGGTGATGGCCGGGTCGTTGCAAACACTAATAGTTTATGTGGCTTTTGTGTCTGTATGCAACCCCGCGGGCTGTGGGTTTGAACGGTACTTTTCTGATGCGCCAATGCTGGAGGCGCAAAACAGAATGGTTCTTCGTTCGGCGATATATAGAGCGAGTAGGGGGCTTAAAGAGTCTTACCCTACCCGCGCTCGGGCGTGTTTAAGGATGTATGTTTTTACATTCCCTCGGTGTTGCTTTAAGTGGGTTTCGATTTTTTCGAGGGATCCCACAGGATTGCAGTCAGTGCAACCACAAGATATGGGGTGAACACCGATGTAATTCCACTAGATATTCACCCTTGAAAGTTTTCACCCCCTCAACACCCCGTGTGGGAACCGATTTTTCCAGGTCGAAGGGCAGTGCATAGTGGGTGAATAGAGTGCATATTTCGGGAATACCGAGCGGATTTCCCCTTGTTGAATCGGGTATTTCTCCCGCGGTACTCAAGGCTTTCTCAACACCCGAAGACTGGGATAGTCACAGCCCCATCCCCCACCCTCGGGAAATATTACGACACAGTTCCCTCGACTACCCTAGCCATAAATATGACTGAAATCACTAAATCTGGTGCGCGCAGAGACCCCCACCAAATGACCCGCCCCATCAAACAATTCCCCATCACTGAGGCATAGTCACAATACTTTACGGTGATTGATATCTTGAGCGGTCTATAGGCTCCCAGGAATTACTAAGGTGGCTTTTCGTGCATTTTGAATTCAAAATAGTCTAAAATGAACCGTGTAACACATCAACGACGATTCAAGAAGCTTTCGCTGCTGAGACACAGATGAGAGGTAGCTAAAGCCAACAGAAATTAGACCGGCACACGCCGGAGTACAAGCTGGAACGGTACGAATCTGGCATGTTTCTGACAATCTCTTCGATGAGTTCGCCTGTACCCCTCGCCCCGGCGTTGAGTACACCCCGAGGTCACTTCCGGACAGGAACTAAACCCGCGGCACCTAGCCTAGGTTTTACCCCTTTCACAGCCTCACCCAACACGCCATACAACCACGCGCCCGCCACCGGGTGCCCCGAGCCCGCCTCGGGAATAATCAAGGAGTTCACCGATGCTCTCACCCTCTTCGAGTACCCGTTCCGCTACTTCCCGCCTCTTAAGCCGCCGCACCCTGCTGCTCGGTGGCGCGGTTTCCCTCATGGCTGGTTGCGCCTCCGATATTCGCCCGCTGAGCGAAGAGGCGAAGGCTAAGATTGGCTCCCCCACCGCTGCTCCTTCTGCGAGCGCTTCCGCTTCTGCCTCTAGTTCACCGTCTGCTACCGCTACTTCCTCGGCGACCGCATCAGCAAGCGCTAAGAGCAGTTCGTCCGGTGCGGCGCGCGTACCCGTATCTAAGGATGCACTCGTTGAGGGTTGGGAAAAGTACCCCGGCCCCCTGAAGCTGACCGGCGAATACATGGGTGAGTACCAGCCCGCAACGGATTCTTCCCCGGCGAAGAACGTACCCAAGCCCCTCAAGACCGTTCCGCACCGTGAGGAACCGACCTTCCAGGGTGCCTACGAGACCTTGCGCGCCTACTACAGCGCACAGATCACCGCACTCAAGGATGGTCGCTACGCAGATCAGGCGATTGAGCTGACCTACCCGGCAGACAAGAGCGCCGTCGACGAGGTTAAAGCAGTCAAGGAACTGTATGAGCAGAACGGCTGGTACATGGACTTCACGTGCAGCATTTCCATGCGGAATACGGAGCCTCGAACCGCCCTGAAGAACGGTGACGGCTACGTAGAAATCATGATAGACGCCAAGTATTCTGCCACCGCCATCCATCAGCCGGACGGCTCCGAACGCAAGATACCGGCGATTACTCAGGTAGCCATTCCGCACGTGATGCTCTACACCGAGGGTAAGTGGTGGCGAATCGGCAACGACTATCTGAACGAGCGTCTGAATGGCGGCAAGGGCTCTTCCGATTCTTCTAGCTCCGGAGGTTCCGGTTCCGCTGGTTCTAGTGGTTCTTCGGGCCGCGACTCCACTAAGGTCTAAATCCGCAGGGGCATAATTCCGGCACAGTCTAAACTAGCCCCGTTTCATTAATTTCATACGCACTAGCCCAAAGTCGTGAAGGTGCCCCCTCAGCACCTCACCGACTTTGGGTTATTGTGCTTTAAAGACAATGTCCAGGGTTTTTTGACGAAGTTTTAAAACCAGTCTTCTATAGTAAGAAGTGGATACTTCATATCGCCGCAGTTCACGCTTCGGCACACTCGTATCCCGGTACTTCCCCTGTACCGCGCACCATACAAAACGATGAGGAAGAGTCTCTCGTACGCATCGCAGCGTTGCGAGTTACCTCGATCAACCACTTTCAGGAGATACCATGTCCTTCCGGCCGAGTGCACACACCAGCTTCTCTGCTAACGACCGAAACGGATTGACCCGCCGCGCCGTTCTTTTTGGCGGTCTGACCGCCGGTGCTTTGGCTCTAGCAGGATGCGCTTTCAACAAGGATATTCGCCCCACCGGTACCGGTGATACTTTCTCCGGCTCCCCGAGCGCCTCCGCTTCCCCCTCGGCATCTGCGTCGGCTTCGCCTTCTGAGTCTGCCTCGGCTTCGGCATCCGCTTCGTCGTCTTCGTCCTCGTCGAGCCGTAACAGCGCGAAGATTATTCCGTCCGACGAGTTTTTGAAGGACTATAAGAAGTACATTGGCGACGTCAAGTACGAGTACAAGCCCGCCATTGCACACTATGTTGAGCCGACCGACACCTCCCCCGCGAAGAACGTCCCGATTCCGGTCATTGATACGGTGGCTCAGCGTACCGTCAGTCTCGAGGGCGCCTACAAGACCCTGGCTGCTTACCAAAGCGCGTACATTGCCGCGATGTACAGCGGCGATTTGCAGTACCTCAAGGGTCTGGTCCACGGCGCTGACAGCGGTCTGGTCAACAACCTGAAGGCTATTGCCAAGCTCTACGCTGCGGGCGGTTGGACTAAGGACTACGAGAGCAAGCTGAGCATCCGTGACGACAAGGATGCGAAGGCTCTTGCCTCTACCGACTTGGCTGTTGTGGCGTTCCCCTGCCGGGACGTTGTCAAGGAATACACCATCTACCAGAAGGGTACCGGTGAGGTTCAGAAGGCAAGCACCCTGGATGTCGTGATCTACGTGGTGTACGCCGAGGGCAAGTGGCGCGTGACTAGCCGCGAGTACTTCGTATCGAAGTACAGCGACGAATTCCGCCAGGTCTTTGAGGGCCCCTCCTCATCGGCTTCGGCAAGCAAGTCCAGCGGTGGCGGCTCCGGCAGCTCCGGTGGCTCTAGCTCCGGTAGCAGCAGCGATTTCAAGATCTAGTCGCTCAACCTAGAGGTCATAAGAATAAACGACCCTAAGCATGAGGCGGGGCAGGTATCGACTGATACCCGCCCCGCTTTCGTATGTTCCTGTGCTTCTGTACCGCAGCGCTCCCCCGCTACTGCGCCAGCGAGCGCCTCAGCGCCCGGCAGGTGGCAACTACAGCACAGCAATACCAGCAGGCACAGCAACAGCCCCGCTCCTTGGCAACTAGGAAAACCAAGGATGCGGGGCTGTGCAATACTATCTGGCGCGACTATCTGGCGCGCCGCCTTCTAAGAGGTAGAACGCTCACGCAGACGCTCGTGAACCTCGCTCACAAAGCGGTTCTGATTATCGCGAGCATAATGCACGACCTCACCGATGACGGTAATAGCCGGCGCCTTAACCGATGCGCAATCCACCTGAGCGTTCTCAAGGGTCGTGACAGTCACGCGCTCCTTCTCAGAGAAACCGTTCTCAATGGTTGCCAGTGGCGTGTCAGCCTCAATCCCACGAGAGAGCAGAGACGCCACCGTATCGGGCAGGGTACGAACGCCCATCAGCAGCACCACGGTGCCCTGTGCACGCAGGGTCGCCTCAACCGCCGAAACTTCGGTCTCCGACAGGCCGGAGTGACCAGAAATGACGGTGAAAATCGAGGACACCTTACGCAGGGTCACCGGAATCGCCGCACGCGCAGGAACCGCAATAGCGCTGGTAATGCCGGGGATAACCTCGGCCTCCAGGCCGGCGGCGATGCACGCATCCAGCTCTTCAGCACCGCGACCGTACACGTACGGGTCGCCGCCCTTCAAACGCACCACGGTCTTACCCGAGAGCGCGTAATCAATCATGAGCTGCTGGATGCGGGACTGCGGAACAGCATGCTTACCGGGAACCTTGCCCACATCAACGATGAGGGCGTTCGGTGCGTACTCGCCGTACTCCTGCGGGGCGAGGTGGTCCAGAAGAACCACGTCCGCCTCGCTCAGGGCACGCGCCGCACGCAGGGTCAGCAGGTCAGCGGCACCGGGGCCGCCACCCACAATGTAGACCTTGCCGGGGTTCTCGGCGGGCTCGCCGGGCAGAAGAATGCCGCGTTCCGTCACGCTATCGTCCAGGCTGTGCCCGGGCGCCCCGCCCGCGAGCACCTCGTCAATAGTGGCGAACTCGCGGGGCGGGAACGGAGGAATCTTCGGGCACATACTACGCTGCCGGGACCGGGTTGAGGTCACTGGGCTTACCCACGGGAATCTTGGCACCGGTCAGCAGGACGGTGTCGGACTCGCCAGCTTCTGCCGCCGCAATCTCCTCGGGGGTTGCGGGGCGAATCTGCTCGCGCTCCAGCACGTACAGGTGCGAACCTTCGTCGCTGCCGTTGGGCTCGTTGATGAAGGCACGGAAGCGGCGCAGGCGACGCTCGTCGCGCAGGGTTGCTGCCCATTCGTCCTCGTAGGAGTCAACGTGACGCTGCATGTCGCGCTCCAGGTCCTCGCACACGCCCAGGGAGTCCTCAATGAGGACGGACTGCAGGTGTGCCAGACCGTCGCCGTGCTCCTCATCCAGATCCTCAAGCCAGCGAGCGGTACGCTGCAGCTTATCTGCGGTACGGATGTAGTACATCAGGTAGCGGTCGATGTAGCGGATGATGTCCTCGCTGGAAGCATCCTTGACGAACAGGCGACCGTGAGCGGGGTTTGCACCACCGTTACCACCCAGGTACAGGTTCCAGCCGTTGGTGGTTGCAATCAGACCAACGTCCTTACCCTGTGCCTCAGCACATTCACGGTTACAACCGGACACGCCGAACTTGAACTTGTGCGGGGAACGCAGACCGCGGTAACGGTTCTCCAGCTGGATTGCCATGCCGGTGGAGTCCTGAACACCGAAGCGGCACCAGGTCGAACCCATGCAGGACTTCACGTTACGCAGGGACTTACCGTATGCCTGACCGGACTCGAAGCCGGCATCCACCAGGCGCTCCCAAATGTAGGGCAGCTGCTCCAGGCGAGCACCGAACATACCGATACGCTGTGCACCGGTAATCTTCACGTACAGGCCGAACTCTTCAGCGACCTCTGCGATGACGCCCAGCTTCTTAGCGGGAATCTCACCTGCGGGAATACGCGGAACGACGGAGTAGGTACCGTTCTTCTGCATGTTCGCCAGTGCGCGGTCGTTGGTCTCCTGCAGGCCACCGCGGCCAGCATCCAGAACGTAGGAGTTGCGGAAGGAGGAGAGAATCGATGCAACGGTCGGCTTACAGATAGCACAGCCGTCGCCACCGTGGCCGAAGCGTGCCAGCACGGAGTCGAAGTCGTCCAGGTTGGTCAGGCGCACAGCCTCAGCCAGCTCTGCACGGGAGAAGTCGAAGTGCTCACACAGTGCCTTGGAGACGGTCAGACCCATCTTCTTCATCTGCTGCTCAAGGGTCTTCTGCAGCATCGGGACACAGGAACCACACTGGGTACCCGCGGTGGTGCAGGACTTCAGCGATGCAACATCGTGGTTGCCGTCAACGATAGCCTCGCGGACAGCGCCGAAGCTGATGTTGTTGCAGGAACACAGGATTGCGTCGTCGGGCAGCTCGGTGTCGGGGATGCCGTCGCCGCCACCAGCAGCGGTCAGGTAGACGTTCGGCTCAGCGGGCAGTTCGCGACCGAGCAGGGGCTTGAGGGAGTCGAAGGGAGCGGTGTCACCGACGAACACGCCACCGAGCAGGGTCTTTGCGTCGCCGCTGGTCACGATCTTCTGGTACATGCCGCGTGCGGGGTCTGCGAACAGAACCTCGAGGCAACCCTCGGTGGTGCCGCGACGGTCACCGAAGCCAGCGACCTGAACGCCGGAGAACTTCAGCTTGGTTGCGATGTCGAACTCTTCAACCTGAGCTTCTTCGTTGTCGTTGAGCAGGTTAGCTGCCACAGCGTCAGCCATAGCGTTAGCCGGTGCGACCAGACCCCAGGTGCGGCCCAGTACGCAGGCGACCTCACCAATAGCCCAAATGTGCTCGTCGGAGGAGTGGCATGCGTCGTTGACGAGAATACCGCCGCGCTCACCCAGTGCCAGGTCAGCGTCACGTGCCAGCTCGTCGTTGGGGCGGATACCGGCACCGAAGACCACCATATCGGCGGGCAGGGTGCGGATTTCTGCATCCTCGGAGGGAGAATCTGCGATGGAGACGGAGACGACGTTGCCGTCAGCGTCCTTGTTGATGCCGGAGATGTACACGCCGGTCTCAATCTCAATGCCGGTTGCCTTAATCTGGGCGTTCACGGCGTAACCGCCGCCCTGGTCAACCTCAACGGAGAGCAGCCAGGGTGCCACGTCCAGGATGGTGGGCTCTGCGCCCAGGTCCTTCAGACCCTCAGCTGCTTCGAGACCGAGCAGACCGCCACCGACGACGATACCGCGGGGTGCGCGGCCGAGGGTGGACTGCAGGCGCTTGACCTCGGCGACCATGTTCTTCACGTCGTCGATGGTGCGGAAGACGTGTGCGGCGTCCGAGTTAAGAATGGGGATGCGAACCGCGCGGGAACCGGTCGCGAAGACCAGCACGTCGTAGGGGTACTCGTTGCCTTCGGTGTCGGTGACGACGCGGCGGGTGCGGTCAAGCTTCTCTGCGTGGCAGTTGTTGACCAGGTTGATGTTCTCTGCATTCCACAGTTCGGGATCACCGAGGGTCAGGTCCTTCTCGGTGTCCTTGAAGATCTGCTCGATAGCAACGCGGTCGTAGGGGATGTAGGGCTCATCGTTGAGGACGGTGATGGTGTCCGCCGCGCGACCGGCAGCTTCAGCGCCTTCGTGGTACGCGCGTACAAAACGCCACGCAGCGGGGCCTGCGCCGACAACGAGAATGTTGCGGGGGGTGTGCGACATGGATTTTCCTTCCTAGTTGTAATGCAGGTAGTTCATGGCACTTATCTACCCTCAGTGTGCGGCTGGGTCGTGCCTGGCGTTGGAACTCCTAGTTTCCGTGCCACTGGGCTCGTACCTGATGCGTACCGAGTAGTTGGAGCGCCCGCTTCTTTAGAATGCATCTGAAAATTACGAAACATTTTTGTGTGGGATTATGTTGTTTTCTTCAGGCAGTCAAAAGGCGTTTTAAACTACGACTTTTATCGTACACTCTGGCGCGGGGTCGAAGCATCGAAAATCCGTATTTTTTGGGAAAATTTTCTAAAAAATCCGCGGAATACCGGGCTGAAATAGGGTATTCTTACCTTATCTAAACTCAATTTAGGTAAGGCTAATCTATAAAATTCAAGGTCATCTTTTAGGGTAAAAATAACCTTTAGCACCCTCCGCGTGCCCTATTTCCAAATGTGGGTTTCATAAGGTAAACTCCAAACAAAGAACACACGAACCGCTATTGTGTCCTGCACCCACGCGGCGCAGACCACCGCTTCGAAAGGAAACCCCCATGGCTGAGAACTGGGTACGCATCTGCGCCGAATCTGACCTCGAAGAAAACTGGGGCGAAGTCGCCCTGGTCGACGGCTACCAGTACGCGATTTACAAGACCAAGCACGGCATCTTCGCAGGCGACCACCTCGACCCGCACAGCCAGGCACTGGTCCTCGCACGCGGCATCGTCGGCGAGAAGAACGGCAACCCCACCATCACCTCCCCCCTCTACAAGGAGGTCTACGACCTGACCACCGGCGAGTGCGTCTCTGACCCCTCCTACTCCATCAAGGTCTACCCCGTAGAGGTCCGCGACGGCGACGTCTACCTCAAGACCGCCTAAGCACGGTCAGCCTCCACGGCTCTCAACCACAGCAACACAAAAAACCTCGGGAACATAACGTCCCGAGGTTTTTTGTATTAACACTTTCAGCCTTGCAAGCGCATCTACACGCGCCGCAAACCTGAGTCACTAGGCAACGTCCAGCTGCGCAATAGCCGCATCCATGCGGTCAATAAAGCACTCCGCCACCACGGCAGCAGAAGCGCCACCCTGCGCGTTCACCAGCGGCGCGGCAACCTTCACCGGCACACCGGTCGACTCAGCATCACGGCGCATCTTACCGGCGAAGAACCCCTCCGCCAGCAGGTAGGTCGCGGCAAACTTAGGCTGATGCTCAGCAACCACCTCGTGGAACTTCGGATCGATAGCGGCAACGAAGCCGTGATGCACCGGAACGTGCAGCTCCTCAGCCAGCAGCTCAGCCGCACGGCTCATATCCGCGCGACCATCAGCACGAGAAGAACCGGCAGCCCCCTGAACCACGGGGCCATCGCCGGGAGTCCAACCAGCCTCTTCCAAGCGGGCGCGGGTCAGTGCGGCAAGGCGCGCATCCGGGCCCAGAGACTCGCCAATACTAATACGCTCAATACCGCTATTGCGTGCGGCACGGCGCAAATCCACCTGAGTGTGGAAACCGGTCGACAGCAGAATCGGCACGATCACGCAGGGCTCATCATTGGGCAGAGAGGCTGCGGCATCATCAACGCTGGGAGATTCCACATCCACATATGCGGCGTGGATACGGTACTCCACGCCGTCGTTACGCTGCGCGAGCAGGAACTTGATCTGCTCACGAATCAGCGTAATAGCCTCGCGACCGGCGACCGAGTCGGTGCCGTGCGAGGTTGCGATTACATTCAGAATAGTCATATTTCCATTGTATGAAAGGAACACCCCGCTTCCCCACTCATGAACACGAGTGACGAAACGGGGTGTTGCACGAAGGCTAAATTTTAGCTCTTGCGGCGGCGTGCCACGACCAGTGCGGTACCTGCAGCCAGGGTGATAGCACCAGCTGCTGCTGCGAACATAGCGCCGGATGCGCCGGTCTGTGCCAGCTTCGAGGAGGAGCTACCGGAGGTCGAGGAACCACCTGCGGAAGAACCACCGTTAGAGGAACCGCCGTTGGAGCCGCTCACACCCAAGTTGTCGGAGGCGCCGGAACCTGCGTCAGAACCGCCGTTGGAGCCACCCTTGTGGCCGGCTGCGTTCTGGTCAGCGGTGGCGGTCTCAGATGCGGATGCACTTGCGGATGCAGACTCGCTAGTCGACGCGGTTGCCGAAGCGCTGCTGGAGCTGCTTGCGGAGCTCGATGCGCTCATCGATGCGCTCGCAGAAGCAGATGCACTAGCGGATGCGGACTCGCTCGCCGAGGGGGTCACGGCGGGAACGCTCGGAACCGCGGTCGGGGACGCGCTCACCGATGCGCTCGGGGACATAGAAGCGCTCGGGGTTGCAGAAGGAGCTACAGAAGGAACCACGGACGCGGTCGGCAGAGACGGCGAGGTGGGCTCCTCCGAAGGCACTGCGGTGGGTTCTGCACTCTTGGTGGGCTCAGCAGTCGGTTCTGCAGTTGCCGAGGGCTCAGCAGAAGGCGCGATGGTCGGTGCCACGGTCGGCTCAGCAGAGGGCGCCTCGGTGGGCGTAACAGTCGGCTCAGCGGACTTAGTGGGCTCTGCGGTCGGTGCCTCGGTAGGAGCAACAGTCGGCTCAGCAGAAGGCGCGACAGTCGGTGCCTCGGTGGGCGCGACGGTCGGCTCAGCAGAGGGTGCCATGGTCGGTGCGACAGTAGGCTCAGCAGACTTAGTGGGCTCTGCGGTCGGTGCCACAGTGGGAGCAACGGTCGGCTCAGCAGACTTAGTGGGCTCGGGTGCCGGGGTCGGTTCCGGTGCCGAGTTCGCTGCCAAACGGTTCAGCCACAGCTGATCCTCGTAGGTGTTCGGGTTCTCGAAGCTGGTCGGGTAGATAATATCGCCGTTGGGCAGCTCGAGGGCGTTGTAGCCGCCGCTCTTGTCGGTCTTGCGCATCGAGGAGAGAACCACCTCGTTCACCTTGTTCAGGGTGTCATCCATGAACACCAGGCGGGAGCCGGATGCGTCCACCACGACCACGTTACCCGCGCGGGTCAGGAACATGGTAGCGATCTCGGTCTTCTCGAAGCCCTCAAGGGTGGCGGACTCGCGGACCACGCTGAAAGTGCCGTTCTCGTACTTGAGGATCTGCACCTTACCGCCGGACCAGTTGTTCCAACGGTAAATGTAGCCCTTGGGGCTGACCAGGGTCGAGGACAGGGTGGTGGTGTACCCCTCGGGCGAGGAGTTCGGCACCAGGGATACGCCGTTGCTGCTCATGTGCAGCAGGTGACCCTTCTGAACCACCTTTTCGCCGGCCGCATCGTAGATGGAGGTCGACGGCGCGTACACGAAGCTGCCGTCGGGCAGCGGTGCGAGGGTCACGGTGTTGTTGGAGAACGCGTCGCCGTAGTACTCGTCGACCGAGTAGGTGTTCACAGCCTGCGGGTCGATGGAGGCGGGCTTCGGCAGAGCCTGCGAGGTTGCCTTGCCGGATGCGTCAATGATGGTCAGCTTGCCGCCGCCCTGGCCGTCAATGCTGACGATGCCCCAGGTGTTGTTGGCGGGGTTGTAGCCGATTGCCTTGACGGTGTTGGCGCCGAGATCAACGTCGGAGTAGGTACCGGAGGAGACGAGCTTACCCTCAGCGGTCACGGTGTACAGCTCGGGCTTGTTGGTCTCGCTGCCGATGACGAGCATGCGGTTGCCGTCAGCGTCCACCGCGAAAACGCCCTTGATTGCCTTCAGGACGCCGGTATCGGTCATCTTCAGGTTGGAGCTGGTCAGCACGGTGTAGGTGGTGTCGCCACCGAAGCTCGGGGGTGCCACGTGCACGATGTGGTTCTGACCCAGACGTGCGGTGTTCTGGGGCAGGCTCACGCCCGCGCCGGTGTTGTAGGACTCAGCGACGCTGTAGGCGCTCTTGGGGGTGTTAGCTGCGCTACCGTTGTAGGAGATGCTCAGCGGGTCGAGGCTGGCGCCTTCGTTGTAGAAGTCGGAGAAGGCGTGGTTACCGTCGGCGGTCAGGTTCGCGGAGATGCCGCTGATGCTGACCACGCCGTCCTTCTCGCTCTGCTTGGCGGTGCCGGTGCTCAGGGTCGCCATCTTGACTTCCATGGGGCCCTCGAACTTGCCGGAGGCGTAGTTCTTGGTGCGCACGGTCATGTAGAGGGAGCCTGTGCCGTCAGCGAGGTTCAGTTCCACGCGGGGGTTGGAGAAGGTGAGGTTCAGGGCGCAGCCGGTTTCGGGGTCCTGGCCTTCGGCGCAGTGGCCGGTGAACCAGAGGCGGCCGGAAGCCTGCAGGGTGACCTGCTTGCCGTCTTCAGAGACGGTGGTGGAGGTCGGGGTGAAGGTGAACTGCTTTGCGGTTGCGTCCCAGGCAGCGCCATCGGTCATTTCGCGGGGCATACCGTTGTAGGACAGGAAGGAGGCGCGCACGCCCCAGCCGAAGGATGCGCCAGCGGTTGCCTGGTCGCCTGCAGCGACGTTCTGTGCGGCAACGTTCTGTGCGGCGATATTAATGTTCTCGGCGAGAACGGGTGCCAGGGGCAGGGCAACAGCGCCAGCAACAGCGAGGGCGCAGGCTCCCTTGGAGAGGCGGGTGCCAGATGTGAAAATCTTCATTGGTGTGTATCCATACTATCGACACTGTTAGGACAGGCTTACTATATCGATAGAGTGAGTATTTCTCAAGATACGCACCAAGTGAACCGTTTTATGACAAAGCACCTCACCGTGCACTGACAGGGCAATACACCCACCCCACGCCAGCACATCCCAACAGGCAAGAAGGGCCGCTACTCCCCCGGCCCTACCGCCGCTAATCCTTCTTCGAGGTGTGCATACGTGACATGCCCAGGGCACCAAGAATCAGGCCGCCACCCAGGGTCACCAAAATCGGCAGAAGGGGCGAGCTCTTATCCATGTTGCGGGTAATCTGCGCCTCCGACGCCTTCACACCATTCGGCGATCCGGGATCGGTACGCACCTGCGAGGAGGAACCATTCAGAATCGCGGCACGGCGAGACTGAGCCGCCGAATCGGTGCCGGAAGGCAGATTAGACTCGGGAGTCGCGACCTGAACAGGCTGCGCCTCCTCAGTGCGGTATCCCAGAGCCGAGGAAGACTCGGTAGCAGAACCACCCGAGGGGCGCGGAATAGAAATCGTGGCGTCGTTCGTGCCCGGAGCCATAGCACTGTCGGCCTGAATTCCGCGGGTCTTAGACTTAGACCCCGCGGCGGGTGCCTCCGTACCGGATGCGCCCGCAGCATCAGCGGGAACCGAAGAAGACGCGGAAGGCGCCGCAACCGGCTTCTCCCCATTCGAAGCCGACGAACCGGACGCTGAGCCATCATTCTCAGCAGACGCCTGGGTCACCGTAAAACGCACCGTATTGAGCTGAAGGTTACCGTCACCGGAAGCATCGAAAGCCGCTACCAAGTAGGTCCTACCGATCTGCAGGGACGCACCGGGCACGCCAATCACAGCCTCAAAAGCGCCCGCAGAAATGGATTCCGGGCCAACATGAACAATGGCGAGCGCATCACCAACAGTGTTGCCGTTGGAGTCGATTTCCATGACGATCAGGTCGTAGCCCTTGTCATTCCCGGGGAAGTTCGTGGCGCGGACCGTGACGGGCTTCGTGTCATCCTGAGAGTCGCCCTGCGAGTCCTGAATGGACAGGTGCGCCTTGCCATCGCGCTGGTTCATCGGATCGTACACGCTGTTGTCTTCGGAGATAACGTACTGCCCAGAATCATGGTTCTGCGGGTTGTCTACGGTACGGCGAACCGTGTTATCGCTCGTATCGGTGGATGACGTAGCGGTGGGCGCCGGCAGGTTCACCGCTTCGGGGGTCGGCTGAGCAGTCACCTCACCGGTTTCTGCTTCTTCACGTTCAATATCGACCGGCGGTTCGGTGGGCTTTGCTTTGCCGTTGCGCGGGTCAGCGGTCTGGACCAGGCGGTTGCCCTGCTCGGTCACAAAGAATTCGTAGGAGACACCGTGCGCGGTATCCTCCAGAACGATCACGTACACGACGTTCGAGTCCGTTGCAGGGCTCATCAGGAGGCGGAACTCCCCCTCCTTGACACCTTCGGATAGGGTCGGGCTCTCCAGGACGGAGCCACCGTACTCACCGGAAGGAGTGTAGAAGTTCACGTCAACCAGCACGCTGGATGCCTCCAGGCCCTCAGGGAAGCCCGTCCAGCGTAGAAGATAGCCGCCGTCCTTGAGCTGCGCCTTCATGGTAATCGTGGAGGCTGCGCCCTGCACCTGCTGATTGTCTTCAGTCTGGTTCGGGGTGGCGGTTTTTTGCACGGCAGAGTGCGTCGTGACGGGTGCCTCCGCCGCGACAGAGGGTACAACAAGCCCGCATTGAAGCCCCGCAGCCAAAATGGTTGCGGTGACAATACGGTGCTTCGCTGAATAATTACTCATGCAATGCGTCTTTTCGTGGTGGAAATATGCGCACTATTGCTCGTTCTTCACGTGCCGCGTGGAGCCCTTCAGGCGCGTCATGCACCCGGATCCGTCGTACCATGCTCCGCTTCGTATTTCAGGTGGTGAAGACCTGACAATAGCTCGCATCTATTTATCGGTTATTTCAACCCTATCACGAACCTTAAGGTTTATTCACGCGAGGGTAGAGTTTTTTTGAACACCCTGAACACGCGACTCGCCCCCGCTATCTGCACCTACAGATAGCGGGGGCGAGCATTCCTCATGAAACGAAAAACATACTGCACACGGCCGGCAGAAAACGCCTGACTAGCGCATTAGCCACCCAAGAAACCGCGGCGGTGCGCCATCCAGGCGGCACCAACCACGAGCGCCAAACCAACGCCGCCAAGAGCCCAGAAAGCAACACCGTGCTGAGCAACCTCTTCACTGGCAGGAGCCGCGGTGGAAACCGCAGCCTTCACGCCGTCCTGGCGGTCAGTATTCGGGTTAGAGTACATCTGAACAGCATTCGAGTTCGCAGAAGCAGAACGACTATTAGCCTCCGAATGGACGACGGGCGTAAAGCCCTTATTGCCGTTACCGGAATTTGCCGAAGCAGCCTTTTCCTCATCGGTCAGAGCGTCCAGGTTTGCGGCAACAGCAATAGACGCCGGGTCAGAACCCGAGCTATACGCCGAAACCTGGTTAGTGCGGGTCGGTTCAAAAGCCGAACGCGGGCTCATCGTGCGCGCCTGAGCCAAAGTCTGCAGAGCCTGACGCTGACGCTCAGCCTTCGCTTCCTTTGCCTTAGACATGGCGCTCACCGCATCCAGGGTGGAGCGGGGTGCGCTCGCGGCAGACTGACCCGAGCCCGACTGGGTTGCGTCAGAACGAGTCGAGACGGCGTTATTGGAGACGACGCTAGTAGCAACGGAGGGGCTACCCTGAGTGCCGCCGGTTGCCTCGGCTGCATTGGTGCTGGGCGTGTGCGATGCGCTTGCATCCTGGCGGGACAGCTCATCCTTCGTCGAGGAGGTTGCTTCGCCGGTCGCCGCGCCACTGACTTTGAAACGCACCGAAACAACTTCCTCTGCATACTCAGTATCGTCGGCACGCACCAGGTAGGCGGTGTACACGGAGCCGGTCTTCAGCAGAGAGCCGGGCATGCCGATCTCTTCCTTGAAGGAACCATTCACGATGCGGTCAGAGCTGATGCGAGTAATGGACAGCGCATCACCCTTGTGGTTGCCGCTCATATCGGTTTCAACCACGATCAGGTCGTAGCCAGCCGCGTTCGCGGGCACGCGCTCCGCGCTGATAGTCACCGGCTTGGTTTCCTTATCGGATCGGACCTCAGCATACGCAACCTTCAGTTCCGTAGCACTCAGAGTCTGGGTATCACGCGAAGAGGTGGAGCCGCCGGGGACCTGCTCCAGCTTCTGGGTGTGGGTTTCGAGGTTTGGGTTTTCAGCGGACTCAGAGGGAACCTCGGTCTTAACCTTGTCCTTACTGCCCTTCTGGTCTGCAGACTGCTGGTTCTTCTGCTCCTCTTCGCGGAGCTTATCCAGCGTCTTCAGCTCGTCAATGGTGGGCACCTGGTGGGCGTTTTCCTTCTTGTCCACCATCACCTCGTCAGAGTCGTCCTCTACCGGGATAGTGTGCGGAACGAGGGAGCCCTCAGAGATCATGAATTCGCCGTAGCCCGCATCGGAGGTCACCAGGTCCATGGCACTCATGGAGTAGTAGCCTTCCTGGGGCATCTGCGGCATCTCAAAGGTGACCAGCATGGAGCCATCATCAGCGCGCTCAACCTGCAGTGCGGACGGCTCGTAGGTGTCAGATCCGAGCACCGTGCCGGTGGTGCCGTAGTACTGCACTACCAGGTACACCTTGGAGGCGTCGCCCACGTAGCCACCCTCATAGAGGGGCGCGAGCTTAATAGTTGCCTGACCGTCCTTGATGGACTGAACCTGAATCTCGATGGTGTCAATTTCAAGTTCGAGGTCTTCGTAGGGGCAGTTTGATTCAAATTCGCTATTAACCAGAGCCGTCAGGCAATCATTCACGTTAATTGCTTCAGCCTCTACTGCGGAGGCGCCAGGAAGCACAAAAGCGCTTGCGCCTAGAGCGGCAGCAAGCGAAAAAGCATGAATGCGTTTCGGAAGTCGAGTGATAGTCATGTGTGCCATTTCGATCGATGTAGGCGCAAAGCGTGGACTAGGGACGGCTCACCACAAGCCCGGTGTTTCTATCCAAGTATTTGCGCACCAGTACGTCGGTTACACCCTAGCCTAACACGGATATTGCACTAAATGTTGTATTGCATTCATGTGCTAAAACTTTATGTCGCAATAATTACCGAAATAAAAGGGAATTAAATACTTTACTGAGATATAAATAACGCAAAATTCGAATGCTATAAAATATTCCCAGCAGTGCACTAAAAAGAAATTTTTACACCGCCCCAAGGCGCAACAGAGCCACTGTATAACAGTGCCACTATAGAACAGTGTCACTGTATAACAGAGCCAACCCCCAGGCACGCAAAAGGCGCCCCACCAAACACGCACCCACACGGCACGCACTCGGCAGAGCGCCTCCCACTCAACAACTCCCCTACAAGGAGCCACCCACACGCCTCACAGCGCTAAACAGCACCAAGAAACGGATGCACTAAACTACTCAGCACTCAGTTCCTCAACACCCTCAAGGCGACGACGATACACATTCACCGCCACAGCAGTACCCACAAAGGCAACCGAACCCAGCAGAGCAATACTCAGCGGCAAAGTACCCTCCGGCAGCGGACCGTTATCCTGAGCACTCGCCTCCAGCTTGGAACCAGAAGAATCACCGCGCGACTTCGAGCTACGCGTATAGAAACTACCCGAACCGGCGGCGCCCACATTCTCCTGCGGCGAAGCAACAGTCACCGTCTCCCCCTCAGGAGACTGGTAACCCAGCAGGTTCACCACGGTACGACCAGGCAACATCACGGCGTAACCAGACATCACCATCGTCGAGGGAACCACCGCAGTCTCAGCCACAGAACTACGAGCCTGCGCGGTAATCGCACGCGCCGACTGCTGCGCCTGCACAATATAACCCAGGGCACTATCCACCGACGGAATCTTGGCGACAGAATCAGTCACCAAATCTGAAGCATCCGCAGAGGCATCTGAAGAATCCACAGCGTTCACACGGCCCGAAGGAGCCGAAGGGCTCACACGCTGATTCACATCAGAAATCACCGGGCGAACAGTAGTATTCGCAGGCTTCGGAGCCGAATCAACAGGAACCGCACGCTGAATCACGCTCACACCAAAAGCACTAGTTGCCATGAGCTTCAGCTCCTCGGTGGAGTCACCACCCACCACAACCACGCGGTAACGCTTACCCGCATGCAAGGAGGTTCCGGGCACCTTCAAATCAGCAGAGAAGGAAGCGTCGGTCACCTGCTGCGGGCTCACGTGAGTGGTCGCCAGCGGCGAACCCACCGCACCGCCATCGGCGGGCATTTCAAAGACCATCACGTCATAACCCAGGCCGCTCTCCGCCACGTTCCTAGCGCGCACGCTAATCGGCTGCAGCTCATCCGAGCCGCGCAGTTCTGCGGTGGAAATTTCCAGGGTCGCCTCGCGGGTCTCCGCGGGAGCCTGATCGGAGCGGGAATGCACCAGCAGACGATCCTCGGTCACCTCAGCAGGCGTCGCATCAGCAGCAGACGCGCTCGCCGAGGCATTCGCCGACGCACTAGCGGATGCGTTCGCGGAAGGACGCGCCGAAACGCTCTGCGATACAGAAGGTGCCGGGGCAACCGTCGGGCGCGGGCTATCCTTCGCGGTGCTCGGGGATGCGCTGGGGCTCAGGGACACCTCGGGGGCGGGGTTCGCCTCCGCTCGGTTAGCACGGGGAACGCCGGGGGTGTCGGGGAAGAAAATGTTCTGGCGGCTCGCCAGAATCTCGTCGACAGTCACACCGTGCTCAGGCATGAACTCCACCGAGACGGTGTCATTGGTGCGCAGGTTCAGCACCTCAACCATGTACGGCTGCTCAACGTTCAGGCGCTGGTGAAGGCTCACTTCCAGGGCGCCCTCATCGTTCAGGGAGGCAGTCATCTGGGAGGCGGGCACGGTCATTGCCGCCACGGGACCGTCATCAACGGAAATAGCGACCAGGCGAACCTTCAGATTGTCCAGGGAAGTCACGCCAGTCATCGACAGCAGGGTGTAGTCTTTGCTCTGAGCAACCAAGTCCAGGGTAATGTCGTGACTAACCACATCGGTGGCAACGGCGATGGGAAGTTCAGGCTTTTCAGTCTGCTGAGTCTGCGCGTGAGCGGCAGATGCAAAGGTTGCGGGGGCCAGAGTTGCAGGCGCGACGGAGCCGCCCAAACCGAGGGCGGCAGACGCTACTAGCGCCGCGCCGCGAGCAGTTCGCTGCGTGGAAAACATGGTCACCTATTTTCGTGAGTGAGTGCGATGAATCGTCGTATGACTCCTGCGCCCAAAGGTCGGAAGTAGGCGCAGAATAACGGTTCTCTGATATCGGTGACCGGAGGCGCTTCACAGCGACTCCCCACCTCGGGGTGAGCGAGGTGGTAAAGAGTGATAGTACCGTCTATGACAGCACTCTAAATTATAGGTATAACCTTAGAAAAAGTTAAAGATGTAGGGACGCCCGAATCTTGCATTTCGGACATCCCTACATCTATGTGCATATTTTGCCTAGTGGGGCAATAATTGCTCCGCTTTAGCGGCGAGAATTGAGCTGCATCTCACTACGGCGACGGCGGCTCAAACGCATACCGGCAAGCAACGACAGCGATCCAGCTGCGCTAATGACCAGCATATTGGAGGCGCCGGTAGCCGCCAGCTGCTCACGCTTCTGCTGGGTACCGGCGGTAGCCTTCTGACCGCCAGATGCCTGTGCTTCAACCTTCTGAGCAGAAGCATGCTGAACGGGGGTACTCTCCCCTGCCTTCTGCTCGGTGGCGGAGGCCTGATCAGCCACGGGAGCAAACTCTGCAGATACAGAATCGGCAGATGCAGATTCGGTGGGCTCAGCAGGTGCCGAGGCGTCAGTTGCAGGAGCCTCAGCCGCAGGTACATCCGCCGCAGGTGCATCCTGCTCTGGGGTTGCGGGCGCGTTATCCACGCTATCGCGCGCAACCGTGAAGCCGCCGTTGACCATGCGCACGGTACCCTGCTCATCCTCCGCTACAGCACTCACGCGGTAGGTGGTGCCGGGCTTGAGTTCCGAGCCGGGAATCTGTACCTGGGCCGTGAAAGCGCCGGAGACGTCAATCTCAGAGACATCAGCCGAAGCAATCACACCACCGGTTGCTACGCCGTATTCGTCGACAGCATTAACCATCAGGTGCACCGAGTTAACGCCGGTGAAGCCCTCGCCGCGCAGGGTCAGAGTCTTCGCGGAATCGTTTTCAGGGACTACGGTTTCTTCTACGTGCAGGCGGGCGGTCATCACAGGGTTAGCGGTGTTGTTGGTCTGTTCTTCGGTGGTGTTGTGGACGCGGTCAAAGACGGTGTTGCGCGGCAGGCTGTAGTGGCGGCGCGGGTCGTTCTCGGGCAGTACGTGGTCGAACTGCTCGACGGGGCTCGCGGCAACTGCCTGCTCAGGCTGAACGCTCGGGGCCCCCTGGTCGGTCTGAGCCTGCTCAGCCTGGGCACCCTGCTCGGACTGCGCCTCCTCTTCAACCTGTGCCTGCTCCGCCATTGCGCGCTCAGCGGTGGCAACCGGAGCGGAGCCGTGCTGTACATTCCAACCATTCATGAAGGGAACCTCAACTTCCTGGGCGGTGTAACCATTAGCGGCAGAGGGTGCAACCTCAACACTCAGCACGTAACGCAGGTTCTCGTGGACACCCTGCACTTCTTCCAACATGGATCCGGGCACTTCAATGCCGTCCAGGAGGGTGCCGTTCACGACGTCGGCACGTGCGGGAGAAACAGCCAGCAGCATACGGTTACCCTGGCTATCCAGGGCGTAGACGTAGGTCATCACTTCGAAAGCCTGCGCCTCACCCAGACCGGTAACCTTGTAGACCACCAGGTTCTTCTCCTGCGGGATTTCCATCTGACCCGAGAGGATCTGAACATTGAGCGGCTCGTCCTGGGTATTGGTGGGCAGCATTTCCAGGGGTGCGGAGGAGTTATAGGAGGGATCCTCCGTCGCGTAGCCCTTGGCAGGGTCAACCACGGCGGTTGCCACGACGTACTGCTGGTCGGGGTCGAGGGTACCTGCGGGCAGGGTCAGCTGGGTGCTGAAGCGGCCACCTTCTACATCAAGCTCAGGCACTAGGGTCATCGTCACTGCGGAACCACGGCCCAGCGCGTAGAGGGGATACTGGCGGTACTCGCTGACGTACACTGCCACACCGTACCGCTCAACAGGACCACCAGTGAAGCCTTCACCACTGACGGTGATGCTCTGGGAGCGTGCGGGGTTAATGACAACGCCCTGCTCTACGTACACCTGAGGGGAATTCTGGGCAACAACGTTTTCGATGGGGGTTGCGTTTGCCTCGGAGGGAGGGTTATCGGGTTCCACCGTAGTCGGTGAAGCCATTCCACCGGTATTCTGCACCTGCACATCTGCGTGCGCAGCACCAACACCGGTGACGGAGAGGACCGAAGCAGCAAT
The DNA here is from genome assembly GCF_963555405.1 of uncultured Rothia sp. Lineage (GTDB taxonomy): Bacteria > Actinomycetota > Actinomycetes > Actinomycetales > Micrococcaceae > Rothia. Next base: position 2,081 of record NZ_CAUVVO010000003.1, on the reverse strand, counting down.
AGCAGCTGTTGCTCGGGTTTTTGAGTGAGCGGGTTCGGGCATGGGACACACCTTTTCTGTGAGTGTGAACGATACCCTCCGGAGGGTGCCACGGATCGAAGTTGGACGGGTGTCTCTTCGGGATTGAACGCTATAACGTACGGACTAGTCATAACGTTCATGTATTAGTGGAAGTTACCGCGAAGGGAATCGCTCTATTTATCGGTAATTCCACACTAACAATACTTTTCTTGTTATTGCTGTAAAGACGCTTTACGTCCCAACTATTTTCCTGTGCAATAACCCACACGGCATATTTTTTACCCTTCAGAACAGCATCAAGAGCACTCAAACTGCATGGACTAGGTAAAATTTTTCAACTCTCCCTTGAAGCTCAAGGTTTTATTGCATGCATATGCAGTTTTAATGGATTTGAGATAAAAATATTCTGCACATTCATGCATTTAATTTATTTCTTTTAAGTGAAAAAATAGCAGGTCACACCGCTTTTACATGCGCATTGATTACAAGCATACGTACCAATAATTGCGCGCCAAATAACCCAGCAAAATCATTTCGCTACACCGCCCCGCGCCTCCACCACGAAAGAGAACACCCGCACCTCTCCCCCAGCTTGCCGCACACACTTTGCCACCCGCCTCCATTTCAAAACAGCTCAACACAAAACTGCCGACACGCAAAAGTGCCGCCAATACCCTTTCAGAGTATTGACGGCACTTAATCCACTCACCGTGCGGTGAGCATCGGATGTTCAGAGCCTGGCTATAGAGCCTGAGCTATTAGAGGCTGCGGCGGCGCAGGAGCATCAGTGCAGCACCAGCAATCAGAGCTGCGGCGCCAACGCCTGCGATACCTGCAACACCCTCAGCACCGGTGTGTGCCAGCTGCTGCTTCGAAGAGGAAGAAGCCGACGAAGAGGTCGAGGTCGAACCCTTGGTACCGGAGGTGCTCAGACCGTGGCCCTTCGAAGAGGTAGCAGCGGATGCGTTGCCAACCTTAGCCTTGGGTGCCTGAGAAGAAGGCATGCGGGTCTCGGTTACGACAACCGAACCGTCTTCGCGCATTTCAGCGGTGAAGACGCTGGTGGTGCCGTCGCCGTTATCACGAACGGTGGTGTTATCGTCCTCGGTAGCTGCCGGCAGGGTCGGTGCGGGGTTGTTCGCATCGCTCACGGTAGCGGTGGTGACTGCTACCTGGTGTACCAGGCCGTTCGGGTCGCTGGTTGCCACCATTGCGTAGGCGTAACCGGGCTGCAGCAGTTCTGCAAGAACGCTGACCTTGACGCGGAAGGTGCCGTTCACGATTTCAGAAGCGGGAACGTCGTGGGTTGCCAGAGCGTCACCGGTGATGTTACCGTTTGCATCCAGGCGGAAGATTGCAATCTGCACGCCGTTAGCAACAGACTCGTGGGTGAAGCCGGAGCCGTTGAAGGTCAGAACGTTGTACTGGTCGTTCGGATCCAGGGAAGCATCCTCGGTGGTGAGGGTTGCGTTCTCGGGTGCTGCGGGAGCCTCCGGAGCGGGGGTCTCGTCAGCCTTGGGGGTCTCAGTCTTGGGTGCTTCCGGAGCAGGAATTTCTTCCTTGGGCGCCTCAGTCTTGGGAGCCTCGGGTGCCGGGGTCTCGTCAGCCTTCGGGGTCTCCGGTGCCGGGGTTACGGGAGCGGGGGTCTCTTCGTTCTTGGGAGCCTCAGTAGAGGTGGTCTCGGTGACCTTGAAGGAGGAGAGAGCCACGAGCTTCTGGTCAGCCTGAGCAGCCTGCGGGTTGCTTACAGCAACCAGGGCGTAAGAAGCGCCGGCGGGCAGCTTGCTTGCCTCGACAGTGAAGGAAGTCTTGAAGGAGCCATCCTGAATCTGGTCCGCAGACACGGACACGGTGGTGATGGCGTCACCGGTAATCTGCTGGTTCTCATCCAGCGCGTAGATGCTGACCTGGACGCCGGGGCCGACCTTCTCGCCGTAGAAGCCGGTACCAACAACGCTCACGGTGTTAAACTGCGCATCACCGGAGAAGCGTGCGTTCTCGATGGAGACGAAGGGGTTAGCCTGCTTCACCTCGGGAGCCGGGGTGGAGGGGGTAGTGGG
>NZ_CAUVVO010000002.1:0-350293 GCF_963555405.1 uncultured Rothia sp. | reverse complement strand
GGTACTGCACTTTTGTGGGTGTGGGAGAGTAGGTCACCGCGGGTTTTTTATTCAAGAGGGGAAGACCTTATAGGTCTTCCCCTCTTTTTGTGTAGCCAAAAACTCCTGGAGCGAAAGCCCTAACCTAGCAGGTAGGCAGAGACTCAGCAGAGAAGCAGAGGAACAAGGCTGCAGGGCCAGCTAGACAGCGTGCTAGCCTACTGCAACGGAACGAGATGGGGAGTTCACAGATCCGCCTGAATGACGAACTAGAGAGCGCAGCAGAGGAACTCTTGGTACCTTAACAACAAGAGCAATCCACATCTCTACCCGAACGAGTAGAGAACACGCAAAGGAGCATCATCATGGCCGATGAGAAGAGCATCTACGAGCGCTGGAGCGAAGAACGCCTCGACCCGCCCTTCCCCAAAGAATGGGGGCTGGATGAAGAAGATGAAGCCGAGCTGCTCTGGCCTATCTGGCCCCTGCTGTTCATGGGGGAATCTGATACTGAGCAGTACGTAGAAACCATCACCGATTATGTGATGGACGTACTCGGTCTGGAATACGATGGGGAGAATGAAGACAGCAAGCTCTGGGAGAAGCGCGTAGAGGACTACGTGGAAGAGCTCATCAAGCGTCGTCGTGCATTCGCCGCTGAGCTGGGCATTACCCCCGAAATGCAGAAGAACTCCAACCTCAACCGTGCCTTCGCAGCGCTCGAAGAAGAAGGAGTTATCGCACGACAGAACTTCACCTGCTGCGGTACCTGCGCCTCCGCAGAAATCTGGGACGAGATCGACGATAGCCGTGAATGGAAGGGATACATCTACTTCCACCAGCAAGACACCGAAAGCCTCGCTGAGAGCGGCGGCACCTACGTTGGGTTCGGCTCCTTCCTCGCCTACCCCAGGGACGAAAATGAATGGAACGCGCTGAGCGATGCGCAGAAGGAAGAGATTAGTGCTCTTCACAAGAAGCTTTCCGTGGATCTCATGAAGGACACTATTATCCCCGTACTGGAGAAGCACGGCCTGAGCGTGAAGTGGAACGGCAGCTTCGATACTCGCCCGTTTATTGGGGGAGTGGAAATCTACAACATTCCCTAGCAGCTGGTGAGCTGAACCGGATGGGAGCCTAGCGGCATACCTAGTGGGGGAGGAACACCTCCCAATGCTACAGAAGTTTACGAGGAAAATAAGCTGAGAGCGTGAGAATCGACATCACAGCATCTCAGCCAGGGTATTAACTAGCCGATAAGGCACCCATTCGGTAGGCTAGACGGGTAGCGCGGTACGTCCACGACAGAGCGCGAGCAGAACCAGCCTTCACGGGCGGCACCTGCCGCATCGCTTCCGGTTGTTGCTTGCAACAAGGAAGCTGAGCTTTAGAATGCCCAGCAGAGATAAGAAGGCACCCAGCTCAGACGAGCACTGGCACTCTGAACCTCTGCCCTGATGGGTGCGTACTCCATAAGGAGTAGGCTAGAAGAAGTGGACGAACCGCCACCCATATTCCCAACCAAAGGAGCAGGCATGTCGACCGACGCCCGCGAAAAAGCCCGCCAGATTGCGGCCCAGCAGGCCAAGAAGAGCCCCAGCCAGGCAAGCCGCCGCTGGCTCCAGCTCGGCGTACTCGCCGTGGTCCTCGTCATCGTAGGTATCATCGGTTTCGTCGTAGTCAACGGCAACAAGAACACCAAGGTAGCAGAAAGCGGCCCCGTGCCCGCCAGCGCCAACGAATACGGTGGCATTGTGCTGACCAAGGACGGCATCGTCCAGAACTCCTCTACCCAGGAGACCCGCGACTTCAAGCAGCTCGCAACCTCGACCTCCTCCGTGACCCCCATGGTCAACGGAACCGCAGCAGCCGTCAACACCCTGCCCCCGGGCGTGCAGACCGCTGAAGAGGCATCCAAGAACGGCCAGCCCGTTCGCGTGACCATCTTCCAGGACTACAACTGCGTGCACTGTGCAGAGTTTGAGAAGAAGTACGGTGAGGAAATCCAGAAGCTCGTCGAAGACGGCACCATCACCCTGGAAATCCGTAACCTGACCTTCCTGGACCGTTCCTCGCCCACCGCATACTCCGCACGTAACGCGGCAGCAGCATACTCCGTGGCAAACCAGGTCAGCACCAGCGACTTCCTGAACTACCAGCGTGAGATCTTTACTCACCAGGGCCGCGGCGACATGAACAACCAGCAGATCGCCGACATCGCCTCGAAGTACCACGCTTCCATTGGCTCCGATATGAACGAAGGCAAGTGGCGCCCCTTCGTGGACGTGGTCAACGCTGAATCCGCAAAGAACGGTATTAAGGGTACCCCCACCGTCTTCGTTGATGGTGACCAGTACACCAGCAACGACTTCAGCGCCTTCCTGAAGAGCAAGATCGAAGCTAAGAAGAAGTAACCGCTTCCATACGAAAACCCGGTAACCTCCGCGTGAGGCTACCGGGTTTTTCTGTATGTATCCGAAGCTTTGAAAAGAGCGGTGCGCGCCGGTGATAAAGAAGCGCAACGGTGAGGGGGAGGAACCGACGAAGCGCTGGAAGCGGTGCCTGGAGCCTCCTACAGAGGGGCTGATTGGAAGGGAGAAAGCGAAGGAAACGAACGCATCAAACCGGCATAATCCAGAAGCATTCTCAAGCAAACCGCCAAAGAACAACTAAGCAGATTCAACCACGAGAATAGGGTACACTGGACAAGTTGCCTCCTTAGCTCAGTTGGCCAGAGCATCTGTCTTGTAAACAGAGGGTCACCGGTTCGAATCCGGTAGGGGGCTCAGAAAAATCCTGGTTCGCACCAGCCTCATAGCAGAGGTGCGGATCAGGATTTTATTGTAGCGAGTGTCCTCGAGTGTCTAAGGGACCCGCACCAACACATCGTCTACCCGCCCTGAGGAACCAAGTATGTCTGAAACCTCCGGAACCCCGCAGGCCACCGCCTCGCAGGGCACCCGTACCGCGGCGCTGCGCACCGTCAAAGCCCGCGAAAACAACGACTACCCCCTCGAAGAATTCATCGAATCGCGAGGATTCCGCCCTGAAATTCAGGGTCTGCGTGCCTTCGCCGTGCTCCTCGTGGTGCTCTACCACGTCTGGTTCGGCAAAGTCTCCGGCGGCGTGGACGTCTTCCTCTTCATCTCCGCCTTCCTGCTCTCGCTCTCCTTTATGCGCAAGATCAACGAAGGCAAACCCCTCAAACTTTTCAACTACTGGCTGCACGTCTTCCAGCGACTGCTACCCGTAGCCACGGTGGTCATTGCGGGTACCACGATTGCATCCTTCTTCGTGCTCGCGCCCAGCCGCTGGTCCCAAACCGTAACGGACGCGACCAGCTCCCTGTTCTACTTCCAGAACTGGAACCTCGCGTTTAGCTCCGTGGACTACTACGCCCAAAACGCCTCCGTGAAGTCGCCCTTCCAGCACTTCTGGTCGCTCTCCATCCAGGGACAGATCTTCATCATCTGGCCCCTGCTCTTCGCCGCAGTAGCCTACTTCGTACACCGATTCCGCGGGAACCTCTTCACCACCGCGGTGTTCATCTTCAACACGGTGTTTGTCGCATCCCTGACCTTCTCCATCGTCGAAACCGACACCAACCAGGGATTTGCCTACTTCGACACCCGCACCCGCCTGTGGGAGTTCGCCATCGGCACCCTGCTGGCGATGCTCACCCTCAAGTGGAAGGCACCCGAAAAGGCACGAGTTGTCATGGGCTGGGCCGGCATTATCGGCCTGGTCACCTGTGGCGCAATCCTGCCTGTTGAACGAGCATTCCCCGGCTACCTGGCACTCTGGCCCGTAATCTCTGGCGCGCTCGTCATCATGGCGGGCCGCACCAACAGCCGCTGGGGTATCGACCGACTGCTGGTCTCCGCACCCCTGCAGAACCTGGGTAACATCTCCTACGCCCTGTACCTGGTGCACTGGCCCATCCTCATTCTCTACAGCAGCGCCGTCGGTACCTCCCGCGTGAACGTCATTGAAGGCACCATTATCATCCTTGCCTCCATCGGCCTGGCATGGTTGCTCATCCGCTTCGTGGAAAAGCCGCTGCGCTACCGCAAGGACCCCTTCGTACCCTGGCTCATGATGAAGATGCGCTTCAAGACCGTCTTCTCCGTCAAGACCTGGGCAGACCAGCTCGCCTTCATCCTCGCTATCTTCCTGGTCGCCGGCGTGCCCCTGACCGCTGCACAGACCTGGATCGGCTACCGCAACGCCCAGTCCGAGCAGATCGCCGAAATCAAGGTGCAGGAAGGCAACGAAAACTACCCCGGCGCCCGCGCAATCGGCGGAGCCCAGCAGGGGCTCATCGACAACCCCATCCCCTCCGGTGGTGACGTCAAAGCCCAGTACGAAGGCCTGAGCGACACCTGCACCGGCGCCTTCGCACCCTCCGACCCGGCACTCGCCAAGTACTGCACCGTGCAGAAGTACGGCCCCGAGGACGCGCCGCTGACCATGGTCATCGGTAACTCCCACGCGGAGCAGGCGCTGAGCATCTTCAAGCCCATCGCCGAGCAGACCAAGACCAACCTGCAGACCTACCTGCTCGGTGGCTGCCAGTACCCGGTCCGCGCCGTCAACGCTAGCAACGAATGCTCGGAATTCAACACCAAGATGACCGAGGAAATCCTCAAGCGTAAGCCGCAGACCGTGGTCCTCATCGCGACCATCGCCCAGGCCCGATCGAACGACGAACGCATCGACCCGAGCCTCGACGAGACGGTCCGCCGCCTCACCGAAGCAGGAATCCAGGTCATCGGCCTGCGCGATAACCCACGCTTCGAGTACAACATCTACGAATGCGCTCAGAAGGCCGGCGCCGACAAGAGCTCCTGCGCACGACCCGCAAGCGAAAAGTACGCTGCCGAAAACCCCGCAAAGGAAGTCTTCGACAAGTACCGCGGACAGGGCGCCGTCATGGTCGACCTGGCAGACGTGTACTGCCCGGATGGCACCTGTAGCCCCGTAGTCGGAAACATCTACGTCTACTTCGACGACAACCATGTCTCCAAGACCTACGGACGCACCATGGCTCAGGAAGTGTTCCAGCGTGCTGCAGAAGGCGGCTGGCTCGTCAACGGAAAAGTGAACCTCTAACGTTCCCCCATACATAGAATCCCCCGAATCGTTCCACAGAACAGTGAACGGTTCGGGGGATTCTATGTATTTAATGCGTTCGACTCCGCCTAAGCTGACCGGCAACCTAATCGAGCAACAAGACATGCAGCCTGAGCACATGACACAAGCCGTTTCATATAAGCGAGTACACGGGCATGCGGTTGAATATGAACTCAGGGTAGGCTAACTTAGAATAAGCTTAGGTATATCTAACTAGATACCTTGCGTTACCATCAACATCGCAGACAGAGCACGACAGCACACGATGACCTCTTCCGGACTGAGGCCCTGCATCCGCGGGATTCGCAATAACCGGCCCATCGGGCTGCCTCTTGCTCCAGCAAGGAGAACCATGACTATCTCGCGAGGCACCTTCCTCAAGGGCGCATCCTTTACCGCACTGGCCGGCCTGCTCGCCGCATGCTCTACCGGCAACGGCTCCAGTACCTCGGGCTCAACCACCACCGCGAGCGCCGAAGCGGGCGCATTCCCCATCACGATTACCAGCGACTACGGTGATACCGTCCTCAAGCAGGCCCCCACCAAGATTGCCGTGGTTAACGCTTGGAAGAACGCCGACGCGCTGCTCGCCCTTGGCGTGGTGCCCGCAGGTATCCCCAAGGTCAGCTGGGGTCAGAACTCCAACGACTCCACCGACTGGTTTGACGCCAAACTCAAGGAAATGGGCAAGAGCCTGAACGACATCACCCGTTACGCCGAAGCTGACGGCCCCGCCTATCAGGAACTCGCCAAGCTCGCTCCGGATGTTATCTTCGCACCCTACGGCAACATGAGCGCCGAAATCTACAAGAAGCTCTCCGACATTGCACCCGTCGTGACCGCCCCCAAGGGTGTAGGCATGTTCGAAGTATCCTGGCAACAAGTCGTTGAGCAGGCAGGCAAGATGCTTGGTGCCCCCTCCGCCGCTACCAAGCTCATTGACGAGACCACCAAACAGCTGAAGGAAGCAACCTCCAAGTACAGCAACCTCGCTGGTGCAAGCTTCATCGCGGGCTACTTCGACGTCGAGAAGAAAACCCTCGGCGCATACACCGCCAAGGACTCCCGCCCCCAGACCTTTACCGACTGGGGCATGGTTGAAGCACCCTATGTCACTGAACACTCCAAGGATGCGCAGAGCGTCTTCCTCTCCATCTCTTCCGAAGTGCTCGACCAGGTTGAATGCGACGTACTCTGGGCTTGGGTCAACGACCCCGCTGACGTGGAGAAGATCAAGTCAGATCCGCTATTCGCCGCTCTCCCTGCTCTGAAGAAGAACGCCGCTATCTTCGAATCCGATAAGCACCTTGGTCTGGCCCTCTCGGCTGCTTCCCCGCTGTCGCTGACTTGGGCCGTGAAGAATTCCTCCATTCTGGAGAAGTTCTCCACCGCTATCAAGAACGGTAAGGGCTCCAAGTAACGTGAGTCATCCCCACTCGGGACACGGGCAGGCCCGCGGTGCGCACAGCACACGGCGCCTGCCCCGTCTGTGTCTCCTCCTTGCCCTCACCTGCATGACCGCCGTGCTATCGTTGCTCGTTGGCACTCGATTTATCGACCCTGCCACCGTGCTCAACACTCTGACCGGTCACCGCCCGGAAGGTATCGAAGGCGCCGTTATTGACGCGCGTATCACCAGAACACTCTGGGGCCTCATCATCGGTACAACCCTTGGCCTCGCCGGAGCCGGAATGCAGGGTATTACCCGAAACCCGCTCGGCGACCCCGGAATCCTCGGGGTGAACTCCGGCGCTGCCTTCGCCGTGGTCACCGGTATCACCTTCCTCGGAGTGAAGAGTACAACCGAGTATTCCGTGCTCGCATTCGTAGGCGCCGCCGCGGCCTCCGCTCTGGTATACGCCTTCGCCTCCATCGGCAAGGACGGCGCGACCCCCGTCAAACTGGCGCTCATGGGTGCGGCCCTCAGCGCCGGGCTCGGATCGCTCACCAGCGCTCTGATTCTGACGCGCCAGAACGCCCTGGATGATCTGCGCCGCTGGCAGGTAGGATCCATCGCAGGTAAAGATCTGGAGAACCTCTTCCCCTCGGGGATTTTGTTGCTTGTTGGCGCGCTCATCCTGTTTACGGGAAGCCGAACCATCAACAACCTCGCCCTTGGCGACGACATGGCTGCGTCCCTTGGCGAAAACGTCAATAGAAGAAGGTTCATTCTCTTTATCGGTATAACCCTACTCGTCGGCGCCGCCGTTGCGCTCGCGGGCCCCATCGCGTTCCTTGGCCTCATGGCCCCGCACGCTATGCGTTCCTTCATCAGCGCGGACTACCGGCTACTCCTGCCAGCCTCTGCACTCTTCGGCGCTGTCATCCTGCTGCTCGCCGACACGCTCGGCCGTGTGCTCATGCCGCCCCAGGAAATTCAGGTAGGCGTGAGCACCATCGTTGTCGGTGTGCCTGTCTTCATCTACCTGATTCGACAGTCTAAGGGGGCGAGCCTCTCATGATGAGCCCGCATCGTAAAGCTAGTGACAGAGTTGCTGAGCTGCGCGGTATCCGTCGCCGCGAAATGCGCCGCCCCATTCTCGGACTATCCGGGTTGGCACTCGCGCTCCTGGCTGCCATGGCTGTACGCGTCTTGCTGGGTAGCTACACCGTCACCATTCCCGACTTTCTGACCTTGGTCACCGGTGGTGAAGTACCCGTACGAGGCGCCAGGTTTATCGTAATGGAGGACAAACTTCCCCGTGCAGTCCTCGGCGCTCTCGCTGGCATCGCATTCGGATGCGCGGGTGCTATCTTCCAGCTGCTACTGCGCAATCCGCTAGCTAGCCCAGATATTATCGGCATTAGCAACGGCGCTTCCCTCGGCGCGGTACTCTCCATGGTCTATTGGGGTGCTTCGGGATTCAGCGTCTCGCTCTTCGCAATCGTCTTCGCCCTTGCCGCTGCGGTCGTCACGATGCTTCTGGCCTCGGGACAAGGCAATGTGGGGAACCGCTTCATCCTGATGGGCATTGGCGTGGCTGCGCTATGCAACGCGGCCGTCACCTACCTGCTCGAACGCATGTCCATCGGCCAGGCTAGTAGTGCGACCGTCTGGATGGTCGGCTCCCTCAGCATCGCCAACTGGGATCGCATCGGTATTCTGTTCGCAGCTCTGCTGGTGCTTCTGCCCTTCGTTCTCTGGGGTATCAACCACCTGAAGACCTCAGCCGTGGGTGATGACCTGGCGCACGGTCTGGGTGTGCCGGTGGGTTTCATCCGCTGGTACTACATCGGCCTGGGCGTACTCCTGGCCGCTGTTGCCACTGCGGCTACGGGGCCCATTGCCTTCGTCGCGTTCGTCGCGGGACCTATTGCCCGTCGTATCATTGGCGGCCGCCACACGATCCTGGGAGCATCTCTAGTGGGCGCAACCATCGTGGTGCTTGCCGACTTCGTGGCGGCGAACCTTTTCCCGTCCATCTCATTCCCCGTAGGTATCCTGACCGGCGCTATGGGCGCACCGGTGCTCATCTGGCTGCTTGTGCAGAATCAAAAGGAAGGAAAATAATGAAAGAAATCACCGAACGCACCCTCAAAGTAGAGAACGTCAGCCTCGGCTACGGTGAAACCACCATCGTCAAAGACCTCTCCCTCGAATTTCCGAAGGGCAAAATCACCGCGATTATTGGCCCGAACGGTTGCGGCAAGTCCACCCTGCTACGCGGTGTCTCCCGGCTGCTCAAGCCTCTCAGCGGTGACTTCACCTTGGATGGAAAATCCACTCACGAGTACTCCATGAAGGGCTTCGCCCGGATGGTCGGGCTGATGCCCCAGCACCCCATCGCCCCTGAAGGCATCACCGTAGCCGACCTCGTCTCGCGCGGCCGCTACCCCTACCAGGGCCTCTTCAAACGCAATAGCGCCGAAGACGACGAGGCGGTTGCTTGGGCTCTCGAAGCCACCGATACCATGTCCCTTGCAGAACGCCAGGTCACCGAGCTCTCCGGCGGCCAGCGTCAGCGTGTCTGGATTGCCATGGCGCTCGCCCAAGAAACCGACATTCTACTGCTGGACGAACCGACCACGTACCTCGACCTGGCACACCAGGTGGAGCTACTCGACCTGCTCTCGGAACTCAATGAACAGCGTGGCACCACCATGATCATGGTGCTGCATGAACTAAACCTCGCCGCCCGAGTCGCCGACTACCTCGTCGCGATGAAGGACGGCTCCATCGTCGCCCAAGGCGAAGCACACGACGTACTCACCCGCGAGAACCTGCACACCATCTTCGGGCTGAAAGCCGAAGTTGCAGACCCGTTCAATGACGGAAGCGTCGTGGTTGTTCCGCATCCTCGCTCAGCTATCGGACAGAAAAACGCCTAACTATGGTTATGCAGAATAAACGACGCCGTGTGCGCACACATGGTGATAACGCCTATGGCATCTTCACCCTGGCTGTGAGCCGTGTGGAGCGGCTGACCCCTTCCTACGTGCGGGTCAGCCTGACCGGTCCCTCCCTACGCTACGCCGTGAACCCGGTCGCGTTGGGTGGGCTAAATGCCGACACACATGCGGTGGGGGAACAGGATACTACCAGGAGTGAGGGCGAACTCGGTTCCTACCGCGGCGTCTTGGACGGCTACGTTAAGTTGCTCGTACCGCCTGCCGCTGAACGTGATGAGCATGGACGTATCACGCGCCTAAACCCTGCGCCGGTGCACATCGACCTCACCGACACATGGCGGCAGGACTGGTTCGCCTTGCCCGATACCGAACGCGGCTGGATGCGCACCTACACTCTGCGCGCCTCACGCCTGCGTGAGCCTGATGCTGCTCTGCACAAGGTTATCGAGACCCTGCCGACCGCGCCCGTCATCCCTGCCGGGGTGAGCCTGCCGACCGCGCCGGGTATCGACTCCGCGCTGCCCGAAATTGACCTCGACTTTGTGTGCCACACTGAGGTAAGTTCCGACGGGGTTGAACGCATGGGCCCCGGTGCTACCTGGGCAAGCCTTGCTGGGAGGGGGGATAGAGTCTCTATCCTCGCGCCCCTGGCCGGTCAACCCCTGTGGGCCTCCTGGTCGAGTGGTGGCGCCGAGCGCATCATCCTCGCGGTGGATGAAACCGCGGTACCCGCCGCGCTCTCTATCCTTGCGGACTATGCTGCCGGGGATCAGAAGCCTGCCGAAATCCAGCTCATCGCAGAGGTGCCTCACGCAACCGACAGCCTAACCACGCTCTGGGACGGTCCCTATCCGCACTTGCCTGCACTGAGTGAGTTACCGAACCTCACCGTTAACTGGTGTGCTCGCGAAGATGCGCCCCGAGGCGAAGCCCTGACCGCTGGTCTGCGTAAGGCTCTGGGTTTGGGCGCGTGGAATTCTAAAGGTGCCCCTGTAGCTGCTGAGCCTTCCCCAGATTGTGACGACGAAACCGAGGTTGTCTGGACCCTGGCAGATGATGAGAACCCGCAGATTTACGTGTTTATCGCGGGTGAGGCATCGGTTGTCAAGACTCTGCGCCGTATCTGCGTGCAGGAGGCGTCCATTCCCAAAAATGATGTGTCATTCATGGGATACTGGAAAACAGGACGCACCGAAAGCTAAGCGACGAAGCCGGTACACCGCGCGGGTGTACCGGCTTCATCCATAGAAGGACCAAACTCTACAGACGCCCGGAAAGAAGAAAACAATGACGACCCCGCTCCTAGACTCTAACGGTAAGCTCAACGGTGAATCAGTACGCTACGTGGCAATCGGTGACTCCTTCACCGAAGGCGTGGGCGACGTTGACCGCCGCCGCCCCAACGGACTGCGTGGCTGGGCAGACCGCGTTGCCGAAGGTATCGGCGCAGTAGACCCGCAGGCGCAGTACGCAAACCTCGCCATCCGCGGACGCCTGCTCATCCCGATCCTCGAAGAGCAGCTGCCGGCTGCCCTGGAGCTGAAGCCCAACCTCGTCACCTTCTACGGCGGCGGCAACGACATCATGCGCCCCAACGTGAATATCGACCAGCTCATGACCCACGTGGACGAAGCCTTCGCAACCCTGCGCGGCGAAGGAATCGAAGTGCTTACCGTAACCGGTCTGGACGTGCAGGGCCAGGGCCCCTTCGCCCGCACCCGCGGCCGCACCGCCACCTACAACGAACTACTGCGCGGCATCGCCGAAGACCACGGCGTGCACATTATTGACTACTGGCGCTGGAATGACTTCCTTGACTGGCGTCTGTGGGCTGACGACCGCCTGCACATGAACGATCTCGGCCACGAACGCTTCGCATCCCGCGTGCTGGCGCAGCTCGGCCTGCCCGGCGTGGTGACTGAATCGGTACTGCCGCCGGAGGTGCAGCTGACCGCTCGTGAGAAGATCGAGCAGGAGGCGCGCTGGGTCCGCGAGTTTGCCCTGCCGTGGATTGGCCGCCGCCTGAAGGGCACGAGCTCCGGTGACGGCGTGACCCCTAAGTACCCGGAGTGGGTGCCCGCGGCAAACCTGAAGAACTAGGCTGAAGAACTAGGGCCGCGGTGGCTCACGATACGGCGTAGACCTGTACGCCGGGGGAGTGCCCTGCGCGGTATCTGTACCGTATTTGCGCTCGCATCTACGCCGTAACGGGGGTGGTAAAACCGCCGCTACCTGTACCGTTGCGACCCCATAAACTGCCCTTTAAAACCGGGGCGGAAGCGTTAAAACGAGAGTTAAAAGCTCTTTAAACGCGTGTTTAAGCCTGTTTAACAGTCCTGTGCACACCGTCAGAAACGGTGGCGCGGGGCTGTTTTCGGCTTAAATCCGGCTTAAGCTGTTAATCTCACAACATGAATTTCACCGGTGTAATTTATCCCCGGTCACATAGAGAACGCCCGTTCTTAAAATCGCGGATTAACGCCTGACTAGGGGCGTTAAAGAATCCCTTAAAAACATCTGGACTTGCAAAAACACCCATTTTTGGTAGAATGGGTAGGTATGTTTGCCGCCCGGCGGCAGGCGTGCATCCGTGAATCGCGTGCCTCGCTTAAATGAGGCGCAATCGGCTCAGAACACCGAGATTCCGCGGATTTTTAAGGCAAAATCCGGCGTGCAGGCTTGCACGAACCCCCGTATTTACCTAGAATTTAACGCTGTTCGTAGTGGTGGAAACGCCTCTCGACACTAATAAGCTTCACCGTTTTTCCCGCGGCGGGGATCGATGCGTGGTCTCTCACCCACGTGACGATCTCAAACACTCTAGCCCGGCGAATAACCCGGTGCTTCTACATTGGTGGCGGGACGCTCACGAGTAACATCGACTGCGTACCGTCATAAAAGTCAATCAATAAAGGAGTGAAACATGGCAGCAGTCTGCCAGGTGACCGGAGCTGTTCCCGGCTTTGGACACAGCATTTCGCACTCGCATCGCCGCAACAAGCGTCGATTCGACCCGAACGTTCAGAAGAAGACCTATTGGGTTCCTTCGCTGCGTCGTAAGGTAACCCTGAACGTGTCCGCTAAGGGCATCAAGGTTATCGATGCTCGTGGCATCGATGCCGTTGTTGCAGAAATCATCGCACGCGGGGAGAAGATCTAGTAAATGGCATCCAAGGCTAAGGACCTCCGTCCTATCATCAAGCTCAAGTCCACTGCTGGCACCGGTTACACCTACGTGACCCGTAAGAACCGCCGCAACAACCCCGACCGCATGGTGCTGAAGAAGTACGACCCCGTCGTCCGCAAGCACGTTGACTTCCGAGAGGAGCGCTAAGAATGGCTAAGAAGTCCAAGATCGCTCGCAACGAGCAGCGCAAGGTCATCGTCGCTCGCTACAACGAGAAGCGTATCGCGCTGAAGAAGACCCTGATCGACGAGAACGCTACCCCCGAGGAGCGCGAAGCAGCACGCGTGGCACTGCAGAAGCTGCCCCGCAACGCTTCCCCCGTTCGCGTGCGTAACCGCGACCAGATCGACGGCCGCCCCCGCGGTACCTTCCAGAAGTTCGGTATCTCCCGCGTGCGCTTCCGCGAGATGGCACACCGCGGCGAGCTGCCCGGTATCACCAAGTCCAGCTGGTAAATCTGGTATTTTAGTTCCTAAACGGTTTTCCGTCGTCACCGACGGTCACTCGCTTTAGACTCAAACCTTAAGTCTCTGGAAGGGGCACCCTAATGGCTAAGAACCGTACCGAACTCGTTGCAGAGGTTGCAGAGAAGTCTGGCAAGAGCCAGGCAACCGTAAACGCAGTCCTCGACGCAGTGTTCCAGGTTTTCGAGTCTTCCGTCTCCAAGGGCGAGAAGATCACCATCCCCGGTTGGATGGCAATCGAGCGCACCGACCGTGCAGCTCGTACCGGCCGTAACCCGCAGACCGGCGAAACCATCCAGATTCCCGCCGGTCACGGCGTGAAGCTGACCGCAGGCTCCAAGCTGAAGGCAGCAGTCGCTAAGAAGAAGTAATTCTTGAGACTTTGAATCTGCTAAAGACCCCCACCAATATGGTGGGGGTCTTTTAGTATGCCCAGATGCTCTCTTGCTGATAGGGGTATGGGTTGCTGGGGGAGGCCGCCCGGTTGGAGGGTGCGTGGCCGGAGGGCTGGGAGGGCACGCGCGGCGGGGAGCGTGCACAAGGTGGGCCTTCAAGACCCTAACCCTTAACTCGAGCATAAGACACAGAAAGTAGCTCGGTTTCACAGGGGAAGCTCTGATGGGCTACAGAAAAAATAAAGAAAATTTATACATTTGAGCAGAAAGCTATGCATGAGCTGAGCGAAAAATCGCGATTATCAAACCCCGCTGGGAAAAATACTTATACATCGCTGATCGAACACAGCTTAAACACAGCAAACTAAAGCTCAATCTTAGACTCACACCCTAAGCTGGAATCACCGGCGAAGGAAAAGCCACACACCATACACGGCGGCCCCACCCCAACCGGAAAATCAACCATACAAACCCCGGACGATTGACCCTCCGGGATGCACAAGGAGAACCACCTCATGGCACGCCCCGCTCAGCATACTTCCGAACAGGCCACCAACCGTCGCTTCCGCACCGGCGCGGCAGCACTGTCTCTGGCAGCAATCGCAGCACTCGGACTGAGCGCCTGCGGTGCACAGAACACCTCCGCCTCCACCCCCGCACCCACCGCAACCGCGACCGCTAAGGCAACCTCCACCGCCGACGCAGCAGTCAACGCGGGCAACGGCAAGGTCACCGTCAAGGCAAGCGACGCAGCCTCCCCGAGCGCAACCGCAAGCAGCTCGCAGGGCACCGTCACCGTCACCGAAGGCGGCGTGACCGTCAGCGGTGCTGATGGCACCGGCGTCACCGCTGGCGCAGACGGTAGCATCACCGTCAACGGCGCGAACGGTACCGGCGTCACCGCAGACGCTAGCGGCAACGCAACCGTCAACGGCGGCTCGGCATCGAACAACTCCGGCTCCAGCAACTCCGGATCCTCCGCAAAGGTCGACGAGAAGGCCGGCGAAACCTCCGCCAAGAGTGGCGCCAACGGTACCGGTAACGGCACCGTGACCGTCGACAGCGGAACTGTCAGCGCAGCCAACGGCTACACCCTCATCGAAATCAAGACCGACGGCGGCTGGTCCTACCACGCCCCCAACGGCGACATCATTGAGGTAGACGCTGACGGCTCCTGGGAGCGTGTTGGTCCGAGCGGCAACGTAGAGGTTAAGGCAGACGGCTCCTGGGAACTCGTCGGAGCTCCCGGCGTTGTCGAAGTGAAGGCTGACGGCTCCTGGGAACAGACCGGCCAGGGCGCCTTCCAGGTACCTGCCGTACCCGTCAAGCCCGCTGGCGCTGTCGCTAACCCCGTCAAGCCCGTCACTCCCCGCCGCTAAGCAAACGGCCGGCAGACCGGGCAGAAACGTGGGCTATGCCACCCGCTAGAATGCGGATAAACACCCACGCGCCCGGATAAACAGACCCAAACTCGATAGAATTAACGCGGTTGGTTAAACCGATAATCGTTATGGGAACCCCAAAGGATCCCGCGCACGACGCGAATACGTCGCCAACTAGCCGCACCATACTCAACAACCACAAGGAGAAACAATGGCATTCGCCCCCGCAATGAAGAAGACCACCGCGGTTCTGTCCATCGCTTTCGCAGGCGCACTGGGCCTGAGCGCATGTGGCTCCCAGTCCTCTTCCACCACCACCACCGCGACTGCAACCGCATCCGCATCTGCTTCTGCGACTGCTTCCGCAAGCGCATCGGCTAAGGCATCCTCTGCAGCTGCAACCACCTCGGCTGCATCTGCTTCCGCTACTGCAGACGTGAAGGTCGACAAGGACGGCAACGTCACCGTCAAGGCTAACGACGGCGAGGGCAACTCCGCAGACGTGAAGGTCGGCGCAGACGGTAAGGCTTCCGTCAACGCTAAGGACTCCGAGGGTAACTCCTCCAAGGTAGAGTCCGACGAGAAGGGCACCAAGGCTGAGTCCAAGGACTCCGAGGGCAACTCCTCCTCCGCCGTTGAGGGCGACGTTATTGTTTCCGAGGACGGCGGCTGGGCCGTTCAGGGTGACGAAGGTCAGATCGCTGTACAGGCTGACGGCTCCTGGAGCCGCCAGGACGCAAACGGCCAGGTCGCAGTTAAGGCTGACGGCTCCTGGACCATCCAGTCTAACAGCGGCCTGCAGGCAACCGTTGACGCATCCGGTGAAGTAATCTCCATCGTTGGCGGCGAGAAGGCAGACCTGAAGGCTCCGAAGGTTCCCGCAAAGCCCGCACAGGCTAAGGTCAACCCCGTCAAGCCCGCACAGCCCAAGTAAGCTGCAAAGAGCTAACAGCGGCTTGTGACGCTACCAGAGCGTAACAGCCCGTGAGCTAGAAGACGCCCCGTGCGCATCCGAACGTGATGTGCACGGGGCGTTTCTGTGTCTTCAAGCTGCGCTGAACTCCTACGGAAAATAGGAAGCTTCGCATAACTGTTGTTAGGATTAGGGAGGCGCTCAGAATCTAGCTCTCACTCAACTCTCACTCAACGAACAACCACACTATAGGTCTCCCCGGCATAGCACGGGGATCTACCAGAAAAGAGAACACAGTGAAGAAAACTATGGCTGTTCTGTCCCTGAGCCTCGTCGCAACCTTCGGTCTTGCCGCCTGCAGCTCCAACGCCAAGGCACCCGCGGAAAGCTCGAGTGCCTCCTCTAGCGCGTCTGCTTCTGTAACCGCAGGTAGCCAGAGCACCTCCTCCAGCGCGTCTGCCTCGGCGAGCGCATCGGCTACCGCTTCCGCAACCGCAGGTAGCTCGAGCGCCTCCGCTAAGGAATCCGAAAGCCAGAAGAGCGGACTGTCGGGTGCTTCCGCCATGCCTACGGACCCCACCGATAGCAACTACGGTCCGCAGCTATATGCGCATTACAAGGAAGCCGTCGAAGAAGCTAAGAAAGACCGCTCCGCCAAGAAGACTACGAACACTGAAGGTAACGTGTACACTGCCTCTGACGGAAGCATCGCTGTTGTCGAAGCTAAGAACGGTAACTACATCAGCATTGAGAAAGACGGCAGTTGGGTACGTGTGACCCCTGAAGGTGAGGTTGCCGCCGTGACTGATAAGGGCGGCTGGGTTGCCGTCAAGCCTAACGGTGAAGTAATTAGCGTTGATGAGAACGGCGCGGCTTCCATTATGAACGTTAAGACCTCGGAGGTTTCGGGCGACTACCAGTCCCTGGAGCTGCCCAAGCCCCCGGCTCCGGTGGGAGACCTGCCTGCCCCGAAGAATCCCGTTAAGCCGACCAGCCTGGCTACGAACTAAACGTATCCACTACATAGCTGGCGACTAGCTAGACCCGTTCGCCCCGTGCGCATCCAAACGTGATGCGTGCGGGGCGCTTTGTGTCTTCAAGCTGCGCTGAGAAGACCAGTAGAGCTGAGAAGAGCCGTGAAAGTAGCGGGGGAGGGGAAGCTCTGCAACATCTCAGGGAGCTTTCAGGTCACGGTGCTAGCATGAAGGCGTACTCTGGGCACACTGGAGTACAGGTCAACCACACCACGCACTGCGCCGTCGCAGAGCGGCGCATACAGAAAGAGAAACTACAGTGAAGAAGTCCATTGCTGTTCTGTCCCTGACCATTGCCGGTGCCCTCGGCCTTGCAGCCTGCGGCGGCAACAGCGGCAGCAACTCCAACTCCACCGCATCGGCAAGCGCATCCGCTTCTGCAACCGCCTCCGCAACCGCCTCGGCACCCGCAAGCACCTCCGCAGCAGCAACCAGCGCAAGCACCACCTCCGCAGCAGCTGAAACCACCAAGGCAGAAACCAAGACCACCCAGGGCACCATCAGCGCACCTAGCGGCCTGCCCAGCGAAGCAACCGAAGCACTCAAGAAGGGTCAGGAAGCCGCCCAGCAGGGAGCCTCCGCAGGCTACACCGCCAGCAAGAAAGCCCTGGACGAGTTCAAGAACGAGGCCGGTGTGAAGAAGGCACAGACCAGCGACGGCACCGTCTACTACAGCGATAAACTCGCTGCCTTCGAATCCAAGGACGGTGCTATTGTCACCATCCAGAATAACGGTGTGTGGACCAGCATGGACTCCAACGGTACAACCATCGTCGTGAAAGAGGACGGCTCCTGGATTAAGACCAACCCCAAGGACAACCTCTACACCGTCGTCAATGCAGACGGCACCGCATCCGTGCTGAACACCAAGACCTTCGAGAAGGCGACCGATGTCTCCACCATCGAAACCCCGAAGGCACCCGGCCGCATCGACGGCTTCAGCGGCACCGCTAAGACCCCGGTCAAGCCCACCAAGATTGGTGACCTCTCCGAGGTTGCAGGCGCCAAGTAAAAACTAGCTCCTGCCCCCGGGTAGAACAGCCAGAACAGCCCGCCAGAATAGGGCTTACCAAGTGCCCCGCACGTATCCGATAGTGATGCGTGCGGGGCGCTTTCGCATGCCCACAAGCTCAGGGAATATGACTTAATATGACAGGGCGTTAAGCCCCCAAGTCACAAAGCTCAACTCCCAGCGAACCACCCCCACCACGCTGGCATAATGGGGACAGCAAACCAACGCGCCCACACACGGCGCACCCAACAGGAGAGAAAACCATGAGCGAGAACACCACCCGCAGCGTACGCGTGCGCGCCAGCGAACTCGAAGGCCGAGCCTGGCTCAACACCGGCGACAAAAACCTCACCCTGCAGGACCTTCGCGGCAAAATCGTTATTCTCGACTTCTGGACCCTCTGCTGCATCAACTGCCTGCACGTGCTCGACGAACTACGCCCCCTCGAAGAAGAATTCTCCGACGTACTCGTCACCGTCGGCGTACACAGCCCCAAATTCGAACACGAAGCAGACCCCGTAGCGCTCGCCGCAGCCGTCGACCGCTACCACATCACCCACCCCGTACTCGACGACCCCGAACTGACCACCTGGCAGGCATACACCGCCCGCGCATGGCCCACCCTCGTCGTCGTCGACCCCGAAGGCTACATCGTCGCCCACCTCTCCGGCGAAGGCCACGTACAGGGCCTCACCTCCCTCGTACGCGAACTCGTTGCCGAGCACGAGGCGAAGGGCACCCTGCACCGCGGCGACGGCCCCTACGTACCCCGCCCCAAGGCAGCCGGCACCTACGCCTTTCCCGGCAAAGCCATCGAACTGCCCGCCGAATTCGGCCCCGCAAACCTCTTCGGCAACCGCGAACGCACCTACCTCGTCGCAGACAGCGCACGCCACCGCATCCTGCAGGTAGCAGCCGACCTCAACACCGTCATCAACACCTACGGCGGCGGCAACGACCCCATCAACCACCCCGTCAAGGGCCACGTCGACGGCACCGGCACCGAAGCACGCTTCAACGAACCCGCCGGCCTCGCCCTCGTACCCGAAAACCTGCGCGAACAGCTCGGCTACGACGTGCTCGTCGCCGACACCGTCAACCACCGCCTGCGCTCCCTCAACCTGCGCACCGGCGAAGTACGCACCCTCGCAGGCAACGGCGTGCAGCGCGTCATCGACGGCGACAACGCCATCACCGGCGATCCCAACCACATCCCCGCCGGCGTACCCGCCACCGAGATTGCGCTCTCCTCGCCCTGGGACGCCGTCTACTCCCGCGAAGCCGGCCAGTTCATCATCGCCATGGCAGGCACCCACCAGCTCTTCGGCTACGAACCCGTCACCGGCGCCGTCAGCATCTTTGCAGGCTCCGGCGTCGAAGGCCTCGCCGACGGCCCCGCCGCCGACGCCTGGTTCGCCCAGCCCTCCGGCATCATCGAAGCACGCGACGGCAGCCTCTGGGTCGCATGCTCCGAAACCAGCGGCCTGCGCCACATCACCTTCACCGACAACGGCGTACAGGTCACCTCCGCCGTCGGCAAGGGCCTGTTCGACTTCGGCTTCGTCGACGGTGACTCCGACACCGCCCGCATGCAGCACCCCCTCGGCCTGACCGAACTGCCCGACGGATCCATCGCAGTCGCCGACACCTACAACGGCGCCATCCGCCGCTGGGACCCGGTTACCGGCACCCTCGGCACCCTCGAACGCGGCCTCGACGAACCCTCCGACCTGCTCGTCGAAGAAGCACCCGGCGAAGAACCGCGCCTCATCATCGTCGAAACCAACGCCCACCAGCTCGTGCGCGCCTCCATCCCCGCGAAGGCACAGCACGTCGACGAAGGCGCCATCACCACCGCACGCCCCTCCACCAAGCTCACCGGCGGCACCCTCGAATTCACCTCACGATTCACCGTACCCACCGGCCAGAAGCTCGACACCCGCTGGGGCGACCCCACCCAGCTGAAGATCTCATCCACCCCCGAGAACTTCATCCTGGAAGGCGCCGGCACCTCCACCGGACTGACCCGCACCCTCGTACTCAACCCCGAGATCACCGAGGCGGTCCTGCACATCACCGCCCGCGCCGCCGCCTGCGACGGCACCCCCGACGGTGACATCCCCGAGCACGCGGCATGCCACCTCTACCAGCAGGACTGGGGTATTCCCGTCATCGTGACCGGTGACGAGGCAGACGAAAGCGAACTCATCCTGGACCTGCGCGGTATCAACTAGGAACCTATAAAAGAATCAAGGGTCAGTATTATCCTCGCTCCTACAGGGGCACCCGTCCTCGCTTCGCTCGGACACCCTGATGTCGCTACGGATAATACTGACCCTTTTCTACGTAACTACGTCTAGAAGGAGACCCGGACAGCCTTCGCGTCCGCCTCCACCGACGCCTTCAACGTAAACGGAATCTCCTTCTGCACCTGCGAACGCGCACCCGTATACAAATCCAACTGCGTAAACGTAACCTTCGCCGTACCCGACATCGGCTTCAACGACCACACACCCGCCGAACTCACACTCACCTGCGGATCCGCGACCTTCTCAACAGACCACTTCACCTCAGAATCCACACGGCCCGAAAACGCATACTCAAAAGGGCACCCACCAGGATAAAGAGTGCTCTGCTGCGTACACTTCTTTAAATAATCCTGCACCTGCTCCTTCACCGACGACAACGCATTATCACTCGGCTTCAACTCCATACGCACCGCATGATTCGCATCCTGCGCAGTCACCACCTCATTCACCTTCTGCGCCGTATACACCGTCGAATCATACGACACCGCATACACACCCGGATAAAACACAGGGAACGACGCCAGGCCCTTATCCACCGCAACCTTACGGTTATTAATCGTCGCAGCCTCCACACCCTGAATATTCACCTTCACCGACGGCAAAGACGCCTCATCAATAGCCCACTTATCAAAAAAGCCCCAATGAGTACCCGAACGGTGCAAACGAAAATCCGTATGCTGCTGCGAACCACCCAACGAATAGGACGCACGCACCGTCGCATGCTCACCATCCTCGCTGGTCTCCACCACCTCATACGACACCTCACCCAACGAAGACACCGAACGCCTCAAAGCATCCCCATCCAGCAAAGATGCGTCACCCTCAGGAATCTGCGCACCCAACAGGCCACGCGCATACGAACCATTCCCTGTACGCAACGCATGAAAATACTCCCGCACCTGACCCGTCGGGCCATACACCAGCTTATTCGTCATAACCAGCGCCGCAGCAGCCACAGAAACCGCCACCACAACACCGACCATCCACATTGCCAGAACCCGCTCCACGGGAGAAAAATTACGCATAGAACCAGAGTAACGCAGGTAGTCCGCTAGGTTTCACGCACCGCACACACTAAAGTTGTGTATATGGCAGAACGCGCTCACGAAGTCCCCGCCAAATACGGCGAAGTCAACGAACTATTCCACCCCCGCATGCGCTCCTACGGCAGGCGCATCGAAGCGGCACTCCCCGGCACCATCGTGCTCCTCGCCGCGCTCGCCTTCATCTTCTACAAGCGACCCGCCCTGCCGTACACCATCTTTGTACTGCTCATCGGCACCATCGCAGGCGTAAACCTCTACTCAGTCCTCAAACCCACCATCATCGTCATCACCAAAACCCACGTGCTCCGCGCGCGCACCTTCGGCTGGTTCGCCGTACCCCTCGAAAAAATCGACCACACCATCTTCGCCGAAAAGCTCTACCCCAAAAAAGCCTACGGCCAGAAACTCAAAACCGTCGCCGGCCGCCTACGCTACCGCAGCTTCCCCGCCATGTGGGCAGTCGACAAAGACGGCAAACAGCTCATGCGCATCGACGGCCGCGTCTGGGACGGCAAAACCATGCGAGAAGTCTCCTCCAAACTCTCCGCCCAAACCACCATCTACAAGCAGATCAACGTGGTCAACATGGACAAAGAACACAAGGGACTCATCACCTTCAACGAACTGCACCCCGGCTGGCGCTCCAGCCTCATGACCGCACTCGCCGTCATCATCGTGGCAATCCTCTTCGCCGCATCCTTCCTGCCCGAAGAAGTAGCCCGCAACATCTACATGATCCACTAGAACGCCCATTCTTTAAAGTTCTTCTGGATGCGCTTCTTGAGGATACGCAAAGGCCCGGCACCTACCCCACACGGGGCAGGCGCCGGGCCTTTTCATACGCTTAGCTATATACGCTTAGCGTGCTCGTTTCAGATGCGAGCCTAGCTCGCCGGGCGGGACAGTACCGCCACCAAAAACTCCGAAGAACCCTCAATAAACGGGTGCATCTGCCACGAGGAATAAACGTTATCCACGTTCAGACCAGCCTCGCGGGCATCCGCCAAAAACTGCTCAAACGCATAATCACGACCCGGACCCGAACCGTAACCAACCACCGCACGGCCGCCCGGCGCCAACACGCGACGGAAATTCTCAACCACAGGCTTACGAGTCGAACGAGCCAAGAAACCCATCACATTACCCGCACACACCAGCAGCTCAAAACCATTCTCCTCAGTGGCGTTACCCTCAATGCCCAGAACCTCCGGCAAATCCACCAGATCAGCCGTAATCCAGGTAGCATCCGGGCAGACGCGGCGCGCCTCCTCAATCAGCTCAGGATCGATATCAACACCCGTCACACGGTGACCCAGCGCGTGCAGCTGCTTACCCACACGACCAGGACCCGAACCCGCATCAAGAATCTTCGCGCCACGAGAAGCCAACGCATTCACCAGACGAGACTCACCCGCCATATCATTACCCTCAGCCTCCATCGCCTTAAAACGGTCAATGTACCACTGCGAGTGATTCGGGTTGCTCTCCTTGCGGACCAGCCACAAGGACTTCTCACGCTCGCCCGGAGCGTTGAAACTCATCATTGCCATAAAAACTCCTTAGACAGGGTTGAGGATGCGCCAACCGCCACCAGGCAAGGTGACCGCGGCGTATAAGCGGTGTGTGCGCTACGTACTAGCATAGCCCCACCCGGCACCTGCCGGTAAGGGCAGTAAGAGCCGGACGGGGCTATCGGAAGCGCTACAGAGGCGCTACAGGGGCTGGATGATAGGGGCGTGTTTAGAGGTGGTCGCCCTCAGTATTCGACGTACCCTCAGCAATCGCCTTACGCATCTGTTCCTGGCGCTCCTCCTCAGCCAGACGAGCAGCCTCAGCGAACTGTGCCTCAATATCGGTCAGCAGCGCCTCAACCTCCTCCTTACCAGCCACCGGACCACCAGCAATCAGACCATCAGCGCCCAAAACCACAGCCAACGGCACACCATTACCGAAATTCGCGCGCGCACCAGCATCACGGTCAATCAGCGGAGTCAAACCCTCCGGCAACGTACCCGCATTACGCGAGGTCTGCAACGACTCCAGGCTCGAATACACCGGATGCAACGCCACCTGCGGCAGACGCTCCTGCCACGAAGACATCGTCTTCAAAAACTTCACACAACCAGCACACGTCGCCGACACAAACACCAGCATACGCGCCTGATTCTTAGCCAACGCACGCATATTCGTGTGACGACCATTCTCCAGATACAGCGCCGCATGAGGAATCGGCATACGAACATACAGCTCCTCGCCGTTCTCGTCATACACCGGCTCCGGCAAAATCACTTCAGCCTGCGGCTCCGGCTGCGCCAGAGCGTCACCGCGGCGAACAGCCTCCAACGTCAACGCAATCAGCGCCGCACCAACAACCCAAGTCCAGCCGCTAACGCCCAGACCCAGCAGAGTCGACACGACACCCGTGCCGCCCTTCAACGCGCTCGCATGCGCACCAGCCGCCGCCAACAGCAGCGCAATATTACGGACCAGCGTGTAACGGCTCACCGGCGCAGTCGACTCAGAACCAAAACAATTACAACCAGCGGTGCGACCCGTCGCCAGCGCGCGTGCAATCACCACCGTGTAAAACAGCATCAGAATCAGCGCCAAACCCGATGCAATCACCACAGGCAAACGCACCGGCGACAACAGCAGGACGGCGGCTAGGGCAATTTCGAACCACGGCAGGACCAGCGACACCGCACGGGCCGGCGCAATCTTCTCCAAACCAAGATTTTGAATACCAGTCACGGTACTCTGCGGATCCTTCGCCTTAGCAATACCGCTAACGAGCAGGGTTAGGGCGATGAGAGCCGTGCACAAAACAAGCGGCACAGTAGGGACGGTGAGCATAAAACTCCTAGAGTGAGTGTGCGAAAACAGGAGGCGGCAGGGCAGTTTTTAGGCAGAATAAACCGCGCGATGTGCCGCCGTGTTATACACGATTTTACGCCCTGCACATGGGGAAACCGTCTCTACAGTGCCGTGAGGCGCACCCCGTACTCACCCGCCAGCTCCGCATACGCCTCCACAAAGCGCTGCGCTCGCGCACCCGATGCACAGAAAACGCCCACCCGCTGATCACGCACCGACTCAAACAGGCTCAGCAGCTCCGCGGGCACATCGGTTGCCGGCAGCAGCGAGCCGTCAGCGTCAGCCAGCTGCGACAGCGGCAAATGCCGCGAGCCCTCATGCTTCACCGACTCCTCACGCTCGGGCACCTCGCGCACATCCAACAGCACCTGCGGAACCTCATGCGCCGACAAATCCACCGGCACCACACGCGCCGGATCCGGCACCGCCCCAAACGACGTACACGTACCCGACAAGGCATCATAAGTCAGCAAACTACCCGCCGCCGTCGGCAAGCCGCTCACATGCTTGAGCACCTCCGTCGCCATCAGCGAACCAACCACCGCCGTCGTCGCACCCAAAACACCGGCAAGCGCGCACGACTCCACAGTCTGCGGAATCGTCGGAAAAATATCACGCAAATGCGCGCCATCCGGCTCAAAAAGACTCACCGACCCGCCAAAACGCAGCACCGTGCCCCACACCAGCGGCAGACCCGCAACCTGCGCAGCATCCGCAATCAGATACTTCGACGCAAACGTATCCGTACAATCCACCACACAATCCGGTGCCGACGCGGCGAAAAGATCCAAAATCCAGGACGCATCCACATGCCGGATTGTTGTCTCAACCGTCAACGACGGGCACAGCTGCAGCGCACGGCGCGCCGCAACCTCCGCCTTCGGCTCACCCACATCAGGCACCCCAAACAGCGGCTGACGCTGAATATTCGACAGCTCCACCGAATCAGAATCCACAATATGCAGATACCCCACGCCAGCCGCCGCCAACGCTTGCACCACCGGACAGCCCAAACCGCCAGCACCAATCACCAACACGCGCGCCGCCGCGACCGCGTCCTGATCAAAACCGGGGAGGCGACGCTGACGGTCCGTGCGCTCGCGATCCAAACGCGCATGCTCCGGATTCACCGGGGTAGGGGAGAGGTTTACATCCACGAGACGAAACCCTCCGACGGCGACGACGCCTTCGCATGCTCACGCACCGGAATACGGCCAGCCTCACGCGCCAACGCGCCCGCCTGCACCGCAAACTTCATCGCCTGAGCCATCGCCACCGGATCCTCAGCACGATTCACCGCCGATGCCAACAACACCGCATCACAGCCCAGCTCCATCGCCAGCGCGGCATCCGAAGCGGTACCCACGCCGGCATCCAGCACCACCGGAACCTGCGCGCGGGACGCAATCAGCTCAATATTGTGCGGGTTCAAAATGCCCAGGCCGGTGCCAATCGGCGCACCCAACGGCATCACCGCGGCAACGCCCGCATCCTCCAGGCGGGCGGCAGCCACCGGGTCATCAGAGGTGTACGCGAGCACCGTGAAATCCTCCGCGACCAGCTGCTCGCAGGCGGTCAGCAGCTCCACGGTGTCCGGCAGTAGGGTGTCTTCATCGTGGATAATCTCAACCTTGACCCAGGAGGTGCCCAGCGCCTCGCGGGCAAGCATCGCAGTCATCACCGCGTCCGCTGCGGTGCGGCACCCAGCGGTATTGGGCAGCGGCGCAATATTGAGCTTCTGCAGAAGCGGAAAAATGGGGGTGCCTGCGGCGTGACGGCGCATGGCAACGGTCGTCATTTCGGTGCCGGAGGCAATCAGCGCCTGCTCGAGCAGGTCCATGCTGGTTGCGCCTCCGGAGCCCATGATGAGGCGGGAGTTGAAGGTGCGGTCGCCGATGGTGAGCGGTGTGAGGCTCATGAGTTCTCCTCTGTGGGAACGTCTAGATAACGGGGTTTAGGTGTGTGGGCGCGGCGGCGCGCCCGGCCTAGAAAGAAAACCGAGAATGGCTGTTCTTTTTCGTCAGTGGGTATTCGTCGATAGGCATTTGCTGGAGGGAATCTCGCCGGTACAGACCGCAGGATTAGCCACCCTGTACGGCGGTGAGGGCGTCCACCCTGTCGCCCTCGCTCAGTGGCACATCCAGCCACGTGGAACGCGGCACGATACTGCGGTTGAGCGCCACAGCCACACCATTTTCGGTGCCGAACTGGTCCATGACAAGGTCAAATACGGTGCGGGCGTTGGTGGTTAGCGGCTCGCCGTTGTAGGTGATGATCATGCGGAATCCTTTCGTGAGGGTGCCGGGTGCATCCGGCGGGGACTGTGTTTAGTGGGTGAATCGTGCCGGGTCGCACGCCTGCATGATGGGCGGAATCTCCGCCCCGCAGGCGACCTCCGCGCCGACCTTGCCGGCGAGCGCGGCAAGCAGAATACCGTGGCGGAAATAGCCCGTGGACACGAGCTGACGGGTGCCGTCAGTGCGAGTGCGGTGCCCAAAGATGGGCAGGTCGTCCGGGGTGCCGGGACGGGCGCCGACGTTCGCCTCCAGCAGCTCGCACTCTTCAACGGCGGGCACCAGGCGGATCGCATCACGTAGCAGCTGATGCACGCCGTCAATGGCGGGGAGGGTGCGGTGGTCTTCACGGCTGGTCGCGCCGATGCACAGCTCCCCGTCGGGGCGGGGGATGAGGTAGACGGGGCGGGAGTTCACGTAGCCGCGCACCACGTGCTTGAGGATGGGCCGCGGGGCACGCAGGCGCAGAATGTCCCCGTAGACGGGTCGTAGTGGGTAGTCCCCGTGCAGTGTTGCCCCTAGTCCGGTGCAGATAATGTCGCCCGCATCTGGGTCGGTGACCCGTTCGGTGCTGAAGGTGACGCCACGGCGGGTGAGGGCGTCTTTGAGGGCACGCCTCATGAGCCGCGGGTGCAGCTGATGGTCGCTGGGGATGCTCACGGCACCGGCAATGCGCGGCGCCAGGAGCGGTTCGAGGGTGCGCGCCTGCGTGGGGGTGACGGGGTCCGCGGGGCGGTTCAAATCCCGGTAGTAGGCGCGGGTGCGCTGCAGGTGCTCGGCGTCGGCACGGTCGGCGGCGACAATGAGCGTGCCGGTGGTGTCGTAGCCGGTGGGCAGGCCGGTGGCGCGGCTGAGCCGCTCCATGAGGGAGGGGTAGGCGTCGGCGCTGGCGGTCATGAGGGGGAAGAGCTCGTCCTGCTGGAATTGCACTTCGGCGATGGGTGCGAGCATGCCGCCGGCGTAGTGGCTTGCGGCGGGGTAGAGTGCCGTGCCGTCGTCGGCGGTGCCGTAGTCGCCGGTGCCAGCGTCGATGAGGTGCACGCTTTCGCCGCGTTCGGTGAGTTCAAACGCGGTGGTGAGACCAATGATTCCGCCGCCAATAATCGTGATGGTCATGGTTATGCCTTCAACGCGGGGTTGTCGACGAAGGCGCGGACCATGGCGATTCCGGCAACTCCAGTGGTGCGGATGGCGGGGCAGTCTTCGGGGGTGATGTCGCCAATAGCCACGGTCGGCACGGCGGACAGTTCGGCAAGTTCGCGGAGCCCGTCAATGCCGAGGGGCGGGCGGTTGGACTGCTTGGTGGGGCTGGGGCGGAACGGGCCGGTGCCAATGTAGTCGATGAGGTGCGCAATCTTGTTGGATTCTTCGACGAGTTGCCGGGTGCCGGTGGTGAGGCCGATGATTGCGTCGGTGCCGAGGAGGGCGCGGGCGTCGGCTACGGGCAGGTCGTCTTGACCGATGTGCACGCCGTCAACGCGCACGCCGCGGGCACGCAGCGCGAGGGCGACGTCTACACGGTCGTCGACGAGGAGAGTCTGGCGCGGCTGGATGATGCCGGCGATTGCCTCGGTGAGTTGGTAGAGTTCGCGCGCACTGATGGGTTTGGACCTGACCTGGATGCAGGTGGCGTGTTTGGCTGCCCGGACGGTTTCGAGGGGGTTGTCGCCTGTGACGAGGTAGAGGCTCAGGTCGAGGGGGCGTTCGGGGGTGGTGTAGGGGTGCGTTTCGCGGGTCATGCGGGTCTACGATTCGTCGTCGAGTAGCTGTTTTTGAGAAATTCTCTCATCGAATTTCTGTGGTTAGGTTAGCACAACTGTGTGGTGAGTTGAACATTCTTCAAGTGTTTTGGGGTGGCTCGCGGGGTGTGTTCTTCGCTCGTGTGGGGGAGCCTGCCGGATGTGATGGCATGCTTTGGAGCGTACGCTTGGCACGCTATACACTTCCTTCGCTCCTGCAGGGGACCCGCCCTCGCAGAGCTCGGGCACCCTGATGTCGCTGCAGGAAGGTATAGCGGCACCGCGCTCGCATGCGCTACAAGGAATCCTTTCATCGCAAGCCCACGGGTAGGTGCCCAGACACCCCTACGGAACCATCACCGCGCCCAAATATCTATCTGCATCTCCCGGTGAGCTGTCTGCGGTACCTCACCCCAGTATTCCCCTTCCTGCCTCCGCGCACACTCTTCCCAAGCCGAGGGCCCGCGGTGTATTCCCCGACGCACCCCGCACCCACTACTCCACCTTCCCGGAGAGGGGAGGGGATAGGGGAGAGGCCGGTATGTTCCGTCGCGACATCAGGGTGTCCGAAGCGGAGCGAGGACGGGTTCCCTGCAGGAGCTAGGAACATGCCGCCTCGACCTGTCCAACCCAAGCCGCATCCTAAACCCTTAGCTCAGCCTCCACATCCCAACCCCAAAATAAAAAGCCCCGCGACGAAGTCCGGGGCTTTTGGAGCGGCTGACGGGAATCGAACCCGCGTATCAGGCTTGGGAAGCGTGCGCTCTACCATTGAGCTACAGCCGCATCTTTTTCAGTGTATCGCGCCTGCTTGCTGGGCGTGAAATGTGTTGCGGCTGTTTGTGTGCGGGGCGGCGGGGTTGAAATGTGATGTAGGCCTGTGTGCTGGGGCTGGTGGATGCCTGCACGTGGGTGGTGTTTGCCAGGTATCCTTTAAGCGTGCTTATTTCAGATCGCGATATTCGTCAAGAGATTGCTGATGGGCGCATCGTTCTTGAACCGTTCGATGAGTCGATGATTCAGCCTGCAAGTGTGGACGTGAGGA
This sequence comes from uncultured Rothia sp., assembly GCF_963555405.1. Classification (GTDB taxonomy): domain Bacteria; phylum Actinomycetota; class Actinomycetes; order Actinomycetales; family Micrococcaceae; genus Rothia. The sequence goes on along the minus strand of NZ_CAUVVO010000002.1, from coordinate 321,137 downwards.
TTGATCGTTTCTTCCGTCTGTTCGATAACCATAAGTACCCGCATATTGATCCTGCTCAGCCGCAGGAGGATTTGACGCGCCTGGTGGAGGTGGCTCCTGATGAGCCGTTTATTTTGCATCCGGGTGAGTTTGTGTTGGGTTCTACGTATGAGAAGGTGACTCTGCCTGATGATGTGGCTGCCCGCCTGGAGGGTAAGTCGTCGTTGGGCCGTCTGGGTTTGTTGACTCACTCTACGGCTGGTTTTATTGATCCTGGTTTTTCGGGGCATGTGACGCTTGAGTTGTCGAATATGGCGACTTTGCCGATTATGTTGTGGCCGGGTTCTAAGGTTGGTCAGTTGTGTTTCTTCCGCCTGAGTAGCCCGACTGAGCATCCGTATGGTTCTGGTGCGTATGGTAACCGTTACCAGGGTCAGCGTGGCCCGACTGCTTCGCGTAGTTATTTGAATTTTCATCAGACGATGATTCCTGCGGATGGTTCTGCGGAGTCTTAGTCTTTCCCGCTTTGGGGTGCGGGCGTGCAGGCTGTGTGTTTGTGCGCCCGCGTTGGGCGGTTTTTCGCCTGTTTGTGCTCGTGCGTTCACTCGCGTGCGGGTTTTTATCTCTCACTCTCTAAGGATTTTTTGATGAATCTGAAGCCTGTTGTTCTGCGTGTTGCTGGCGCGGAAGTTTCTGTGTATCTGATTGATATGTCGGACTCTTTTGTGGAGCGTTTTAAGAAGGCGTGGGAGCCTCTTGCTCCGGAGTTTTTTGATACTCCTGATGAGGCGTATGCTTCGTTGTCTCGTTTTGATCAGGTGATGCTGGTTCATGCGCCGACTGATGAGTCGGTGATGGATTTGGCGAATCCGTTGATGGGTTCGTTTGATAAGGTTTCGACGCTGCGTGTGGCTGATGATGATTCGGGTATGCAGGATCTGACGAGCCGTATTACGTTGGCGATGATTGAGCAGCTGGTTGGTCGCGGTGTGATGCTGCATGCGGCTGTTATTGGTGACCCTGAGTCGAAGCGCGCTGTGGCGCTGGTGGGTGTTTCTGGTAGCGGTAAGACGACTGCGTCGCGTTTCTTGGGTTCGAAGTTTGCGTACTTGACTGATGAGACTGCGATTATTTCGGATGAGGGTGTTGTGTCGCCGTATCCGAAGCCGCTGTCTGTGATTGTTGACCCGAATGCGCCGAAGGATCAGCAGAACCCGGTGGATTTGGGCCTGAACGTGGTTGATCGTGATGACCTCAGCTATGAGCTGTCGCGTATTGTGTTCATTTCTCGTGATGAGTCGGCTTCTGAGCCGTATTTTGAGCGTGTTCCGCTGCACGAGGCTCTGGTGTTCTTGAGTGAGCAGAGTTCGGGTCTGGCGCGTCACCCTGAGGGTGTTGTGTCGCTGGCTAAGCTGGTGGAGCGTTGCGGTGGCGTGTGGCGCCTGGTGTACTCGGAGGTTGAGGATACTTTGCCGCTGGTTCAGGATCTGCTGAATGGTGGTGAGCTGCCGAATGCTGATGAGGTTGAGAGCCTGGAGAAGTACACGGTTGAGGATCACCTGCCGGGTGTGTTCTTGAACGGTACGATTGCGGTGTCTCGTATGCCGGGTACTTCGGGTGTGCGTGTGGGTGAGGACGGCCCGTTCTTGCTGCTGTGCGACACTGAGCTGAATGAGCTGTCTGATTTTGCGGCTGAGTGCTGGCTGCAGGCTGAGGGCGACATTTCGTATGATGACCTGTTTGCACGTTTGGCTGAGATCTTTGAGGGTCTGCCTGCGGAGGCGTATGACGAGAATTTGAGCGCTCTGGCAGCTGGTTCGATGCTGTGGGTCCGTGTGATTGATGATCCGCTGATTGATGACGCGACCTGGGCTCAGATGACGAGCGATGAGGTTCTGGATGAGGAGGAGCAGCAGATTGCGCTGGATTCCTCTGAGGATGCTGTCTCTGAGGATGAGGATGACGTGGTGGAGGACTAGCCACCGTGGCTTACTGAGCTCCGCTTGGTAGGCGTTGCTCGATAGGCACTGCTTAAGCACAAGGGAGGGGCGGGTAGAAGATAATCTTCTACCCGCCCCTCCCTGTGTGTTTGCAAAGTTGCGTTTACGAGGTTGCGTTTGCAGGCTTGTATTTGCGGGGTTTGCAAGGACGCTTAGCCCCGCGACGCCTTACCGAGCAACACTACTGGGCTGCCTTGTCGCGGCGCTTCTGTTCACGCTTCTGCTCGCGGCGAGCCGCACGCATACGCAGCGGACCGGGCGCCTTCACCGGCAATAGTAGGAGCAGACCCGCCACCACAACGATCAGAATACCGAGCACACCCCAAATCTGCGCGCCCATGATGCTCACGCACAGACCGAACAGCATCGGCGCCAGGAAGCTGGTGGCACGACCGGTGGTCGAGTACAGGCCGAACAGCTCACCCTCAGTGCCGGGATCCGCCAGACGCGCCAGGAAGGTGCGGGACGCCGACTGTGCCGGGCCCACGAACAGGCACAGCAGCAGAGCGCATACCCAGAACACACCAGGCTGAGGGAAGAACAGCAACGGGGTAGCCGCCAAGATAATGCCGACCAGCGAGATAACAATAATCGCCTTCGGGCCCAGGTAGTCATCCAGGTAGCCGCCCAGGATCGCGCCAGCCGCCGCGACAGCGCTACCGGCAATACCGAACAGAATCACCTCGGAAGTACTGAAACCGAACGTGCCCGCCGCAAGAATACCGCCGAACGTAAAAATACCGGACAGACCATCACGGAACACCGCCGAAGCAATCAGGAACCACAGGGTCTGCGGGGACGTCATCTTCAGGCGACGAATCGTGCGCCACAGCGCCTTGTAGGAGGCGAGCAGACCGCCCTGACGAGCCGGGGAGAGACGCTCCATACCGAGCTCCAGGAAACGCAGTTCGCGGGTGGGCAGCACCTCCGGCAGGAAGCGCTCGCGGGTGCGCATACGCACCAGCAGCGGCAGGCAGAAGATCAAACACCAGGCGGCGGCAAACAGTGCGACCGCACGGATATTCAGGGCGTTATCGGTGGTCAGGCCGAGTACTTCGGGGGTAAGCACAAAACCCCACAGCACCACAGCCAGCGCCAGGATGCCGCCAATGTAGCCGGCGGCCCATCCTGCGCCCGAAATCTTACCGATATTCTCCGGGTGGGAGATGCGCGGCAGTACGGCGTTATAGTTCACGTACGCGAACTCGCTGAACACGCTTGCCGCAGAAATCAGGGTGACACCCAGCCACAGGTACTGCGGGGTGGGGCCCACGAAGAAGCACGCCGCCATCGAACCGACTAGTAGCATGGTGTTCACACCGAGCCAGAAGATGCCTCTGCCGGACTTATCGTTACGCTGACCGGTGACCGGTGCCAGAATCGCAATGAGGAAACCGGCAACGGTCAGACCCAGCGACAGTGCCGACGAAGTCTCTTCGGGCGTGCCGAAGTAGCTGCTGGTCAGGTACACGGTGAAGATGAAGGTCGTCATAATCGAGTCGAAGCTCGACGAACCAACATCCCACATGACCCAGGACGCGACCGAACGGCGGCTGTTCGCGTGGTCAACGACCCTACGCTGAGCCTTCGTCTTACGGCGGGGAGAAGAAATAGTCATAGTTGTGCTTTCGGATGCCGAGGTGGCGCTTCAGCGTAGCGGCGGCGTGAAACCGGCTGAAGTGGGGAGGGCGTGCTGAAGAGGGAACACCAGGCGGTACGTACCGAGTGAAGATACGTACCGCCTAGTTCATGAACTTTCGCGCGGAAGGCGCAAAGTCTTAGTTGAAGAAACGACGCTGCAGGCGAGCAATACCGAAGCTCACCACAGCACCCACGACGGAGGTCAGAACGGTCCAGAGGATGACCTGACGCAGGGTATCTTCAGACTCGTGGGAAATGGCGGGAGGCTGGTTACCGGTAGCCTTGGTCCAGGCTGCGCCCAGGCCCTTACCAACCAGGGCAGCAGCGCCCATGTTGATACCCGCAATAGCAAGCTTAGCGACGGGGTTCATGTGTATCTCCTTAGCTGTATACGATGCGGCGTCCTGCCCGTGAACCCCTTCGGGGTTGGGTGAGAAAAGAGCGCCACTCTCTAGCGTATAGGGTTTAAGGCGTTCGTGCCGCCTTGGAGCCTCTCCGTCCCAAAATTGTACACCGTGCAATTCTGTAATGCGGGCAGAAGAACGAAACAAAAAGCGGCAAATTGGCGCGAACAGTCAGACACGCCTACAATCGAACCTGGGCTTCCACCCGCACTAAACGGTACGGACAAGGAACCCCAAACGACAGGGGAGCGCCACCGAGGCGCTGAGAGTGCTAAGCAGACCCTCGAACCTGATCCGGTTAGTACCGGCGTAGGGAGTCGAATTTCTTCTCAATGCCCTCGTCCAATCAGAGGGCGAGGACATTCCCCTTCCAACGACGGAAGGACCACCAATGTCACAGAACGTAACCCCCGCCTCCCAGGCATCTACCCAGGCAGAAGCGAAGAAGCCGAACCTGCGCTGGCGAGTCAACGAAATCGTCATCGCTGCAGTTATCGCAGTAGCCTGCGCCGTCATCTTCTGGATCTGGGACATCGCAGTCGGCCCCGCCGCCAAAACCGCACTTGTAGCAGCACCAGAATTCCGCCCCATCGTCGCCGGCGCATGGCTGCTCGGCGGCACCCTCGGCGGCCTGCTCATCCGCAAGCCCGGTGCCGCACTCTTCGGCGAAATCGTCGCAGCATTCATCTCCGTACTTTTCACCGGCGGCGCGTGGAGCGGCGAAATCCTGATCGCGGGCTTCTTCCAGGGCGTCGGCGCTGAAATCGCCTTCGCAATCTTCCGCTACCGCCGCTGGAACGCAACTATCGCCATCTTCGCCGGTGCGCTCAGCGGCCTGTTCATGGGTGTTAACGAAATCTTCATCTACTACCCCGACATGGAACCGCTCAAGGCAATCATCTACGTAGCGTGCGCCGTCATCTCCGGCGCAGTCATCGCAGGCTTCCTCGCATGGATTCTCGTGCAGAACCTCGCCAAGACCGGTGTGCTCTCCTCGCTGGCATCCGGCAAGACCCGCCGCTAACCACCAGCAACTAGCCACCAACTAGTCACTCACCACGAGTCACCACTCGGCACGCAACAGCAGCCACACAAAAGGCTAAGGAACCATCATGGAAGCAACACCGCGCGGGGCGCGCATCGAGCTCAACAACTTCAGCTGGCACCACCCCGGACGCCCAGAACCCGTCATCAGCGGACTCAACCTCACCATCAACCCCGGTGAAAAAGTCCTGCTGCTGGGCACCTCCGGCGCCGGCAAATCGACGCTCCTGCACGCTATCGCCGGTGTGCTCCACGATGACGACGGCGAATCTGCCGGCGGCACCATCACCATTAATGGGCAGGCACCCGCCGAAGCACGCGGCACCGCAGGCATGATGCAGCAGGACCCCGAATCCTCCATCGTCATGGCAACCGTCGGCAACGACGTAGCGTTCGGCCCCGAAAACCTGCGCGTACCCCGCGAAGAAATCTGGGGCCGCGTCACCGAAGCCCTCACCGCAGTAGGGCTCAACGACCTTGCCCTCGACCACCCCAGCAGCGCGCTGTCCGGTGGGCAGAAGCAGCGCCTCGGCCTGGCGGGCATCCTCTCGATGCACCCCGGCGCCATGATCCTCGACGAACCCACCGCCAACCTCGACCCCACCGGCGTGCAGGAGGTGCGCGACAGCATCCTTGCCGCCGCGGAGGCGACCGGCGCGACCCTGCTTGTCGTAGAGCACCGCGTGAGCATCTGGGCACCGCACATGGACCGCATTATCGTGCTCGGCGAAGGCGGCACCATCACCCACGACGGCGCACCCGACACCGTGCTCACCGAAGCACGCCAAGAACTCATCGACGCGGGCGTGTGGGTACCCAACTACGTGCCGCGCGCGCCGCAGACCGGTGATATTGCGGGCGGCGAAAGCGAGCACGGCGAGGCGCTTCTCCGCGCCGAAAACCTCAGCATCACCCGCGCACAACCCACCCCCAAACAACGCCGCGCACGCCGACGCACCATCAAACGCCTCGGCGACACCCCCGCACCCGCACCCATCGACCTGCCCGTACTGCGCGGCGGCATCAACCTCACCCTGCGCGCCGGCGAACACCTCAGCGTGCTCGGCCCCAACGGCGCCGGCAAATCAACCCTAGCCCTCACCCTCGCGGGGCTCCTCACCGCGCCCGACGGCACCCTCACCGCCACCGACGCGCTGCGCAATCACGGCGGCGACCACGGCGGCGAGCCCGCACACTGGGACGTGCCCACCTGGACCCCCGCCCAAATGCTCAGCCGCATCGGCTACGTCTTCCAAGAACCCGAATACCAATTCATCCGCGGCACCGTACGCGAAGAACTCGAACTCGGCCCCCGCCGACTCGCCGCACTTACCCGCGAACCCCTCAACGAAGACGACCTCACCGCACGCACCAACGAACTCGCGGCCCGCCTGCGCCTCACCCACCTACTCGACGCCAACCCCTTCACCCTCTCCGGCGGCGAAAAACGCAGGCTCTCCGTAGCCTCCGCGCTCGCCACCGCACCGAAAATCCTCATCCTGGACGAACCCACCTTCGGCCAAGACGCACGAACCTGGGCCGAACTCGTCGACCTCATCCGCGAACTCCTCGCAGGCGGCACCGCCGTCATCTCCATCACCCACGACGAAGACTACACCGCCGCACTCGGTGGCAACCACATCACCCTACCCGCCCTAGAACCCTCCGAAGCCCTCACCACCCCCGGAAAGGAGAACGCATGAACACCGACTTCTTCGGCACCATCGACCGAACCAGCTACTTCAGCAACCTCAACGCCGGCGTAAAACTCATCGTCTCCTTCACCCTCATCATCGCCGCACTCATCGTACGCGACCCCCTCACCTCCGGAATCCTCTTCGCCCTCGAACTGCTCGGATTCATCCTCGTCGGCTTCCGCCCCGTCAACGTCCTCACCCGCTTCTGGCCCATCCTCATCGCCGTCATCACCACCGGCTGGTCCGTCGCCATGCTCAGCGCCAAAAGCGGCACCACCATCCTCGACCTCGGCTTCAACAGCATCACCACCGACTCCGCCGCCGTCGGCGCAGCCATGATGATCCGTTCCCTCGCCATGGTCCTACCCACCCTCGCATTCGTACTCACCACCGACCCCACCGACCTCGGCGACTCCCTCGCACAAACCTTCAAACTACCCTCCCGATTCGTGCTCGCCACCGTCGCCGCACTCCGCCTCGTCGGCATCCTCTTCGCCGAATGGAACGCCCTCGGCCAAGCACGACGCGCCCGCGGACTCGGCGCAGGCCAATCCCTCGCCGGACGCGCCCAAACCTTCGGCGGGCAAAGCTTCGCCCTGCTCGTGCAGGCTATCCGCCGCGGCTCCCGCCTAGCCATCACCATGGAGGCGCGCGGCTTCGGCGCAGGCGAACGCACCTGGGCTCGCGTACCCTCCTATTCGCCGCGTGACGTGCACGTGAGCATTGCTGCCGCCGTCATCATTGCTGTTGCGTACGGTGCGTCTATTGCGGCGGGTACGATTCAGTTCCTCTGGGGCTAGTTCGTTCCGTTTCTAGTTTCGCTTTCGTGACTCCGCTTGGGAGACGGTATTCGCCCTCGTTCCTACAGGGGAAGCGGGTGCCGCATATTTCCTCCGCGCCTACGCAGGGGCACCCGTCACCCGGACGCTCCGCTTTCTCCTTGCTTCGCTGCGGAGAGCGTCCGGGCTGACACCCTGAGGGCGCTTCCGGAAAACGCGGCACCCTTCGAGCCTCTTCAGGAAGCAACCGCGAACGTACAATAAAACTATGTCTAGTACCGTAATTCTTCTGAACGAGCAGAACCCGCAGGGCATCTTTGTCGACCCGTCCGTGCCCCTCATCAGCGTTGATGATCAGGGCTTCACCCGCGGCGACGGCGTCTTCGAGACCATGCTGTCCGTCAACCGTCGCGTGCGTAAGCTCGGCATGCACCTGTCCCGCCTCGAGTCGTCGGCGCGCATGCTGGATCTGCCCGACCCGGAACCCGAGATTCTGCGTTCGGCGGTGGAGCGCCTCATGCGTGAGGCGACCGCCGGTGCGGAGACTGCGCTGGGTGAAGAGCACATCGTGAAGATCATTATTTCGCGCGGCCCCACCCAGGCGGTGACCTCCATGCAGCCGGGCCCGTACACGCTGATTATGGCGTCGCCGGTGCCCGCCTCCATCGTGAAGCGCCGTACCGAGGGCGTGAAGGCGATGCTGCTGCCGCGCGGCCACGAGCCGATGGACAACAGCGCCTACCCGTGGCTTCTGGCGGGCGCGAAGACCCTCTCCTACGCGGTGAACATGGCGGTTCTGCGGTACGTGCAGGAGCGCGGCGCAGATGACGCTATCTTCATCACTGACGAGCGTCGCGTGCTGGAGGGTGCTACTTCTTCGGTGCTGGTTGCCAAGATTGAGGACGGCAAGAAGGTGCTGTACACGCCCGAGCCGAGCCACGGCATCCTGCCCGGTACCACGCAGGGCGCGGTGTTCGAGGCGGCACGCCAGGCCGGTTGGGAGCTGGGCTTCGGACCGCTCTACCCGCAGGATTTATTCGAGTCGGACGGCGTGTGGTTGGCGTCGTCGGTGCGTCTGATTGCGCCGGTGACTCACCTGAACGGTACGGCGCTGGCGCATGACCCGGAGCTGACCGCGACGCTGTTGAACTACCTGGCGCAGCAGAGCTAAACGCGTACACAAAGGGACGGTATTATCCGAGCGAGGATAATACCGTCCCTTTGTGCTGTCTACGGTCAAGGGCAGGAGGTGCGTGTACCTTCCTGAAGCGACATCAGGGTGCCCGAAGCGAAGCGAGGGCGGGTGCCCCTGTAGGAGCGAAGGAAGAGTACAAGCGCCTCCCTAACTGCTACAGCAAATACAGCAAAGCCCCGGATGCGCAACCCTCAGCAGGTTGCCCATCCGGGGCTTTAGCTACACAAAAATCAACAACAGGCTAGTGGCCCGCCGCCGGAGCCTCATGGCTCTTGCCGTCCGCCGAGTAGTCCGAATCCTTACGCGGCGTAGTCCACAGCACCAGCGCCGTCAGGACCGCGAAACCAAAAATGGAGAAGCCCATCGGCAGGTACTCATGCTCACCGGCAAACGACACCAGCGGCGCCGCCAACGCACCCAGCATCGCCTGAACCGTACCCATCACCGCCGACGCACTACCCGCCATGTGGCGCGCCTCGTTCAACGCCAACGCCGAAGCATTACCAAAAATCAGGCCGCACGAGCTGGTCAGCAGGAACAGCAGAACCAGCGTCGGCACCAGCGAAATACCGACAAGGAAGCTAACCAACAGCAGCGAAGACACCACCAGCAGGCTCACCACGCCGACATTCACAATGCGGCGCTGCGCCACGCGTCCAACCAGCTTGGTTGCAATCGCGCTGAACAGCACAATGCCCAGCGAGTTCACACCGAACACAATCGTGAACTGGGTTTCGGACAGGCCCAGAATCTTCTGTAGCACAAACGTCGAACCAGAAATGTACGAGAACAGCGCACCAAACGCGAAGCACATCGTCAGCATAAAACCCAGGTAGCGGCGAATCTTGAAGACCTTCGGCAGCTCCGAGTACACGCTCAGGGCAGTGCCCTGGTAGCGTTCCTCCACCGGCAGGGTCTCCTTAATCACGAAGATCACGCCGAGCATCATGATCGCGGTAATCACGCCGAGCACATGGAAAATATCGCGCCAACTACCCCACGACAGCACCCAGCCGCCAAACAGCGGCGCAAGCACCGGCGCGAAGCCGTTAATCATCATCATGACGCCCATGAGCTTAGCGGTCGCCAGGCCCTCAGTCGTATCAGCCACGATAGAACGCGCCAGCACCGCACCAATCGAACCGGTGAAGCCCATCATGAAACGCGCAAAAATCAGCAGCTCAATATTTGGCGCGAAACCACACGCCGCCGTCGCAATGAAACAGATCACCGCACCGATCAGCAGCGGCTTGCGGCGGCCCGTCTTATCCGATAGCGGGCCCACGACCAGCTGGCCGAGCGCCATACCCACCATGAACGCACTCAACGTCAGGGAGGCGTTCGTGCTGGTGGTGTTCAGGTTCTCAGCGACTGCGGGCAGCGCCGCCAGGTACATGTCCGTAGCGAGCGGCGCGATAGCGGTCAACAGCGCCAGAACAACAATGAAAAGGGGCGATAGCCCGAAGGAGGTCTTAACCGACTTCGAAGACATTAGTCTTAGTTTTTCTTTCTGTGTGATGCGCGTGCAACGGCGCCTGCGGCTCTACAAGACGTGGATGCGGCGGTACCGGATCCGGGGGTGAGCTTGCGCAAGCTGGAAGCACAACTTGTTCACGGTAGCAGAATTGGGCGTGGCTTCGTAAGTTAAATGTTTGATATTTTTTTGAGCTGGGTTGGGAGGGCTCCGCTTGGTTCCTTCGTGCTCAGCCTTCTGGCTGGCTTGGAAGGCGGCGCTCACCTGCGCAGGTACAGCAAAGGGACGGTGTTATCCACGCTCCTACAGGGGCACCCGTCCTCGCTTCGCTTCGGACACCCTGATGTCGCTTACGGATAACACCGCCCCTTGAGCGGCTTGGCTTAGCCTGCCGCTCAGCTCCCAGTACTGAAGAAATATTTGAGAAATATTCTTGAGAAGCATTGCTCGGGGCGACCGCATAACTTACGTTGGTCATACCACGCGATATGACCGGAGGGCCCCTCAGATGCGCAACCACTATTACAAATATTTGCTATGCATCCTGCTGCTTATAGTTTGTGTCTTGCTTGTAATCCTTGCTGTGCTTTCTAACAACAACCCGGGTAACGAAAAAGACGGCGCTGCCTCCACGCACGCGCCGAGCAGTACCTCAACCTACTGGGATAAGGACCGCATGGAATCCGCTAGCCCGGCTCCCATGCCCGAATAAAACAGCGCCTGAATAAAACTGCCTCTAAATAGCCGTAGGGCCCAATGCCTCGAGATACACGAAGCATTGGGCCCTACTGTCTTGTAGGCAGCTGTTACTGCGCCGCGCTGTCGTAGATGAAGTCCACGGTCGCGTAGTCCTCCGGGATTTCGGCGAGCAGCGCCTCCTCCTGCGCCGCCCAGCGTTCCCAGTGCGGGCGGAACGTGTCACCGTCACGAGCCATAGCCCGTTCGTAACGCACCTCGTCCGGGGCGGTTGCGAGGATACGCACCTCGCAGGCGCCAGCAATCGCGCCGACACCCTCACAGATGATGACCTGCGTAGCCGCCGGGTCGACGGTGCGCACCTCACCGGGGGCGCCCGCCTCCCAATCCCACGGGGTGTAGGTTCCGGCAATACCTTCGGTCAGCTGCACGGACAGCCCGTCCCACGCCTCCACGCCGTCGAAGAGGCCGTCCCAGCCGGGGTAGAAGTCGTCCAGGTGCAGCACGTGCACGCTGTGCCCGGCGGCGGTGAGCTCCTGCTCAAGCTGCGCGGCGAGGCTGGTTTTGCCGGTGCCGCTGCGGCCGTCAATGCCGATAATCAGCGGGATCTGCGCGAAGTCGGCGAGGAACTGGGCACGGAATTCGGTGAATTCGGCGGTGTCCATGTCAAAGTCGTTGCCGATGCCGTGCTCCAGGCGCAGCATGTCTTTGCAGAGTTCCAGGATTTCGGTGGTGCCGGTGACGTGGCGGTTCTGGTTCAGGGGAATACGCTGACTCACTGCGCGTCGCCTTCCTGCTTGAGGTGGTCGATGAGGCCGCGTGCAGCGGCGTCAATGAGGCCGGTGGTGTACACGAAGTCGCGTTCGCTACCGTACCAGGGGTCGTAGATGCCGAGCTGGTCCAGGTGGGTGGTGGTGACCTTCGGGTCGAAGCTGCGCATCATGCGGATCTTGGCTTTGTCGTCGTCGTTGCGGGCGAGGGCTTTGAGGCGCAGGTAGTGGGGTGCGTCCATTGCGAGGATGAGGTCGTTGCGGTCGAAGTCCTCGACGGTGAAGACGCTGGCGCGGTGCGCGGACGGGTCGATACCGCGGGCGGTGAGCTGCGCGGCGGCGCGCGGGTCGATGCGGTTGCCTTCTTCTTCGTTGCTGATGCCGCTGGAGGTGACGGTGACGGGCACGCCGGCTTCTTGGGCGTGCTGGCGGATAAGGTATTCGCCGACGGGGGAGCGGCAGATGTTGCCGGTGCAGACAGTCATGATTCGGTACATGGTTCTAGTGTATCGGTGGGGTAGAGGGTGGTTGGGCACGGCGGGTAATTGGGGCGGTGCTTTGGGCGGTGCTGTGAGGGGCGGATGCGCTCGCGGAGGGTGTGAAAAGGCCCCGCCGACAAGGGGTCGGCGGAGCCTTTTAGAGGTGAATGCTATTCGGTTATGTTTTCTTCTCCAGTGCTGGAGTTATCTAGCGGCTCTGCAGGCGCACTAGTGATGTAGCCCTGTAGCTCATCATCCCAGTCGAAGAGCACCGTGCCAACCGGGATAATAAACGGTTTACCACGAAGCGTAGCCTTTCCAGGCTCAATAAGTTTACTACCCTCACGAACTGTGAATTCGTGTTCTCCTTGATTATCCGACAGTACAGCAAATCGTGCTCTGAATGTTATATCAGAACCTTCGTTATTATCCACAAATTTTGGCGAGATCTCTTTAAACGTTGCTTCGCCGAAGTCCGCGGTTTGGGTGAAGATCGCCCTGGTGAAGTGCGCGGTTTGGGCGAAGGTCGCCTTACTGAAGTCTGCGTTTTGGGTGAAGGTCACCCAGCTGAAGTACGCGTTTTGGGTGAAGGTCGCCTTACTGAAGTCTGCGGTTTCGGTGAATTTTACCTGGTGGAAGTACGCGGTCTGGGTGAAGGTCGCCTCGCTGAAGCGCGCGTTTTGGGTGAATTTCGCCCAGCTGAAGCGCGCGTTTTGGGTGAATTTCGCCCTGCTGAAGTCTGCGGTTTGGGGGAAGGTCGCCCCGCTGAAGTATGCGTCTTGGGTGAAGGTCGCCCCGCTGAAGTTCGCGGTTTGGGTGAAGGTCACCCTGCCGAAGTGTGCGTTTTGGGTGAAGGTCGCCTCACTGAAGTCTGCGTTTTGGGTGAAGGTCGCCCTGCGGAAGTTCGCGTTTTGGGTGAAGGTCGCCCAGCTGAAGTTCGCGGTTTGGGTGAAGGTGGTCCCGCTGAAGTCTGCGTTGCTGTAGAACTTGGCAGAAGAAAAATTACCTTTCTCAATCGTGACGGCGTTGAGAGGATAGAAAATGGGAGCTCGGCTGAAATCGAAATCAAAGTCACTCCAGATTCCTGGAACGGTTTCTATTATTGCACCCTTATCATTCTTGGTGAAGATACTACTGCGCTTGCTCATCTCGACGAAGATAGTGCGGCGTACGTCCTGTTCTTCGTGGAACTTTGCATAGTCTGCGGTGATGTCTTCAGGTTTTTCGTATTCATCAGAATCTTCGAAACGCTTAAGCAGGACCTGGAGTCGTGAAGACTTTCCTTCGCTGAGTTTCTCGGATTCTGTTTTCTGGAGATTTTCTAGTGCTTTGCGGGCTTCGTATTCTTCAATTTCCTCTGCCAAGGGGAAAGGCGAACGAATGTAAGAGCAGAGATTATTGATAATAACCTGCCCTTCTTCCTGCTGTTTATCTTCGGCGAGGCTATCGTCTGCAAGCCACTCATCGACCAAACCCACGAGGGTATAGATACCGCCCAAGCGGACAGCCGCTTTCTCGTTAGCTAGCTGCTCGACCGCTTTGGTGTAACGACTACGGCGCTCTGCATGAACCTGGCGGATATGGTCGCGTTCGTTCTTGTTCTTCTCCTGAGTATTTTTGCGGTGGGTTTCCGAGAGCGTGAGCATAGTGAGGGCTCCTGCTAAAACTGCGAGGATACCCTGACGAACGGACACAATGCTATTGCCATCATTGATGAGCCCAGGGATTAGCGGGGGAACGAAAAAAGCGATGGGAACCCCAACCACGGCTAACACAATGAGGACTGTATAAAACCAGTACTTACTCCACCAGCTGGGCTCCCGTTGGGGCTTTTGGGAATCTTTAATCGGTTTAGTCATATCCCTATCTCTATCTCCTTTGAGAGGAACGGTCACCTTTCAGCATAGTGCACAAGCTACCTGGCAGAGACTTCCATAGGCCATAAGCGAAGGCCCCGCCAGCGTGGGGCTGGCGGGGCCTTGATACACAAATTATTCAGAACCTTCAGCTGGTTCTGAAGAGTCACTCACATTGATGTCTCTCTTGTTCTCTTCGTCCGGCGGACTGAACTCAAAGAGGTAAGAACCAACTGGGATAGAGCGAAGAATGGTTGTGCCATCAAAGAGAGTGAAATCTACAACTCCCATATCAATGAGAGTTGGGCTGTCTTTAGCAACCTTGAAATCGTGTATGGCGGGGTACCGAAAAGAAGCTTGTGAAAATAGTATCTTTGCATCACTCGTCATGTCCTTCTTGGTATTGCGCTGAGATGTAGCTTTAGCGTTATAAAAATCAACTTCATTGAAAAAACGTGCTTTGTGAAAGCTCGTTATATTTGTAAATGTTGCTCCATAGAAAATAGCTCCACCATGGAAAAGGCAGCCGTCAAATTCTGAATTTCCGCCAAAGTATGAGGCATCAAATTTGAAATTTACATCGGGTTCATTTGGGAACCCAAACTCCGATTTTTCAAAACTCACCCCTTTTATAAAATGTGCATTTAAAAAATCTGCCATATTGACAAATGTTGATTTATAAAATGAGACTTTTTTATTAAAGGTAGATTTATGGAATAGAGACCCACCTCTAAAAATTGCCTCTCTAAAGGTCACATCTGTAAATGTTGCGGAGCTGAAGTTTACTTTCTTCATGAAATGTGATCCCGAAAAATCAGACGCTCCATCAAAAGTCGATTTAGAAAAATCTGCATCTCCTACAAAAGTTGTTCTGACTTCAGCTCCTGGCCCCTGTAGTATCCATTCTATAGAATTACTCATCTCTTCAACTTTGGAGAGCGTAAACTTACTGGTCTTGTAAAAATGAGTGCCGATAAACCTTACCTGTTGAATGAAGGTGGATCCGGAAAATTTTGAGTTGTTTTTAAAATGTGTGTTGGAGAAATCTACTGCTCCCTCAAACCTGGAATTTGAAAAATCTACTTCAAGATTAAATATAGATTCTGCAAAGTTGGCGTATCCATAAAAATTAGAATAGCAAAAATTGACCTTAGGGAATGTTGTACGATTAAGTGGATAAAATATATCTGATCCACTAAGGTTGAGTGTGAAAGAATTCCAAATTTTGAATTCATAATCTTTATTGATGGTTTTTAAGCGATTGCTAATCTCTTCGAAAAATGCGCGGCGAATTTCGCGTTCATCGCGCAACTTTGTTCTATCTTGTTCAAAATCTCCTTCATAATCTTTTGGTGAGGCAAAGGACTCAAGGGTAGTTCGCTTACGTGCAAGCGGAAAAGGTGAACGGATATAGGTGCAAAGGCTGTTAATAATGACTTGCCCTTCTTTTTGCTTCTGAAATTCAGTCATATCAGAGTCAGCTATCCACTCGTCGATAAGGCCAATGAGAGTATAGATACCACCCAGGCGGAGGGTTGCTTTCTCATCAGCTAATTGCTCAACGGCCTTAGCATAGCGGCTGCGACGTTCTGCATGTACCTGGCGGATGTGGTCATTTTTATTCTTCTCCTTTTCAATGTTGTTCTTTCTGTGAGTCTCGCCAAGAGTGACAACACCAAGAACACCGCCTGTGGTATAGAGGATAAGTTGGCGAAGGACTCGACCATCATCCATCGGGCCGAAACCTGAATTAAGCGCAACTGGAAGAATGATAGCTAGGGCACCACCGAAGGCCGCAATTGCCCCAATCCAGCTGTAGAAGACTGGTACTTTCTGCTTTGCACAGGGGGTATGAGAAAGAGCTAGGAATAATGCAACTAGGATAATGCATCCTAGTAGCCATATCCAGGCATTGCTAGCATCAAGAAGCATGTATTTATCTCCTATGTTATGGGATCAAGAATTGTTGCCGTATTAATATGTTTTATTTTTAATATTTTATTAGATAATATTGCTAATTTGTTAGTATTGGGGGTAATGTAATTAATATTATAGAGTGAACTATTTGGCTGGTAGGCTAGTGTAAGTGTATCTTTGCGTTTTTTCATCCCAATCAGATTCTGGGTCAATAAGGCAAGATCCTACGGGTATATTCAACTCCTTGCGTGCGGCCCTATGGTCTTTGTTGTTTAATGGCATGCAGGCTTTCCCTATATTAAAATTGAATCGACTGGAATTCTCTACACTGAATATGTGCGATGAATTATAGCTAAAGAAAGTGGACATATATATGTATTCATTTGGTGTTTTTGGTTTGGGGGAAGTGTTTGCCCTCTTAATGTGAAATACTGGTTCTTTGTCGAGGGTTACATCGATAAATCTTGATTTATCGAGGAATTGCGATTCTAAAAATATAACCCTTCCGTGAAAGTGTGAGTAACTAAAGTTTACAGAGTTGTAGAAAATTGACATAGAAAAATCGGCATCACCATAGAAGTCGGATTTAAAAAAAGAGGCGTTGTGAAAACTCATATTGAGGAGCGGGTAAAATATCTGTGACTCACTAAAATTAAAAACAAATTTGCGCCAGATTTCTGACGTGGAATTTTCTTCTTTGATATTATTGGCGACTCGGACACTCATTTCTCTGAAAATTGTTACCCGAAGATTCTGCTCTTCGCGAAGCTTTAAAGAATCAGCAATAAAGTCGCCTTTAAACCTTCTTGGGCGTTTTTTAGATTCGAGGAGCTCACGCTTTTCTGCAAGAGAGAAGGGTGAACGAATATAGGCGCAAAGGTTATTGATAATAATTTGCCCCTCTTTTTGTTGTTCTTTTGGGTCGAGGGTATTGTCAGCAACCCACTCATCGACAAGTCCAACAAGCGTGTAGACACCTCCCAAGCGAACGGTTGCTTTCTCATCAGATAACTGTCCAACTGCGATTGTGTAGCGGCTGCGGCGTTCTGCGTGTACCTGGCGGATGTGGTCATTCTTATTCTTCTGGATGTCATCCTCGACCTTGCGACGGTCAACCTGGTTCTTCCAATCAGTCTGTAGAAGAGTCAAGATGGCGATGATACCACCAGTTATGTAGAGAACGTGTAGACGAAGATCCGCAATTATTCTCGGTTCCGGGTAATCCTTCGAATCTGCGGGGATAAGTGAACCGAGGAACGGAACGCAAGTCCAGGACTTCCACAAAGGAACTGTGAGAGCTAGAAGCCCTCCTAACGTTCCAAGGACTACAAGTACCCAGAAAAAAAGGCTGTTATAGAAACGAATTCTCTTGGGTGAGTTATCTTTGTTCGTCAAGACAATCTCCTATCTTCGGTGAAAGGAATAGAGTTACCTCTCAGCATAGTGCAAAATTGTCTGACCTGTGCTTCTATCGGTCATACACAGAGGCCCCGCCACATATTCAATGCGGCGGGGCCTTCGTGTAATTACTGCGCAGGCTCACTCATGCGCGTGTACTCCTTCTGCCGTGCATCCCAAGACGCCAGATTGAAGAGCACCGCCCCGACCGGGATACGGTAGCCCACGCCGTTCAGAACAGCTGTGCCCAGCGGAATAGGCTGGCTGCCCTCGTAAACCGCGAAGTTATGCGCCTCCTGACCGGCAGAATCCGAACCGGCAGGCAACACAGCGAACCGTGCCCGGCACATTTCACCCGAGTCAGCATTTTCAGCTGCGAAGAGCGGCGGGCTCTTCACGAAAGACACATTGCAGAAATCTGCAACGCCCATAAAGGTTGCCCCAGCGAACTCCGTGCCTGCCTCGAAGACCGCATCAGCGAACCAAGCAAGCTGCTCAAATACAACTCCGCTGAAGTTGGCATCAGTGCTGAAAGCCGCCGTGCTGAACCCGGCATACCCCTCAAAGACCGCCTCACGGAACTCTGTAGCCCCCGTAAAATCCGTCCTGAAGAAGCTCGCATTACCGCCGAAAGACGCCCTGCAGAACCCCGCGTTTCCACTAAAGGCTGCGTCACTAAACCGAATATCTGCCGCAAACGCCGCGTCGTGGAAGTCCGCGTGCCCTCTAAAAGAAGCCTCGTGGAACTCCGCATTAGCGTTGAAGGTTGCATTGTCGAAGCTCGCACTATGGTTGAACGTCGAACAGGTAAAGTCCGCGTCCCGACCGAACGTTGCATTCGCGAAGTAGGCGCCCTCAAAGCTCGCCCCGTTGAAGCTCACCGCCCGCGCGAACGTCACCCCACCGAAGCCGACACACGCCGTGAATGTCGCCTTGCTAAAGTCGGCATCCTGCGTGAAGATCGCGTTACCGAAGTTCGCGTACTGCGGGAAATCCATCTCATAGCTGGTTCTCGGCAGCGCAATAAATGACGACCGGCTGAACGTGGCGTCGCCGTCGAATCGCGCCCCACCAAAATCCTCGTACTGCGTGAAGGACGCCCCGCTAAAGTCCGCCGCGCTCGCAAAGCGTACGTTGCTGAACATTGCGGACTGCTTGGTGACTACACCGGCAAAGCGCGCGACCCCGCCGAACAGCGACTTGGAGAACACCGCCGGACGGTTGAAGACCGACGCGGCGAAGTGCGCTTCATCGTGGAACGTGGAGGCGGTGAATACTGCCTTTCCGTCGAAGGTGACCGCCGCGAAGCTGGCTATGCCTGCGGTGTTCAAGCGCGAGAAGTTGGCATCGGATTTGAAGGCGGATACCGCGAAGTCAGCCGCAGCCGAGAAGACCGCGTCTGAGAAGTCAGCCTCGCCGGTGAAGGTTACGGTCGCGAAGCTTGCCGCGTCTGCAAAGCGTGCCCCGCTGAACTCTGCCGCGCCCGCGAAGTGTGCGGCGCTGAAGCCCACCCAGTCGTTGAAGTTCGCGCTGTTGAAGGATGCGTCAGCGGTGAACTGTGCCGCGGAGAAGCTGGTGTCACCGTGGAAGGTTGCGCCGCTGAAATCTGCCGGGCCGTAGAAGGTTGCGGAGGCGAAGTCAGCGTTCTGAAAGTGCAGCTGTTGTAGCGGGTAGAAGATGGGTGCGCCGCCAAAGTCGAAGCACAGATCAGCCCATGTCGGCGATATTGGCGGTACAGCGTGCTGGTTTTCCTCGTTGCCAGTCTTGTTGTTCTCGGCGACGGCGCCGAGGCGGCGGCTGAACTCCATGAAGACCGTGCGGCGCACTAGCTGCTCTTCGCGGAGCGCCTCCTGCTCGTGCGTAAAGTCACCTTCGTACCCTTCGGGGGCTTCGTCTGCTTCTAGGGTCTGCCGTTTTTGTGCGAGGGGGTAGGGCGTGCGGATGCATCCGGTCAGCGCGTCGATAATGGTCTGGGCTTCTTCGCGGCGTACTTGCGTGGGGAGGGAGGTGTCAGTGAGCCATCCGTCCGCGAGGTTTACGAGCGTGAATACCGCGCCGAGGCGTACGGCGGGTTGTCCGTCGAGGAATTGTTCGAGAGCGTGCGTGTAGCGTTTGCGCCGCCTGGCCTGCCTCTGCTGGATGTGGGCCGAGGTGTTTTTGCGTTGCCGTAGCGCAGTTAAGAGTTTGTTGAGGTTCATGGCGGTGTGCCCTTCCTGCTCCGGTGCTGGCTTATATCCAGCATAGGGGAGAGCCCCACCCTTGCGCGCTCGCGCTGGGCAAAGAGAGGCCCCGCCTGCACGATATGTGCAGACGGGGCTTCTTCTTTATAAGGCCAATATTTGGTGTTACTCTGCAGGGTTGCTGACTCGGGTATATTCCTGTTTTTTCTCATCCCATGAATCAGGATCGTAAAGACGGGAATTCACAGGAATCTTCGCCTCAAACCGTTTGTATCTTCTTTTACCCACGAGAGTTACAGATTTGACATCTATTTTGGACATATCAGGATGGTTTAAATTAAGAAAATTATGCACGGAGGAACAATTGAAAATAGCGCCTTCAAAGAAAACTTGGCCATCTTGTAGAACTGGCGTGATTATAGTGGATCCTTTGAAAATTGAACTTTCGAATATTGCGCCTGCCTTAAGCGTCGTTGCCTGAAAATTTAATTCTTTTTCAAAACACGAATCACTGAAAAGAGCTGTCCCCTGGAAGTATGCGCATGAGAAGGAAGCGTCTCCAAAATAATGAGTATCTGCAAATATTGGAATTCCTTGGAAGTCTGAAAAACTAAAATCTGCTAGCCCAAAAAATTTTGAATTGCGAAAATTTGGATTGAAAAACCTTAGCCTGTTAAGAGGGTAGAAAATGGTTGATTTACTAAAGTTAAATTCAAACACATGCCATGATGTGTAATCTCGTTTTTCTTTCTCATCAAGGGGGTGAAGACGGACGCTTATCTCATCAAAAATGCTTCGGCGTACTTCCTGTTCTTCGCGAAAGGTTGCCTGGTCTGTGAAGAAGTCTCCTGCGTAGTCAGTAGGAGGTGTGTCAGTGCTGAGAATTATTGCTTTTTGCGCCAAAGGGAAAGGTGAACGAACATACTCGCATAAAATATTTATAATATTTTGCCCATTTTTGTGAGCCTGCTCTTCGGGGATATCGGAGTCACTGAGCCACTCGTCTGCAATAGATGCAAGGCCGTGGATGGCGTTAATTTTTGAATAATAATTTTCGCTTCTTAAATTATCCACAAGAAGCCTGGTTCGTTCATGGCGCTGAGATTGGGCGTCAGAAGAGATGTTCTGGACAATGGATATGTGGTTATTTGATGGTTTCTGCATGACTCCGAAGATTCCGAGAGATGCAGAGATAAACCCGACATAATCATTAATAAATTTTAGATTCAGTATCGATAATGAGGCAAAAATGAATCCCGCTGGGAAAGTAAGATATTTTAAATCTTTAAGCAGGTATTCTATAAAATTTTCAGATTTTGATTTTGAATTATTCCAGAGAATTAGCATATATATTATAAAAATTACCGAAAGGATGGAGAATGTTAATATGTTTAAGAATTCATATTCAAATGGAAATGGTGCATTTTTTAGTGAATTTTGAAATATTGATATTAGGCCATGGAGGATTAGAGCGATGGCAAAAATCCAACCCGGTATTTTCATTGATTTATATTTGGAGGTTCTGCTTGTGGGTGCACTGGTAAGTCCACGACTGCCAGTATGCGCGGGGCTACTTTGCTCTTGCATCGGAGTCTCCTGTCTGCTTCGAGAGGATGGGGGCGTAACCAGCATACGGCAGGTGGGTAGCCTCAAGCCACAGGTGAAGGTTAGAGAATTACGGGTCGGACAAGCGGAGATGCCCTCGTCGGGAGAGCGAAAGAGTTTGCAGATTGGTTCTCCATATATAGGAGTGATTCTTTGATATCTCGCTCTGAATGCCTCACGGCGGGCGCTCGTAGTTGGGGTACCTGCACGAAGCGTACCTCTAGCAACGCTGCTAGAGGTCTAGCTTCCTGGCTCAAAAATCGCTCCGCACCTCCTATATAGGAGTCTCTTGGTGCCTCTCATACCCCAATTTTCAGTTTTCCGCCCCTTTTTTAAAAATTTTTTCGCCCAACCACCCCGGCACAGTCCGCCGTGCGCTGAATCGCCGCGCCGCGCCCTCACCCAGACTAAAAACCGCGGAATTCCGCGGTAAAACCGCCCATCCGCGCCGCGCCGCCACCCCAAAATCAGCCGCAAAACACCCCTCCGGAACCCCGAAAAACCCGCCCCTCACACGCCTCCACGAAAAAAAGTTGAGTAAAGTTCGCTCAACCCTATTGACACGCCCTCTGAGAGGGTGCATACTTGAGTACATGAGGCTCAAGGAAGCCGCGCAGACCACCCCACACGGGGCGGCACGCGCAGCACCGACCGCCTCCACAACTTTCAAACTATCCCGCCTCGCGTTAGAAGAAGCGGGGCACTAACACATAAGGAGTGAATAAACATATGGCACGTGCAGTAGGTATTGACCTCGGTACCACCAACTCGGTCGTAGCAGCACTGGAAGGTGGCGACCCGGTCGTCATCGCTAACGCAGAGGGCACCCGCACCACCCCCTCCGTCGTCGCATTCTCCAAGGACGGCGAGGTTCTGGTCGGTAGCGTCGCAAAGCGTCAGGCAGTGACCAACGTCGACCGCACCATCTCCTCCGTCAAGCGCCACATGGGCACCGACTGGACCACCGAGATCGACGGCAAGAAGTACACCCCGCAGGAAATCTCCGCTCGTATCCTCATGAAGCTGAAGGGTGACGCAGAGGCATTCCTGAACGACAAGGTCACCGACGCCGTCATTACCGTTCCCGCATACTTTAACGACGCTGAGCGTCAGGCAACCAAGGAAGCCGGCGAGATCGCAGGCCTGAACGTCCTGCGTATCGTCAACGAGCCCACCGCCGCAGCACTGGCATACGGCCTGGACAAGGGTAAGGAAGACGAGCTCATCCTGGTCTTCGACCTCGGTGGCGGTACCTTCGACGTCTCCCTGCTGGAAGTCGGCAAGGACGACGACGGCTTCTCCACCATCCAGGTTCGCGCAACCAGCGGTGACAACCGCCTCGGTGGTGACGACTGGGACCAGCGCATCGTTGAGTGGCTGCTCGCACAGGTGAAGGCAAACACCGGCGCAGACCTGTCCAAGGACAAGATCGCTCTGCAGCGTCTGCAGGAGGCAGCTGAGCAGGCTAAGAAGGAGCTGTCCAGCGCTTCTAGCACCAACATCTCCCTGCAGTACCTGTCCGTGACCCCCGAGGGCCCCATCCACCTGGATGAGAAGCTGACCCGCGCAAAGTTCGAGGAACTGACCCGCGACCTGCTCGAGCGCACCAAGAAGCCCGTGCTCGACGTAATCAAGGAAGCTGGCGTGTCCATCTCCGAGATTTCTGAGGTCATCCTGGTCGGTGGCTCCACCCGTATGCCCGCCGTCGCTGAGCTCGTCAAGGAGCTCACCGGCCGCGAGCCCAACAAGGGCGTGAACCCCGACGAGGTTGTGGCAATGGGTGCAGCACTGCAGGCAGGCGTTCTGAAGGGCGACCGCAAGGACGTTCTGCTGATCGACGTCACCCCCCTCTCCCTCGGTATCGAGACCAAGGGCGGCGTGATGACCAAGCTGATCGAGCGCAACACCGCAATCCCGACCAAGCGTTCCGAGACCTTCACCACCGCAGAAGACAACCAGCCCTCCGTGACCATTCAGGTCTTCCAGGGTGAGCGTGAGTTCACTCGCGACAACAAGAACCTGGGTACCTTCGAGCTGACCGGCATCGCCCCCGCACCCCGTGGCGTGCCCCAGATTGAGGTCACCTTCGACATCGACGCAAACGGCATCGTCCACGTCTCCGCAAAGGACAAGGGCACCGGCGTTGAGCAGTCCATGACCATCACCGGCGGTACCTCCCTCTCCAAGGACGACATCGACCGCATGGTCAAGGACGCAGAGGCACACGCAGAGCAGGACAAGGCACGCCGCGAGGCTGCTGACACCCGCAACGAAGCCGAGTCCGTCGCATACACCACTGAGAAGCTCCTGAAGGAGAACGGCGACAAGCTGCCCGAGAACGTCAAGACCGAGGTCCAGGGCGATGTCGACGAGCTGAAGAAGGCACTCGAGGGCGACGACGACGCAGCAGTGAAGTCCGCATTCGAGAAGCTGCAGGCATCCCGATCCAAGCTGGGCGAGGCACTCTACGCAGCAGCACAGGCTGAGGCATCCGAGTCCAAGCCCGCCGCTGACGAGGACGTTGTCGACGCCGAGGTTATCGACGAAGACGAGAAGAAGTAATCATGGCTGAGCAGGAAAACATCACCCCCGACCCGCTGGAGGAGGCATTCAACGCCCCCGCAGCGGAAGGCCACCCCGAAGCTGAATCGGTCGAAAGCCCCGAGGAAGCTGCGGAAGCCGTCGAGGCTGAGCTCCAGGACGCCGTAGAAGCAGAATCTGCGGATGCGGCACTCGCCGCGGAGCGCCTAGACTCCCTGCTTCGCCTGCAGGCAGAGTTCACTAACTTCAAGAACCGCACCGCTCGCGAAAAAGAGCAGCTGCGAGGCTTCGTAACCAGTGAACTGGTGACCGCGCTGCTGCCGGTGCTCGACGACATCGACGCCGCACGCAAGCACGGCGACCTGCAGGACGGCCCCTTCGCCTCCATCGCTACCAAGCTCGAAGAGCTGCTCGGCAAGCAGGGCGTGGAGCGTTTCGGTGAAGTAGGCGACGCCTTCGACCCGAACATCCACGAAGCTGTACTGCAGCAGCCCACCGACGAGGTGGCTGAGGATTATGTCTCCATGGTTCTGCGTTACGGCTACCGCGTGAACGACCGCGTGGTTCGTACCGCTCAGGTGGCTGTGGCTGTCGCACCGTAAGGTGGTCGGCTCAGCAATGGCTGAATAACTAACGACGGGCGGGTGCTCTCCCTGGTGGGGGGAGTGCCCGCCCTGTTGCTTGCCTGGGCTACTATGCCCAGTGTTAGCGCGGGTTTCGGTGAGCTGTGGCGGCGGTCAAGAGGCTTGTAGGGGCGCTATTTTTTGGCCTAGCCCCTTCCAAAATTGAGTCAAGTAGACTAAACTTTTATATAGAGCATTAAGACAAGACGTGGTGCCCTGCTAGCCGTCCCGTAACCGAGGAGGGCGGCGCATCACCGCGAGAGGAGAAACAAACATATGGCAAGCGAAAACTGGATAACTGACGACTTCTACAAGGCACTGGGTGTCAGCGAAGACGCAAGCGAAAACGACATCAAGAAGGCGTACCGCAAGCTCTCCCGCAAGTACCACCCGGACCTGAACCCCGGCGACGCCGCAGCAGAGAAGAAGTTCAAGGAAATCTCGGAAGCATACGACGTGCTCTCCGACAAGAAGCAGCGCGAAGAGTACGACCAGATCCGCCGCTACGGTGCCGCAGGCATGGGCGGCTTCGGCGGTGGCAGCTACACCGGCTACCCCGGCGCGGACGCATTCGGCGGCTTCAGCAACGGCGGCGCGGGCATCAACATTGACGACCTGCTCGGCGGCCTCTTCGGTGGCGGCGCGGGCGGCTCCCGACGCTCCGCAGGCTTCACCAGCGCCGACTTCGGCGGCATGGGTGGCGGTGGCTTCGGCGGCGCACAGCACGCGGCCCCCGAGGAAAGCACCACCAGCACCCGCATCAGCCTCGCCCAGGCATATACCGGCGCGACCGTGACCGTGTTCCTGCCGGACGGCTCCCACACCGAGGCGCGCATTCCCGCCGGCATTAAGGACGGTCAGAAGGTGCGCCTGCGCGGCAAGGGTCTGCACGGCGGCGACCTGAAGGTCACCGTGCGCGTCTCCGATGACTCCGTGTACTCCCGCGAAGGCAACAACCTGATTATGCGCGCTCCCGTCACCCTCGCCGAGGCTGTCGACGGCGCCGTCATCGAGGTGCCCCTGCCTGACGCATCCACCGTGAAGCTGCGCCTGGCACCCGGCCAGGTCGGCCGCCGACTGCGCGCCAAGGGCCGCGGCTTCAAAGCAAAGGGCGGCGACGGCGACCTGATGGTCATCCCCGAAATCGTACTGCCCACCGAGCTGAGCGCAGAAGCGCAGGAAGCATTCGACAAGTTCGTGAAGCTGGCACCCCAGGAGAACCCCCGTAAGGATCTGTTGAAGAAGGCGAAGTAAACCAATGGCATCTCGAGAATCATCTTCCAAGTCTCGTAGCGGCAAGCCGCTGCACAGCGTGGACCTGCCGGTTTTCGTGATTTCTGTAGCGGCTGAGCTGGCGGGCATGCACCCGCAGACCCTGCGCCAGTACGACCGTATCGGCCTGGTTCAGCCGTCGCGTGCGCCCGGTAAGGCGCGCCGCTACTCGCAACGTGACGTGAACCGTCTGCAGCAGATTCAGCAGCTCTCGCAGGAGGGCGTCTCCCTGGAGGGTATTCGCCGCATCATTGAGCTGCAGTCCCTCGTGGAGGAGCAGCAGGAGCAGATTGCGGCGCTGCAGCGTCAGGTTGAGGATGCGAAGGTGAAGCTGGGTATGGCGGAGCGCGTGTTTGCTGCCGGTACCAGTGGTGACGTGGTGCATATTGCCCGCGGTACCCGCCCGGCGGCGCGTCAGCGTTCCTCGGCGGTGGTGCTCTACCGCAAGCCGCGCTAAACCGGCAAAACCGGCTACACTTGGATAAACGGTTCGGCTGTTCTAGCTCGCTTCTAGTTCATTTAGCCGCCCATAGAGACTTGTGCGTCTTAGTGTCATACGACGCGTGAGGGAGGGTAGACCCCCGCCCCGCATGCACTTGGACCCACACACAAGGAGGTGAGGCTCCCCGAATGACCGGGGAGCCTCACCTCCTTAACGTATAAGTCGCGTACTAGCGCTGCCTCGCTTACTTGCGGCGGTAGGTCAGGTCGTGCGCGCGGCGGCCCGCCTCCTGAGCCTTACGCTCAAAGCTGGTGAGGGTACGACCCTCCCAACGCGGAGCCCAACCACCCAGCGGATCCTCCTCGGTCGCACCGGCGCCGGGGTTCACGTTCTCAAAGTCGGGGTGCGCCTCCAGAACCTCACGCATGACCAGGGCGTACTCCTCCCAGTCAGTCGCCAGACGCCAAATGCCGCCGGGCTTAAGCACGCGCGCAACCTTATCAGCGAACGCCGGGGACACCAGGCGGCGCTTGTGGTGGCGGGACTTGTGCCAGGGGTCCGGGAAGAACACCCACAGCTCGTCCACGGAGTTCTCCTCAAGCATGTTGTCGAGCAGCTCGGGTGCGTTCGCCTGAGCCACACGCACGTTCTCCACGCCGGCGTTGCCCATCTTCAGCAGCAGGTCCGCGATGCCGGGGGTGTACACCTCAACGGCGAGGAAGTTCGCCTCGGGCACCTCAGCTGCGCGGTGCACAATCGCCTCGCCCAGACCGGAACCGATCTCTACGACCTGGTACGCCTCACGGCCGTAAATCTTGACCGGGTCGAAGGTCGCCTCGGGTGCGACGGAGGTGTCGGTGCGCAGACGCGGGATGTCCAGCACGTGGGTGGGGGAGTAGGTGTCCCACGCCTTCTGGCGGCGCGCGGTGAGGCGGTCGCCGCGGCGGACGAAGGAGTAGGGCTGGCGGAAGAATTCCTCGGGAACCGGCTTCTTGGCCTTTTCTTCGGTGGATTCGGGTGCCTGGCTAGGCTGCGTGTTCTCAGTAGACATACCTAAAAGAATAGCGTAGCGCCGCTGCACCGTGCGGTTTCGCGGCGCGCGGGGCTGGCGTGACGCTGAACTAGCCGGGCTTGATGCTGAACTAGCCGGGCGTATGCCGGTCTGAGAAACACAGAAATTTAGTGTGCAGACAAAAGTGCGGCGGGAACGAATACTGTTCCCGCCGCACTTTCGTGAGGTCGTCTGAGTGAGTTAGCGTGTGGGGCTTACTTCTTGGAGCCCAGCAGTGCCAGACCCGCGCCGAGCAGCACGATATTGTTTGCGAGCTGCTGGCCGTCCTGGGTGGGACGGAAGGTTGCGTCGTGCATGTCCGGGTTGCGGAAGTACATGGTCATCAGGTTTGCCGCGAATACGGTCAGGCCTGCGCCCGCCAGACGTGCGGGGATGAAGGGGGTCAGCAGGGTTGCGCCGAGTGCGGTTTCTGCGCCGGAGATGAGCTTACCGAAGGTTGCTGCGTCCAGCTTGGAGATTGCGGGAACACCGGTTGCCGCCATCTGCTGCAGGAAGGCGTAGGTGCCTTCGTCTGCCTTGAGCTTCTTGACGCCTGCGTCGAGGATGAGTGCGCCAGCGGTGAGTCGTAGTGCTGCGTTGGAGAACTTGCCCATTGTTGTGTCCTTCTGTTCTGTAGTTGGTTGGTTAGGTTTTGTTGAACGGTTTCTACTCTAGACCCGGTTTCTCGCTATGTAAAGTTTTACGTGTAAAGTTTCTAAATATTTTTGAAAACCCGGGAGAAGCGTGCAGAGAAGGGGTGCGATCTAAGGGCGATGCGGGGCGTGTTTCGGGTGGAGGCTGAGAGATGCCACAGGCTCGCCCCGTCTCAATCGCCCCGTCTCAAAAATCTGGTGATGTTGTATTCCTTGTACTTGTGTGGGTATGAGGGGGTAAAATTTGAAATTATGCATTCTCTGCATAACCTTTTATCGGCGATGCAAGAAATCGGAAGCCCCGCAAAATCGGAGCCCACAAGCCCAAGCGCACCGCGCCGGCTCGGGAAGCGCGGGAACCGCCTCCTGGCGCGCCGTTCAGGATTATGCACGAATACCAACCACCCGGACTCGCCCCCGAGTGAAATTTAGGGCGAATCGACGCAGGAAAGAGAAATACGTGACACAGCAGCCAATGCAGCACAACTCCGTCACCGGCCTGGACTCCGAAGCTGAGCACTCCAAGCTTCAGCGTGGACTAAGCTACCGACACATCCAGCTGATCGCTATTGGCGGCGCCATCGGCACCGGCCTTTTCCTCGGCTCAGCAAAGACCATCGCCCTGACCGGCCCCTCCATCGTCTTGGTGTACGCCATTATCGGTAGCGTCATCTACTTTGTTCTGCGCGCCATGGGCGAGATTCTGCTCTCCAACCCCAAGTACAAGTCCTTCACCGACTTCATTACCGACATTCTCGGTCTGCGCGCCGGCTTCTTCGTCGGCTGGTCGTACTGGTTCTTCTGGGTCGTCACAGGTATCGCGGACGTCATCGCGATTACCGGCTACGTGCAATACTGGCTACCTGACATGCCCAAATTCATTCCGGCGCTGACCGTCATTGTGGCGCTGTTGCTGCTGAACCTGCCCTCGGTAAAGAACTTCGGTGAGATCGAGTTCTGGTTCGCAGTCATTAAAATCGTCGCGATTGTCGCCCTCATTATTGTTGGTGCGCTCATGGTTGCCTTCAGCTTCACCAGCCCCGACGGTACTACCGCCTCCGTAACCCACCTGTGGGACCACCCCGGCCCCTCCGGTAGCGGTATCTTCACCCAGGGTGTGACCGGCTTCCTGGGTTCCTTCCAGATTGCTCTCTTCGCCTTCGTGGGTGCTGAGCTTGTTGGTACCGCCGTGGCTGAGACCAAGCACCCCGAACGTACCCTGCCCAAGGCTATTAATGCTGTGCCCTTCCGCATTGCGCTTTTCTACGCTGTGCCGCTGATGACCATCCTCGCCGTGACCCCCTGGGACAAGCTGGATAAGTCCATGAGCCCCTTTGTGGGCATGTTCTCCCTGGCGGGCATTGCTGTTGCCGCTTCGCTGGTGAACTTCGTGGTGCTGACCTCCGCAGCATCCTCTGCGAACTCCGGTATCTTCTCCACCTCCCGCATGGTCTACGGTCTGGCGCACGACGGTGCGGCACCCTCCGCACTGGGCAAGCTCACCAAGAACGGCGTGCCCGCCAACGCCCTGTACCTGACCACCGTGCTGCTGCTGTTCAGCCTGGTCATGCTGTACGCCGGCAATGGCATCATGGAGGCGTTTACCGTGGTGACCTCCGTGGCGTCGATGATGGGTATCTTCACCTGGAGCATGATTCTGATTGCCTACCTGGTCTACCGCAAGAAGTTCCCCGAGCGCCACGAAGCCTCCCAGTACAAGATGCCCTGGGGTATCGGCATGAGCTGGTTTGGCCTGGTCTTCTTCGCCGTCATGGTCTACGCCCTGAGCCTGTACCCGGACACCGCAATCGGTCTGGCGCTGACCCCCGTCTGGTTCATCGCCCTGGCGATTGGCTACGAGATCCTGACCCGCCGCCACGCTGCCAAGCGTGCTCGTGCGCTGGCTGCTGACAAGGCTGGTCAGAAGTAGTTTCTGTTCTTTCTGCGGCGTTTATGTAGTGTTTATGCGGCGCTGTTGGTAAGCCCCGTTTCTGCATTCTTTGAGGATGCGGAGGCGGGGCTTTCGCGTGCCCCTTGATCGGGTGCTAGGCGGCATTTCTGCATCTCTTGATGTGATTTCAATAATAGAGATAAGTCACTTTTTCGTGTCAAAACCTGTTTTTGCACCCTGAACACCTGTAGAATAACTATCCAAGTAGCTGTGAGAGCTCCCAGAAAAACTTCGCGTTAGTCGATAGTGTGACACTTCCGAGTACCGCGCGGTAGCTGGCATGGAGCCCCAGCCGCGCCCCGAAATCCGGGGACACCCCGCAAAGCATGGCCGCATAAACATACAGTGACTGTGCCTGCTGTGTTTAGTAATTCTTATTCCAGTAGTGGCACAAGCGGTACGGGGTACAACCGCTGAAAAGAGGACGTCGTGACTGAACAGAACAACGTCACCCTGAATCCGAAAGCTCCCGAGCAGGGAGAGCGACTGCATCGTGGCCTCAGCAACCGCCACATCCAGCTCATCGCAATCGGCGGTGCCATCGGTACCGGCCTGTTCATGGGCTCCGGCCGCGCTATCTCCCTGGCGGGCCCCTCCGTGATTTTCGTGTACATGCTCATTGGCGCCGTCATCTTCCTGGTGCTGCGAGCTATGGGCGAGATTCTGCTCTCCAACCTGAAGTACAAGTCTTTCTCTGACTTCACCACCGACCTGGTCGGCCCCATGGGCGGATTCTTCCTCGGCTGGTCCTACTGGTTCATGTGGGTGGTCACCGCCGTCGCGGACATCATCGCAATTGTTGGCTACCTGCGTCTGTGGTGGCCCGACCTGCAGGCATGGATTCCGGCGCTCGCCGTCATCGGCGTTCTGCTGACCCTGAACCTGGTCTCCGTGAAGAACTTCGGCGAAATCGAATTCTGGTTCTCCATGATTAAGATTGTCGCCATCGTCGCCCTGATTATTGTTGGTGGCGCCATGGTTGCTATCGGCTTCACCTCACCCAGTGGCGCGCAGGCATCCGTCGCAAACCTCTGGAATGACGGTGGCATGTTCCCGAACCACTTCATCGGCTTCCTCGGCGCATTCCAGATTGCCGTCTTCGCGTTCATGGGCTCCGAGCTGGTTGGTACCACCGCCGCTGAAACCCAGGACCCCGAAAAGACCCTGCCCAGGGCAATCAACGCCGTGCCGGTACGTATTATGGTCTTCTACGTGGGTGCGCTCGCCACCATCCTGATGGTGACCCCCTGGCGCCTCGTCAGCCCCGATAAGAGCCCCTTCGTCGCCATGTTCACCCTGGCGGGCCTGGGCATTGCCGCGCACATCATCAACTTCGTGGTGATTACCAGCGCAACCTCCTCGGCGAACTCCGGTATCTTCTCCACCTCGCGTATGGCATTCGGTCTGGCGCGCGAGCGCAGCGCCCCGCAGTTCCTGGGCAAGATTTCTAAGAACGGCGTGCCGCGTAACGCGCTGTTCCTCTCCGCCGTGATGCTGCTGTCCTCCATCGTGCTGCTCTACGCGGGTGACTCAATCTCTAGCGCGTTCAACCTGGTCACCACCGTGGCTGCGGTACTCGTGATTTTTGCGTGGGCGATGATTATGGTCAGCTACCTGATGTACCGCAAGAAGTTCCCCTCGCGTCACGAGAAGTCGAAGTTCCGTCTGCCCGGCGGCCGTTTCTCCGCGTGGCTGTCGTTGGTGTTCTTCGCCTTCACCATCGGTGTGCTGGCCATGGATGAAGAAACCCTCAGGGGTCTGCTCGCGATGCCCGTCTGGTTCGCGATTCTGGGTATTGGTTGGTTCTTCAAGCGCCGTGCGGATGCACGCCGCCACGAAGCAATCTCGACCCGCACCGCGCAGATTGCGATTGTGGAGGCGTCCGAGATTTTCTCGGCACGCTAAGCACCCCACGCTAAGCCATGCCGACTATCTCGGTATCGGCTATCAGCGCATGCTTAAAGCCCGCGTCACCTGCTCCTCTCAGGGAGCGGGGGACGCGGGCTTTCGCTGTCTCCAGGGATGAACCCGAGAGGCTCTAGAGATGAACCCGAGAGGCTCGCGGGAGTGCTTGCTTAGACGGAAGCCACCTCGACCTCTTCGGCAAGCGGGTCGTCGTCATCGTCGGTGCGGTAGAAATCCCAGCGTTCACAACCGCAACCGGAACGCATCGCCTCAATGACGGCGGCAGCCGCCTCCATCGGGTCGAGCGCGTGCAGGTTCCACAGCGCATGCACCGGCACCGGGTGCCTCCAGCCGTGCTCCTGCAGGAACTCCGGGTCGAAGGCGGGTAGCGCCTCGACGGTGGGTTCAAGCTCGCAGAGGAAGCCGGTGGGGGAGCGGAAGACCGTCACCACGGGGGTCGGGTCGGCATCTTCCAGGCAGGCTCCGTCGAAGAAGTAGTAGGTGCTCAGGCGGCGGTTCCAGGCAAGCTGCGCGAGGCGTTCGCCGAAGACTTCCACCGTCTGCTCCCACTGGGTGCGGTGGTACGCCGCAAGGTCGGTGTGGGCGGTCTGCACCACGCCGATGCCCTGCTCGGTGAGTTCGCGGGCGCTCAGACGTGCGGGTTCTGCCGGTTCTGCGGGAGCGCCCGCAGGGGAGCCGTCCGCAGGGGATGCGTCCGGGGTATCCAACTCTGCTAGTTCTGCTTCGGTGAGCTCCGCGTTAGCCAGCTCAGCGTTAGTCAGCTCAGCGTCGAGGAGCTCAAGCTCCTCAGCGGCGCTCGCCTCGGTCTCGTTCGACTCAGTGGCGCTCGCCTCCACGGCTGCTGCGTTGGCTTCGTTCTTCGTCCACAGGCGCAGCTCGCGGGCGATCTGCGTGCGTCCTCGATGCAGGGTCGTCTGCCAGGAGCCGAACTTGGCGCGTACCGCACCCAGGGGCGGCACCTGCTCAATGAGCGTGGGAATGGTAGACCAGTAGCCGTAGTTCAGCGCCGTCGGCTCGCGGTCGTAGCGGGCGCAATAGCTCAAAAAGAGGCTCAGAGTCTTCGGCGCAAAATCCTCGGGTACCGCCGCGGCGTCGATATACCACTCGTTCTCGAGCGCCTCCGCCGGGTAGATGCCGGTGCGGAGCATGCCCAGGGACCAGTTGCCGTCGCCGAGGTAGTCGTTGACCGTCTGTGCGGGGGCAGGCCACGCCGATTCGCCCTCCATACTGGCGGCAAGCAGGGTGTACAGGCTACCGCCCTCGGTGCCGATTTCTTTCACGCCGCGCAGTCGGATGTCCTCGAGGGTCTGCGCGTAGGCTTCTTCCTCCAGCTGGGAGTAGGGGTGTGCGGCAAGGTACTTGAGCGTAGCGCCGATCTTCGCCAGAATGTGCGCAATGTCTTCATTGCTGAAGTGGCGTGCCTCCAGCGCGGGCGGCAGGTCGTGAATAATATCGCAATCAAGAATCAGCGCCGCGTACTCGGGCTCCGGAGGCAAATCGTAGGCTTCCGCGAAAACGTACCAGAGGCCGCAGGCGAGTACCGTGTAGCTCGGGGCGTCTGCCGTGACCGGGCCAAACTGCCAGATGCCGGAGCTCAGCGCATAGTTCAGGTACTTCTTGTTGATGTGCGGGTACAGAAAGTTGAGGCGGCGGAGAACCTGGGTAGGGGTGAACCCCAGCGCGGCGAGTTCGGCGATGAGTCCCGCGTACTCGTCGTGAAAATCTAAGTAGCCCTCCGGAGCGTTTGATAGCGCGGCTTGTTCGCGCATGGGTCCCTCTTTCATCTGCGGGATGTGGCGGCACCATGTCGTACCGTGCCGCCGAAACCCTGAATGTGTGCACGCAGACAAGGGCGTTTGCGTGGTGTGAGGCCACCCCTTATCTGCATGAATAAGCGATATTTTTTCAAAAAATATGCTCTTTTATCTAAATTTATCGCTGAAACTAAGCACTATTCAAATACGTGAACCCCTAACACGGTTTCTTACGGAAAGATGACAATATTTAGCGCACCCACAGGGCAAAATGTGCGTAAAGACTCGTAATCTGCACTAGAAGATGCGATAGAAAAATACGCTTACCCGCACCCGCACAGGCGAGCAAAATACGCCCCGCGCTGACTCTTTTCTGAGCATTACCGGTCAACCCATGAGCTGCGGCGAAATATGCGAAACTGGAAGGATGAGCGAACACCCCCTCCCGAGCAGCATCCGCCCGCGTGCGGATCGAGCTGCACACCCCGCGCCCAGCAGCGCCGCCGGCAACGAACCCAGCAGTGCCGCACACCGCGAAAAACACGAAACCGGCGGCAAGACTGAGCAGCCTGCCGAGCACCTCATCAACGCGCTCGCCGTAGAAACCGGTATCGCGCCGCACCGCATCCGCGCAGCCGTGGCGCTGCTTGACGCCGACAACTCCGTACCCTTCATCGCCCGCTACCGCAAAGAAGCAACGGGTGCACTCACCGACACCCAGCTGCGCACCATCCAGTCGCGCCTGGGTCAGCTCCGCGCCCTCGAAGAGCGCCGCAACCGCGTGCTCGAAGCGCTCACCGAACGCGCCGACGAAGGCCTCATCGACCCGCTCACCCTGCTGCAGCTGCGTTCCTCGCTCATGAACGCCGCCACCATCGCAGACGTGAACGCCATCTACGCCCCGTACCGCAGCGAGCGTGTGACCCGCGCCCAGATGGCGCGTGCCGCCGGGCTTGATTCCCTCGTCGAAGACCTGCTGGAGGTGCCCCTCGCTGAGGCGCACGCCATCGCCGCCGCGTACATTACCGACGGCACCGAAGACGACGAGGACGAGGGCATTGAGGTTGCAGAGGCGGACGAAGCCCTGCAGATTCACAGTGCTGAAGAGGCCCTCGACGGTGCCCGCGCAATCCTGGTTGACCGCGCCCTCACCGACCCGGTGCTGAGCGAAAAGCTCCTCAAGCGCCTGCGTGAAAGCGGCGTGATTGAGTCCCGCGTGATTGCAGGTCAGGAAAGCATCGGCGCGAAGTTCTCCGACTATTTCGCCTTCTCGGACCGTATTCGTTCCATTCCGCCGCACCGTGTGCTGGCGCTGCACCGCGCCAAGGACGCCGGCGTGGTGCGCCTCAAAGTGGATGTGGCACCCGCCCCCGTGGCGCTCAGCCGCCTGCGTGGTGCCGCCCGCGCCGAAGCTGAGGCCGCCGCCGAAAATTACGAGAACGTCCGTTCTGCATACGAGCGTGAAGTCGCCGCCGCGCTACGCATCCCCGTGCAGGTGCTCAACACCGTCGACGACGAAGACCGCGTGCTCGGCTGGCTCGCCGCCACTGTGCGCACCGCATGGCGCAGCCACCTGCGCCCGCGCCTTGCCGAACGCATCCGCCACCAGCTACTCGACGCCGCCGCACAGCACGCGACCGAGGTGTTCGCCTCCAACCTGCGCGATATTCTGCTCGCCGCACCCGCCGGACACAAGACCACCCTCGGCCTGGACCCGGGCCTGCGCCACGGCGTGAAATACGCCGTAGTCGACGGCACCGGTGAGCCGCTGCGCGTGGGCACCGTCTACCCGCACGCCCCGCGCAACCAGTGGGCAGAAGCACTGCGCGAGCTCGCCGCCGCCTGCCGCGAGCACGGCGTGGAACTCATCGCCATTGGCAACGGCACCGCAAGCCGCGAAACCGACAAACTCGCCAGCGAACTGATTCGCGCCCTGCGCGAGGAGGGTGTAGAGGCGCCCCAGAAGGTGACCGTTTCGGAGGCGGGTGCCTCCGTCTACTCCGCCTCCGTCCTCGCCGCCGCCGAGCTGCCCGACTACGACGTGACCGTACGCGGCGCCGTCTCCATTGCCCGCCGCCTGCAGGACCCGCTCGCCGAGCTCGTCAAAATCGACCCGCAGTCCATCGGCGTGGGCCAGTATCAGCACGACGTGCCGCCCGCAGCCCTGCGCCGCGCCCTCAACGACACCGTCGAAGACTGCGTGAACGCCGTGGGCGTGAACCTCAACAGCGCCTCCGTGCAGCTGCTTGCACACGTGGCGGGCGTGGGTACCGCAACCGCCGAATGCATCGTCGCCTACCGCACCGAACACGGCGCCTTCGCGAACCGTCGGCAGCTGCTGAACGTGCCGCGACTGGGGGCGAAAACCTTCCGCCAGGCGGCAGGATTTATTCGCATCCGCGGCGGTGAAGAGCCGCTGGACGCCTCCGCCGTGCACCCGGAAGCCTACCCGCTCGCGCGCCGCATTATTGCCGACGCGCAGGCACGCAACGGCGCTCACTGGGTTGCCGGCGCCCTGGGTACCTCGGACGGTAGCGACCCGCTCACCGGGCTGAATCCCGCCGACTACGTGCAGGACAGCGATACTCAGGCGAGCGCGGACGAAGGCACCGCCGGCGTGTATACGGTCGAGGACATCTTCAACGAGCTGCGCCGCCCCGGCCTGGACCCGCGCGGTAGCTTCCGCACCGCCCGCTTCTCCGAGTCCGTCTCGCACTTCGAGGACGTACGCCCCGGCATGGTGCTCGAGGGTACCGTCTCGAACGTGGCGGCATTCGGTGCGTTCGTGGATATTGGTGTGCACCAGGACGGCCTCGTGCACATCTCGCAGATGAGCCGCGGCTACGTGGCGAACCCGCACGACATTGTGCGTAGCGGCGACATCGTGCAGGTGCGCGTCGTGGAGGTCGACCCGGCGCGCCGCCGCATCTCCCTCTCCCTGCTGGTGGAGGACGAGAACTAGCGGGTGAGAGCTAGCTACAGAGCGCTCGCCAGGATAGCTGCATGAAAGCCACCCAATCCAAGAACGAGCGTTCGCTAAAACTTCACCTCCCGCAAGAGCACACAAAAGCCCCGACAGGCATTATCCGTGCCTGTCGGGGCTTTATTTGGGTGCGATTCGAGCTCTACGCCCGAGCTACACCTTAGAAGTCGATGTTCGCCGGGTCAGCGCCAATACGACCCTCGGGGGTGGACAGAGCATCCACAGCCGCGATGTCCTCGGCGGTCAGCTTCACGTTCACCGACGCCAGGTTCTCCTCAATGCGGGAGGGGGTCACAGACTTCGGGATAGCCACGGTGCCCTTAGCCAGGTGCCACGCCAGCACGACCTGCGCGGGGGTTGCGCCGTGACGCTCCGCAATCTCAGCCAGCACGGGGTTCTGCAGCAGGTCGCTGCCGTTACCCAGCGGGCTCCACGCCTGAGTCGCAATGCCGTACTTGGCGTGAACGGCGCGCAGCGCCTCCTGCGAGAAGTAGGGGTGCAGCTCAATCTGGTGGATAGCCGGAACCACGCCGGTCTCCTCGATAATCTCGCGCAGCTGCTCCTCGGGGAAGTTCGAAACACCAATGGAACGGACCTTACCCTGCTTCTGCAGCTCAATCAGCGCACGCCAGGAATCCAGGTACAGGCCCTGCTGCGGCTTAGCCCAGTGAATCAGGTACAGGTCAACGTAGTCGGTGCCCAGCTTCTCCAGGGACGCCTCAAACGCCTCAAAAGCGCTCTCGTAGCCCTGGTCGGAGTTCCACAGCTTGGTGGTGAGGAAGATACCCTCACGAGCCACGCCGGAGTTAGCGATAGCGCGGCCTACGCCCGCCTCATTGCCGTAAATAGCGGCGGTGTCGATGTGACGGTAGCCGATCTCCAGGGCGGTGGCCACGACCTTCTCAGCGACCTCGTCCTCAACCTGCCACACGCCGTAGCCCAGCTGCGGAATGGTTCGGCCGTCGTTGAACTTTACGTTCGGTACGTTGTAGCTCATGATGCTCCTTTGGAATCTATGGGGAGGCGGCGCCTCCCGAAGAGTTGCTTTGGATAGTTCTACAAGGCTACGCCCCAGAGCCCCCGTTGAGAAGGGCCGGGCCAGAATCGGGCGTGAATCTAGCCTGAGGCGTAACCAAATGACAAAAAATGACGGGTGCCAGACACCTCCTCAGACTCGAGGGCTACCGCTCAGACTCGAGGGCGGCTACCGCCCAGGCTGGAGGGCGGCTATCGCTCGACAGCCGGCGCGAAGAGCTCGCGCACATCCTCAGCCGTCACCGCCGCGGAGGCGAACTCGCCCTCACCGACCACCGCATCGAAGAGCGCAGCCTTCGACTCCTTGAGCTGCATGACCTTCTCCTCAATCGTGCCCTCGGCGACCAGACGGTAGACGTGCACCTCCTTGTCCTGGCCGATGCGGTGAATACGGTCCACCGCCTGCTGCTCGGCGGCGGGGTTCCACCACGGATCCATGATGAACACGTGATCCGCCTCGGTCAGGTTCAGACCGAAACCGCCAGCCTTGAGCGAAATGAGGAACACCGGCTCCTGACCGCTCGTGAACGCCTCGATGACCTCGGCGCGGTTGCGGGTCGAACCGTCCAGGTACAGGTGACCGATGCCCTCCTCCGCCAGGCGCGCCGAAATGCTCCTGAGGTAGCCGGTGAACTGGCTGAACACCAGCACGCGGTGGCCCTTCTCAAGCAGGTCGGGTAGCTGCTGAACCAGGTAGTCGCGCTTGACCGACGACACCCCGGCGTAGGCTTCCGGATCAATCAGCGCGGCATCAAGCGCCAGACGGCGCAGCAGGGTCAGCGACTGGAAGATCGTGAACCGGTTCTTGTCCATATCCTCCAGCAGACCCAGCACCTTCTGGCGTTCACGCTGCAGGTGCGTGTCATAGATGCGGCGGTGACCGGGAGCCAGCGGCAGGTTCACGCGCGTATCGTTCTTCGCCGGAAGCTCCACCGCCACCAGCTCCTTGGTGCGACGCAGCATGAGCGGGCGGATGCGCCGGCGCAGACGAGCAGCCGTCGCCGCGGCGTGAGCAGGGTCCTCGCCGGACTCCGCCGGGCGAGCGTACAGGTCACGGAACGCACGGGCGGAGGGGAACAGACCGTCCGCCACAATCGCCAGCAACGCCCACAGCTCCATGAGGTTGTTCTCAATGGGCGTGCCGGTCATCGCAATCTTGGTGCGGGCGGGCATCGTGCGGGCAATGGACCAGGCGCGGGTGCCGGTGTTTTTGACGAATTGCGCCTCGTCCAGCAGGAGCGCGCCCCAGCCTTCGGGGGTGGAGCGTTCGCCGGTGAATTCGTCAACGGTACGGCCTAGCGTGCGGGCGTAGCCGGTGTAGGCGTCCTCGTCCATGCGCAGCAGCGTGTAGCTGGTCAGTACCAGGTGCGCCCCGGCGATGCGCTCAGCCAGCGGGGTCTTACCGGCGGTGGTTTCGGTAATGGTCACGACCTTCGCCTCGGGCAGGAAGCGTTCCGCCTCCGCCGCCCAGTTCGCAACTACAGAGGTCGGCGCAACCACGAGGAAGGGCGCGAACGGCTCAACGCTCTCACCGCGCTCGGCGGCACGCTCGGAGGCGGCGCGGTGCTCCTCCATCGCGTGGGCGAGCAGGGCGAGGGCCTGCACGGTCTTACCCAGACCCATGTCATCTGCGAGGATGCCACCCAGACGGTGCTCGTACAGGAACGACAACCACTGGAAACCCTCCATCTGGTAGGGGCGCAGGGTCGCCTGCAGGCCGGTGGGCACCGGGCAGCTCGGAATAATCTGGCGGGGGTTCTTCTTGTGGGGCGCGCGGGAATCCTGAGTGCCCTTGTCAGAGGTCTTTTCAGCGCCCTTTTCGGTGCTTTCTTCGGTATCTTCCAGACCCTCAACCAGCTCCAACAGCGAACGCACCTGAGCGTCCCAGCGCGCGGTCGTATGCACGCTCGCCGCCAGCGACTCCAGCTCCGAGAACAATCCCGCCTGGTGCCGGTTAATGCGCAGCTCACCGCCCGCATCGTCGAGTTCGCGAGCCTCCGCAATGAGGGTGCGCAGGGTCTTAAACTCGGGTCGACGCAGCGAGAAATAGGTGCCGTTGCCGAGCAGGATACGGTCCGCCCCGCGATCCAGCGCCTCAAAAATCTGGGCAAAGGGCACGGTCCAATTATTGACCTTCACCGCAATGCCCAGACCGAACCAGTCGCGAGAATTACCCTCGCTCACGGTGATTTCGATGAGAGCGTCGGTTGCCTCCACGAACTCCGGCGGAGTGCCGTTAAAACGCACCTGAACAGCGGAAACACGGCGAAGCTTCGGCAGAATCGCGCTCAGCAGCTCGCGGGTTTCCCAACCCTCGATGCGGCGCTCCTCCAGCCCAGAAAGCGCCGGGTGAGCGGCAAGAATAGCGCGCACCGAACGCAGTACGCGCGCCTCAAAACGCTCATCACGAATCTCGCCGCCCTCTTCGCCGGGGTAACCGAAAACGGGCAGGGACTGCACATCGGAGCCCGCCGCAGGATTCTGCGCGCTCGCCTCCTGCGCGCTCGCCTCCTCTGCACTGTCCTCCGCGAAGGGGTTCAGCGGGTACTCCCAATGCCAGCTCAGCTGCGCGTCGTGGCGAACCTGCTCGTCAAAGCTGATTTCGAGCACCAGATGCGGCGGCTTCACGCGCGGCAGCGCCAGTGCTGGGTCGGGGGTCAGCGAAGGAATGGAGCGGCTGAGCGCGGGCAGATACTCCTTCTGGAAGGTGGTACGTTCCGCGGCGGGAATACGCACGGTTCCGGCGCTAATCAGCGATTCGGAGGCGGCATCGAGCGGCTCAACCAGGGGGATGAGCGCCAGCTCCACACCCTCGGGCAGTTCGGGCACGGCGGGGGAGTAGCGCACCCGCTCACCCTGTGCCGGGTTATTCTGCACTGCGGCAATCGTCGGCGCGCTATTCTCAGCTTCCTCAACCGGCGCTTTCTGCACGTCCTTTTGCATGAAAGATTCGCGACCGACCTCGTCCAGCGCACCGGGGCGCGCGGTCTTCCAATGCACCGCCTTTGCCGCCTGCTCGTACTCCTGCTGGGCGAGCCCGCCCAGGGCAAAGAAGCCGGTGCGCGGGGTGCCGATGGGGTGGCAGTGGGCGGCGGGCAGCCAGAGCTGGCGCAGCAGTTCGCCTTCGCGTCCTTCCCAGCTGAGTGCGGCTTGAAGCTGCAGGCCGGCGCCTTCACCGGGCGCATCCTCGCAGGCGGTGGCGTGCAGGCGCACCTGCGCGGGGTTCAGCACGGCGTAGTTCACCTCGCGGCCGTTGACGAGCAGAGGCAGGCCAATATCCTCCGCACGGGCGAGTACGTCCCAGAGCAGAGTGGAGGCAGAAGCGCTGATTGAGATCCAGTCGCGGTGCGAGGAGTACATGTTCTGCCAGGGGCGGGCAATCGAGTAGAGCTCGGCGAAGAACCGTTCGTGTTCGGGGTAGATTTCGTGTCGACCGACGGGTCCGCCCACGCTGGAGGCGAAGGTTTCCCAGCTGAGTCCGCCCTTAATCCAGCGCCCGGTTTTGGACGCCATGAGCGGTCGGGCGAGCAGGTTAATGCTGGGGGTTGCGCCGGGCATATTGCGGCCGCGCGCGTAGGATCCGGAGACGCTTAGCGAGAAATCTAGGGCGCCGCTCACGCGCATCGAATCAATGCCCGCAAGGTCCTGACGTGCGGAAAGAACGGAGGAGAGGTCGCGTCGCCAGGCAGAAATCTTGGAGGTTCCACCATCGAGCACGTTGGGGGAAGAGTCCAGCTCATTGAGCGCGAAGCTTCCCTGAGCGTCTTCGCGCGTACCGTGTGCCGAGGTGCCCGGCTCTGCGTTCTGGTCTGCGATGTTGTTTTCCGCATCGGGCGCGGGCAGTTTCGCCGCGGTGGTGAGCGCACCGGAGGCGCGCAGCGCCGCGAGCGGGTCGGCGGCTTTCTTCGCCTCCGTAACGTCCGCACTCTTCGCCGCTACGCCATGAGAGCCAGCATTGGGTACGCCGACGGGTCCGGGGTGTTCGCTGAGTGCCTTTTTCGCCACGGAGGCGCGGTCGAGCGCGGTGAGCATGAGCGCTACGGCGTGCTTGCAGTCGGTGAGTACGGGGCAGGTGCAGCGGGCGGTGAAGGTTGCGGAGCCGCTGACGGCGGGGAAGAAGCGAATGGTCACTTCGTAGGGGATGATGGTGCTTCCGTTGACGAGCCCGGTGAGGGTGCGTTCGTCTTCGTCGTAGCTGTAGCGGATGACTTCGCGGTTGCGCTGGTAGGCGACACCGCGCTGGTAGGCGCGGTGCCCGACCTGGCGGATGATTTGCGGTACGGTAACCGGAATTTCGGGGAAAGGATTGTTGGCGCTCACCAGCTCATTATCGCGTATCGTGCGGGTTTGCGCCTTGTCGCCGGTCATTGCCGGGTGGGTGTGCGGGATGTGTTTTTGATGCATAAAAACAGCGGTATTCACATAAGATATTCCGTGCCGTATCAAAAATTCCCGCCGCTCAAAACAGTTCCACAAGCCAAAACGCTAATAATCTAAATCTCTTTCAAAAAACGCTTTACTTAACTTGAGAAAATGCTGTAAGCTGAACCCAGCTTCAAGAGTTTCGACTGATAAGCTCCGACTATGGTCGAACGCCAACCCCATGTTCACGGGTGGCTCGGATGACGAAGCGGTTTGTATTCACCACCGGAATAACCGGTGGTAATTGGTACAGACAAGAGCAACGCGAAAGGATCGCGCCACTCACGGCGCAGGTTGTCATATGTACAACGGCTCTGCAACCGAAGCAGCAATCTCTCTGAACCCCTCCCGCTCCTACCAGGAAAGCCTGCGTGCCGCAGCTGTCCCCGCGCGAGGCGGATACACCGCAGTCAGCATTGACGACTACTCCCGCATTTCTTCTAAGCGCGACGAGTTCCTGAACTTCCTTCTTCTGCCCAACCCCGAGGGCATTCCCGCTATTGAGTACGCCGGTCTGCGCGTAGCGTAGCATTAGGGGTATGAATTTCTCCGGTATGCTCCTGGACTCCGACGTTCTTGCGGAGATCCGTAAGGCGGATCCAGACCCCGCCGTGGTCGCTTTTCTGCGCCGCCGCTCGTTCCGACACATGTACATTTCTGTGCTGAGTATTGGTGAGCTGAAGGGCCTGTACCCCTACCCGGAAACTGACCGCTGGATTACCGAACTGCTTGAGCGCTTTGGCGACCACGTTATTAATGTGGATGCGCGTGTGAGCCTCGAGTGGGCGGGTCGTCAGGCACCGCGCGGCGTGCATGCCGTGGGTCGTGATGATGCCGGTCCGTTGCCTACCGCCGCCCTGGAGGGTCTGATGGCGGCGAGCGCGAGCGCCTATGATTTGGAGCTGATTTCTTCTAAGGCGCAGGTGTACCGCGCCTGGGGTGTTGAGGCTTCCAACCCGTGGACTGAGCAGTAAAACTTCGCCTGATACGCGTCCTCGCGTGCGCGTCTGGATGAATACCTGTGTGAATAGTTGTGAGAACCCGCTTTCGAGTGTTAATCGGAGGCGGGTTTCGTCGTTAATTCGTGGCATGATTGAAGGACGATGAAAAGCACCTCACCTATCTCGCGTTATTCCATGCCCATGCCTCTGTGGCTTCAGGGTGTTGTTGAGCTAATTGTTACTGCCCTGTTCTCTGCGATTGCCGTGTTTGCGGCGATGTCTGCCGTGTGGGCGACCAAGGGTTTTGGCGACATGGAGTTCTCCTCCGTGGCCGCCATGTCGGCGCACCTGTGGCTTCTGATTCACGGTGTTCCGCTGGATCTTGCGGCTGCT
Organism: uncultured Rothia sp.; assembly: GCF_963555405.1. GTDB lineage: Bacteria > Actinomycetota > Actinomycetes > Actinomycetales > Micrococcaceae > Rothia. The sequence goes on along the minus strand of NZ_CAUVVO010000002.1, from coordinate 278,036 downwards.
TTTGGTGCTTCTGCCGGCACGATGACGCTGGTGCCGCTGGGTTTGAGTATTCTGCCTCTGCTGCTCTGTTACCGTTCGGGTCGTCGTCTGGCGCGCGCCTCGTATGAGGGTGAGTTTTTGATTCCGGTGCTGTCTGGTTCGGTGACTTATGCGCTGATTAGTTCGGCGATGTACGGTTGGGCGAGCCCGCATCCGCAGCCTCTTCAAGCGTTGAATGCTGCCCTAGTGCCTTTGGGCATTGTGGTGGCTGGTCTGATGTGGGGTGGCTACCGTGAGGCGCGTTCGCTCTCGCGCATGGTGGGTGTTGATACTGCGGAGCAGATTTCGCAGATGAGTCAGTATTCGCGTTGGGCGGGTTCGTACGCTTGGGCTGTGGTGCGTGCTGCGGTGGTTGCTTTTGTGGCGCTGGTCGGTCTGGGTGCGGTGCTTTTGGGTATCGGTATTTTGGCGGGTTGGTCGCAGATTGTTGCCACCTACCAGGAGCTGCATGCGGGTGCTGTGGGTGATACTGCGGTGACTTTGCTGCAGCTGGGTTTCTTGCCGAACCTGGTGATTTATGCGATTGCGTGGTCGACCGGTGCCGGTTTCTCCTTTGGTGCGGGCACCTCGGTGGGTTTGACCAGTAGCGATGCGGGTACTTTGCCGATGCTTCCGATTCTGGGTGCTGTGCCCGAGTCGATGGGCACGTTTGGTCTGGTGGGTCTGCTGGTGCCGCTGGGTGCCGGTGCGATTGCTGGCTGGTGGTTCTTGCGTGAGGGTGAGGATCACCTGGATGAGTGGGTTGCCCTGAAGGTTCCGTTCCGTCCGCTGTCTGCGCTGATTTCTGCTGTGGCGCTGGGCGTGGTGACCGGTATTCTGACGTCCTTTGGTGCCCTGTGGCTGGGCTGGATTTCGTACGGCTCTCTGGGTATTGGTCGTTTTACGGAGGTTGGTGCTGAGCCGCTGACTTTTGCGGCGCATACCGCGTTGACGGTGGGTGCCGGTGTGACTTTCGGTATGTTGCTGAGCCGCGCCCTGGTGCCGGATAGCAGCCGTGAGCTGCCTCGTTTTGCGGATGAGCGCCCGAACCTGGGTGAGCGTCTGATGAGTTTTACTGCCTCGACCCGTGAGCGTTTTGCACAGGGCCGTGAGCGTTTTGCGGAGCGTCGTGAACAGCGTGCGCAGGCGCGTGCAGAGCGTATGGAGCGTGAGGCTGAGGAAGCGGCCGCACGTGAAGCCGCTGAGCGTGAAGCTGAGGAAGTCGCCGCTCGTGAGGCTGCAGAGCGTGAAGCTGAGGAGGCGGCACGCGCGGAGGCTTCCGAGAACGTTGCTGAGCCTGAACAGTCTGCGGTGCCCGATGTGGCGACCGGTCACGTGCCGGTGCATCCGCAGGAGCCGGTGGTTGCCGTCCCCGTGGAAGCGACCGAGCAGCTGGCTCAGCGTGCGGCGGCGGACGCTTTCGCTGACATCATTGGAGAACACGAAGAGGCAGCCGAGAAGGCTGCATCTGAGAGCGCTGCGGTGGAGGAATCTGCCGCTGAGGAGTCCGCCTCCGAAGAGGCTACTGCTGAAGAGAGCTCTGCTGAGGAGTACGAGCCGATTGAAGCCGTACAGCCGGTGGAATACCTGCGCTCCACACCCGCGCACGATGAGGATGTTGCTGAGCTCGCATCCTCCGAGCGCACTGCTTACGAACACAGCACCTATGACCCCGCCCTGTACGCGCAGGACCCCTCCGAGGAGGAGACCCGCGAGCTGATTCAGGAGCCTGTCTACGAGGCAGCTGAACCTGCGGAATATCAGCGCGAATCTGATGCTGACGAGTCTGCAGAGCAGGCGCCGCATTCGAAGGGTCGCGCGAGCCGCATTATGGCGTACTTCGGCTTTGGCATTGAACAGCCCGCCGCAGCGCAGGGCTCCGAGCCCGCAGAGGGCGCCCACGCTGAACCCGCTGTGCAGGATTCCGTTCATGACCGCGCCAACGACCGCGCATATGAGCGCGCGCAGAAGCGCGAGGCGAAGAAAGCGGCTAAGGCGGCACGCAAGAAGCAGAAGAACGACCTAGAGCGTGATTTTGTGGACCGCGAGCTGGATGTCCTCTCCGCCGATCAGGCGATGAGCCGCATCTTTGAGGTTCGTAGCCAGACCGGCATCCTGCCGCTGGTGACCGATGAGGCGTCGACCGTGGAGCTGCCCCCGCTGGATGTCAGCTCCTCGAAGCCCCAGGGTTCTAATACCCGCAAGAAGAACTAGCGCGCAGAACCCCTAACGAGCTGCAGAAGAGCTAGAGCTGGATGCGCCGGTGAGCTTGTCCATCGTGCCCTGGAACTTCTGGTCGCAGGTGTACATGTCGGTCTGGGTCAGCGCGGCGGCGCGGCACTGACGGTACTCCTGCGCGCCGGGCATGAAGGCGAGACCAATGCCACCGAGCAGGGTCATGGTGCCGTAGATGATGCTGACGCCCGCGGCAATGTAGAAGAACCAGGGGCCGCGGTAGACTGCGGTGCGCACGATCGCAACAATGCTCAGGCCAATGCCGACCAGCGCGAAGAGGAAGAGCGCCAAGAAGAGCGGCATCGTGGAGAGCACGAAGGAAGAGGCCGCAAAGATGACCAGCGCGGCAACAATGAGCATGAGCGAGGTGCGAATGTTCGCCTTCTGCTGCTCGATGGGGTCGATGGGCTTACGCGGCTTCTTGCCCTGAGGTCCTCGATGCGGCGGCATCATATTCTGAGGTGCCTGCTGCGGAGCTCGCGGCGGAACCTGCTGGTTCTGGGGTGCGCCGTTGTTCGGAGTGTTCTGCGGGGGAGTAGACATACCTATAAGGGTACCGCCCCGCCGGTCCGTGACCTATTGAGTTCGCGACCTGTTGAGTTTGCGCCCAGTAAACCCTAGCAAGCCCCAGCAAACCCCGGTGAACTCTAGTGAACCCCGGTGAGGATTTGTCCCCGCCGGGGTTTCTTCGTGCTCACCTTTGGGTTTTGGGTGCGTTGTGAACCTCGTACCCCTTTGGATAAGGGTGTGAGATGGGTTATACTAGTCGGGTGCGAATTGTGGTTATGGTATCCGGCTCCGGAACGAATCTTCAGTCCATCCTCGACGCCGTAGCGGCGGGCGAGCTTCCCCTCGAAATTGCGGCAGTGGGCGCCGACAAGCCCTGTCTGGGTATCGAACGTGCCCAGGCGGCAGGTGTACCCACCTTCCTGGTACAGCCCGGCGACTACGCCGACCGCCCCTCCTGGAACCGCGCGCTGGAAGAAAAGATCGCCTCCTACGAGCCCGATTACATTGTGTTCGCCGGCTTCATGCGCATTGTTGACGCGCAGCTGGTTGAGCGTTTCAGTAACCGCATCATTAACACCCACCCCGCCCTGCTACCCTCCTTCCCGGGTGCGCACGGCGTGCGTGACGCCCTGGCGCACGGTGTGAAGATTACCGGCCTGACCGTCCACTTTGTGGATGCTGGCGTTGACACCGGCCCCATCCTCGCCCAGGCGGCAGTGCCCGTTCTGGATGACGACACCGAAGAGACCCTGCACGAACGCATTAAGGTGCAGGAGCGCCGCCTGCTCGTGCAGACCATCGCGTCTCTTGCTGAATCTCACGGCGCTGCATCTCACAGCTAGTTCCGCCCACTACATTTTTCGCGGCGGAATGAGCCGAGCTCAAACCCCGCCGCCCATACACGTTCCGTTGTGGCACCCGCGTACCCTCGAGGAGCCGGTGCACAGCGGCGGGGAATACCCCCACACATATCCTGCCCTTCTTCGCGGGTAGGCTACGTCCATCCACCAGCTGTGCCGCCGAAATCCGGCGTGCACGTCTAAAGCATCGGAGTATTTGTGTCTCTTATTGAGCTCGATCGCGTGCCCCTGCGCCGCGCCCTGATTTCCGTCTACGACAAGACCGGTCTGGAGGAGTTCGCCCGCGGCCTGCACGAGGCTGGCGTTGCGCTGGTTTCCACCGGTTCGACCGCAGCAACCATCGCGGCAGCAGGCGTACCCGTCACCGAGGTGACCGAGGTGACCGGCTTCCCCGAGTGCCTTGAGGGCCGCGTGAAGACCCTGCACCCGCGCATTCACGCAGGTATTCTGGCTGACCGCCGCAAGCAGGAGCACATCGACACCCTCGGCGAGCTGGATGTCGAGCCTTTCGACCTGGTTGTCGTGAACCTGTACCCCTTCGTTGAGACCGTCGCATCCGGTGCAGGTCAGGACGCCATCATCGAGAAGATCGACATTGGTGGCCCCTCCATGGTTCGTGCAGCTGCAAAGAACCACGACGCTGTCGCAATCGTTGTGGACCCCGCCGACTACGCACGCACCGTTGAGGCCGCTAAGAACGGTGGTTTCTCCCTGGATGAGCGCCGCCGCCTTGCCGCTGGCGCATTCGCCCACACCGCCGCATACGATACCGCTGTCGCAACCTGGACCGCATCCCAGTTCCTGCAGGATGAGGACGCTAACTTCTGGCCCCCGTACGCTGGCCTGGGCTTCGAGCGTAGCGAGACCCTGCGTTACGGCGAGAACCCGCACCAGCGTGCCGCCCTGTATGTTGACCCCGCTGCTGCCCCCGGTATTGCTCAGGCTGAGCAGCTGCACGGTAAGGCGATGAGCTACAACAACTACGTTGACGCTGACGCCGCCCTGCGCGCCGCCTACGACTTCGACGAGCCCGCTGTTGCCGTTATCAAGCACAACAACCCCTGCGGTATTGCTGTGGCGACCCCCGGCGCGGCTGACCCGATTGCGGACGCTCACGCGAAGGCACACGCCTGCGACCCGCTGTCCGCATACGGTGGCGTGATTGCCGCTAACCGCCCCGTGACCGCAGAGATGGCACGCACCGTCAAGGGCATCTTCACCGAGGTCGTCGTGGCTCCCGGCTACGAGCCCGAGGCGCTGGAGATTCTGCGCGAGAAGAAGAACCTGCGCCTGCTGGTTCTGCCCGAGGGCTTCGCCCGTGAGGCTATCGAGTACCGCCCCATTTCTGGTGGTGCGCTCTTCCAGGAGGCTGACCGCCTGCAGGCTGAGGGTGACGACCCGAAGAACTGGACCCTGGTTGCCGGTGAGGCTGCTGACGAGGCAACCCTGCGCGACCTCGAGTTCGCGTGGCGTGCACTGCGTTCGCCCAAGTCCAACGCTATTCTGCTTGCCGATAACGGTGCCGCTGTGGGCATCGGCATGGGTCAGGTGAACCGCGTGGACTCCTGCAAGCTCTCGGTTGAGCGCGCGAACACCCTCGGTGGTGAAGGCAACGAGCGTGCCCGCGGTGCGGTTGCAGCATCCGACGCGTTCTTCCCCTTCGCTGACGGCCTGCAGGTTCTGCTGGACGCTGGCGTGCGTGCCGTTGTGCACCCGGGCGGTTCGATTCGTGATGAGGAAGTTATCGAGGCGGCTAAGGCTGCCGGCGTGACCATGTACCTGACCGGTACCCGCCACTTCTTCCACTAAAAATGTGTAGCGGGCTCAGCCTACGCTGAGCTGCCTGCCGTGAGCGGGGCATTCCGGGTGAACCTTCTGGGGAACCCGGGTGCCCCGCTTTTTTGTGCTAACCGCCGGAGCAACCCCACCAGCGCATCCCCACCAGAGCACCCCGAGGTAGCCGTGCTGGGTGCATCCGTATTGTGGGCAAGCAGATTTATAGAATTTTTGCTCTATTTTGCGCCGAATTTGCGCGTGAGGGCGCGTCAATGGTGACCCGGATGCGCACGGATTGGCTAAAAATTCGCTAGGATTAGGTTGTGCCTAAAGTCAGCGAAGAATACAAAAAGAACAGGCGTTCTCAGATTGTAGAGACCGCCCGCGAATGCTTCATCAAGCACGGTTATCAGAAGGCTTCGATGAGCGACATTATTGCGGCCACCGGCCTGTCTGCTGGAGCAATCTATAACCACTTCTCCTCCAAGGATGAGATTATCCTGGCGGCAGCCCGCATGGACATGGCGCCTTTCGACCGCATCCGCGCCGAACAGCCCTGGGACTACGTGTTCGGGTGCCTGAAGGTGCTGGACACCCCCAAGATTCGCCGTCACCTGCTGGTGACCTGGGGTGAGGCTGTGGCAATGCCGCAGCTGGCGACCGTGGTTTCTGAGCAGCTGAGCTACCTGCGCGATCAGTCCCTGGAGCGCTACCGCGCCTGGGGTGCCGCTGAGCTGGACTTCACCGAAGAGGAGCTCGAAGAGTGGCTGACCGTAATTGGTGCCGCGGTGCTGTCGGTGCTGACCGGTTACGTGGTGCAGACCCAGCTGGTGGCCGGCGGTAAGAAGGAAAGCGCTCGCGAGGCGTACCTGGAGTATGCTTCCGCTATTCTGCGTCAGGCGTAGGGTTCGCAGACCTGCGTAAACTGCTACTGATAAGCCTTGCCGGGGTGTGTTGCGCGCCCCGTGCTGGACTCGCGCAGACACCGTGAAAACTTCATCGTGATGCTTGGTAAAGCCCGTTTTCCTTCTCGAAGGAAAGCGGGCTTTACGGTATTATGAGGTGTAGCTCATATTTTTTCATTCAGGGTTTTCAGCCGCAGACAGCGCCGTAGCCCCGATGATGAGCCACCGAAGATAACGCAAAAACACTCCCAGGAGCGTAATGTCCGAGCAGAAGATCCTCGAGATGCCCCTCGCCGACCTCGACCCCGAGGTTGCAGAAGCCATTGAGCTGGAGCGCAAGCGCCAGCAGAATACCCTCGAGATGATTGCATCCGAGAACTTCGTCCCCCGTGCCGTCCTCGAAAGCCAGGGCTCGGTGCTGACCAACAAGTACGCTGAGGGTTACCCCGGCCGCCGCTACTACGGCGGCTGTGAATTCGTTGACGTCGTTGAGTCCCTCGCTATTTCCCGTGTGAAGGAGCTCTTCGGCGCTGAGCACGCGAACGTTCAGCCGCACTCCGGTGCGCAGGCGAACAATGCCGTCATGCACGCGCTGCTGACCCCCGGCGACACCATCATGGGTCTGTCCCTGGCGCACGGTGGCCACCTGACCCACGGTATGAAGCTGAACGTCTCCGGCAAGCTGTACAACGTTGTTGCATACGGCGTGGACGAGTCCGGCCGCGTTGACATGGAGCAGGTGCGTGAGCTGGCTCTGGCTGAGCGCCCCAAGCTGATTATTGCCGGCTGGTCCGCATACCCCCGTCAGCTGGACTTCGCTGCGTTCCGCGCGATTGCTGACGAAATCGGCGCGTACCTGTGGGTGGACATGGCTCACTTCGCTGGTCTGGTGGCTGCGGGTCTGCACCCGAACCCCGTCCCGCACGCACACGTGGTGTCCTCCACCGTGCACAAGACCCTGGGCGGTCCTCGTTCCGGCTTCATCCTCTGCACTGAGGAACTGAAGAAGAAGATTGACTCCGCCGTGTTCCCCGGCCAGCAGGGCGGCCCGCTCATGCACGTGATTGCTGCGAAGGCTACCGCGTTCAAGGTCGCCGCATCTGACGCGTTCAAGGACCGTCAGAAGCGCACCGTTGAGGGTGCACAGATCCTGGCGAACCGCCTGCTGCAGCAGGACGTGAAGGACGCCGGCGTTTCGATTGCCTCCGGCGGCACCGACGTTCACCTGGTGCTCGTTGATCTGCGTAACCACGCCCTCAACGGCAAGGAAGCAGAAGACCTGCTGCACGACGCTGGCATTACCGTCAACCGTAACGCTGTGCCGAACGACCCTCGCCCGCCGATGGTGACCTCCGGTTTGCGTATTGGTACCCCCGCGCTGGCGACCCGTGGCTTCGACGCCGAGGGCTTCACCGAGGTGGCTGACATTATCGCTTCCGTGCTGTTGCCGAACCCGGACATTGCGGCACTGCGCGCCCGCGTTGATGCGCTCTGCGCCAAGTACCCCCTCTACCAGGGCAGCGAGAACTGGTAGACCCATGAATGACCCCGTTCGCTCAACATTCCCCGTGGGTGCTGAGCGGGCGGGGTTATTTCGCCCTCTTACTTTTTGCCGCTCTCCCCGCTACATCCGTTGAGGGATGTAACGGGGGAGTGGCACTTCCTAGGCACACACCCTAGAACTCAACACACAGACCATCCGTTTCGGCGAACCCGCCGCAATCTATGGAAGGAAAAACAATGCCCCAGATTCTAGACGGTAACGCAACCGCCGCAGCCATCAAGGCGGAGCTGAAGGAGCGCGTCGAGGCGCTCAAGGCTAAGGGTATTACCCCCGGCCTGGGTACCGTCCTGGTCGGCGACGACCCGGCATCCCGCTCGTACGTGGGCGCTAAGCACCGCGACTGTGCAGAGATCGGTATTAACTCCATCCGTGTGGACCTGCCCGGTGACATCACTCAGGAGGAGCTCGACGCCGAGATCGACAAGCTGAACAACGACCCGGCGTGCACCAGCTACATTGTGCAGCTGCCCCTGCCCAAGCACCTGGACACCAACCGCGTGCTCGAGCGCATCGCCCCCGAGAAGGACGCTGACGGCCTGCACCCGACCAACCTCGGCAAGCTCGTGCTGAACGTTTCTGAGCCGCTGGATTCCCCGCTTCCTTGCACCCCGAACGGTGTGATTGAGCTGGTCAAGCGCCACGGCATCGACTGGAACGGCAAGAATGTTGTGGTGCTCGGCCGCGGCATTACCGTGGGCCGCCCGCTGGGTCTGCTGCTGACCCGCCGCGAGGTGAACGCAACCGCAACCTTGGCGCACACCGGTACCGAGAATCTGGACGAGGTGCTGCGCGAGGCGGACGTCATCGTCGCCGCTGTGGGTGTTCCGCACGTGCTGAAGGCACACCAGGTCAAGGACGGCGCAATCCTGCTGGACGTCGGTGTTTCCCGCGCTGAGGACCCGGAAACCGGCAAGAAGAAGCTCTTCGGCGACGTCTCCCCGGAGGCCGCTGAGAAGGCGTCCTGGGTTTCCCCGAACCCCGGTGGTGTGGGCCCGATGACCCGCGCGGAGCTGCTGGTGAACGTGGTGGAGACCGCGGAGCGTCAGGCGGCATAAGGCTCGCAGCATTTCAGAGCTGATAACTCAAAAGGGCGGTGCCCCGGTAGAACAATCTACCGGGGCACCGCCCTTCACACTGTCATCACAAGAAAAGGTAGGTGCTAGAGAATCATCTCGTAGAAGTAGGCATCGGCAAGGTACAGGGTTTCTGCATACTCGACGGGGCTACCTTCTTCGGTGTAGCCGGTTGCGCAGACCTTGAACGCCGCCTCGCCCACGGGCACCTGCTGGTTGAACGCCTCGGCATCAGCGTCGGTGAAGAGCGCCGCGCTGGTGCGTACGCGGGCGTGCTTAATGGCGTTGGGGGTGTCGGCAAGCTGGTCTAGCGAGCTCATCGCACCGGACATTTCCGCCATCATGGCGTCCAGGATGCTGCTTGCGGCAGCCTTCACAAAGTAGGAACGCTCAAAGCCGATAACTTCCTGGTTGGCAAGACGCAGTCGGCGCACGAACAGCACCTGCTCGCCCACCGGCACGGATAGGTGGGTGGAGATCTCTTCGGTGGCGTCCACCCAGCGGGTCGCAATCATACGGGTGGAGCCCTCAAAACCGCGGCGGCGCATATCGTCGGCGAAGGTGTCCACGCGCGGAATGTAGGTGGCGTCGGTGCGCTCAGCAACGTAGGTGCCGGAGCCCTGCACGTTGTAGAGCAGGCCGCGTTCAATCAGAACCTTCAGGGCGCTACGAACCGTCTGGCGGCTCACCCCAAAGTTCTGCTGAATCATGCGTTCGGTGGGCAGCTTATCGCCGGGCTTGCCGGGAATAATGTAGCGCTGCTCAATGTAGTGGATGACCTGCTCGTACTTGGGGCCGGGAATCGGGGGTAGCTCGTAGCGGCTCTCAGCGTTGTGAGCGGTACTTTCGGATGCGGTGGTGCCCGCAGAATGTGAGGGGGCACCGTGGTCGGTGGTATGTGAGGAGTGTGAATTCATCACCCAATAGTTTACCGTTCAGCCAGAGAAAAAACGCGCACGAGTGAAAATTTCTCTTCCTTCAAACTGGCATAATTAAGACTATGCATTTTTCTACTACTCCTGCACCGCGCCCGAGCGGTCTGCTTCGCGTGGCGAGCGTGAATGTGAACGGTATCCGAGCCGCCTACAAGAAGGATATGGCGGCGTGGTTGGCGAACCGTGACATCGACATTCTCTGCCTGCAGGAGGTGCGCGCCCCCGACGCTATCGTGCGTGAGCTGCTGGACGAATCCCAGTGGCATATTCTGCACGCGGAGGCTGCCGCTAAGGGCCGTGCGGGTGTGCTGGTGGCGACCCGTCGCACCCCGAATTCTGCCGGTGAGGTTCTGGAGAATCAGCCGGTCGCAACCCGCTCGAACATCGGCGAGGAGTACTTTGACGACTCGGGTCGCTGGGTTGAGGCGGACTACGTTCTGCCCAACGGCAAGACCCTGACCGTGGTCAGCGCCTACGTTCACTCCGGCGAGGTCGGCACCCAGAAGCAGGACGATAAGTACCGCTTCCTGGAGCGCATGCTGGTGCGCATGCCCGAACTCGCTAAGCACTCGGACCACGTGCTCATCGTGGGTGACCTGAATGTTGGCCACACCGAGCTGGATATTAAGAACTGGAAGGCTAACCAGAAGCGTGCCGGCTTCCTGCCGGAGGAACGCGCCTACTTTGACCGCTTCTTCGGCGATATCGGCTACCGCGATGTGGCTCGCGAGCTGGCTGGTCAGGTGCCCGGCCCCTACACCTGGTGGTCCTACCGCGGTAAGGCGTTCGATAATGACGCCGGCTGGCGCATCGACTACCACATGGCGACCCCGGCGCTCGCTGAAAGTGCCGTGGAGGCGGTCGTGGACCGCGCGGCAAGCTACGATGAGCGTTTCAGCGATCACGCGCCGCTTGTGGTTGACTACCGCATCGGTGAGTAAGACGCGGACCCACCTACAGATAAGTTTTTGAAGATGTGCTGCACCGTCCGCAGCACCGCACAGGAAGAACTGCACAGGAAATAACTATGGCAGACGAAAAGAAGCAGGATAAGTCCCTCATCCCTAACGCCTCTCAGCAGAAGGCGCGTATCTACTCGGGTGCACAGCCGTCGGCTGATTCGATGCACCTGGGTAACTACATTGGTGCCGTGAACAACTGGGTGGCTCTGCAGGATGACCCGAATAACGAATGCCTGTTCTTCATTCCGGATATGCACGCTATCACCGTTCCGCAGAACCCCGAGGAGCTGCGTGAGCGTACCCGCCTGACCGCGGCGCAGTACATCGCCTCCGGCATTGACCCGACCCGCACCCCGCTGTTCGTGCAGTCGCATGTGCCCGAGCACGCCCAGCTGGCGTGGGTTCTGAACTGCTTCACCGGCTTTGGCGAGGCGTCCCGCATGACCCAGTTCAAGGACAAGTCCCAGAAGCAGGGCGCCGAGAACGCCTCCGTGGGTCTGTTCACCTACCCGATTCTGATGGCAGCCGACATCCTGCTCTACCAGGTGGACGGCGTGCCCGTGGGCGAGGATCAGCGTCAGCACCTGGAGCTGACCCGTAACCTGGCTCAGCGTTTCAACTCCCGCTTCGGTGAGACCTTCGTGGTGCCTGACCCGGTGATTCTGAAGGAAACCGCTAAGATTTACGACCTACAGGACCCGACCTCGAAGATGTCTAAGTCTGCGGCATCCGATAAGGGCCTGATTAAGCTTCTGGACACCCCCAAGGTCACCCAGAAGAAGATTAAGTCTGCTGTGACCGATGACGGCTCCGTCATCGCCTACGACCGCGAGGCTAAGCCCGGCGTCTCCAACCTGCTCTCCATCTACTCGGCAATGACCGGCGAGAGCATCGACGAGATCGTGGCACGCTACGAGGGCAAGATGTACGGCCACCTGAAGGTCGATCTTGCCGATATCGTGGTGGAGCGCCTCACCCCGGTGCGTGAGCGTACCCTCGAGCTGATGGACGACCCCGCCGAGCTGGACCGCCTGCTGGCTGTGGGCGCATCCGCTGCCCGCGAGATCGCTACGGTCACCATTGAGAACGTGTACAAGAAGGTTGGCTTCCTGCCTGCCGCCGCAATCTAGCGTGCTGTTCAGCCTGCCCGGCTGAGACGCCGCATTACCTGCACGATTGAGATGACAGCACAAGAGAACTCTTCGAGCCCCACGACGGCTCCTGTGTCCCCGACCCTGAAACCCGGTCACCGTTACCTGAGCGTTATTGCGCACGTGAGCGGTGAGAATGTTCAGCGCCTGGAAGAGTGGAAGCGCACGGTAGTTGGCGGTGCTGCGGCGCCGATTAGCACCCACGTGACTGTGTACCTGACGGAGCTGACTGAATCGCTGCTGGCTGCGGTGCAGTCCCCGCAGTTCCGCGATGCACTGGATGTGTCGCGTTTTGAGGCGCGTTGGGGTTCGGTGCACTCCTTCCGCCCGGTGACCGAGGTGGAGTATCTGAACCTGGAGGCGGGCAAGACCGAGTTTGAGCAGATTCACCGGAAGCTGGTTGATCTGTTCGGCGCCGGTGCGGCCTCCTTCCCGTACGTGCCGCACGTGACCCTGGGGCACGGGCTCACAGAGGAGCAGGTAGCGAACGCCCACGAGGTGTTTGATGCCCTGCCCGCCGAGCAGCGTACCTTCACCGTGGATCATCTGCATTACTACTCCTACGACGGGCAGAACTGGGAAGAAATTGGGGTTCTGCCGCTGCGTTAGTAGCTGGCGTATAAACCCTGCATACATACAGAGAGATGCGACCGATAGGTTATCGGTCGCATCTCTCTTTATGCTTTCACTAGGTTTATCTCAGCGTGAGAGCCCTAGTGGGAGTGGCCCTCATGAGCCTCGCCGGACTCGTGCGCGTCAGCCGAAGCCGAGGAGGAAGCAGAACCGTGTGCCTCAGAACCGTGAGCCTCAGCCTCAACCGGTGCAGCGTTCGAGGAGGAGACACCCAGGATCTCGTTCGGGGTCTTCGGAAGCTCCACGCTCATCAGCTCCTTGGGTGCTGCCGGGTTCGACAGGGATACCGCAATGAGCTTCTTGGTTGCCGGGTCGGTCACGTAGGCGGTCTTACCGTCCACCCACAGCGCCGGACGCTCGTCCTGCCAGGTCTCGGACTCGGTCCATGCCTCCATGAGCTGTACGGAGCCCAGCTCGGCGCCGGTTGCCGGATCAAAGACGCGCAGCTTACCGTCGGTGGTCAGCAGTAGCGCCTCACCCTGGGGACCGCGAGCCAGCGAACGGAAGGTGTAGCTCACGCCGGAAGGCAGGGAGTAGACGGTGCGGGTTGCCGCGACGGTGTCGATGATGGAGAACTTCTCCGGGCGCTCCAGCTTTGCGTCCTTATCGGTCTTGTAATCCGCCAGAACGTACTGGGAATCAGCCTTACCAGCCTGGTTACCGGAGCGGGAGTAGGGGTCCTCGGGGTTGGTGATCTTGGTGAACTTGCCGTCCTTGTAGACCAGCGCGCCGTCGGTGCAGCCGATGGAGAACGCGCCGTCCTTGGCGATAGCTTCACCGTGTACGCCGGGGCATGCGGGGCTCTCGGTCACGGTCTTTCCCTGCGCGTCCACAACAGCGGCACCGGTGCGGGTCTTCGAGTCGCCGACCGCTACCAGGTACTGGTCGTTGGGCAGCGGGATTGCGAAGCCGTGGTGCGGCTTCGGCAGGGTGACGGTGGTGGTCTCCAGGGAAGAGGCGGTGCGCTTATCGTGGGTCAGCTTCGCCGGATCGTACACGGCAAAGGAGCCGGTGCCGTCGGCGAAGGCCGCAACCTTGCCGTTGTCCTTGATGACGTGACCGGTGTGGTCAGCTGCAAGAGACAGAGAAGACAGGGAGGGCGCGGTGGTGTAGTAGTGCGAGTGGTCGCCGTGCGCTACGGACCATACGCCGGTGTCCAGGAAGGTGTAGCTGTTGCCGTCTGCAACGACGAGGTGGCGGTTATCGCCAGCGTCGGAGAGGCGCAAGAAGCCTTCCTTGGGGATGTCTGCGAGCAGCTTCATGTCCTTGGCGTCGTAGACGAGCACGCCGCCGTCGTAGGTGATGGCGACGCGGCTTGCCGCGCCCTTGCCCTCGGTGATGGGTGTGGGGGTTGCGCTTGCAGAGGTAGAAGCGCTGGGGCTGGTCTGCGTATTCTGGCCAGTCTGGGCGTTCTGGGTGGTCTGGGAGCCGCATGCGGTCAGGGCGAGGGCGGCTACTGCGCCGAGTGCGCCGGCGCGGGTGAGGAAAAACTTACGGGTCATGTGCATGCACCAAGATTAACATGAGAATGGTTCTCTATAGAAGCTACTCCTTGGCTCATATCAGAGTCTGGAAGTGCAGTCTGCGTCGGGCCTGCAGGGCGTCCTGCGCTCTTCTCATTCGAAGGGGGATTCCTTCCCGGCCCCACTATGCGAAAGCCTTGAACCGACCCGCGAAGTGTCTCATCAGGGCATAGGAAAAACCGGCTCCCTTCTGAAAAGAAGAGAGCCGGTTTCTAGAGGTGTCTTTTGCTCGAATAGGGTTCACGTACCTACTCGGGGCTAAAAACTTAAAGGAGGTTGTTCAGGCCTCGCGCCTTGACCTCACCCACAGCGTCCTTGACAGCCTGAGCCTTGGAGCGCGGAGCGACCAACAGAGCATCGGGGGTATCCACCACAACGATGTCATCGAGACCAATGATAGAGATCTTACGGTCGGTGTTCGCAACAACAATGCCGGAGCAACCGTGGTTAATGACGTTGTCCTTCTCGCCGAGGATGGTCAGCTCTTCGCCGCTCTTCTCGGTGTTCAGGCGTGCCACGGCGTCGAAGTCTCCAACGTCGTCCCAGCTGAAGGAGCCGGGAACCATTGCAACGTCGCCTGCAGCTGCGGCAGGCTCTGCCACTGCGTAGTCAATAGCGGTCTTCGGCAGGGTCTCCCACACGCGCTCCATGACGGTCTCACGTTCGGGGGTGTCCCATGCGTTAGCAATCTCCATGATGCCCGCGTACAGCTCGGGCTCGTTCGCCTCGAGGTGCTTGAGCATCAGGGCTGCCGGTGCCACGAACATGCCTGCGTTCCAGGTGTACTCACCGGAATCCAGGTACTTCTGTGCGGTAGCGGTGTCCGGCTTCTCCACGAAGGTGTCCACCGCGTGAGCGTTGGGTGCACCCTCGATGCCCAGGGACTCGCTGGCGTGAATGTAGCCAAATGCGCTGGAGGGCTCGGTGGGGGTAATGCCGATGGTGACAATCTTGCCGGTTGCCGCGGTGATGACAGCCTCGGTCACCACGCGCTGGAACTCGTCCACCGGGCTGATGACGTGGTCAGCTGCGAAGGAGCCGATGATAGCGTCCGGTTCGCGGCGGTGGATGATGGCGCAAGCCAAGCCGATAGCTGCAGCCGAATCCTTGGGGGAGGGCTCCAGTACCAGGTCAGCGGCCCGCAGTTCAGGAATCTGCTGGGTAACCGCATTGGCGTGCGAAGTGCCGGTAACCACCATGACGGAACCGTTGCTGAGATCGATGAGACGGTCGTAGGTGTCACGCAGCAGAGAATTGCCCGACGAGGTGAGGTCGAGCAGGAACTTCGGGGCGTGCGCGCGGGACAGGGGCCACAAACGCGAGCCAACACCGCCGGCGGGAATGAGCGGGCGGAATCGAGTGAGTGCAGTATTCATCGCTTCAAGAATAGCGGGTCAATTTGTCATATATCGAATTCTTTTAGGTTTTAACAAAAAAGTGTCAGGCGGCTCTCATTTAGGCGATGTTTGAGGTTAGGTTAAGGTAAGTTCCGCACAAACACAGGGAAGTAAGCGATATGGTAATAAAAACATGCCCTAATTCACTTTTAGAACCTGTAAAAATTCCCTAAACAGGGTGTCAATAAGCTGTGAATTTACCTGATATCTTGGAAGTAACAGACGAACAAAAGCAGTCGGTGAGCACACAGCTGTGCCCGGAAGCTGAGGGTCACAATGACCCCTCAGAACCCGGAAGCTCGCCGTCGCAGCAGGAGGTTATTCAGTGTTGAATGGTTCTAAAGGAACCCTCTACCGCGGCCGCTGGGGCATGTGGTCCTGGGTTGCTCATCGCATTACCGGTATCGCGATTTTCTTCTTCCTTCTTGTACACATCCTGGATACTGCCGTCGTGCGTATCTCCCCGGAGGCCTACAACGGCGTACTGAGCCTGTACAAGAACCCCATCATGGGTCTGGGTGAGACCGCGCTTGTCGCCGCCATCGTCTACCACGCGTTCAACGGTATCCGCATTATCCTCATTGACTTCTGGGGTAAGGCAACCAACTCACACGTGGAGCACATCCAGGCGAAGAACAAGGACGGCAACGTCGAAATCAGCCAGAAGGCAACTTACACGCACATCAAGATTCTCTGGGTTGTGCTTTTCCTCTGGGCAATCACCGTTGCTGGCTTCGCAGCACGTCACCTGCCGATCGTTTTCTCGCACATGGGAGGTCACTAAACTATGGCTACTCCGCTTAAGCCCCGCACCTATGTACCCCGTCTGCGTGACAACCGCATCGACGGTGTGAAATACAACCGCTCCTCCTCCAAGCGCAACAACTTTGAGATGTTCGCTTGGCTGGGTATGCGCCTGTCCGGCGTCGTACTCGTCGTGCTGATTTTCGGCCACCTGTTCTCCAACCTCATGGTCGGCGACGGCATCCACGCCATCGACTTCGGCTTCGTGGGCGGCAAGTGGGCGAACCCCTTCTGGCAGGTCTGGGACCTGCTGCTGCTCTGGCTGGCTATGCTGCACGGTGCTAACGGCATCCGCGTCATCATCGATGACTACGCAGAGAAGGACCGCCTGCGCGTTTGGCTGAAGGTCATCCTCTTCGCAGCATGCGCATTCGTCCTGCTGGTTGGTACCCTCACCATCTTCGCGTTCGACCCCTGCCCCTCCGGCGCAGCGGCTGAACTGCTCCCCAGCTTCTGCTCGGCACGCTAACGGCGACGTATCCGAGACAAACGAAAACATCTAAAACACAGAAAGAACATCATGCAGGTACATAAGTACGATGTAGTGATCGTCGGTGCCGGCGGCGCAGGTATGCGTGCCGCCATTGAGGCCGGTCAGCGAGTTCGCACCGCGGTACTGACCAAGCTATACCCCACCCGCTCCCACACCGGTGCGGCACAGGGTGGCATGTGCGCCGCTCTGGCTAACGTTGAAGAGGACAACTGGGAGTGGCACACCTTTGACACCGTCAAGGGTGGCGACTACCTGGTTGACCAGGACGCAGCAGAAATCATGGCTAAGGAAGCTATCGACGCTGTGCTCGACCTGGAGAAGATGGGTCTTCCCTTCAACCGAACCCCCGAAGGCCGCATCGACCAGCGCCGCTTCGGTGGCCACACCCGTGACCACGGTAAGGCCGCTGTGCGCCGCGCATGCTACGCAGCTGACCGTACCGGCCACATGATTCTGCAGACCCTCTACCAGAACTGCGTTCGCCACAATGTGGAGTTCTACAACGAGTTCTACGTTCTCGACCTGATCCTGGTCAAGGACGAAGAGGGCAAGCCCCGCCCCGCCGGCGTCGTCTCCTACGACCTGGCAACCGGCGAGGTTCACGTCTTCCAGGCTAAGTCCGTGATCTTCGCATCCGGCGGTTGTGGCAAGATCTTCAAGACCACCTCCAACGCGCACACCCTCACCGGTGACGGCATGGCTATCGCACTGCGCGCAGGCCTGCCCCTGGAGGACATGGAATTCGTTCAGTTCCACCCGACCGGCCTGGCTGGCCTGGGCATTCTCGTCACCGAGGGTGCTCGTGGTGAAGGCGGTATTCTCCGTAACGCTGACGGTGAGCGCTTCATGGAGCGCTACGCACCC
The DNA here is from genome assembly GCF_963555405.1 of uncultured Rothia sp. Lineage (GTDB taxonomy): Bacteria > Actinomycetota > Actinomycetes > Actinomycetales > Micrococcaceae > Rothia. The sequence continues at coordinate 260,333 of NZ_CAUVVO010000002.1, read as the reverse complement.
ACCATTAAGGACCTCGCACCCCGCGATATCGTGGCACGTGCAATGGCGAACGAGGTGCGCGAAGGCCGCGGCTGCGGTCCCCACAAGGACTACGTGCTGCTGGACCTGACCCACCTGGAGCCCTCGCACATCGATGAGAAGCTGCCCGATATTACCGAGTTCGCTCGTACCTACCTGGCAGTGGAACCGCACCACCAGCCCATCCCGGTGTTCCCCACCGCGCACTACGCAATGGGCGGTATCCCCACCAACAACGAGACCGAGGTCTACCACAACAGCAAGGAGACCATCCCCGGCCTCTACGCAGCTGGTGAGGTCGCTTGTGTGTCCGTCCACGGTGCAAACCGTCTGGGCACCAACTCCCTGCTGGACATCAACGTGTTCGGTAAGCGTGCAGGTCGCAAGGCTGCAGAGTACGCAGCATCCGCTGAGTTCGTACCCGTTCCGGACGACGCAGCAGATCGCGTTCTCAACATGCTCAACGGCATCCTCGAAGGCAAGGGCACCGAGAAGGTCGGCGCTATCCGCGCAGACCTGCAGAAGGCTATGGAAGCTGACATGCAGGTGTTCCGTACCGACGAGACCATCCGCGCAGCACTGGCAACCATTGCTGAACTGGAAGAGCGTTACAAGAACATCTCCATCCAGGACAAGGGCAAGCGCTTCAACCTCGACCTGCTCGAGGCTGTTGAGCTCGGCTTCCTGATTGAGCTGGCAAAGGTCATGTCCGTTGGCGCGCTGCACCGTAAGGAATCCCGTGGTGGTCACTACCGCGAGGACTTCCCCAAGCGTGACGACGTCAACTTCATGAAGCACTCGATGGTCTACCTCGACCCCGAATCCGAGTTTGAGGGTGTCAAGGGCCTGCGATTCGAAACCAAGCCCGTTGTCTACACCCGCTACGAGCCGAAGGAGCGTAAGTACTAAAATGGCTGAAAACGAACTCCCCGAACCGGAATCCGTCAAGCTGTTTGAGGGTATGACCGGCGGCGACTCCGATTCCATCCCCACGTACGATGTGGTCATCAAGATTCGCCGCTACAACCCGGAAGTTTCCTCCGAGGCATACTGGGACGAATTCCCGCTGACCATGTACCGCACCGACCGCGTGCTCGATGCCCTGCACAAGATCAAGTGGGAAGTAGACGGCTCCGTCTCCTTCCGCCGCTCCTGTGCACACGGTATTTGTGGCTCGGACGCAATGCGCATCAACGGCCGTAACCGCCTGGCTTGCAAGACCCTGCTGAAGGACCTTGACCTGTCCAAGCCGATTACCGTTGAGCCCATCAAGGGTCTGCCCTGCGAAAAGGACCTCATCGTTGACATGGAGCCCTTCTTCCAGGCATACCGGGAAATCATGCCGTTCTTCATCAACGACTCGAACGAGCCTGAGCGTGAGCGCCTGCAGACCATTGAGGACCGTGCACGTTTCGATGACACCACCAAGTGCATCCTCTGTGCAGCATGTACCTCGTCCTGCCCGGTCTTCTGGACCGACGGTCAGTACTTCGGTCCCTCCGCTATCGTAAACGCACACCGCTTCATCTTCGACTCGCGCGACGATGCAGGCGACCTGCGTCTGGAGATCCTCAACGACAAGGAAGGCGTATGGCGTTGCCGTACCACCTTCAACTGCACCGAGGCTTGCCCCCGTGGCATCCAGATCACCAAGGCTATTGCCGAGGTGAAGCAGGCAATCCTGAGCCGCTCGCTCTAATCTGAGCACGCGGTATCAGCTGATACAGCATTGACAATTCAAGCCGTCACCCACACCGGGTGGCGGCTTGAATTGTTTGACAGAAAAGGCCCGGCAGAAAAGGCTGAACAGAGCATCAATCGGGGCTCCGGGGCACACAAAAACTCTTCACAATCTGTCATAAAGTCATAGATATTCTCGAGGGCTGTCAGAAAGGGGGAGTAGGTAGGTAAACCTCGGTGTGCGGCGTTATTCTACTGTGTATGGTTTTCGCTAATTCTCGCTACGATTTGTCCACCCCCGTCTTTGACGACTGGGTGGAGCGCATGATGGGTACCCTCGTGCAGTTCCGCCGCGAAGTGCACGCCAACCCGGAGCTTTCCTTCCGTGAGGTGGCGACTACCGAGCGCCTCATGAATCGACTGCGAGAAGCCGGCATGAACCCCGTTGCTTGCGAAGGCACCGGCTGCTACGTCGATATTGGAAGCGGCCCCTTCGCCCTGGCTTTGCGCGCCGATATTGACGCTCTGCCCATTGTTGAGCAGACCGACCTGCCCTACGCCTCCACCGTGCCCGGTGTGATGCATGCCTGCGGCCACGATATTCACCAGACCGTCATGCTCGGCGTGGCGCTGGCACTGCACGAACTGAACGAGAAGACCCCGCTGGGTCGTAGCGTCCGTATTCTCTTCCAGCCCGCCGAGGAGCAGCTTCCCGGCGGCGCGGTGCAGATGATTTCGCAGGGTCTGCTGAAGGACATTCCGCGTGCTTTCGCTCTGCACTGTGACCCGAAGGTGGACCTGGGGCAGATCGGTACCCGTATCGGTGCGATTACTAGCGCCTCCGATACTGTGAAGATTCACCTGAGCGGTCACGGCGGTCACACCTCCCGCCCGCACCTGACCGAAGACCTCATCTATGCGATGAGTCAGATTGCTGTACAGGTTCCCGCCGTGCTGACCCGCCGCACCGACGTGCGTTCGGGCGTGCTGGTGGCATGGGGCCAGGTCAGCGCCGGTGTTGCCCCCAACGCTATCCCCGCAGAAGGCTACCTGGCGGGCACCATGCGTTGCCTGGACGTTGAGGTTTGGCGCCAGGCGGGCAACCTGCTGGATGAAGTCATCGAGCAGGTCGCTGTGCCCTTCGGCGTGAAGGCGCGAGTGGAGCACATCCGCGGCGTGCCCCCGGTTGTCAACACCGACCTGGAAACCACCATGCTCGAGAACGCAGCCCGCGCCGAACTGGGCGAGGACTCCATTGTGCTGGTCGAGCAGTCCATGGGCGGCGAAGACTTCGCGTGGATGCTGCAGGAAGTTCCCGGCTCCATGTTCCGCCTGGGTACCCGCGCCCCCGGCGACCCCACCTACGATCTGCACCAGGGCGATTACGCCCCGAGCGAGCAGGCGATCGGCATTGGTGTGCGCGTCATGGCGGCAACTGCCCTGCGTGCCGTCCGTTTTGAGCTGGCGAAGGCTGCGAAGGCGGCGAACCCCATCCGCGATGAGGCACGCTAAAGAGCTTCTCGAAAGCTTATAAGCCAGGCTTGAAAGTACGACTATATAGCCGCATCAAGCCTTGAAAGCTGTACAAGTTTCACCCCGTTACCTCTCACCGAGTGACGGGGTGAAACTCTATGCACGCGATAGAATTAAAAGGATTATGAGGACATTTGCGTTATGTTCCCGATCCCGTGCCAACACACCCTCGGGGGATGAAGGAGATAGCGCATCATCACACGGCGCACGCCGGAGGAGGACACCCAATGAGCTTCTTTGGAATCGGCAAGAAGAAGTTGGATGAACAGTCGCGCGAAGAACAGAGCGCCGAAACTGCCAAGGCTCAGAAAGAACAGACAAGCGAAGACGCTCCCAAGAATGCACGACTGAGCCAGAAGATTATGGAACAGCAGCAGTGGGAGGACTCCCTGCGCCGCTTCGTGAAGTCTGAGAGCGCACGCCACCAGAACCACGACGAAGAGCAGAGCGAGGAGCACCGCGCTGTTGAGGATCTCAAGCGTGCCCTCCTGCACGGCGATGAGAAGGTTGAAGAATCTTCCGCTGCTGAGGAGCTGACCGAGGAACAGGCGGAGGAGCAGGAGCGCCGTAGCCTGCTGGCGGCGCTTGGCGCTTTCCCCCAGGATTCTGAGGAGCCTGTTGAGGTCGAGCAGATTACTGAGGTCCAGGACGTTAAAGAAGAAGCCGCCCCGGTTGCTGAGGCTGCTAAGCCCGCTACCCCCGCATTCCTGCGCGATGACGAAGAGACTGAAGCCGAGGACGCATCTGTCGAGGCTGAGGAACCTAAGGATGCCGCAGAGGATGCGCGTTCCCAGTTTGAGGAGCACCTGCGTGCTGTGCGTGCCCAGAACACCGAAGATACTGCCGCTGAGGTCGCTGAGGAGACTGTAGGCAAGGCAGAAGACAGCGAAGAACATGAGGTCGTCGAAGCATCTGTAGAACCCACCGACAACAAGTCTGAGAACGCTCATTCTGTATCTGAGCCTGCATCTGAGGATGCTCCCGCTGATGCTGAGGACTCCCTGACCGTAGAAGACATGAGGGTAGCCCGCACTTGTGCCGCCGTCACCGAGGCACAGAATGCCGGCCTGGACGACCTGGCGGCAGCCTATGCGGCACGCCTGGGCATCACCCTCGATAGCGAAGAGGAGACTTTTGGCGAGGTCGCCTCCGATAAGGTTGTTGCTGAAGAAGCTCCTGCTGATGAGGTAGCTGCCGAGGAAGCAGAGTCTGCTGAGGCACCCGCGTCCGCTGAATCCGCTGAATCTGTCGAAGACGCTGAGGCTTCTGAGGCACCCGCACCTGTTGCTGAGGCTGCTGAAGACTTCGAAGCCGAAGAGACCATTGACCTTACCGCAGGTGTAGAAGAGTCTGCAGAGCCTGTTGCTGCTGGTGAGGAAGAGCCGATTGAGGCGGTCGTTGAGGCACCCGAACTGCTGGCATCTGAACTTACTGAGGAAGAAGACGCGGTCTCCGACGAGACCGAGCTGCTCTCCGCTGTATCCGTTGAGGAGAAGCATGAAGCGCTCGAGGCTGAGGACTTCGACGCTGAAGAAGAGAACACCGCAGAGCTGATCTTTGACGCTTCCGCTGTTGAAGAAAGCGCTGTTGAAGAGACTGACAAGGTAACCTCCGAGCCGGTAGTAGCCGAAACCAAGGTTGAGGACTCTGCATCTGAGGAAACTGAAGACACCGACTCTGAGGACGATGCGCCCGCCGAGAGCTCCTCTGTAGCTCCTGCTCTTGCCGCTGTTGCTGCACCCGTGGCTGCTGCCGCTGCTGTTGCCTCCGCCGCAAAGGCTGAAAAGGCTGAGGAGAAGGCTGAGAAGGGCACCTCTCAGGGCGTCGCTCTGACCGCAGAGGCCATCGACAAGAAGGAAGCTGAGAAGCAGGAGGCTTCCGCTCGTGAAGAGTCTGCTGAGGAGCCCGCTGCAGAGTTGAAGGAAGCTGAGCAGAAGCTCAGCGAAGACGAGGCAGAGCTGGTTGCCGAGTCCATCATCCTGAACGAGCCCGCAGAGGGCGCAGCGACCCTGCCCGCTCTTACGGAGCAGCGTGCCCTCTACGGCCTGGCGGAGCTCATGCGTACCCGCGGTTCGGGCACTATGAGCCTGGAACTGCGCCAGGTAGATGAGGACATGCACTACCGTCTGCTGCACCGCGGTCGCGAGGTTGAAACCGGCATTGTGGTGCCCGGTGTTGACTGGTTCGCGCCCGTGGCGGCACTGTACACCGAGGCTCAGCAGGCTGGCGCGACTTGGAACCGTGCGGCGGTCTCCCTGAACCCGCGCCTGGGTGACGGCCTGGAGGTTCACGCATCGTACCTGGGTATGGCGGACGGCGAGACCACTCGTGAGAGCTTCCTGCTGGAGGGCGCCGCTGTCGAGGCTAAGCCTGTTGCAACCGCTGAGGCTGCTGAGGCTACCTCGCAGGAGGAGACTCAGGAAGCTTCTGTTCAGCGCGTTGACTCGGTTGATGCTGAGCGTGAGGCTATCGAGCGTGAGCTGGAGGCTGAGCTTGCTCAGAAGCAGGCAGCTAACGAGGCTGAGGCCGCTGTTGAATCTGCTGAAGAGCCCGTTGCTGAAACTGCTGATGAGGCTACTTCTTCGGGTCTGCTGCCTGCCGCCGGTCTTGCTGCCGCCGGTCTTGCTGCGGCCGGTACCGTAGCGGCTGGTGCCGCTGTCGCCTCCGCTCAGGAGAAGAAAGACGTAGAGGAGCCTGCTCAGACTGAGTTTGCGCCGGTTGAAGCTGAATTCGAGCACGATTACGAGAACGACCCGGTCTTCGGTGCTGCTACTGTAGAGCCCGAAACCGAACAGGCTGAAGAGTCCGCCGCTGAGGCATCCGAGGTATCTGCCGAGGACTCTGTAGAGACCGGCGAAGATATGGAAGCCGCCCTGGCTGCCATCGTTGCCAACGCTCAGAAGAAGCTGGACGCTGAGGAAGAAGTTCCTGCTGCTGAGGAAACTGCCGCACCGGCTGAGGAAGCACCCGCTGAGGAAGTTTCGGCTGTTGAGGAGCCGAAGGCTGCCGCCCCCGTGGTTGCAGAGTCCTTCACCCTGGACCGCACCCAGCCCGTTGAAGAAGCAGCAGAGGAGCCGGTCGCAGAGCAGACCGAAGAGCCCGCCCTGCCCGCGTTCCTGGATGACTCTGAGCTGCTGCCCGAGCAGGAGACCTCCGCTACTTCCGCTGAAGCGCACACTGAGGCACCCGCTCTGGAAGATGCTGAGCCTGCCACCGCGAATGCTTCCGTGGCTCCGGGCCTGGCTGGTGCTCTTGCCGCAGCTGCCGCTGTGGGTACCGCCGGTGCTGCTGCGAAGGCAACCGAAGCAAAGGCATCTGAGGCGAAGGAAGAAACCGCTGAGAAGGGTGCTGAGGCTCCCGCAGCGGTTGCGCCTGCATCCGAGACCGCCGCTCAGGCTGCCCCTGCTGCACCCGCCGCTCTGCCGGAGACTGCCCCCGCGGGCCTTTCCTCCAGCATCTCTGCGTCGGCTCTGAGCGAGCACAATCAGCTGCCCACCATCGTGGCTGAGCCAGACACCCCCTCCGCGGCGGCTCAGAGCCCGCTGGCTCCCTCAGAGACTCAGCTGGCATCCGGCAACCTGGTTCTGACTGAGGCTCAGGTCGCTCAGCGTCTGGCACCGGTCGTCGAGCACCTCTTCGGCGAGAACGGCACCGCGAAGGACGCCACCACCGTGCTGATTCGCGTGCGTGCGCTTGGTTCCTACTACGATGCTCTGACTCACGTGCGTCGCAACGGCTTCTGGGAGCAGGTCCGCACCTTCGAGCTGATCCCCGAAACTCTGCTGGACATTCCGGCGCTGAAGACCGACTCGTACAGCGAGGGCGAGGGCTCGCCGCTGGCTATGAGCCTGACCTTCACTCCGGGCGTGCCGGTTCAGGCGGCGTTCGACTATGCGAATGAGCAGGCATTTGTCACCTACCCGCGTCCGCTGGATGTTGAACGTTACGTTGAGGAGCTGCGCATGTTCCCGCGTCTGGGTTCAAAGATCCCGGCTCATATGACGAGCGCTCTGTCGCACTGGAACCTCTAAACCCTCGTAAGGTGCGCCGCGCCGGCTCCCCGTGTGGGGGTCGGCGCGGCGTGCTATGTTTGTCATTTTTTCGATGAGGAAGATTGTTATGACTGATACCCCTAATACGCCTGACGCTTCTGCAGTGCAGAACGTTCAGGACACCGCCGCCCGTGCGGCTGAGGCCTTTGGCACCCTGGTGGAGACCATGGCGCTGTTGCGTGCCCCGGGCGGTTGTCCGTGGGACGCTGAGCAGACCCATGCCTCCCTGATCCGCTACCTCGTGGAGGAAGCCTACGAGGTTGTTGAGGCGGTAGAAACTGGCGGCGAGCCGAACATGCAGCTGCTACGTGAAGAGCTCGGCGACGTGCTGCTGCAGGTGGTGTTCCACTCCGATATTGCTGCGGCGAACCCGCAGGGCTTCGACATTGTGCAGGTGGTTGAGGGTCTGGTGCAGAAGCTTCGTTCGCGCCACCCGGACGTGTTCGCGGCTGAGTCCGAGAACTCTTCGGAGGCGCCTCGCACCGCGGCTGAGCAGCAGGCGGCGTGGGATGCGTTGAAGAAGAAGGAGAAGAGCGACCGTGGCGCGCTGGACGGTATTCCGCCGCATCTGCCGGCGCTCGCTATGGCTGAGAAGACTGCTGTGAAGGCACGTAAGGCGGGTATTATTCTGCCGCCGGAGCCTACGAGCATGGAGGACGACCTGCGCTATATGCACACTGAAGAGGAATTCGGTGAGTTGCTCTTTGCGTTGGTGAGCCGCGCACAGCGTAATGGTTTGGATCCGGAGCGTGCCCTGCGTTCGTACACTCGCCGCTATATTACTCAGCACACGCATGATGAACCGAGCTTCTAGACGCTCCGGCTGATGTGCTTTTGGAGGCGCCGCGGAACCTGTTCTCTGAGGGAGTAAGAGGTTCCGCGGCGCCTTCCGTTTGTTTGGGGTCGTGTTGGGTGGCCGCGAGGATGCTCATGGTGCTTACCCCTGCATTTGGGCTCATGTTGTGCTTTGAGCAGGTACCCACACTCTCCCAATGTGGGGGAGTGTGGGTCTTGTTCCGCTTTGTAGCGCCTGACTAAGGGTTATTGAGACCTTCATTAAGGCGATAAAAAAGCGGTGGCAACTAGTGTGTTTGTGTGGGAGTTTTGCTAGAATTTAGGGGACGCGACTTGTCCACTACCGGGTGAGCCGTTCACATCCTTGACATCTCATAAGGAGAACAATTCATGGCTGTTATTACCGCAGTTCACGCACGCCAGATCCTGGATTCCCGTGGCAACCCGACCGTTGAGGTTGAGGTTCTGCTCGAAGACGGTGCTTTCGCACGCGCAGCTGTGCCCTCGGGCGCATCCACCGGTGAGTGGGAGGCTGTTGAGCGCCGCGACGGCGACAAGTCCGTATACCTGGGCAAGGGCGTTCTGGGTGCAGTGAAGTCTGTTATCGAAGAAATCGCTGAAGAGGTCATCGGCATTGAGGCTTCCGACCAGCGCGCTGTTGACGCAGCCATGATTGCTCTGGATGCAACCAACAACAAGGGCAAGCTGGGCGCAAACGCAATCCTGGGTGTCTCCCTGGCTGTTGCTAAGGCAGCTGCTGAGTCCGCTGACCTGCCCCTGTACAAGTACCTCGGCGGCCCGAACGCTCACGTTCTGCCCGTCCCCATGATGAACATCCTCAACGGTGGTTCTCACGCAGACTCCAACGTTGACATCCAGGAGTTCATGATTGCTCCCATCGGCTTCGACAACTACTCTGACGCTCTGCGCGCAGGTGTTGAGGTTTACCACTCCCTGAAGTCCGTGCTGCACGACCGCGGCCTGGCAACCGGCCTGGGCGACGAGGGTGGTTTCGCACCCAACCTGGAGTCCAACGCAGCTGCACTGGACCTGATCGTTGAGGCAATCGAGAAGGCTGGCTACAAGCCGGGCGAGCAGGTTGCACTGGCACTGGACGTTGCTTCCTCCGAGTTCTACAACGACGGCGCATACGAGTTCGAGGGCCAGAAGAAGTCCGCAGCTGAGATGAGCGCATACTACGCTGACCTGGTTGCTAAGTACCCGCTGGTTTCCATCGAGGATCCCCTGGATGAGAACGACTGGGAGGGCTACAAGACCCTGACCGAGCAGATTGGTGACAAGGTCCAGATCGTTGGTGACGACCTGTTCGTGACCAACCCCGAGCGCCTGGCTCGCGGTATCGAGGAGGGCGCAGCTAACGCTCTGCTCGTGAAGGTGAACCAGATTGGTTCGCTGACCGAGACCCTGGACGCAATGGAGCTGGCTCAGCGCCACGAGTACCGTTGCATGGTTTCTCACCGTTCCGGTGAGACCGAGGACGTCACCATCGCGGACCTGGCTGTTGCAACCAACGCTGGCCAGATCAAGACCGGTGCTCCCGCACGTTCCGAGCGCGTTGCTAAGTACAACCAGCTGCTGCGCATTGAGGAAGAGCTGGGCGACGCAGCTGTTTACGCTGGCAAGTCCGCTTTCCCCCGCTTCAAGGCATAAGTTACTGAAGCATCCGACCGCGTGAGCGGTTAGGTTTCAAGGAGGCGGTGCTACCCCGTAGGGGAGTGGCACCGCCTCCTGCTCTGTGTTGAGGCTAGTAGCGGCGATAGCGCACGAGGTGGAGCCCACACGATGCCGCATGTAGCGCCTGCAACATAGCGCCGGGGAAACCCTCCGAACCCGGTAGAATATGAAGGAAGCGTTTAGCGGTACAGAACGGAACGAAGGATAGGGCAATGAGCCAGCGAGCAAACCAGCAGACCCGGTCGCACTCTACGAGTTCCACCGAACCCGCTCAGGGCGCTACCACCTCCGAAGAACCGCGTGGCGCCGCGAAGGAAGCTGGCACCTCCCTGTTGAAGAAGGCCAGCGCCCTCTTCTTTGGTGTGGGTTTGAACCAGCGTCACCCTGAGCGTGAACGTCAGGCGCAGGCTCGCCGTGAGGAACGTGCCCGTCGCCGCGCCGCGGCGCAGCAGGGCCGTGAAGAGGGCGGGTACGACGCCCCCGTGGCGGCTCACATGTTCTCCGGCCGTAGCTTCTTGACCGCTGTTGTGGTGGGCGTGATTGCGCTCGGTACCGCATACCCGGTGGTCACCTACATTGACCAGGACCGGGAAATTAAGCGAATCAACACGCACATTTCTCAGCTGCAGCAGGAGAACGCTCAGCTGAAGGCGGAGCAGACCTGGTGGAACGACGACAACTATGTTCGCCAGCAGGCACGTAGCCGCCTCTACTACGTGAACCCCGGCGACACCCCGTACGTTGTCACCGGCATTACCGAGGACTCTACGAAGGCGGACGGCACTTCTGCGAACGCGAAGAACGCCCCCGAGGAAGCCTGGACCACCAAGGTTTGGAATTCTCTCGAGAAGAACTAGCCCCAGCTGCCGGCAGGAACCCTGCCCAGGCAAGCACCCGGCATTAGTGGACGAGGTGACCCCTCGTTCCAGAAACTTAGGATTATGAGCACCGAAAACACCATTGAAGAGCTGAAAGCACGCACCCCCGGCGGCTTCGGCGTAACTGTTGAAACCCTGACCCCCACCGAGCAGGACATCCGCGTTCTCTCCGCGCAGCTGGGCCGTAAGGTCCGCGACGTGATCGAGATTCCGGCACGCTGCGTGTGCGGTAACCCGCTCGTGGCTGCTACCGCGCCGCGCCTGAGCAACGGCACCCCCTTCCCGACCGTGTTCTACCTGGCGCATCCGGTGATTACCGCTGCGGCTTCCCGTCTGGAGGCGGGCGGTCTGATGTACGAGATGACCGACTCTCTGGCTGAGGATACCGACCTGGCGGCACAGTACGCTGCCGCGCACGAGAACTACCTGGCTGAGCGTGAGCGCATCCGCCTGATCAGCGGTACCGAAGAGGTTCCGGAGATTGACGGCATCTCTGCTGGCGGCATGCCGACCCGCGTGAAGTGCCTGCACGCTGTGATTGGCCACACCCTGTCGGTGGGTCGCGGTGTGAACCCGATGGGTGACCGCGGCCTGGACGCTATCGCCGAGTGGTGGACCCCCGAGGTCTGCTCCTGCGACCCCGCGTGGCGTGAAGAAGCCTAAATAATTGATTCTGGTGCGCCCGCATCGTCGTCAGTGACGGTGCGGGCGCATAATAGATAGAAGAAAGAGCGCCGAAAAGCGAAAATTTTCGCCTGCGGCGCTCGCGTTGCCTTTTGGCACTGATTGGTATTGAAGACCTGAAAGGAACCCACCGTGCGCGTTGGAGCGATTGACTGCGGTACGAACTCTATTCGCCTGCTGATTGCTGATTCCACTACTGAGGTGGTGGACGGGGTCGAGAAGACCGTCCTGAAGGACGTGGTGCGTGAGATGCGCATTGTGCGTCTGGGGCAGGGCGTGGACGCGACCGGCTGGCTGGCGCAGGAGGCGCTGGACCGTACTTTCGCTGCGGCGCGTGAGTATGCGCAGCTGCTGAAGGAGCACGGCGCTGATTCTGTGCGTTTCGTGGCGACCAGTGCGACTCGCGATGCGGGTAACCGCCAGGTGTTCGTGGATGGTATCCGTGAGATTCTGGGCATTGAGCCCGAGGTCATCAGCGGTGATGAGGAAGCTGCGCTGTCCTTCGCCGGCGCGGTGCGCGCTGTCGGTTACGGCGATGGCGACACCCTGGTGTTCGACCTGGGCGGCGGTTCGACTGAGTTCGTGCTCGGTGACGAGTCGGGTGTGAAGGCTTCCCGTAGCGTCAATATTGGTTGTGTGCGTCTGACTGAGCGTCACATGATGAGTGCCCCGTCGACTGAGTCCCAGATTGCTCGCGTTGAGGCTGATACTGATGAGGCTCTTGAGGTGGCTCGTAAGACCGTGCCCCTGCAGGATGCACGCCGCGTGGTGGCTGTGGCTGGTACCGCAACCACCGTGGCTGCTGCCGCCCTGGGTCTGGACCGCTACGATTCTGAGGCTATTAACGCTCAGAGCTTCTCCGTGGAGACCGTTCAGAAGACCGCCCGCTGGTTGGCTTCGCTGAGCCGTACTGAGCGTGAGGAGCTCGGCTACATGCACCCCGGCCGGGTGGATGTGATTGGTGCCGGCGCGACGATTTACGCCCGCATCTTGACCCGTCTGAATGAGATGACTGACGGTGCCGTTGATTCGGTGACCGTCAGCGAGCACGACATTCTGGACGGTATCGCTCTGTCCCAGCTGTAGGCTTGAGCGCTCGCGCCGTGAACCGATGGTGGTTCACGGCGTGGCTCAGCTTGAGGAGTTTTAATGGTTCGTTCTGAGCATCTTCGTTCTGAGCATCGGCGAGGTACGCCCCTGACCGGCTGGTTTGTTGCGCCGTCTTTTGCTTCTGGGTCTCGTGTATGTGGTGCGCGCGCCTCGGTTGTTTCTGATCGAGGCGCTTCTCGCCGTGCCCGCAAGGTTGCTGCTCTGGGCGCTAGCGCCGCGTTGACTCTTCTGCCGCTGTGGACCCCGCTGGCGCCTGCCGCCTGGGCGACGGACCCGACGCCTTCAGCTTCTGCGTCCCCGAGCCCGAAGCGGGAGGTGACGGCGACTCCTTCGCCGTCGGGTACTGCGGTTCCGAAGACTTCGGCAACTCCGAGTAAAGGCACGTCGACCACGAATGGTGATGATGTTCGTCAGCGCGAGTATTGGCTGCGCGAGTATGGTATTACGTCGCTGTGGTCGCAGGCTACGGGTAAGGGCGTGACGGTTGCCGTAATTGATACGGGCGTGGATGGTACCCACCCGGATCTTGAGGGTAATGTTCTGCGTGGTACCGATGTCTCGGGCGTGGGTAGCGAGGACGGCTGGAAGGGCCTGGGTGCTGAGCCGATGCACGGCACGGAGGTTGCTTCTCTGATTGCCGGTCACGGTCACGATACGCAGGGTTACTCTGCGATTGCGGGCCAGCCGGGTAAACCGACCGGCATGATTGGTGTGGCTCCCGAGGCGAAGATTCTGCCGATTTCGCTGAATATGGGTACGACCGGCGGTAAGAGCATTGATGAGCAGATTCCGGCGGCGGTGCGTTACGCGGTCGACCACGGGGCTCAGATTATCAATATGTCGATTGGTTCGAATAAGACGAGCTGGCCGCAGAGCTGGGATGAGGCTTTTGCGTATGCGGAGCAGAAGGGTGTGCTGATTGTTGCGGCTGCGGGTAACCGCGGTAGCGGTTTGACGCAGGTTGGTGCTCCGGCGACGATTCCTGGCGTGTTGACGGTGGGCGGTATTGACCGGAATAAGCAGGTTTCTGAGGGGTCGTCGACTCAGGGCATTTCGATTGCTGTGGTTGCTCCGAGTACGGATATGATTGCGGCGGCTCCCGGTAATGGGTACATGCTGTGGTCAGGTTCTTCGGCTGCTGCCCCGTTGGTGACGGGTGTTGCGGCGTTGTTGAAGCAGAAGTATCCGAAGGAGTCGGCGGCTCAGCTGGCTCAGCGTTTGATTGCTTCGGCTGATGATGCTGGTGCGACGGGCCGTGACCCGTTGTACGGGTACGGCGTGTTTAATCCGCAGGATGCGATGGCTTTGCCTGCGCCTACGGTGACGGCGAATCCGCTGGGTTCGATTTCTGAGTGGATTGCGGTGCATCGTAAGCAGCAGGTGAGTGATCCGACTCCGAGTGATGCTGCGCCGGTGCATGAGGAGGGCGAGAGCATTGTGAAGGCGGCTGCGCCGGATGCGCGTCGCCCTCCGGAGGATCGTGGCTGGTTGCCGCCGGTGATTTTGGCGGCTTTGACGCTGTGGCTGACGATTATTACGGCTGGTTCGGTGCATCGACTGCATAGGATGCATGTGAGTGCGGGGCAGGCTGCGCGTATGGCTCGTGATGCGGCGCATCATCCGGGTGCTCATCGTGGAAAGCGCCGCGTTTCTGCGGGCTCACAGCAGGGTACCCGAAAGGGGACTCGTTAGGGCTCTCGCGAGTCTGGGTTGCCGGTGCTTTTCTTCTCTGTGGGAGCTTCTTCTGTTCGCCCGGGGCTGACTTTTGAGTTGGTCCCGGGCTTTGTTGTTGGGGGTCGTGTTTTGGGTAGCGGATTGTATGAATAAACGAAAATATCGAACGTACCGCGAAAAAATCGGAAAGGGTATTTTTGACTGTAACCCACATCACGAGATGAACCCTGTTCATATCTTCAAAACTTTTAACTTAGGGTGAGCTCAAAGGGACGATAGGTGCGAAATTACCTAAACAAAGGCGTAAAATAGAAGACAACAGGTATGTGATAGACAGGCTCGTGCTGCTAGCCACTTCGCGTTGCGCAAGGACTTCCAGAGCGGGCCGTTTGTACGTCAGGGGAGCTTTCGGAACGAGCCGGAAGTTGCACATACCACCCTACCGGGGCTACCGAACCTCGGTACCTGAAGACTAGGAAGTAACAAAATGGCATTCACTAAGGTGGCACAGGACCGTCCTCGCGTCCTGATCGTCGGTGGCGGCTACGTCGGCTTCACCGTTGCTAAGAAGATCCAGAAGGCTATCAAGGAGACCGGTGGCGTCGTCACCATCGTTGAGCCGAACCCCTACATGACTTACCAGCCCTTCCTCCCCGAGGTTGCAGCAGGTTCCATGGAAGGCCGTAACGCAACTGTGCCGCTGCGCCAGCACCTGCGCGACACCGAGTTGATCCCCGGCCGCGTTGTCTCCATCGACCACGCAAACCGCACCGCTGTTGTTGAGCCCACCGACAACGGTGAGCCCTTCGAGCTGAAGTACGACGAGATCGTTCTCGGCGCAGGTGCTGTGACCCGCGCATTCCCGATTCCGGGCCTGGCAGAGGTCGCTATCGGCCTGAAGACCATTGAAGAGGCAGTCTCCGTTCGTAACTGGGTTCTGGACCGCATCGAGGTTGCATCCATGCTGTCCGACGCTGAAGAGCGCCGCCGTGCCCTGACCTTCGTTGTTGTTGGTGGTGGCTTCGCTGGTGTTGAGACCATCTCCGAGCTCGAGGACATGGCACGCGTTGCTGTCGAGCGCAACGAGCGTCTCTCCGTTTCCGACCTGCACTTCGTCATGGTCGAGGCTGCACCGCGCATCATGCCCGAGGTCCCCGCAGACCGTGCAGAGAAGGTCGTCGCAGAGCTGCGTGCACGCGGCATCGAGATCCTGCTGAACACCTCCCTCTCCGACGCAACCGACGGCAACCTGCAGCTGATCAACATGGCTGACAAGTCCCCGGCAGGCGAGATCAAGACCGACACCCTGATCTGGACCGCAGGTGTGGCAGCATCCCCGATGCTGAAGAACACTGACTTCCCGATTGACGAGCGTGGCCGCGTTCGCGTGAGCGCAGACCTGCGTGTCACCGGCGATGATGGTGTGGTTGAGGGCGCATGGGCTGCAGGCGACAACGCAGCTGTTCCGGACCTCTCCGGCGGCGGCGTGGGCGGCTTCTGCGTTCCCAACGCTCAGCACGCTTCCCGCCAGGCTGTTGTTCTGGCTAAGAACCTGCTGGCTGCTCGCCGCGGCGAGCCCCTGACCGACTACTACCACGAGACCATCGGTGTTGTGGCAGGTCTGGGCCTGTGGAAGGGCGTTGCAAACTTCAAGGGCAAGACCATTGGCGGCCCGCTGGCATGGATCATGCACCGCGGCTACCACGGCTCTGCAATCCCCACCACCGAGCGTACCGTTCGCGTTATGACCACCTGGGCACTGAACCAGATCTTCGGTCGCGACACCTCCTCGATTCGCCACCAGCGCTCCCCGCGCCTGGCATTCCAGGAAGCAACCGGTACTGCACCGGCACGCCAGAAGGCAAAGCTCTAAAATAGCCTGACCTAGGGATATATTCCCTGAAGGCAAAGCAATGGGTGGTGTAGAAGACCTTAGTCTTCTGCACCGCCTATTCTGCGCCTGGGTGCTTGCGAGCTGTCTAGCTTAGCCGCCCACCGGTGCTTTTGCATGATGCTTGCTGAGGCAGGGTGCGGGGAACTGCTTGAAATGTGTTTCCGCTTAGGTTCGAGTGCGTTTTCGTGGAATAATAATTACTTGTGTCCCGGACTGTTCGGGATACGCCCTCATAGTCCAATTGGCAGAGACAGAGGACTTAAAATCCTTGTGTTCTGGGTTCGAGTCCCAGTGGGGGCACAGCATAGACGCGCGTAGATGTGCGGTATAGATGGGCGGCGGCTCTTCCCGTGGGGGAGGGGCCGCCGCTTGCGTATCTGAAGGTTTACATATCTGGGGTTTTGTGGGGGTGAAAAGGCGATGCCCCCGACCCATACTATCGGGGGCATCGTGGAGTGGCGGTGCGGGCTATGGCATTCCGCGCACTCTCTTCACCGCGGATAGAAGAGCTCGTCCTCTGCCGGAATCAGGACGGCTGGCGGTGAAGTCTGGTGAACCTGCAGGTGATTGCCTGCCTCGGTCATGTGTGGAGGCAGGAGGCGGTTCAAAGCTTACTTGCGGCGCGCGGTCACGAGCGCGTCGATGGAGAACTTGCCTGCGCCGCTGTATTTCGTGGTGTTGTTCATGCCTTCAAGCTTGACAAGTAAAGTTTTACACTTCAAGTAAGTCTAGTTTGTGGAGAAAAAGAGTGCAAAACAGGGGGTTTAGATGACGTTTTGTGACGGGGCTCCACGCCCTAAAACACCCGCGAACCGTCTTCCGGAGCTCAAAAAACGTGAGACCCTATAAAGAGACACAGCCACAGACGCACCCCTGCCTGAACGGGGGAGCAGAGTCAGAAAGGCACAGCATGCAGACTAAACCCTCCATCATTGCCGTCGATATGGACGGCACCTTCCTCACCGACTCCAAAACCTTCGACACCGAACGGTTCGCGCGCATCCTGCCCCGCCTGCAGGCGCATGGAATCCACTTCGTCGTGGCGAGCGGAAATACCCATGCCAAGCTACAGGACTATATGCGCGGTTTCGAGGACCAGGGCCTCACCTACATTGCTGAGAACGGCGCGTACCTCGCCGATGACAGCGGTCAGCTTGCCGTGCATCCCTTTGAGGAAGAGGATATCCCGCGCATTATTGAGGTAGTGCAGGGGCTGGACCAGATCGGTCTGCTGGTGTGCACCACCGAGGGTATTTACCTGCCCAAGGATCGTTGCGATCAGATTGTGCACATGATTCGCGGCTATTTTGAAGACACCGGTCAGGAACTCCCCGAGACCCTCACCCTGGAGGATTTTGCGGCGTTCTTCTTCCCCGGCTCGGTCATGGTTGACTCTATTGAAGATTTTGAGGGTGCACCCATTAAATTCCCGCTGCTGACCCCGCCAAAGCAGACGCAGCAGCTGAGCGTCTACCTGCGCGAGGCTCTTCCGCAGACCGTCACCCCGATGGTGAGTGGCTTCGGTGCCATTGACCTGGTGCGTACCGGTGTCAACAAGGCGACCGGTCTGAAGGACCTATGCGAGCGTCTGAACGCCGACCCGGCGGGCATTCTTGCCTTCGGTGACGGTGAGAACGACATGGAGATGCTCCGCTACGCGGGCTGGGGCGTTGCTATGTCTAACGCCCCGGAGGTTGTGCGAAATGCTGCTGACGAGGTGATTGGCTCGAACGAGGAACAGGCAGTTCTGGAGTATCTGGAGCAGCTCCTTGATCGTTTGGAAGCTTCGCAATAGACGCATCACAAAGAGACACGCAGAAGCGTTTGTGTACGGGGCGGTGCGGACCTGGGTGAACCTCAGGTAAACACCGCCCTGAAATATTCTGGCAAGGTTGCTAGAAGCCCTTGCTGGTAACGAACAGCGCCCGTGAGCGCAGAATCTATCTGATAGAATTAACAGAATTAGTTTTGTACCCGTTTAAGGAGAGCATGATGGCGGGAAATCCGCTTCTGAATTCAATGACGAAGAACGTTACTCAGGGCGACTCTCGCTTCGGTCGCTTTGGTGCTGGTGCGCAGGCTCAGCCGAATAACCAGCAGGCGTACGGTCAGCAGCCGGGCTACGGCCAGCAGGCCTACGGTCAGTACGGTCAGCAGCCGGGCTACGGCCAGAACGCCTACGGCCAGCAGCCCTATGGTCAGCAGTACGGCCAGCCCCAGTATGACCAGCAGGCACAGTATGGTCAGCAGGCACAGTACGGTCAGCCGTACGGTGAGGCTGACTACGGCGTAGCGGCTCCCACCTACTCGGAGCCCATTCCCGCCGGTGAGCGCCTGACCATGAACGATGTCTTGGTTAAGACCGGCATCAACCTGGGCCTGGTCGCTGTCGGTGCCGCCGTTGCATGGTATGCACCGGTGCTGCTGCTCCTGGGCATGGTTGGCGGTCTGGTCCTGGGTCTGGTGAACTCCTTCAAGAAGAAGGTTTCCCCGATTCTGGTCATGACCTACGCGCTCATGGAAGGTCTGCTGCTCGGTGGCCTGTCCGCTGTTGTGGATATGCGCTACCCCGGCGTGGCAGTTCAGGCTGTTTTGGCAACCTTCGTGGTGGCAGGTACCACCCTGGCTCTGTTCGCGAACGGCAAGCTGCGCGCAACTCCTAAGCTCAACAAGATTTTCATGATCGGCGCTATTGGTTACCTGGCGTACGGCCTCATCTCGATCCTGGGTGCGGGTATCTTCGGTTCCTCGCTGAACAGCTTCTCCATCGGCGGTATTCCGCTGGGTCTGGTTGTTGGTCTGTTCGCTGTTGCGCTGGCAACCTACTCGCTGCTGCTGGACTTCACCACCACCTCCGAGGCTGTGGAGGCGGGCCTGCCCGAGCGTGAGTCCTGGCGCCTTGCTTTCGGCCTGACCGCTTCTCTGGTCTGGCTGTACGTTGAGATCCTGCGTGTTCTCATGTACCTGGCAAGCATCTTTAGCAACGACTAAAGCTCGTTATGAGGCGGCGGTACCGTGATGGTGCCGCCGCCTTTGCCGCTTTACTTCCCCGATGTATCGAGGCGCAGGGGAGGGGCGCAACAACATCACCACATACCGCCTCCGCTGGGGCAGCCGAAGCTGCCCCGCGCGGGCGCGACACCGATAACGAGTTGGAGACACCGTGAAAATTACACCTGTTGCAGAAGAGCATGTAGCCGAGGAGGAGCGCGGCTACCGGGTGCCTTTTGCTATGGAAGTTGCTGGTGCTTGGGCGTGGCGCATCATTATGATTGCCGGTGCCGGTTGGATCCTTTGGAAGGGCCTGGGGCACGTCTCCCTGCTGGTTATTTCTCTTCTGGTGGCTCTGCTGCTGGCGGCTCTGCTGAGCCCCGCCGTGATGCTTCTGCGTAAGAAGGGCGTTCGTGCCGGTGGCGCGGCGGCTATTGCCGAAATCGGTATGATTCTGGTGCTCGCCGGTATTATTTCGCTGACCGGTCAGCAGATTCTGCGCGGTTTTGTGTCCATGGCGGATAAGGCGATGCAGGGCTACCAGCAGCTGATTGGTTGGCTGAAGAACCTCGGCTACGAGTTCGGTGCAGACCAGCTGAACCAGCTGCTGGAACAGATGGAGAGCGCTGTAACCAATAACCCCAGCTCCGTGCTGCACGGTGTGTCTCAGGTGGGTTCGACTGCGGCTGAGGTTGCAACCGGCACCCTGCTGACCCTGTTTACCCTGGTCTTCTTCCTGATGGAGGGTGAGCGTATCTGGCTGTTCGTCACTCGCCTCTTCCCGAAGGACGCGCGTGCCGCAGTCAACGGTGCGGGTCGCGCGGGTTGGAAGTCCCTGGGTGCGTACGTGCGCGTTCAGATTCTGGTGGCGGCTATTGACGCTATCGGCATCGGTATTGGTGCCGCAATTCTGGGTGTTCCGCTGGCTATCCCGCTGGGTGTGCTGGTCTTCCTCGGCTCCTTCGTTCCGGTGATTGGTGCCCTCATTTCCGGTGCTGTGGCTGTGCTGCTGGCGCTGGTTGCTCTGGGCCCGGTGCAGGCGCTGATTATGCTCGGTATTGTTCTGCTGGTTCAGCAGCTCGAATCCAACATTCTGCAGCCGCTCATTATGGGTAAGGCTGTCTCCCTGCACCCGCTGGCTGTTATTTTCTCGGTGGCTGGTGGCTCCATGATTTTTGGTGCGGTGGGTGCTCTGTTCGCCGTGCCGACTCTGGCTGTGGTCAACGCGGTGGTGCGTTACCTGGCGAATCGTGACTGGGAGAAGGAGGCGCCTCGTGAGGAGGAGTTCCTCTTCCCGCACGAGGTGGCTCGCCGCGAGCAGGCTGAGGAGAAGGCCCAGGAACGGCAGGAGAGCGTCAAGAATCTGGCCTCCCGGGTGCCGAGCCGTCAGAAGGCTGAGGAGCCTGAGAACCAGGCTTCCGAGGCTTCGGACTCCTCCGAAGACTAGGGGCCTGCATCGAGCGGGAGGTTTTGGCGTAGGGCACCCCGCCACCCTCGATAACGCACCGCTAACTCGTCCCGGCGATACCGCCGGCCGCGATGCCGTCTACGGCGGTGTCTCGCCAGGGGGCTACTTGCGACCGGGTAGCCCCCTTCGCTGTACCCATCCTCTAAAATGGGATGAGCAATACATCACCATCCCGCGCCCGCGGGACAACGCACCGTCAGAATGGAAAACCCGTGAGCGTAGATCTCGACTCCCTGCCCGTGACCATTACCGATATTGAACGTGCCGCAGAGCTGCTCGAAGGCGTTATTGAACGCACCCCGGTCGCCCATTCGCGTGCCCTGAGCCAGCGCCTGGGTTCCGAGGTGTTCTTCAAGTGTGAGAACCTGCAACGCGCCGGTTCGTTCAAGGTGCGCGGCGCGTATGTGCGCATGGCAAAGCTCTCCGAGGAGGAGAAGAAGCGCGGCGTCGTGGCGGCGAGTGCAGGTAACCACGCTCAGGGTGTGGCTCTGGCTGCTGACCGTCTGGGCATTAAGGCTCGCATTTACATGCCGCTGGGTGCGGCACTGCCTAAGATTACCGCAACCCGCGATCACGGCGCTGAGGTTGAGCTGCACGGCCTGACCGTGGATGAGGCTCTGGCGGAGGCGAAGCGCTACGCCGAAGAGACCGGCGCGGTGTTCGTGCACCCCTTCGACAATGAAGACATTATTGCCGGCCAGGGCACCATCGGTCTGGAAATCCTGGAGCAGGTTCCGGACGTTGACACCGTGATTGTGGGTGTTGGCGGCGGCGGTCTGCTGGCTGGTCTGTCCGCTGCTATCCGCGCGAAGGAGCAGAAGCTCGGTAAGAAGATCAAGATTATTGGTGTTCAGGCGGAGCACGCGGCGGCGTACCCGCTGTCGCTGGCTGCGGATGCTCTGGTGCCGCTAAAGAAGGTTTCCACCATTGCTGATGGTATTGCGGTGGGTCGCCCCGGCCAGATGCCTTTCTCCATCATCAAGGAGCTGGTAGACGATGTGGCGACCGTGAGTGAAGACGATATCGCTCGCGCCCTGATCTTCCTGATGGAACGTAACAAGCTCGTGGTGGAGCCTGCCGGTTCGGTGCCCGTGGCTGCGCTGATGAACGGCAAGCTGAAGGAAGAGTACGGCGACCTGGGTACCGTCGTGTGCGTGCTTTCCGGCGGCAATATTGACCCGATGCTGATGCTGAAGGTGATTCAGCGCGGTCTGTCTGCGGCTGGCCGCTACATGACCGTGAAGATGATGCTGTCTGACCGTCCGGGTGAGCTGGCGACCATTTCCCGCATTATTTCTGAGAATGATGCGAACGTGACCGGTGTGGATCACACCCGTGTGGGTGGTTCGCTGTCCATGGGCGATGTGTCGATTACGATCGACATGGAAACCAAGGGTGTGGAGCATTGCCGCCAGGTGATTTCTGCCCTGGAGGATGCGGGTTTCAAGCCCATCATCGTCTACTAAGCCGATATATTTATTAGCCGACGAACTATAGTGTTGCCTCGAATCGGAAGGGTGGAGGCAACCAGATAGGCGCAAGCAGGCAGACAAAAAACAGTGCGGGGTGCTGACCGTTATAGTCAGCACCCCGCACTGTTTGTTTTAAATCTAGCGCTGTCTCTTAGCTCTAACTTCTTAGCCCTGGTAGGGGGTTGCGGAGATAATCTTGGCGCTCAGTTCCTTACCGTTCGGAGCGGTGTAGGTGACTTCGTCACCCTGCTTAGCACCCATAATTGCGGCACCCAGGGGGGACTTCTCAGAGAAGACCTTCAGGTCGCTACCTGCAGGCAGAGTGTCCTCAATTTCGCGGGAGCCGAGCAGGAACTTCAGGGTGCGGCCGGCAACCTCAGCTTCGATGACCATGCCGTGTTCTACCACGCCGTCGTCAGCGGGAGTATCGCCGATGTGCGCGGTTTCCAGCAGGTGCTTGAGCTGCTTGATGCGTGCCTCGTTCTTAGCCTGCTCGTCACGTGCAGCGTGGTAGCCGCCGTTCTCGCGGAGGTCACCCTCATCGCGTGCCTGCGCGATGCGGTCAACAATTTCCTGGCGGTACGGGCCGGAGAGGTACTCCAGCTCCTGGGTGAGGCGGTCGAAGGCGTCCTGAGTGAGCCAGGCACCGGTGTTTTCAGCCATGCGTGTCCTTTGCTTATGCGCCGGCGTTGCCGGTGCGAAACGAATAAACCCGCTACCGCGTGCCGCGTTCAGAAAGGGGACGGCGATGCCGGTAACGGAATGAATCAACAGACCTATTCTAGAGCACCGGAGGATTTTCGGCTGTTATGCCGGTCGTATCTTCCCCTCTGAGCGCATCCTCGCCGGGGTGCATGCCGGTAGCTGAACCTGGTGGCGGTTTCTGTCGGCTGGTTACCATGTGATTGCGCGGATATGACGGTACATTTCACGATGTCACACGGCGTCATCTGCGCTAGTGTACCGGCGCTGTCCTTGGGTATCATACGAGAAGCTACACACGTAAAATTTCCGCAGTGTGGCGCTCGCATTCGCGAATCACAGACACATCAGCCGCCCATCCGCGCTGGCCGCATCAACTAAAGGACACATACCGTGAGCGAAGCCATCGAACAGCTGAAGGCAAACCTGCCGACTCACCCTCCCGTGGACTCTATCAAACCGCTGGAGGAGGACTACACTGGCCTGCGCATCCTCGCGGTGCATGCTCACCCGGATGATGAGTCCTCTAAGGGCGCTGGCACTGCGTCGGCGTATATTGCCCGCGGTGCCCGCTTCATGGTGGCGACGATGACCGGCGGCGAGCGCGGCGACATCCTGAACGAGGAGATTGCTAACAGCCCGCGCGCGCACCGTGACCTGCCGGGTCTGCGCCGCTCCGAGATGGCGGCTGCCCGCGAGATTATGGGCATTGAGCACCGCTGGATTGGTTTCTTCGACTCGGGTCTGCCCGAGGGTGACCCGATGCCGCCTCTGCCCTTCGGTAGCTTTGGCACCATACCCCTGGACCGTGCCGCCGCGCCGCTCGTGCGTCTGGTGCGTGAGTACCGCCCGCACATCATCATCACCTATGACGAGATTGGCGGCTACCCGCACCCCGACCACATCATGACTCACAAGATTGCCGTGGAAGCATTCGAGAAGGCAGGCGACCCGGAAGCCTACGTGGGTGAGGGCGAGCCCTGGACCCCGCTGAAGCTCTACTACGACCGCGCATTCAACCCCGAACGCACCCTCGCCCTGCACGAGCATCTGCTCGATACGCACGGTGAGAGCCTGCTGAGCGGCTGGATTGAGAACCTCGCGCACCGCGCCTCCTCGGGGGAGGCGCCTCGCCACGAGACTACGACCCGCATCCTGGTGACTGAGCACTTTGAGCAGCGAGATCAGGCTTTGCGTGCGCACGCCTCGCAGGTGGACCCGAACGGCGTGTTCTTTGCGGTGCCCAGTGAGCAGCTGAAGGATATTTGGCCCTGGGAGGACTACACGCTGGCTGCCTCGCACGCTGAGGTTCAGCTGCCCGAATCTAGCCTGGATGAGGGCCTGAGCGACTACTACGTTATCTAGGGTGGGGTGTATCGCCCCACGTTAGCGAATGATGCCCTTCGCCCGCGATATGAATCGTGGGTGAAGGGCATCAGCTTTTCTTATGCGCGCGAGGTGTGCCGCCCCTTCGCGCGCCCTCTACGCCTTTACCTGCTGCCACAAATTTTGAGCCGATTCTCAGCCCAACCGTGATGCCGATTGCCGCGAAGGCACGGCGCGGCGGCGTAGAATAAGAGCTTGGGCTCTTTCGTTAGGAGCCCTCTGAATCATCTGCCACGACAGCCGAATGAGGTATGAGCTATGAGCGCCAACGCCCTGCCCGTGATTACTGTGCACGGCCACGCCAGCAACCCCGGTACTGTCACTGAGCCTACCGTCTATGAGCAGGCTCTGGCGCGCTCGCTGAGCCCCGAATCCCTGCCGGCACATATCGGAGTGCTGGTGGACGGTAACCGTCGCTGGGCGGCTCAGCGCGGCTTGAGCACCCGTGAGGGCCACGCCGCCGGTGCGGAGCGAATTATTGATTTTCTTGCCTGGTGCACTGAGCTGTCGATTCCGCAGGTGAGCCTGTACATGCTTTCCACTGAGAATCTGAAGCGCCCCGAGAAGGAACTGACCGGTCTGGTCGCTGTGATTGATGCGTTCCTGGTGCGCCTGGTGGAGTCCGCCTGCGGCCCGGTGCGTGCCATCGGCAATATTGACCTGATTCCTCGCCAGCTGCACGAGCGCCTGGACTGGGCGATTGAACAGACGGCGCACCTGCCCGGTGTTCGCGTGAACATTGCGGTCGGTTATGGCGGTCGCCAGGAGATTGTGGACGCGGTCCGCTCGGTTCTGCGTGAGGCCGCTGCGAAGGGTACTTCCCTCGAGGATATGGCTGACCAGCTGAATGTTGAGGATATTTCCTCGCACCTGTACACCGCCGATATGCCCGACCCGGACCTGCTGATTCGCACCTCGGGCGAGCAGCGCCTGTCCGGTTTCATGACCTGGCAGAGTGCGTATTCTGAGTTTTATTTCTGCCGTGCCCTGTGGCCGGATTTCACGCGCGTTGATTTTCTACGTGCTCTGCGGGACTACGCGAACCGTTCCCGCCGCTTCGGCTCCTAGAACCTGTGCGCTCTAGCGCCGTCGGGTTGTGCTCCCGACTGGCAGCCTCCGGTAGTACAGTTTCCAACGTTACAGCCTCCAGCATTACAGAATGGACGTTCTATGCTCGCTGAGCTTTCCCGCCTCTACCACGCAGGCGGCGCCTCCGTTATTGCCGCGCTGGTGCTCGGCAGCTACCTGCTGTATTTCCTGTGGTGTGCCCTGCGGCTGTGGCGTATTGACGTGCGGGAGCACCGCCTGCCGCACCGCATCCTGATCCCTTTGGCTATTGCCACCTATACGGCTCTGCCGGTGTCTTTGCTTTTTGCGGGCCGCCCCGCCGATATTTGGCGCGTGATTGGTGCCGGCCTGGTGCTGTGGTTCTGTTACGGGCTTCTGCGTATTCTGTCCTTCGGTGCGCTGGGCCGCGGGGATGTGAAGCTTGCCGGCATCCTGGGCGGTGTGCTCGGGTACCTGTCCTGGGCGAACCTGGGCTGGGCGTCGCTGGTGACGTTTCTTGCCGGTGGTCTGGTGTCTTTGGCTCTGGTGCTGTTTACGAAGGCGCGCGGTAGCACCCGCATTGCCTTCGGTCCGTTTATGCTTCTGGGTGCGCTGGTGGCGTTGGCTGCCCCGGCGTATTCTCTGTGGTAGATTCCGAAGTAGGGTGACCGTCCGGCTTGGTGGTGGGCTCGTTCTTTGTGCGGCTCGCGGCTGTTCGCTCTGCTCTCTAGCACCTATTTCTCGGTAGAACTGCCGGGGCTTTTGAAAGGTTGATGTTATGCCTACTCCTCCCTATATCCGTAAGCTGCGTGAGCGGATTGGTTCGGATTACCTGTGGCTGTCCGGTGCGACGGCTGTGGTGTACCGTGAGCAGGATTCTAAGGTGCTGCTGGTGCGCCGTAGCGATAACGGGGCGTGGACCCCGATTACGGGCATTGTGGACCCGGGGGAGAGCCCCGCATTGACCTGCCTGCGTGAGGCGCAGGAGGAGGCGAACGTGCAGATTGAGGTGCTGGAGTTGGCGCAGGTGAAGGCTGACCCGCCGATGCAGTTCGGTAATGGTGACCGCTGCCAGTTCTTGGATCATACGTTCTTGTGCCGCTGGGTTTCTGGTGAGGCGAAGGTGAATGATGAGGAGTCCTCGCAGGTGCGTTGGGTGGATGTGTCTGACCCGGCGGAGCGTGCGTTGCTTTCTGAGCGGATGCTGGACCGTATTGATGCGGCGCTGAACTATGACGGTCACTGCCGTTTTGGTTTGGAGTCGGTGCAGCCGGAAGAGTACTAGACCGGCTGCTGGGGCTGAGTAAAAGCCGCTGAACTAAACCTGCACATACAGAAGGAGGGGCGACCCGCCGTCATGGCGAGTCGCCCCTCCCAGCATTTTTATGACAGTTTGTTACATGTTATTGGGTGGTTCTTCCTGTTTTTCTGTGGGATTGAAGGGTTGAAATCCAGGGTTCTGCTGTGGCTTTGCCTTGTTTATGTCTTTTTTACCTTAAGTTGTGTCTGTGTATCGAGTTATGAGTGGTTTGCATGAGATGCTTTATATATGACACGGGTTACATTGGGAGTGACGGCCCCGTAAGAGTAACCCGAAAAAATTCGTTCACGTGATGTTCTGGTGAGCGTGGTCGCTTTCCTTTTACCCTGCCTATAAATCTTTTAAGGCATGCCATTTTTCTGTGAACTAGGCTCATTGTGTTCATCGCAATTCTTGGTCGCTATTTCGAAGCGTCCTGGAAGGAGCAAAGCATGACAACACATAAAATACCCTGGAGAATCTACGTAGCCCTTATTGGCTCTCTGGTGGGTACAGGAATATATTCCTTCGCCCTACCCATTGCAATTCTCGCTAGTACAGGCGAAATTGGGCTGGCTGGCGTAATGGCGGTAGCCATGCAAATCCCCAATATCGCCTTGGCATATCCGCTAGCAACCCTATCGGATAGTCTGCCTCGAAAAACTATGATTGTGATTGCCGGGGCAGTAAACATCCTCAGCATCCTTACCTTGGCGTTGATGATTGAGCAGCATATGCTGTCATGGTTCGCCATCGCCGCACTAGGATTTGTGAGCGGTGTCTTCTCCGAGCTGGCTGCTGCCTCAGAAGCAGGATATATCCCGCAGCTTCTCGGACGAGAAAACCTTCTTTCGTACAACGCACGTCGTGAAATTTGCGAGGGAATATCCGCAATTATTGCGCCCCCTACAGCAGGATTTATTGTTCTTGTCGCGGGCGCAACGGTCGGTCTTATCGTCCCGGTGCTCCTTTTCGGAGCGGCAACTATTTCATACGCAACGTTGCCATCCGTAGAGATGGAAGCTAAAACTGAGCAACGCGAAACCGCACAACATGGGTTTATTCACCGCATGTTTGACGGTATCCAATACATGTTCTCCGGCACCCCGCAGAGACTTATCCTTGTCTACACGTTCTTCTTGGCGGCAGCTACAGCATCGTATTCACTCATCATTATTTACCGCCTGTATGAGGAGCTCACTTTTGAAGCCTCAGTGGTAGGCATGATTATGGCCTGCAGTGGTATCGGCGGTATTGTCGCGGCACTCATCATCGATCGTTTCCTCTCTTTCGAGAACACACGAGGAATGCTGCTGGTCGCCAATGTCCTATCCCTGCTCGGAATACCGCTCGTCACCGTCAGTAATAACCCCGTAGTGCTCGGTGCCTTGCTCTTCATTCTGGACGTAGGATGGGCATCAGCTTTCATCTTCTCCAACAATCTGCGTGACTGCATTACACCGAATGAGCTACTGGGGCGTGCCAGCTCCCTTGACGGTGCCGTGTTTGGACTAGGAACGCTGTACTCCATGGGCGCGGTAGCACTGATGCTTGACCATCTCGGCTCCTTCAACGCTGCGCTTGTTGTCAGTATCCCGGCTGTACTCTGCCTCATCTACACGCTGGTCCACTATAAACAGTTCAAAGTGTTCAATATCGTTGAACAATAGTGAGAACCTGCCGCCAACTCAATGATGGGGCAGAGAACACAGACAGAGGGAGGGGCGATCCGCCGTCATGGCGAGTCGCCCCTCCCTCTATGGTTAAGCCGCGAACCTCATGCGAGGTTCAGACGGGTGAGATTAGAAGTTGCCCAGCATCTTGGTGACGTCCAGAGCCGCATCCAGCTGCTCCTCAGTCACTTCGCCGCGCTCCACGTAGCCCAGCGCCACAACTGCCTCACGGACAGTCACCTTGTGAGCCACCGAGTACTTAGCGATCTTCGCAGCAGCCTCGTAACCAATCAGCTTGTTCAGCGGGGTCACGGTCGACGGCGAAGCCTCAGCCAGGAAGCGGCAACGGTCAACGTTAGCGGTCAGACCGTCAATCATCTTCTCAGCCGAAACACGGGAGACGTTAGCGAGCAGGCGGATCGACTGCAGCAGGTTAGCGGCCATCACCGGGATACCCACGTTCAGCTCAAACGCGCCGTTAGTGGAGGACAGAGCGATGGTTGCGTCGTTACCGATAACCTGAGCGGCAACCATGATGGTAGCCTCACAAATCACGGGGTTGACCTTACCGGGCATAATCGAGGAGCCGGGCTGCAGGTCGGGGATGTGCAGCTCGCCCAGGCCGGTGTTCGGGCCCGAACCCATCCAGCGGATGTCATTGCTGATCTTCATCAGGCCGTACGCCAGGGTGCGCAGCTGACCGGAAACCTCAATCAGGCCGTC
This sequence comes from uncultured Rothia sp., assembly GCF_963555405.1. GTDB lineage: Bacteria > Actinomycetota > Actinomycetes > Actinomycetales > Micrococcaceae > Rothia. The sequence goes on along the minus strand of NZ_CAUVVO010000002.1, from coordinate 231,558 downwards.
ACGGTTAGCCTGAGCCTCGAAGTGGTTACGAGCCTCGGTCAGGGGCAGGCCAGTCTCCTCAGCGAGCAGCTCAATCACGCGAGCGGAGAAGCCGTCGGGGGTGTTGATGCCGGTACCCACAGCGGTACCACCCAGGGGAACCTCAGCCACGCGGGGCAGGGAAGCGTTCACACGCTCAATGCCGTAACGCACGGTTGCGGCGTAGCCGGAGAACTCCTGACCCAGGGTGATGGGGGTTGCGTCCATCAGGTGGGTACGGCCGGACTTCACAACGTCCTTGAACTCTGCGGACTTGCGCTCCAGGGACTCAGCGAGCACCTCGAGAGCGGGAATCAGGTCCTTCACCAGAGCCTCGGTCACAGCAACGTGCACGGAGGTGGGGAAGACGTCGTTGGAGGACTGGGATGCGTTCACGTGGTCATTGGGGTGAACCTCAATGCCCTTGGACTCCAGGGAGCGGGTTGCCAGGGTTGCCAGAACCTCGTTCGCGTTCATGTTCGAGGAGGTACCGGAACCGGTCTGGAAGACGTCAATGGGGAAGTGGGCGTCGTACTTACCGGTTGCTACCAGATCCGCTGCGTCGCGGATAGCCTGGGCGCGCTCAGCGTCGAGCACCTTGAGTTCCTCATTGGCGGTCGCGGCTGCCTTCTTCACGAGGGCAAGCGCACGAATATGGGCGGATTCGAGGGTCTGACCCGAAATCGGGAAGTTCTCGACTGCGCGCTGGGTCTGTGCACGGTAGAGTGCATCAGCCGGAACGCGAACTTCGCCCATGGTGTCATGTTCAATGCGGTATTCAATGTTTTCAGCCATACCTCTAGGATAGGCGTTCAAAGTGGCTTACGTCGCCTCGAAAAGGTGTCAAAAGAGGAAAAACGCTCATAAATTTTGCGGCGTGAGAAGGCGCAGAAAAACCCCGCCCCGGTAGATGTGCGAACACGCTACCGTGGCGGGGATATCCCATAGAAAAATCTGTTGTTAAGTGCGAGCGTGTGGGTTCTCGCACTAAGGCTCGCAACGAGCGGAGAAGAGGAAATCTAGTCCAGGTTCTCGGCAACCACAACGCGCGGGGGAGTCTTCACGACCACCGGAAGCGCCTGAGTCGGCGGGTTCTGCGCGCTGTTCTTCTCCTCCGGCAGGGCCAGGTCCTGCGAACTGAACACCAGCTCCGCCTTACCCTCCTTCAGGTGGTAGAAGACACCAATCACGGCGACCTTACCCTCAACCACCGCATCCGAAATAATGTGGGACTGCTCAATAATGCGGATAGCGGTCTGGCGGGTGTGCTCACGCACCATATCGTTGACGACCGGGTTCTCCGGCAGCTTCGGGGACATCACCGAAGGCAGGATGTGCTGCACCAGGTTACGGATGAAGCCGTGCGGCATCTCACCGGATTCCAGGGACTTGCTGGCTGCGGTCACAGCACCGCAGGAGTCGTGACCGAGAACCATCACGATGGGGGTCTCAAACTCCTCAACCGCGTACTCCAACGAGCCGAGCGCAGCGTTCTCCAGCACGTGGCCGGCGGTACGCACCACGAACGCATCACCCAGACCCAGGTCAAAAATAATCTCCGCCGCCAGACGCGAGTCACCGCAACCAAAAATCGAGGCGAACGGGAACTGACCTGATGCAAGGTCGGTACGGCGAATCGTGTCCTGGTTGGGGTGCTCGTTGCTACCCTCAACAAAACGGCGGTTACCGTCCTTCAGACGCTTCCATGCTTCTGCGGGAGTCGGTTGAATGCCGGCCATATGATGCTCCTTAGCGGACAAATACAGATAACGCGTGCCGTCGGAGCCAGCGAATCTGCGAACGGGTATGTGGGGCTTCAGGCGCTCGCGCTGAAGCTCAGCTCCTTGCCGGGAGTCTCCCGGAGAAAGAACCTACCTCAAATATGCCTTAAATATGCGAAAAATAGCTAGTTTGGCACGCCTTCACAACACCCAAAATCAGCGCCTCAGAGCGTATGAAGCCTCGAAGCGAGACGCAGCCCTCACAGATTTGCCGCATCTGCTCACCTTAAAGTCAACACGCACGCAAACTCGTTCAGAACAAGAAAAACGAAGCCTGCGCGCGCTATCCTGAAAGAAGCACTACTGCGTCGGCGACTTCGTGCTGGAAAGAACCAGCCAGCCGACAGTGTATTCAGAAATCTCGAAGGTGAGTCTATGACTACGAACAACAATCACGGCGATCGCAACCTCGCAATGGAACTGGTCCGCGCGACTGAAGCAGCAGCAATTGCTGCAGGCCCCTGGGTCGGCGCAGGTGAAAAGAACCTCGCAGATGGTGCAGCCGTAGACGCAATGCGTTACCGCCTCTCCACCGTCAACTTCAACGGCACCGTCGTCATCGGTGAAGGCGAGAAGGACAAGGCTCCCATGCTGTACAACGGCGAGAACGTCGGCGACGGCTCCGGTCCCTCCCTCGACGTCGCGGTTGACCCCATCGACGGTACCCGCCTGACCGCACTCGGCATGGACAACGCCCTCTCCGTGATTGCTGTGGCAGACGGCGGCACCATGTTCGACCCCTCCGCAGTGTTCTACATGGAGAAGCTGGTCACCGGCCCCGAAGCCGCAGAGTTCGTCGACCTGCGCCTGCCCGTCAAGCAGAACCTGCACCTGGTCGCTAAGGCTAAGGGCAAGAAGGTCAGCGAGCTGACCGTATGTGTGCTGGACCGCCCCCGCCACGCCAAGCTGATTCAGGAGATTCGCGAGGCAGGTGCCCGTACCCGCATCATCCTCGACGGTGACGTCGCCGGCGCTATCGCAGCCTGCCGCGAAAACACCGGCGTGGACCTCATGCTCGGCACCGGCGGCACCCCCGAAGGCGTTGTCGCAGCATGCGCTATCAAGGCAACCGGTGGCGTTATCCAGGGCCGCCTGGCACCGACCGACGAGGCAGAGCGTGAAAAGGCGCTGGAAGCCGGCCACGACCTCGACCGCGTGCTGACCACCAACGACCTGGTCACCAGCGACAACTGCTTCTTTGCCGCAACCGGTATCACCGACGGTAAGCTGCTGCGCGGCGTTCGCTACAGCAAGAACGTTGTGACCACCCAGTCGCTGGTTATGCGTTCCTCCTCGGGTACCGTGCGTACCGTTGAGGCTGAGCACCGCCTCTCCCGCCTGCGCGAGATTCTCTCTCACACCAAGAGCCCCGAAGAGCAGTAATCCTCGAAGGGCAGTAATCTTCGCCCCCGCAAGGGCTGAGGAGTCTTAGCGAGACTCCTCAAACATTGCACATACATACACAGGGAGCCACCCCCCACCGAAGAACTCGGTGAGGGCGGCTCCCTCGTATATTTAGCTTTTAGTTCTCAGGATACGCCCCAGTAAGGACGAGCCTGAAGCCGTTAGCGAGAGCGGAAAGACTGAACCTTCGCCTTCGCCTTCGACACAGCATCACGAACAGCCGGACGAGCCTTGTACGCCAGGGTGTAGGCGCGGTAGCCCAGCGAGGTCACCGGAACATCCCAGGTACCCGGGTACTCCACCGACTCGCCGCCGAAGGACTTCTTGAACTTCGTGAAACCAGCCCACTCGTGGTCCGGCTGATCCTCCGGCGCAATACCGAAGAGGTCAACGTACTTCAGACCCTTACGCTTAGCGTCCAGGATAAAGTTCGTCACCACCACAACACCTGCACTAAGGTTGCGGTGCTCGAAGGAAGCCGCAGCGTGCGCGTAGGTGCGGGTGTCATCCGAATCGTACACAAACGCCGCCGCAATCGGGGTGCTCTCACCGTTCTCATCGGTCAGCTTCGCAATGTACAGGGACGCCGCACCGGCGGGCATCAGCACGCGAGCAACCTGCATCAGGTACTCATCCTGCTGACGGTTAAAACCGTTACGGTCCGCGGTTTCCTCGAGGAAGCCGAAGAGAATCGTCATATCCGAGGGATTGGTCGACACCTCAATGGTCACGCCCTTTTTGTGGAGATTACGATGACGATTACGGTAACTGGAGCTCATTCCCTTGAGGATTTCGTCCTCAGTGCCCGAAAGATCAATAATCTGAGTGTGCGAAGGCTGCACCTGGCGAGGAGCCAGAACCGCACCGCGACGAGCCAAGAAAGCAGCCGCATCCTGATCGCCCCAAATAGCGGATTCAGTAGGCTCAATGCGCACAAACAGGCAACGAAGCTTTGCGGCCTCTTCCTTCAACGACGCGAGAGCCTCATCAAAAGCCACAGCGCTGGAGGCGACCGGTCCGTACGGGCTGTACAGGTAGCGGCCGGTAGTGCCGCCCTCAACGGTTGCAAGGTACGACCAGCCGTTACCGCTATTACGAATTACGGTGTGACCATTAGATTCCTGAAAACGTGCCCAAATATCGGACTGAAGAATATTGCTCATCCTTCTAGTGTATCCGAGCTTAGGGAACGTAAGCCTGGGGCTCCGACGAAGCCTCGGGAGCAGAAACGGGGCGGGGTGCGGAGGAGCTCTCCTCCGCCTCGCGCTCGGCCGCTGCCTTTGCCTTCGCCTCGGCAACTCGGGTGCGCAGAGTGGCTCCCTTGTCCATAGCGCTCTGACGCAGATCCTGAGAGAACTGACGCAGGTCGTCATGCACCTGGCGGGCGAAAGAATCAGTACCCGAACCCAGGATGCGCAGGGCCAGCAGACCCGCATTGCGAGCACCGTTAATGGACACGGTAGCCACCGGAACACCGGCGGGCATCTGGACAATCGACAGCAGCGAGTCCATGCCTTCGAGGTTCTTCAGGCGCACCGGAACACCAATCACCGGCAGAGCGGTGACGGAGGCGAGCATGCCCGGCAGGTGAGCGGCACCGCCGGCACCGGCAATAATCACGCGGATACCGCGGCTGTGAGCCTTCTTGCCGTACTCAATCATGTCCTCGGGCATGCGGTGAGCCGAGACGACGTCAGCCTCGTAGGGGATGCCGAACTCGTCCAGAACCTCGGCTGCGGCCTCCATGACCGACCAGTCCGAATCCGAACCCATCACAATACCGACGATGGGCTGGGAGGAATCATAGGGAGACTGAGACATAATCCTCATATCCTTTCAGGATGCGGTGGCGAACCACCATCACTAGGGGGTACCGGATATGCAGGATGCACTCACCCCGCGCACCGGCTAAAACAGGGGCTACAGGGGGCGGCCGTCACGCAAAATGGAGGCGGCATTCGCGGCGCTATGGCGCAGATCTTCAAGCTCAGCCACCGTGCCGGTAATGTTCACGTGACCAATCTTGCGGCCTGGACGGGTTTCCTTGCCGTAGAAGTGAATCTTGGCGCGCGGCTCAGCCGAGAGCGCCAGCGGGTAGACGCCGAAAATGTCTTCGTTCTCGCCGCCCAGGTAGTTCTTCATCACTGCAACGCCCTCCAGCACGGAGGTATCGCCCAGCGGCAGATCAAGCACCGCACGCAGGTGCTGCTCGAACTGGCTGGTCACCGAACCGTCCTGGGTCCAGTGGCCGGTATTGTGCGGGCGCATCGCCAGCTCGTTGATGTAGAAGCCTGCGGGGGAGCCGGGCACCTCAAAAAGCTCAGCAGCCATCACACCGGTGACACCCAGCTCGGAAGCAATAGTCACGGCGGCGGAAGCGGCAGCCTCAGCAATCTCGGGGTCCAGATTCTGCGCGGGGGCAATGACCTCGTCACAGATGGAGTTCACCTGGATGGTCTCAACGACCGGCCAGGGGCGCACCTCGCCGCTTTCACGGCGAGCAACCAGCGCGGAGAGCTCACGGGTGAAGGGCACCTTCTCCTCAGCGAGCAGGGCGGAGAAATCAGTGCGGGAAGGCAGCTGCTCGAACCACTCGGCGCTGCGCTCGCGAGCATCGGCGGGGGAATCCAGAACGAGAACGCCCTTGCCGTCGTAGCCGCCGCGCGGGGTCTTCAACACCACGGGCCAGCCGATCTCATCACCGAAGGCGAGCAGCTCGTCCAGGGTAGAAACCTGAGCCCAACGCGGGTTCGGCAGACCCAGGCGCTCAACGGCCTGGCGCATCAGGAGCTTGTCCTGGGCGTACTGCAGGGCTTCGGGGCGGGGCTGAACGTTCACGCCCTCTGCCATGAGAGCGCGCAGAAAATCGGTGGGCACGTGCTCGTGGTCGAAAGTGATGACATCCTTGCCGCGAGCAAACTCGCGGAGGGTGTCCAGGTCTTTGTAGTCCCCGACGGGCGCGGTACGTACCGCTGCCACGGCGCCGACGGTGGGCGCCTCCGCAAGAATCTGCAGGTCGAGGCCAAGGTTAGTTGCTGCGGGTGCCATCATGCGGGCCAGCTGGCCTCCGCCGATGACGCCAATTACGGGTCCAGTCACAGGGTAAGTCACAGCACCTAAGTGTACCGGTTTCAGAGTGCTTATGGGAGCAAGACCACATTAAGGTCACAGAATGAGTGCCAGGGAGGTAAAACAATCCAGCGCATAGATTCTTGCGCGGTCGATGTAGCGCGGCGGATACGCGGTAAAGCCCTCAAGCGTGCCTCTTCGACATCATCAGCGGTAAGGTGAACGGAGGTATCCCGATAGCTGGGAGGTCCATGGAAAAACTCTCAGAGGTACAGAGAAGACGGCAGGACTGTATTAACATATAAGAGCTTGTAAAAGAGGCTGAAACATTCGACCGTCGCCGCGTAACTAGCGTCCACCGTCGCATATCGCCCCTTTTTCCCGATAAAACTCCGCTAGATAGGCCCCGTATGAGCGCACAGACGAAACCGACCCTCACCGAACGCTTGAAATCCCTCTGGGACAGCTACGGTATTGAGGTGCTCAAATTCGGTACCGTGGGCGGCGCCGCCTTCATCGTAAACTCTGTGACGGTGTGGGTGCTGATGATGACCATCATGTCGGAGTCCCACACTAAGGCGAAGGTCGTTGCAAGTGTTGTCGCAACCATCTTCTCCTGGCTCATGAACCGCCTGTGGACCTTCCGCGACTCCCGCTCCGAGAACTGGAAGCGCGAAGCTATCGAATTCGGCTTGGTCAATCTGCTCGGCATCCTCGTTGAGGCCGGCTGTGTGGCATTCAGTACCTACGTGCTGAACCTGCGCACCCCCGAGGCGTCCTTCATCTCCGGTACGATCATCGGTACCATCCTGGGCACCATCCTTCGCTACTTCCTCTACCGCTTCTGGGTGTACGGTTCGCACCGCCAGAAAGTCGAAGAGGGCGAAGGTACCGACCACGAGGAGCTCGGCCGCATGTTTGACGAAGCTGCCGCCATTCTCGACGGCGAAGAGCCCGCAGCACGTAAGGCAACCTCTGAAGCGGCTGCATCCGAGGCGCAGTCGAAGCCCGGTTCGCAGAACTCCTAGACCCGCCTAAGGCCGACCATCAGCTAAGACTTGTTCCAAAAACTTATCCCCCGATACACGCTGTATCGGGGGATAAGTTTTTTAAAAATCTAGAAACTGTGGAAGACTCACTAGCTACGGGGAATCTCCGCCGCACGCTCGGAATCCATCAGAGACGCCAACTGCTCATCCTGCCAGTCTACGCTCGGGTCAGCCACAAACACCGCATGACCGGAGAGCAAAATCGCCAGCACCTCCAACAGGGCGCTCATGGTCGCCTCCGAGGCATCAAAAGCGTAATCGGGGCTCAACTCCAGCGCGAGCGCACGCTGACCCGAAGGCAGCGCATAACCCGCCGTGCGATAAATCTGTGCCTGTGCAAGCGCCTGCTCGTACGCCTCTGCGTATGTGAAGCCCTCAAGCACCTCTGCCGAGTCATCCGGAAGCATACCGGAGTACTGGTCGCCAAAGCTACGCACCAGCGCACAATAATCGAGCACCTCATCGGCATAGGAGGACAGCGCCTGCAGGTCACCGGTGTAAGAAAGCGCCAGCGGGGCACGATCAACCGCCAGAAGGTACGCGGGGTCGTTCGTGTAGCCAGCCTCCTGCTCGGTGCAGACTGCGGCAACCAACGGCTCATCCTGGTTCAGCAGAGCGCCCACACGCAGCGCCGCCAAGCCCAGAACAATAGTGCGCCAGTGCAGGGGAACCTGAAGGTCAAAGTCCTCACCAGGCTCCAGTTCGCATTCTTCAACCAGCAGGTTTGCGCTCTTATCAACCCAATTCATGAGGACCCTGCCGGAGAGCTCGATGCGCTCGCCATTTACCGAATACCAGATGAGGGCGGGAGTCTGCTGGCTGCTGAGCTTCTCAAAGAAGCGGTTCAGAGTTGTGGGCACGGAGGCGCCGGTGGGGGAGAGAGTAACCATGGGTTTCACTCTACCGCACCGTGTGGTGGGGCGCGTGGAGAAGCCGACGCGGGAGTAAAAGATACAGGGGTAAAGTAAAAACGCCTAAGGATGCCTTAAAAAATCTAATGGCTCAAAATGTTTGACAGCCCTAATGTCTCATTTTGGAATGTGGCATAAATATAAATTGGAAATGTAAATGGTTCGCAATGCCTCGAAAATATTCAGAAACCGCATGGTGAAAAAGATAAGTTTTTCTTATCTAATTATTAGAATCTTTCCCTGTACTCGAGATGGGGCGTGTGGGATGGTCGTCATGAACCCTTATATTTGCAGTCAGGATGCGGAATTTGCGGGCGATGGAAACCACTCCTGGAGAAGGGAAAACCTGGGTGTCCCTTAGGTGTGAGCGAGGGTAAGTGGTGCGTGGGAAAATATATAAAGGTCAAATTTACATTAAATATGACGCCCCTAACACATACATCTAAATATTGTTTAAGTCTAGTTTGACGAAACGGCGTGTCGCACGTCTAATAGATATATAAGCGTGTTTGCCTTGGAGGGACCGTAGAGGCCAAAGCGAACCATGCCACACCATACACACTAAGATTCCGTCCACGACGGATCCGCAGACTCATTAAGCTCACAATGAGAACACGGAAGGAAAACCCATGGGCTCCTACATTGCATCGGACCGCTCCATCGCGGCCGCGCGCGCATCAGGCGCTCAGCACCGTAGCATGAATCCCACTCAATCTCTCGAAAAAGCCACCGACGCCTTTCTCGCAGACGCAGAACGAAACATGCCTGCCTGCACCGACGTATGGACCGCAGCCGCAGGACTCTACGGAACCGAAGGCGAAGACGGAGAACTCGCCTGGCAAGCTGAAGCACTCTGCGCCCAAACCGACCCCGAAGCCTTCTTTCCCGAAAAAGGCGGATCCACCCGAGACGCCAAAAGGGTATGCAGTGTATGCCCCGTGCGCGAAGAATGTCTACAATATGCAATGGACAATGACGAGCGCTTCGGAATCTGGGGCGGGCTGTCAGAACGTGAACGCCGCCGACTGCGCAAGCAGGCGAGCTAAGCCAGGAAGGTACCATCTACATGCAGACCGCACGACTGTGCTCCCGCCAAACCTGCCAGCGAGAGGCGACTGTTACTCTCCACTACTCCTACGCAGATTCCACGGCACTCATTGACGCGCTCTCTGAATTTCGCGAACCCCACGCCTACGACCTCTGCGACGACCACGCCGCACGACTGACGGCACCGCAGGGTTGGCGAGTGGTCTACAAGGTACCCGTCCAGGGTGCGGACACCACCGAATCCTAGAATTCGAACCCAAGATTTAAACACCCGAATGCAAAGAACCTTCCGTGAATTCACACGGAAGGTTCTTTGCGTATGAGAAACTGGCAGATAGTACAGACACCCGCAACTCACTCAAACACCATTCACTCGAAGAAGAACGCGAGATCAATGAGCAAAGAAACACACCGAGGAATGTGGGGCGCACTGCGCCCGGCCATCCGCAGCAATAGCGCCGAAGAACTTCTCAAGGCCCGCCGCGCAGAGACCGTCACCAGTGAACCGGCGCCGCACACCGGCGCATTCGGCCGCATCGCAGCAGACGTACCCACCGTCGCTGAAGAACCCGACCTGCCCACCGGCTCCGTACCCGTCGTCCCGGCACGCAGCAAACTTCGTGAGCAGGGCGTCGGCACCCGCGTGCGCACCCGCACCAACGTCTCCACCGGCTTCGTGCCCCTCGTCCGCGACTCGCAGAGCACCCCCAAAAACCCGACCCTCAGCGACCTCAACCGCGAAACCATGCAGCGCGCCGCCGAAGCAGAAGCCGCAGCAGCAGAAGCCGAAAAAGCCGCTGAAGCAGAACCCGTCGCTACCGCGGAGGCGGCAAGCGCCTCCACCGCCGGACGCAAGTACCGCACCGAAACCACCCGTACCGGCCACACCCAGGCAGTTGCAGACCCCAACGCACCGCTGTCCTCCCTGGCTGCCTCACCCGAGGCCGCTGAACGCGCCGCGGCACGCGAAGACGCTGTGGAAGACACCCCGCGCTTCCTCAAGCTCCGAGCAACCCTCATCGCGCTCACCGTACCGCTGACCGTACTCATGATCGCGATTCGTGCCGTTGCTTCCGCGCCCTTCCTCTGGCTCGAATACCACCGCCCCGGATTCCCCGAAGACAGCTACGGCTACTACCTCATCGAGAGGATGCGCCTGGGCTCCTACGGTGTGGACTACATCAACAACTTCGCGCCGCGAGAATACCTCGCCCGCGTCACCACCGGCGCCGACAACACCCTCGCCTTCACCGAGGCAGAAGTGAACCACATGCACGACGTGAAATGGGTACTGCTCATCGCCACCGTTGCCGTTGCCGCGCTCTTCTTGGTGACGCTCTTCAGCAGCATCTCCCTGCGTGAGCGTGCCCCCGGAACCATTCGCCGTAGCCTCTTCGCCGGCACCTGGATTACCCTGGGACTCATCGTGGCACTCGGTGTTGTGGGCGTCTTCGGCTGGGAATGGCTGTTCACCACCTTCCACCAGGTATTCTTCCCGCAGGGCAACTGGGAGTTCTCCGTGCGAAGCTCCCTAATCCGCCTCTACCCGCCGCAGTTCTGGATCGACGCGGCAATCGCCGTGGCGGTCCTCGTGGCAGCGCAGATTACCCTCCTGCTCGTGACCACCTGGCCCACCAAATACCGCAAGCTCAAGGCAGAACGCCGCCGCCAGGAACGTCAGGAACTGCGCGTCAAGCTCGCCTCCGCACGAGTCGGCGAGAACTAAATTCCATAAGCCTTCTCGCTCCCCACGTTAGAGCGCTGAGGGCACAACAAAGGGGGCTGGGCATCTACCCATACGGTAGAGCCCAGCCCCCTTCGCTATACCCAAGCACGTATCACCCGGCTTGCATCATCCGAGCCTAAATCCAGGACTTAAACCACATATGCGAATACCACTGCTCATACGGAATCACCTGAGCAGTCCACAGCGGCATAAAGTACGCACTCAACATGAGCACGCCCACCAGGTAAATCGCCACCAGCGTCACGCCCAAACGAGCACGCAACACCGAACCGCGAGCACCCGACAGCGCCAGACCTAAAGTACCTGCCAACAGCAGAATCAGGAACGGTTCAAAGGACAGCGCGTAGAAGTAGAACATCGTGCGAGTCGGGTACATAAACCACGGGAAATAGCCCGCACCGAACACAACCAGCAACGCGCCAAAACGCCAATCACGCTTCAACAACAGAACCAGAAGCGCCACAATAATCGCCGGAATAAAAGCCCACCAAATCGCCGGGTTACCGATATTCAAAATAGCCTCGGAACAGGACTTCACGGTACAACCCGAAGAGCCCAGCTTCGGCGACTCATAGTAGTACGAGGTTGGGCGGCCCAAAACCAGCCACTGCCACGCCTGCGAAGAATACGTGTGCGGGCTGCTCAAACCAGAATGGAACTTAAACGCCGACACATGATACTCCCACAAGGAACGCAGATCCTCAGGAAGCCACATGACGCCCTTGCCCGGGTTCTCAACAGCCCAACGGCGGAAATACGCATTCGACGACTGGAACCAGCCCGCCCAGGTGCTCAGGTACACCAGCAGACCCACACCAATCATCTGGAAGAACGCGGGGATGCCATCACGTACCAGCGCCGTCAAACCCCACTTGTTCAGACCCACAATACGGCGAGCATTAATATCCCAGAACACCGTTAGCAGACCCATCGCCGCAATAAAGAACAGCGAATTCCACTTCACGCCCACCGCGGCACCGGCACACACACCGGCAGCAAAACGCCACAGGCGCAGACCCATGCTCGGGCCCCACGGCATCGGCGGAAGCACACCGCTATTCTGACGTGCCGCCTCCGCAATATGGCGCGCCAACACGCGCCGCGCCTGAACACGGTCAAGCACCAGGCACACAAAAGTCGCCAGAATCCAGAACATCTGGAAGATATCCAGCAGAGCCAAACGAGACTCCACCAGCATTAGGCCATCTACCGCAGCCAGCAGAGCTGCAATAGTCGCCACCGTCATCGAACGGAACAGCAACCAGCCAGCATACGCAATCAACGCCACCGACAGGGTGCCAATCACCGCAGCAGAAACACGCCAACCAAAGGGATTGTTATCACCAAAAATTGCCATGCCCGCGGCAATCATCCACTTACCCAACGGCGGATGCACCACATACTCCGGCGAATCCGTCAACAGACCCGACGGATGACCCGCCGCAAAAGACGCATTAGCGTCCTTCGACCAGCTCAACTCATAGCCGTAATGCACATACGAGTAGGCATCCTTGGCGTAGTAGGTCTCATCAAAAACAATGGCATTCGGATGCGCCAAATTATAAAAACGCAGAATACCGGCAACCAGCACAATCAGTGCGGGCGCCAGCCAGCCCCAACGCGGGGCACGAATATAGGCAACAGCGAGCGCATCCAGCAGAGAATCGAGGCTGTAACGACCACGTTCAAACGAAGAACGGGCCGAACCAGCCGAACCAGCCGGAGCGACAGATGCGGGAGAAAGTAGCTTAGGTATCTTCACCTCATCAATCCTAAAGGGTCAGAAGGCACGATGCACCATTTCAGCCCGTGAACGGCTTATATGACGCACCCGGAACCTGCACCTGACGCAGAGCTCTGACCTGCGCCCCACTCGGCAAGATTACCCGGCACCGGATTGAGCGCGGGCGTTACACTTAGTGGGTACACGAAGACCAGACACAGACACGAGGCCTGCCATGACCGCACCCGCAGAATACACCGAAGAAACCACCGACCCCGCAGAAACGGTCGAGGCACCCGAGACTGACACCGCTGATGCTGCTGTCACCTCTGAAGAAGGCGGCATGCTCATCCTCGGCGGCACCCCCATCGGCAACCTCGCCGACGCCTCCGACCGTCTGCGTACTGAACTCGCCACCGCAGACCTCATCGCCGTTGAAGACACCCGCAAGCTGCGAACCCTCGCCTCCGGGCTTGGCGTGCGCACCCGCGGCCGCGTCATCGTCAACCACGACCACAACGAAGAAGAACGCAGCGAAACCATCGTGCAGGCGGTACAGGATGGCCAGCGCGTACTACTGCTCTCGGATGCGGGCATGCCCACTATCTCCGACCCCGGCTACGTTGCCGCCGCAGCCGTCGCGGAAGCCGACCTGCCTGTCACCGTGGTGCCCGGCCCCTCCGCCGCACTGACCGCGCTCGCGCTCTCGGGCCTACCCACCGGACGATTCACCTTCGAAGGCTTCCTCGCTCGCAAGGGCTCCGAACGTACCCGCCGCCTGGCATCGCTGGCGGGGGAGGAGCGCACCATGATTTTCTACGAATCCCCGCACCGTACCGCCGCAACCCTCGCGGACTTCGTGCAGACCTTTGGCGCGGACCGCCGAGGCACCGTCAGCCGCGAGCTGACCAAGCTCCACGAGGAGGTTCGACGCGGTACCCTGGCTGAGCTTGCCGAGTGGGCAGAGTCCGAACGTATTCGCGGTGAAATTGTCATTATCGTCGAGGGCGCGCAGACCCCCGAAACCCCCGAAGCGCAGGACATCGTGCAGCTGGTCCTCGACCGAGTGACTGGCGGCGAGCGCCTCAAGAGCGCCTGCGCCGCGGTCGCCGCCGAAACCGGCACTTCCAAGCGAGACCTGTACGAGGCGGCACTGGCTGCCCGCTCCGAATAACCTAGACCGCTTCGAATAGCCCGGACTTACCCCACAGTATTACCCCCAAGTTTTTATCCCAAGGATTTATCAATGTGTCAGAGCCACCCCGGTCCTGAAATCACCCAGGAATACTTGAACTCCCTCGCCGCGCTGGCGAACTACACCCTGCCCACTCCCGCGGCGCTCCAGGCGACCGCCCTGCCTAACGGCTGGGAGCCCGTGCCCGGTGAAGTGCCCGCCCCCTATCAGGCGGAACTCTACACCGGCATCAGCGACGCCGAAGGCGGAGAAGGAACCCGTCGCCGCTCCACCACCGGCGAGAACGGCCGCAGCCGCAACCTGGTCTTCCCGCCCGCTCCCGAGCCGCTGCCGTACCCCATCGTGGATAACCACACCCACATGGACCTGCTCGACGGCGAGGTAGAAATCAGCGCCCGCGACGCACTCGACGCCGGTGAGAAGCTCGGCATCGGCGTCATCGTGCAGGTCGGATGCGATATTCCCTCATCCCTGTACGCGGTCGCCGCCGCCCAGGCTGATGAACGCGTCCTCGCCGCCATTGCGATTCACCCGAACACCGCCCCCGAACTGGCTGCAACCGGTCAGCTGGAGGCTGCGCTCGCCACCCTCGATGAGCTCGCCGCCGCCGACCGTGTGCGTGCTATCGGTGAGACCGGCCTGGACTATTTCCGCACCGGTGAGGAAGGCAAGGAGGCGCAGCACTACAGCTTCCGTGAGCATATCCGCCTGGCGAAGAAGCACAACCTGGCGTTGCAGATTCACGACCGCGACGCTCACGAGGACGTTGTGCGCATCCTGGATGAAGAGGGCGCGCCGGAACGTACCGTGTTCCACTGCTACTCGGGCGGCCCGGAGCTTGCCGCGATCTGCAATGAGCGCGGCTGGTATATGAGCTTTGCCGGCACGGTGACTTTCAAGAACTCGAAGGGTATTCAGGAATCGTTGGCGATGGCTCGCCCGGAGCTGATGCTGGCTGAGACGGATGCGCCGTTCTTGACCCCGCATCCGTTCCGTGGCCGCCCGAATGCGTCCTATATGACGAACTATACGGTGCGTTTCATGGCGGCCCACCGCGGCGAGGAGCTGGAAGCGCTTTGCCGCCGCATCCGCGAGAACTCGGAGCGTGTGTACGGTCAGTGGTAGGAGTGCGCAGCCTGTAGCGGATAGCTACTCTGGGTTGCTTATCCTGGGTCGCTTCGCAGCGCGTGCCTGCGTGCTAGACTGTAGCAACTACAAACAACTCACTCAAACAGCTATGCCATGATCTGGCGCGTAGTACTTTAGGCATGTTTTGCGCCTAAAAGAATGCGCTTAAAAATTAGGGGTGCAAGAACTCTCACTTGGGTTTGTGCCTTGCTCCCGGTGATTGGTGTTTTAGGAGGACGCTATGGCAAAGATTCTCAAGTATGTTCTGGGTTTGGACGGCGCAAACCGTTTCGACTCGTTCTATTCGGTGGGCACGCCCGCGAAGGACTTTGTGCCTTACTCTGCGGTGGATAACCGCGATAACCATGTGACCGATGACGAATTTGATGTGGAACTTTTCCGTAGCCGCTGGCACCGCGAACCTACCCCGGCTGAGCGCGGTTGCATGCTCAGCCACGTGAAGATGTGGGAGGACTTCGTCGCATCAGATGCGGACTGGGCTCTGATTGCTGAGGACGACATCCTTATCTCTCCGGATGCCGAGGCGGTGGTGAACGCAATCATCACCAAGTACCCGCAGGTTCAGCTGGTGAACCTGTGCGATGCGTACTCGTTCGAGGCGGGTACGATGAACCCGCGCCTGGACTATATTCGCCTGTCTCTGCTGTCTCCTTTTGTGCACGGTAAGTACCGTATGGGTAAGCTCTATGGTTCGACCCGCCTGGGTTGTACCGGTCTGTACCTAATTTCCCGTTCGGGTGCTGAGCTACTGCTCAAGCAGTTTGAAGACAATGTGCCGGGCACAGTGGCTGATGATTATAGGCTGTACCAGCAGTGGGGCGTGGATGTGCGTTTTGTGCAGCCCGGTCTGTGCGATTGGGAGGGTAGTAGCGTCATCCTGGATTCCGGTAAGAGCCACCTGGAGATGCTGGCTGAGAACCAGAAGGGTTCGAACGCCCTGGATCGTCTGCGTATTGCGTTGGCTCCGAAGATGCGTCTGAGGAATGCAAAAAATGCTCTGGACGCAACTCTCGATGAGGTTAAGCATCGCCTGGGTAAACCGAAGTAAGCAAGCCTCTATATGAAGTCCCTCTTCGTCACATGTGTGGTGGAGAGGGATTTTTTGACGGGTGTTTTCAGATTTTGCGTGTGAGATTGTGCATAAAGTGTGAGACATTACAGGAGACTGTGCCTCAATTGCTGGGGCTATCTTAGCTTAGGTGATAGGGTGTTTTATACATATCATTCACTCACTGACTAGGCGATATGCCCTAGTATTCGCGTGCACTTGGTGCACCTTGTACTTAGCGTTGCCGGGTCAATATTTCGGCAAACTCATGCAGGGCTCATGTCGTTTCATGCTAGGGCTGTATGGGTGTGCCACAGAAAAGGGAACATCATGGCAAAAGTCCTAAAATACGTCCTTGGTATGGACAATAAGAATCGCTTTGAATCTTTCTATTCGGCGGGTGCGCCTGCCCAAGATTTTGTACGCTACTCCGCCGTAGATAACCTTGACGGCCATGTCACTGATGAAGAATTTGATGTCGAATTTTTTCGATCCCGTTGGCATCGTGACCCGAAAAACGCCGAACGAGGATGTATGCTCAGCCACCTGAATATGTGGCGTGATTTTCTAGCAAGTGATGCTGACTGGGCCCTCATTGCTGAGGACGACATTATTATCTCCGCAGATGCTGAGCCCGTAGTGCAGAATATTATTGCTAAATACCCGCAAGTCCAGATGGTTGTCCTCTGTGATGCATTCGCGCTCGAAGCGGGTAAGATGAACCCGCGGGTGACATATCCTCGTATCTCTTTGCTCTCTCCGTTCGTATACGGTAAATACCGTATGGGAGGGAAGTACAGCCTGACCCGCTTGACCGGTACTGGTCTATACCTAATTTCGCGTTCCGGTGCTGAACTTCTTCTGAAGAATTTTGATAAGGGAATGCCGGGTACTGTGGCTGATGATTACCCCCTGTACGAGAAATGGGGTGTGGACGTGCGCTACGTACAGCCTGGCCTATGCGATTGGGAAGGCTCTAGCCTCATCGACGACCTCGGTATTCGCCACGTTGAAACGCTGTATAGGGGGCTGCAAGCTAACAACATTATTGGTCGCTTGCGTGTTTTGCTAGCACCGAAGGCACGTTTGGCCAACGCTAAGAACGCCTTGCTGTCTACCGTTGAAGATGTGAAGCGTCGCCTGGCACGGTAACCTGGAGTGTAGAACTCTACGCCTACCGAAGGAACACCGTGAACGATCTGCCCCTGCTCGGTCCTGCTGAGATTCGCGAGCTTGCCGAGATGCTCGGTATTCGTCCGACGAAGACTCTTGGGCAGAACTTTGTGATTGACCCCAATACGATTCGTCGTATTGTCAACGCGGCAGAGATTTCACCGGAGGAGACGGTGCTGGAGGTCGGCCCGGGCCTGGGTTCGTTGACCCTCGGCATCCTGGATGCTGCGAAGGACATGGTTGCGGTTGAGATTGACCCGCCGCTGGCTCAGCAGCTTCCGCACACGATTGAGAAGTTCCGCCCCGAGAAGGCGGACGATATCGACGTGGTGCTTATGGACGCTCTGAAGGTCACCGAGCTGCCTCGCACTCCGGACGCTCTGGTTGCGAACCTGCCATATAACGTGGCGGTTCCGGTGCTTCTGCACCTGTTTGCGCAGTTCCCGAGTATCAGTCACGCCCTGGTGATGGTCCAGGACGAGGTCGCCGACCGTCTTTCGGCGACCCCGGGCTCGAAGATCTACGGTGTGCCCTCGGTGAAGGCTAATTGGTATGCCGAGGTGTATAAGGCGGGCGTGATTGGCAAGAACGTGTTCTGGCCTGCACCGAAGATTAACTCTGGTCTGGTGGGTTTCCGTATGCGCGAGGAGCCTCTCTCGACCGTTGACCGCGACCTGGTATTCACGATTGTGGACGCCGCTTTCGCTCAGCGCCGTAAGACTCTGCGCGCTGCGTTGAGCTCCTGGGCGGGCTCGGGTGCGCGTGCGGAGCAGATTCTGGTGGCTGCCGGTATCGCTCCGACGGAGCGCGGCGAGAAGCTGGATATTCACGGTTTTATCCGCATTGCGGAGGCTTCGCTGACTGTCCCGGCTGAGCCTGTAGTGGAGTAGCTTCTTCCCGCTCTAAATTTTTCACTGACGTTCTCACGCGAGTTCCCGCGCGAAAGGTGTATGCGCTGATGAGTACCGCCTCCCAGGTCACTATTTCGGTTGATGCTCCCGGTAAGGTCAATCTGTACCTTGCCGTTGGGGATGTCCGTCAGGACGGCTACCACCCGTTGACTACGCTTTTTGCGGCGGTCTCTTTGCTGGAGACCATCACGGTCTCTGAGGGGTCTGTTCCCGGGCTGACCTTGAGCATGGATATTGTGCCCGGCTCCCTGGTGGATCAGCAAATGCAGGCGGGGCAATTTGACCCTGCCGACGTGCCGATGGATGAGCGGAACCTCGTGTACCGTGCCGCCGAGCTGATTCTTGCGGAGCACGGCATTGACTCTGCTCCGGCGCTACACCTTCATATTGCAAAGGCTGTCCCCGTGGCAGGAGGCATGGCGGGCGGCTCAGCGGACGCGGCTGCCGCCCTCATCGCCACGGACCGCTACCTGCACGCCACCGGTCGTACCGGCGCGCTACTGACCCAGACGGATTACGAGCGCCTCGCAGCGCAGCTGGGCGCCGATATTCCCTTTAGCGTGCGTGCCGCGCTGGGTCAGCCCCTCGCCCTGGGGCAGGGGACCGGAACCGAGCTGCAGAACGTTGCGGCGCCTCAGGAACCTCTGCATCTGGTGATCGTCGCCGCGCAGTTTGGCCTCTCAACCCCCAGCGTATTCAAGCAGCTGGACGCGGGCCGCGCTTCGGGTCTGTACCCCGCCTCCGGCGAGCTGGTGGAACCCGTAGAGCTTCTGAACGCCCTGAACTCGTATGACGGTTCGGAGGCGGCGCTCGCCTCCTTGGCGTCGCTGTTGCGCAATGACCTGCAGGCTCCCGCGCTTTCGTGCGCCCCGCAGCTGGAGCAGACCCTGAACCTGCGCGAGAGCGAGGGCGTGTACGCCTCCCTGGTCTCTGGCTCCGGTCCGACGGTGCTTCTGCTAACTTCTTCACATGCACAAGCGGAAGCTCTCGCTACCTCTCTTCGTGTTGAGGGCCACCATGCCGTAGCTACTGAAGTGACTAGTGCATAGCTTTTCTATCTGTCACACTAGATAACGATTTATCACTCACTGACTTCTACCGTTCTCTGGCTGAAAGGGAGAATACGATGAAGGTTAAAAATATTGTTATCGCCCAGGACCGTTTTAGCCTTCTTGGCGGTATTACGACCGTTAACAGGATTCTGGGTAGGGCTTTTGAGGAAGCCGGATACAACGTTAGCTATCTGGCGCTCTACGACAATACGGGCAATAACCCTGACGCGACGACTCCTGATTTTGTTATTCGTTCTGGATCGCTTGTCTCAAAGACCACCCACAATAAGCTGGTGTACAACAACCCCGGACCGCTGGGTGCCGTGCTGACGGCTAAGAAGGTGTTTACCGCACTGTGGGACCGCTATAACGCAGTGCGTACCCGTCGTTACCTGCATTCATTGGGCAAAGACACCGTTATTTTGACCTCGATGACCGATATCGCCGAGTATCTGGTGGACTATGCGCGACAGGGTCGGAAGCAGGGGATTGGGTATCTCTACGAATTCCACAGCGCTTTCGATAGCTTTCACCGCACAACTCGTGAAAAGACCCTTCAGGATATTGGGCGCTACTATGACTCCTTCATCGCGCTTTCTGAAGGAGACGCACGACTCTTTGCTGAGTGGCTGAACCGCCCGGTTGATGCGGTCTCTAACCCTAACGCTTTCATCGACCCTGAAGTTCAGAAGAAGGTCTTGGAGGTAGCTCAGCAGAAGAAGCCAGTTATTCAGTATGTTGGCCGCTATGGTGCGGAGAAGGGTCTCCTGCGTATTCTGGAGAGCTTCATTGCGTGTGCGCAGGAGTTTCCCGAGTGGGTTCTGAAACTCAACGGTAGCGGTAGCCAGGAGGTGGAACAGCAGATTAAGGACCGCGTTGCTTCGCTGGAGCCTGCTCTTGCCGAGCGTATCGTGGTGGGTGGACCCCTGAGCTCCGAGCAGGTGCTTGAAGCCTATGCCGAAGCATCATTGACCATTTGTGCCTCTGATTTTGAGGGTGGCCCCATGTCTTTGCAAGAGGGCATGCGTGTTGGTACGCCTATGGTTTCTTACCCCTCCAGCTATCTATTGTTGGACTATTTGCCTGAAGTCGGCTACCTAGCTGAAGAACGTAGTGTTGAAGCGCTGACGAAGCAGTTGCGTTTGGCTATAGGTGATGATGAATTGCGAGCTAAAAAATCTGCTTTGTGTATTGATAAGTCCTCTATTTTCTCTCCTGAATATATTGTTCGGTGTTGGGAGAAAGTTTTTGAGTCTATTCACCGATAGTCGTAAGTGTCGAGGAATGCTTATACAGAAGAGTGCCGGTTCTAGAGTAAAATCTAGGACCGGCACTCTCTATTATTTATAATCTAGCGGTTGTTCATGAGCTGACGCTTTGGAGCGGGGAAAATGCGATACTTAATGATTCCCTGAACAGCACCTAAATTACCGCCGGCTAGGCGTGCGCCTTCGAGCCGGGTTACGGGAGAAACCAACAGAGGAAGAGCCTTGAAGAACGCTACGATAGAGTACTTAAGGCTAGATCCACGCATTCCCTGAGCTTTAAAGCGTGTCCAGAGGAGCATCTTATTACGCTGATAATTGCGTTGCTGACGGAATATCGCGCGGGGGGTTGTACGTAGTTTGTAACTTACGAGGGCAGCGGATGCTTTGTACATGGGAATTCCGGCATCCATCAAACGCCAGGTGAAGTCTGTTTCTTCGGAGCCACCTACATAGCTTAAATCCATGCCTCCTTGATCCAAATAGACATCGCGAGGAACTGAGAAATTACACCCTACGGCTGAGGGACGGAAGCCAGCGTATGGGGTAAGCATGTCGGAAGGTTCTAACTCACCAGAATGTTTACGGAGACGCTGGTCTTCGTCCGTAGCAATACCATAGGCTGCAAGGGCTTCCGGAGGGTTATCTCCATGTAGTACAGCGCCAGCTATGAGAGCCGGAGCATGCTGGTCATGAGCAACCAGGTGGGCTTCAAGCCACCCAGGTTCTACGTAATCATCTGCGTCGCAGAAGAGAATAATTTTGCCCCGAGCTTCACGGACACCTACATTGCGCGCATGACAAATCCCTTGGTGCTGACTCGAATCAGCGATACGCAGGGGGAAAGGTGCCTTGAAGCTCTCAACAATTTTAACCGTAGAATCGGTACTACCGTTATTGCTGATAACCACCTCAAAAGAGCGGCTAGTTTGTTGCGCCGCGAGCGCCTGTAACTGCCCTTCAATGAATGCGGCACCGTTGTAGACAGGAATAACGACGGTAGCATCATAGGTGTAATATTCGCTCATTTTATTCACCCATATCCTTAATGCGGCGTGCAGGAACACCCGCGTAGAGTCCGTTCGGCTCGCAATCGGAGACTACAACGGCACCTGCGGCAATCATGCATCCGGCACCGATGGTGACACCGGCGATGACGGAGACGTTCTGGCCGAGCCAGGAACCGTCACCGATCACGATGGGAGCCTCAATATTCTCGCCGGCACGCTGACGGGAAGGGCCCATCTCGTGGCTTGCGGTGCACAGGGTGACTCGAGGGCCCAGGTAGACGCGGTCACCAATCTGGGCAGCACGGTCGATAAAAATATCGCGGTTGACCCAGCAACCGGAGCCAATCTGGGCACCGGGAAGAATTTCGGAGCTGGGGTGCACATAGGTGCCGTCACCAATGGTGACGCCGGAGGCACGGAACTTTTCGATGCGTGCCGCGCGGCGCTTTTTCTTCTGCTTCAGAAAATGCTGATGCTTGAGCTGTTTGAGAGTGTTGAGCATAGATACCTTCATCAGGGTGGGCGGGAAAAGGCTCCCTAAAAGTGTTAAAAGCTACTACCTATAGTAACGGGATACCGCCCCGGAACGAGGCGGTATCCCGCAGAAGCAGATGAGAAATCCGCTGTTACATATGGCACATGAAGTTGGCGTTAACCGAGTAGCTCGGAGAGCTCGAGCCAGCGCATTTCTAGCTCGTCAATCTCGTTCTGAAGTGCCTGCTGCTGCTCACCGAGTGCTGCTAAACCGGCGTAGTCGGAGGCATCGTGGGCGCTCATCTGTTCGGAGAGTTTCTCCTGCTCCGTGGCAAGCTTCGCCAGACGGCGCTCAATCGCACCGGACTCCTTCTGCGCCGCACGCTGCTCGGCACCAGAAACCTTCGGCTTAGCAGCTGCCTCAGCCTCCTGCGCTGAAGCTTTCTGCATCGGGGAGGCGGAACGCGCCTGTGCAGAACCTGCCGCGGAGCCGCCAGCACCTGCCGCCGAGAGTGCCAAATACTCGTCCACGCCACCGGGCAGGTGGCGGAACGAACCGTCAATCACGGCGTACTGCTGGTCGGTCACGCGCTCCATGAGGTAGCGGTCGTGGCTGACCACCAGCAGGGTGCCCGGCCAGGTGTCCAGCAGATCCTCCATTGCGGCGAGCATATCGGTATCCAGGTCGTTGGACGGCTCGTCGAGAATCAGCACGTTCGGCTCATCCAACAGAATCAGCATGAGCTGCAGGCGACGCTTCTGACCACCCGAAAGGTCCTTGACCGGGGTAGACAGCTGCGCACTCGTAAAGCCCAGACGCTCCAGCATCTGCGAGGGGGACAGCTCCTTGCCGTCAGCAATGTAGCTGCGTTTCTTGCGGCCAATCACATCCGAGACGCGGTCGTTAGCGACCTCGTTGAGCTCATCAAGCTGCTGGGTCAGGGTCGCAATCTTCACCGTCTTACCGTGCTTGACGCGGCCCTCGGTCGGTTTCAGGTCGCCAGTCACCAGAGAAAGCAGAGTGGACTTACCCGCGCCGTTCACACCCAGGATGCCGGTGCGCTCGCCGGGGGCAATACGCCAGGTGACCTTCTTCAGCACCGGGCGCTTGCCGCCGGGCATTGTTGGATCGTCGTAGACGACGGAAACGTTTTCGAGATCGACCACGTCCTTGCCGAGGCGGGAGACCGCCATCTTCTTCAGCTCCACAGTGTCACGTACGGGCGGAACGTCCGCAATAAGGGCGTTGGCGGCATCAATGCGGAACTTCGGCTTGGAGGTACGTGCGGGCGCACCGCGGCGCAACCAGGCGAGCTCCTTGCGCATCAGGTTCTGACGCTTCGCCTCCGCTGCGGCTGCCTGACGGTCACGTTCCACACGCTGCAGGATGTACGCCGCGTAGCCGCCCTCGAAGGGCTCGACGATGCGGTCGTGCACCTCCCAGGTGTCGGTACAGATTTCGTCGAGGAACCAGCGGTCGTGGGTGACAACCATGAGGCCGCCCGCGTTCTTTGCCCAGCGGGACTTCAGGTGGTTGGCGAGCCAGGTGATGGCTTCAACGTCCAGATGGTTGGTGGGCTCGTCGAGCATGAGCACGTCCCACTCCTGCGCGAGTAGGGAGGCGAGCGCTACGCGTCGGCGCTGACCGCCGGAGAGTGAAGAAACGGGTGCATCCCAGGGCAGGTCGGAGACCAGACCGGAGATAACGTCGCGGATACGCGCCTGCGACGCCCACTCGTATTCGGGGGTGTCGCCCACAATCGCGTAGCCGACCGTGTGGTCGTCGTCGAGTACATCGGACTGGTCGAGGTAGCCGATGCGGGTGCCGCCGCGCACGGTGACGCGGCCGGAGTCCGGTTCGAGCCGGCCGGCAAGGAGCTTCATGAGGGTGGACTTGCCGTCGCCGTTACGTCCGACAATACCGATGCGGTCGCCTTCGTTCAGACCGACCGTGATGCCTTCAAAGATGGTTCGGGTAGGGAATTCGAGGTGCAGCGATTCGCCGCCAAGTAGATGTGCCACGCCTTCTAGGGTACAGGGTGAATCTTCGGTTCAAGTAGCGCTCCAAGCTTTGATGAGGGGCTACTGCAGTGTTGAGAAATGCCGCGGGGTTTTGCCTGGGTGCGCGGCGAGGTTGAGGGCAGATATTTGATAAACTGAGGAAAGCATTTCCTGCATTGCGCTGTTCTGTGCCCAAAAGGCGGCTGATGACGGTGGGAACTTTTAAAGGACTTACCGGTGATGTATGGATAATCCGCCATGGTGTAATGGCAGCACAGCGGCCTTTGGAGCCGTTTGTCTAGGTTCGAGTCCTAGTGGCGGAGCGTAAGCACTCAACGGCACCGTTGATAGAGAGTTGGCGGTCCGCGCTCACTCCTCACTCTTACAACCTCGTCTAAGGAGTCTTCCCAGTGAATACTGAACTGGCACCCTCTGCAGTGATTGTTCTCGCCGCAGGCGCTGGTACGCGCATGAAGTCCGCCACCCCCAAGGTCATGCACGGCATTGGTGGTCGTTCCATGGTTGAGCACGCTGTTGCTGCTGCACGCGACCTGAACCCTGAGCGTCTTGCTGTTGTGGTGCGCCACCAGCGCGATAAGGTTGCTGAGCACGTTTTGGCTTTTGATTCTGAAGTAACCATTGTTGACCAGGATGAGATTCCCGGTACCGGCCGCGCTGTTGAGGTCGGTCTGAACGCTCTGGATGCTCAGGAAACCGTTTCCGGTACCGTTCTGGTGACCTACGGCGACGTCCCCCTGCTGCGCCCCGAGACCCTGCGTGAACTGATCGCTTTCCACGAGGAAGATAAGAACGCTGTCACCGTGCTGACCACCCACGTGGATGAGCCCGGCGCGTACGGCCGCATTGTCCGTAACCAGGCTGGCGAAGTCACCGCCATTGTCGAGGCGAAGGACGCTTCCCCCGAAGAGCTCGAAATCACCGAGATTAACTCCGGTATTTACGCTTTTGATGCTGCTGTCCTGCGTGAGGCACTGCTTGAGGTGACCACCAACAACGCACAGGGCGAGAAGTACATTACTGACGTTCTGTCCATCGCTCGTTCGAAGGGCCACCGCACCTCCGCTCTGGCTATTGAGGACCGCTGGGAAGTTGAGGGCGCTAACGACCGCGTGCAGCTGGCTCAGCTGGGTCGTATGCTCAACAACCGCATCCTTGAGGCGCACATGCGTAACGGCGTGACTATCGTTGATCCGCAGAACACCTGGATTGACGTTACCGTCACCATTGAGAACGACGTGACCCTGCTGCCCGGAGTGCAGCTGCACGGCTCCACCACCGTTGCTACCGGCGCGACTATTGGCCCGGACACCACCCTGACCGATATGACTGTTGAGGCTGACGCTACCGTCATCCGCGCTCACGGCTTCGGTGCTGTCATCGGCGAAGGCGCAACTGTTGGTCCCTTCGCGTACCTGCGCCCCGGTACCACCCTGGGCAAGGACGCTAAGCTCGGCACCTTCTGCGAGGCTAAGAACTCGCAGATTGGCGATGGCGCAAAGATCCCGCACCTGTCCTACGTTGGTGACGCCACCATCGGTGAGGGCGCGAACATTGGTGCTGGCTCGATTTTCGCGAACTACAACGGTCTGGTGAAGAACCGTTCCGTCATTGGTGCTCATGCTCGCATGGGCTCCGCAGGCATTTACGTTGCACCCGTTACCGTTGGTGACGGTGCCTACTCCGGCGCGGGCGCGCTGATCCGTAAGGATGTTCCTGCGGGCGCCCTCGCCTACTCTGAGACTTCCCAGCGGACCATTGAAGGCTGGGTCCTGAAGAACCGTGCTGGTACCGAACCCGCCGAGGCTGCTAAGGCAGCTGGCGCGCAGGAACCGGCAGAATCCTAATTCGAGGAAAGAACAACACCATGAGTAGCGAGATTACCAACCCCGGTGAGCGCAAGCTTGTAGTGGTCTCCGGTCGAGCACACCCCAAGCTTGCCGAGGAGATTGCACAGGCACTTGATCACGACCTGCTGCCCACCTCCGCATACACCTTCGCCAACGGCGAGACCTACGTTCGCTTTGAGGAGTCGGTGCGCGGTGCGGACGCTTTCGTGATTCAGTCGCACCCGGCACCCATCAACGAGTGGCTCATGGAGCAGATCATTATGATCGATGCGCTCAAGCGTGCATCCGCTCGTTCCATTACCGTGGTGTCTCCTTTCTACCCCTACGCTCGTCAGGACAAGAAGCACAAGGGTCGCGAGCCTATCTCGGCACGTCTGATTTCGGACCTGTACAAGACCGCTGGTGCTGACCGTCTGATGTGCGTGGATCTGCACACTTCGCAGATTCAGGGCTTCTTCGACGGTCCGCTGGATCACCTGTTCGCGATTCCGGTTCTGGCTAAGCACATCCGCGACCGCGTGGACGACCTGTCCAACGTGACCGTTGTGTCCCCGGATACCGGTCGTGTCCGTGTGGCTGAGCACTGGGCTGACCTGCTGGACGGCGCGCCCCTGGCATTCGTGCACAAGACCCGCGACATCAACGTCCCCAACCAGGCTGTTTCTAAGACTGTTGTGGGTGACATTGAGGGTCGTACCTGCGTGCTGATTGACGACATGATTGACACCGGCGGCACCATTGCTGGCGCTGTGAAGGTCCTCATGGACAAGGGCGCGAAGGAAGTTATCATTGCGGCAACCCACCCGGTTCTGTCCGATCCGGCTGCTGAGCGTCTGTCCCAGTGCGGTGCTGTGGAGGTCGTCGTGACCAACACCCTGCCCGTGCCGGAAGAGAAGCAGTTCGATAACCTGACTATTCTCTCCATCGCTCCGTTGATCGCTCGCGCTATCCGCGAGGTCTTCGACGAGGGCTCTGTGACCGAGATTTTCGATCACTAAGCTTCTAAAGCCTAACGAAAGTCCCCCGCTGACTACTGTCGGCGGGGGACTTTCTGCTATTGAGGCTGAGTTATAGAGGCTAAAGCTAACCCGGCTGGAGCAGATATCTGTTCCAGCCGGGTTAGCGCTGTATTTAGCCTCGTATGTTTAGCGGTGTGCGCTTAGCGGTGTGCCTGTGCGAGCCAGGGCAGAATCACGCGCAGGGACTGCTCCACCTCGTCCACTGCGACCTTAGCGGCTGCGGGGCCACGGCGGTAGGGGTCTTCCAGCTTGTCGGTATCAAGCGGGCGGGCGCCGTAAGAGTAGAGGTAGGACAGCGGTTCGGCGCGGCGAGCATCTTCGCGGATACGTGCAACCTGCTTGAGCAGCTTAATCTTGGAGTGGTGTTGGGGCCACTCGCGCACAATCCAGTCGGCATGCACCTTCTCAGCCACCAGGATGATGGTGGCGTTCTCAATAATCTGGCCGTTGAGCTGGCGGGACGCGAAACCTTCGGGGTTGTAGCCGCGCTCAATGAGTTCGTTGGCCACGTGTTCGTAGACGCCGTGGCCGACGAGGGCACCGGTGCCTGCGCTGGCGAAAATCCACTTGTCTTCCAGACCGTACTCGGCGGCAAGGTGCTTGGAGATGACCTCGCCGGATGCGCTACGGGCAATGTTGCCGGTGCACACGAAGAGCGCTTCGAAGGGGCCGTCCTTACGTGTGCTGTCAGCCTGGTTGAGGGTGCTGGGGGAGAACTTGAAGAGGGAGGGGCGTTCGCTGCGGGGTTTCGTTGTCTGGCGGGAAGCCTGCGTATTCTGGCTGTTGGCTTCTTCGGGGTTGGCAAGCTCTTCGGCATCAACGGTGGGCGCGTTGCGCTGACCCACGCGGATAATGTTGGGTCCTGCGGGCTTTTCGTCTACGTCGAGAATGTCACCGGGGGTAGCCTCGATATCGGTGTGGGTGAGGGGCTGCGCGGAGACGGTTGCGGTGCCGTCGGCGCTGAGCTCTTCTTCCGGGGTGACTTCCTGTACGGTTACCTTGGTGGGGGAGTGATCTTTATAGTCCTCGATGGCTTCGCGGAGCGAACCGTCGGGGGTGATGGTACGACCGGCTACCCCGCGGCGGTTCTTGCCTGCCAGTTCGGGGTTGCTCTTAATGAGGGAACGGACTCCATCGGCAATATTCGCGGAGGAAGAAGCGGGGGGTGCCGGGTGCTCCTCGGCGGTTTCTGCGGAGTTGGTTTTGTCCTCGGAGGACCCCCACGCGTACTTGTCCTTGAGGGACTTAATGTTGAAGATGCCCATCAAAAAGCCTTTTCTAATTGACGTACCCAACAGTGAACAGGGAAGCCGGAAGTGTCGGGTTGGTTGAATGAATAGTATCTATCATACCGAGTTACTTGCACCTTCAACGGGTCCTTTTCCTGCGTGTGGCGAATACCCTACAGATGAGCAGGGGCCGTAGAAACTTCCATTTAAAAATGACCTAAAGTACAGAAAACTCTCTAAAGCTAAAGAAAGCTTGCATGCTAGAATTATGCCTAGACTCTACTCATCACTCATCAAACTCATGGGCTCGTCCGTATCTTGTGACGGGTCGAGAAAGGCATCATGAACCTTCTCGCAGCAAGAACTTCGGTTCTACCCGCAAACTCCAGATCCGTTTCTTGGCAAAATATGCTGAGATTTAACGGGTTTCTTTACGTTCTGTTATATTTCTCTTCTCTGTGCAACAGCAAGGGAAGCTCGGAGAGCATATTCTCTCATAGAGGGTAGCAGAATTCAAACAGGCTTACGACACCAGAAACGATGTTTATGGTGTGAAATGTGGAGCTTTGGGATATCTATTTCAATCTTGTTTATCTGGAAGGCATACTTCGTGTCTGATAGTAGAATTTGGATTAAGAATCTGAATTTATTGCAGATACTGTAATCGTTCTTCTCGTACTCAATTCATTTGTTCTATTGCGGATGGTTATCTGCAGAAGGTGCAGGTTTTATCGTGAAGAGTATGTACTCTAAAATCCGACTTTTCTTCCCTGGTAAGAAATTTAGGCTCCTTATCATCAATATTATTGGCCTCTTCCTCGTCTCGTTGTTCGAGATGCTTGGTGTTGCACTGGTACTTCCTTTGGTGAACCTTGCTATGGGAGCCCCGCGTGAGGGTTTTATTCTGAAGGTCTCTAACTTTTTTGGTGATCCGGACACGCCGACCTTGATTATTATCTTTGGTTTGACTCTTGTTGCAGCGTTTGTCCTTAAAGGCATTTTTTCGCTGGTGGTCCGTCGCTGGAGCCTTGGTTTTCTAGCCACTCAGCAGAGTGCGGTATCAGTAGCTCTCTTGAATCGGTATGCTCGTGAGCCTTACTTGGATCACCGCAAACGCGGAGCAGCACCCATTTATAACGCGGTGAATGATGTTACCGCCCAAGCATATGGTTCCTTTATTGGTGGAGTATTAGGATTTATCGGTGAATTGCTATCGATTCTAATGCTTATGGTCATGCTGCTTGTTATTATGCCTGTTCCGGCACTGCTGGCTATGGTTTATTTCGGGCTGACTTCATTCGTTCTGCAGAGCGTTCTTAAGCACAAGAACCGTGAGCTGGGCGTTATCGCTCTCAACGCGACTAAGGGTGCATGGTCTGCGATGGTTGAGTCGGTAGATAGCTTCCGTGAGATTCGTCTGTATGACGCGACTGATCGTTACATGTATCGCTACCAGAAAAAGCGTTTGGACGCGGTAGGTGCTTCTATGCGCAGTGCTTTCCTTTCGGAATTTCCTAAGTACACCCTTGAGATTATTTTTATCTTGGGAATTGCGGGTCTCCTTGCATTTATGAGTGCAACTCAGGGTGCAGATAGCACCGGGTACCTGGTTCTCTTCGCTGGCGCTTGTATCCGAATCCTGCCGAACTACACTCGTATGGTGGCATCCTTGGGTAACATCCGTGCTGGTGAGCATGCCAGCGATGAACTCGTGAAGGAGATTAAGCAGCTTTCTCCTGAAGCTCGAATGTTTAACCTGTCTTCTGAACCTGTCGTTCCGGAAGGCTATGAGTACATCAATAAAACAATTGAACCTGTTAACATTCAGGTTGACAATTTGAGTTTCCAGTACCCCGACGGCGATAAGCCCGTGCTCAATAACATCACCTTGGATATCCCGATGGGATCCTCAATCGCCTTCGTGGGTGGCTCTGGGTCGGGTAAGACTACTCTAATTGACCTAATCTTGGGTCTTTTCGCTCCGACCCATGGGCAGGTGCTGAAGAACGGTGAATCAATTCACAAGGACTTGCGTTCATGGCATCAGCATATTGGTTATGTCCCTCAGGATGTGTTCATCGCAGATTGCACTGTAACCGAAGCAGTAGCTTTCGGACTTTTGCCAGAAGAAATCGATGTGGATCGTGTCAAGTACTGCTTGGAGGTTGCAGCTTTGACCGAAGTTGTCGATTCCCTAGAAGACGGCCTGAATACTAAACTGGGATACAACGCAACTCGTCTCTCGGGTGGTCAGAAGCAGCGCTTGGGCATCGCTCGAGCCCTGTATCGCAACCCGAGTGTTCTAATTCTCGATGAGGCTACCAGTGCTCTGGATAATGAGACTGAGCACAAGATCACAAAGACCATTGAGCGCATCTCCAAGGATATTACGGTCATTATCGTGGCTCACCGTCTCTCCACGGTGCGCAATGTTGACCAGCTGGTTTATCTCTCCAATGGCCGAATCGCTAATCAAGGCACATTTACTGAGGTTCAGCAGGCTAACGCAGAGTTTGCAAACCTGGTAAAGCTGGGACAGCTTCCTGAGTAAAATTAGCGGCTGGGGTAACCCTATACACCGTGTTGGCCAGGTTAGGTCGAAGTTGATGCAGCTGGGGGCGGGGTTCTAATCACTGATTAGAACCCCGCCCCCAGCTATATTGCATGTTCTGTATGTTTTTGAAGCTTCTACAAGTTGGTATCGGTTGTTTCTCGAGTAGCTTGGCAATTTTGCTCAATTGTGCTGTTGCGGATAGCGTGGGCTTTGCGTCGCTTTTCCCAATTGACCTTCTGAATGAAGAGCTTATGCTTGAGTTCCTTCGCTGTTGTCAGCAGGGTAGTTTTAGACATCACTGTGCCTCTCCTGAAATCCAATTCTTCTTCTCGGGGTGGCTGATAGGCACCCATCGGGCACGATGCATCTGCGGACGTTCCTGATAGACCCGCGCATCGGTGGGGATCAGCTGGTGAATATCGGGGGAAAGGACCATCTTCTGCGCCAGCAACTCACCGATATAGGCCCCCCAATAACCGAAAGTCGTATTGGTCAGAATCAGGTAAGGTGCGCTGGCTACAAGGGCTAGGTCATCGAACATACCGGAACCCTGCTTTTCGAAAATGCAGGGCGCGACCGAGCTCAGATGCGAGAGATTTTCCTCGCACCACTGAAGGTCATCCGATACGAAAATAATCTTTGAAGGAGTAACGGTATCCTGAAGCTTCTTCAGCGCTTCCTCCACATATGTCACCGTATCAATTCCAAAAACCGCATTAATCTGAGGCACGGAATAGTAATCGCCACGGCGAATATTAATGACGAGAGAATTTTCATCCACTACATTCTGCATTCTTGCAAGGCGCTCGCTGAAAGCCTCTGAAGAAAGAAGATATTCGCGAATAAAATAGTGCAAATCCTCTTCGTTAATATCCGTCTCAATGTCAGCGGGGAAGTAGCCACTACGCCGCGTAAAGAAGCCGTATTCTGACGAGGGAACCGTAATAGAGGAAAGCTTCGGGAACTCCTCAGTCCATGCCTCCATACCGGGGTTGTAAAGCAAAGAGGCCTTGTCAGTACCTCGATGCCGCAGAGTAGCAGCACGAGCCCAGAGGTACAGCCAGTTACCGCCTCTGGAGATAGGAGAGGAGAGAAGAACGATCTTTTCGCCGCGACGCAAAAGGTTAATGTATTCAGCCAGATACTTGTGGCGAATAGAATCGTAAGTCGCCTTGATAACGCGTTTAAAAGCGGACTGCTGAACAGTATATTCGGCAACCCTTTCTGATTCATTGACAGCGTGGGTCTCAGAAGCCACGAGAAGGTCCCCTTCAGATGTGTAAGATAGCGAGTTGATAGTGGGTGAGTATTTATCTGCTACACAAGTTATCCGCTGCACAGTTAGTTGAAAAGTACAGCTGAAAAAGTAGTGAAGTTGTATAATCCTAGGGACGATAAAGCTCCCTTTATGGTGGGGTCTATCTTCCCTCTCACTCAAGAAAGATTGTAATACATGACCTACTCTCCCCGCGTTTCTGCGGTTATTCCTTTCTACGGCGAGCCGGAACCGGTTCTTGCCATTATTGACACGTTGCGTGCTCAGCAGGGTATTGACCCCGCCGATATTGAAATCGTCGTCTCTGATGACGTTTCTCCCACCCCCTTCCCTGAGGTCGAGGGCGTGACCGTCGTGCGTCGTGCCGTCAACGGTGGTTTTGGTAAAGCGGTGAACTCCGGTGTCGCTGCCGCGACCGGTGAATGGGTTTTCATCCTCAACAGCGACCTGGAGCTGGATAACACTTTCGTCTCGCGCATGCTCGCAGCCGTGGAACGCCACGGCGAGGTACTGGCTAGCCCCCAGATTATTGGCCACGACGGCAAGCAACAGTGGGTCGCACGCAAGTTCCCCACCGCAGCGCATATTGCGTGGGAATGGTTCACCCCGCTGGCTCGTTTCAAGCCGACCAACTGGTGGCACCGCGGCGTCGGCCACGACGTCGAGGCATGCACCGGCACCTCCGACGCGAAGGTCGACTGGGTTATGGGCGCGTGCATGGTTGTTCCTCGCGCAACCTTCAACCGCATCGGCGGCATGGACGAACGTTTCTACATGAACAGCGAAGAGGTGGACTTCCAGTACCGCCTCTCGAACGCTGGCGTGGACCGCTACCTGATCCCCTCGGTGACTGTAACCCACGAGGGTGGCGGATCTTCGCCCTCCGAGCGTCGTGTGCAGTGGCTGACCACCGCCCGCTTCATTTATGCGGATAAGTGGGGTTGGGAGAAGAAGCTTGCTGCTACTCTGCGCGCTACCAGCTACGCAAACTTTGCGGTGAACTCGGTGCGCGGCCTGCGCAATAAGGATGTGGACGCTCGTGGCTTCCTTGCCACCGAGCTGGAGCGTATTGCCAAGGCAGAGCGCCGCGAGAACTAGGTGCGAAACCTGCGGAATTTACCGTGATGGTTCCGTATAATTTGTTGCCTTCTTCATAAGAAGGTTCACATAGAACGTAGGAGGCGACACAGTGCACTCGAGTGTGTCGTCTCCTGCTTTCGTTGTAAAATTTCAATAGGTATGTTTTGTCTCAAGTAGCAGGTGAAACTTTCCGTTCCTCTTCACTCCAACACATAGCACCGCACGGTTCTACCCTGCGGGTTCTTATAGCAAACGCCGACAGGATTCAATCCTCATATGACTCAGCCCAAACTTCTACTGCTCTCACCAGCATTCCACGGGTACTGGAAGGCAATTCAGGCATCCCTGGAAGTGCATGGATACGAAGTGCACACCCACATCTACGATGCCCCGGGTACTCTGCCCGAGCGCATCCTCAACAAGCTTGCCCACGAACTGCCCGAGAAGTACCGCCCCGAAAGCTTCGCGGCTCAGGCAACCCGTAAGGCTATTGACGCT
The DNA here is from genome assembly GCF_963555405.1 of uncultured Rothia sp. GTDB lineage: Bacteria > Actinomycetota > Actinomycetes > Actinomycetales > Micrococcaceae > Rothia. Next base: position 198,007 of record NZ_CAUVVO010000002.1, on the reverse strand, counting down.
TTCAACGAGTTCCGCCCCGATATTGTGCTGGTCATTAAGGGCGATATGCTTTCCCGCGAATGGTGGGACCTGCTGGAGACTTCCGGCGTTCGCTACGGCACCTGGCTGTACGACGAAATGCGCCGTATGAGCTACACCGAAGAGGACCTGCACCACCTGGGCGCGCTGGCAAGCTACAGCCCGCTGGATGCGCAGCACCTGCGCGAGCAGGGCTTCGAGGTGCTCGACATGCCTAACGCCTACGACACCCACTGCCCGGTTGTTCCTATGCGTGAGGACTCCATCAACTTTGTGGGCGCTAAGTACCCCAACCGTGAGGAGACCCTGCAGGCGCTGGTCGCAGCCGGTCTGCCGGTGCGTGCCTACGGCCGTGCTTGGTCGCGTCACCCTTACGACATTCTGCGCACTAAGCAGTTCAAGGACTCCGGTGTTCCGGCAGGTCGCGACATCGACCGCTCTGAGGCATACGGCATTATGGCGTCCTCCCCGGCAACGCTGAACATCCACAATAACCAGGACGGCTTCACCATGCGTACCTTTGAGGCTCCCGGCGTGGGTGCTCTGCAGGTGATTGACCGCCCCGACGTGGATCGCTACTACATTCCCGGCGAAGAGGTTCTGGTCTACGAGAGCATCGATGAGCTCATCGAGATTTGTACCCGCATTTTCCGTGAGCCTAAGTGGGCTCGTCAGATTCGTGAAGCCGGTCAGAAGCGTACTCTGGCTGAGCACACCTTCGATCAGCGTGTAAAGATTTTGGAGCAGCTATGGGCCTAAACCTTTCTAAGATTGTGACCAAGATGCCGAGCGTGCGTTGGCACATGGCAGACCTGCTAGGAAAGACCCTGTACTCGCGAGCGTTCGGTTCTTTCGGCTCGGGCACTGTTCTTGTCCGTCCCCTGCGCATGGTCGGTGTAGAGAACATCTACCTTGGTGACCAGATTGCAATCTACGAGGATGCGTGGATTGCTTCTGAAGCCGGAGGTATTCTGCGTATTGGTTCCGGTACCTACGTTGGTCACCGTAGCCATATTCACGCTCTGTCGAATGTGACTATTGGTAAGGACTGTGTCTTTGCCGATAACGTGATGGTGAATTCTGGTGAGCATCCTCTGGACTCTCTGCACGATGTGCAGCCCGGTGGTGACATCGTGATTGGTGATCGTGTTTTCCTGGGTCAGAATGTGTCTGTGCTCGGTGGCGTCACTATTGGAGACGGCGCGGTGATTGGTGCTGGAGCTGTGGTCACCCGCGACATTCCGGCTAACGCTGTGGCTGTGGGCATTCCGGCTACCGTTATTCGAGTCCGTTCTGGGGAGAAGCAGGATGCTTAAGTACCCTCTAGATTTGGATGCTTGGCAGGCATGGCAGAGGCGTCAGAAGAAGCTGAAGTGGGCTAAGTATAAGCTGAACACGCTTCTTGATTCTGCACGTTCTCAGACTGGCAGGGAGGAACCCGTACGCGGTCTTCTGTACACTCGCGGTACTAAGCCTCAGGTGCTGATCGTTATGGATTCGTTCTCTCCAACGAACCGCAACGCAATCTTGGAACCTCTCAAGCATCTGGATGCTGTCGATGTTGCCCTGTGGGTTCCCGAGGACGCTAGCGAGTACCTGGACGGACAGTATGCGAGCGAGCGCTACTCTCGCAAGGACTGGTCCGAGCAGAAAATCTCCGGCGATGAGCTGATTAGCCTCCTGCCGGATGTTCGTATCGTTCTATCTGCCGCGCAGTTTCTTGGACGCGGTGCAGTAGCCTACGAGTTCTCTCGCGCGATTGGCGCTGAGTACTGGATGGTTCAGCACGGCCTGCTGGTGCCGCAGGCTCCGCCGTTGCCGGTCGGCTGCACCCTGCTGGCGTTCAGCAAAGCTGATGCAGAATTCTGGGCATCGGGTCGCCGCGATGTGACCACCCACGCGGTGGGTTCGCAGCTACTCTACCTGGCGGCACAGAAGGCCGCTGGCACCGAGGCACAGAAGCAGAACGACCTGGAGCCCATCTTCCTGGGCCAGATGCACGGTGCGGAGCTTCCGCGCGCATCCTTCGCCTACGCTTCGCATTCCTTCTTGAAGAAGTTCGGCGGCGTTTACCGTCCGCACCCGAGCGAGAAGGATAAGCTGTCAGTACTGACCCATAAATTGTGGGAGAAGGAAGGCATCCGTATTGACCGCTCCGGCACTCCGCTGAACGAGGTACCGAACCCGGTCGTGTCGATTTTCTCTACCGGTGTTCTGGAGGCGGCAATCCGCGGTATCCCGGCGTGGGTGTACCACCCGGCACCGCCGGCATGGCTGGTGGAATTCTGGGACCGCTACGGCATGAACCAGTGGGGTCAGGAACCGACCCCCGCACCGATTCAGCCGGATAAGGAGCCCGCGCGTCGCATCGCCGAGCTCATGATTGAAACTTTGGAGGCATAATGCGTATTCTCTGCGTCATTCCCGTGCGCGGTGGCTCGAAGGGCATTCCGCGTAAGAACCTGCGTCCCATCGCGGGAAAGCCGCTGGTTGCATGGACCATCGAGCAGGCACTGGCCGCGAAGGAAGAAGTAGCCGGCGAGCACGAGCTGCGCGTTGTCGTCTCCACCGACGATGCTGAGCTGGCTGATATCGCCCGCGAGTACGGTGCCGAGGTACCGTTCATGCGTCCGGCACACCTGGCTGAAGATACCACCGCAACCGAGCCGGTCATTGAGCATGCCATCGAGTTCTACGCCGAGAACGGTTGGGAGCCCGAGGCTGTCATGCTGCTGCAGGCAACCAGCCCCGTGCGTCTGCCCGGCACCCTGGCTCGTGCGGTCCGCCAGTTCGCTGAGAACGGTAAGGACTCCATGGTCGGTGTGATTCCGATTGGTCCGTTCATCTGGACCTGGCACGCAGACGGTGAGCCCACCGCGGCATTCGAGATTATGCATCGCCCGCGCCGCCAGGAACTGACCAAGGAAACCTTCCGCTACCGCGAGAACGGTTCGATGTACATCACCAAGACCCCCGTGTACATGGACCACCACAACCGCCTGGCGGGCTACCCCGGCGGTACCATTGACTTGTTCATGCTGGACGAGGTCGAGGGCGTCGACATTGACGCGCCGATTGACTTCTCCGTGGCAGAGCACCAGCTCACTCAGATCCTGGCCGAAGGCAAGTAACCTTCACCAGCGGCAGTACCTCGTCTGCCGCTCCCGGCTTGACCGGCACTCAGGCATTCAACTAAACACTCAAACGAAAAGGTCAAAATCGTGATTATTGAACGCAATATTGCCCCCTACGTGGTCTTCGCTGAAGACCCGATTCTCAACGCCCTGCAGAAGATTTCTGCTAACGGCCAGCGCATCATCTTCCTGGTGAACGAGTCCGGTATTCTGCGCGGTTCGCTCTCTGACGGCGATTTCCGTCGTTGGCTGATTGCTAACCCGACCGCATCCCTGGAGACCAGCGCTCTGGACGCTGCGAACACCAACCCGCAGACCGCACCGGCTGACGCTGACCCCGAGACCCTGCGCGCATACTTCGCGAAGGGCATCAACCACGTTCCGCTGACCGACGAGCGCGGTCACCTCGTGGCACTGGCAATGGACGAGCAGGACGTCCTGCGCATCGGTAAGCACACCATCAGCGAGGATTCCCCCTCCTTCATCATTGCTGAGATTGGTAACAACCACCAGGGTAGCGTTGACTTCGCTAAGGAACTGGTGGACCTGGCTGTTGAGTCCGGTGCGGACGCTGTGAAGTTCCAGCTGCGCGACATGGACGCTCTGTACCGCCAGCGCGGCGCAGCAACCGCAGGTGAGGACCTGGGCGTTCAGTACACCCTGGACCTGCTCTCTCGCTTCTCCCTGACCGTTGACCAGATGTACGAGGTCTTCGACCACGTCAAGCAGCACGACATGGACATTATGTGCACCCCCTGGGACGCACCCTCCGTTCAGGCACTGGTTGACTACGGTATCCAGGGTATGAAGATTGCTTCTGCTGACCTGACCAACCACGAGCTACTACGCGACGTGGCTTCCCGCGGTCTGCCCATGCTGGTCTCCACCGGTATGAGCCGCGAAGAGGAAATCCGCGAGTCCGTTGCTCTGTTGCGTAACGCTGGTGCATCCTACGCTCTGTTGCAGTGCCAGTCCGCATACCCGGCACCCTTCAAGGACGTCAACCTGGCGTACATGGACCGCCTGGCTGAGATTGGTCAGTGCCTGGTCGGCTACTCCGGTCACGAGCGTGGCTACCATGTGCCGATTGCTGCTGTTGCTCGCGGCGCAAAGATCATTGAGAAGCACTTCACCACCGACAAGACCCTTGAGGGTAACGACCACACCGTCTCCCTGCTGCCTGAGGAATTCAAGGCAATGGTTCAGCAGATCCGTGAGGTTGAGACCGCTATTGGTTCCGCTGCTCCGCGCGAGGTGTCCACCGGTGAGCTGATGAACCGCGTGAACCTGGCAAAGTCCCTGGTTGCTACCCGCCACATCGCTAAGGGCGAGGTCGTGACCGAGGCTGACGTTGCTGTGAAGTCCCCCGGCCGCGGTCTGCAGCCGAACTACCTGCCGCAGCTGCTGGGCCGCACTATGCAGCGCGACGTTGAAGAAGGCTCGTTCTTCTTCGAGGGCGACCTGAAGGATGACCTGGTGACCCGCCGTGACTTCAAGTTCGACCGCCCCTGGGGTCTGCCGGTTCGTTACCACGACTACAAGCCGCTGATTGAAGAGGCTAAGCCGGACTTCCTGGAGTTCCACTTCTCCTACAAGGACCTCGAGATCAACATCGACGACGTCTTTGACTCCAAGCTGGACATGGGCTTCACCACCCACCTGCCCGACCTGTTCGCAGGTGACTTCCTGGTGGACCTCGCATCCAAGGACCCCGAGGTGTGGGAGCGCTCCATCGCTGAGGTTCAGCGCACCATCGACATCACCCGTGACCTGACCCGCTACTTCACTGTGGACGAGGACCCGGTCATGGTCGTGACCATGGGTGGCTTCACCAAGGACAAGCACATCCCCGCATCCGCACGTGCTGAGAAGTACGAGCGTATCGGTGAGGCGCTGAAGCGTCTGGACGCATCCGGCGTTCGCCTGGCTGCCCAGACTCTGCCCCCGTACCCGTGGCTGATGGGTGGTCAGCAGTACCACAACCTGTTCCTGGACCCGAAGGACACCGCAGAGTTCTCGCGTGCATTCGATACCGCACTCTGCCTGGACATCTCGCACACCATGCTTGCTTGCAACTTCCTGAACATTCCGCTGTCGGAGGCTGTTGAGCAGCTGGCACCGCTGTCCATCCACCTGCACCTGGTGGACGGCACCGGCGTTGACGGTGAGGGCGTTCAGGTTGGCGAAGGCGATGTCGACTGGGCATCCCTGGGTAAGCAGCTGCGTGAGCTGGCGCCGAAGGCATCCTTCATTCCCGAAATTTGGCAGGGCCACATCAACAACGGTGAAGGCTTCTTCACCGCACTGGACCGCCTCGAGAAGTGGCTGTAGAAAGTAGACACTCACTCATGAATTCAAACGGAGTTCCCACTGCCCTGTGGGTCGTTCCGGTTCCCGAGTTTGGTGGAGTAGCTCGGCACGTTGTCGATATGGCACGTGCCGGGCTCCCCGGCTTTAACCTGGTTGTTCTCGCACCCGAGGGTAAGCTCACGAGCCGTCTTGAGGAACTGGGTGTCACCGTCGTTAAGGCTGAGTTCGGCCCCGACTACGGTTTCAAGACTTCCTTTGCTTCTTTGCAGAAGGCTATTGAGCAGATCCGCCCGGATATTGTGCACAGCCACCTGGCGTATGCGGACGTTGTCGCAACCGCTGTGGTGAATGCTCTGCGCATCCGTAGCGTGATTAAGCGCGGTACCTGCGTGCCGAAGCTTCTGACCACCGAGCACGGTATTGCCGGTAACGACTCGGTGTACCACGGTAGCTCCTGGCGTTCTAAGCTCATGGAGACCGTGCACCGTGTGCGCCTGTGGGGTACCGATCAGGCGATTGCTGTTTCTCGTTCTACCGCTGATCAGATGCGCGTCAAGTGGGGCGCTCGTGGCGTGGAGCTGGTGTATAACGGCGTGGATATCCCCGAGGTACATGCGGCTGTTGAGCAGCAGCGTGTTCCCTCTGAAGGGGGTCCACGTATTCTCTCGCTGTCTCGTCTGTCCCCTGAGAAGGGAATCGACGTGCTGCTGGATGCTTTTGCGCAGCTTCGTGCTGAGTACCCGAAGGCTCATCTTGAGATTGCGGGCGCAGGCGATTTGGCATCTGAGTTGCAGGCTCAGGCTCAGCGTCTGAACCTGGGTGATTCGGTGACCTTTAGCGGCTTTGTTAACCCGATTGAGGCGATGGGCCGTAGCGACATGATTGTTCAGCTGTCGGTGTGGGAGAACTGCTCCTACACCCTGCTGGATGCTAAGGCAGCGGGTCTGAAGACTGTGGCTACCGCGGTGGGTGGTAACCCGGAGATTCTGGGTGCCGACGAGCTGGTGGACCGCCAGAGCGGAACCCTGACTCAGGATGTTCTGCAGGCAATGCGCGCGCAGCTGCAGAAGGGCGAGTCTGAGCCTTTCACCTGGATTTCGAATGAGCAGATGGCTGCTCAGACGGTTGATATTTATGCACGTGTACTTCGAGGAGGCCGCTCATGAGCCAGACTTCGCAGGTTTACGCGCACTTGAATGAACCCAATGAGAAGCCTGAGGTTTCGCGTTTCTCTGAGACTATGTCTCGCGGTAGCGAGTATGTCCGCCATCAGAGTAGCCAGATTCGAATGCCTGAGTTCATCATGGCGTTCCTTCTGCTTTTTGGTGATGCGGTACCGGGTGTTGGTTTGCCCTTTAACCAGGTAATCATTCTTCTGCTCGCGCTGTACGGTCTGACCCGTAAACCGACTTTTGACGTGAGCCATTTTTCGGGTTTGCGCGCCATCATGTTCATTGCAATGGGGTACCTTGCAATCGTCTCAATTAATGGTGTGCACTCGGAGGATGCGTCGGATTGGACACGTCGTTTGCTCCGTCTTGTGGCGGCAACCGTGTTGATATGGACTATCGCAGCCGGACGCCTGCATATTCGTTCCATTGTTCTGGGATACTCATCGGCGATTCTTTTCAACGCTGTAGGGTATTTTGCAGGTTTTGCCCCGACAACTGGTTATGTTGGTTATCTGACCGGCTGGCTGGGTGACAAAAACTTCTCGGGCCTAGTATATTGCCTCTTCGGTTTGTTGATTCTAAGCTTTGCCCGCAACAAGATTGAAGTCATTCTCTCTATCGTAATTTTCTCCGGTCTGCTGTGGGCTACGGGTTCGCGTACCTCTATTGCGGCGTATGCGGCGGGTCTGATTTGGATTGTTATTGCGAACCGTATGAAGACTTTTGGCCGTATTGCGCTGGGTGTGGTCCTGTACTGGTTGATTGATATTTTGACCAGCGACTATGCGCAGTCCGGCGTCTTTGCGGACCGTACTGGTACGGATGCGCTTCGTGCTCTGATTGACCAGGCGTCTGAAGTTAAAGTTCAGGCGACTGGATTCTTTGGTCAGGGTTTGGGTGAGGCATATGTCTACCTAGCCCATACCGGTTCGAAGACCTGGTTCCTCCATAACTCGTACTGGTCTGTTCTGATTGAGGGCGGCTGGCCATGGATGATTCTGGTTGTTACCATCACCCTGCTCTTTATCGTGAACGTGTTTAGCGGCAAAAAGACTCTGCCGCCGAAGTTCTATGTCGTGCAGGGTGCTGGCATTGCCATCATGATTTGTGCATCCCGTCTGGGCGAGGTGTTCTACACCTGGCCGTGGGCTATTGCATGCGGTCTTGCTCTGCGTGTGTTGCTGCTTGAACGCGAACAGCGTTTGGGTACCGGTCACGATGAGGCGAGTATCGAAGGCTTTGACGAGCGAATTGAAATTCGTGAGGCGGAAGAGAAGTCGCAGCACGTTGCGCCGATGTGGAAGGACGAAAATGTTTAAGACTAATCGAGATCCTGAAGTTAGCGTCATTATTTGTGCGCTGAACGCTGCATCGACTCTTCCTCGCCAGCTCAAAGCTCTGGAAAACCAGGAAACTGAGCTTCCGTACGAAGTGATTCTGGTAGACAACGGTTCGGAAGATAACACCCGCGCTGTTATGGAGGCGTGGGCTCAGGAACCCCGTGAAGGTAAGTTCACCGTCAAGGTTGTTGACGCCTCGGCTACTCCCGGCATTCCCGCGGCTCGTAATGCTGGTGCCCGCGCTGCATCCGGTCGTGTGCTGGCTTTCTGCGATGCTGACGATGAAGTGTCTCCGCACTGGGTGCAGGCGTATTCGGACGTGCAGGATAAGGACCTGGCTGGTGGCTGGATTCGTGCCTTTGACGCTAACGGCAATCCCCGTCCCGATGCTTTTGGCAAGGGCCTGATTGCAACTCCTTATTTGCCGCATGTGGGTAACTGCAATTGTGCTATTACCCGTGCACGCTTCTTTGAAATTGGCGGCTACGATGAGTCCCTTCCTCGCTATGGTTATGAGGATGTGGACATTTCGTGGCGCCACCAGGAAGCTGACGGTGTGATGCGTTTTATCCCTGAAGCTGAGATCCGTTTTACTCTCTCGGAGGGGAAAAGCTCTATCCGTAAGAAGTATGAATTGGGTGTGGGACGTGTGCTGATGGCTCGTCGTTTCCCCAAGTACGATTCTGCAACGTATTCGTTGAAGTCTACTGTGACCGGTAGCGTTCAGCAGTTGCTGAATATTCTGCGTCAGGCGGTGACCCAGCGTAAGGTTGCTCGTCGTGATGTTGCCAACTGGGTTGCATCGCTGGGACGTATTCGCGGAAGCATCAAATATTCCGGTAAGAATTACGTACCTGCACGCAAGCTGGTGAAGGAGTAGAAGGATGAAGAAAGAACTCTACATCGCCACCAATAACGGTGACATGGGTGGCGGCGAGGTCATGCTCCTGAATATTGCCCGCGCAGCCCGTAGCCTTGGCTACAAGGTCACTATCGTGGGTCCTTCCGAGCCGAAGCAGCTTGTAGAAGCCGCTGCGGATGAGGGGTTCCCCCGTATTGTCTTGCCGGCTAAGAACCGCGCGCAGTACATGGTGGCTCTGCGTAGCTGGCATGCCCGCCATAAGGACGTTCTGCTGTGGTGTAACGGTCTGGTTCCCGCAGCGGCAACGGGCGGTCGTAAGAACCGCATCGTGCACCTGCACCAGCTTCCTGCCGGCGTGAACGCGAAGCTCGTACCCTTTGCCCGCCATAAGGCATCGGTCACCCTGGTTCCGAGCCGTTATGTGGCACGTGCCTGCCCCGGTAGCGAGCTGTTTGCGAACTGGGTCAGTGGCGTGTCCACCGAGCTGGATCACCGTGTGGGGGAGCGCCGCCTCCGCGTCGGGTACCTGGGACGTTTGACCCCGTCCAAGGGTATTGCAACCCTGTGCCAGGCGATGAGCTCCTTGAACTCTAACGGTATTGAATACGACCTGGTGATTGGTGGCGAGCCTGTCTTTGCATCTGATGAAGAACGTGCTGAGGTTGAGGATGCACTAGCCCGTGTTGCTACGTTCAGCACGCGTTTGGGCTGGACTACCCCGGACCGTCTTTTCGGTGACATCGACATGCTCGTTGTACCGTCGATTGCCCCCGAGTCTTTTGGCTTGGTGGTCGCTGAAGCGATGAGCGCACGCATCCCTGTGGTTGTCAGTGATGCTGGTGCTCTGTCGGAGGTGCTGGGCGGCGCGTCGTACCCGTACGTTGTGCCTGCTGATCAGCCGGTAGCTCTTGCACAGGCCATTAAGAGCCTGGGTACTGAGCTTCGAGAAGATACGGATGCCCTGGCGGAGCGAACCTCCGAGCTGTTCTGGCGATGGCAGGAAAACTACTCGCCTGAAGCAGGTAAGGTCCGTGTTGGTGAGATTCTGGAGCGTTTTATCCGCTAAGGTGCTTCTAAACGTATAAGCCATTCCCAACGGATATCCTCTCACTCAAACCCTGAAGGAAAATTATGACGACTACCCACCGTTACAAGGCTGCGGTTATCATTCCGTCTCGCGGTGGTGCAGATATTCTGCACTACCCGCTGGATGCGCTTGCCGCCCAGACCGAGAAGGACTTCCAAGTTATCGTGGTCCTCGACGGCGATATCGATAACAGTGAAGCTGTGCTTGACCGCTACATTGCCGAAGGCAAGCTGAACCTGACCAAGATTGTTTTCGAGGAGAACCGTGGCCGCGTGGCTGCGCTGAACGCTGGCCACCGTGCGGCTGATGCGGATGTCCTCATCCGTTGCGATGATGATCTTGAGCCGGCATCCGACTACGTCGAGGCGCAGATCCGCCTGCACCGTGATTACGACGGTGTGATTGGTACCTTGAAGAACGTGTACCCGGACACTCCCTACTCTCGTGTGTACGGTAACTTCCGCGATGCTCGATTCAAAGAGGGCGCCCTCAGCGTAGCTGAAGAAGGCCGTTGGCTGTACTGGAACGGCAACTCTTCTATCTCTGCGGAGTACTTTGAGCGTACTGGAGGCTACGACCCCGCATACCGTCTCTACGGCTGGGAAGACGTAGACATGGGCAAAATGGTTCATGACGCTGGTGGCCGCATCATCATCTCTGATGAGGTTGAGGTCAAGCACTACGCCGAGGCTACCACCACTGCTGTGCGTGCCCTGCGTGCCCTGCACTCGGGTTCTGCCCGCACTATCTTCGTGCGTAAGCATGGTGAAGAAGCACACCCCGCCCCGAACCCGACGGGTCCGTGGGGTTTGCTGGTCAAGACTCTCGCTCGTTTCACCACCGAGAAGACCATTAAGGCTCTGGGCGATGCGAGCGATAAGATTCTGCTGAAGCTGCCCGCTAAGGCCGCTGAGAAGCTTGTGGCACTGCAGGTTGAGGCTGCATCTTACGCCGGTATTCACTACCCTGAGCGTGCTCAGAAAGTCTTTTAGGAGGAAAAGAAAATGTCACTCACTCAGCTCTTGACCTCCGCTCCGTTTACCGGGCCGAAGAACCCTGACGCGGTGCTCGCGGATATCCCGAAGAGCCTCAAGAAGCTTGCCCGCCTGGCGCGCCGTTACGTGCCGCTGGTCAAGCCTGAGGCTACTGAAGAGATAGCAATTGCCCACGACTACCTGACTCAGCGTGGCGGTGCGGAGCGTGTTGTGCTGGCAATGCATCGTGCGTTCCCGGATGCACCGATTTACACGACTTTGTACGACCCGGAGGGCACCTTCCCGGAGTTCAAAGATGCGAAAATCATCACCAGCCCGCTGAACAAGATTGGTTACCTACGTCGTAACCACCGCATGGCTCTGCCAATTCTGCCGATTGCTTCTTCTTTCCTGAAGGTACCGGCTGAGCGCGCTGTGGTATCGACGACCGGTTGGGCGCACGGCTTCAACTTCGCCGGCCGCAAGTTCATATACTGCCATTCGCCGGCGCGATGGCTGTACTTGAGCGATCAGTACCTGGGCGAGAAGAGCACCGGTCCCGTGCCGCTGTTGCTGAAGACCTTGCGTCCTGCACTGATGCTGTGGGATCACTGGGCTGCTCACCGCTCGGCTGTGTATGTGGCTAATGCGAGCGTCATTAAGAAGCGTATTGAGAATGTCTACGGTAAGAAGGACGTTCCGATTTTCTTCCCGCCGCACTCGGTAGATACCACCGCACCGGTTGAACCTATCCCGGGCCTGGAAGAGTTCACCGAATCGGACGATTATTTCCTGATCGTTTCTCGCCTGCTGCCCTACAAGAATGTTGATAAGGCTGTTGAAGCCTGCAATGAGTTGGGTAAGAAGCTGCTGGTGATTGGCCGCGGTCCGGAGAAGGAACGCCTGGAAGCGCTTGCGGGCCCGACTGTTCGTATTGCTTCGGGTGTTTCGGACGCGCAGCTTCGTTACGCGTACCGTCACTGCCTGGCACTGCTGGCTATCTCTTATGAGGACTTCGGTATTACCCCGCTGGAAGCGGGTGCTAGCGGCAAGGCCGTGATTGCCTATCGTGCGGGCGGCTTCCTGGATACCATTCAGGAGGGCAAGACCGGTATGTTCATCAACCAGCCGACCGTGGAGCAGCTGGTGGAAGCTCTCAAGGCTTTCAACCCGGCTGACTGGGACGCTGACTATATCCGCGAGCACGTCGACGGTTTCTCGGAGGCTCGTTTCATTAGCCGTCTGAAGACGTACGTGCAGGCTTTGCCCGAAGACTAGACGCGCTAGACGGCTCATAGAAGAAGGCGGGGCGGTAGAACTACAAAAGTTCTACCGCCCCGCTTTCTTTGTGTCTTCTGGGAGACCTAGCGGACCTCTAGGAGCCCCTTGGAGAGTAACTCGGGGATAAAACCCTCGATCTGCGACCCCATGGTCTCTATGGGCTGTTCATACATTTCGCAGAGCAGATCGATAGCTTCCTGTAGAGACATTGGGTCTTCAAAAATACTCCAAATAATGGAGGCAGAATCCTGAAGAACAGACAGCTCACCGTTGGCAAGATTTGCAAGATACGTTGCTGTGGGGGAGTACTTAGCGAACTCTTCAGAATGAACGTACGCGATGTTCTCGGGGATACCGTAGACGGTCTGATGGGAATCTACCGGGTTGCTCATTTTTTCACCTTGATTCCGAAACGTTCAAAGAACTTGGCACGAATTTCAGCCTTGGTGGGGGTGCGTCCCAGCTGCATTGCCAAGTGGTCCTTATTCACGAAGAAAATATTTTTGAGGGTGCGTAGCTTATCGTGCAGGGTGGTTGCTGACTGCAGACGCCCAATCCACTGAATATAGTGGGGGACGTCCTGAGAGACAGACAGCCACAGCAGGTAGTCGCGGTCGTCACGGTACTGCTCCAGACCGCCCATCGCCGCGCTATACGCCAGGGAGGAGTCAAGCTCCTCCGCACGGGCGCGCAGGCGCTGCCAATCGCTGTAGGAGAGCAGAGAGACCAGATAGTTAATATCTGCGCTGTAACGCGATGCCGCGCGGGCGCGGTGAAGCACCACGAGAAGACGCGCATCCAAATCGCTGGGGACGACGCAGGGACGGTGCGCGATCATGCGAGTCTTGCGCGCCGCCCAGACGCGGTCAAAAGCCTTCTCGTAGTCGCCGTGGCGTCCCAGACCGGGGAAGAAACGATGAATGTCGGTCAGACCCCATGAAGCGTGGTAGAGCGTCATCGCGTGTTCGAACACGGAGCCTGTTTCGAAGTGGGCTTGGATACGCCATCCATCTGCCAGAAGGATCTCTACAAAGCGGTCCACGTGAGAGGGACGGACAAGCAGATCAGCGTCGGAGCTGTACCTGCCCTTGCGGTAAATTTCCTGGGAGAAAGCGTAGCCTTTGACATGCAAAATATCGATGGAGTGCATGTCGGCAATTCGCTGGAAGTAGGCGTGCGCAAGCCGAATCCGTGCCGCAAGAGGAGTGGTCTGCGGCTCCGGGGTATTGGGTGAGTGAGTGGTCACAATAGCCTTTCGGTGCACATGTATACCAGATAAGTATAAGGCGGGACGGACAGAAAAACTGCCCATCCCGCCCTAAGTTGCTCCCTAAGATTTAGGGCGCTTATTACGTTATTACTTCTTAGCCGAGGACTTCTTGGACGACTTCTTATCGCCGTCCTTGCCGTAACCGTAGTAGGTGGAGTAACCGACGTACGAGCTTGCGTAACCGAAGCCGTAGTAGGAGTTACCCAGGCCCTTACGGGGTGCACGGTTCAGAACCATACCGAAGAGGTTAGCGTTAACCTTCTTCAGGATGCTTGCTGCCTCAGTCATCTGTTCACGGTGGCTTCGACCGATAGAACCAACGAGGATCACGCCATCCACGGAGTGGGAGAGCAGTGAAGCGTCGGTCACGGGCAGTAGCGGCGGAACGTCGACAACCACGATGAACTCTTCGGAGAGCTCGTTGATCAGCTGGCGCATCTTATCCGAGCCCAGAAGTTCGGAGGGGTTCGGGGGGATACGACCTGCGGGCAGGACGAAGAGGTTCGAATCGCCCAGCTGGTGCACAGCGTTAGCAATCTCAACCTGGCCAGCCAGAACCTGGGTCAGACCAACCTTAGCGTCGAGCTTCAGCTTCTTAGCCACGGTCGGGCGGCGGAGGTCGGCGTCAATAAGGATGACGGGCGAGCCAGCGTCAGCCATTGCCCGAGCCAGCGAAAGCGACACGGTCGACTTACCTTCACCGGGCACTGCGGAGGTGACGATGAACGAACGAGGGGGAGTGTCAACGTTCACGAAGCGCAGGTTAGTGCGCAGCTGACGGATGGACTCCTGTGCGATGTGATCGTCGGTGTCACCGTTAACGATATTCTCTTCGTTCAGGTCCTCACTGATGGGCAGAACGCCGAGGACGTTTGCACCGGTTGCCTTGGTAGCGTCGTCACGGGTTCGAATACGCTGATCCAGTGCTCGGCGCAGGAAAATCGCCAGGTACACCAGACCAAGGCCAGCAACGGCACCGATGAGCACGTTCTGCTGGTAGTTCGGGGCCACCAGCGGCGGGTTCACGCTCGCGTTGTTCAGCGGAATCACACGAACGGTGTTGCCTCCGGTCGGGGCAGCGCCAGTGTTTTCGCCGTTCACCAGAGCCTGAGCGTTACCGGGGTTCTGCTCAATTTCCTTGATGTAGTCGGCGGTAGCCTGCAGTGCACTGTTAGCGAGCATCTGTGCATTCTTCGGGGAAGAAGCCTTCGCGTTCACGGTAATCAGTGCAGCGTTATCACCTGCGGTTGCGGTGAGGCTCGCACGAATCTGACCGGTGGTCAGGGAGAGCTCGGGGTTGTTCTGCTTAATCTTCTGTGCCACGGCCTCAGAGGAGACGATAGCTGCGTAGGAGCGAGCGCGTTCCTTAGCCGCAGAAGAACCCGAGAGGACATCCACAGTGCCGGATTCGCCCACGGTCACATAGCCCGAGGAGGATGCGGCGTAGACCTTCGGTTGCAGTGATGCATAGCCGAAGCCCGCTGCGGCACCGACAACGATGCCAATAATCAGCAGCCAGAGGTTAGCCCTCGTGGTGCGGAAAAATTCCAAAATGGTCATGGTAGTGAGAATACTCCAGAAAGTTTGAGTTAGTGTGCCTGCAACGTGGAGTGTTGTTGCAGGTGGTGAAGGGATACGAAAATCCCCTGGTGTTTATTAGCGGAGCAATCCGAGCAGGTAGCTACCGTAGCCGCTCTTAACAAGCGGGGTAGCGATGTCGCGCAACTGCTCATCGGAGAGCCAGCCGTGGCGCCACGCAATTTCCTCCGGGCAACCAACCGACAGGCCCTGACGGCTCTGAACCGTGCGGATGAAGTTAGTGGCATCAGCGAGTGAATCAAAGGTTCCGGTATCGAGCCATGCGGTACCGCGAGGCAGAACCTCAACCTTCAGTTTACCCTGTTCCAGGTAGACGCGGTTAAGGTCAGTGATTTCCAACTCGCCGCGCGGGGAAGGCTTGATCTGACGTGCATACTCTACAACCTTTGAGTCGTAGAAGTACAAACCCGGAATAGCGTAGTCGCTCTTGGGGTTCTCGGGCTTCTCCTCAATGGACAGTGCGTTGAAGTTCTCGTCGAACTCCACCACGCCGTAGGCGCGAGGATCAGCAACCCGGTAAGCGAAGACGGTTGCGCCGTCCTTCTGCTCGTAGGTGGCAAGCTGAGTACCCAGACCGGGGCCGTAGAAGATATTGTCACCGAGCACGAGTGCTACGGGGTCATTACCAATAAAATCGGCGCCCAGGATAAATGCCTGTGCCAGGCCATCAGGGGAAGGCTGCACCTTGTATTCGAGATTAATACCGAAACGGGAACCGTCACCGAGCAGTCGCTGGAACTGCTCCTGGTCGGCAGGAGTGGTAATAATCAAAACATCGCGGATACCCGCCAGCATGAGAGTGGACAGCGGGTAGTAAATCATCGGCTTGTCATAGACCGGAGTGAGCTGCTTGCTAATACCCTGAGTGATAGGGTGCAAACGGCTTCCGGTGCCGCCGGCAAGAATAATTCCCTTCATAACTTCTTATTGTGTCATGTTTATCTCGTTGTTGAGGCATAAAAATCGCTATTTAAGTGGGTAAAATATACCGTATGGCTCACATTCTTGTTACCGGCGGTGCCGGTTTTATTGGTTCGAACTTTGTTCACCACCTCATCGATAACACTGATCACACTATTACTGTGCTGGATAAGATGACCTACGCCGCAAATGCTGCGTCTTTGGAGGGTCTTCCTGAATCCCGCTTCAAGCTTGTCGTAGGCGACATTGCCGACCGCGAGTTGGCTGACAAACTGGTCGGCAAGGCAGACGCTGTTGTCCACTACGCTGCGGAATCGCACAACGACAACTCCCTGTCCAACCCCGAACCGTTCATCCACACTAACCTCATCGGTACTTTCAGCCTTCTGGAAGCAGTCCGTAAGCACGGCACTCGCTACCACCACATCTCCACCGACGAGGTCTTCGGCGACCTCGAGCTGGACGATCCTGCGAAGTTCACCGAAACCACCCCCTACAACCCCTCTTCTCCTTACTCCTCCACCAAGGCAGGTTCCGACCTGCTCGTGCGTGCATGGGTCCGCTCCTTCGGTATTGAAGCAACCATCTCTAACTGCTCCAACAACTACGGCCCCTACCAGCACATCGAGAAGTTCATCCCCCGCCAGATCACTAACATCCTCTCGGGCCTGACCCCGAAGCTGTACGGCGAGGGCCTGAACGTTCGTGACTGGATTCACGCATCCGACCACTCTTCTGCTGTGCTGCGCATCCTGGAGCAGGGCAAGATTGGTGAAACCTACCTCATCGGTGCAGACGGCGAAGAGAACAACATCACCGTTCTGCGCACCATCCTGCGCCTGATGGGTAAGGATGAGAACGACTTCGAGCACGTGGTTGACCGCCCCGGTCACGACCTGCGTTACGCAATCGACGGTAGCCGCCTGCGTGCAGAGCTCGGCTGGGAGCCGAAGTTCACCGACTTCGAGTCCGGTCTTGCCGACACCATTAAGTGGTACACCGACAACCGCGGCTGGTGGGAGCCCCTGAAGGCTGAGGTTGAGGCTAAGTATGCAAAGGCTGGCCAGTAATGACCAAGGAATTGAAGGTTACTGAAACCGAGATTCCCGGCCTGCTCATCATTGACCTGCCGGTTCACGGCGATAACCGCGGCTGGTTCAAGGAAAACTGGCAGCGCGAAAAGATGGTCGCAGCCGGTCTGCCCGACTTCAACCCGGTGCAGAACAACATTTCCTTCAACGCTTCGGTAGGTACCACCCGCGGTATCCACGCCGAGCCGTGGGATAAGTACGTGTCGGTTGCGACCGGCCGTATCTTCGGTGCGTGGGTTGACCTGCGCGCTGGCGAGTCCTTCGGCAAGGTCGTCACCGTTGAGCTGGGTCCGGACACCGCAATTTTCGTGCCCCGCGGCGTGGGTAACTCCTTCCAGACCCTGGAAGAGAACACCGCCTACACCTACCTGGTGAACGACCACTGGTCGGCGGACGCAGTATCCGGCTACAGCTTCCTGAACCTTGCCGATGAGACCGTCGCAATTGACTGGCCCATCGACCTGGCGAAGGCTGAGCTCTCGGAGAAGGACCGTAACCACCCGCGTCTGAACGAGATTAAGCCCCTGGAAGCCGACCCGATTCTGATTATCGGCGCGGGTGGTCAGCTCGGCACCGAGCTGGTTCGCCAGCTCACCGAGCAGAACGTACCCTTCCTGGCTGTGGATCGCGACCGCCTCGACCTGGGCAAGCCCGAGCAGTGGCGCGACGCATTCCGCTGGCGCTCCTTCCGTGCGGTCATCAACGCTGCAGCGTACACCGCAGTGGATCAGGCAGAAACCCCCGAGGGTCGCCGCGACGCCTGGGCAGCTAACGCCCTGGGCGTGAGCGCTCTTGCCTCCATCTGTGAAGAAGCTAACCTGCCGCTGGTTCACGTATCCACCGACTACGTCTTTGACGGCTCCCTGCCCCTGGGCGAGGAGTACCCGGAGGACCATCCGCTGGCACCGCTGAGCGTCTACGGCGCATCCAAGGCTGCCGGTGAGGTTGCCGCCGCCGCATGGCGTAAGCACTACACCCTGCGCACCAGCTGGGTTGTTGGCGCCGGCAAGAACTTCGTGGGCACCATGGCCTCCCTGGCTGAGCGCGGCATCGACCCGTCCGTGGTCGCCGATCAGTGGGGTCGCCCGACCTTCACCCAGGACCTGGCAGCAGCTGCCCTGCACCTGCTCTTCTCCGGCGCTGAATACGGCACCTACAACGTGTCGAACACCGGTGAAGTCATCAACTGGGCACAGTTCGCTCGTGCAGTGTACGAGGGTACCGGCCACGACCCGGCACGCGTCAGCGACACCACCACCGAGGAATACTTCGCCAACGCTGAGCTCTTCGCTCACCGTCCGACGAACTCGGCAATGGACCTGTCCAAGCTGATTGCTGCAGGCTTCACCCCGCGTGATCACCGCGAGGCGCTCGCCGCCTACCTGGCAGAAATGGGCTCCTAGTCCTCTAAGGATTCGACCCTATATCTGCTGATAACAGCATAAAAGGCGTGAAAAACGCCATATCGCAGGTTCCCGGCCCTTGAAGAAGAGCCGGGAACCTGTACAATATTGTCTTGGCCAAGGCGAGGGCCGCCGCAAATGCGGTGAGCCGTTATCGACGAGGTGGCGTACGGATTCTTCATCCGCGCCGTTTCTCTTGGCGCGTTATGTACAGACTATAGAAATGGAGATTCCCATGGCTGAATTCAAGATTGTTGCAGAGCCCCGCGTTGACTTCGGTAAGGGCTACGCACGCCGCGCACGCGTTGCAGGCAAGATCCCCGCTGTCGTTTACGGCAACGGCGCAGAGCCCAAGCACCTGACCCTGCCCGGTCACGAGACCACCCTGGCAGTTCGTAACGCAGACGCAGTGCTGGTTATCGAGGTTGAGGGTGAGACCATCAAGGCTCGCGTTCAGGACATCCAGCGCCACCCCATCCGCCCCGAACTGCAGCACATCGACCTGGTGTTCGTTGCGTAAGTAGCGGATTTCAACGCTTATAGACCGGCATAAGCCGGGCTGGGAACGGCCCGCATCCTCATACGGGGTGCGGGCCGTTTGCATACCCCGCAGACAAGAAGCGGGAGCAGTCCCTTAGAACTTCAGAAAGGTACACGAAGAGATGTCTGATACCTGGCTCATCGTGGGTCTAGGAAACCCCGGCCCCAGCTACGCTAAAACCCGCCACAATATTGGTCAGATGGTTCTGGATGAGCTCGCCAAGGAAGTTGGCGGCAGCTTCAAGAAGCACTCCAAGGCCTCTGCTGTTGTGGCGGAGGGGCGCCTCGGCTTTGGCGGGCCCAAGGTCATCCTCATGAAGTCCCTCGGCTACATGAACACCTCCGGTGGCCCGGTCAGCGCCATTGCCAAGTTCTACGGCATCGACCCCGACCACATCATCGTTGTGCACGATGAACTCGATATCCCCTTCGACACCATTAAGCTCAAGATCGGTGGGGGAGAGGGTGGCCACAACGGTCTGCGCGATATCACCAAGGCGCTGGGCACCAAGGACTACTACCGTGTGCGCACCGGCATCGGCCGACCTCCCGGACGCATGGACACCGCAGACTTCGTGCTCAAGCCCTTCAGCAGCACCGAGGCGAAGGATCTGCCCTTCCTCATCTCGAACGCGGCGGATGCAACCATGATGCTCGTGAAGGAAGGCCTGCTGGCAACCCAGCAGCGCTACCACGGCGCAGGCTCCTAGCGCATGACCCGTGCCGGGCAAGCACTGAACCGGGGCAACGCATGATTCGGGTTGAGGTGTGAACTAGGCTCTACCTAACTATGCAAGCGCCCGGCGAGGGAATAAGCTAGAAAAGAATGACGTTATACGCTCCACGACGGGAAAATACCCGACCCGTGGAGCGTATGAGCGAGAGAAGAAGGTACCCGTGGCTGAATACTCCACCCCCGCCAACACCCCGCTGAGCGATGACATCGTACGCCAGCTTCGCCAGGACTTCCCGATCCTCAATACCGAGGTCAACGGGCATCCCTTGGTCTACCTGGATTCGGGGGCGACCAGCCAAAAACCCCTTCAGGTGCTCGACGCTGAACGCGACTTCTACCTGCACGCTAACTCCGCCGTGCACCGCGGTGCTCACACCCTCGCGGTCGAAGCAACCGACCTGTTTGAGGATGCGCGCATTACCGTCGCGAACTTTGTTGGTGCCACTGACGAAGAGATCGTGTGGACCTCCAACGCAACCGAGGCGCTGAACCTGGTTGCCTACTCGATCGGTAACGCTTCTCAGGGTATCGGTGGTCCCGCTGCTGAGCGTTTCGCCCTGGGCCCCGGTGACGAAATCGTCACCACCGAGATTGAGCACCACGCGAACCTCATCCCCTGGCAGATTCTTGCCCAGCGCACCGGCGCGACCCTGCGCCACATCCCCTCCACCGAGGATGGTCAGCTCGACTACGAAGCTGCCGAGGGCATCATCAACGAGAAGACCCGCATCGTCGCGTTCACCCACGTCTCGAACGTGACCGGCGCGATTACCGACGTGCCCCGCATGGTTGCCCTGGCCCGCAAACACGGCGCGCTCGTTGTGCTAGACGCCTGCCAGTCCGTACCGCACATGCCCGTAGACTTCCACGCCCTGGACGTCGACTTCGCCGCGTTCTCCGGCCACAAGATGCTGGCGCCCACCGGAATCGGCGCCCTCTACGGTCGTGCGGAACTGCTTGAGGCTCTGCCGCCCTTCCTGACCGGTGGCTCCATGATTACCCGCGTGGGTCTGCAGGACGCCGAGTACATGCCCGCCCCCATCAAGTTTGAGGCGGGTACCCAGCGCGTCTCCCAGGCGGTAGCTTTCGCGGCAGCTGTGCGCTACCTGCAGCACCTGGGCATGGAGAATGTTGAGGCGTGGGAACACGAACTGGGCGCTCGCCTGGTTGATGGCGTTCAGAAAATCGATGGCGTGCGCCTGCTCGGCCCCGCCGACCCCTCCAAGCGTGCCGGCCTGGTTGCTCTCGCCATCGACGGCGTGCACCCGCACGATGTGGGGCAGCTGCTCGATACTCGGGGCATCGCCGTGCGCGTGGGCCACCACTGCGCCCAGCCGTTGCACCGCTGCGCCGGCGTGACTGCCTCGACCCGTGCATCCACCTACATCTACAACACCACCGAAGATGTGGACGCTTTCCTGAAGGCGCTTGCTGAGGTGCGCCCCTACTTCGGCTTCTAGGCAGACGCGTTAGACGCTAGCGCCCCAAATTTTCAGACATACCAATTGACGGAAGAAGAACACCGTGTCTCTTGAATCCCTGTACCAGGAAATCATTCTGGAGCATTCCAAGCAGCGCAGCGGCGAGCACCTCGTAGAGGTACCCGCCGGCCACGCGAGCGCCGATAACCACCAGTACAACCCCACCTGCGGCGACGAAATCAACCTGCGCGTGGTGCTCTCTGACGAGCTGAAAGATGGCGAGAAGACCATTGAGTCGATCTCCTGGGAAGGCGACGGTTGCTCCATTTCCATGGCTGCCGCCTCCGTGCTCTCTGAAATGGCTCCCGGCATGACCATCTCCGAGTTGCAGAGCCACGTGGATGCGTTCCGCGAGATGCTGCGCTCGCGCGGTAAGGTGACCCTGGACGAAGAGGAGTACGGCGATATGGCGGCTTTCTCTGGCGTTTCGAAGTTTATGGCTCGTGTGAAGTGCGCGATGCTTTCGTGGGTTGCGGTTGAGGAAGCTACTAAGGAAGCGGCAGTCAAGAACTAACTCTTCGCTGAGAATGTAGGCGGAAACGGCGGGGGAGTAGCTAGTATTTGAACGCCAATCGAAAATACCGAATGGCTACTCAACCTAAAATATTGCACGAGAACGTAAGCATATGCGGTCAAAGCCTGCAGAAAATACTGGCTAAAACTCTTCGCTAAAATCTAGCGGTTAATTGTTTATCTATATAAGCTTTCTTTGATTTCAAGCGACGTATAGAAAATATGAGGCGGATACTACACTGTATCCGCCTCATATTTATATCTTTCCCTTTTCCTCCAAAAAGGTGACTGGTAAAATAAAAGGACGAAGGGCGCCCAACCAGCACCCTCGAGAAACTCTTTTCGGACCCGCATACTCTGGGACGACAGAGAGAAGAAATACGGCAATAATAAGAAAATATTTTCTCAATATTGCACATTCTTCACTTATTCTTAGGCTCTCACCCCAGACAGCGGATATGTTTCTCACCCCCTCCGGTACCTCAACCACACCGGAATACCCATCGCCGCTACCAACCACAAGGAAGCCCCATGATTATTGGCTACGCCGCAGGCGCCTACGACCTTTTCCACTACGGCCACCTCGAGATTCTCCGCAAAGCCAAGGAAAACTGCGACTACCTCATTGCAGGCGTCGTGCACGATGACGTCCTGGAAGTGACCAAGGGCCGCCGTCCCGTCATCCCCATCGAAGAGCGTGCCGCTATCGTCAGCCACATCGACTACGTGGACGAAGTGCACGTCGAAACCACCCCCGACAAGCTCGAAACCTGGAAGCAGAAGCCCTTTAACGTCTTCTTCAAGGGTGACGATTGGAAGGGCACCGATAAGGGCAACGCCCTCGAAGAACGCTTCGCAGAGGTCGGCGTGGAAGTACACTACTTCCCCTACACCGAACACACCTCCAGTACCAAGCTGCGCAAGGTTGTTGACCTGCTCGAAGCAGAGCACGACCTGCGTGTAGAGATGCGCCGCTTCGCCGAGCTGCTCGGCGAGCGCGAGTACTCCGAGGCGATTGTTGCTTCCTAACGCTGTCGCTTCCTAAAGCGCATAGGCCTTTATCAGGGCGCTAGAGCTCGTAGAGACTCATAAAGAACAGAGGATCCCCGCCGTAATAACTTACGACGGGGATCCTCTGCATATCGGCATATCTAGCCGTATATCAGCTACACCTCCAAAGGCGAGCGTTTATAAGCTTTAGCGCTGTGCCAGCCACTTCTCAGCGGAGGTGCCCAGAACCTTCAGCACGCGGCCAACCTGCGGCTCAGCAGCGGCAGCGATCTTCTTGCCCACCAGCGGGATGGAGCAAGAAACCTCGCCGTTGACGTCCAGGCGGGTCTGCTCACCCTCGGGGGTCAGCTTCTGGGTAGCCTGAGCGGAAACGGGTACGCCGTTGACCTTCACCTCGGTGGAGACGGTGCGGGAGCCGTCAGCGGCCGGTGCGCTCACGGTGTCCACCTGAGTCATGGAGACACCGCTACCGACGAACTTACGAGCGATGTCCGGTACGCGCTCAGCGGGTACGGTGCGCTCGGTGGTTGCGGTGAACTCAGCGGAGGTGTCACCGGAAACGGAGAAGCTGCCGAACTCGACGCCAACCTCGGAGCAGACGAAGCGTGCGAAGTCCTCGCTGGAGAACGCCTCGATAACCTGCTCAACGTTTGCGTTGATAACGGTCGATTCCTGAACTGCCATAATTGTTCCTTTCGTAGTGCGCGAAAACCCCGCGCATTATCCCTTACTAAGGATACGGTGCGCGGGGTTTCGCAACCAATGTAAAGACGCGAATCCACCTGAGAATATGCCGTGAACAAGGGAAAACATCCACAGCCTCTCACAGGGTGGTTGGAGGATTCGCATGCCGGTCTAAAAATGTGGGAAGCACCCGGCAGGGCACCTCCCACACCCCATCACGAGGATGCTGAGTTTAGAAAGCAAGAAAACCTTAGGCGCTGGGAGCCATCGCGTCGATGCGAGCCATCTCAGCTTTGCCCGCACGGTGCGCGCGAGCAGCCTGCTTCAGGCGACCCCAGAAGGAATCCTTACGGTGGGTCTTGCCAGCGAGCAGATCCTGCAGCTCCTCGCCCAGCTGAGCTGCGGAAATCTCCGGAGTGGAGACGTAAGGCTCAGCGGTACGGAACAGGGAGGGGTTCGCCAGAGCAAGATCCAGCTTAGCGAAGAGGTCTTCACGGCTCTCAACGACAACAGCGTGGCCGCGCTTCTCCATCAGAGCGGTGAAGGGGACCTGGTGGTTGTCAACGACCTCGTTGAACTCTGCGCGGCGCGGAACAGCCAGGGGCAGAGCGCCGGTGCGGCGGGCATCCTGGATGGAACCGGGGCCGCCCTGAACCAGCACCACGCGTGCGGTTGCGTAGTAATCCAGCAGTTCGGAGGCGGGAAGAAGCTTAAGGTTGTCTGCGTGCTTAATAGGCGCAGTGTGGCCGTGCTGCACGAGGCAGGTGACCTGCGGGTGAGCCTCAAGGTAAGCCTCAACCCAGCGCAGAAGACGATCAAAAGTGTGAACGTCGGTGCCGAGGGACACCACCAAATCGTAAGTCTTGGTAGGAATACGAACGGGCGCGACGGCAGGGGTAAATACGGGCAGGTCGAACTTGGAAGTATCAACGCTGACGTGGGGGAAGTTCTGAATAGACATCGCCTATTCCTCTCTATGTATTTATCGGTAGTAACCCCGTATACCTGACGCAAAAATCCGGAGGGCATCATTGGTATACGCGGCGGCGTCGTGCCGGAGAAAATGGTGAGTAATCTCCGCATACGCTTCTCTGGCGAGTGGTTAGTTCGCTTGGATGGTGAGTCCACAGTGGAGCGCACGACTTACGCGTATCTGTATGTTTAATAAATACTATACCCTGAAAATAACGCCCCCAGCACACGCGGGGACGCTATTTTCAGGATAAATTCATCACTCTTAGAAAATGGGATGAATTACACGAGAATCAGGGAAATTCTCCTGCTGTTCCTCGCTCTGAACAATAATTCGATCAGCAAAGGTGTACAGCATCTTACCGGTCATCGTCGGCAGAGTCGGGCGGTCAAAACACTCAATATAAAGAGTCTTTACGCCAAAAAGTTTAGCCGCAACAAAGAAAGGAACCGCAACACCCGCACCCGCAGAAACAACCGCATCCGGACGTTCCTTCGGAAAAATACGAAATGCCAAGAACAAATTACGAATAGCGTTCTTAATATTTCGGGTAGTCGGGTAATAAGCCCAATAGGTCTTCTCATCAGCAAGAGAAGATTCAACATCGGGCTGCTTAAAGCTAACCCATACGCGGTCATAATCCTGCCACGCAGCAGAAGTAGCCGTCAGATGCTTCAAGTGTCCGCCACTGCTAGAAACCAGCAGAAGCTTCTTCTTCGGTGCCTGAGAGGAAGTTGCCTCAGTCATAGTGTTCTCCTAAAGCCCCAATACAAGAGAAAAATAAGAAGAGAAGATAAGGATGAGCTACCGGGCCCGGTAACGCCTGCATCAACAGACCTGCCGCAACAAATCCGCCTCAACAGGCGTTACCTCACCCCACGCTCAAGGACGAAGGACGAACCCGCACAGAAGCGAGGCATCCATCAACAGAAACCCGATTACTCGCAATTACTCGCGGTCCAGGAACACAGCCAGAGCGTTCACGCCCTCAAGCTGATCCAGCTGAGCGAAGAGTTCACGAACCTGCTGCAGCGAAGTAGCCGCAGTTACCGGAACCAGAGCCACGCCGCCAGCCTGAACGAAACGCAACTGGGTCGACAGGGGAGTAGCGGTGCTCAGGCTAATCACCAGAGGAGTCTCGCTCTTCTCAACCAGCGACTCGGGAGTGTGGCGGGTCAGAGCGTCACGGACCGACGCGTAGTCGGTGAAACGTGCGTACTCGGTGGGCAGAACACGCTGCAGCATCTGGTACAGGTGCTCAACACCGCGGTCAGTACCGGGCAGAATCACAATGCCGGAAGCGCCAGCGCTCTTCACATCGCCGTCAGGAGCACCAATGGTGCGCAGCAGCATGAACGCGTCATTCGCCTCGGAAGTGGACCCCAGCTCGTGAACCGGGATGCCAGCATCCTCCAGACGATCAGCGTAACCAACGTGACGCATGGTGCGGTCACGACCATACGCCAGCACAGCACCAATCAGCAGACCGGCAACAGCACCAACAATACCCATCTTCACCGGGCCAAGAGCCGAGGAAGAAGACGGAACCTGAGCCTCGCTCATCACACGGCCACCGGTGGTGGAAGTCAGCTGAATCTGAGCACGACGCTCCTGCAACTGAGAGAGCAGAGTCGCACGGTTGTTATCACCCTCGAGAGCAGAAATCTGCTCATCAATCTGGTGCAGAGCAGAATCAACGCTGCTCTTCAGCGCCTCAGAACGAACTTGCAGGTACGCGTTCGCCATAGCGTTAGCGTAACGTGCCGCATCCGTGCCGTTGGGGCGGGTCACTTCAATATCCAGAACAGCAGTCTGGGAGGTACCGGTCACCTTGACGGAGTTCATCAGGCGGCTGGTCAGCTGAGCCTCAGAGAGGGTATCGCCATTCGCAATCAGGGACTTTGCTGCGTTCTGCGCAACCTCACGAGAGGACGCAACGCGAGACTCGGTCGCAATATCCACCTTCGCGGAGTTAGCGCTACCGGTACCGGCGGGATCAACCACCAGCGGGTAAACAACCAGCGAAGCCTTAGAAGTGTACTTGCTATTGGTCATGTAGCCGTAGACGGCACCCGCCACAGCGAAAACCACAACCGACAGCAGAATCAGCAGACGGTGTCGGAAAATGCGACGTACCTGGCTGCCAAGGGTAACCGAGGAGGTATGAGAGGTGTTATCCATGAGGACATCCTTGAGGAAGAGAAACGGACACTAAATATCGGAGAAAAACTGTAGAAGAAGCGGAAGGCTAAGACTTCGCTCGGCGGGCGGAAAGGAAACGCTCAATACCGAGTGCCTTGCGGAAGCGGAACAGCACCGCACCGTACACCGGCACCAGCAGCACCACGTACACGATGACGCCCAGCACGCTCTGACCCAAGATAGCCAAAGACACTAGCGCGCACGCCGTCGGAACAGCCGCACCCAAGAAGAGCGACGGAGCCATCTCACGAACCGAAGCGCGAATACCGACCAGACGGAACACCTGGTAGCTCGCCAGGAAGGTATCAATCAGCAGAGCAGACGCCCACGCCGTCACCGCACCGTACAGGCCCCAAACCGGAACCAGCGTGAAGTTCAAGGTCACAGCCACCACCAGCGAGGAGAGCTTGTTCAACAGCTGCCAGCGGCTCTTACCGCTCATCAGCAGAACGGACTGCACGCCACCGGCACTCATCGACAGCATCGCCGCCGGGCAAATCACCCAGAGAATACCAGCGCCAGCCTCAAAGCCCTTACCGAAGAAATGCAACAGCACGGGACCAAAGAACGCCAGGGAGAGATAGAACGGCCACGACAGAGCAGTCAACACGCGAGTGGTCGACAAGAAAATCTCTCGAGCACGATCCAGCTGACGGGTAGCCAACGCCGCACTAATCGACGGGCCGGTCACCACGCGTCCGGTGTGCTCAATCATGGTGCCCACACGAACACAACGGTTCACAGCACCATAAATACCACCTGCAGCAGCACCCAAGAACGCCGTCACCACCAGTACGTCAATCCACTCCAGAATCGTTTCCACAACGGTTGCGACACCGCGTGCAGAGCTGAAACCCCAGAATGAACGGAACGTCTCGGGCGGAGAATCCTCAGAAGGAAGAACCTCCAGATGCTCCTCCGAGGGGAACGCCCGCTCCAAAAGCCACAGGGCAACCACCGCAGTAATCGCCACCGGAATGGTCCAGGCGTACACCAAATCCATGAGCTGACCCGAGAACAGAACCACCAAACCCACAGCCGTAAAACGCAGAGTAGGAAGCAGAACATTCTGCAGGAGCGTAAAGGTCACCACACGATGCAGACCACGCAGAGCGCCGAAGAACACCGTCATCAACGCCGCCACCAGCACGAAAGCGGAGCTGACGCGCATCGCCGCCTGATACTCGGGAGCCATCGGCACAATCCCGGTGTAGATGTACACACCCGTCACCAGAAGCACTGAAGTCACCAGCGAAGGAATCAGACCGTAACGGATTAGCTGCGGCAACACACCGTAACGTCCCAGTGCCCGCTGAGCGCTCATCGTACGAACCAAGCCAGTATCCGCGCCGAAGGTCACCAGTGAAATCGCAATCGCGAACAACGCCATCAGACGGAAGAACTCGCCCGAACCTTCAGCACCAATACCATTCGACACCACCATCGTGGTCACAAATGCGATACCCGCACCGTACATCACGCACAGCGAAGCAAGAGAACCGCTCTTCGCCAGGCTGGGCTGCTTACCCTTAGCGGGAGCTTTCTTAACCGGCGCGCTCTTTGCGGATGCGCTATCTGCCGGACCACCTGACGCGGAAGGCTTAGCCTTCTCAGTCAAAGTCTTTTCTTCCTGCGCCTTTTCTACAGACTCAGCAGTAGCCGGGGCAACCCGCCGGGAACCGGACAAATGAGCACCCGCTACAGCGGTAGCGCTCCCCGCTACGGAGCCTACAGCCGAAGTACCTAACTCCGAAGAACCCGCCTCCAAAGAATCGGGCAACAACTCCTCGGAAGCAAAGCCTCGAGCCGGAGGCACAATCGACAGCGCCGTGGTCGCCGGAAAACGACCCGAGCGGATGTCATCCACCGTCGGAGCGAACTCATCAGCAGAAGACTCAGCCTCTTCCACTACCGGCTCCACGTACTCGCCGCTCTCACGCAGACGTGCACGGCGGCTAGGGCGACCACCCGTCGAGTATGCATCATCAAAAGCTGAAACCGCAGTGGTCTCTAAACCACGAGGGGACTGATTCTTCGTCATAGTCCCTCACCATCCCGAATGGAACGAATACACGCCATCGACGCGAGCATCAGAATGGTCAGCTGAGCAATATCGAAGCTGTAGAAGATGAAGACAACACAGCACGCTACCGGCACACTATGCAGCCAGTACCCGGAGGTAGTTTTCACTCGCGCGCCGCTTGCTACAGTGCACACCATGAAGAGCGCGAACAGCGCCAGACCCACGAAGCCGAAGCAGAACATCAGAGTCCACAGGTACCCCTGGGTACCCATCGACACACCAATGCTCGGTTCCATACGCGGAGTGCCGTAACCGATAATCGGGGACTCCAAAGTCGCCTTCCAGGTGGCACGGTAGAGCGCCGCACGACCACCGGTGGAGTCCGAGTAGTCCTGACGACCCAGGATATTGTCCACGGTGCCCGAAGCGAAGAGCGCAACAACCACAGCCGCAATCGCCGCAATACCCATACCTACAGCACGCCAATTAGCCGCCAGGAACTGACGCAGCAGTACGTACGCCGCGCTGATACCCAGGCCAATGAACATACCGCGGTTACTGGTCGCAATTGCCGGCACGGTAGAAAGCGCCATACCGACCAGCAGCGCGATACGCAGCCAGATGGAACGCAGACGCAACAGGCACGCCAGCATCACCGGGGTGAGCAGAGTGTACGCCAGACCCCAACTATTCGCGTAAGGGAACGGCGCGGAGGGACGAATATACGCCTCGGGAGCACCCCACGGACGCTGAACCTCCGCCAGCGGAGGAAGCATGTAGTCGCGCACCAGCGGGTTCTGCATAAAGCCAGAAGGCATGATGAAGCTCATCGGGGTACGCAGACGGAACTCGGGGAAGAGCACGCCGCCGTAACCCAGAACAATGAGGGTCACCCACAGGGTCGCCAGACCACCCAACAACCTGTTGAGGCTAATAGAGGAGCGCGCATTGTAGTAGTACAGGGCGTAAATGCCTGCACTGAGAATGTTCACAAAGCGCAGACCCCAACCAATCATGTCGGTGGAACGGGTCAGCGCAAGCGCCGCAACAACAACCCACACGCAGAACGCGCCCCACACCCACAGGGAGCCGGGTACACGCACATTACCTCGAATAATGAGGTAAAAGAGCATGATTGCTGCCAGAACCAGCGGCGCAATCTGAAGCAAACCTAAAGCCCACAGCGCCGGGAAGCCGTACAGCAACGCCAGCAGGGGCCAAGCGGGGAGCTTCTTCTGCGCCGTAGATACCGGACGGTTACGCGCGCGGGCACGCAGAATACCGCTAGGCGGCGTACTAGCCAATCCCGCGGAATCCTTCAGCGCCGCAGGCGAAGCACCCGGAGGGGAAAGAACGGAAGAGGAAACCATGTCTGTGCGATACCTGGTTAGAGACCTCGACCGGTCTTCTGGATGAGATCAAGAAGAGTAGCGGGCTTAATAATGCCGGTGGACACAACATACGCCGCCCAAGCACGAAGCTGCTTGGGGTCGCGGCGCAGAGCCGCGCGAGCGTAGGCACGTGCCTCCTTGTTGTTACCCAGCGACGCCTGAGCGTAGGCAATCTGACCGGCAATACGTGCCAGGCCCTTGGGGTCCTGCTCGAACTCGGGGAACTTGCGCAGGATGTAGCTCAGACCGTCAACCATGGACTGCCACTTTCCGGAGAAGAAGGAGGGGCGGTCCCAGAGCACCAGAATCAGCGGCTCGGGCATGCTCAGTACATCGCCGTGGCGGGTTGCGCGCAGCAGCAGGTCGTAGTCTTCACCATAGGCGGCGGGCAGCTCTTCATCGACCAGGCCGATGCGGGCGGGCTGACCGTCAACGCCGAGCAGATCCTCGCGGGAGTACAGCATGGCGGAGGGGTGAATCTCAGTAATGCGCGAACGCAGGAAGTCCGCGAAGGTCGCACGCTCGGGTGCCAGGCGCACGATGTCCTGACCGCCGGAGCGCACGGTAATACCCGAAGAGATAGCGGCTGCTTCGGGGTTTTCGCGCCAGAGAGCGACCTGCTGGGTGAGCTTGGACGGCATCCAGTAGTCGTCGTCATCGCAGAAGCCAATCATCTCGCCGCTGGAGGCGATAATGCCGCTGTTACGGCCGCCAGCCAGACCGCCGGAGCGGGTATTGGAGACAATCTTCAGAGCACGGTTCTCACCGACCTCAATATCTTCGAGATGGTCGGGCTCAACGCGGTCAAAGACGACAACAACCTCAACGAAGCCACGGTAGCTCTGCTCAAGGATGGAGCGTACCGCCACGCGCAGCAGTTCGGGGCGCTTGCCGTTGGTTGCAATCACGGCGGAAACGGCAGGGTTGCGAGAGGTGAAGTGCATCATTGGGTTTCTCCTTACTCAGCGGGGGTCGCGAGGCTAACGTACTTGCGACGCATGGACAGCAGGACGGTTGCGGCGTTAGCCAGCAGAAGCAGCGCGTAGACAATGACGAATACGGGGCCGAAACCAACGAAAATGTAAATCCAGCAGAGGGTGCCAGCGTCCATGTGCAGGTTGATGAAGGAACGCAGTGGGCCACCGGTTGGAGGAGCCGCGGTCTTGCGGTTGTTGCGCAGCTGCTCAGCCAGAATCTGACTCATGAAGTGACCTGCGGTCAGCGCGGTGAAAATCATCGGCATAGCAATAATCCAGCCGTTGAATGCGCTGGAACCGGTGAAAGAGTAGTGTGCCGGGTACAGCAGGAAGGAGAGCAGAGTCGCCATGTGCACGGAGGGCACACGGATGGAGTCGACCACGTGGTCGAGCCACTCACCGGCGGGAGAAGACGCACCGGTCACGCGAGCAACCTGGCCGTCAGCAGAGTCCAGACCGTAACCGAGGGCGAAAAGCAGCGCAACGCAGATACCTACACCAACGCTGGGCGGGCAAGTGATCAGAACGATGAGGCCTGCTGCGGAACATGCAGCGGAAATAGCGGTAACGCCGTTGGGAGTGATGCCCAGAGCGACAGCCGTCGCAGCGAAGTAGCGTGCTACTCGGCGGTTGACCCAGCGGGTGTAGGCGGGAACGCCAATGCCGGGCTTCTGCGCTGCCTCAAGGGAGCGCAGGGTGTGGGAGAACTTCGCGGCAAATCCCGATGCGGGCGCGGAGTTCGGGGCGTGAGGTGCCTCAGAGGTGGACATGCACATTCCTTTTTAATCGGTGAGAGGAGTGAAGGAGAGTGAATTACTCCCTTTCGGGGCGGTTGCGAGAAAGTCCGGAAGTCCCGCACGCGAAAAAAGAGGTGGTTGGTCCCTTTTTCACATACACCACTATATAGATATTTTACAACGAGATAAAGTGCGACAGGGTGCGTGTGGTCAGGGTCAACAATTGTGTCGTAAAAAGCCTCTGACAATGCGCTTTAGTGCAGATTTGCGGGATTCGTCGGGTAGGTTTGGCGTGCTGTTAGGCGGGTTTATCGACGCTTTGTTCCTGTGAATTCTGGCTTTAGAAAATATTTCTGAACATTGTGCAGAGACACACATAACAGAATCACAAATAATGGGAATAAATGATGCAAAAAACACAGAAAAGTGGGGAGCATACGCAAATGGGGTTTGATTTCCTGAATCGTTCAGAAAATCAAACCCCATTTAGCTGAGATTGTCTAGAAGGTATTAGTTCCTTCGGGACTGCATCGGAACGCGGGTTCCGACTCCGTTATTGGCGACGCGTCGCTCGCCCTGGTCGGCTGCTGCGTTGTTCGCGTTATCGACCACGGGCTGCTCAGCCTCGTTTGCGGCGGGAGCCTCCGCCTCCTTGTCGGCTTCCTTCTCGGCGGGCTGCTCAGCAACCGGTGCCTTGGAAGTAGCCTGCAGATCGAAGCTCACGTTCGGTAGAATATTGCGTCGAGTGAATGCCGGGTGAACCTCAACAGCAATCAGGTTCTCGCCAGCCTTCAGCTGAGAAGCCGGAACCGTGAAGGTCACCGGAGTCTTCTGGGCCTCAGCGGTATCTACCGAGCTGGAAGCTACCACGCTATTCCACAGCTTGCCCCTGGTGTCGAAGTTGGAACGACCAACCTCTTCACCGTTGACACCCACCGCAATAGCGTCATCCGCGTAGGTGGTCAGCACCAGGTCGCGGCTCGCCTGCTCACGAGTGAGCTGGATGGTGGTGTAGGCGTAGATGTTGTGGCGGGTACGCACGAGCGGAACATTAACGGAGGTGTTGAGGTTACCGGTACCGACACCAATCGGGGTCTTGCCGGTCTGCCATGCTTCCTGCGCGATATCTTCCAGGGTGAAGTGGAAGTTGTACTTCCAACCGTACTTACGGTTGGGAGCATTGGCAGCAACCATGTACTTCCACTCGGATGCGTAGGGCAGAACAATCTGGTCCTTAGCGGCCTCATCCTTCTGATCGTCCTTAGGAGTTTCTTCCTTCGGGTCCTCGGGCTTAGGATCAGCAGGCTTAGGCTCCTCAGGCTTCGGATTCTCTTCCTTCGGTGCCTCAGTAGTTGCTTCTGCACTCGGGGTAGCGCTTGCCGAAGCACTGGGGTCAGCGCTCGCGGTCGGGTCAGCACTTGCCGTCGGATCAGCGCTAGGAGTCTCGGTCGCGGTCTCCGTGGGGGTAGGAGTCGGGCGAACCGGAGCTACCTGAACCGGAGTGGACGCAGAGTAGTTGTCCGAGCTGTCCACAGCGCGCACAAAGTAACGTGCGTTATCGGTGTGGTCAATCTCGAACTTCGTACCCGAAGTGCTAGCAATGACGCGGTCATCACGCAGAATCTGGTAGCGGACACTACCGGTATCCTGTACAGCATCCCAGGTCAGAACGTCCTTATCGTCCTTCAGCTCAACCTGCAGGTTCTGCGGGGTAGCCGGAGGAGTCACATCGCGAGCCTCAAAGCGCGCAAAACCGACGGTGTCCTGAGTGCCGTGAACACCCAGCGAACGGTGAATATCGCCACCGACCCACAGGGTACCCTTCGAATCCACGAAAGACTCCCAGATACCGAAGCCGTGGTCACCCTTAATCGCGGGGGAGAACTCCGGCAGCATCTTACCGCTGTCCTTATCGAACGCAGCAACCAGCTTGACCGAGTGAATCACGCTTGAACCGTTCACGGGGGACGGTTTGTTGCGCGCATCCTGGTACAGGAAGTCGCCGCAGTGGCAGGCACCGTAAATGGTGTTGCCGTTCAGATGCAGATCCTGGAAGTCTCCACCATCGCGGGTAATCGCGGTGTAGGTGGGGGTCAGAGAGGCCTTATCGTAACGAGAGATGAGGTGCTCAGTACCGCCCACCCAGACGCCGGTACCGGCATCCTGGACGTCGAACTGGAAACCCCAAATTTTGGTTTCATTACGCAGGTCAGAGACATTAGCGCCGGCAGGAATCTCAGAATGCTGGTACGCCCACGGGCTGCCCTTCTGCATATGCTGAGTAATATCAGCCACGCGGTAGGCAAGGCCGCCGTTGAGCCAGGTGAAGTAACCGGCTACGTAAACATGAGAGTTATCAGCGGAGGCGCTAATACCGTTGACAGTACCGTTGAACACCTGGCGCCAGTTACGGTCTATACTCACAATGCCGGGCACACCGTTAGAAGGCTCGCCCAACTTAAAACGGGCAATATTGCGCGAATACGCCTCACCCGCCTTTTCACTTTCATAAATGTGGGTAAAGGTGCCGCCAATATACACGTAGTCACCCTGACGGTGAATGGTCTTCACTGTCATGACCTCGGTACGAATGCGATCTTCGACTTTAACCTGGGCCCATTCAGGGGCAACTTCACCGGTCGTAGCGTCAACAACGACGAAGCTCTCATGCTTCTTACCGTTAACCAGGGTAAAGGTGCCGCCAACCGCCAGACGGTTATTCGGCAGAGCCTCAACAGCCTTCACCTGACCATTAACAGTCAGCTTGAAGTCGCGGCGCAACTCGCCGGTTTCCGGGTCAAAAGCAGCAATATTAGATTGCGCAACATGCTCACCGGTAGAGGACTCAAGGTACTCGAAGTCGCCGCCAATAAACACGCTGGAGGTGCCGTTGCCGTGATCGACCTCGGTGATGGCCTCAACATAGGTGTTCATCTCGCCGGTTTTACCGGAGGCAGTCTTAGCACTGGTGCGCCAGCGCCAATCCGCCGAACGGCTACTGGGCAGGGCACGACGAGCGCTCGCCTGAGTACCGGAATCCGGGATAGTGCCCAGATGCAAATCGTTCTGGGTCAGCTTCGGGCGCAGGAACATCTGGGTGTAACCGAAAGAGGTTTCACCTTTGCTTTCCTTGCCGTAGATGTAGGAGTTCTGCGCGTCGGTCATCGCCGGCTCAGAGCCGTCCTGGGAAATGGGGGCGTTCGCACCGTAACGGAAGCCCATACGGTAATCCTGTGAGGCCATTTCCTCAAAGAGCATCGTCCTGAAGCCGTAGTTCTGGCCGCGCAGCATATGGTCTTCCCAGGTGCCGTTAAACCAGTCCCTGCGACCATTTTCGTTGTAGGAAGAGAACTCGTCAGGGTTCGTGACGACCGCGTTAGACCAGACAGCGTTTGAACGCAGGGCCCAGGTCCACTCGGAGGTCTGACGGCGCTCCACCGTCGCCTCCTGCCACTTAGTGCCAGAAGTGTTTACAGCGCGACGGAAACGGTAACCATCGGACAGCTGATCGGGGCGGGTGCCGTTGAGCAGCTGAGAAATAGTGGTACCCGAAAGCTGAATCGGGGTCTTTGCGGCGGGCAGGGAGCTCAGAGGCTTGCCCTGCTCGAGAGTCAAACCGGAGGATGCGGGGGCGGCATCGCTGTAGAGCTGAGAGGTGTCACCCTGGCCCTCATAGTTTTCGGTCCAGCCGTCACGGCCTTCACCAATCTTGACCCAGCCGCCGCCATCAGTTTCCTGATCGCAGTAGAACTGGGTCGGCTGGCTCATCGCGGGAGTGTACAGCCAGTAGGCGCCGCTCTTTGCCTCGGGGTTAGCCTGCTTGGCTTCCCAACAGCTAGCGGCAGCACGCTCGGAGGTCGTGCCGTTGTAGAAAGCAGAGTCCCTTTTATCCGCAGTCTGTTCTACAGCGGTACTCGGCGTAATAGCGGGGATAGCTACGGGCAAAGCCAAAGCCGTAGCAATGCTCAAGCAAAGAGTTGAGCGGGTTATAGCAGAACGAGAAAAGCCAGAGCCCGTCATGCCAAGGTGGGCTTTCATAATATCTCCAAATGAATGCCAAGAAATGTTATCGAGTGCGCATCAACATTAATGCGCTATGGATGATAATGCGCGGTTTCTAGCGAATCGTAGCTGGAAGCCGGCATCTCTTAATTAGACCCTAACAATCAGGATTGTTCGGGAAATCATGGGTCGCAATCTTCCACTGACCATCGACCTGAACGAGGGTGTAAATATTGAGTGAACGCTTGGGAGAATTGTCATCCTTAACAGGCTGATTATTCTCGTCATAGATCTTCACAGAGGAAGAATCCATGCATACTTCCAGCATGCGCGCGGGCTGACCCTTGTACTGGGTTTCAGTCATACGGGGAGTGCCCACGACCGTGGAAGAACCTTCATAGTGCCAGCCTGCCAGTGCGTATTCGGAAGCCTGCACGGCAAACTCAGCGGCAGCGGAATCAACAGCCACCGCCTCGATGGAGCGAATCGTCTCATCATCGAGAACGGCACGAGCCTGCTCAACGTTCTGCTGCTCAGCTTCTTCATCGCTGCTCGGGTCAGCGGTGCGTTCGGGGGAGGGAGCGGCGGAAGGAGCTGCCTTAACCTTAGTCAGAATGTTCTCAAAAGAATTGACCAGCTCGGTAGTCTTCTTCACTTCTTCAGTGTCAACGGGCACGGAAGAAGCGTTCTTCATTTCCTCCGAACCGGTGTAAATCTCTTCAAGCTTCTGACCGTCAGAAGAAGTAGCCTCAGCATCTGCCTTGGGGGACGCCTCGCCCGAAGCCTCGGCGGATGCAGAAGCGGTGCCCTGTTCAGAGACATGGGGAGAGGTGCTCGACGACTGGTTTGACGAAGCGTGTGCAGAAGCGGAAACGCTTGCGGAAGCAGAAGCGGAGGAGGAGCTGTCGGTGCTCGGGTTTTCAGTAGCGCAAGCGCTCAGAACCAGAGCAGATACTGCAAGGGTGCCCAGAGTGCCCAGAACGCGGGACCGGGAGGGCTGCTTGAAGAATGCTGACATAGGAAGCCTCTTTAGTGGTTGGAGTGAGATTGACTATATTCCGGAAGATAATACCTTGCGCGATGGCAAAGCACCTAAAGGCTAACACGCAAAGCTGGGAAAATACTTAGATTCGCAAAAATAACGTTTTTATAAATGATGAGAATAAGCCCTAACTAATGCTCTATTTTGGCTTGATTAGAAGGTAAATATATATCTCTGAATGAAAAAACCTTCATGTAAATGAATGAAATGGATTCACTATGTGCAAAAAAGTCCCGGGTTGGTTATAAAACCAACCCGGGACAATAGGGTGAACATCACTAAAATTCTTTGTCATATAGTGGTATATCGCCCCGATGAGGGATTATGCCGCCTGGACAGCCTCGGTGCTTGCCGAATAGTTATCCGCAGTATCTACCGCACGCACATAGTAGCGGGCGCCATCGCGGTGATCCACCGAATAGCTCGTACCCGTAACCGTTGCAATAGGACGATCATCGCGCAGAACCTGGTACCTCACCTTACGCTCGGAAATACCGGACCAGGTCAGCTGATCCTTCGAACCATTCGTCGTAACCTTCAGGTTGCTCGGAGTAGCCGGAGGAGCCACATCGCGAGGCGCATAACGAGCGAAGCCAATAGTCGGCTGCACACCATTAGCACCCAGCGACTTACGGATATCGCCACCAACCCACAGAGTGCCGGTCGAATCCACGAAGGACTCCCACACACCGTAGCCATACGCGCCGTTCATAATCGGGGCGAACTCCGGCAGCATCTTGCCGCTGTCCTTATCGAAGGCAGCTACCAGACGAATTGTCTGAGCGTTAGTCGCGTTCTCCCACTCCGAATAGACCGTATCTGCGCCCTGGAAGAGGAAATCGCCGCAGTGGCATGCACCGTAAATAGTGTTGCCGCTCAGATGCAGATCCTGGAAGTCGCCACCCTCGCGAGTAATCGCGCTGTCGGTGCGGCGCATCGAGCTCTTCTCGTAGCGGGTAATCATATGCTCGGTGCCACCCACCCAGACGGAGGAGCCAGCATCCTGAACATCGAACTGGAAGCCCCACATCCTGCGCTCATTCTTCAAGTCATTCAGGTTCGCGCCCTTGGGGGTGTATGAAGGGCGGTGGTTCCACGTCAGCGGATTCGTGCTATTACCCTGCATATGAGCGAGACGGAACGCCTCCTGATTATTCAGCTGAGTGAAGTAGCCAGCAACGTACACATCGGCGTTGCCCTCAGAAGCGCTCACGCCGTTGACCGTACCGTTAAAGACCGGACGCCAGTTCCAGTCCACCTCACCATTGCTCAACTTAATGCGAGCCAGGTTCCTCGCGTACGCGTAGGTGGGGGAGGTCTGACCCTTCAAATGAGTGAAGGAGCCACCAATATACAGGTAACCATCACGCACATGCAGAGTCTTAATCTGCACCGGGACAGAAGCAATGCGGCTGACCACGCGGATATCCCAGTCCTTAGCCACCTGGCCGGTCTGCGGATCCAGAATCACGAAGCCATTGTAGTACTCGCCATTCACCCGGTCGAAGGAGCCACCCACGGCAAGCAGGCCGTTCGGCAGGGCCTCAACGGACTTCACCTGACCGTTAATCTTCGGGCGGAAGGAACGGCGCAGCTCGCCGGTACCCACCTCGTAGCCCGCCAGGAAAGCCTGCTCGACCTTCTCGCCGCTTGCCGACTCAACATACGCGAAATCGCCACCGGTAAAGACAGCGCCACCAACCTCGGTGATCGCCTCAACCTGGGTGTTCATCTCACCCTTCTTGCCGGTACCGGTGTCAGCGCTGGTACGCCACTTCCACTTCTCGGAGTAGCTATTGGGCAGCGCACGACGATTACTTGCCGCAGCACCCTGCTGGCCATAGGCGTGCAGACCCTTAGCCGCCAAATCGTTCTGAGTCACCTTCGGGCGCAAGAACATCTGAGTAAACACCAGAGGAGCGGTCGAATCATCCGCCGGACGGTAAATATACGCCGAAGGACGGTTCATCAGGTAAGTCTCGGTCCACCAAGTAATCTGGGCGTTGCGACCGTAAGTAAAGCCCAACTTGTAGCCCTGTGACGCCTTCTCTTCGAAATGCAGAGAACGGAAATCATCATACTCGTGGGTGAAGATGCTACCGGCCACCTGACCACGGTTCGTGTAGTTATAACGGTTACTGTACTGCCAGGTGTTCTTAACCGAAATATTTGACCAGAACATCTTCGAACGCAAAGTCCAAGTCCATTCGGTACTGGAATCACGGCGAGCCGTGAAATCCTGCCAGGTAGTACCCTCAACGTTCATTGCGCGATGGAAACGCACGCCGTCAGGCAGATCCTGCGGACGGGTACCGTTCAGTAGCGCATTTACGGTCACGCCGGAGAGCTGCACAGCATCAAAACCGGTAGGGTTCTTATGCAGCTGATCAGCGCTACCACGACCGTAGTAGTTCTCAGTCCAGCTCTCACGGCCGCGGCCAATCATAACCCAGCCGCCGCCATCAGTTTCCTGATCACAATAGAACTGCTCAGGAGCGCTCATTGCAGGGTTGTACAACCAGTACGCGCCGCTCTTGCCACGCGGATTATTCTGCTTAGCCTCCCAGCAGCTCGCCGCAGCGCGCTCGCTCGACGAACCATCGTAGTAGCGCGCATCAGCAGCCTGAGCGCCCGAAGCAATCGGGCCCAAAGAAGCCGCAACCATCGCAAAAGAAGCAGCCGCCGCGCCCAAAGCACGCGAAGCAGAACGAGAAGCTACGCGAGAGCCCTCAGAAGCGGAGGAAGCAACGTCCTGCGAACGCCCTCCACGCGTGAACGGAAGAAAATTCATTTGTCTCTCCTAGAGACCTCAACCGGCACATAGCAGAAAAATGCAATTCACACAGCAACACCCACCCAACACAAGGCACAGCATAGTGACCATGCATCGGGGAAAGAAGAAGCGGTATGAACTGCACTAACAGCGAGTCTGCTGCCGGAATCAGTGAGTGTAGTTATCGGAAATTGAATGAATACGCCCCACAACCTCAAGAACGAAGCCAACAATGGCAACGCACCCGTACGAAGCGGAACGCTAAAAATCTGTGAAGCCTCCCCTGCCGTACCAACAGCGAAGAAACACCACAGACAAAGATTCAGCCCATCATCGGAAGGACGGAAGCAACCCATCCGACGCAATGAATCCCAACCCATCATAGCCGCCACAGGGGCGAAGAGATAGCAAACCGGGCAACACGGACCGAACCAAAACTATAGGGGGCATACACCCCGGGTGCACCGCCGCCTGATCCGGACCCCGCAAACCCTGCAGAGCCCGAACCAGGCGGCGGCTCAAAGAAACTAGATCAGTAACCTGACCTAAGCCTGAGCAGCTCCCGTAGAAGCCGAGAAATTCTCAGACGCGTCGATAGAACGCACGTAGTAGCGAGCTCCATCGGTGTGCTCAACCTCGTAGCTGGTACCCGAGACCGTAGCAATCACACGGTCATCACGCAGCACCTGGTAACGGGTGCCCGCCTCGCGAACGCCAGACCAGGACAGCTTATCGGTCGAGCCATCACGCTGAACCGACAGGTTCGACGGGGTCGACGGGGGAGTTACATCGCGAGGAGCAAAACGAGCGAAACCGACAGTGCGCTGCTCACCATTAGCACCCAGCGAACGGTTGATGTCGCCACCAACCCACAGGTTACCGCGAGAATCCACGAAGGACTCCCAGACACCGTAGCCGCTAGCACCCTTCAGAACCGGGCTGAACTCGCCAACAACCTCGCCACTGTCCTTATCGAACGCTGCGACCAGGCGCATACGGTGAACCGCCTTCGACTCCTTCCAGTAGGTGTGGTAGCCGGTAGAACCCTCAAAGAGAACGTCACCGCAGTGGCACGCACCGTAAATGGTGTTACCGCTCAGGTGCAGATCCTGCCAGTCGCCACCGTACTTAGAAATCGCGGTGGAGATACGGCCGTAACCGTTCTTCGAGTAGTTCGCAATCAGGTGGTCCGCGCCAGCAGTCCACACGGTCGAGCCGGCATCCTGAACATCGAACTGGAACGCGTACACAATACGGTCAGTAATGTTCAGCTTCAGCGACGGTTCCCACTCCCACTTAATGTTCGAAGCGTTAGAACCATTCAGCGCAGCCAGACGGAACGCACGCTGGTTATTCAGCTCAGTGAAGTAACCCGCAGCGTGAACAGTAGAGTTATCGGATGCAGCGGTAATACCGTTGACCGTACCGTTGAAGTTCGGGCGCCAATTCCAATCCACCGCACCGTTCGAAAGATTAATACGAGCGGCACCACGAGAGTAAGCGTACGCCTTAGAAGTGTTTCCCTTCACGTGGGTGAAGTTACCGCCAATGTACAGGTAACCATCCTGAACCAGCAGGGTCTTCACCTGAGCCGCAGCACCGTTACGGCGCTGAATCTGAAGATCCCACGTGCGGTCAATCTGGCCGGTGGTCGCATCCAGAATCACAAAGTGGTTGACCTTCTCGCCGTTGACCTCGGTGAACTCGCCACCAACCGCCAGGCGGTTATTTGGCAGCGCCTCAAGAGCCTTAATCTGGCCGTTGAAGGTCGGGCGGAAGGAACGAACCAGTTCGCCCGAATCTACGTTGTAGCCAGCCAGGTACGACTGGTCCACGCGCTCGCCGCCAGCAGACTCAACGTACTTGAAGTCGCCACCGGTGAAGACGGTGTCTCCCACCTGAGTAATAGCCTGAACGTAGGTGTTCATCTCGTTCTTCTTGCCGGTGCCAGTCTGCTCACTGGTGCGCCAGCGAACGGGCATCGTGTAGCTATTCGGCAGGGCGCGGCGGTTACTAGCCGCGGAGCCAGAACCAATCTGCGAGAAGTTCAGGTCACGCTGAGTCAGCTTCGGACGCAGGAACACCTGAGTGAAGGGGATAGAGTAACCGGCAGAACCACGCTTGTGGTAAATGTACGAATCTGAGTTCTCATTACCGAAGTTCACCAGCGCACCGTACGCAAAGCCAATCTGGTAGCCCTGGTTCGGGTTCGCGAAGAAACGCACCGAACTGGTGGTAATACCCGGAGCCATCTCCGAAGCGGAACCGCCCATACGCGCGGTGCGGTTAATGCCGGCACCGGTGAACTTCACGGTGCCCCAACGCTGACCGTAGCTCATCGCCCAGGTCCACTGCTCAGTCTGAGGACGCTGAACATAAACGTTCTGCCACTGGGTGCCCCTCGCATTGTGGGCACGGTGCAGGCGCATACCGTCGGGAAGGTCCTGAGGCTTAATACCGTTCAGCAGCGCATCGACAGTGTTTGCGGGAAGCTGGACCGGAGTAAAAGCGGAAGGGCCGGTGGGGTTCTGATGCAGCTGGTTTGGGTCGCCGGTGCCGTTGTAGGACTCGGTCCAGCCCTCACGACCGCGGCCAATCATGACCCAGCCGCCACCATCAGTTTCCTGATCGCAATAGAACTGCGCCGGGCCGCTCATCTGCGGGGTGTACAGCCAGTAAGTGCCAGAAGAGGCAGAAGGATTAACCTGCTTGACCTCGTAGCAGGAAGCCGCCGCCTTATCGCTACTGGAACCGTCATGGGTTCCGGTTGCAGCCGAGGCGGGAGTAGTAGGAGTAAGCGGTGCCGCAGTAAAAGCAGTACCAAAAGCGAGTGCGAAAGCAGCCCACTTCTTAGCGGACCATGAATGGGCATGGGGCTTTTCAGCGGGATTGTTCGTGTATGTGGTTGTCATATGCGTCTTTCTGATGCGACGTTCCGGAAGAAACATCGAAAGATACGGTGAATTATTGCACTAGAAAAACCGCAGTAAATACTGAAAACCTGAGGTTGGTTGGAAGAGGTAAACAGAATCCGGAAGAGGATATACCGTCTGGTTTTTCTGTAAGTGTTAATGATTAGGGTACAGGATTAAGCTGTGAAAATAATGGTGCACAAAGTGCAAAGATGCCTGTGGGTGTGTGATTTACGCCCCATGTAATGGGCGTTGTGACACAGGAAAAGACACAGAAGAAAACCATATTCAAATATCACCCATGAAAGCGACAGTCGAGTGCAAAAAGACATATATTCCACCGCGGAAGAACGCAGGAGAAAAATGCCAGAAAATGCAGACAAGTCCTACAATGGAAAAGCCGCATAAAACACCCCAAAACACACAAAAGCACCGTGAAATAAAGGTAAAACCACTCGGGTACCCAACCTCACGCAGGTACCCAACACGGCACACACCACCGACGTACCCGCCCCAACCGAGGACCGCAGATTCAGGAGAACCCGTGAGCACCACCCGAAAAGCTACCGCACAGCCCCTCGAGGCACCCCTGCAGCCCCTCCTGAACACCCTCAACCAACTCAGCAGTTGGGCGGCAATCCGCACCGCAGCCTCCGCACAGCCCGCTGAACGTAGCGCACGCACCCTCATCGGCGCCGTTGCTGGAACCCATGCCGCACTCATCGCAGACATCTCCACCGCAGTACGCGGCACCACTGCCGACGCGCTCAGCCTCATCATCGCCCCCACCGACCGCCAGGCAGAAGACCTCGCCGCAGCGCTGCGCTCCTACCTGCCCGCCGCCGACATCGCACTCTTCCCCGCATGGGAAACCCTGCCCCACGAACGCCTCTCACCGCGCTCCGACACCGTCGGCCGCCGCCTGCAGGTACTACGCGCCATCACCGGGGACGCCACCAACCGCCCGCAGGTTGTCATCGCACCCGTGCGGGCCGTCATCCAGCCCATCGTCACCGGCATCGAAAAGCTCGAACCCGTGCACCTGGTCCGCGGTGAAGAATACCCCTTCAAAGACGTAGTACGAGGCCTCAACGATGCCGCCTACTCCCGCGTAGACCTCGTCGCCAAGCGCGGCGAGTACGCGGTGCGCGGCGGCATCATCGACGTCTTCCCGCCCACCGCAACCACCCCCGTACGCCTCGAATTCTTCGGCGACGAACTCGACGAAATGCGCCACTTCTCCGTCGCCGACCAGCGCACCCTCAGCGGTGGAGAAGAACTCACCGAACTCACGCTGCTGCCCTGCCGCGAACTGCTTATCACCCCCGAGGTGATGAGCCGAGCCGCACGCCTGAAGGCAGACTACCCGGCAGCCGCATCCATGCTTGAGAAGATTGCGGGCGGAATCTACGTCGAAGGCATGGAATCGCTCACCCCGCTACTCATCGAATCCATGACCACCCTCACCGCGCTGCTGCCGGCAGGGTCCATGATCATCAACGTCGAACCCGAACGCGTGCGCGCCCGCGCCGAAGACCTCGTCGCCACCAACGAGGAATTCCTCGCCGCCGCCTGGGACACCTCCGCAGAAGCCGATGCTGTAGCACCCATCGACCTGGGCCAGCTGCGCATGAGCGACAGCGGATTCCGAACTATTGACCAAACCACCGCACAGGCACTCGAAGCCAAGCTCAGCTGGTGGGAAATCACCGAACTCGTCACCGACGCAGACCTGCTCGAAGACGCCGCCGGAGCAATCCAGAGCCAGAGCATCGCCGACGCCATCGAAGACGGCATCGACACCTACACCGTCAATGCCGTCCCCGCAACCGCATTCAACGGCTCCGTCGAACGCATGCTCAGCCAGGTCGGCGAACTCATCCAGAAGCAGTGGACCGTCCTCGCCCTCACCAACGGCCGCGGCTCCACCGACCGACTCATCGACCTCTTCCACTCCGGGGAAGGGGCATCCGCCGTCCCCGCAGCCCGCCGCACCACCCTCGAAGCCGACCCCGCCGGCGACCTCGATCACGGCATCGTCGAGGTGTGCGAGGCGCCCGCCTCCGCAGGTTTCCTGATTGAGGAGGCGAAGCTCGCCGTCTTCACCGAAGCCGAGCTACTCGGACGCCGCGGTACCTACGCACCCCGAGGCGCTGCCGGACAGAAATTCAAGACCCGCCGTCGCCGCAATGCCGTCGACCCGCTCGCACTGAACCCCGGCGACTACGTGGTGCACGAACGCCACGGCATCGGTCGCTTTGTCGAGATGACCTCCCGCCCGGTGGCGGGTGCCTCCCCGGTCAACGGCGTGCAGCCCATGAAGGAATACCTGGTCATCGAGTACGCCCCCGCCAAGCGCGGTGGCGCGCCCGACCGCCTCTTCGTACCCTCCGATCAGCTGGATCTAATCTCCAACTACGTGGGCGGCGAGAACCCGAGCCTCTCCAAGATGGGTGGCAGTGACTGGGCGAAGACCAAGTCCCGCGCTCGCAAGGCTGTCAAGGAAATCGC
This sequence comes from uncultured Rothia sp., assembly GCF_963555405.1. GTDB lineage: Bacteria > Actinomycetota > Actinomycetes > Actinomycetales > Micrococcaceae > Rothia. The sequence goes on along the minus strand of NZ_CAUVVO010000002.1, from coordinate 153,037 downwards.
TGCGGACCTGGTGAAACTCTACTCGGCACGTCAGGCATCGCGCGGTCATGCCTTCTCCGCAGACACCCCCTGGCAGCGTGAGCTGGAAGAGTCCTTCCCCTACAACGAGACTCCCGACCAGCTCACCGCCATTCACGAGGTGAAGGAAGACATGGAGAAGGAAATTCCCATGGACCGCCTCATCTCCGGCGACGTGGGCTTCGGCAAAACCGAGGTCGCCGTGCGTGCCGCGTTCAAGGCTGTGCAGGACGGTAAGCAGGTTGCCGTGCTCGTACCCACGACCCTGCTGGCTCAGCAGCACTACGAGACGTTCAGCGAGCGTTTCTCGGGCTTCCCCGTGAAGATTCGCGTGCTCTCCCGCTTCCAGAAGGCGAAGGAAACCCGCCAGATTACCGAAGAGATCGCATCCGGCGCGGTGGACGTGGTGATTGGTACGCACCGCATCCTCTCGGACAGTGTGGTATTCAAGGACCTGGGCCTGGTCATCATTGACGAGGAACAGCGCTTTGGTGTGGAGCATAAGGAAAAGCTCAAGCAGATGCGCACGAATGTGGACGTGCTCGCCATGAGCGCGACCCCGATTCCGCGCACCCTGGAGATGTCGCTGACCGGCATCCGCGAGACCTCCACCCTGGCGACCGCCCCCGAGGAGCGCCACCCCGTGCTGACCTTCGTTGGCCCGCGCACCGACAGCCAAATCACCGCAGCAATCCGCCGAGAACTCATGCGTGAGGGCCAGGTGTTCTTCGTGCATAACCGCGTGGCCGATATCGACGATGTTGCCGCAGAAATCGGCAAGCTCGTGCCGGAGGCGCGCATCGCCACCGCGCACGGCCGCATGAGTGAGTCGCGCCTGGAGCAGATCATTGTGGACTTCTGGGAGCGCCGCTTTGACGTGCTGGTGTGCACGACCATCGTGGAGACCGGCCTGGATATTTCGAACGTGAACACGCTCATTGTGGACCACGCCCAGAACTACGGCCTGAGCCAGCTGCACCAGCTGCGCGGACGCGTGGGTCGTGGTCGCGAGCGCGCCTACGCGTACTTCCTGTACCCGGTGGACAAGACCCTCGGCGAGATTGCGCACGAGCGTCTGAAGGCTGTCGCGACCCACAACGAGCTGGGTGCGGGTCTGCAGCTTGCCATGAAGGACCTGGAGATTCGCGGCGCGGGTAACCTGCTCGGCGGCGAACAGTCCGGTCATATTGCAGGTGTTGGTTTTGACCTGTACCTGCGCCTGGTGGGTGAGGCGGTGGCGAACTATCGCGGTGAGAAGGAAGAACGCGAGGTCGAGACGAAGATTGACCTGCCGGTCAACGCGCATATTCCTCACACCTACATTGATTCTGAGCGTCTGCGCCTGCAGGCGTACCGTCAGATTGCTGCCGCCGATACCGAAGAGAAGATTGCGGAGGCTCGCGAGGAGCTGGTCGACCGTTACGGTGAGCTGCCGGAGGCGGTAGAGAACCTGCTTGCCGTGGCGACGGTGCGTATGCACGCCCGTGCCGCCGGTATTCACGAGCTGGTGGTTCTGGGTCCGAAGGTCCGCGTGGTGACCGCTGCGCCGCTGCCGGAGTCCCGTCAGATGCGTCTGAAGCGCGTGTACCCGGGCTCCACGCACGCTCAGCCGAAGGGCATGGATACCTGGCTGACGCTGGTGCCACGCCCGAAGACCATGCCGGTCGGCGGTAAGGACCTGGTGGACGGCGCGATGCTGCAGTGGGCTGAGAAGTTCATTAACTCGATTTATTCGGAGAAGCCCCAGGCACTCGAGGACTAGAGACTAGAAGAATAGGGGAGCGCCCGGTCATACCGGGCTACCGCGTCAGAAAATGCTCGCCGTGCAGATTGCCACAATATGGCATATCTGCACGGCGAGTGCGTTTGCCCCGTAGGGGCGGCATAGCTCACAATTAAGGCATGACTTCAACGGTGAACTATGCATCTCAGCGAATTGTAATTATTGGTGGCGGCCCCGGCGGCTACGAGGCAGCGATGGTGGCTGCCGCATCCAACGCGGACGTGACTCTGATCGAGCGTAATGCCATTGGTGGCTCCGCCGTTCTGACTGACGTTGTGCCCTCTAAGACCCTGATCGCTACGGCGGATATGATGACCCGCTTCTCCGAGGCGGGTAGCCTGGGCATCGAAAACACGAAGGGTAAGGCGCCGCAGCTTCGTGTTGATATGGACCGCGTGAACCGCCGAGTCCGCGACCTGGCTCAGCAGCAGTCAGCCGATATTAAGCGTGCGCTGGCTTCTGCTGGCGTGAAGATTATTCACGGTACCGGTAAGCTCCTGGACCGCCACACCGTGCAGGTGACTGACGAGGCGGGTCTGGTTTACCCCCTGCAGGCAGACTTTGTGTTGCTGTCTGTGGGTACGCACCCGCGTGAAATGGCGACCGGCATGCCTGATGGCGAGCGCATCCTGACCTGGACTCAGCTGTACAACCTCTGCGAGGTTCCCGAGGAACTGATTGTGATTGGTTCGGGTGTGACCGGTGCGGAGTTCGCGTCGGCGTATAACGGTCTGGGTTCGAAGGTGACTCTGGTGTCTTCGCGTGACCGTGTGCTTCCCGGTGAGGACGAGGACGCAGCCCGCGTGTTGGAGGACGTGTTTGAGCGTCGCGGCGTGCGAGTGATGCCGCGCTCGCGTGCTTCGGCTGTTGAGCGCACCGAGGACGGATCCGGCGTTATCGTGACCCTGTCGGACGGCCGTAAGGTTTCCGGTACTCACTGCCTGGTGGCTATTGGTTCGATTCCGAACACTGAAGATCTGGGCCTGGAAGCAGCCGGTGTGGAGCAGACCCCGAGCGGTCACATTAAGGTGGACGGTGTGTCCCGCACGAGCGTGAACAGCATTTACGCTGCCGGCGACTGCACGGGTGTTTACCCGCTGGCTTCCGTGGCTGCGATGCAGGGTCGTATCGCTATGGCGCACATCCTGGGTGATGCGGTGCGTCCGCTGCGTACCGATAAGGTCGCGGCAAACATCTTCACCTCCCCGGAGATTGCGACCGTGGGTGTGAGCGAGAAGGATCTCGCCGAGGGCGCTTACCGTGGTGATGCGGTGACCCTGCAACTGAGCACCAACCCGCGCGCGAAGATGATGGCGATGCGCGACGGCTTCGTGAAGATTTTTGCTCGCCGCCACTCCGGCACCGTCATTGGCGGTGTGGTGGTTGGTCAGCGTGCTTCCGAGCTGATTTACCCCATTGCTCTGGCGGTGGAGAAGAAGCTCGCGGTGGACGACCTGGCGGATACCTTCACGGTCTACCCCTCGCTCTCCGGCTCTATTGCTGAGGCAGCACGCAAGTTGCACACTCGCGGTCTGTAGCCTGTAGCCTGCGCATAGATACCCTGGGCTTATAGAGAGCCGGTATCTCTGAAACGCACAAAAGCGGTGGGGGTCGCCTCCTGAATTCCTAAGAATCAGGAGGCGACCCCCACCGCTTTGCCGTAGAGACGCGTTAGCTACGCGAAGCTTTACTTCGTGGTGCTGACAGCGTTCATGTCCACGTCACGGGTTTCGTGAGTGAGCAGGATGAAGACAACACTCAGAATCGAGGCGAATGCCAGGTAGCCGCCCACTGCAGCCACACCGTAGGAGGTGTTCAGCCACACTGCCACGAACGGGGTCAGCGCCGCACCGAGGATGGACGCCACGTTGTAGGCGATACCGCTGGCGGTGTAACGCACGTTGGTGGGGTACAGCTCCGGCAGGTATGCGGACATGGAACCGAAGGACAGACCCATCAGGCACATACCGATGAAGATGAAGAGGGTGACCACTGCGGCGTTTGCGTTCGCACCGGTACCGACGACGGAGGGGGAGATGAACAGGCCGAAGGACAGGCCGAAAACAGCCATAGCGATGGTGGTCCACAGCTGCTGGGTGCGGCGGCCGTACTTGTCAGCCAGCCAACCCGAAATCGGGATGAAGATCGCGAAGCCGATAATGGAGATCAGCTGAATAATCAGGAACTCGCGGTAGGGGATAGCCAGGCCGCCCTTGTCAGCCTTGCCGATACCGTAGGAGAGAACCCACGCGGTCATCAGGTAGAACAGCACGTAGCATGCCACCATGATGAAGGTACCCTGAATCATGGGCCACCAAGCGACCTTGAACGCCTCAACGAGCGGGGTCTTAACCTTCTCGTTGTTAGCGGCAGCCTTGGCGAAGACGGGGGTCTCCTCCAGCTTGAAACGCACGTACAGGCCGACAGCAACCATCACGATGGACAGCAGGAACGGAATACGCCAACCCCAGATGAGGAAGGGGTGGTCCAGGTTCTTACCGTCGGTTGCGGAGTTGAAGGTAATCCAGCTGGTCAGCAGCAGCATAAAGCCGTTCGCAAGCACGAAGCCGATGGGTGCACCCAGCTGAGGCCACATGGCGGCGCGAGCGCGCTTGCCGTCCTCAGCGTATTCGCTGGCGAGCAGTGCCGCACCGGACCATTCGCCGCCCAGGCCCAGGCCCTGGCAGAAACGCATGATGGTCAGCATAGTCGGTGCCCACAGACCAATCTGGTGGTAGGTGGGCAGCAGACCGATGATGAAGGTCGCCAGACCCATGGTGAGCAGTGCACCGACGAGGGTTGCCTTACGGCCAATCTTGTCGCCGAAGTGGCCGAAGATCACGGAACCGAGGGGGCGTGCGATGAAGGCGACGCCGAAGGTGGCGAAGGACGCCAGAAGCTCGGTGGTTGCGTCCTTCGAGGGGAAGAACAGCACGGGGAAAACAGCCACTGCCGCGGTGGCGTAAATGTAGAAATCGTAGAACTCGATGGTGGTACCAACGAGCGAGGCGAGAATAACTCGACTGCGAGGAGTCGTATTCTTCACCGATGCAGCAGACGCTTTCGTGTCGGGTGCAGAGGCGCTCATGAGGAAAACTCCCGAGATGGTGAATTTGTGTGTACACAAGGAGCCTGGGATAGGTGTTCCATGACCGGTCGGCGCGGGAGGCGGGTGTGCCGTGGGCGCGTACCGGGTGCCGTGACCGCACCGGGTGAGGTGGGTGGGTGCCGGAATCTGAAAGGCTCCTCTAAAGTGCAACATTATAACTCTGTTCAGAAAAGACCCAACAAATACGGTCACTATCTGGACGTAATCGCAATAGGTGGTCGCTCAAACCCCACAGAAACAGACAAGAGCGCATACAGAAAATCCCCGGGAGGGCACGAGGTAATACCTCGTACCCTCCCGGGGGAGTCATCAAACCTATGCGCTCGCGGTGGCGCCATGCGCTCGCAGTCGCGAGAGCGCAGGAGCGAAAGCTACTTGATGGTCGCCAGAACCGCACCGGAGGTGACGGTATCGCCCGGCTTAGCGGACAGACCCGAAACCTTACCCGCCTTGTGCGCGGTAATGGGCTGCTCCATCTTCATCGCCTCCAGCACCAGAATCAGGTCGCCCTCAGCAACGGTGTCGCCGTCAGAAGCAGCAACCTTCACGATGGTGCCCTGCATGGGGCTGGTCAGCTCGTCGCCGCCACCCTTCGCCGCGCCGCGTGCCGAACGCGACTTACGGGTCTTGGCGGCGGGCTTAGCGGCAGGCTTGGTGGCGCCACCCAGGTCGGGCAGGGACACCTCCATGCGCTTGCCGTTGACCTCAACAACCACGGTGGTGCGCTCGTCCTCATCCGAATCCACGCTACCGGGAGCACCGGAGTACATGGGGATGGTGTTGTTGAACTCGGTCTCAATCCAGCGGGTGTGCACCTTGAACTCGCCACCCTTAGCCGGTGCGAAGGCGGGGTCATCCAGCACGACGCGGTGGAAGGGGATGACGGTGGGCATACCCTCAATGCTCAGCTCAGCCAGGGCACGACGGGCACGCTGCAGAGCCTGCTCGCGATCCGCGCCGGTGACAATGAGCTTAGCCAGCATGGAGTCGAAGTTACCGCCGATAACGTCACCAGCAACGAAGCCGGAATCCCAGCGAACACCGGGGCCGGTGGGTACGGTCATCTTCTCGATGGTGCCGGGGGCGGGCATGAAGGAACGGCCCGCATCCTCACCGTTAATACGGAACTCGAAGGAATGACCGCGCAGAACCGGGTCCTTCTCCTCAATTTTCTCGCCGCGAGCAATACGGAACTGCTCACGAACCAGGTCCAGACCGGAAATCTCCTCGGAAACCGGGTGCTCCACCTGCAGACGAGTGTTGACTTCCAGGAAGGAGATGGTGCCGTCGGTACCGACCAGGAACTCACAGGTGCCGGCACCCTGGTAGCCGGCCTCGCGCAGAATCGCGCGGGACGCCTCGTACAGGCGCTCGTTCTGCTCATCGGTCAGGTAGGGGGCGGGCGCCTCCTCAACGAGCTTCTGGTTGCGGCGCTGCAGGGAGCAGTCACGGGTAGAAACCACCACGACGTTGCCGTGCGCATCGGCCAGGCACTGGGTCTCAACGTGACGGGGCGAATCCAAGAAGCGCTCGATGAAGCACTCTCCGCGACCGAATGCCGCGGTAGCCTCACGAACAGCGGACTCGTACATCTCAACAATGCTCTCGCGGTCGCGGGCAACCTTAATGCCGCGGCCACCGCCACCGAAAGCAGCCTTCACTGCGATGGGCAGGCCGTGCTCATCAGCGAACGCGACAACCTCATCGGCGGACTTAACGGGATCCTTGGTGCCGGGCACCAGGGGAGCGCCCACCTTCTGCGCGATGTGGCGTGCTGCCACCTTATCGCCCAGCTGGGTAATGGACTCGGGGGAGGGGCCAATCCAGGTCAGACCCGCGTCGATGCACTTCTGAGCGAACTGCGCGTTCTCAGACAGGAAACCGTAGCCGGGGTGCACAGCATCGGCACCGGAGCGGATAGCAATCTCAATGAGCTTGTCCATCACCAGGTAGGACTGAGCCGCGGTGGCGCCGCCGAGAGCGTAGGCTTCATCGGCGAGCTTCACGTGCTGGGCGTCGCGGTCCGGGTCAGCGTAGACGGCGACGGTCTGCAGACCCTCATCGCGGGCTGCACGAATCACGCGGACAGCAATTTCACCGCGGTTAGCGATCAGAATCTTGCTGACCGGGCCGGTGTGGCGGCCGGGGACTGCAGTAAATTTCTTGGCGGCTTCTGCCTGGTGCTGAGTCACTTAAAGCTCTCCTTTAATCTCCTGCTCCAAGGATACATCGGCAGGATTGGCGAATATAACGCGCATCATACTGTTCTATCTTATCGATTGGTGTTCAACAATGTGTATTTCAGGGCGCGCTTTGAGACAGATTTATGCGGTGGGTTTATGCGGTGGGCGTGGTTCTAGTCCTCATCCTCGGGCGGTAGCCACAAATCGGTCACAGCTACTTCGCGGCGGCGCAGCATATCGCGTAGCGCGTGGATGGACAGACCCACCACCGTGTGGAACTCACCCTCAATACCGCGAATGAACGCGGAACCGTAACCATCCAGGGTAAAGGAACCCGCCACCCAGAGCGGCTCGCCGGTGGCAATGTACGCCTCGATTTCTTCGGGGCTGAGCTCATCAAAGTGGACGGTGGCGCTGCGCAGTTCGGAAACGGTAGGCAGCTCAGAAGTTGCGGGCAGCTCGGCACCCGGCTCAAGACCGCGCAAATCCACGAGCGCGTGACCGGTATGTAGCACGCCGTAGTTGCCGCTCATCGCACTGATGCGCTCGCGTGCCGCCTCCGCAGTGTGGGGCTTGCCGTAGGCGACACCCTCAAACTCGAAGACCGAATCGCAGCCCAGAACCAGCGCATCGCGCACACCCTCGACGGCAAGCTCCGCGGCAACTGCCTGCGCCTTCAACCGCGCCAGCAGGGAGGCGGTTTCAGCCGGGGTGAGTCCCGCACGTCCCTGCGCTCGCGCCTGCTCGTTGGCTGCGGCGAGCGCGGCGTCCTCATCTACGGAGGAGACGCGCACCGTAAAAGCAATGCGGGAATCCTCCAGGAGCTTGCGGCGTGCCGGGGAGGCGGAGGCAAGAATCAATCGGGTCGGTGTGGTACTCATAGGTTCTATTTTAGAGCCTCACGAGTGACCCTTACCCTCGGGTGCAGATTGAAGGGCGCTGAGAAGCTGGGGAAAGGGGAAGGTGAAGGGGTATGAAAAGAGCGTGTCCCATCCCCCTCAACCACGTAGGAGATGGAACACGCCGTTCAAAATCATAACTCTTCTCAAACGTTAAAGAAAAGAAGAATCAATCGTGACGTTTTTATGACGCTTGACAAATGTATTTCGTCCATGCTGAGGCACGAGATTAAGAAAGCTACACGGCGCTAAGCAGTACGCCTAGCGCCGTGTAGCTTCAAGATTCGTCAGATTAGCGGCGTGCCGCGACGGTGTTGTCCTCCACCTCGTGAAGTCGCTGCGCCTCACCGGCGATGCGCTCATCGTAGAATTCCTGAGCCACGAAGCCGCCCTCCGAACGGGGAGCGTTGTAAAGCTCCTCATCCAGGATGCCCTCGCGGCGAGCCACAATCGCGGGAACCAGAGCTTGACCGGCAACGTTCAGGGCGGTACGGCCCATGTCAACGATCGGGTCAATCGCCAGGAGCAGACCCACACCGTCCAGCGGCAGACCCAGAGTGGAGAGGGTCAGGGTCAGCATCACGATAGCGCCGGTCGTACCGGCGGTCGCTGCCGAGCCGAGCACGGACACCATCACAATCAGCAGGTACTGGGTGAAGTCCAGCTGAATACCGTAGAACTGAGCCACAAAGATTGCGGCAAGAGCCGGGTAAACCGAAGCGCAGCCGTCCATCTTAGTGGTTGCACCCAGCGGAACCGCGAAGGACGCGTACGCACGGGGCACGCCCAGGTTGCGTTCTGCAACGGTCTGGGTCATCGGCATCGAACCCATCGAGGAACGGGAAACGAAGCCCAGCTGGAGCGCCGGCCACACGCCCGAGAAGTACTGGCGGACCGACAGGCCGTTCGCGCGCACAATAATCGGGTAGACCACGAGGAAGACCAGCAGCAGGCCAATGTAGAGGGCGATAACGAACGCGACCAGCGAACCCATCGACGCCCAACCGTACGCGAACACTGCCTTAGCAATCAGACCCACGGTGCCCAGTGGTGCCAGGCGGATAATCCACCACAGGATCTTCTGGATAATCGCCAGAGCGCTCTTGACCACGTCGATGAAGGGCTTAGCTGCCTCGCCGACCTTCAGCGCGGCAATGCCGACCGCACCGGAAATAACCAGAATCTGCAGCACGTTGAAGGACGCAGAAGCGGTGATGCCGGAATCACCGGACTTGGCGCTGACGCCCAGACCCAGGAAGTTCACCGGAATCAGACCGGTCAAAAACGCGGTCCAGGAACCGGTCGAACCGGTGTACGCCTTACCCTGCACCTGCGCGCCCACGCCCGGCTGAACAATCAGGCCCATCGCAATACCGATGAGCACAGCGAAGAACGCGGTAATCGCAAACCAGATGAGCGTGTTAACCGCCAGGCGTGCCGCGTTCGTCACCTGCGACAGGTTCGAGATGGAGGCGACTACGGCGGTGAAAATCAGCGGAACAACGGCTGCCTTCAGCAGGGTGACGTAGGAAGAACCGATGGTATCCAGGGTCACCATGAGCCAGTTGGGGTTGCTCTTCGCGTCCCCGCCCAGTGCGAGGGCGAGCGCGCCGAGAACAATACCCAGGATGAGGGAGGCAATGATTTGGTTGCCGAAAGAAGTAGCCCACTTGGGCAGACGTGAACGAGATGATGCATGCGGTGTAGACATGTGGCATACTCTAAAACTTTTGTGCACTCGCGCGCGAGTTTGTGTGAAGAAGTGTTTCAACCCGGTGCAGTGTAGGGGATGTGTGACGAATCGTGACCTTCCGGCAGGCCCGCCTGCAAGCGAGCGTAACGGCAGTTCGTGAGGTAGCTAGAGGCAGATATTTAAGGGGGAATCACCGCGAAAGCAAACAGAAAGGAAACAACTGCGCAACATGCGGCGAAGCTTACTGAGATTTTGCCGTCAGCTAATAATCCGAAAGCGAGGGCTTGATATGCTGGAATCACACCGATAGTCCGGCGAAAGTCGCCGGATGATGCTGTACCCACTCAGCTTCATGTACGCGTTGAGCGTTACGCCACGCACCACCCCTCAAGGAGAGATGCATGAGTTCTGCTCCCCAATACCCCGGCGGAACCACCACCCCCAACGGCCCGAAGAAGCCTCGCAACCGCATGGAAGCGGTTGCAGATTTCGCTACCCGCGCCGCACAGACCTCTGCCCAGCAGACCCTAAACCTGGGCGCGACCCGCCCCGGCATCGCCAAGATGATTGCCGTAGCGGGTGCCGGCGTGCTACTGGTTGGCGGTGGCATCTTCGCCTACAACTCCATGCACCAGGAAGAGAACGCATTCCTGTCGCAGGGCGAAGAGTACGCCCGCGTCTGCCAGGACGCGAAGACCGGCCTGCGCGTGGAAGATAGCGAATGTGAGAAGGCAGGCGTTCAGGAGCCGACCGACTCATCCAGCAACGGCTCGTCCAGCAGTGATTCCTCGGGTTCCTCTAACTCCTCTGGCTCCTCCAGCTCTTCCGGTTCGTCTGGTTCCTCGGGCTCATCTGGTTCGACCACCAGTCACAATACGTCGAATGCTTTCCTCTGGTACTATCTGGGCCGCCAGAGTGCCGCTAACTCTTCCGGATCCCACTACATTCCTCCTGTAGGATCCAAGCTGTCCGGAGGCACCACCTCCCGCCCCAGCAACGGCACCGTCTACAGCGGTGTCTCCTCTAAGGGCGGCGGATTCGAGGACTCCTACCGCACCGCGAAGAAGTCCTCCACCGTCTCCTCCGGCAAGGTGACCAGCACCAATAACTCCGGTAAGACCTCCACGGTGCGTAACAAGACCACCGGCTCGGTCTCTAGCGGTAAGCAGGGCACCAGCAATAGCGGTAGTACCGGCTCCTACAGCAAGTCGAATACCTCGAAGTCCGGCTCCAAGTCGGGTTCGTCCTCGAAGTCTGGCTCTTCGTCCAAGTCTGGCTCTTCCTCGAAGTCCGGCAGCAAGGGCGGTTTCGGTGGCGGCTCCAAGTCCGGTGGCGGCCGCTCCGGCGGCTAAGCCATCAGCCATCACACTGAATGCGGGCAGGGACTGAACGGTCCCGCCCGCATTTTCCTCACTAGAACAACCACACCCGCGGTGATGTAACAACACCGCTTTCCATTCACTACTTCGAAGGAGCCTAGCCCCTCATGCGCCGTGAAGAATTTCCCGTCGGCCGACCCGACTGGGAGAACGTCATCATTGAGGAAGGCCTCACCTACAGCGTGGACGGCCCCCACGACACCGACCACTACTGGAACGAATACGCCGCCTACATTTTCAGCCCGCAAGAAATGGACTCTGTGCGCGCCCAGGCGGAAGAAATGCACCGCATGTGCCTGGAGACCGTCGAGTACATCGCCTCCGGCGCGTTCGGCACCCTTGGCCTGCCCCAGGCGGCGTTCAACCTCGCCGTAGAATCCTGGAACCGCCGCGACGCCGACTTCTACGGACGCTTCGACTTCACCTACTCGGGCGTGCCTGGCGACCCGATGAAGCTGCTCGAATACAACGCCGACACCCCCACCGGCATTGTGGAGGCGGCAGTCAGCCAGAAAACCTGGGCGAAAGACCAGCGCCTCGACACCCGCGGCTACGCCCACTGGGGTGAAATCGGTGAAGCCTTCACTAACCGTTGGCGCCACATCTTCGCCCCCGAAATCACCGCCGGCGTGCAGCCCGTACTGCACCTGGCGCACGTGCCCCCCGAGATTGACGAGACCAACGAGGACTACAACAACCTCTGGCTCATCGCCTACGCGGCACAGCAGGCAGGCATCAAAACCCACATGATCCCCATTGACGAAGTCATCTTCAACGAAGACACCAAGAGCTGGGAAGACGCACAGGGACGGCGCATCACCAACCTCTTCAAGCTCTACCCGTGGGAAGACCTCGTCACCGACAGCGAAGCAGGCTACGACAAGCTCCTCTTCGCCTACCACGGCGCCATGGACCGCTGGATTGAGCCGGCGTGGAAGATGTTCCTCTCCAATAAGCTGCTGCTCGCCGCGCTCTGGGACAAATACCCCGGCCACCCGAACCTGGTCCCCACCTACGCCGGCCACCGCGGCGGCATGCGCAACTGGGTTCGCAAGCCCCTTTTCGGACGCGAAGGCGACGGCGTAGAAATCTACGCCCCTGACTACGACGTCTTCATCAAACCCGAAGACGACGATTTCTTCGCCAACGCCCCCGAAAGCGAATTCATCTACCAGGAGTACATTCCGGCACCGCGCTACGAAGGCATCATCAACCCGGTCAGCCACCCCATCCTCGGCGTGTGGGTGGTCGACGGACGCACCGTAGGCATGGGCATCCGCGAGTCCAACGGCGCACTCACCGACTACTGGTGCCGCTTCGCCCCGCACCTGGTGGACCTGAACGACTCCACCGGTATGGGCTTCGGCACCACGGACCCCGGCACCGCAAACTTCGGATAGCCCGGAATCCCGATAGATAAACCTTGCATGAAAAGACGAAGCCCCCGCCTCAGCAACAGCTGAAGCGGGGGCTTCATCTATAGAGCCTCGCCCGGAGACACTCCAGAAGCGGCGAGGAGCGAGCAGACTAGAGGCTACTCGTCGTCCTCATCGTCGTCATCCTCAGTATCCAGAGGAAGCATCATCTCATCGGTCAGGGCGCGGCGCAGAGTGTCCAGACCCACCGAACCGAGCAGAAGCGCACGGGTGTGGAATGCACGCATGTCATCGCCGCGGCGCACAGCCTGATCACGCAGCTCCAGCCAGAGGCGCTCGCCAATCTTGTAGCTCGGTGCCTGACCCGGCCAACCCAGGTAACGCAGGAACTCGAAACGCAGGTGGCCCTCGGACTCGTCCAGGTTCAGCTTCAAGAACTCGTAACCCAGCTCAGAAGTCCAGATGGTGCCCGGCTCAACGCCCAGCTGCTCAGCCCACTCATCGGGAATCGGCATCTCGCAGTGAACACCAATATCGAAGACCACGCGGGCGGCGCGCATACGCTGAGCATTCAGCATGCCCATGCGGTCACCCGGATCCTTCAGGTAGCCCAGCTCCTCCATGAGGCGCTCGGCATACAGTGCCCAGCCCTCACCGTGACCGGACACCCACAGCATGTTCGTGCGCCAGGAGTTCATGGTGCCCTGCAGAGCCGTAGCAATCGCAATCTGCAGGTGGTGGCCCGGAACGCCCTCGTGGTACACGGTGGAGGTTTCACGCCAGGTAGTGAACGTATTCTCACCCTCGGGAACCGACCACCACATGCGGCCCGGACGCGAGAAATCAGGGGAGGGGCCGGTGTAGTAAATACCGCCCTCGTTCGTCGGCGCAATGCAACACTCAATACGGCGCATGGGGCCGCCAATCTCGAAGTGGCTACCCGCCAGGTTCTCCACAGCGGCGTCAGCGAGCTTCTGCATCCACGCCTTCAGCTCATCGGTGCCGTGCAGCTGACGTGCCGGGTCCTCATCGAGCAGCTGCTTCGCGCGCTCAATGCTTGCGCCCGGCTCAATCTCCTCGGCAACCTCACGCTGACGAGCGATAATGCTCTCCAGCTCCTTCACGCCCCAAGCGTAGGTTTCGTCCAGGTCAATGGTGGTGCCCAGGAACGAACGGGAGTGCAGGCTGTACGCCTTACGGCCCACAGCATCGCGGGAAGGCGCGACCGGCTGCAGCTTCTCCACCAGGTAGCTGTTGAGGCGGCGGTAGCCTTCCTTCGCAGCCTCGGCACCTGCGGCAGCCTCGTCCTTCAGGGCGGGGACAGCCTCGGCGACCTCAGCCGCCAAATCGTCAAAGAAACCACCCGGAGCGTAGTACGCGGCGGTCTGCTCAATGACAATATCCACCTGGCGGCGCGGGGCGACCTTGCCCTCTTCACGAGCCGCCTCGAGGGTCTGGATGTAGCCCTCCAGAGCCTCGGTGACGCGGTGCATACGACCGACAATATGCTCCCAATCCTGCTGGGTGTTGCGCTTCATCAGGTCGAAGACCGAACGCACTTCCTGCGGTACGGACGCAATATTGTTCAGCTGCCAGCCGCCAAAACCAGCCTTGTGCTGCTTGCGGTACAGGCTCAGACGCTCCTGCAGAGCATCCAGGGTGACCAGGTCAACGTCATCAATAGGCAGGACGTTATCAACCTTCTTGAGGGTCTTCTTCGCAAGGCGCGCGAAAGCCTTCTCGCCGGCGGGCGAGTAATCGGGGTACAGGGTCTCTACGCCCTTACGACCAAGCTCGGTTGCATGGACGGGGTTCAGGTCGAGGACCTTTTCAAAGTATTCGTTAGCAATCTGATCGACGTCGGTCAGCGAGCGCTTCAATCGGTAGATGCTGGGAAGTTCCTGGTAAGTGCTCATGTTCATATCCTAACGCAGGGGTGTGCCTTCAACCACGATTTTCGGTGATTTAGCTCGCTTAAACCGGCAATATTACGGGCTGAGAAGCACCGAATGCGACAAAAAGGGCACACCTGTGGACAACTCCCAGGGGCGGATGCGCGAAAACGCCCCGGCTTTCTCCCTCCGAACGTGCAGGAAAGAGAAAACCGGGGCGTGCCCAAGATGGGCTACAAGCTACTAGCAGGGGAGGCTAGCCGGCGAAGTATTCGCCGTTCAGCTCCAGCAGACCGTTCGCACCCTCGACCACGCCGAGGCGGTGCGCAATGAGGCGGTCCTGCAGCTCATCACCTGACACCAAGTCCACCAGAATGTTCGGGTACTTGGTCGAGCAGCGGATGAACTCGTCGTACGCCTCATCGCTGAACGGGGCGTTCGTAATGAAGGTGCCGAGCTGGCCGCCGCGGGCGTGAATCGCCAGGAAGAACGCGGTAATGTCCTGCGGCTGAACGCCGGCGGACAGTACGCCGTTAGATGCCGGACGCAGAGTACGAACGTAGAACGCTCGCTCTTTTTCGCCGGTGGCGGGGGTAGCCACGCCGTCCACACCCCGAGCCTCCAGAGCCTCCACGGTGTAGCCGCGCATCAGGAACAGGTCGAAACCAATGCTGCGGAAACGCTCTTCAGACACCTGCGCCAGGGCGGGTGCCAGAGCCTCGCGGCGGAAGACCTGACGGTAACGCTTCAGAGCCTCACGCACCTGAGCGGCAGCAACCTGCAGCGCGGTCGAGGGCTCAGCAGCAGAAACAGCAGGAGCGGAAACAACCGGCTGAACGGGAGCCACAACGGGTGCAGAAACAGCGGGCGCAGCCGGCTCAACAACCGGAGCCGCGGAAACAACCGGCGCAGCCGCCGGAACCTCAGCGGGAGCCTGCGTAGCAGCCGCCACCGGCGAACCAGCCGGACGCGCCAACAGCGCCGGAGAAGCACCCGGTACCGGAGCCAACGGCTCACGACCCTCACGGGCCGCCAGACGAGCCTGACGCTCCGCGGCACGCGCCTCCTTGGCAGCCTGAAGAGCCTCCTCACGAGCCTGCAGTTCAGCGGCAATATCCTGAGGCAGCTTGTGCTTGAGCGATTGGGGCGGCAGCGGCGCCATGCGGGCGGTCACCGCCTCCGGAGCGCCCTCCGGGAAACGCTTGAGCAGTTCCTTACCCGCCTCGCTCAGCTCGTAACGCTCCGGGTTCTTGCGGGAAGTACGACCGGTACCCTCACGCAGAGCGTTCAGGTAGCGCTCGCCCTTCAGCACGTGCATCGCCACCGAATAGCGGTTACGTAGACGCGGGGTCAGCTTGTAGCGGTGCGGCGCGACCTCACCCTGCAGGTACGGGATGTCCAGGGCGATCTTCAGCTCATCGTAAATGTCGTAGTAGGAGATGCGCGGGTTCTCCTCCACGAGCTTCAGAATCGGGTACAGCAGCTGATGCGGGTACGGCAGAGCATCCACAGCGGCAGGATCCAGCAGAGCCGAAGCCACCAGCTTCTGAACGCTCGGCTCAGCCATCTGCGCCAGGGTGGGCGCAAACGCGGAACCCAGCGAGTAGACGGTCTCACGCTCGGACAGGTAGTGGTGCGCGGTCAGCACATCGTAGATGTAATCCTGCGCGTCAATCTGCACAAAATAGGGGTTCGAGGACGCCTGCTGAATACGCTCGTCGCGGTCAAAGACCTGCTCCAGGCTCGGAAGGCTCAGCTCCACATCGGCGCCGTGGTCGTTGAGAGTATCGAGCAGAAGCACGCCCATGTGGGTCAGCAGAGCGTCGGTTGCGGCAATATCCTCAGCGGTAATCGAGGTGCCCTCATCCTTCACCAACGCCAGCACGGAGCTCAGCTCGCTCGCCGGCACGCCGGTCTCCTCATGACGAGCCACCAGCTCCTTCGCAGACGGGGACAGCGAGTACAGAGTCAGCGGCGAATCCGTGTGCTCGTGAATGGTCTTGGTGCGCAGGTAGCCCTCACGGGTCAGCAGGCTCAATGCCTGAGCAATCACCGGCTCAACAATGCGCTGCTCCAGGTACGACAGACCGTACCAACCCTGCACGAAACCGCACTCGCGCAGCACCAGCTCACGAATCTTCACGGGAGCCGCCGCGGGGTAGGACGGGGTAACGCTCAGGACGATGGGCAGAAGCTCACGCACCGTAATGTGCGAGAGCAGAACCGGGTAGAACTGCTTCAAGTAGTAGAGGTACACGCCGCTGAGGAGGGGCAGAACCGGCAAGAGAGCCTGAGCCTGTTGCTCCTTCGGGGTACCCAACAGCTCGCGGCCAGCCTCGCTCAGAGTGTAGTGCAGATTGCCCGGATGCAGCTGGCTGAGGGACACCTCAAGATAATCAGCGTTGACCAGCGCCGCAATCAGCTTATTAAGCGCCTCACGGAAGAGGACATTGTCACCCACAGCGATGAAACGCTGAGTCATATTGAAACCCAGGTCTACGCCAACCGGGGTGTACATATCGGGGAAGAAAACCTTCTCGCCACGATCCTGCGCGCGCTCAAAATGGCGGAGCAGAGAGAAAGCCGCCGCAACGCTGAGAGTGCGTGCTTCCTCGGGTAGAGCCTCCCACGAGGTTTCCTGCTGCAAAGAGTGCAATTCGGAATGATCGATATGGAGCATTGTTTTATTCACAAAAGCCACGCCGGGCTCCTTATCTAGTGTTATTTATCGTGCAGGCGTTCTTCATGAAGTGCAGTCATTTGAGCGGGAAAATAATCACGAAAGTGAGCGGCACCATCTTTATTTTTGGGCCGGCACTTTGAAATCCCGCTGTGAAGAGAAGCAAGGTAGGTAGTTTTTTCTCAACCCGTCCCGCTTACGCACCGTCTTCTATGACGCGCACTCAGAAAGAACGCTATAAATTGGGGTGAAGTGTCTAGACCGTCACGGGTATATACACTTCGTGAAATAATGCGAAGAATATATAACGCACTACCTTCTCATTGTATCGGCTGGTTCGAGAAATAACCTAGATTTCTAAAACCAGCCGATATATGAAAAATATCCTCATGGAAAAGTGAAAATACATTTAGTGAAATAACGTGGGAATGTGCAAAGAGCAGAGACGTTCAGAGTGAAACGCTCACCCCAAAATACCCCCGGCTACTCCATGCCGCGGGCAAAATACTCCTCGTCAATGCGATAACCGCACTCGCCCTCACCATCAAGCACGCCCACACGGTGACGAATCATCAGCTCCACCAGCTGATGCTGATCAACCAGAGCAATATTGCGTGCCCCCGGCAAACCCTGCAAATACTCAGGCACCGGCTGCGCAAAAGCACCGCAAGTCACCAAAACACCCTGCAAACCGCCGTGCAGAAGCACCGCACCGGCAAGCTTCTGAATCTCGTTAGGAGTGACCTTCATGGTTCCGCAATAGTGCTTCACCTGAATATAAATCGGCGCGAAATCCAGGCCGTCAGAGTAGCGGGCAATCACATCCACACCCTTATCGTCGGCACCGCCGGTTACCTCGGTACTAAAACCAAGAGCCGTAAAAATATCGGCAACAATCTGCTCAAAATATTCCGGAGTCACCGCGTGAATATGCTGAATTAAATCCTGCGTAAAGTGCTCAGCAAATTCCGCCTGAGCATGAATAACCGGTGAATCGCTGGCACGCAAAATAATATCCATAGGAGACTGACCCACGGGCCAGGTCTCGGCAGTACCCGCAGAATTCAACGCATGTGCAAGATGCTCCGCACCGGTTGCCTTATGGGCGGAGGTGGTTTCCCCGGTATCGGTAGCAGGGAGGAACGGCTCCATACCGGTGATTGCATCACCATCAGAAGCACCAAAAATGAGACGATGCTCCGCCTCCGCAGTCGCCAGGAGTGCATTCGCCTGCTTCTTGAGCTTCTTCGTCGTCCTCGCCGTCAAACTCTGAGCACACAGAGCCTGCACCTGCTTCACTACACGCGGCGGCACCGAACCGTGCAGATGCGGGGTGCAGGTCAGCTCGGCGCCCAGGGGAGTGAGCAGATACTTCCTCTTCTCCCACGGGGTCAGACGAGGCATCAACTGGGCATAGCGAAGCGCCACCAAGATTTTCAAGGTGGTACGTACAGCCACCGCAAAATCGGTGGACTCAAGATCAGGAAGGTTCTTCTTCGACCCCAACGCCTTAGTCTGCTGCCGCAACTGCTCACTAACATAGGCTGCGGTGCGAGGTACAGTCTTCGACAAGCGCCGTAGCGTCGGCAACAGAAGCGCGATATAGACATCCGGTGGGGGCCTATGGTTTTTATTCAGCATCTTTGCCATGGTCCCTGCCAATTTATTAACACTAATGTGATGGTATATACATCGTAGCATCAGTACGTATCATCATGACTTTATCGTTTCTAATATGACAAAACCGAAAGAATCAGCGCATTAGATGTTGAATAACGCAATATAAATCTTGAATTTGAGGCAAAACAATAAATTCCCGCCGCACCAGCCGGTGCAACGGGAATTTACTATTCAGATGAACCACCCACACTACATGGGGCGGGCACGCCTCCACGAACCGGGACCCGGACGCAACGAAGCACCCAGACGCTGGCGACGGTTCAGCAGACGCGATGCCGCACCCACCAGCGAGTTCTGCTCCTGCTTCGCGGCGCTCGCCTGCATCATCGCCACAACGGCGGTCAGCGCGGCAATCTCCTCCGGAGTGGGGGAGCCCTTGACCACCTTCAGCAGCGGCTCCTGTTCAGCGTCAGTATCTACCGAAGATTGAACGGGTTCCTTCGTTGCGCTGGATGCGGTAGCCGAGCGCGCAGAAGAACGGGCAGAAGAACGAGCGGAGCTACGCTCAAGCTGCTCGGAACCCTCAGCGGACTCCGAACTATCCTTCTTCTTACCGAACGAGAAATAACTCAGCGGATTGTAGCCTGCCAAAGGCACGCCTCCTTAGAAACCTAAAATCATGCGAAGGCCCGCACCACAAACGGTGCGGGCACAACGGAAGCCTACAGCGGGATGTTACCGTGCTTCTTCGCCGGGGTAGCCGCACGCTTATCGTGCAGGGCGCGCAGCGAAGAAATGATGCGCACGCGAGTCTCGCTCGGGGCGATGACCTCGTCAATGTAGCCCAGCTCAGCAGCCTGGTACGGGTTCAGCAGCTCTTCCTCGTACTTGGCAATCAGCTCAGCGCGGCGAGCCTCAACGTCGCCGCCCTCAGCCGCCAGCGCAGCCAGCTCGCGACGGTACAGAATGTTCACCGCACCCTGCGCACCCATCACGCCAATCTGCGCGGTGGGCCACGCCAGGTTAATGTCGGCGCCCAGCTTCTTCGAACCCATCACAATGTACGCGCCACCGTACGCCTTGCGGGTAATGACGGTGACCAGTGGAACGGTCGCCTCCGCGTAAGCGTAAAGCAGCTTAGCGCCGCGGCGAATAATGCCGTTGAACTCCTGATCGGTGCCGGGCAGGAAGCCGGGAACATCCACAAAAGTCAGAATCGGAATGTTGAACGCATCGCAATTGCGCACGAAGCGGGCGGCCTTCTCGGATGCCGAAATGTCCAGGCAACCAGCGAACTGCATCGGCTGGTTCGCCACAATACCGACCGTGCGGCCCTCGACGCGGGCGTAACCAATCATCACGTTCGGGGCGTACAGCGCCTGCATCTCCAGGAAGTGACCGTCATCCACCACGGACTCAATGACCGCGCGCATGTCATAAGGCTGGTTCGCCGAATCCGGAATCAGGGTGTCCAGATCCAGATCGTCCACGGTCACCACGGGCTCCTGGTCGTGCTCCAGGGGCAGGGGCTCAGCAAGGTTGTTCGAGGGCAGGAACTCCAGAAGCTCACGCACAAAGTCGAACGCGTCTTCCTCATCCTCAGCCAGGTAGGTGCTGGTGCCGGTCACAGAGTTGTGCTGACGCGCGCCACCGAGGGTCTCCATGTCCACGTCCTCGCCGGTCACGGTCTTAATGACGTCCGGGCCGGTAATGAACATGTGCGAGGTCTTATCCACCATGATGATGTAGTCAGTCAGAGCGGGGGAGTACGCGGCACCGCCAGCGCAGGGGCCCATAATGACCGAAATCTGCGGAACCACACCGGATGCGCGCACGTTCATGCGGAAAATATCGGCAAACATCGCCAGGGAAGCCACGCCCTCCTGAATACGGGCGCCACCACCGTCGTTAATGCCGATGACCGGGCAGCCGTTCTTCAGCGCGAACTTCTGCACCTTCACGATCTTCTCGCCGTTCACCTGCGAGAGGGAGCCACCGTACACGGTAAAATCCTGCGAGTACACGGCGACCAGACGGCCATCCACGGTGCCGTAACCGGACACCAGGCCGTCACCCAGAGGCTTCTTCGCCTCCATACCGAACGCGGTGGTGCGGTGGCGGGCGAGGGCATCAAACTCAACGAAAGAACCCTCGTCCAGAAGCATTTCGATGCGCTCGCGGGCGGTGTTCTTGCCGCGTGCGTGCTGCTTCTCGATAGCTGCCTCACCGCTGGGCGCGAAGCTGCGCTCTCGACGTGCATAAAAATCAGCGAGCTTACCGGCGGTGGTGCTCAAATCAAATTCCTGCTGGAGGTTCTCGGACATTATTCCTCGTTCCTGCTCCACCCGATTGTCGGGAGCCAGTGGTTGCGGTGATGGTTGTTCAGAAGGCCCTGAAGAGCACTCTTGAACAATGTGCATATCCCTCAACTATAGTGCGAACTAGGGCACACATGCCAGGCGAGAAGCCAGAATATCAACACTAGATACACTTTTATGCACCCAGCACCCAAGAAGGTGCATACAGTGAACGAAAAGCGCGAAAGAACCGCTCAAAAGAGCACAGAAAACCCCCTTCCGTCTCGGCAAGCCATGCCGGCGAAAAGGGGGTTTTGTTCAAGCTTTCAACGTGAAATGACGCTTAGATGGTGCCCAGAACCGGGTTCCACTCGGTCACGGTGTGGGACAGAACCGCGCCGCCAACGTTCATCGGGTCGTTAGCCACGATCTTCTCAGCAACCTCAGCGGAGTCAACCTTTGCAATCAGCAGGGCGCCAGTGGGGGTCTCGCCATCCAGCAGGGGACCGGACACGATCAGGTTGCCCGCCTCAATCTGCGAACCAAGGTACTCGCGGTGAGCCGGGCGGTACTTCGCCTGCTCCTCGGGAGCTGCGTAAACGTAAGTAATTGCGTAATAAGCCATAACGGTCTTCTTTCGAGCAGGGCGGAGGAACCTCCGCAGCCGGTCGGTGCTTGATGCACCCTCATTGTCTAATGTACCGTCTCGGGTGCCGGGTGGGCATCACCGGCGGCAAGAAATTGATATGGTGAGAAATCAACGTGGCTCGACTGAAATCCGCAGGTTTCGGTGACGAGCGGCCATAGTGCAGAGTAGTTTCGGACAGGATAGAAAGGTGCAGGCTATGGAGAAGAATATGAACACCCAGAGTGATCATTCGGTTTTGGATGCGCCGCGCATCCGCACCGTGGCGCTGGATGCGGGCTACTCCAGCGTGAACCTCTACGACGAAGTGGACTCCACCACCACCCGCGCCCGCGAGCTACTCATGGGCGGCACCGACCCCGAACGCGAACAGCTCGGCGAGCTCTCCGTCTACGCCAGCCTCTACCAAAGCGCCGGACGCGGCCGCCTCGCCCGAGCCTGGACCGCGCCTCCCGGGGCGTGCCTTGCCGCGAGCATTGTGGTGCGCCCGCACGTCTCCACCGACCCGCTGACCCGAGAGCTCCCCGAAGACAGTTACCACTGGCTGACCCTCATCGCCGGGCTCAGCGTGGTTGATATTTGGCGCAGCTACGGCGTGGATGCGGCCCTCAAATGGCCCAACGACGTCATCGCGCAGGGTGCTAAGGGATGCGGAATCCTCGCCCAGCTTGTACCCGAAAGCGGCTCCACCGAGGGGCAGCGCAGCATCATCGTGGGCATCGGTCAGAACACGAATATGTCCGCCGAACAGCTGCCCGTACCCACCGCCACCAGCCTGAGCCTGTGCACCGGTGCCGCGGTCGACTCCTCCGAGGTGCTCACCCGACTACTGAGCATCTTCGCTCGACGCTACCGCGCCTTCGTGCGCGCCGGTGGCGACCCGGAACGCCCCGACCCGCTCAACCCGGAGAGCCTCAGCCTGCTCGATCAGGCGCGCGACGCCACCGCCACCCTCGGCGCCAGCGTGCGCATGAGCCTACCCGACGGAAGCACCGTAGAAGGCGTTGCCGAAGACCTCGACGCGCAGGGGCGCATCCTCATTCGCCGCGAGGATGGCACGCTAGAACCCTACGCGGTGGGCGATATTGAGCACCTTCGCCCCGCCAACGGTAGCTACGGAGATTTTCAGCAGGCACACTAGAACCAACCCCTAAAAATTCAGTCCGGCACGGCTGCATTCAACGAACCCGCACCACCTCAACCGGCGACCCCAGCCGGAACACACCAACCAGCACAGCTAAGGAACACCATGCGTTTGCGCGGAAAACTCAACCCCGGTGAGCATGTCATCATTGCGACCCGCCAGCACTACGGTGCCCTGCTGCCCACGCTTGCCTACCTGCTGGTTGCTATTGCCGCCTCAACCTTCGCCTCCACGGCACGGTCCTCACCGATTCTGTGGACTCTCGGCATGCTCTGCGCGGTAGGTACCCTGGTCGGTGCCGTGCGTACCGCTTGGCGTTGGGCAACCACTTACTACCTGCTGACCACACACCGGCTCGTGGTGCGCCGCGGCGTGATGACCCGCAGCGGAGACGAATCCCTCTACCTGGATTCCATGGGGGAGCGTTGGGCAAAACAGCGCGGCCCGGGTGCCTGGCTGGGCTACGGTTCGGTGTATGTGGTCTGCCGCGGGGTGCATCACCGCCTAACCTATGTGCCCGACCCGAAGCGCTTTGAGAAAGAAATTAAAGCCGCCCGACGCGACTACTACGCCCTGCGCGCTCGCTATATTTAGGGCTTCATCGCCTCTGTCACCGACCCGGGCGGGAACTGTCGGGTCGGCTCAGAGCCTAAACCCGCCGCTAAATCTGCCGAAAAAATGCGGATTAGAGTATTCTTAAATGTGAATTACTCCACTAAACTATCCTGGGGTGCGGGCGCTTTTGTGACCCAAACACCACCGCGGAGGGGTATATTAACAAGGCGCTACACGGTGAGCATCATCGCAGCGACGCAATGCGAAACCCGCAGAGCACAACGAGGTACCACGTAACCTAGCGCCACCACGGTATAGACCAGACAGTATTTTCCGGCAGGGATGAAAGGAGCGGCAGCGGCAATGAGCACGGCAGACCGCCACGAACCTGCGCACTCGCCGCAGGACACCGGCGCCACCATGGGCCCCGAAACCCAAATGCTCAACCTCCGAATCCTCCAGAACCTCGCCCAGAACAATATCTATCGAGACGAGGAATCTAAGGCAGGAATCCGAGAGCTCGAAAAATCCCTTCTGGGCCAAGGCCGCCGCTACACTCCCGTACAGGCTGCCGAATACGCCGGAATTCCCCTCGAAACCGCACAGCGCATCTGGCACAACATGGGCTTCCCGACCATCGCCGAGCACGCGCCCTACTTCACTGAAACCGACGTGCAGATGCTCGCCGACCTGCAGAAGCTGGATGAATCCGGCGATATTCGGATGGAGTACGTAGCGTCCCTGGTTCGTGCCGAAGGCCAACTGACCGACCGTACCGTTGCCTGGCAGATTGAGGCGCTGGTGCACAACATTATGGTCACCGAAAACCTCGACGACAATGATGCCCGCCGCAAGCTCCTCAAAGACTTCCCGCGTTACCTCGAGGTTCTCGAGCGTCTGGCGCTGTACGCATACCGCCGTCAGATGTACGCCGGAATCCTGCGCTTGGGACTGCGCGAAAATAACGTGACCACCTCCGGTCTTTCCCGCCTGCCCCTGGTGCGTGGCGTGGGATTCGTGGATCTGGTCTCGTACACCTCTCTGGTACGTAACCTAGACGCGGCGGCTCTTTCTCAGCTCATCAACCACTTTGAGCAGAGTTGCCTGGACGTTATTGCACCCCTGGGTGGTCGCATTATTAAGACTCTCGGTGACGAAGTTTTCTTCCTCACCGAAACCCCGGATGCTATCGCAGAGATTAGCCTGCAGCTCTCCGAAAAGATTGGTGCCGACCCGCAACTGCCGGATGCACGTGTCGCCTTCATCTGGGGTGAGGTTCTGGCTAACCGCGGTGATGTGTACGGCTCCAGCGTGAACCTGGCTGCGCGCCTGGTCTCCCTGGCTGAACCGGGTACCGTGCTGACCGATAATGAGACAGCAAACACGCTCCGACAGGTGGGAAATCGCTACAATCTCACCTCTCAGGGAACACGAAACGTTAGAAGCTTTGGTAACGTAGACCCCGTGGCGGTGACTCGTCGCGTGAACTACACAATGGAGATAGACCTCTCATGACTGAACTGAAACTACGTACCGGTGGTGCAACGCACCGCGGCGCACATCGAGAAAATAACGAAGATTCGATGGTCGTCGCCGGTTCCCTTTGCGTGGTCGCGGACGGCATGGGAGGTCACGAGGCGGGCGAGGTCGCTTCGCGCCTGTGCGTGCGTCAGCTCGCCTACTCGCCCTTCTTCACCATGCCCGGTGGTCGTAGCGAAGAGGAACAGCAGACTTACCTTGAGCGCCTCGCCGCTATTGATGAGGAAGATCCCGCCAAGCGCCGCCGCCGCGCAAACACCCTGCTCAACAATGAGATTGTGGGCACCCTGAACCGTCTGCACGATCTGATTGGTGAAACTAACGAGGAGATTAAGCAGGCGCTTTCCCGCTCCGGCGGTACGACCGTAACCGGTGCCTGGCTGACCCGCATTGGCGACCGTAACCTGTGGGTTGTTTTCAACGTGGGTGACTCCCGAACCTACCGTCTGCTGCGTGAGGAAGAGGGCATTCACCACTCCGCCATGGAGAAGCTGCCCGGTTCCGAGGGTTCTGCATCGCTTGAGCAGGTCACCAGTGACCACTCCGAGGTGCAGTACCTGGTCGATGAAGGACAGATTACCGCCCTGGAGGCGCTGACCCACCCGCGCCGTAACGTGATTACCCGCGCGCTGGGTACCGGCAACTACTGGGAGCCGGACTTCTGGGTTCTGCCCGCCCGCCCTGGTGACCGCCTGATGCTCTGCTCCGATGGTCTCTCCGGTGAGCTTTCGCACGAGTACATGGCGCGCGTGCTTACCTCAATCCGCCACCCGCAGGATGCCGCTGACGTTCTGCAGCACGAGGCTCTGCGTTCGGGCGGACGCGACAACATTACGGTGATTGTTGCCGACGCTGTCGAAGCCTAAACTTCATACCTGACGGTTCACCCCCCCCCGCTTTCTTCGAGCGCTCGATTGAGTGCCTGCAGGAGGCGGGGGTGAACTGTATTCGCGTACAGAAACTAAGGAAGCGCAATCCAGGAAGTAGCTACGGTGTTCTTGCGCCAGCGTTTGCGCTGGCGGAACCCGAGCAATATGACGAGCGATAGGGGAGCGGCGCGGCAAAAACGTTAAACTGGACGGGTGACTGAGAACAACACCACCCAGCAGACTGCCCCCGCAAAGACTGCGGCAGAGAACACCGTAGAGATTACCGAGGCTCTGCGTGCCGAGTACGCGGAACTGACCGATAAGATTCGCGCCGCCCGCCGCGCCTACTACAACGAGGATGCCCCCTTCCTCTCCGACGCTGAATACGATGCGCTCTACCGCCGCCTCGAAGTCATTGAGGCCGAGCACCCGCTCATCATCGCCAACGACTCGCCCACCCAGGAGGTCGGCGGCGAAGCCATCGAGGCCTTCGCGCCCGTCACCCACCTGCAGCGCATGTACTCCCTTGAGGACGTCTTCTCCTTCGAAGAACTGCGCACCTGGCTGACCAAGACCGAGGAGAGCACCCGCACCCTCACCGGTGCCGCACCTCAGTGGCTGACCGAGCTGAAAATTGACGGCCTCGCCGTGAACCTGCTCTACCGCAACGGCACCCTCGTACGCGCGGCAACCCGTGGCGACGGCACCACCGGTGAAGACGTCACCCACAACGTGCGCACCATTGCGAGCATCCCGCAGCAGCTGACCGGCGAGAACCACCCCGAAGAGATTGAAATCCGCGGCGAAGTGTTCATCTCCTCCGCCGATTTTGAGAAGCTCAATGAATCCATGATTGCCGCCGGCAAGAACCCCTTCGCGAACCCGCGTAACGCCGCGGCAGGCTCCCTGCGCCAGAAGGACGCTGCGGTGACTGCCTCGCGCCCGCTGAGCATGTACGTGCACGGCATCGGTTCACGCACCGGCCTGGACATCGCCACCCAGTACGAGACCTACGATCTGCTCGCTTCCTGGGGCCTGCCCGTGAGCCCCTACAGTGAAATCGCCGCTAACACCGAGGCGGTGTTCGACTTCATTAATAAGTACGGCGAGCAGCGCCACTCCCTGGTGCACGAAATCGACGGCATCGTCATTAAGGTCAACGACTTCGCGACCCAGGCTCAGCTGGGCTACACCTCCCGCGTGCCGCGCTGGGCGGTCGCGTACAAGTACCCGCCCGAAGAGGTGCACACCAAGCTGCTGGACATCCGCGTGGATGTGGGACGTACCGGCCGCGTGACCCCCTACGGCGTCATGGAGCCCGTGTTCGTCTCCGGCTCGACCGTGGAACGCGCCACCCTGCACAACCAGGACGTGGTCAAGGCTAAGGGCGTGCTCATCGGTGACACCGTGGTGCTACGCAAGGCAGGCGACGTGATCCCCGAGATTGTCGCCCCCGTGGTTGCCCTGCGTGACGGCACCGAACGCGAGTTCGTCATGCCCAGCGAATGCCCCTCCTGCGGCTCGCCCCTTGCCCCCGGCAAGGAAGGCGACGTGGACCTGCGCTGCACGAACCCCCGCTCCTGCCCTGCGCAGCTGACCGAGCGCGTGTACTACGCGGCAAGCCGCGGCGCCTTCGACATTGAGGCGCTCGGCTACGAAGCAGCAAAGGCACTCACCAGCCCCGCAACCCCGGACACCCCTCCGCTCACGACCGAAGCGCACCTGTTCAGCCTCAACATCGAGGACCTGCGCGAGGTCACCATCGAGCGTGAGAAGAAGGTCAAGGGCGTGGGCACCGGAAAGATGGAGCGCGTGCCCTACTTCTACACCAAGCCGACCAAGGCGCGCCCCGAGCCGAAGCCCACGAAGAATACGCTGAACCTCTTTGCCGAGCTGGAGAAGGCAAAGCAGCAGCCGCTGTGGCGCGTGCTGGTTGCCCTCTCGATTCGCCACGTGGGCCCGACCGCTGCCCGCGCGCTCGCCGCGGAGTTCGGTTCGATGCAGGCGATCCGCGAGGCTGACCGTGAACGCCTCGCCGCTGTGGACGGTGTGGGCACCACGATTGCCGACTCGATTATTGAATGGTTTGCTGAGGACTGGCACGCCGAGGTGGTGGACTCCTGGGCTGCCGCCGGTGTGCGCATGGAAGATACTCGTGACGAGTCCGTAGAGCGCACCCTGGAGGGCCTGACCGTGGTCGTGACCGGCACGCTGAACGGTTACACCCGTGACGGTGCGAAGGAAGCCATTATTTCTCGCGGCGGTAAGGCATCCGGTTCTGTATCTAAGAGGACCCACTTTGTGGTCGCTGGCGCGAACGCCGGCTCAAAGCTGGATAAGGCTCAGCAGCTGGGTCTGAAGGTGCTGGATGAGGAGGGCTTTACCGCCCTGCTCGAGGGTGGCCCGGAGGCGGTTGAGGCTACCGCCGAGTAGACCCGGTAGCGGGGTCATCTGAATCTGACCCCTGCAATATATAGAGCATTCAGGCTCTGGAGTGCGTGCTCCAGAGCCTGAATGCCAATTTTTGGTATTTGTAATTACCACAGCATTTAAGGTGGAAGCGCCTTAAAACACTCCCAAAGCGAAGAAATATTTAAAAAATATTTACACGCCGTTCAAAACCCTTAAAGGTGGTGCTCATTCACCCCGATTCGGAAAGCTCAGTGGGGGAGTGCACTCGGGGTTAAGTCCCTAGAAAACCCCGAAATTCCGGGGTGAAACCCTTAAGATACGCGGGGTTCTAGGTCTTGATTAATGTTTCCTGCACTTTTAACCTGAAAGAACCCTGGGAGAACCCGGGACGTTCACTGTGAACTTGAAATCAGGTTGGAATCATAAAAAACCTCGGTTATCTTTGAGACCAGACAGATTCTCGCAAGGGAATCGCCTGTGTGGTTTCAAGCTTGGAATGCTTGAAACGATGCCCGGTTCTACCGCACGTCCCCACCGAGGAAGTGCCACCCGGATTCCGCACACAAGTGCAGAATCGCTCACAGTGACATGAAATCGGTGGAGAGCCGCTCACATGGTAGAGCCAGAAAATGAGTAACCTACTTCGTTATCAAAGGGTGAGCGGCGGCGCGCTAGAGTTCCGGGGACGGAACGAGCGGGGACGGCCCCAAGGAGCATTATGAAGAACACTTCCATTCGTCGTACCGCAGCAGCTCTCGCCATCGGTGGCGCTGTAGCAGCTACCATGTCGATGCCCGCTGCAAACGCAGTAGACGGTGCTACCTGGGACGCACTGGCACAGTGCGAGTCCGGTGGCAACTGGTCCATCAACACCGGTAACGGCTTCTACGGCGGTCTGCAGTTCACCCAGCAGTCCTGGAACGGCGTCGGCATGTCCGGCTCCCCCGCAACCGCTTCCCGTGCACAGCAGATCGAGGCTGGCGAGCGTCTGCTCGCTATCCAGGGCTGGGGCGCATGGCCCGCATGCTCCGCTAAGCTTGGCCTCTACGGCAAGACCGGCGCAGCTCCCACCTACACCGAGCCCACCACCACCGTGGCTGCACAGTCGCAGACCCAGCAGACCTACACCGCTCCCGCGGCACAGGCTGCACCCGCAGCTCCTGCAGCTCAGGCTGCACCCGCAGCAGTTGAGGCACCCGCAGCAGCTCCCGCTGCACCGGTAGCACCCGCTGCACCCGCAGTTGAGGCTCCCGCAGCTCCCGCAGCAGCACCGGCAGCTGAGGCTCCCGTAGCAGCAGCACCCGTCGCAGCTCCCAAGGCTGCAGCAGGCACCTACACCGTGGTTCCCGGTGACTCCCTCTCGCTGATCGCTGCAAAGCTCGGCGTTGCAGGCGGCTACCAGGCAATCGCAGCTGCGAACACCGACATCATCTACAACGTTGACCTGATCTTCCCCGGCCAGGTTCTGACCATCCCCGCCTAAGGATTAACCCCCAAGCGTAACGTGGACACGTTGTAGCTCAACGCCCCGCACCTCACACGAGGAGCGGGGCGTTGAGCATTTAACCCGAAAATAGGGGAGGAGAACACCGCCTGACCACGCAAACCAGCAGGTAAACCCTCCAACCCCCAATGAGACGGAAAACGCAACCTCCACTACACTAGAGAAGAGACAAGAAAACAAACTACGGGAGAACCATGTCTGCCATCACCTTTGAACAGGTAAAGCACCTGGCATCGCTGGCACTCATTGAGATGACCGATGAAGAACTCACCGCGATGGCGTCTGAGCTGGACGTCATCGTCGCATCCGTTGAGACCATGTCGCAGAAAGCAACTGCCGACATCCCCGCGACCAGCCACCCCATCCCCCTCGAGAACGTCTTCCGCGAAGACGTACCCGTCACCACCCTCACCCAGGAAGAGGCGCTCTCCGGCGCCCCCGACGCACAGGACGGCAAGTTCCGCGTGCCGGCAATCCTCGACGAAGACTAAGAGGAGAACAACCAAGTGAACGAACTGATCCAGCTCACCGCCGCAGAAGCAGCAGAAAAGCTCGCATCCGGCGAAATCACCTCCGTCGAGCTCACCCAGGCACACCTGGACCGCATCGCAGCCACCGACGGCGCACCCCTGAGCGATAACCGCGCAGACGGCAAGAGCGGCCTCAACGCCTTCCTGCACATCAACGCCGAAGAAGCACTCGCCACCGCAGCAGCAGTGGATACAGACCGCGCAGCAGGCAAAGAACTGCCCCCGCTCGCAGGCGTACCCATCGCCGTCAAGGACCTCATCGTCACCAAGGGCCAGCCCACCACCGCAGCATCCCGAATGCTCGAAGGCTGGATGAGCCCCTACGACGGCACCGTCACCCGCAAGGTCCGCGAAGCACGCATGCCCATCCTCGGCAAGACCAACCTCGACGAATTCGCAATGGGCTCCTCCAATGAGCACTCCGCATTCGGCGTAGTCCGCAACCCCTGGGCACTCGACCGCGCACCCGGCGGCTCCGGCGGCGGCTCCGCAGCAGCCGTCACCGCCTTCCAGGCACCCCTGGCACTCGGCACCGACACCGGTGGCTCCATCCGCCAGCCCGCAGCACTGACCGGTAGCGTCGGCGTCAAGCCCACCTACGGCTCCGTCTCCCGCTACGGCGTCATCGCCATGGCGTCCTCCCTCGACCAGGTCGGCCCCGTCGCACGCACCGTCCTGGACACCGCGCTGCTCCACGAAGCAATCGCAGGCCACGACCCGCTCGACTCCACCTCTCTGCCCGATGAGCCCGGCAACTTTGTTGAAGAAGCCAAGGCAGGCGCAGAAGCAGCGCGCAAGCGCGACCTGTCCGGTCTGCGCATCGGCGTCATCAAGGAACTCGGTGGCGGCGACGGCGAAGGCTTCGAAGCAGGCGTCCTCGCACGCTTCCGCGAATCCGTCGAAGAGCTTCGTGCCGCAGGCGCAGAGATCGTTGAGGTCTCCCTGCCCTCCGTCACCGAAGCCATCAGCGCCTACTACATGATTATGTCCTCCGAGGTGTCCTCCAACCTGGCACGCTACGACGGCGTCCGCTACGGCCTGCGCGTCGTACCCGAAGACGGCCCCGTCACCATCGAACGCGTCATGTCCGCAACCCGCTCCGCAGGTTTCGGTCACGAGGTCAAGCGCCGCATCATCCTCGGCACCTACGCACTGTCCGCAGGTAACTTCGACGCCTACTACGGCGCCGCACTGCGCGTACGCACCCTCATCCAGCGCGACTACGCGGCAGCATTCGAAAAGTGCGACGTGCTCATCTCCCCGACCGCGCCCTCCACCGCGTTCAAGCTCGGCGAGAAGACCGAAGGCGACCCCATGGCAATGTACCTGGGCGACGTCGCCACCGTGCCCGTCAACCTGGCAGGCGTCCCGGCGCTCTCCCTGCCCGGCGGCCTTTCCGAAGAGAACAACCTGCCCGTCGGCATCCAGTTCACCGCACCCGCACGCGAAGACGCACGCCTCTACCGCGTCGGCGCAGCACTGGAAGAACTGCTCACCGCAAAGTGGGGCGCACCGCTCTACAAGAGCCTGCCCGACACCGAAACCCTGATCCGCGACTTTGACTTTGGGGGAACCAAGTAATGAGTGAAGAAGTCCTCAGCTTCGAAGAAGCCATCGAAAAGTACGACCCGGTCCTCGGCTTCGAGGTGCACGTCGAACTGAACACCAAGACCAAGATGTTCGACTCCGCACCCAACGAGTTCGGCGACGAGCCCAACACCAACGTCACCCCCGTCTCGCTCGGCCTGCCCGGCGCGCTGCCCATGGTGAACAAGACCGCTGTTGAGTCCGCCATCAAGCTCGGCCTGGCACTGGGCTGCGACATCGCAGACAAGTCCTACTTCGCCCGCAAGAACTACTTCTACCCGGACTCCCCGAAGAACTTCCAGACCTCCCAGGCTGGCGGCCCCATCGCGGAAAACGGCTCCCTGGACGTAGAACTCGAAGACGGCACCATCTTCACCGTCGAAATCGAGCGCGCCCACATGGAAGAAGACGCAGGCAAGCTCACCCACGTCGGCGGCGCAGACGGCCGAATCCAGGGCGCAACCTCCTCCCTGGTCGACTACAACCGCGCAGGCGTGCCCCTGATCGAGATTGTCACCCGACCCATCGTCGGCGCCGGCGAACGCGCACCCGAACTGGCACGCGCCTACGTTGCCGCAATCCGCGACATCGTCCGCTCCCTCGGCATCTCCGACGCCCGCATGGAACGCGGTAATGTGCGTTGCGACGCCAACGTCTCCCTCATGCCCAAGGGCGCAGAGAAGTTCGGCACCCGCTCCGAAACCAAGAACGTGAACTCCCTCCGTTCCGTCGAGCGCGCCGTCCGCTACGAGATCCGCCGCCACGCCGCAATCCTCGAACGCGGCGAAAAGGTCACCCAGGAGACCCGCCACTGGCACGAAGACACTCGTGAAACCTCCTCGGGTCGCCCCAAGTCCGATGCTGACGACTACCGCTACTTCCCGGAGCCGGATCTGGTCCCGGTCGTCACCAACAGCGAATGGATTGAGCGTCTGCGCGCCGAACTGCCTGAACCCCCGGCAGAGCGCCGCCGCCGCCTCAAGGGCGAGTGGGGCTACTCCGACGAAGAGTTCCGCGACGTAGTCAACGCCGGCGCACTCGACGTCATCGAAGAGACCGTCGCAGCAGGCGCAACCGCAGCAGCAGCCCGCAAGTGGTGGATGGGCGAAATCGCCCGCCGCGCAAAGCAGGCCGAAGTTGAGCTCACCGCCCTCGGCGTGGAGCCCGCAACCGTGGTTGCCCTCGAAGCGCTCATCTCCGAAGGCAAGATCAACGACAAGATCGCCCGCCAGGTGCTCGAGTTCGTCCTCGCCGGTGAAGGCACCCCCGCCGAAATCGTTGAGGCACGCGGCCTGGCCGTGGTCTCCGACGACGGCGCACTCACCGCAGCCGTTCAGGAAGCACTGGCAGCAATGCCCGACGTCGCCGACAAGATTCGTGCCGGCAAGGTTCAGGCAGCTGGCGCTATCGTCGGCCAGGTCATGAAGGCTACCCGCGGTCAGGCTGACGCCGCCCGCGTGCGTGAGCTGATTCTGGCTGAGTGCGGCGTGGAAGGCTAAGCTTTTCCGCTGACCCGGTTCTAATGAAAGAGGCGCTGTCTCCCGTGTGGGAGGCGGCGCCTCTTTCGCTCTTTTACCTCATTCCAGGTTCTGCGCGGGATGCACGGTTCCGCTTGGAAAGGCGGTTATCGTCCTCGTTCCTACAGGGGCACCCGCCCTCGCTTCGCTTCGGGCACCCTGATGTCACTACGGACGATACCGCCTTTCCGCGCTGGGGTACTGTGGGGGGGCGGCCGCGTTTTCCGGTTGGGTGCTCGGGTAGCCCCTCAGCGAGCCGCTCTCGGCCCCGCGGTCAAAGCGTGCCGGTGCACCTTCCGGAAGCGACATCAGGGTACCCTCTCGGGTGCTTTCCGCGGCCCATGTGACCGGGCGGCGAGGCTACACCTTCCGGAAGCGCCCTCAGGGTGTCACACGGGTGCTCTCCGCAGCGAAGCGAGGAAGGGCGGAGCGCCCGTGTGACGGGTGCCCCTGCGTAGGCGCGGAGGAAGTGTGTAGCGAACCGCCACAAGAGCAGGGATAAACGAAGAACGCTCCGTCCGCATCACTCAGATACAGACGGAGCGTTCTATTTAAGAGATGAGCTACTCAGTAACGCCGAGGTTAGTCAACAGGAACGCGTAATCCCACGCAATTTCGCGCCAACGCGTGTACCTGCCGGAACCACCACCGTGACCGCCCGACATATCAATCTTCAGCAGCGGCACCGGCGACGACGGGTCAATCTGCTCGCGCAGCGCCGCAATCCACTTGGCGGGCTCCACGTAGAGCACGCGGGTGTCGTGCAGGCTCGTCACCGCAGCAATCGCCGGGTAGCGGACCGGGCGGATGTTCTCGTACGGGGTGTACGACTTCATGTAGGCGTAGACCTCGGGGTCCTCAATCGGGTTGCCCCACTCTTCCCACTCCATCGCCGACAGCGGCAGCTCCGGGTCGAGGATGGTGGTCAGCGCATCCACGAACGGCACGGCTGCCAGGCAGGCGGCGTACTTTTCGGGGGCGAGGTTCAGCACGGCGCCCATGAGCAGGCCGCCGGCGCTACCGCCGTAGCAGCCGATACGTGCCTCATCAGCCCACGGCTTGGCCGCAATGTAGCTGGTGACGTCAACGAAGTCGGTGAAGGTGTTCTTCTTCGCGAGCTTCTTGCCGTTCTGGTACCAGGAGCGGCCCATCTCGCCGCCGCCGCGAATATGCGCGATGACGTAGATGACGCCGCGGTCCAGGATCGACAGCATCGGGATGGAGAACATCGGGTCCATGGACGACTCGTAGGAGCCGTAACCGTACTGGATGACCGGGTGCGGCTGGCTCATGTCCAGGTCGGCGCGGTGAATCACGGAAATCGGGATGAGCGTGCCGTCCGCCGCCGGTGCCCAGTCGCGGTAGGCGCGGTAGTCCTCGCGGTTGTAGCCGCCGAGCACCGGGGTTTCACGGCGCAGCAGCAGGGTCTGCGACATGGGGAAGTAGTCGTAGACGCGGCGCGGGGTCAGGTACGAGGTGTAGGCGATGCGCAGCACGGGGGAGTAGTTCTCCGCACGCAGCACGGATGCGGTGTACAGCTCCTCGTCGAAGCCGGCGGGCTCCATGAAGGTCACGCCGGCGGGTCGGCGGCGGCGCCACTGGATGGGCAGCTGCTCACGCGGCGCAAGGAAGATGCGGGTGGTCGTGTCTGCGCGGGCGGTGACGACCAGGTGCGTTGCGGTGAAGGTGAAGCCCTCCAGGCGCACGTGCTCGCTGTGGCGGATGACCGGCACCCAACGCTGCGCGTACTCCTCGAGGCTTTCGCCTTCGCGCGGCATGTCTGCGAGCACCAGCTCGGAGTTCAGAGCATTGTAGTCGTGCTGAATCAGCAGGTGCTGCTCGCCGGCAATGTTGAGCGGCTCAGCGTAGTATTCGATGCCCGCGCTCTTGGGGATGAGCAGGGTCGGCTCGCCCTTGGGTTCGCGGGTGGGGACGATGCGCACCTCGGTGTACTCGGAGTTCGAGCTGGTGAGCACCACGGAGGAACGGTCGGAGCTCATAGCGGCGGAGAGCCACATGGTGTTGTCAGGTTCCTCGTAGATGAGGTGATCTTCGGTGCCCTGTCCGACGTCGTGCACGTAGACACGCCAGGGGCGCCAGGAGTCGTCGGGGACTACGTAGATGAGCTGTTCGGCGTGGTTGATGAAGAAGGAACCCGCCGCAATGTTGGGGATGGTGTCTTCGAGGAAAGTGTCGGTTTCCATGTTGAGGAAGCGCTGCTCGTAGCGTTCGTCGCCCTTCTCATCCACGGAGATGCTCAGCAGCTTGCCGTTACGCGCCGGCTGGAAGCTACCCAGGGAGAAGAACTCCATGTCCTTGGCGTATTCGTTGCAGTCGAGGATGACGACCTCACCCTCAAGCACCTCGCCGGGGGTGACGGTCGGCGGGGTGTAGCGCACCACCTCGTCGCCTTCGTGCAGGGCGGGGTAGCGGTAGAAGACGGGGTACTGGCCGCCGGGCACCATACGGCTGTAGTACCACCAGTCACCGATACGGTTCGGGACGGTCAGATCCGACAGCAGGGTGCGGTTCTTAATCTCGTTGAAGATGGACTCGCGGAGGGGCTGCTGGTCTGCGGTGACAGCTTCGGTGTATTCGGCTTCTGCCTTGAGGTAGTTGAGGACCTCTTCGCTTTCCTTGTCGCGGAGCCATTCGTAGTGGTCGATGAAGACGTCGCCGTGGTGTTCACGGCGGTGCTCGACCTTCTTCGGTACGGGCGGGGTGAGGTTCTGTTCAGCCATGCTGCCACCTCTTTCATGAGTTATGGGTTTGTGAATGGTGTGTGCCGTCTGCGCCTGCGTCTTCTACCGCCGAGGGGACGGGGCAGGGGACTATGGGCACGCCTAGTTCTAGTGTATCGAAGAGTGAGGGAGGCTACTATATTGCGGCTTGTACGGGGTTGCCCGGCTCAGCCTGTGGAAGCCCCGCCGAAGTCTCACCGAAGCCTAGCCGGGGCGTGCGTGTTCGCGGCTAGTTGGCGCGGCCTTTAATGGACATGAGGGTGCGGCGGCCCGTCTTGTTCGCCTTTGTGAAGGCGCGGTTACTCTGCCGGTACTCGCGCTCCTGAGAGCGCAGGCGCAGGCGCGCGGATTCCGCCATCATCCTGCGGTAGCGTTCAAAACGCTCGGGGTCGAGGGTGCCGTCGGCGAGCGCCTGCTGCACCGCGCATCCGGGTTCGGAGCCGTGGGAGCAGTCGCTGTACCGGCAGGAGGAGGCGTAGCTGGAGACGTCGTCGAAGGTTTCGTCAATGGCGGCGCTGTCGCTCGTGGCGGCGAGGGCGCGCACGCCCGGGGTGTCGATCAGCACCGTGCCAGCCGAGGATTCCGCACTGGAGCCTTCTGCATCGGATTCTTCAGCGCCAGATTCTCCAGCGCCGGGCAGAACGATCATCTGGCGGCTGGTGGTGGTGTGGCGCCCCTTGCCGTCGGCACCGCGAACCGCCGAGGTGGCCTGCACCTGGTTCTCTGAAGTATCTTCGCGGGGGTCAACTCCGGGGTTGAGCAGGGCGTTGACCAGGGTAGATTTTCCGGCGCCGCTGCGGCCCAGGAACGCGGCGGTACGCCCTGCGACGAGTTCCGCGACCGGTGCGGGGTCGTAGCCGTTATCCGTGCAGACGGTGAGCACCGCATCCACGCCGCTACCCAGGGATTCCCGGTACCCGGTGAGTTGTTCGGCCGTCACCAAATCGCCCTTGGTGAGAATCAGCGCGACCTGCACCCCGGAGGCGTGCGCCAGGGCGGTGTAGCGTTCGATTCGCCCGATGGACGGCTCGGGGAAGCACGGCTCAACGATGCAGAGCATATCCACGTTGGCGGCGACGGGCTGATCCGAGGATTCGCGGGTGGCGCTGGGGCGGGTGAGGTAGCTTCGGCGGGGCAGAATCGCGAGGGGTTTGTGCTCCGCGGGTTGGCTATCGCTACCGGTCCCGGGGATGGGCTGGGCGAGCACCCAGTCGCCCACGACGGGGTACTCTTCTTCGCCGTAGTCGTTTTCGACCGGACGCAGGGGAGCGGAGAGCTTCACGAGCTCGCCCTGCTCGCAGGTCAGCAGTTCGCAGCGGGTGCGGTGCACGGCGCTGACGCGGGCGAGGGTGAAATCATCAAGCGTGCCGTCGAGGGTGAACGCGGCGCGGATTGCTGCGCCCTGCCAGGACGGGTCGAAGCCGATGGTCTCTAAGGTGTATGAGGCGGGAGGAATGGTCACAGGAATAGTCTTTCGTGGTTGCGGCGCCCGGTTGGTTGTCACACCCGGATAGTGCGCTGGGGGGAGAGAGTGTTTAAAAGGTTCGTTCTTTTTATCTCGTTTATCTCGGGGGTGTTATGCCTTATAGCAGCGAGGCGCGGGCACCGGCGCGGATGCGTCGGGCGGCAAGGAAGGTCAGCCCCAACCCCACTGCGGCGTAGAGTACCGCCAGTGCCGCGTCTGCCGCTAGGAGCGCGAACAGATCCCGTGTGGCGCCGTTCGCAATACCGCTAGAGGCATCTAAAACCTGCACCAGCCGGGAGCCGGGAACCCAGGAACACACCCAAGCAAGCCATGCGGGGTAGGTGCTCACCGGCACAATCACGCCCGCGCTCACCGGCAGAATAATCGACAGAACATTGGATCCCGTGTACGGATCGGACAGGTACAGGCCCAGCCCGGCGGCAAAAATACCCAGGCAGACCCCGCCCAGAACCGCAACCGGCATCAGCGCAATGGCGCCGAGCAGAAGCCCGGAACCCGCCCCGGTAGCGGGTGCCGTGAGGGAGAGCAACCACACGATGCCCACATTGCTCAGACCCGTCACGGATGCCAGCAACGCGGGTACCGCCGCCGCACCGAGCCAGTAGCCAGCGTCCACCGGGCGAGCCGTACACACGTACTCGAAGACACCAATCCAACGGTCGGTGGCGACGCGCGCGACAATACCGGCTGCCACCGAGCTGAGGGTGGCAATCAGGGCGGTTGCACAGCCGATGCGTACCGTATCGTTTGCGGCGAGGTCGGCACCCAGAAGCACCGTGAAAAGCACGTTGAGGCCCGGCACGAGCACCAGGGTCGTGATGGCCGTTCCGAGGGTCGCAAAGGTAATGGACGACGACCAGCCAATAGAGGCGGTAGACAGAGCCCGACGCATCACACCGGGCAGAGAATCAGTAGAGAGAACACGCACGCTACATCGCCCCCAGAGTGCCGCGACGACGGGCGGATGCGAGAGCTTTCCGGGCAAAGAGGAAGGCGCACAACGCCCAGATGAAGCTCACGGCCAGGGTCTGAATTACGGGCAAGAGTGCATCCGCCGGGGTAGTGATGGTGGTACGCCCAAGTAGGAGATGAACCGGCGCCTGCAGGGGAATGAGCGTGCCTACAGCATCTAGCCAGGTGGGCGCCTCAACCATCGTGAAGAGAACCCCGGAGAGAATAAATACCGGCACGAGGAGCAGCTCCTCGTAGGCGATAGCGTTCGGCGTCGCCACGAAAAACACCGCAATCATGAACGTGACCGACAGGCACGCAACCCACAGCAGGGGAACGCCCAGAACATAGCGCGGCCAGAGGGCAGAAAAGTCCGTGACCCGCGGGTTAAGCGTCACAAGAGCCCAAACCGCCCACGATAGGGGCAAAGCCGCCAGACCCACGATGGAGGCGCTCGAAACGATAGCCGCCAGTACCCGCACCGGAGAAATGGACCCGGAACACAGGTACACGAGGGTCCCGCGGAAGCGCTCAAAATTGATAATGCCCGCAGACACGATGCAGACCGACCACATGCCCACGATGCCCGCGCGGGTCCACGCCAGGGTCGGGTCGACGGAGTGACCCTCGGAGCTCTGCGCCGCCGCGTGCACGGCGAGTGCCTGGAGGATGACCGACCCGAGCACCGTGCTGATAAGCAGCTGAATAAAGTACGGGACCGTCAGGAACTGGCGCAGGCTAAATCCCATGAGCCGCAACTGACGGGCGCACTCCTGCCACAGGTCGTACCGTCGATCCTGCCGCTGGAACTCTTCCGAGCGTTGCGTCTGAGCGTTCATCGCTTGAGCCCCTCCGCCATCGCCAGGTATGCCTCTTCCAGAGTTGCCGGGCGTGTGTACGGTTCGGTCCGTGCCCCAATGTTCGCGGTGGCAAGCCCCTCCGTGAGGATGCGGTGAGCCTCGCCCGCCTCGAACGTGGCGCGCTCGCCATGCCAGTAGAGGGTCAGTTCCCAGCCGGAACCACGCGGGGCAAAAAGTACCGCCGCCTTATCGTGGAGGAATCCGCGGAGCGTATCAATGCCCTCGGTGGCGGTGGCCTCGACCTGAACCACGGTCGTGGCGGCAATACCGGCGTGCGCGGCAATATCCTCGAGGGTGCCGCTCACCGCAACGGAACCGGCACCCAAAACGGTGATGGTGTGCGCCAGGTCCTCGATTTCGCCCAGCAGGTGGCTTGTCAGCAGAATGGCGGTACCTTCATTTGCCAGAGATCGGATGAGGGTACGCACGGTCAGAGCGATATCGGGGTCGAGCCCGTTGGTCGGCTCATCCAGCAGGAGCAGGGCGGGGGAGCCGAGCAGGGCGCGGGCAATATGTAGGCGCTGCTTCATGCCGCGAGAAAACTCCTGGACAGGCCGCGTCGCAGCGTCGGAGAGTTCCACGCGGGCTAGGGCATGCTCCACCTCGTGTCGTCGAGCTCGCCCGGAAACCCCCGCAACATCGGCGAAGAACAGCAGGTTATCGCGGGCACTGGCGCGCGGGTAGAAGCCGTTCTCCCCGCCGAGGGCGAGGCCCACGTGACGGCGTGCCCGCTGCGGGTGAGCGATGGCATCAACGCCATTCACGGTGAGGCTACCGCCGGTGGGAGTCAGCAGGGTCGAGCACATTTGCACGGTCGTCGTTTTGCCCGCGCCGTTGGGACCGAGGAGGGCGTGAATCTCGCCGGAGCTAACGCGAAGCGACACCCGGTCGACGGCGGTAAAGGCGTTTTCACCTTTGCCAAAGACGCGGCTGAGCTGCGCGGCGTCAAGAACAAGAGACATGGTAGGTAACCTTCGGGTATGACCCTCTGGCCCCTATACCGGAGGGATGCTGTGCAGGATAAACGGCGTAGTGAGCCGCGCCCTGCGCGAGTGTATGTGTAGTCAGTGTTGTAGTCTCAGTGTACCGAAAAGCGCGGATAAAAGTGATGGGGGTTACTGCATGTGGAAGGGTGTCCTCCAAACCCCTCGATTGCCACCCGGTATTGTTGCCAACGTTTTGTTGCAGGCGGGTTTTTGTTACGGACGTTAAAAAACGTCATCTTTGCAATGAAACGTCTTAAAGTGCCGCGCACCCACAAAACCCTTGACCCCGCCCCGTGCCCTGTGACACTCTAAATAACAGGTCAAGAGCGCCAGCGATAAGCCCCAGCTAGCTGGCCGGCAACCCTCCTCCGCGGTGGGGTGCCCTGGGTGAAGACCGGGCGGCACGCACAAGCGTGACGCAAGCGCGGGACCGATGTGACCGAAAACGGTACATCAATCGTGACAGGATTATTCGACGACGATTCCTGTACCAATCGGCATGCGGCCCCCTAACTATCCCCTTAGGAGAGCCACGCATGAGCAACAACACTACCGTCCCGACTCCCGCCAACCCCACCGGTTGGAAGTTCGAAACCCGCCAGATCCACGCGGGACAGGCACCGGATGCCGCAACGGGAGCTCGGGCACTACCCATCTACCAGACCACTTCCTTCGTCTTTGACAGCGCCGAGCAGGCAGCGAACCGTTTCGCTCTCGCCGAGCTGGGCCCCATCTACACTCGCCTCAACAACCCCACCCAGGAAGCTATCGAAAACCGTATCGCCTCCCTGGAAGGCGGCGTTGGCGCGCTGCTGCTGGCATCCGGCCAGGCAGCTATTACCTATGCAATCCTGAACATTGCCGGTGCTGGTGACCACGTGGTCGCCTCGCCCTCCGTGTACGGCGGCACCTACAACCTGCTCAAGTACACCCTCGCCGACCTCGGCATCGAAACCACCTTCGTTGAGGACCCGGACGACCTGGACGCATGGCGCGCCGCAGTCCGCCCCAACACCAAGCTCTTCTACGGCGAGTCCGTGCCCAACCCCCGCAACGACGTGCTCGACATTGAGCCCATCGCCAAGATTGCGCACGAAAACGGTGTGCCCCTGATTGTAGACAACACCGTACCCACCCCCTACCTGCTGCGCCCCATCGAGCACGGCGCGGACGTGGTGGTCCACTCCGCAACCAAGTACCTGGGCGGCCACGGCACCTCCATTGGCGGCGTGATTGTTGACTCCGGTAACTTCGACTACGGTGCAGACCCCGAGAAGTTCCCCAAGTTCAACCAGCCCGCACCCGGCTACCACGGCCTGGTCTACGCACGCGACCTGGGCAAGGACTCCGCATTCGGTGCGAACCTCTCCTACATCCTGAAGGCACGCGTCTCCCTGCTGCGCGACACCGGCGCCGCAATCTCCCCGACCAACGCCTTCAACATCGGCATCGGCTTGGAGACCCTCTCCCTGCGCATCGAACGCCACATTGAGAACGCCACCAAGGTCGCCCACTGGCTCGAAGCAAACCCGCAGGTCGACAAGGTCATCTGGGCTGGCGTGGAATCCTCCCCCTGGTACGAGCGTGCACAGAAGTACCTGCCCAAGGGCCCCGGCGCGGTGCTCGGCTTCACCCTCAAGGGTGCAACCCTGGAACAGACCCGCGACTTCGTGGACGCACTGAAGCTGCACTCCAACGTGGCGAACATCGGTGACGTGCGCTCGCTCGTGATTCACCCCGCCTCGACCACCCACTCCCAGCTTTCCGCTGAAGAGCTGGAGAAGATTGGCGTGTACCCGAACTTCGTGCGCCTGGCAGTCGGTATTGAGAACATTGACGATATTCTCGCCGACCTGCAGCTGGGCTTTGACACCCTCTCCTAAACGGTGATGCAACCCGCAGGTGGACCGGAAAGACTACGGCTTTTCGGTCCACCTGCGGATTCCCCGTTACGGAGCATTTTGTGACTGAGCGGCGTTGCTGCCGCCCAACCTGTTGCTTCTTCTACCCGCAGACGAGTACCCCGCTCACACCCGGCACCACCTCGCCGGCCAACCCAGTGAAGGGACCCCCATGACCGCCCAGAGCACTAGCCCCTCCGGCACCACGCTGTCCAGCTCCAAACAATCCGGCACTATCAACCAGCCTGTCACCGCACCCATCCCCGTGGCGGGCACCCAGCGTGAGCATCCCGAAGCGCAAGGGTACCTGCGTCAGCTGAACATCGGCGACCTGGAGCTCGAATCCGGCGTAACCCTGCCGCAGGTCACCATCGGCTACGAAACCTGGGGTACCCTCAACGAGGCTGGCGATAACGCCATCCTGATTCTGCACGCGCTCACCGGTGATACGCACGTCTCCCGTGGCGTACCCACCCCGGATATGCCCGCCCCGCTGATTCGCGCTATCGAATCGGACGGCTGGTGGGAAGGCATCGTGGGCCCAGGCTCGGTCGTGGACACTAACCGCTACTTCGTGATTGCCCCCAATATTCTGGGCGGCTGCTACGGCTCTACCGGCCCGGCAAGCGTCATTCCCGAGGGCTACCCGGGCGCCGGTGAGCATTGGGGTTCCCGCTTCCCGCAGGTGAGCATCCGCGACTCGGTACGTGCCGAGGCGCGTCTGGCTCGTGCCCTGGGCGTGACTAGCTTCCGCTACGTGATTGGTGGTTCCCTCGGCGGTGCCCGCGCCCTGGAGTGGGCGGCGACTAACCCGGAGCTGGTGCGCGGATGCGCGGTCATCGCCTCCGGCCCTTCGGCTACTGCCGAGCAGATTTCGTGGGCTCACACCCAGAACATTGCAATTCGTTCGGACGCGAACTTCGCCGGCGGTGACTACTATGCTGGCCCCGCGCCGACTGCGGGTCTTGCCCTGGCGCGCCGTATTGCGCATACCACCTACCGCAGCCCCGCCGAGCTGGAGCACCGCTTCGGTCGCGAGGAGAACCGCGGCGAAAGCACCGTGGGCGGTTCGCTGGGTGAGCCGCGCGGCCGCTACGCGATTGAAAGCTACCTGGACCACCACGGCGCCAAGCTGGTTGAGCGTTTTGACGCGAACAGCTACCTGGCGGTCAACGAGGCACTGATTTCGCATGATGTGGCTCGTGGCCGCGGCACCCTGGCGCAGGCGCTGGCGCACACCGATTGTGAGTGGACC
Organism: uncultured Rothia sp.; assembly: GCF_963555405.1. Lineage (GTDB taxonomy): Bacteria > Actinomycetota > Actinomycetes > Actinomycetales > Micrococcaceae > Rothia. Next base: position 109,625 of record NZ_CAUVVO010000002.1, on the reverse strand, counting down.
ATCGCGGCGGTGAATACGGACCGCCTGTTCTTCCCGCACGAGTCGCACCGCCTCGCGGAGGCGCTGCCCACCCCGGTTACCGTGGACATTATCGAGTCGAACCACGGCCATGACGGCTTCCTGATTGAGGCGAAGCAGGTGGAGAAGATTCTGGCTCGCGCCCTGGGCGTTGAGGAGGAATCTGCTACCCCGAGCGAGGCGCAGCGCGAGCGTGAAGCGCTGGACTCGATGACTCGCCTGTACGGCACGGTTAATCGCTAACTCAACCGGTGCCCGGTGCTTTACACGTATCCCGCAGAATGTTGTTTTACCTAAACAGTAGGTGTGGGATTGTGTGCGAATAGTTGGGTATTCTCAACTGCCCTTCCGCCCGCCGAGAATTAACCTTCATCCTAAAGGTTAGATAAGGAGACGCCGGGTGCTTGCGTAATGCGAGCACCCGGCGTTTCTTTGCATCTTTTTTGAAGAGTATTGTGCCAAGTCAGGGAATATTTTCCGGTTTTTGGGTGCTTTGCGAAACCTCCGCGAGATACCGCGGAAGTAGCCTCCTGTTGCACTGGAAGGTAAGGGTTCTCGGTTTGCTTTAGACCCGCTCTAACCCCATAGCATTAAAGTTGTGGTAAGTATTCAAGAGGTAGCGGAGCAGTTGGGGGTGAGCACCCACGCCCTGCGCTATTACGAGAAAGAGGGGCTCATTGCGGTGCCCCGTGATGCTCACGGAACCCGTATTTTTGATGAGGAGTCTATCTCCGCAGCACGGTTTATTGCTACCTGCCGTCAGGCCGGCATGAGTCTTGCCGACATTCGTACAATCTTGGACAATCCGGATGATCACGCCCTCTCCGTTGATGTGATGGAGCGTGCCCGCCGAAAGATTGAAAACGAGATTGCGGGGCTGCAGCAGAACCTTGAGCACCTGGATCGCCGTATTCAGGAGCACCGCCGTCACCTCGATGGCACCCGCTAGATAACCCTCTAGCTTCCATGCAGGTATGCACGCCGACGCCCGGTATTCCCGCGCAGGGAATCCGGGCGTCTTTCGTGCTCAGCTACTCAGGCTTAGTCACGAGGTATCTTCACCCCGGAAGTCTACCCCCAAGTAGTTTTCTCCGGGTCAACACCGTGCGCACGAGCGTTCTCAAAGATGACCTCCCGCAGCCACTCCGCAAGCCCGGGCGCAAGCTTCTCGTAGTGCGCCTTGAAGCGGGCATCTTCAACGTAGCCGCGAGCCAGAATGGCGTGCTTGGCGGGGGTGACCTCGAAGAAGAACAGGGAGGCGCGGTGCCGCTCGGCGAGCGCGTTCGCCTCCTCGCTGCCCGGCTGCACGCCGCGGTTGAACGCCTCGACGAGGGCGTGTTCCACCTCCTCAACTTGCTGCTTGCCGTTCTGCCAGTCGGCACGATTCATTGTTGCAGTACGGCGCTGGTACTCGGCCCAGTCGTCAGTTTTTCCGTAACGTTCCTGCGCTTCCTGCTGGTGGGCGAGGCTGAATCCCTCGCCCATAATTTCTGCTTTCTCAGCAGCGCTGAGCTGCTCATTCTTAGGTGCCATAGCGTCCTCCAAAAGATGTTCGATGGTTTCAAGCATGTGCCCGTACGCGGCGATTTTGCGTTGAAGCATATCCCGCTGAGCGAGTAGATGCTCGGTGCTGTTCGCTTCGTCCTGCAGTATGTTGCGAATAGCGTCAAGGCTCATGCCGATGGCGCGGTACCCCATGATGACGGTGATTCGTTCAAGATCTGCATCGGTGTAGTACCGGTACCCGTTGAACTCATCATGTGCCGGGTTGAGTAGGCCCCGCTGCTCCCAGTGGTGCAGCGTGCGGACTGTTAGCCCGTGCAATGATGCCGCTTCTCCTACGGTGTATTCATGCTGCCCGTCAGGCGGTGTTCTGTTCGCGTCCATGGTTTCACTCTAAAACCTGACGTTAGGTGAGGGTCAAGCTAGCGGCGGAACCCGCGGTGCAGGTTTATGGGGGGAGTCCTCGCTAAGATGGGTGCATGAGCGAAAACAAATACGTCGTCGAATACACCCGCCCCGAGAACGAACGCGCAGGCACCCACCTGGTGCTCATGCTACACGGCTACGGCTCCCAGGAACACGACCTACTGTCCCTGGCTGCACACCTTCCGCAGGAGGGCTTCACCTACGCCTCCATGCGCGCCCCGCAGCCGGTTGGCACCCAGTTCTCCGCGAACTCGACCGGCTCCTACATTGCCGCAGATGCTATCGGCTACCAGTGGTACCCGCTGAACCAGCAGCTTGAATCCGACCAGCGCGCCATCGAACAGGCCAGCGACTACGTGCTGGAGTGGGTACGCGAGAACCGCACCCTGTACGCTTCGGTGACCCTGCTGGGCTTCTCGCAGGGCATGGCCATCGCAACTTCGATGGTGCGTCATGCTCCCGGCGAGTTTGCCGCCGTGGTGGGTCTATCGGGCTACGCGGTGGATTCCGACTCGCCCTATTTCAAGGATGAGGAGCTGAAGAAGACCGAACTGCCGGTGTTCTTCGGCCGCGACCAGGAAGACCCCGTCATCCCGCAGGAGATAGTGAACTACACCTACGACTGGATCCGCAAGTACACCGACGGCATTAAGGTGCTGTACGCCGGTGCGGGCCACGGCGTGAGTGCCATGGAGATTCGCCATGTGGGCGAGTTCCTGGAGGTGAAGGTGCAGGGTAAGGAGCCGCGTATTCGTGCGCAGAAGGTTGCGGAGGCGACCGGCACCGTGGAAGGCTCTGACGCCTAAATCGACTATATGGAAAGCCCCCGGGTCATCAACTCGGGGGCTTTACGTTTAGCTTTTGCGTCCGCTTGGGATGCGTGGCTCAGTTTAGACTCCGCACGGAAATTCGGTATTCGTCCTCGTTCCTACAGGGCTGGGTGGGTGGGTACGCTATACCCTTCCTCCGCCAGGTCCAAATCGATCCGGTGTTCCTGGGCCAGGGAGACATCGTCGATGTCTTCCATCAACCGGGTTAGGCGGGCGAGTTGGTCAGCCATGATCGTGTGGGTGGCATTATTCCAGTCCACGACCCCGTCTTGGAGACCATCGAGGCAGACCGTGAGCACCGATAGGGGGGATGCCCATTTCGTGGGCCAGATTAGAGAGCATCTGGCGGCGGACCTGTTCGGTGTGTTCCAGCCGGTCGGCCATGGTGTTGAAGGCATGCGCCAGGGTGGTGACCTCGGGGCCTGCTTCGATACCCGCCAGGCGCACACCGGCACCCAGGCCGTGGACGAGGCCCGTCGCTTTTCCCCCGATGTTGTGGTGCTGGATCTGGGGCTGCCCGAACTCGACGGCCTGGAGGTGTGCCGACGGATCCGCACCTTCTCGGACTGCTACATCCTCACGCTCACCGCGCGTGGCAGCGAGGACGACAAGATCAGCGGTTTGACCCTGAGGGCTGATGACTACATCACCAAACCTTTTAGCATCCGGGAACTGGTGACCCGGGTGCATGCGGTGCTGTGCCGCCCGCGCACCAGCACCACCCCACCGCAGGTGACCACTCCCTTAATCGTTGGTGACCTCATCCTTGACCTCGTCGCCCATCAGGCGCGGGTGGGGGAGACGACCATGGAGCTCACCCGCACGGAGTTCGAGCTACTGGTTGCCCTCGCCCTGCCCTGCGTGAGGGCCGTGTCCTCCACCTCTTGAAAATATACCCCAGGGGGGTATATACTGGAGAACAGCATCGCCGCCATTCAAAATATACCCCAGGGGGGTATGTACTGGAGAGTAGCATCCCCGCATCCCACCGACCCGTAGGAGCTTTCCCATGACCACCTCCCCACCCCACCTCTTGCCGATGGCCTCCCACGGCTGCAGCTGTTGCGGACCTACCTCACGTGCCGACACCGTCTCCAACCCTGCCGCCAGCGACTCGTCAGCAGGAGGGTCCTCCTCTAGCTATCAGGTCACCGGCCTTACCTGCGGGCACTGCGCGAAAAGCGTGACCCAGGCCCTTCAGGCCCTCCCCCAGGTCGACGACGTCCAGGTTGATCTCGCTGCTGGTGGTGTTTCCACCGTCACGGTCACCGGTGTCGTACCTCCGGAGGCGGTTTGCCGGGCTATCGAGGCGACCGGCTACACCGTCTTATCCTGATCGATTTACCCATCATCTCGACCCCGACCGGGTTGAGCGAAAGGAACGTCATGAACACTCCCCACCATTCCGGCGATCACCATGGTGATCACCCCGCTCCGGAAACAGACCACACCCACCACCCGGATCATGCCAGCCACGAACACCATGCAGATGCCGACACTCACGGCCAGGCGATGCCCCACGGTCACCCGCACTCTGTCCTGGACGAAGACCACCAGGTTCATGGTCACGGCGAACACGCCGGGCACAGCACCGCAATGTTTCGGGAACGCTTCTGGTGGTCACTGATTCTGTCCATTCCCGTCGTTATTTTCAGCCCCATGGTCGCCCACCTGCTCGGCTACCCCCTCCCGGAATTCCCCGGATCCACCTGGATTCCCCCGGTACTGGACACGATCATCTTCGTCTACGGCGGAACGCCTTTCCTCAAGGGCGGATGGAAGGAACTGAAATCCCGCCAACCCGGGATGATGCTCCTGATTGCCATGGCCATCACCGTGGCGTTTGTCGCCTCCTGGGTCACCACTCTGGGGCTGGGCGGTTTTGACCTGGACTTCTGGTGGGAGCTGGCCCTGCTGGTGACCATCATGCTGCTGGGCCACTGGCTGGAGATGCGCGCTCTCGGGGGTGCGTCCTCCGCGCTTGACGCGCTGGCTGCCCTGTTGCCGGATGAGGCTGAGAAAGTCATCGATGGGACCACCCGCACCGTGGACATCTCCGAGCTGGTCGTCGGCGACGTCGTGCTGGTGAGGGCCGGTGCCCGGGTGCCGGCCGACGGAACCATCCTCGACGGAGCCGCCGAATTCGATGAGGGGATGATCACCGGCGAATCCCGTCCCGTCTTCCGCGACACCGGTGACAAGGTGGTCGCCGGTACCGTGGCCACCGACAACACCGTCCGCGTCCGGGTGGAGGCTACCGGCGGGGACACCGCCTTGGCCGGAATCCAACGCATGGTTGCCGACGCACAGGAGTCCTCCTCCCGGGCCCAGGCCCTGGCGGATCGGGCGGCGGCGTTGTTGTTCTGGTTCGCGCTGATCTCTGCTCTGATCACCGCGGTGGTGTGGACCGCCATCGGCAGCCCGGACGATGCCGTGGTGCGCACGGTCACGGTGCTGGTCATCGCCTGCCCGCACGCCTTGGGCCTGGCGATTCCGCTGGTCATTGCGATTTCCACCGAGCGGGCCGCGAAATCCGGGGTGCTCATCAAGGACCGGATGGCGCTCGAGCGGATGCGCACCATCGACGTGGTGCTCTTCGATAAAACTGGCACCCTGACCGAGGGCGCGCACGCGGTCACCGGTGTCGCGGCAACTGTCGGCGTCACTGAGGGCGAGCTGCTGGCCCTGGCTGCCGCCGCGGAGGCCGACAGCGAGCATCCCGTGGCCCGCGCCATCGTGGCGGCTGCGGCCGCCCATCCCGAGGCCTCTCGTCGGCAAATCCGTGCAACTGGTTTCAGCGCCGCCTCCGGCAGGGGGGTCCGGGCCACTGTCGATGGCGCTGAGATCCTCGTGGGCGGGCCGAACATGCTGCGCGAGTTCAACCTCACCACCCCGGCCGAGCTCACCGACACCACCAGCGCCTGGACCGGGCGTGGGGCCGGTGTACTCCATATTGTCCGCAACGGTCAGATTATCGGTGCGGTGGCCGTCGAGGACAAGATCCGCCCCGAATCCCGCGCCGCTGTGAAAGCCCTGCAGGACCGCGGGGTGAAGGTCGCGATGATCACCGGTGACGCGCAGCAGGTGGCCCATGCGGTTGGCCAGGACCTGGGGATTGATGAGGTCTTCGCCGAGGTCCTGCCCCAGGACAAGGACACCAAGGTCACCCAGCTACAGGAGCGTGGCCTGAGCGTGGCCATGGTCGGCGACGGTGTCAACGACGCCCCGGCCCTGGCCCGCGCCGAGGTCGGCATCGCCATCGGGGCCGGCACGGATGTGGCAATGGAATCCGCCGGAGTGGTCCTGGCCAGTGACGATCCCCGGGCAATATTGTCGATGATTGAGCTCTCGCAGGCCAGCTACCGCAAGATGATCCAGAACCTCATCTGGGCGTCCGGTTACAACATCTTGTCCGTGCCCCTGGCCGCCGGCGTGCTCGCCTCTAGCGGCATTCTGCTTCCCCCGGCTGCTGCTGCGGTGTTGATGTCGCTGTCGACGATTGTGGTGGCGCTTAACGCTCAGCTGCTGCGCCGGATTGATCTGGACCCTGCCCACCTGGCTCCCACCAGTCCGAAGGAAGAACACACCACTCCTACTCCGGCATCCACCGCCGTCCACTGATTCACCACTTCTCTCCACTGCCCCATATGACCCTGAAAGGCTCCACCATGAAGCGCACCCTTTCAGGGTCATATGGGGACCATGGACGAGATGGGTGGAATGGATCACGGCGTGAGCGCCATGGAGATTCGCCATGTGGGCGAGTTCCTGGAGGTGAAGGTGCAGGGTAAGGAGCCGCGTATTCGTGCGCAGAAGGTTGCGGAGGCGACCGGCACCGTGGAAGGCTCTGACGCCTAAATCGACTATATGGAAAGCCCCCGGGTCTGACGACTCGGGGGCTTTACGTTGAGTTCCGTTTGGAAAAACGGTGCTCAGCTTTGCTCAGCACGGAAAGCGGTATTCGTCCTCGTTCCTATAGAGGCTGGGCGGGTGGGACGCTATACCCTTCCTCCGCTCCTGCAAGGGCACCCGCCGCACCCGGACGCTCCGCTTCTCCTTGCTTCGCGGCGGAGAGCGCCCGGGGCGGCACCCTGATGTCGCTTCCGGAGGGTATAGCTACCCCAGCTGTCCGAGGTATGCGACTTGGTGCGAGCGGAGGGGCGGTGTCGTCCGTAGTGACATCAGGGTGCCCGAAGCGAAGCGAGGGCGGGTTCCCTGTAGGAACGAGGACGAGCACCGTCCCTCAAGATTTCACGTCAAGGGGAGTGTTAGTCTTCGTGCGCAATCTTCACGGTCACGCCGTTGAGAGTCACGGTGTCGCCGGGGTGCAGCTGCTTGCCGCGTGCTTCCTCAATGTCGCCGTTGACCTTTACCAGGCCGTGCTGAATGACCTCGCGTGCCTGCGCGCCGTCCTCTACGAGGTTGGCGAGCTTGAGGAACTGGCCGAGGCGGATCATGTCGTCGCGAATAAAAATTTCTTCCATGCTCTCTAGTTTATCCCGCCGGGTGCATACTGGTGTCCGGCAAAAATGGGGGTGTGGTGGGCCGGGTAGGCATACCCAGGGGTGGGGTGGTGATGGTACCCTAGTGTCTTGCATCAAAAAGTGTGCATATTGCGCCGATGAGCGCGAATACGGGCGCCCCGTTCTGGGTCGCGTCCCTTATGAACCCGAACTCACGCACGTCACAGCCGGTGGCGGGGCAGAAGGAGTAACTATGGCTGAAAAGTCCACCCTCGATAACGTTATTGCGCTCGCGAAGCGCCGCGGCTTTGTTTTCCAGGCCGGTGAAATTTACGGCGGTTCCCGCTCCGCATGGGACTACGGCCCCCTCGGTGCAGAGCTGAAGGAAAACATCCGTCAGCAGTGGTGGCAGCGTTTCGTCCGCTCCCGTGCGGACATGGTTGGCCTGGACTCCTCCGTTATTCTGCCTCGTGCGGTGTGGGAGGCGTCCGGTCACGTGGCGACCTTCACCGACCCGCTGGTTGAGTGCCTGTCGTGCCACAAACGTCTGCGTCAGGATCACCTGCTGGAGAACTTTGAGGCGAAGAAGGGCCGCGCGGCTGAGGGCATGGAAGAGATTGCTTGCCCGAACTGTGGTACTCGCGGTGAGTGGACTGAGCCGCAGAACTTCTCCGGTCTGATGAAGACTTACCTGGGCCCGGTTGATAATGAGGAGGGTCTGCACTTCCTGCGCCCGGAGACCGCTCAGGGTATTTTCGTGAATTTCAACAATGTGGTCACTGCTTCTCGTAAGCGCCCGCCGTTCGGTATTGGCCAGATTGGTAAGTCGTTCCGTAACGAGATCACTCCCGGTAACTTTATTTTCCGTACTCGTGAGTTCGAGCAGATGGAAATTGAGTACTTTGTGCACCCGGATGACGCTGATAAGTACTTCAACGAGTGGGTTGAGGACTGCTGGAACTGGTTTGTTGACCTGGGTATTAACCCGGATAACATGCGCCGCTTCGACGTTCCTAAGGAGGAGCGTGCACACTACTCGGCTGGCACTATTGACGTTGAGTACCGCTTCGGCTTCCAGGGTTCCGAGTGGGGCGAGCTGATGGGCGTTGCGAACCGTACCGATTACGACCTGGGCGTGCACAATGAGCACTCCAACGCGAAGCTTGAGTACTTCGACCAGGCTACCGGCGAGCGTTACGTGCCGTACGTGATTGAGCCGTCCTTTGGCCTGACCCGCTCCATGATGGCGTTCCTTGTTGACGCATACGTTGAGGATGAGGCACCGAACACTAAGGGTGGCGTGGATAAGCGCGTCGTGCTGAAGCTTGACCCGCGCCTGGCACCGGTCAAGGCTGCTGTTCTGCCGCTGTCGAAGAAGGCTGAACTGTCTGAACCGGCAACCAAGCTGGCGAATGAGCTGCGCGGCCTGTGGAACGTGGACTACGACGAGGCGGGTGCTATTGGCCGCCGTTACCGCCGCCAGGATGAGATCGGTACTCCGTTCTGCATCACCGTGGACTTTGACACTCTCGAGGATCAGGCTGTGACCATCCGCGAGCGCGACACCATGAACCAGGAGCGTGTGGCTCTGGACCAGGTGAAGTCCTACCTGGCTGCACGCCTGGCAGGCTAAAAATAATTCATAACATGGTCGGCGGGTAGCTTCTTAGAGCGAAAGAGGCTACCCGCCGTCGTGTATTTGGGCTACCCTGGTTAGACTGATTGGCACGTTTGACGCGAGCAAAGGAAAGGTGCACGGATATGGCTGAACGCCTCAGCGAAAAATTTGAGATTCGCCCCTGGCAGGAGGGTGATGACCTTGCCCTGCTTGAGATTTGGAACTCTGCCCGCAATGAGGTTGAGGAGCGCCAGCGTGGCCTCTTTGGCCCGGACAGTGACGCGCCTTTTAGCCGTACTCTGGTGGTGACTGTTTCTGGTGTGCCGGTGGCTGCGGGTACTGTGGTAGCTTCGCTGCTGCATCCGACGCGTCTGTGGTCCTACATCGAGGTGTCTGCTGACCACCGCCGTCAGGGTATTGGTTCTGCTCTGCTGAATGCGTTGCGTGAGATTGCGGCGGCGCACGGTCAGACCACTGCTCTGCGTGTGAAGTTGGCGCCGTTTAGTGACGGTGAGGAGTTCGCGCAGGCGGCTGGCATGAAGCTGATTCAGCGTTCCCGTATGGTGCGTGTGGAGCCGGGTGCGATTCCTCCGGTGTCACTGCGTGAGGACGCTGACGGTAATGAGACTCAGGCGATTGAGGATTTGGCGACCGGTTCGGTGGAGCTGACCGCCGCGCTGTGGGATTTCTACCGCCGCGCCCACGAGTGGGATGTTCCCGCCGAGGTTGGTTTGGGCACGGTGAACCGCTACTTCCTTTCGGATGAGGTGCGTGCTTTTGGCGCCGTGGTGCTTCGTGACCATATTCGTGAGGCGGCTGCAGAGGGTAAGAAGGGTCCGATTGTTGCGTTTGCGGTGAGCTACCACCCCTTCGAGACTGACCCGGAGGCGGCGCTGGTGAATGAGAACACCGCCACCGAACTGCTGCTGGGCTATGACTTCGATAATGAGGGCGCCGTGGAGGCGATTATGCAGGTGTTGTCCCTGCTGAGCGCTAAGTATCCGGTGCTGGTTGAGGTTGATGATGCCATGGAGGCGCTGGTTCAGGTGACTGACGTGCTGCTGCGTGCCGGTACTGCCTCGGTGGAGGGTGACCCGACCTATATTTACGTGACCGAGTAGGTTCCCGAGTAGATTCTCGGTACTGAGCCTGCGGGCTGACTCTTGCTGAAGGGGCGGGGGAGCGGAACGCTTCCTCGCCCCTTGTGCGTGCTTGCGCATCCTCGCGGTTGCTGAGCTTGCACTGCGCTTCTGTACCCCCTCAGCTGAGTCCGGTTCTCGATTTGCCCCCGTATGCCACAATATAGGGGTGAATTCTGAAGCACCCCGTCTTACCCTTCCGCCCCTGAAACTGGGCAATCTGACCGTTGATACTCCCGTGGTTCTCGCCCCGATGGCTGGCGTGACCAATAAGGCTTTCCGTCGCCTCTGCAGTGAATATGGCGGCGGCCTGTATGTTACCGAGATGGTGACTGCGCGCGCCCTCGTGGAGCGTAAGCCCGAGTCCATGCGCATTATTGAGCATGACCCGGACGAGAAGATCCGCTCTATCCAGATTTACGGTGTGGACGCGGTCAACGTCGGTAAGGCTGTGCGCATGGTCGTTGAAGAGGACCGTGCCGACCACATTGACTTGAACTTTGGCTGCCCGGCTCCTAAAGTGACTCGCCGCGGTGGCGGTGCCGCCCTGCCCTGGAAGACTGACCTGTTCACCGCGATTGTGCAGACCGCGGTGAAGGAGGCGTCCCGCAACGATATTCCGCTGACCATTAAGATGCGCAAGGGCATCGACGATGACCACATTACGTTCTTGGAGTCCGCCAAGATTGCGCGTGATGCCGGTGTTGCGGCGATTGCTCTGCACGGCCGTACTGCGGCTCAGCATTATTCGGGTAAGGCTGACTGGGATTCGATTGCGCAGCTGCGTGAACTGATTCCGGACGTGCCGATTCTGGGTAATGGCGATATTTTCTCCGCTGAGGATGCGGTGCGCATGGTTGAGCAGACCGGCGTGGACGGCGTGGTGATTGGCCGCGGCTGCCAGGGCCGCCCGTGGCTGTTTGGTGACCTGCAGAATGCGTTTGAGGGTTCGTCGGAGCGTATCCGCCCGACCCTGACTGAGGTATCGGACATGATTTACCGCCACGCAGAACTGCTGGTGGAGACCTTTGGCGATGAGACTCGCGGCTTGCGCGAGATCCGCAAGCACGTGGCGTGGTACTTCAAGGGTTACCCGGTTGGCGGTGAGCTGCGCGCGAAGATGGCTCAGGTGCCCGACCTGGCGACGTTCCGTGAGCTGATTGCTCAGCTGGATCACTCGATTGGTTACCCGGGCGCCGCTGTGGAGGGTTCGCGCGGTCGCGCCGGCAGCCCCAAGCAGCCGCACCTGCCCGATGGCTGGCTGGATTCGCGCATCCTCGGCGATGCTGAACGTCTGGGTCTGGTGGAGGCTGAGCTGGATATTTCCGGCGGCTAACCCCCTGTACTTGTGTGCCGCGGCGTGCTGTTTGCGCGTCGCGGCACATCCTTTTTCGAGCCTGTTCGCGCGCTATTTCCCGCTCCTGCAGCGCACACAGGCGCTACCTGTTGACCCCCACCGTAGAATTGAGTTTATGGCTGGATTAATCCGCAAAGAAGACATTGACGAAGTCCGCGCCCGTACCGATATCCGCGAAATCATTGAAGGCTACGTGAGCCTCAAAAGCGCAGGTATAGGCACCTTCAAGGGGCTGTGCCCGTTCCATGACGAGCGCACGCCCTCCTTCAATGTGCGCCCGCAGGTCGGCTCGTACCACTGCTTCGGTTGCGGTGAATCCGGTGACGTGTACTCCTTCGTCATGGCGATGGAGCACACCAGCTTCGTTGAGACGGTGGAGCGTCTTGCCGCGCGCATCGGCTACACCCTGCACTATGAGGGCGGTAAGCCCGGCGACCTCTACGAGGCGGGTATGCGCCGCCGCCTGCTCGACGCGCACAAGATTGCCGCCGAGTTCTTTGAATGCAACCTCTACAGCGCTGATGCTCAGGAGGCACAGCGCTTCCTTGGCGCCCGCGGGTTCGACCCCGCCGCAACCCGCAAGTTCGGTGTAGGCTACGCCCCGCGCGGCTGGGACCACCTGCTCAAGCACCTTCGCTCCCAGGGTTTCACGGATGAGGAGCTGAAGGCGACCGGCATGTTCTCGGAGGGCAACCGCGGCCTGTACGACCGCTTCCGCGGCCGCATCATCTGGCCGATTCGCACCATCGCTGGTGAAACCATCGGTTTCGGTGCCCGCCGCCTCTTCGACGACGACCAGGGCCCCAAGTACCTCAATACCCCCGAGACGCAGCTGTACAAGAAGTCCCAGGTGCTCTACGGCATTGACCTGGCCAAACGCGAGATGACCAAGAAGAAGCAGGTCGTCATCGTGGAAGGCTACACGGACGTCATGGCGGCACACCTCGCCGGCATCACCACCGCCGTTGCCACCTGCGGCACCGCGTTCGGTCCCGGCCACATCAAGATGGTGCGCCGCATGATTACCGATGACGGCTCCGGCGGTGAAATCATCTTCACCTTCGACGGTGACGCCGCAGGCCAGAAAGCCGCCATGGCCGCCTTCCAGGAGGACCAGCGCTTCGTCGCGCAGACCTTCGTGGCTGTTGCCGAGAACGGCATGGACCCCTGCGACCTGCGCCTGCACAAGGGCGACGCCGCCGTGCGCTCGCTGATCGCTTCGCGCCGCCCGCTCTTCGAGTTTGCGATTGATTCGACCCTCGCCAAGTACGATTTGGCGACCCTTGAAGGCCGCGTGCTGGCGATGCGCGCTATCGCCCCGATTATCGCCGGTATCAAGGACCGCGACCTGCGCCCCGCCTACATGCGTAAGGTGTCGGGTCAGCTCGGGCTGGAGCTCGACGAGATTCAGCGCGCCGTAGCGTACGCGCAGAACCACCCGAAGCTTTCCCGCTCCCAGCAGGCGGAGGCTCCCGCCGCCGCGCCGCGTTACGAGCGTCTGAACGAGGGGCCGCAGGGCGTGCCGGGCACGCCGGGCTATACGGGTGCGCCGGGTTACGCGGGTGCGCCGGGCTATACGGGTGCTCAGGGCGCAGTTCATGCTGACGCGCCCTACGACCCCGCCTACGATGCGCCGCCTCCCGAGGATTACGCCGCGCCCAGCGCCTACGCCGGACAGAACGCTGCCGCGCATCCGCCGAGCAGCATTCAGCCCGCCGCACCCCAGCCGGAGGCGACCGCACCCGCCGTCGAGGAGTTCCTCACCCCCGACCCGACCGACCCGGTCGCCCGCCTCGAAAAAGCGGCACTCGAGATAGCCCTGCAGCACCCCGAACTCATCAGCGTGGAACAGTGGCGAACCCTCGCCACCGTGCAATTCCGCTACCGCACCCACCGCGAGGTAGCCGCCGGCATCATTCATGCGGCAACCGTCATGGCACCCACACCCGGCATCGAATGGATCAACTGCGTGCGCTCCGGCGCGGTGGAGGGCGTGCACCCCGCCATTGCGGAGCTCGCCGTCTCACCGCTACCGGTCAGCAGCGCCGAGCGTCTGCCCGACTTCGTGACCGGCGCACTCAACGCCCTGTTTGAGCAGCAGATTGCCCGCCAAAAGTCCGACCTGATGATGCGCCTGGAGCAGCTCAGCGCCAACCCGGATGACGAAGAGTTCGAAGCGGTACAGCGTCAGCTTCTTGAGCTGGAGATGCGCCGCCGCCAGCTCAGCGCCCAGCGTGGCTAAACACAGTTCCTGGTGAGCGCCCCGGCAACCTGTCGAATGTCCTGCGTTCTGCATGTTGCCGGGGGAGCGCCACCGGTCAGTAGAGGGCAACACCAGCCCCAGTTCAAAGAGTGATGCACTTCACGGCATTTCAAGTTGCGGAGCCCAAACAGCCCCGGTATAGTTATTACTCGTTGCAAGGGAAACCAGCAACGGAAACAAAATAATCCCCCGTAGCTCAATTGGCAGAGCATTCGACTGTTAATCGAAGGGTTACTGGTTCGAGTCCAGTCGGGGGAGCCAATATAGCAAGAACCCCGGAACGAAGTTCCGGGGTTCTTGCTATATACGTTCCTCTGACTCGAACCAGCAACTCCTCGGGCTTACGCCCTCGGCGGGATAACGGTTTTTGCTTCCTCGCGCGCTCGGAAAATCTTCGCCTCGCTAGGCGAACCCAGTCGGAACGTTCCCTCCGCAGTCTTGTCCACAGCCGTGAACCAGTTTATGAAGCCCGCTCCTCAAGAAAAGTTCACCCCGTCCACACGCGTCGCATCCGCATCCCGAACGCAGCGGGGGAGCGCCCCACCGGCGCCCTCTTGCACCTACTCCAGAGCAAATCCACAGACGCAACCAAGCCCAGAATGCTACGCCCGCAGCTCAATACAGACCTCAGAAAGTCGAAAATACCTGAAGAGATAGCGCAAACCCCCGTTCAAACGGTCACGCAGGGGTACCATAAGGGGCTAAACTATAGGAGGTGGAGTGCGAAAAAGAAGCCTCCAAAAACACGTCACGGAGAGGTGGTCATGACCACTACTACTAATCCCAAGGCACCCAAGGGTTTCTTTGCTGGCATCAGCGGGATTAAGTCCGGCGTCGCGAACATCATCGACGCTGGCAAAACCATCAAGACCCTCGGACCCAGCCAGGTCAAGGACGAAATCCAGATTGCAAAGCACGAGCTGAAGACCAAGGGCATCGCCGTTGGTAAGGGCGCAGCCTTCTTCGGCGTCGCAGCAGTCTTCGGTCTGTTCCTGATCATTGCGCTGGTCGCCGCAGCAATCCTCGGCCTCGGCACCGTCATGCCCTACTGGGCATCCGCGCTGATCTTCGCCCTCATCTTCCTCATCGTCCTCGCTATCTGCGCACTGGTCGGTCTGAAGAAGGTCAAGGCTCAGCTGCCGTTCAAGCCCGAATCCGCAATCTTCGGTCTGCTCTTCGACCTCGGCGTACTCAAGGAAGGTACCGCCATGTCCGCTGAGCGCCTGAAGAAGGAGCAGGCAGAGCGCGCTGAGCAGAAGGCTAAGGAAGCTGAAGAAGCAGCAGAACGCGCCCGTAAGGAAGCTGAAGAGCGCAAGGCACGCGGCGAGGAAGAGCCCAAGCCGCCGACCTTCGAAGAGCTCAAGCAGCGCACCGCAGAGCGTCGCCAGCACCTGGCAGCCCTGCGCGACGACCTGCAGTCCTACACCGGCGACGTTCAGTCCAACACCCAGCAGGCCCTGGACGCTCTCAAGGCAGTACCCTCCGAAGTTGCTGCAGGTGCAGCAGCTACCGGCCGCGGCCTGGCAGAGAACGTGCGCAAGCCCGAGGTTCTGCAGGCACGCTGGAAGTCCTTCGCAGCACTGGGTGCATCCATTGCAACCGTCCTGCACTTCCTGAATCGCCTGGTACGCCGCTAAACCCGGTACACCATAAACCCCGTCGCCGCTCAAACCGGCGCACAGGTTTAACGCCAAGCGTCCAAACGCCCCGATACTCGTATCGGGGCGTTTGTGCGTCTATAGGCAGGTTCCGGGCGTCTGTCTCAACGGTTGGTTTAGAGGTAACTCCCAGCCAAAGCCGCCCGCCACAAATCGGAGAAGGACGCAGCTCACAGGTAGAATAGACAAGTGCTGTACGTACTGGACCCACCCGGTGCGCGCGGCAGACAGAGGTAGAAGCGGCGCACCGTCGCACCCGAAACCCCAAAGTCACCGACACACTACACCCCGATGAGGAGCCCCGTCATGGAACAGGCAAAGACGATTCTGATTGGCGCAGAAACCTACCCGCCGGACATCAACGGTGCAGCACAATTCGGTCACCGCCTTGCCACTTCCATGCTCAAGCGCGGCCACTCCGTACACGTAGTCGCCGCCAGCCCCATCCCCGGTCCCAGCTACCGCACCGAGGTAGAGGGCGGCATTGTGGAGCACCGCCTGCGTTCCCACCTGCCCCCGACCCACGAAACGAACCGCATCTGCCTGCCCTGGGAAATCTGGTCCGAGGTTGGCGCAATCCTCGACGAGGTCCGCCCGGACGTGGTGCACGTGCAGTGCCACTACATTATTGGTCGTGCGCTGATTTTCCAGGCGAAGCGCCGCGGTATCCGCGTGATCGCAACCAACCACTTCATGCCCGCGAACCTTGATCCGTTCCTACCCTTCCCCTCTCCCGTGAAGCGCGTGATTGAGAAGGCAACCTGGAAGGACATGCGTTTCTGCTTCTCCAAGACCGCGGTCGTTACCACCCCCACCCAGATTGGTGCGGATGCGATGCGCGACCTGGGTCATTTTGACCGCCCGGTCATGCCTGTTTCTAACGGTATTGAGATCAGCGACTACGAGCTGGCTGAGGGCGCGGACGCTGGCAAGGTTCCCGGCGAGCTGCGTATCGCCTTTGTGGGTCGCCTTGCCGAAGAGAAGAATGTGGACGTGCTCATTGAGGCGCTCTCTCTGCTGCCGGATACCCTCGAGCACGTGGTGCTTGATATCGCCGGTGGCGGTGAGCTGCGTGAGGCTCTCGAGCAGAAAGCACACGATTGCGGTGTGTCCGACCGCGTGATTTTCCGTGGCTTCGTTCCGGATGAGCATCTGCCCGAGGTGTACCAGATGGCTGACGTGTTCTGCCAGCCCGGTACCGCCGAGCTGCAGTCCCTCGTCTCTCTGGAGGCGATGAGCGCCTCCACCCCCGTGGTGCTCGCGAACGCGCTGGCTCTGCCGCACCTGGTGGAGGAAGGCGTGAACGGTTACCTCTTCGAACCCAATAACGCACAGGATTTGGCGAAGAAGCTGGAGGCTGTGCTCTCCCTGCCCGCCGCTGAGCGTGAGCAGATGGGGCGCGAATCCCGCCGCATTGTGGGCTTCCACAGTGCGGAGAACACCTGGCGTACCTTCGAGGAGCTGTACGTGAGCGACGCTCCGTACCAGCGTTACCTGGATTCGCGCCGATAAGCTTCTCTAGGCTAAGTTTCTCTAGACCTCCGAGCGTTGAGTAGGAGAGAGCGTTTTTCGTTCTCAGTCGCCGTTCAGGTACTCTAGAGGATGGTGCTGGCGCCCATTGCGCGCCGTCACTGCACCGGATGGGGAGTTAGCTCAGCCGGTTAGAGCAGGGGACTCATAATCCCTTGGTCGCGGGTTCGAGCCCCGCACTCCCTACGGCCCCGCCCGTCGACTTCACCCACTTGTCGGCGGGCGGGGCTTTTCCGTGCTCTCTTTTCGTGCTCTTTTGTCGTGCTCTCGGCAGAGCTTATTTTTGTGCATGGAATGCATCAACGGTGATGAAAATGAGTAAATGACGAACGAAGACGCATCATACCGTTCAATACGGTAGGGTTGAAGAGTCTTGTCACGAAAGACAGCGTGATGCCGCCGGTAGATGCCGATTCAGCCGGTAGGTGTTGCTTCCACACACCATACGAGAGGATCTCAATGTCGGAGAACACTCCCAACAACCCGTCGCAGGGTGTAGCTGGCGGTTACGGCTACGATGCCGGCGCGCGTCCCGCGCAGGACGCTTCGCTTCCGGGCCAGGTTGCTCAGCCGGGTAATGCAGCTCAGGCTGCTCAGCCGAGCCAGCCCGTGCAGTCGAGCCAGCCGGGTAATGCTGCTCAGCCTGCCGCACCGGTAGCACCTCAGCAGCCCGTCCAGCCTCAGCAGGCACCCCAGCCCACTCCGGCGAGCGCTCATGCACAGCCGAATGCGGAGGCTCAGGCAGCTCCCGCACAGCCCGGTCAGCCCGCCGCCGCAACCCAGCCTGGTACTGCCCAGCCTAGTGTCGCGCAGTCCGGTCAGCCCGCGCAGGCAGTCTACGCGCCGAGCGCACCGCATCCGGCAGTGAAGGCGCTGGGCGCTACCTGGAACGCGTTCCTGGACGTTTTCTCCAGCAATCCGGCGACCGCGCACGCCCGCATCTCTTCCGCAGGTGCGTGGGGTTGGATTGTTCCCACGACTCTGCAGGCGCTGGTGGGCGCGTTCTTCTTCAGCCAGCTGGTTATCCTGGCTGCTGTTGTTGCGATGTCCATGGTGGGCTACATGTACGGCGGTCGAGGCGGTGCCGCCTACGGTGGCGCCTACGCCGCACAGGCTGTGCCGACCGGACGCATGATTCTGGCGTACGTGCTGATGGCTCTCGCCATCTTCGGCGTGCAGGTTCTGCGCGGTGTACAGCTGCAGCTGACCGCGCGTATTGGTAAGGCTCCGGCGTCCTTCACCGCGAGCATGCACGCTGTTTCGGTGTCTTCTCTGATGCTGATTCCTTCGTTCCTGCTGCTGAACCTGCTGGTGTTCTTCTTGCGTCTCACCCGTAGCGGTGATGGCGCGTTCTTCCTGACCATGCTCATGGGCCTGGTGCTTGCTTTCGCGGTGTTCTCGGGTGAGGCTCTGACCTACCTGGGCCTGAACCGTCTGGGCCGCTTCGCGAAGTCCCCGATTATCATGCACGCGGCGCTGAGCACCGCGTGGGTTCTGGCATCCATGGTTGTTTACTACGTGGCTATCCGCCTGATGGGAGCCTAAGATGCACACCATGACTCATACTTCGAGTGCACCGGCTCGTCAGCGCTGGATGTTCCTGGCGGTTCTGCTAACCATTGCCGCCCTGATTCTGAGTGCCTGCAGCGCAAAGATTGAGACCCAGCTTGGTCTTGAGAGCGCCGAGAAGGGTACTCGTACCATCCTGGTTTCCTTCAACATGAAGGATAACCAGGACAAGGTTAAGGGCGGCACCCAGGCGCTGGATGCGTCCGTGCGTAAGCACCTGCCCGAGGGCATGGAGTACGAAGGTATTCAGTCCGAGGGTGAGAAGGCTCGTGCGACTTTCAAGGTATCTTTCTCCTCCGTGGACGAGTACCACTCCAAGGTGACCTCCCTGCTGAAGGCTTCCGGCTCCGATATCAAGCCGCAGATTAGCATTATCAACTCTGACCAGGGCCTGGTTCAGGGTATCCAGGTGAAGGAAAACTTCAGCTCTGGCGACCTGCTGGGCTGGCTTCCGGAAGCGCTGGTAGTGGACGGCGTGGTGTCTGCATCCAATAAGAACAGTGTTCTCAGCAGCAGCGATGAAACCACTGTGAAGTTTGGCGAGAAGGAAGTGAAGAACTCCGGTGGTTCTAAGATTTCTGCGAAGGATGTTCAGGACCGCGGTTTCCGTAACGTCATTCTTGACGTGAAGGAGAAGGACGGCGGTTACTCCGTGATGGTTTCCTTCGTCGCGAAGGAAATCATGAACACCGAGACCGCTTCTGCGGTCGACGCCTACCTGAACCAGGTCAAGCCTGAGGGCTCCGAGCTGAAGAAGGGTCTGGAGTCCTCGCAGGCGAAGGCATACGCTCCTTCCGCATCGACCGCCAGTGCGAAGGAAGAAGTGGGTCGTACCCTGACCTTTAGCGCTTCTTCGATTGAGGACTTGGGCAACGGTCTCAAGAAGCTGTTTGGCGCAAGCAGCACCGATTTCTCTGCCAGCCGTGAGGTAGTGGCGAAGGACAACACCTTCACCGTTCAGAAGAAGATTTCGGGTCTGCTGGACTGCTCCCTGCTGTGCTCCCCGAACGGTGATGGCCTGACCCTGACCATCGTGGACAGCAACGATAAGTCCTACATGGTTGACCCCGAGGGTCGCGCTAGCTCCTCCCGTTCTGGCGGTAGCAGCACTCTCATCGCGGTTGACCGCGTTTCTTCGCGCCAAATCGAGATGAAGAGCATGAAGGTGGCTACCTCCCTGGGCCTGGACGGTTCCATGGAAGCGCGGTTCCTCTACGCATTCCCGACCGCGGATGTTGCGGGCGCTGAGCAGAAGCTCAAGGACGTTTTCGCGGGCGGCGGCGATGACGAGACCGAGGTGCGCCAGGACGGCGACTCCACCATCGTGAGCGTGAAGGTTCGCGGTAAGGACCAGAACGAGTTCAACCAGCGTCTGAACGCATACCTGCCCGACTCGAAGGTAACTGTCACCCGCCCCGGTGGCTACCACCCCTTCGGTTCCGACTACACGGTGACCCCTGAAATCAAGCTCTCTTCGAAGCTGGGTAACTACTACTCCGCTCCCTTCGAGTTCACTTTCAAGGCTCCGACCTTCTCCTCGCTGGATCAGCAGAAGGTTGATGCCGCGAACAGCCTCGCGAAGAACTCTCAGCACGTGCAGCTCACCGTCAATGGTGGCGAGCTGAGCGTGAAGACCGACCGCGGTGTCAGTAGCACCTCCGGTCTGACTGTTCCGGTGTCAGGTCTGAGCATGACTGATGTAATCGTGGATGCGGTTATTGTGGGTCTGCTGCTGCTCATCCTGATTCTGCTCTTCCTGTTCCGCAAGAAGATTGCGGCGGCTCGTGCGAAGGGCCGTGAGCGTCGTGCCGCTTCGGCTGCTGCACTGGGTGCTGCGGCTGGTGTTGCGACCGGTTACGGTGCAACCCAGGCTGACGCACAGAATGGTTACCCGGCACAGGGCGGCTACCCGGCGCAGAACACCGCCTATACTGCCGGTGATGATTCGCCGACTCAGGTGTTCACCCCGCAGCACGGCCTGAACTACGGCGAGAATGAACCGACCAAAGCAATGCCCGCGTACGATGCGCAGGCCGCCCAGTCTGCATATCCCACCCAGCCGACTCAGCCCACTCAGCCGGTTCAACCCGGTCAGACTGCCCAGCAGCCTGTACAGCCGAACCAGTTCGGCGCTGATGATGGTGACATCCTCCAGTAATCAGCCGCCTCTAGCGCACCGCTAGAGAACGCAATCTAGGCTGGCTCCTGTGGCCCGTTGCCTCCTTTTGGGGAGGTGACGGGCCACAGCTGTATCTGCGGCTTGTCTCTGCTAGTACCCGCCGCTAGTATCCGCCCGGCACGGGAAGCAGAATACTCGGCTCCTTCGAACCCAGCAGGCTCACGGGGTTGATGTACTCGGCGTCCTTGCCGCTGCCGTCCCCGCGGGCGCCTCCCTGTCGTACTCCCCAGTACATGCAGGGGGTGGAGCATCGCCGGTAGGGGCGCTCGCTGTTGCCGTCTGCCGCGTCTGCGACGGTGCCGATGACCTCACCGGCTGTAACGGTGGTGCCGACCGGTAGTGCTTCGTCCATGGGTTCGAAGGTGCTGCGCCGCCCATCCGGATGCGCAATGACCAGTACTTTGCGGTTGACGACCGTGCCGCTGAACACCACTTTTCCCGGTGCCGGTGCGTAGACGCGCCGGTCGTTCTCGGGTACGGCAAGGTCTACGCCGCGGTGCCCCGCGCTCCAGCGTTGGGCGGGCTTCTCAAAAGGACGGATTACCTGCGGTCTGGATTCGGAGGTGGGGGAGCGGTAGCGTAGTCGGCTCGCGGTGAGCTCAACGGTGTGGGGAACGTGCGCGCTGCTGGGAGCTTGTGCACTTGAGATGGCATCGTTAGTAAAACCAGCCCCGCCTGTAGGACTAATCCAGCCCGAATAACCCTGACTGCCCAAATAACCCTGACTGCCCGCGTAGCTCTGCCCACCCGTGTAGACCTGCCCACCCGTGTAGACCTGCCCACCTGTGTAGCCCTGCCCACCTGTGTAGCCCTGCCCGCCAGCACACACGAGCACACCCAGCAGGCAGCACGCCACCAGCACGGCACGCCGTAGCGCGGACTCTAAACTTTTCATGTTCTGCTTCATCTTCTGAGCACATCACGAATTGCCCCGCCCCGCAGCGCCTCGCGAAAAATTGTGGATAACTCCGCCGTTTCCGCCTTAAAATCCGTTATCCACAGTGCCCCCGCACACACCCGAACCGCCCGCACAGGTTTTAACCCCGACCCGGCGGATTAATCGCGGAATATACGGTACAATGTCGTATTGCAGTGTGCCTGCGCGGGTATTCTCCCTCATCGAGGGATTCCGCACAGCATCACTGACGACGCGCGGCGTGAGCGGCATCCTCAAACGGGGAGCCGATAAGGGACCTTCGGTCCACCCACACGGGGTGGTTAGGGCCTGAGCTGAACGGGTAACCGTGAACGCTAACCGCCGCCAGGAAAAACTGATAACTACTATGCGCGCGTTGGGCTAGCCCGAATGGGAGGTCCGCGCGGCACCACAAAGGAGACGACATGCCCGTCGTAACTATGCGTGAAATGCTGGACTCCGGCGTTCACTTCGGTCACCAGACCCGCCGTTGGAACCCCAAGATGAAGCGTTTCATCCTGACCGAGCGCAACGGCATCTACATCATCGACCTGCAGCAGTCCCTCGCCTTCATCGACAAGGCATACGAGGCTGTTAAGTCGACCGTCGCACACGGTGGCAACATCCTGTTCGTGGGTACCAAGAAGCAGGCTCAGGAAGTTATCGCTGAGCAGGCAACCCGCGTGAACATGCCCTACGTGAACCACCGCTGGCTCGGTGGTATGCTGACCAACTTCAGCACCATCTCCAAGAGCATCGAGCGCATGAAGGAACTCGAGCAGATTGACTTCGACGATGTAGCAGGTTCTCGCTACACCAAGAAGGAACTGCTCCTCATGCGTCGCGAGTTCGAGAAGCTCGAGAAGACCCTCGGCGGTATCCGCAACCTGTCCAAGGTTCCCTCCCTCCTGTGGGTTGTTGACACCAAGAAGGAGCACCTGGCAGTTAACGAGGCTCAGAAGCTGGGCATCCCCGTTGTTGCTATCCTCGACACCAACTGCGACCCCGACGAGGTTGCTTTCCCGATCCCCGGTAACGACGACGCTATCCGCTCCGTCAACCTGCTCACCCGCGTGATTGCTGACGCAGTGGCAGCCGGCCTGATCGAGCGCAACGCTAAGAAGAACGGCAAGGCTGAAGCAGCTGAGGAGCCCATGGCAGCTTGGGAGCGCGAGCTCCTGGAGCAGCACGAGGCTGCACAGGCTGAAGAGGCAGCTAAGTAAGCTTTCTTAGCCCACTAAGCTTTATGCTTTGTGGCCCCCGCCTGTGGGGACCACGTTCGGACGGCGCCCGCCCTGACCTGGGCGCGGCGCCGTCCGCCATTTGTACCACCGGGATGTCATCCCGATTTATTACAGCAACACAAGGAGTTCACAATGGCGAACTACACCGCAGCAGACATCAAGGCACTGCGCGAGAAGACCGGCGCAGGTATGCTCGACGTCAAGAAGGCTCTGGACGAGGCTAACGGCGACCAGCAGAAGGCTGCCGAGATCATCCGCGTTAAGGGTCTGAAGGGCATCACCAAGCGCGAGGGTCGCGCAACCGCTGAGGGCCTGGTAGCTGCACGCGTTGAGAACGGCGTTGGCTACATGATCGAGGTCAACTCTGAGACCGACTTCGTGGCAAAGTCCGACCCCTTCATCGCTTTCGGCCAGAACGTGCTCGAGGCTGCTATTGCTGCTGACGCTTCCACCCTGGAAGAGCTGCAGGCTGCATCCTACGAGGGCAAGACCGTTGAGGAGCTGACCACCGACGCTGGTGCACTGCTCGGCGAGAAGATTGTTGTCCGCCGCGTTGCACGCGTTGAGGGCGAGAACGTTGCAGTTTACCTGCACAAGACCTCCAAGGACCTGCCCGCACAGGTTGGCGTTCTGCTGGCTGTCTCCGGTGAGAACACCGACGAGATCGCACACGACGTTGCAGTGCACATTGCTGCAATGAGCCCCAAGTACCTGGATTCCGAGTCCATCCCCGCAGACCAGATCGAGACCGAGAAGCGCGTTGCTCGCGAGACCGCAATCGCTGAGGGCAAGCCCGAGAAGATTCTGGACAAGATCGTTGAGGGTCGCCTGAAGGGCTTCTTCAAGGAGAACACCCTGCTGGATCAGGACTTCGCAAAGGACTCCAAGAAGTCTGTTGCACAGGTTCTGTCCGAGGCTGGCGCAACCGCAACCGCATTCGCACGTTTCCGCGTGGGTGCATAAGGACTCGCTGCAGTTCTGCCCTCCCGTATTACGGGTTCCCGGTAAGGGAAATCGTATGAGGTTGGGATTATAGCCTGAAGCCGGGTAGTCACCACTGGTGGCTACCCGGCTTTGCTGTATCCTTGATAAGGACTAGGCGGCATGAGCCCGCCCAAATCACCCATAACAATCCATAGGTAAGCCACTGGAGGAACCATGACTGAAGCGAATCCCCGCCCGATGCACCGTGACGAGACCGGCCGCCGCCGCGTTTTGCTCAAGCTTTCCGGTGAGGTTTTTGGTGGCGGTGAAGTTGGCATTTCGACCGAGGTCGTGCGCAGCATCGCTAAGCAGATTGCCGCAACCGTTGGCGAAGTTGAGACCTCCATCGTGATTGGTGGCGGCAACTTCTTCCGTGGCGCTGAGCTTTCTCAGGCGGGTATGGACCGCTCCCGTGCAGACTACATGGGTATGCTCGGCACCGTGATGAACTCCCTGGCTCTGCAGGACTTCCTGGAGCAGGAGGGTATTGACACCCGCGTTCAGTCCGCTATCACCATGCCGCAGGTTGCTGAGACTTACATTCCTCGCCGCGCGATTCGCCACATGCAGAAGGACCGCGTCGTGATTTTCGGTGCTGGTGCGGGTCTGCCTTACTTCTCCACCGACACTGTGGCTGCGCAGCGCGCCCTGGAAATCCACGCAGATGAGGTTCTGGTGGCTAAGAACGGCGTGGACGGCATCTACACTGCTGACCCGAACAAGGACCCCAACGCTGAGCGCCTGTACAACCTCACCTACGATGAGGCGATGCAGCGTAACATTCGCGTGCTGGATCAGACCGCGTTCTCCCTGTGCCGCGACAACAACGTGACCATGCGCGTGTTCGGCATGCAGGGCGAGGGTAACGTGACCCGCGCGATTCTGGGCGAGAAGATGGGTACCCTCGTTACTCGCTAACACCTAAATTTTTAGGTTGGGGCATGCCTGATGCCCCCTCTGATTGTGACCGTGCTCGATAGCGCGGACTTATTCTGGACGGTACCGCGCGGGTAGGCGCTAAAACTCGCTTATGCCCGCCGGTACCGTCTAGACTTATATCAAATACGACGTTCCGCCTCTTTCCCGCCGACTACGCGTTATTCCTAAGGTTTTCGCCTCGGATGCGCCGCGGAGCCGGTGAGAAATCATGAGGGCTGAGCGTGCGCCCACCGACAATTCTGGCACCCCAGAATTCCGACAAAGGAGATCCTTTCGTGATCGAAGAAATCCTTGCCGAAGCCGGCGAGAAGATGGAAAAGACCATCGAAGCAACCAAGACTGAGTTCGCTAAGGTTCGTACCGGTCGTGTGAACCCCGCAATCTTCAGCGGCCTGACCGCAGAGTACTACGGTGCACCGACCCCGCTGCAGCAGCTGGTGTCCTTCAACGTTGAGGACGCACGTACCGTCAAGATCGTTCCCTTTGACGTGACCGCACTGGCAGCTATCGAGAAGGCTCTGCGTGACTCCGACCTGGGTGTTAACCCCAGCAACGACGGTGCAGCTATCCGTGTTGTCATGCCCGAAATGACCGCTGAGCGCCGTAAGGAATACACCAAGCTCGTCAACCACAAGGCTGAAGAGTCCCGTGTCTCCATCCGTAACGTCCGCCGCCACGCTAAGACCGCTATCGACAAGCTGGTCAAGGACAGCGAAATCGGTGAGGACGAAGGCGCACGCGCCGAGAAGGAACTGGACGCACTGACCAAGAAGCACATCGACCAGGTCGACGCACTGTACAAGCACAAGGAAGCTGAACTGCTCGAGGTCTAAACCCCAAATGAGTGCACGCAAAGAAGCGAAAGAAGAGAGAGGCGCGCCGCCGGCTCCACAGTCGAGCCCGCAGGCGGCGGTAACCCCCGTGAAGTCGCGTAGCGCCAAAGCAGGCCGTAACCTGCCCGCCGCCATTGGCGTGGGTGTTGGTTTCGGCGTGCTGTTGGTGCTCGGTCTGATCTACCAGCCGATTTTTGTGGCGATTGCAGCTGCTGCGGCTGGCCTGGGCGCCTGGGAGATTGGGCACGTGCTCAACACCCGCCGCGGCTACGGCATCCCGGAATACCTGCTGGGTGGCCTGTCCGGCGCGATTGTGGCGGTGTCTTACCTGTTCGGTTTTACCGGTCTGGGCATCGCCCTGGCGGTGAGCCTGCTGGTGCTGCTGCTCTCTTCTGCTCTCGTGCGTGCGGACCGTCAGGTCTCACTGGGTAAGTCTTTGAGCGGCAGCGCCCTCGCCCTGCTGTGGGTGCCGCTGATGCTGGGCATCGCCATGGTCTACTTCCAGACGGACCACGGCGAGCGCGGCGTCCTCATGATTCTGCTGATGGCCATCTGCAATGACACGTTCGGCTTTATTGCCGGCGTGAATTGGGGTAAGCACCCGATGGCGCCGAAGATCTCCCCGAAGAAGAGCTGGGAGGGCCTGGCTGGTTCCTTCGTCGGCTCGGCGGTGGTTGGCGCTATCGCCCTGGCGGTCATGGGTTCGCCCTGGTATTGGGCTATTCCGCTGGCTGCGGTCA
Organism: uncultured Rothia sp.; assembly: GCF_963555405.1. GTDB lineage: Bacteria > Actinomycetota > Actinomycetes > Actinomycetales > Micrococcaceae > Rothia. Next base: position 83,416 of record NZ_CAUVVO010000002.1, on the reverse strand, counting down.
TGGTGGTTGCGTCGACTGCCGGTGACCTGGTGGAGTCCGTGTTCAAGCGCCGTATGGGTGTGAAGGACATGTCGAATATTCTGCCCGGTCACGGCGGCATGATGGATCGCCTGGACTCGATTCTTTTTGCGGCGGCGGCTGGTTGCCTGATTTTCCGGTTTATTATGCCGCTCTAAAGCTTCAAGCTTTTATCGCTCGGAGGCGGGGCGTTTCTTCTCACAGGTGGGGGAGGGGCGCCCCGCCTTTGCTGTGCCCGCCTCATCGTGCTTAGGGCGTAGGATCCGCTGAGTAGGAGCGTAAGAGGTCAGGAAGACGGGGGCTATATCTAAGACACCGCCCGCCAACCTTGCGTCAGGTAGCCTGCGCATTGGTATTCTTAAAGTTCAATCGTCGAGAGGAGCCCACCTTGGCAAGCACCACCCGCGGAGGCGGATTTGCCCGTGCAGCAGAAACCGAACCTGGCTACAAGCGTAGTGAAGTAGACCGCCTGTTCACCCGCCTCGCCGAGGACTACGAGAAGCTCAGCGGAGCCTCCGAACTGCCCGAAGACCTCTACACCTCCCGACGAATCCGCCAGGTCGTCTTCCGTGAAGAACCCGGCGGCTACCAGCTGGACGTGGTCGACCGCGCCCTCGAAAAGATTGAGGAACGCTTCGCCAAGCTCGAACGCAGCCGCTACATTGAGGCGTACGGCCTGGACAACTGGGAACGCTCCCTCGTCGAAACCGGCGAGCTGCTCGCCGGCCGTCTGGAACGCCCCGCCGGTGAGCGTTTCCGCCGCCCCAGCAAGCGCCGCCACATGGGCTACTTCGTCGGCGACGTGGACGCTATCTGCGACCGCGTGTACGCCCAGCTCAACAGCGAAGAGCCGCTGGACCCCTCCGTGGTGCGCCACGCAAAGTTCCGCCCCGCCTCGGGCACCGTCAGCTACGAGGAATCCCAGGTGGACGCTTTCCTGGACCGCTGCATTGAGCTGCTGCAGGACCTGCTCTAAAACGTTACGTGTTGAATCCCCCGCCCCGTACGACAGGGCGGGGGATTCTTCTGTGCTGAGGTTTTCTGTACTGGGGCCTTCTACGTAGTGGCTTCTGCGCCGAGGCGAGGCTACACGCCCGGAGACACCCGCGAGCTCATGAGACACTAGAACCATGAAGTTTGGATCCTCAGCACGCGTCGGCGGCAGCCGCGACCGCCTCACCGACGCCCTCACAGAACTCACCCGCGCACCGCAGCGCGTCACCCTCCTCGGCTCAACCGGCTCCATCGGCACCCAAGCCATGGAAGTCATCGACCACCTCGCTGCGCTCAAAGGTACCAGCGCCTCCGCCGCCGACGCACCGCTGAAGGTCGTCGCCCTCTCCGCAGGCTCCCGATCCCTCGAACTGCTCGCACGCCAAGCAGTGCACGTGCGCGCCGAACTGGTCGCCACCAGCGGCACCGCAGAAGACGCACAGCGCCTCCGCGAACTTATCGAAGCGGCAGCCTCCGAAGCAGGCGCCACCGGCTACACCCCGCAGATTGCCCACGGCGCCGAAGCATCCGTACAGGCGGCAGCACACCCGGCAGACACCGTCCTGAACGGCATCACCGGCTCCATCGGCCTGGAACCGACCCTCACCGCCCTCAACAGCGGCTACCGCGTGGCACTGGCGAACAAGGAATCCCTCATCGCAGGCGGCCCGCTCGTACGCGCCGCCGTCGACGCCTCACCCCTGGCCACCCCCATGGTTCCCGTCGACTCCGAACACTCCGCCCTCGCGCAGGCGCTTGCCTCCGGAACCGACGCAGAAATCGACCGACTGATTCTCACCGCATCGGGCGGCCCGTTCCGCGGCTACAAGCGCGAACAGCTGCACGACGTGACCCCCGCGCAGGCGCTCGCACACCCCACCTGGGACATGGGTCTGGTCGTCACCACCAACTCGGCAACCATGGTCAACAAGGCACTCGAAGTGCTCGAGGCCCACCACCTGTTCGGCGTGGACCTGGACCGTATTGACGTGGCGGTTCACCCGCAGTCGATCGTGCATTCCATGGTGCAGTTCGTGGACGGCTCGACCATTGCGCAGGCCTCGCCGCCGAGCATGGTGCTGCCCATCGCGCTGGGTCTGACCTGGCCGCACCGCATCCCCGGTGCCGTGCCCGCTTGTGACTGGTCGAAGGCGGCTTCCTGGACTTTTGAGCCGCTGGATGAGGAAGCATTCCCCGCCGTGCGCATGATCAAGGACGCCGGTAAGGTGGGCGGCACCCACCCGGCAGTGTTCAACGCCGCCAACGAGGAAGCCGTTGCCGCATTCCATGCGGGCGCGATTCGCTTTACCGACATTGTCGATTCGGTCGCGCGCGTGCTGGAGGAGCACACCGGCAGCGCTGAGGCTGTCTCCGACGCTGATTTGACGCTGGAGGCTGTGCTGAACGCGGAGCGTTGGGCTCGCGTTCGCGCGAATGAGCTGCTGGGTATGACCGGCAACTAACCGGTTCTGGGGATGCATGTTCCCGAATGGGGCGTGAAGGAGCTGGTGTTCGTCCTCGTTCCTACAGGGGCACCCGCCCTCGCTTCGCTTCGGGCACCCTGATGTCACTACGGACAACACCGCCCCTCCACGCACGCTAGGCTACCGGAGGTGGCGCGCCGTGTTTTCCGGAAGCGCCCTCAGGGTGTCACACGGACGCTCTCCGCAGCGAAGCAAGGAGGAAGCGGAGCGTCCGGGTGACGGGTGCCCCTGCGTAGGTGCGGAGGAAACATGCGGCGTGCCATCCCAACCAGCGAGGCGAGGACGACACCGCCCCTCGTATCCTCCCCAGCCAGCCCCTCCCAGACACTGCATAAGGCGAGAGGACGGATACCGGTTCCTCTTGCCTCCCCCCCCCGCGCATAGTAGGCTAGTGTTCAAATCATCTTCTCTCAAGGGCAAACAATGGTGAGCCCCTGAGCGAGTGGACAAAGATGCAGCTATATTTCACGAGGAAGTGCACACCTATGCGTCGACAGAACACCCTACGAGCCCTCGCCGGGGCTCTACTCCCGCTGACCCTGGTGCTTAGCTCCTGCGCGTCCGGGCAACCCAGTACCGGCTCCTCGGCTTCCGCTAACGCTGAGAAGGCGTATAGCGCCTCCACGAGCCCCGATAGTCAAGCTATCGAAAAAGTAGAGAACCTCGCCTCACTTTCTGACAACGTTGTCCGTGCCTACCAGCGCTCCCTGAGCCAGTGCATGACTGAACGAGGATTCCCGAACTACAAGGCTCCTGCCGGAGAAACTGAAACCCCGCTGCTACAGACCGCTGGTTTCGAACCTCTCACCGTCGCGGATGCCCGCACTCGCGGATACAAAGAGCGCTACTCTTTGGTGACTGCTGAACTGGAAGAGCAGAGCCGTACTATGAGCGACGCTGAAATGCAGGCTCTTAACGGCACCGAAGGAAAGGGCGGTTGCCAACAAGAAGCCACCCGCGCAGTCTTCGGCTCAGAGGAATCCCGCGCGACCATAAAAAAGGTCTACATTACTGCGGTTCACTATCTTAACAACGACGCGATTACCAAAGACCTTGGGCCTGCCACCGAGAAGTGGGCACAGTGCATGAAAGAACGCTTCGGAGGCGACTACACCTCTCCGGATATGGCTCGCTTACAGTACCGCCAGAACAACCAAGACACCCACGAACTGGCGATTAACGACGCGACCTGCCGCGAAGCAACCGGGCTAGATGCAGAACAGCGAAAGATGGCTATCGCTTACCTGAGCACATTCCTCGAAAAGGAGCAGGGTCTCATCGAACAGGTGACCACCGCCAAGAAAACTGCTGAAGAGAACGCCCGAAAGATTCTGAGCTAATCCTGCGGACTAATCAGACCGGACTAACCAGGAACAGGCGTATAGAGTAGCTTCAACAGCTACACCTCGTCACAGCGTATTGTGCCCGGCACGTATCCCCGTGCCGGGCACAAACTAACCCCACACGGCATCGCCGCCTAAGCCCAAACGGCACAGACAATAGCGTTCCCGTACGCGCACCCAAAGAAGGGACACCATGAGCGCCACCCCCACCCGCCAGAAGAAAACCCTCTGGCTCTACGGCATTATCGCCCTGCTCCTCATCATCACCGTTGGTACGCTCATCAGCGCCCAAAACATCAAAACCACCGCCCAAAAAGATGCGGAAGCGGCACCTCCGGACCCCTCCACCATCACCGCCACGGTCACCCGCGAAAAACTGCGCACCACCGTGCCCCTAACCTGCACCGCGAACTACGCCACCTCAACCCCGCTGCGCTACAGCGGGGAAGGGCAGTACACCGCAATCACCATCAAACACGGTGACACCGTCGGCAACGGCACCCTCATCGCAGAAGTCAACGGTGAACCGCTCATCACCCTCACCGGCGGTTTCGCACTCTACCGCGACCTCAAACTCGACGACAGCGGCCCCGACGCCGCACTCCTCAACGAGGCACTGACCGCCATGGGACGCCAGGGTCCGCAGCCCGCGCGCATCACCGAAGACACCTACGAGGCTCTCAACAACCTCCTCGACAGCCTCGGTTACGCGCACGTCAAGACTGATCAGCCTATTCCCGCCCGCTACTTCCTCGTCATCAACCGTGCCGGAGTTGTCACCGGCAATCCCCGCGCAACCGGCGCCATCGCAGATGGTCCCGTAGCCACCATCGCCGAAGGTAGCAAGACCCTCAGCTGCACCGGAACCACCGGCAGGCTCACCCCCGAAGCCCGTAGCGGTCAGAAGGTAACCGTGCCCTCCCTCGGTGATACTGAGTACGTAGCAACCCTCGGATACAGGAACACCACCGAAGCCGCCGGTGCCGCAGGCAACAGCCAGGCCGGTCGCCAGGTCAATGGCGCAGAAGGTGCGGCTGGCTCCAACCTCAAGGGCGCAGCCGGTGCGGCAGGAGGCACCGAAGGCGAACGCATCCTCACCCTCGACGTAGGAGATAAGGCGGACAGCCTCCGAGGCGCCGTCAACGCGGAACTCACCCTCGAAGAAACCCCCGAAGCGCACCTGGTCGTACCCTCATCGGCGCTCTACACCCGTGATGGACAGACCCGAGTCATCGTGCTCGGCCCCGAAAGCTCCAACGGATCGAAGGCACGTGAAGAACGCGAGGTAACCGTTACCGTCATCAGCAACGCCAACGGCAAGAACGCCGTCACCGGTGACCTGCACGAAGGCGACAGCGTCAAAATCATGCGCGAGAAAAAGTAGGGAGTAGACATGACTGACTCCCGCGCCGCTCACGCGCACCCACCAGCCTATAGCGTCGATATTCAGGGAGTGTCCCAGCACTTTATGCAGGGTGACACTCGAATTGACGTGCTCAAAAATATTGACCTGAAAGTCCGCTACGGAGAAGTCGTCGCAATCCTGGGACCGTCCGGCAGCGGCAAATCAACCCTGCTGAATATCCTCGGTCTGCTCAGCACGCCCGCCTCCGGCAACTACCTGCTGGACGGTACAGACACCGCAACCTTCACCGCGGCACAGCGAGCTGAAGCGCGCCTAGACAACATCGGTTTCGTCTTCCAGGCGTTCCACCTCATCGAGCATAAGAACGTGTACCGCAACGTTGAGCTACCGCTCATCTACCGTGGCGTGCCCAAAGCGGAGCGAGCACAACGTGTTGCGGATACTCTCGCCCTGCTGGGGTTGAGCCACCGGACGGATGCGCCCATCACCACTCTCTCCGGCGGTGAAAAGCAGCGCGTGGCTATTGCTCGTGCGCTCATCGGGGAACCGGCGTTGCTGCTCTGTGACGAGCCGACCGGCTCGCTGGATGAAGAGCTCACCCGTGAAGTGATTGACCTGCTCCGTGAATGCACGGGTAATCAGCAAAGCACGATTGTGATTACCCACGACCCGCTCGTGGCGGAGCACTGCGACCGGGTGCTGCGCATGCACGAGGGGCAGCTCATCGAGCAGAAGGCGCCGCGGCAGGAGGAAACGACCGGCTGTGAGTATCTGAACCAGCCTAGCTTTACTGAGGAACAAGCCTCTAAGCCGCAGGGGAGCGGGCGTGCACCCTGGGCGCTCGCCTCCCTCAAAGAAGCCTGGGACGCTACCGTGCACCGGGTGAGGCGCAATATCTTCACCATGCTTGGTGTGGTTCTGGGTATCGCTTCGCTTGTGCTGACTGTTGGTCTGACCGCCACCATTTCTGGGCAGCTGGCGGACAGCTTCGACATTTTTAGGGCTAAGCACCTGACGATTAGCTCGACCCGAACCGAATCCATGAGCCGTGCTGAACTCTTGAGCCTGGCGGCGAGTGAGAATTATCGGCGTGTTAGCCAGCTGAACGGAGTGACCGGTACCGCGCTGGTGGATCAGCTGGATGAATCCACCGATATTCAGCGCGGCCCCGACAACTTTGGCGAGCGCGGCGCTAACGTGACGGCGTCCGTTCTGGCGGCAACGCCCAGCATCTTTAGCGTGCAGGGTCACGAGCTGGTGTGGGGTCGCACCTTCGATGAGGGCCATGTGGAGCGTAACGATAAGGTTGTGGTGCTCAGCGAAAGCGTGATGCGCCAGCTCGCGCTGCCATATAGCCCCGGGGTCACGGTTTATATTCACGATGAGCCGTACACCGTTATCGGCGTGGTGCGGGAGAATCCCTCGCTGACTCTGTCGTACGGTTCGGTCTACCTGCCACTGGGTGCGAAGCCTGGTGCCGATGCTGAAGAAGCACAGCCCGCCGCCGGTGGTGGTGGCGCGGCAGCGCAGACCGGTAAGCGTTCCACTCAGATTGTGGTGAGTACTGTTGCCGGTGCCGCAAACCAGATCGCGGAGGAAGCGCCGTACGCTCTCTCGCCGGAACGTCCCACCCTGTATAGCGTGAGTGTTCCGCCGGAACCGAAGACCCTGCGTGAAGCCGTAGACCAGCAGCAGCGCACCATGCTTCTTGCCATGAGCGTTATTACCCTCGTGATTGGTGCGATGGGCATTATGAATACGTTCCTGGTCGCGGTGATGGAGCGTCGCCGTGAGGTTGGTTTGCGTCTGGCTATTGGCATGCGCCCTTCGGGTATTCTGCTGCAGTTCTCGGCGGAGGCGCTACTGACCGGCATCCTGGGTGCTGTGGCTGGTATTGTGCTGGCGGTTAACGGCATTTCGATTGTGTCTTTGATGAACCGTTGGACGCCGATTATTAGCGCTGACACTATCCTGCTGGGCCTGGGCGCTGGCGCGCTGGTTGGTGTGTTGGCTGGTCTGTACCCGGCGGCGAAGGCCTCGCGTATTGACCCGGCGCAGACCCTGGCGGCAGGCTAGTCGCGCTGAGTAGGGTTTGGAGGGGCGGTGTTCGTCCTCGCCTCGCTGGTTGGGATGGCACGCCGCATGTTTCCTCCGCGCCTACGCAGGGGCACCCGTCACCCGGACGCTCCGTTCTTCCTCGCTCCGCATCGGAGAGCGTCCGTGTGACACCCTGAGGGCGCATCCGGAAAACACGGCGCGCCACCTCGGGTAGCCTAGCGTGCGTGGAGGGGGCGGTGTCGTCCGAACGTGACATCAGGGTGCCCGGAGCGAAGCGAGGGCGGGTGCCCCTGTAGGAGCGAGGACGAACACCGTCCCTCCACATCTATCTCATACAAATCCCACCCAAACCAGCCCCTCCAGAAAGCGGGGGAGGGCGCCTTCACAGGCTAAGCGAGTATCCTAGAAGCTTCGTATCCCCGAACCGAAACGAGAAAAAGCGTGGAAATCCTGCTGTACGCTGTGGGCATTATCCTCATGGCAATCGCTATTGCCGTCTCGATTGCCCTGCACGAGGTGGGGCATCTGGTGCCCGCGAAGCTGTTCAATGTGCGCGTCCCGCAGTACATGATTGGCTTCGGTAAGACCGTGTTCTCTTTCCGCCGCGGCGAGACTGAGTACGGTTTCAAGGCGATCCCGTTGGGCGGTTACATTTCGATGATTGGCATGTACCCGCCGAGCCCTGCTGAGGTGAAGGAGCACCATGAGGAGGGCCATTCGGGCAGTACCAGCCCGTTTGCGTCCTTGGCTGAGGAGGCGCGTGCGGCGGACGCTGAGCGTCTGAAGCCCGGTGATGAGGACCGCCTGTTCTATAAGTTGCCGGTGCTCAAGCGCATGGTGATTATGCTGGGTGGCCCGACGATGAACCTGCTGATTGGTGTGGTGTGTACTGCTGTGCTGATTTGTGGTTTTGGTACGGCGCAGGTGACGAATAAGGTGTCGGCGGTGTCTGAGTGCGTGCCGAGCGTGAATGTCACTCATGATTCGATTAGCTATGGCGAGTGTACGGATAAGTCCACTCCGTCGCCTGCGAAGGCTGCTGGTGTGCAGGTGGGTGACCGCGTGGTTGCTGTGAATGGTGCGTCGACGGGTTCGTGGGAGGCTGTGTCTTCGGCGATTCGTGCGGCGGGTTCTCACCCGAGCACCCTGACGGTGGAGCGTGATGGTCAGCGTCTGAATTTGTCGGTGACTCCGGTTGAGATGATCCGCCCGGTTTCTGACGGTAAGGGCCAGTATGCGCGTGCCGCTGATGGTTCGATTGCGACGACTCGCGGCGGTTTTGTGGGTGTTTCCCCGTCGAGTGAGTTGGTACCCGGTTCTATTACTGAGGTGCCCGCGATGGTGGGCGATACGCTTTCGCGTGTGGGTTCGTCGATGCTTTCGTTGCCGCAGCGTGTGTGGGAGTTGACGGTGACCCTGGTGACCGGTGGCGAGCGTAGTGCTGAGTCGCCGGTGTCTGTGGTGGGTGTGAGCCGTATTGCCGGTGAGGTGACGGCTACTGACCGCATCGACCTGAAGTCGAAGGCTGCGATGTTGGTCTCGCTGGTGGCGAATATGAATCTGATGCTTTTTGCGTTCAATCTGATTCCGCTGTTGCCGCTGGATGGTGGCCACGTGTTGGGTGCGCTCTGGGAGGGTGCGCGTCGCTTCTTTGCGCGTCTGACTGGGCGTAAGGATCCGGGGCCGTTTGATCCGGTGAAGTTGCTGCCGTTGACGTATGTGGTGGCGGGCGCATTTATTGTGATGTCCGTCATCCTGATTGTGGCGGATATTGTTAAGCCCATCACCCTGTTTTAGTGTGTTGTCACGTGCGGTAAGGGTACCCGTATTAGTGCTTTCTTTCGCGTCAGTGGCACAATAAAAAGTTGAACGAAGGATGCGTCGTACGTCCTTCACAACCCATGTATGGAGGAAAACCTTGTCGGTCAGCCTTGGTATGCCGAAGCCCGCTCCTGCGGTTCTGTCGCCGCGTCGTAAAACCCGCCAGTTCAAGGTGGGTTCTGTCGGTGTTGGTTCTGAATCTCCGATTTCGGTGCAGTCGATGACGACCACTAAGACCCACGACATTGGTGCGACTCTGCAGCAGATTGCTGAGTTGACCGCTGCCGGTTGCGATATTGTGCGTGTGGCGTGCCCGACCGATAAGGATGCGGAGGCTCTGCCGATTATTGCGAAGCAGTCCCGCATTCCGGTGATTGCTGACATCCACTTCCAGCCGAAGTACGTGTATGCGGCTATTCAGGCTGGTTGCGGTGCTGTGCGTGTGAACCCGGGTAATATCCGTAAGTTCGACGACCAGGTGAAGGAAATCGCTCAGATGGCTTCGGACCACGGCGTTTCTCTGCGTATTGGTGTGAACGCCGGTTCGCTGGATAAGCGTCTGCTGGAGAAGTACGGCAAGGCTACTCCGGAGGCTCTGGTTGAGTCTGCCGTGTGGGAGGCTTCGCTCTTTGAGGAGCACGGTTTCCGTGATTTCAAGATTTCTGTGAAGCATAACGACCCTGTGGTGATGGTGGAGGCGTACCGTCAGCTGGCTGAGCGCGGTGACTGGCCCCTGCACCTGGGTGTGACTGAGGCTGGTCCGGCGTTCCAGGGCACTATTAAGAGCTCGGTGGCGTTCGGTACTCTGCTGTCTCAGGGTATTGGTGACACCATCCGCGTGTCGCTGTCTGCTCCTCCGGTTGAGGAAGTGAAGGTGGGCACCAAGATCCTGGAGTCGCTGAACCTTCGCCCCCGCAAGCTGGACATCGTTTCTTGCCCGTCCTGTGGTCGTGCGCAGGTGAACGTGTGGGAGCTTGCCGAGAACGTGACTAAGGGCCTGGAGCACATGAAGGTTCCGCTGCGTGTTGCCGTGATGGGTTGCGTGGTGAACGGTCCGGGTGAGGCTCGTGAGGCTGACCTGGGTGTGGCTTCCGGTAACGGTAAGGGCCAGATTTTCGTGAAGGGTGAGGTCATTAAGACTGTGCCCGAGGATCAGATCGTTGAGACTCTGATTGAAGAGGCTACCCGTATCGCAGCTGAGATGGAGGCTTCGGGCGAGTACGTTCCCGAAGGTTCCCCGGCTGTTTCGGTGAGCTAGTTAGCTTTGTGCGCGGAGGCGCCCTGGTGAGGGGCGCCTCCGCGCTTTTCCGGTTATGTCCGGTTATGGTGGTGGCAGGCTTTGTGCTTGTCGCCGTTGGCTGTGGCCGCATAATTCGGCTACTTTTCGGGGCACGCCCCGTATCGTCACTCATCTGTCTATCGCTCAACTCCTATCACTCAACACAGCATGCTTAATCTTTTATCTTCTCTTCGCCCAAGTTCTTTCCGCGCTAAATCCAAGCGCGGCAGGCGGGCTGCTTCGTCGATGGATTCTTCCCCTATGCCTGATCGCGTGAAGGAACACGTATTTGCTCTGGACGCTCGGTGGTGCGATGAGCTGGAGGACGTCCTGTTCAGCGACCCGGTCCCGAATCTGTACCCCATTGAGCATTATTTGGCGTGCCCTCTTCCGGTGAGGGCGCCGCGTATTCCGCTGCACTACTATCAGGGTTTTGTGGGTTGTGAGCGTGACGGTCAGCTGTGCTGTGTGCTGCTGTTGGGCTCGAATGTGGTGCCTGTGCGCCTGTGCGGTGCCGCGGTTGAACATGTCGCCGTTGAACATGCTGAACATGATGTTGCCGAACAGGCAGAAACCTCTGATACCCCCACCCTGGACGCCCCCACCCTGGATGCTACGGCGCTCGCGCATCGTGACGCGCTGGCTCAGCTGCTGCTGCAGGTGGGTTCTCGCCTGGATTCCATGTTCGGTGAGAGTGCCTTCGTGATGCCCCTGTGGACGCGCATGCAGGAGTTGTGCGAGCAGACTCGGGACGGTAAGAACTCGCTGTTGCAGATGCTGCAGCCGAGCCTGCGTGATGGGTGCGATCACCGTGCGCGGGTTCTATCGGAGCGTCCCGTACAGCCGCTGCTGTACCTGCCGCCGGAAAAGAACCTTGCCCGCTTCTACGACGCGGAGCTTCCTGAACTACCGGAGCACCTGCCCGCACCCCTCAAACCTGCCGATGCCCCCACCGGTGCTTTTCAACTCATCGGTGAGTCTGCCGGGTATGCGCGCCTCGCCACCTCCGCCGACCTGGGGGAGTTGCTGCCCGCCGCAGCCGCCATGTTCACCGAGGAGGTCGGCTTCGACCCGATCGCCCGCTACGGCGACGGCTACGCGGCGCGCCTGCGCACGCTCATTGCCGGTCAGCGTAGCGCCATTGTCACCGACGTGAACGGTCGCGTCATCTTCAAGGCGGATGCGGGCATCGTGAACCTGGACGCCGCGCAGGTGCAGGGTGTGTGGCTGCACCCGGACTACCGCGGCTACGGGCTGGCTAAGCCGTTCTTTGCCGCCGCCGCGCAGATTCTGCAGCGCCACTACCCGCATTTGAGCCTGTACGTGAACGACTACAATGCCCGCGCGCTTGCCATGTATCGGGGGACCGGTTGGGAGCAGATTGGGCAGTTCTCGACCATCATTTTCGAGCGCTAAACACGCTGAACCCTAAAACGCTATAAAATTAAAGACGACTGTGCCTATTTACGGCTCACCCGGTGAGCCTCGGGCACCCTAGCTAAACCTATCGACCTTTCAAGGAGAATCGTGGTACTTCGCCTTTCCAACCTCTTCGTGCGCACTCTGCGCGAGGACCCCGTAGATGCCGAGGTCGCCAGCCACAAGCTGCTGGTTCGCGCCGGTTACATCCGCCGCGCAGCCCCCGGCGTGTACACCTGGCTGCCCCTGGGCCTGAAGGTACTGCGCAAGGTCGAGAACATCATCCGCGAAGAGATGGACGCTATCGGCGCGCAGGAAGTTCACTTCCCCGCGCTGCTGCCCCGCGAACCCTATGAGGCAACTAACCGCTGGGATGAGTACGGCGACAACCTCTTCCGCCTCAAGGACCGTAAGGGTGCAGACATGCTGCTGGCACCCACCCACGAGGAAATGTTCACCCTGCTGGTGAAGGACCTGTACTCCTCCTACAAGGATCTGCCGGTTTCCCTGTACCAGATTCAGACCAAGTACCGCGACGAGGCGCGCCCCCGCGCGGGTTTGCTGCGTGGCCGCGAGTTCGTCATGAAGGACTCCTACTCCTTCAACATTGACGATGAGGGCCTGAACGAGGCGTACCTGGCGCACCGTGCCGCCTACCAGCGCATCTTCGAGCGCCTGGGCCTGGAGATCGTCATTGTGACCGCGCAGTCCGGTGCGATGGGCGGCTCCCGCAGTGAAGAGTTCCTGCACCCGACCCCCATCGGTGAGGACACCTTCGTGCGTTCGGCAGGCGGCTACGCGGCAAACGTTGAGGCTGTGACCACCGTGGTTCCCGAGGAAATCGAAATCACCGAGGACACCCCGGCGGCAGTCATCCTGGACACCCCCGACTCTGCCACCATTGAGACCCTGGTGGAGCGCATGAACGAACTGCACACCGAGGTGACCGGCGGCGCCATCGAGGCTTCGCAGACCCTCAAGTGCTTCCTCGGCACCGTCATCACCCCCTCCGGCGAGCGTAAGGTCTTCGCCGTGGGCGTTCCCGGCGACCGTGCCGTGGACCTGGGCCGCGTTGAGGTCAACATCGGTGCCCTGATGGGTATTGGCGGCGAGGTTGAGGTTGAGGCAGCCAGCGAAGAGGACCTGAAGGCATACCCGCAGCTGGTCAAGGGCTACATTGGCCCCGGCCTGAGCCTGGATGCACCCCTGCTCGGTGCACACTCCGAGGACGAGGATGCGGTAGCTTCCGCAACCGGCATTCCCTTCTTCGTTGACCCCCGCGTGGTGCGCGGTACCCGCTGGGTCACCGGCGCGAACGAAGAGGGCAAGCACGTGGCGAACCTGGTCTTCGGCCGTGACTTCACCGCCGACGGCGTCATTGAGGCGTGCGAGGTGCGCGAAGGCGACCCGGCACCGGACGGCTCCGGCGAGCTGGTGGCAGCCCGCGGCATCGAGATGGGCCACATCTTCGCCCTGGGCCGCAAGTACGCCGAGGCACTGGGCCTGAAGGTTTTGGACCAGAACGGCAAGCTGCAGACCGTGACCATGGGCTCCTACGGCGTGGGCGTGACCCGCGCACTTGCCGCTATCGCCGAGGGCAACCACGACGAGAAGGGCCTGATCTGGCCGCGTAACCTGGCACCGGCAGACGTGCACATTGTCATCACCGGCAAGGACGCAGCATCCCACGAGTACGCTGAAGAGCTCAGCGCATCCCTGGAAGCTGCCGGCCTGCAGGTCATGCTGGACGACCGCCCCAAGACCAGCCCCGGCGTGAAGTTCGGCGACGCCGAGCTGCTGGGCGTGCCCACCATCCTGGTGATTGGTCGCGGCTTCAAGGACGGCGTGCTCGAGCTGAAGGACCGCCGTAGCGGTGAAGCTCGTGAGGTGTCCGTTGAGAACGCGGTGGCTGAGGTCATCGCAGAGGTCAAGGGAGCGTAATCGTGGCGTATAAGCCGAAGCGTTCTGGCTCTAAGAAGAGCGCCCCGAATGCGCGCGCTCGCCGTGCCGCATCCCGCGTGGCAAACGGTGTGAACACTTCCCGTACTCGCGCTGAGCGTGAGCCCGTGGTGGAGGCACCGGTGCGCGTGGGTACCCGCGCGATCCGTGAGGAGGAGGTTGCCGAGGCGATTGCCCCGGTGATTTCCGAGTTCTCGCTGGTGCTGGAGGGTCTGAAGATTTCGGGCCCGGCGGCGAACCGTACCGTGAAGATTACGGTGGACTACACCGCTGAGCGTACCGATTCGCTGTCGCTGGATTCTCTGGCGGAGATTTCCGGTGCGATTTCGAGCGCGCTGGACCGTGCGGATGAGAACGACGAGTTCTTCCCCTACGAGCTTCAGGTGTCCTCGCCCGGCGCTACCCGCGCCCTGACCGAGCGCCGCCACTGGGAGCGTGCCCGTACCCGTCTGATTGCGGTGACCGCACCCGACGGCACCGAGTATCTGGCACGTCTGCACGAGGTGCAGGATGAGGGTCCGGTGCTGGCTCGTAAGAAGAATACGAAGAAGGGCCAGAAGGAGTCGTACCACGAGCCGTCTTTGCTTCCGTGGGAAAATATTGCTTCTGCTCACGTCGAGATTGACTTCAATTCGCCTGCTGAGCCGGTAGAATAGAGTTATTAAAGCTTCAGGCACGGGGTGCTCCGTGCCAGGTATATACCGTTCGGGAGCCGGGGCGCGGAGAGCGTCCCGGCGCCGTGCTAACTGGGAAAGGCTGAAAAGCGTGGAGGATATTAAAACTATTGACCTGGGCGCACTGCGCGCATTGGCGAAGCAGCGCTCTCTCGTCATGGAGGAGCTCTTCACCCTGGTTGAGAACGCCCTGCTGCTCGCGTACATGAAGCAGCCCGGCGCTATTAAGGGCTCTCGTGCCGTCATCGACCGTACTACCGGCGAGTTCGTCATTCTGGCTCCTGAGCTTGATGAGGACAACCAGAAGATTGACGAGTTCGACGATACCCCGAACAACTTTGGCCGTATCGCTGCCGCAACCGTCCGTCAGGTGCTGTCGCAGCGTCTGCGTGACGCTGAGGACGCATCCGTTCTGGGCGAGTTCAAGGACCGTGAGGGCACCCTGGTGTCCGGCGTGATTCAGCAGGGCAACAACCCGCGTATGGTTCAGGTTGACCTGGGCACCGTTGAAGCTGTTCTGCCCAGCAACGAGCAGGTTCCTGGCGAGAAGTACCCGCACGGTACCCGCCTGCGCGCCTACCTGGTGGAGGCTCGCCGCGGTCCTAAGGGCCCCTCGATTGTGGTTTCTCGTTCGCACCCGAACCTGGTTCTGCGCCTGTTCGAGCACGAGGTCCCCGAGATTTCTGAGGGCCTGGTGTCCATTAACTCCATCGCACGTGAAGCTGGCCACCGCTCCAAGATCGCTGTGTCCGCGAAGAACCCGACCATTAACGCTAAGGGTGCGTGCATCGGCGATATGGGTGCCCGCGTGCGTGCGGTTGCAGCCGAGCTGAACGACGAGAAGATTGACATTGTCGACTACTCGACCGATCCGGCAACCTTCATCGCGGCGGCGCTGTCCCCGGCTAAGGTCACCGAGGTCATTATTGCGAACCCGCGCGAGTACTCCGCTCGTGCAGTGGTTCCGGACGATCAGCTGTCCCTGGCCATCGGTCGCGAGGGTCAGAACGCCCGCCTGGCTGCGAAGCTGACCGGCTGGCGTATCGACATTCTCTCCGAGTCCAAGTACGCTCAGGTTCGTGCTGAGGAAGAGGTTGCGGCTCGCGTGGCTCGTAGCCTGGCTGAAGAAGCTTCCGCTGAGAAGGCAACTGAAGAAGCTGCAGAAGAGTCCGCACAGGACGCTGAATAAGCATTAGCCCCGGTGAGGGGCGTATCCCGCGGCATATCCTTTTGATGCAGGCGCAAGATATCGGGCAGGTACGTGCCCGGTGTTCTTGCGCCTGCGTCACAGTTTTGCCCATGATTCTTAAAAACGGGATACACTATTAAGATGTGCCGGTGTGTAACCGGGCGCTTTAACGCGCCCTCGCACACACCGGATTGAGCATCATGAATGCACCGCGAACACGGTTCTGCACACACGCTAGAGAGGGGAGAGGACCATGAGCAATCACGACCTCACTGCAACCTCCGAAGCGTTTGAAGGACCGGTCCGCACCTGCATCGGATGCCGTGCCCGCGATGAACAGCGTAACCTGCTGCGCATCGCCCGCACACCCGTCACGTCTGCTACCGAGCAGACGGACACCCCGCCCTATCAGCCCGATGTGGCGGGAACTATGCCCGGACGAGGCGCTTGGATTCACCCGAGCGAAAAGTGCGTAGCCGCTCTGCAGAAGAAGAACGGTCTGGCACGCGCCTTCAAAAAAGCGGTCCCTGCAACCCAGCTGCAGGCGTGCTGCGAGCAGATTCGAGCCGTGATTGCGGACTCGACCCCCTCGTAGACGCTTTTCGGGTATATGCCCTCTGTAAGTCAACGAGTTTGACGACTTCTTATCTGAAAGCGAGTCAGAAAACTGATGGATATCTAATGAGTGCCGCGAAATGAGTACCCTTTCGTGCTCACCCACCGGCAATTTCACGAATTGGCGCGCCTTCGGGCGTGCACCCCGTAAACATTAGTGTCCGCACCATTCCCGGTGCGGACCGGGAATGGAGAAAATTTGGCTCAGCCTCGAGTACACGAGTTTGCTAAAGAGGTAGGCGTACCTTCCAAGGAAGTTATCGCCAAGCTCAAGGATATGGGCGAGTTCGTTAAGAGCTCCTCTTCCACCCTGAACCCCATGGTTCTGAAGAAGCTGCGCGCGGAATTCCCCGCCGCAGCCGCTAAGCCTGCCGCAAAGGCAGCAGCTCCCGCAGAGTCGGCTGCTAAGCCGGCTCCCAAGCCTGCAGCGGCAAAGCCCGCCGCTAAGCCTGCGGCAGCCCCCAAGCCCGCAGCGGCAAAGCCTGCCGCTAAGCCGGCACCCAAGCCTGCAGCTAAGCCCGCAGCAGCTGAGAGCGCAGCTCCCAAGCCTGCAGCGGCTAAGCCCGCCGCAAAGCCGGCAGCAGCACCCAAGCCCGGCGGCCCCCGCCCGGGTAACAACCCCTTCGCATCCCAGCAGGGCATGGCACGCCCCGAGGCTGCACCGAAGCCGGCAGCACCCAAGCCTGCCGCTCCGAAGCCCGGCCCCAAGCCCGGTCCTCGCCCCGGTAACAACCCCTTCGCATCCCAGCAGGGTATGAAGCGTAACGGCGGCGACTCCCAGCGTTCCGGCGGTCCCCGTCCGGCACGTAACGGTCGTCCCGGTGGCAACGGTGGCGCACGCCCCGGCGGTAACGGCGGTCCCCGCCCCGCAGGTGGCGCACGTCCCGGTGGTAACGGCGGTCCCCGCCCGGCAGGTGGCGCACGTCCCGGTGCACCCCGTCCGGCTGGTGGCGGCGCACGCCCGAACCCCTCGATGATGCCTAAGGTTTCCAACGTTGGTGGCGGCGCGTCCGGTTCCAACAACGGCGGCGGTAACGGCGGCGGCGGCGCACGTCGCGGCGGCGGTTCCGGCGGCTTCAACCGTGGCCCGGGTCGTCCCGGCCCCGGCGGTCGCGGCAATGCACAGGGTGCATTCGGTCGCGGCGGCTCCAAGCGTAAGGGCCGCAAGTCCAAGGCAGCTCGCCGCCATGAGCAGGAGCAGCTGAACGCACCGGCACCCGGTGGCGTGGTTGTTCCTCGCGGCGACGGCTCGACCGAGATTCGTCTGCGCCGCGGCGCGTCCATCATGGACTTCGCTGAGAAGATTGGCGCAAACCCGGCATCGCTGATTACGGTTCTCTTCCACCTGGGTGAGATGGCTACCCAGACTCAGTCCCTGGACGAGGAGACCTTCGAGCTGCTGGGTGCTGAACTGGGCTACGTCATCAAGATTGTTTCCCCGGAGGATGAGGAGCGCGAGCTGCTCGAGTCCTTCGACATCAACCTCGAAGCCGAAGCGGAAGCTGAGGGCGAGGATGTTCTGGAGGTCCGTCCCCCGGTCGTTACCGTCATGGGTCACGTTGACCACGGTAAGACCCGCCTGCTGGACGCTATCCGTAACACCAACGTCATTGAGGGTGAAGCCGGCGGCATTACCCAGCACATTGGTGCATACCAGGTCCACACCACCGTTGAGGGTGAAGACCGCGCGATTACCTTCATCGATACCCCCGGTCACGAGGCGTTCACCGCTATGCGTGCCCGTGGTGCGAAGGTCACCGACGTGGCGATCCTCGTGGTCGCAGCGGATGACGGCGTTATGCCCCAGACCGTTGAAGCACTGAACCACGCACAGGCAGCTAACGTGCCGATCGTGGTTGCTGTGAACAAGATTGATAAGGAAGGCGCGTCCCCGGACAAGATTCGTGGCCAGCTGACCGAGTACGGTCTGATCCCCGAAGAGTACGGTGGCGACACCATGTTCGTGGATGTCTCTGCTCGCAACGGCACCAACATCGACGAGCTGCTTGAGGCTGTCACCCTGACCGCTGACGTGCTCGAACTGACCGCTAACCCGAACAAGGAAGCACGCGGCGTTGCTATTGAAGCAAACCTGGACAAGGGCCGCGGCGCGGTCTGCACCGTCCTGGTTCAGTCCGGTACCCTGCGCGTCGGTGACGCTATCGTTGCCGGTGTTGCTCACGGCCGTGTTCGTGCAATGTTCGATGAGAACGGTCAGGCTGTGAAGGAAGCTGGCCCGTCCCGCCCCGTTCAGGTGCTGGGTCTGTCCACCGTTCCTCGTGCAGGCGACACCTTCCTCTCCACCGAGGAAGAGCGTACCGCTCGTCAGATTGCTGAGAAGCGTGAGGCTGCTGATCGTAACGCTCAGCTGGCTAAGCGTCGTAAGCGCGTGACCCTGGAGTCCTTCGATGCCGCTGTGGCTGAGGGCAAGATGGACACCCTGAACCTGATTATTAAGGGTGACGTCTCCGGTGCTGTGGAAGCACTGGAAGAGTCCCTGATGAAGATCGACGCCGGTGGCGACGAGGTTCAGCTGCGCGTCATTCACCGCGGTGTGGGTGCTATTACCCAGAACGACGTGAACCTGGCAACCGTGGACAACGCGGTGATTATCGGCTTCAACGTCCGCCCGGCAGAGCGCGTTGCAGAACTTGCCGACCGCGAAGGCGTCGAGATGAAGTTCTACTCGGTCATCTACCGTGCGATTGAGGAAATTGAGCAGGCCGTCAAGGGTATGCTCAAGCCCGAGTACGAGGAAGTGGAGCTCGGCTCCGCAGAGATCCGCGAGGTCTTCCGCTCTTCCAAGTGGGGCAACATCGCAGGTTCGATCGTCAAGAACGGCATCATCAAGCGCAACGCCAAGGCACGCCTGGTGCGCGACGGTTCCGTGGTGGCAGACAACCTCATCATCGAGTCGCTGCGTCGTTTCAAGGACGACGCTACCGAGGTTCGCGAAGGTTTCGAGTGTGGTATTGGCCTCGGCTCCTTCAACGACATCAAGGAAGGCGACATTATCGAGACTTGGGAGATGCGCGAAAAGCCGCGTGTCTAAGGCTCACACGCTGATGCGCCCGTCACCCGCTAGTGCTCCCGCACCCGCAGGCTTCTAAAACTGGAGCTGGCGGGGCGGAGGCTGGCGGGGCGGGCGCTTCCGCATTACCTGGAACGCCTCCGCGGCACCTCGAGTGTTCGCGGAAGCACCACGAGATTTCAAGGAGAAACACATGGCTGATGCAGCCCGTGCGGCACGACTTGCCGACCGCATCAAGGTAATTGTGGCGAAGGCGCTGGAGCGTCGTGTTAAGGATCCCCGCCTCGGTTTTGTGACCATTACCGACGCCCGCGTGACCAACGACCTGCAGCACGCAACCCTCTACTACACCGTGTTCGGTTCCGAAGAGGACGCCGCAAACACCAAGAAGGCGCTGGAATCCGCTAAGGGTATTCTGCGCGCCGAGGTGGGTAAGAACATTACTGCCCGCCTGACCCCCACCCTGACTTTCGTTGCTGACGAGGTTCCCGAGAACGCCTTCCACATTGAGGCGCTTCTGCGTGAGACTCGCGAGCGCGACGCCGCCCTGGCAGCCGCTGCTGAGGGCGCCGAGTACGCTGGTGAGGCTGACCCCTACAAGAAGGATGAGCCTGCCGAGGGTGAGGACGCCTAAGTGGCGAAGAAGCAACCTCAGGGCCCGTCCGGCCTGATGGTCATTGATAAGCCCGCCGGGATGAGCAGCCACGACGCAGTCTCTCAGATGCGTCGTATTGCTGGCACCCGGCGGGTTGGTCACGCCGGTACGCTGGATCCCGCCGCGACCGGTGTGCTGATTTTGGGCATCAATAAGGCGACCAAGCTGCTGACCTACCTGGTCGGTCAGGACAAAACCTATGACGCGACGATTCGCCTGGGCATTGAGACGCTGACTGAGGACGCCGAGGGCGAGCACACCGCCGCGCATCCGGATGCCGTTGAGGCGCTGACCGGTATGGACGCTGAGCAGATGCGTGCGCGCATCCTGGAGGCTGTGGCGCAGCTCAGCGGCGATATTCTGCAGGTTCCTTCTGCGGTGTCCGCTATCAAGATCAACGGTGTTCGCTCGTATGCGCGTGTGCGTAGCGGTGAGCAGGTTGAGTTGGCGGCGCGTCCGGTGACGATTAGCGAGTTCACGGTGCATTCTGTGACTGACGGTTTTGCCGAGTATGTCATCGAGGATCCCGAGAATGAGGGGGAGCACGCGGCTACCTCGGTTCCCGTGATTGACTGCGAGGTGACGGTCTCGTGTTCCTCTGGCACCTATATTCGTGCCCTGGCGCGTGATTTGGGCAAGATTCTGGGCACTGGCGGTCACCTGACGGCTCTTCGCCGTACCCGTGTGGGTGCTGTGGTGCTTGAGGATGCCGCCGATTTGGCGCAGTTGAAGCAGCGCCGCGAAGAGTCGGAGGCGCCGCTGGAAGATTTGCCGCTACTGCCCCTGGAGGAGGCGGCACGCCGTATCTTTGGTGCGCGTGAGCTCACGGCTGCGGAGGCGAGCGATATTTCCTACGGCCGCCGTATTAGCCCCAGCGGCGACGGTTCCGTGGTGAAGCGTTCCGTGCACGCGAGCGCGGATGAGTCCGGCGCCGTGCAGCATGCCAGCGTTGAGGGTATTGTGGCGGGCTTCGCCCCGGACGGTACCCTGGTCGCCCTGCTGGAGAACAAGAAGCAGCGCGGGAAGGTGCAGGCCGCCCCGGTGCTGGTTTTTGAGGCGAATCGTTCCTTCAACTAGGTGTTGAGGCATTATGATGGGCGAAGAGGGTTCGGTATTTGCACCTGCCTAAGCCTGATTCCTCAAGCCTGATTGATTCAGCGCCTATTGAACGTGCGCCCTCATTCAACGCGCTAACTGATACAACCCTGAACACACATGACTACTCGTGCGGGTGCCGCCCGGCCCTGCTGAAGGAGAGAAGATGAGCGAGAACCAGAGCTCCGCTAAGAAGGCGAGTGAGCCTCGTACCGCGCCGGTACCGCGCGTAGAGTCTGCACAGACTGAAGCTGCTGCGAAGGCAGGTACTGCTAAGACCGCTGAGCCTATTTCTGCGGCGAAGACCCCCGAGGGTGTTCGCGTGAGCGCACCGGCTGCCGGCGATAAGGCGTCGCAGAAGGCGGCTAAGAAGGCTGAGAAGAAGGCAACCCGCGAGGCGTTTGCCCGCCCCAAGAGCATTGAGGAGGCGGCTAAGCCTCAGAACCGTGCGGCGTTCCGTGCGGCGGTGGCATTGTACGGTCTGTTCATGATTGCGTACGGTGTGTGGCAGGTTCTGGGCGGTATCCGCGTGATTCCGGATGCGCCTCAGGACTTTGCGAACCCCTCGGTGCAGTCGAACTACGTGTTCTTCGCGGCAACCTATGTGGGTGTGGGCCTGTCCTTCGTGTTTATCGCACTGAAGTTCAAGTGGGTGAACATGCTTGCGTTCTCCTGCCTGGTGGTTTTCCTGGGCGGCGTGGGTCGTATCCTGTCGTGGGCGTTCTTCGGCACCCCGCACTGGTCGCTGATCGTGCTGATGGTGACTGAGCTTGTGATTCCGCCCTGCCTGCTGGTCTGGTACGGCTGGATTAACAAGTCCAATAAGATTCGCGAGGAGATGCTGAAGGCTTCTCGTAACCAGGCTCGTAAGTAGTCTTAACGCCCGGGGAGGTTCCTGCCACACGGTGGGGTGCCTGCCCGGGCTTTTGTATGGGCGGGGTTCGCACGGTGCGGCTCTTTCGACGTGTGCCTCGACGTGTGCCGGAGGCGCCTCCAGACTCCGTGACGGCAGGGGAGAGGGCATCGCCTGCGAGGGGCACCGTCCCATTCCCTGTTGATTCCCGTTTTGAATTCTGCATCCTGCCGCCTGTGGTCTAGGATGGATAGGTACATTTATCTTTTTCAGGAGAGCCCGTGACCCTCTACACCGCTTTGAGCGAGGTCCCCGCCGGCTACGGCCCCTCGGTCGTGACCATCGGCAATTTTGACGGCGTGCACCGTGGACATGCCCGCGTGATTTCGCGCGTGGTCTCCCTTGCTGAAGAGCACGGTTTGAGCTCTATCGCGGTCTCTTTTGACCCGCACCCGATGCAGGTGCACCGTCCCGAGGCGGCCCACCACGACATTATGGGTCAGGGCTCGCGCCGCTACTTCATGTGCCTGCTGGGTCTGAACGATTACCTGCTGCTGAACTACAACCTGGAGTTCGCTGCGCAGACCCCCGAGGAGTTCGTGAAGACCACCTTCGTGGATGCGCTGAACGCGCGTTTCGTGGTCATTGGTGACGACGTGCGCTTTGGCAAGAACAACTCCGGCGACCTGAACACTATGCGTGAGCTGGGGGAGAAGTACGGCTTTGAGGTCGTGGTCGTTGAGGATCTGATGGTGGATGAGAACACCCGCTGCTCCTCGACCCGCATCCGCCAGCTGCTGTTGGAGGGCGATATGCCCGCCGCAACCGAGCTGCTGGGCCGCCACCACATGATGGCTGGCGAGGTTGTGCACGGTCTGGCGCGCGGCCGCGAGCTGGGCTTCCCGACCGCGAACCTTGAGCTTGAGGCGCGCGGCCTGATTCCCGCCGACGGCGTGTACGCCGGCTGGCTCGTGGATGAACACGGTAACCGTCACCCCTCCGCTATTTCGGTGGGTACGAACCCCACCTTTGACGGTATTGAGCACCGTCAGGTTGAGGCACACGTGATTGACCGCCCCGAAGAGCGCGTGGAGGATTTCAACCTGTACGGTCAGCGTGTGCTCATTGAGTTTGTGAAGCGTCTGCGCCCCATGGTCGCGTACACCGGCGTTGAAGCGCTGATTGAGCAGATTAACGATGACGTGGTGCAGACCCGCGAGGTGCTGGCTGAGGATGCGAAGAACTACTGCCCGCCGGAGTGCCCGGTGCAGGCGGAAGTGAAGCAGCCCGGCCTCTAAGAGCGACATCCTGCACTCATAGCTTTTGCCTTTAACGGCTTTGCAGCCCCGGTGGCAGATTTTCGGATCTGCCGTCGGGGCTTTTGCGTACCCTCCTTTATGCGCCGGCTCGGCTACCTGCCGTACGGCACCCCTGTTTTAGTCGCTCCCGTTTTAAGAGAAGATAGAGTCATGGAAAAAATGAACGTCGAATCCTTCAACCTTGACCACCGCGCCGTAGCAGCACCCTACGTGCGTATCGCGGACCGCAAGGTTCTGCCCGGTGGCGACACCCTCATCAAGTACGATATCCGCTTCACCCAGCCGAACACCGCGCACCTGGAAATGCCGACTGTGCACTCCATCGAGCACCTGAGCGCTGAGCACATGCGCAACCACACCGACCGTCTGATTGACTTCTCCCCGATGGGTTGCCAGACCGGTTTCTATGCGCTGACCCTGGGCCTGGAGCCCGAGGAGTTCTTCCCGATTCTGGAAGCAACCCTCAACGATATCCTCAACGCGACCGAGGTTCCGGCGGCGAACGAGGTGCAGTGTGGTTGGGGCGCTAACCACACCCTCGAGGGTGCGCAGACTGCGGCACGCGAGTTCCTCGCGGCACGCGATGAGTGGGCGCAGGTGATGGCGTAATGAGTGCACAGATTCCTGACGCTTTCGCATCCGCCTTCAACCCGGTGGATTTTGACCCGAACGCTTTTGACCCGGCTGAGGCGTTCAACAGCATGTTTGAGCTGATGGACGGCATGTCTAACGCCATCATTATTCAGGTGGCGATGGATGAGGAGCTCGCGCCGTTCCTGAAGGTGACCGAGGAGCTGCAGCCCTCCTTCACCGAGGGTGCCGCCCAGTTCCACCCGCGCTACCTGCAGGTGGGCGAGGATCAGGTGCCGCTGCTGCTGGTTCGCTCCAAGATTGGTCTGGTGAACGCGGCGAGCGCCGTGACCGAGGCGATTAGCTACTCCTCGAACTGTCTGGGCGTCATTAGCGCAGGTACCGCCGGCGGTTTGGCTCGCGGCATTAACGTGGGTGACGTGCTGATTGGCGAGAACTACACCTACACTGACGCCGATGCGACCGCGTTCGGTTACGCGCGCGGCCAGGTTCCGGGCATGCCCGAAAGCTACGACGGTCAGGCGGATGAGTGGCAGGACGCTCTGGAGCATGCGCTCGCCGCGCTGGAGCCGGTGCGTGAGCAGGCTGAGAGCGCGTGGGAGGTGCGCCGCGGCCAGATGCTGGCGGGCAACTCCTTTGTAACCGCCCACAACGTGAAGGACACCCGCGAGGCGTTCGAGGGTGCGATCAGCACCGACATGGAGACCACCGCTATTG
Source organism: uncultured Rothia sp. (assembly GCF_963555405.1). Classification (GTDB taxonomy): domain Bacteria; phylum Actinomycetota; class Actinomycetes; order Actinomycetales; family Micrococcaceae; genus Rothia. Next base: position 58,937 of record NZ_CAUVVO010000002.1, on the reverse strand, counting down.
CGCAGGTCTGCCACAACTACGAGATTCCGTTTATCGGTGTACGTTGCGTGTCTGATTTGTGCGGCCCGGAGGCTGACCAGGACTTCCACCTGGCGATGGATATTGTGGCTCCTCGTTCGGCTCGTTACGCTCTGCAGCTGGCTGCTGAGCTGTGGACCGAGGCGCAGCTGGAGGCGCTGGAGCTGGCTCTCTAAAGCTCTAGAACACGCGGCTGGATTGCAGTGAGATGCGAATTTGAGCCCACCGTTTGAAGTGCCGCGTGAAGTGCCGGGGCGTGGACCTGATGGGTTCACGCCCCGGCCTTTTTGTACCGGTCTTTTTGTACCCGGTTTTACGCCTGAACCGTGAGAAATGCAGAAATATTAACCGTGGTGAATATACATTCTGTGTGTCGTGGAGTACTATGAATGAGGAAACTATCCGATCTCACAGAGGAGTACGTCGTGAAGTTCTGTCCGACTCTCGCCTCCGTCACCGGCCTGCTCGGTGGCTACAAGGTTGCTACCAGCACTGGCGTTCGCCCGCTCGGTGGCGCTGTCCTGGCACTGTGCGGTGCCGTGGCTTACAAGAATTGGAAGCGTAAGGCTGGCGCAGGCCGTGCCACCTTCCTCACCGCTGTCTACCTCGGCGCGTTCGGCGCCGCTCATCCGCTCGCCAAGAAGCTTGGCGCGTGGCCTGCAGTCTACACCGTGACTGCTGCAACCGCTCTGTGCTCTATCGTCATTGGACGTAAGCGACAGAAGTAGTCTTTGACGAAAAGACGGCGGAAAGGCAACGTTGCCTTCCCGCCGTCTTTTGTATTCCCTCCCGCCGTACCGGTTGGGTGGGGATGCGCCGGGGCGACGTGCGAAGGCAACCCCTTCCGCGTAACGCCCCATCACTCGATGGGGAGTGAATCAACCGGTACCGCTCTCAGTAACCTGCTGAGCCGCGGCACCGCCCGATAAGTTTCCCCGCCACCGGCGGGTACACCCCACGAGGTAAAGGAAAAGAAGAAGATGAATACCACCCCGGATTCAACCCCGGTACAGCAGGGAGCGGCATCCTCCGAGAGCCCGCAGCTAGCGCGTGGACTCTCCCTGCGCCACATTATGTTCATCGCCCTCGGCTCCGCCATTGGTACGGGCCTGTTCTACGGCTCGGCATCCGCCATTCAGCTGGCGGGCCCCTCCGTGCTGCTTGCCTATGTTATTGGCGGCGCGGCAGTGTTCATGGTGATGCGCGCAATGGGCGAACTCGCCCTGGCGCACCCGGTTTCCGGTGCGTTCTCTGAATACGCGACCCGCTACCTTGGACGCTGGGCTGGTTTCGTGACCGGCTGGACCTACGCCCTGGAAATGGCGCTGGTCGCTATCGCGGACGTCACCGCTTTTGCCGTGTACATGAAGTTCTGGTTCCCGAACAGCCCCTCCTGGATTTGGATTGTCTCAGTCCTGCTGATTCTGCTCGCCATCAACCTGGCGAAGGTCAAGGCGTTTGGCGAGACCGAATTCTGGTTCACGCTCGTGAAGGTCAGCGCCATTATCGCCATGATTGTTGGCGGTATCGCTCTGCTCTTCGTGGGTGTGCAGGCGCACGACTCTGTGGCGCCCTCCGTCACGAACCTCTGGGCTCTTGAAGGCGGCTTCTTCGCGAACGGCTTCTCTGGCTTCCTCGCCTGCTTTACCGTGGTGATGTTTGCGTTCGGCGGTATTGAGAACATCGGTATTGCAGCCGGTGAGGCGAAGGACCCGCGCACCTCGATCCCCAAGGCGATTCGCACGGTGCCGTTCCGCATCCTCATCTTTTACATTCTGACCCTGTCGGTCATCATGTCCCTGTACCCCTGGTACTCGGTGACCAAGGCGAACTCGCCGTTCGTGCAGATTTTTGAGGGCCTGGGTATTCCCGCTGCTGCTTCGATTCTGAACGTGGTCATCATTACCGCCGCTATCTCTGCGCTGAACGCGGACGTGTACGGTGCTGGCCGCATGATGTACGGCCTGGCGAAGCAGAACCTCGCCCCCGCATCCTTCGCGAAGGTCACCAAGAACGGCGCACCCTGGATGACCACCCTCATCATGGTGCTGGTCATGGCGGTCGGCGTGATTGTGAACGTGCTCTTTGAGAACGCGTTCGAGGTGGTTGCCTCCCTGGCGACCTTCGCGACCGTATTCGTGTGGGTTATGATCCTGCTGGCGCACATCGCATACAAGCGCACCGGCGCCGATACCGACCCGCAGCCGGTGCGCCAGCCCCTGTGGCTGAGCTACCTGGCGTTGGCGTTCATGATCTTTATCGTGGTGCTCTTCGGCTTCTTCGCCGACACCCAGTTAGCGCTGGTCATGGGCGCAATCTGGTGCCTGTTCCTGCTGGGCTACTACCGCCTCGTGGTGGTGCGCGCTCGCACTGAAGCATAAATACCGAAAATGTAGAGCCTGGTTCGAGAACCCGGCTGTGAAGCCCGGCGACCGGTAGTGTGATGAGCTACCTGCCGCCGGGCTTCTGCTCACCCTTCCACGAAAGCGCCCCGGTAGCGTAGAATGGGAAGAACGCGTCTGCAGTCCGCAGTAGACGACGTGTATTACAGGGCGTAAGCCCACCACCCGGCGGCAACCGTCCGTACGGGACGTATGCGGTACTAACTCTAGGAGTTAAAAAGTGGCACTGGATCCCGCTGTCAAGCAGGCAATCATCAAGGAATACGCAACCCACGAGGGCGACACCGGTTCGCCCGAGGTTCAGATTGCAGTTCTGTCTCGTCGTATCTCCGACCTGACCGAGCACCTGAAGTTCCACAAGCACGATCACCACTCCCGTCGTGGCCTGATGATCCTCGTTGGTCGTCGCCGCAACATGCTCGGCTACCTGAAGAGCGTCGACATCGAGCGTTACCGTTCGCTGATCGAGCGCCTGGGTCTGCGCCGATAAAACAGGAGCGTCTTGACGCTTTTGTGGTGATTAATCGCCTTTAGGCGGTGTGTGCGGACGTGCTGTCAGCACTACCAACCCTCCATTTCGGAGGCGGGTAGCGCCAGCGCGTCCGTACTGCCGCGTTGAGGGGCGCATCTTCCACTGGCTAGATTCCACACCGGAATTCAAAGCTAGGCAACGTGAGAAGATGCCGTCCCACCTGAAAGAAAGAACACGGGCCGTACCGGCACACACGCCGCGGTCCTCGGTAGCGAATTACGGAACAACACCACCCCACAACCTCGCCGACGCACGTCGGTGCGCGTTATGTAAAAGGTAGGGGAGCGGTGCCGTGGTTTCCTATCGAAGGCCGACTCGTGCGCCGTACGGCCTACCAAGAAGAAAGAAGGAACCGTGGAAGGTCCCGAAATCAAGTTTGCCGAAGTCGAAATCGACAACGGCATTCACGGTAAGCGCCACGTGCGCTTTGAAACCGGCCGCCTCGCAAAGCAAGCTGCCGGCTCCGTTCTCGTCACCATCGATGACGAGACCACCCTGCTCTCCGCAACCGCAATCGGCAAGTCTCCCCGTGAGGGCTTCGACTTCTTCCCGCTGACCGTGGACGTGGAAGAGCGCATGTACGCAGGCGGCAAGATTCCCGCATCGTACTTCCGCCGCGAAGGCCGCCCCAGCACCGAGGCAATCCTGGCAGCCCGCCTGATTGACCGCCCGCTGCGCCCCGCCTTCACCAAGGGCATCCGCAACGAGGTTCAGGTCGTTGTCACCGTCCTGACCTACGAGCCGGACGAAATTTACAACACCTTCGCAATCAACGCTGCCTCCGCATCGACCTCGCTGTCCGGTGCGCCGTTCAACGGCCCCATCGGTGGCGTGCGCATGGCACTGATCGACGGCCAGTGGGTCTGCTTCCCCAAGTACTCCCAGCTGGAAAACGCTGTCTTCGACATGGCTGTTGCTGGTCGTATCGTCACCAAGGCTGACGGTACCGAAGACGTCGCCATCATGATGGTTGAGGCAGAAGCAACCGACAACTCCTGGAAGCTCATCAAGGAAGACGGCCAGACCGCCCCCACCGAAGAGATCGTTGCAGAGGGCCTGGAAGCAGCTAAGCCCTTCATCGCAGCCCTGTGCAAGGCACAGTCTGACCTGGTTGCTCGCGCAGGTAAGCCCGCCCTGGAGCTGCCCTTCTTCGGCGGCCACGGCGAGGACGTCGACGCAGCAGTTGAGTCATTCGCAGCAGACCGCCTGGCAGAGGTGTACTCCATCGCTGGCAAGCAGGAGCGCGAAGCCGCAGCAGCTGAGCTGCAGGACGAGCTCATGGAAGCTCTCACCGGCGAAGGCAAGGAATTCGAAGAGCGCTCCAACGAGGTCTCCGTAGCATTCGCGGCACTGACCAAGCACGTGGTTCGCCAGCGCATCCTCACCGAGCAGGTCCGTATTGACGGTCGCGGCCTGACCGACATCCGCCAGCTCACCGCTGAGGTTGAAATCCTGCCCCGCGTTCACGGTTCCGCTCTCTTCGAGCGCGGCGAAACCCAGATCATGGGTATCACCACCCTGAACATGCTCAAGATGGAGCAGCAGCTGGACTCCCTGCACCCGGTCAAGTCCAAGCGCTACATCCACCACTACAACTTCCCGCCGTACTCCACCGGTGAGACTGGCCGCGTGGGTTCGCCCAAGCGCCGCGAAATCGGTCACGGTGCCCTCGCAGAGCGCGCAATCACCCCGGTGCTGCCCTCCCGCGAAGAGTTCCCCTACGCAATCCGTCAGGTCTCTGAGGCGCTGGGCTCCAACGGCTCGACCTCCATGGGTTCGGTCTGTGCATCGACCCTGTCCCTGCTGAACGCAGGTGTGCCGCTGCGCGCACCCGTTGCAGGTATCGCAATGGGCCTGGTCTCTGACGAGGTTGACGGCGAGACCCGCTACGCAGCCCTGACCGACATCCTCGGTGCGGAAGACGCACTGGGCGATATGGACTTCAAGGTTGCCGGTACCTCCGAGTTCGTGACCGCTATCCAGCTGGACACCAAGCTCGACGGCATCCCCGCATCCGTGCTCGCTGGCGCACTGACCCAGGCACGTGAGGCTCGCCTGCACATCCTCGAGGTCATCACCAGCGCGATTGACGCACCCGACGAGATGAGCGAGTTCGCACCGCGTATTATCTCCGTGAAGATTCCGGTCGCCAAGATCGGTGAGGTCATCGGCCCCAAGGGTAAGATGATCAACCAGATTCAGGAAGACACCGGCGCAGACATCTCCATTGAGGACGACGGCACCGTGTACATCGGCGCAGCTGACGGCCCCTCCGCTGAGGCTGCACGTTCGGCAGTGAACGCTATCGCTAACCCGCAGGTTCCCGAGGTCGGCGAACGCTACCTGGGCACCGTGGTGAAGGTGACCGACTTCGGTGCGTTCATCTCCCTGACCCCCGGTAAGGACGGCCTGCTGCACATCTCCGAGATGCGTAAGCTCAACGGTGGCAAGCGCGTTGTTGATGCTGAGGACGTTGTCTCCGTGGGCCAGAAGGTCCAGGTGGAGATCACCAAGATTGATGACCGCGGCAAGCTCTCGCTGGCACCGGTCGTTGAGGGCGGCGACGACGAGTAGTCGTAACCCCCGCTAAGCGATGAGGGGCGTTCGGCGCACCCGGTGCGGTTCATACCCCGCCGGATGCACCGGGCGCCCCTCATTTTCATGAGGATAGAGAACAACAGAATGCAGACTGCTGTTCTCGCTATGAAAGGAATATCGGAATTGTCGACTCGACGAGATACGACGATTGACGTTGCCAAGGGCCTCGCGATTATCGCGATCGTCTTTGGTCATATTCATCGAGGAATGTGGGCGTCAGGGTTGGGCACCGAGGCCCTGCGCCCCTACAAGTTCATGCTGGATTACGGGGTTTACTTCTGGCACCTGGTAGTTTTTGCCCTCCTGAGCGGCCTGTTCGTGTCGCGAGGAGCGTCGAAGACTACTCCCTCCTCGTACCTGACGAAACGTCTGGTTCTCTTCGGATACCTGTACGTCATTTGGCAGGTTCTACAGGTGGGTATGAAGCTTGTACTTCCGTCTAATTCTTCCGATAAGACGACTGTGATGAGCCTGCTGGAGCTGTGGAAGCCCGAAGGGCAGCTTTGGTTCTTCCCCTGGCTCATGATTGTCACCATCATCGCTGTGCTGGGGCGCGTCTGGCAGAAGGACGTCAATGCCTACGTTATTGTGGCGGTATGCGCAATCCTTGCCGTTGCGTTCTGGGGCTACAGCGGTGACTACGTGGGAACGCAGGGTATCTCCCTGGCGGTCTTCTTCATGCTTGGCGTGGCTCTTGGCCACGAGAAGTTCCAGGCTATGATGGAGTCTGTATCGCTGGCGATTCATGCCGTTATCGCGGTCGTTGGTTTGGTCGTCTACACCGTCATCCTGGTGAATGTGCAGGCCGCTCCGCCGACCGTCGTGCCGTACTTTGCGAACAACCCGGCGGCCGTTGCTGTCGGTATTGTCGCCTCCCTGCTGTCGTCGCTGGCGGTGCTCTCGCTCTCCTACCTGCTAGCGCGGGTTCCGTGGAGCAGCTGGCTCGCCTACCTGGGACGCCACTCCCTGGAAATCTTTATCGCGCACATCGTGTGCGGTGCCGCTTTCCGTTTCGTACTGAGTAAGTCCGGTTTCTTCTCGGTGCCCCTTTTCCTTGTGGGAGGAACGATCTTCGCGATCCTCGCCTCGCTCCTGCTGGGGTACTGCGCCCAGAAGCTACGGGTTCCGCTGTTTGCGTTGCCTCGCCCTCTTGAACGAAAAATTAGCTAATCGAAATATCGAAGGACGCTGAATGTCTATTTCCCTGCCCGTCGAGCTTGAGGCGATTGCCGAAGAGCTCAACTACGAGCACGGCCGCCTCATCTACGAAGGTGTGGGCGGTAACGAGGTGCGCCGCTCCATCCTGCCCGGCGGCGTGCGCGTGATTACCGAAAAAATGCCCGGTACTCGCGGCGTATCCATCGGCTTCTGGGTGGGAGTTGGCTCCCGCGATGAGGCCCCCGGCATGCTTGGCTCCACCCACTTCCTGGAACACCTGCTGTTCAAGGGCACCGGCACCCGCACCGCCCTGGACATTGCATCCTCCTTCGACGCTGTAGGCGGCGAATCTAACGCCCTGACCGCTAAGGAACACACCTGCTACTACGCGCGTGTGCTCGACGATGACGCACCCATGGCGGTGGACGTTATCACCGACATGGTCACCAACGCCCTGCTGGACCCGGCTCACCTGGAGCAGGAACGCGGCGTGATTCTCGAAGAGATCGCCATGGACCAGGACGACCCGACCGACGTTGCTTTCGAGAACTTCGTGGAGCAGCTCATGGGTGATAACCCGCTGGGCCGCCCCATTGGCGGTACCCCGCAGGAGATTACCGAGGTGCCGCGCGACGCCGTGTGGGAGCACTACAAGCGCTACTACACTCCGGACCGCCTGGTTATTTCTGCAGCAGGTTCGCTGGAGCACAGCACTATGGTCCGCCTCGTGCTGGAGGCGCTGACCCGCTACGGCTGGAATCTGCAGGAGGGCGTGGCGCCGGCACCGCGCCGCGTGCGCACCGACAGCGGTATTGTTCCGCTGAGTGAGCTGCGCGAGGTGGAGAAGGGCTTCGAGCAGACCAACATTGTGATGGGCTGCCCGAGCATTATCGCCGGCGACGACCGCCGCTACGCCATGAGCGTGCTGACCAGTGCATTCGGTGCGGGTATGTCCTCGCGCCTGTTCCAGGAGATTCGCGAGAAGCGCGGCCTCGCCTACAGCACGTTCGCGTTCTCCGGTGCATACTCGGATGCAGGCTACTTCGGCATGTACGCGGGCTGTCTGCCCGCCAAGACCGAGCAGGTGCGCGAAGTCATGGGCTACGAGTTCGATAAGCTCGCCACCGCCGGTATTACCGAGGAGGAGCTGACGAAGGTCCGCGGCCAGCTGGCTGGCTCCACCGTGCTCGGTAGCGAGGATTCGGGCTCGCGCATGTCCCGCCTGGGTCGTGCCGAACTGGATTCGGGTCTGTTCACCAGCACCGACGAGCTGTTGGAGAAGATCCGCGCGGTCTCCCTGGAGGAGGTTCGCGACCTGGCTGCGTACCTGGGTGAGCAGCAGATGATTACCACCATCGTGCGCTAACCCCCAACGCTGATAAGGCATAGAATGCCCGTTCCCACACCCCATCTGAGGGGGAGGGAACGGGCATTTTCTTTGTCTGAAGCAGCGCTTACGGGCCATCTGCCGCCCATGCTTTTGACGCTCAGCATGAGCGAGCGGCAGAACCCGAAAAGCTACCGTTGGGAGCTACCTCAGCGCGTTACTTCTGAGCAGTACTACTTTTGCGCCTTGGCAATAGCTTCCATCAGCACCTGCGCGTAGAGCTCCTGACCGGCAGCCTCCGGGTGCACGCCGTCGGAAGCAAGAAGACCACTCTGAGTCTGCAACGCCTGGCGAATCGCAGAGTTCCAATCCGCAATAATCACGCGGTCAGAATGCTGCGCCGCAAACTCACGAATCTTTCCATTCGAGTAATCAATCCAGGTCAGGTTGCGCGGACCGTAACCGGTCACCAGCACCAGCTTAGAACCGGCAGGCATAGCCGCCAGAACCTCGTCGAGCTGACCGTCCAGAATGGTCGAGTTCGCGGTCACCGACAGCACGAAGGTCTTACGAATCTGGCCGTTGGCACCCATGGACTTAATAATCGGCAGAGCCTTGGCGATGGTGCGTGCTTCCTGCGCGTCAATAGTTGCTTCGGGCATCTTGTCGTACAGCTCGGGGGAAACCGCGACCACAATGGAGTCACCCACAATGGTCACCTGCGAGGAGTTCACCGAACCGGTTGCGGCCTTCGACGCCGAGGGGCTTGCCGAAGCCTTCGCATCCTTACCCGAGGCGGATGCGCTCGGGCTTGCCGATGCGCTCGCAGCCTGCGCCTCCTGGCGCGCCTTCAGACGCTCAGCCGCGGCACGCTTGCCGTCCTCAACGGACTGCTGCGCGGCGGTCATAGCGGGAGCGGTGTGCACCGCCAGGCCGGTCGAAGCAGCCGCCACAACAACAGCCAGAACCACCGAAACCGGCAGGAACTTAGTGCGCGAGGACTGGAACGCCGCCACCGCACGGTTAGCGCTACCGCGGAAACCGTAACGGCGAATCGGGGTCTCAACCCAGCGGAAAGACATCTCCGCGATAGCGAAGGTCGCCACCAGAACACCCACGTTCACCAGCGGGGAGCGGTCCGCACCCAGAGCGTAGTGCATGACCACGGCGAGCGGCCAGTGCCACAGGTACAGGCCGTAGGAGCGCTCGCCCACCCAGCGCAGGGGAGCGAAGTTCAGCAGGCGGCGCAGCATCTCGGAGGCGCCAGCGAGCATGTCGGGCAGCATGCCCTGAATCACACCGAGCGCCAGCAGGGAAGCACCGAACAGACCCCAGGGGATTGCACCGGGTGCCGATTCGGGCACGAGAACCGCGTAGGGAGTCAGCGCGAACAGGGACAGCCAGCTAATCATGACGCGGGCGAAGGCGACCAGGCCGAAGGGCTGAGCCACGCGGTACAGCACGGACTGCTGCAGCGGCGGGTACAGCGACCAGGGGCGCGCAAACGCCAGCAGGGCGCCGAGGAGCAGGCCGTAGAGGTGGGTGTCGGTGCCGTAGTAGACGCGGCTGATGGGTGCTCCGGACATCAAAAGAGCGGTAGCAACGCTCAGTGACGCAATAATGCCCAGCACCATAACCACGCTAAAACGACGCCAGCGGCGGCGCAGCAGCAGGCCAGCAGCAACAATCAGCAGCGGCCACACCACGTAGAACTGTTCTTCCACCGCCAGCGACCAGAAGTTCGTGAAGAGCTCCGGGGAGGTCTGCGCGAAGTAGTCGTTACCGGCAAAAATGGAGATCCAGTTGGACGAGAAAGTTGCCGCACCGGCAAGCTGACGGCCCAGGTTCACCTGAATATCGCCGCCAATGAGCAGGCTGATCGGGCCGAGGACCAGAATCAGCAGGGTAATGGCGGGAAGCAGTCGGCGGGCACGGCGAATCCAGAAGCTGCCCAGGGCAATCTTGCCGGTGAGCGCACCCTCCCGCAGAAGCAGGGAGGTAATCAGGAAGCCGGAGATGACGAAGAAAATATCCACGCCAATCATGCCGCCGGGTAGTACGGTGGGCCAGAAATGGTACACCATCACGAGGAGCACAGCGATTGCTCGCAGGCCGTCCAGACCCGGCAGAATATAACGCCGGTTAGCCTCATCTGGACGCACGGAGGAGGTAAAGAGGGACTTCATACTGTCTGTGTACTCCGTAGGACGGAAATTATAGAAATACTTCCTAATTATATGTTTGTTCTCTTTAGACGACGGATAAATGCCCTTATATGACGTATATAAAATGTCACCTTTTGGGTGATTAGGCCTCACCGGGTATCTCACACCGTGTGTACGATGGCGTGCGCCGCACCCACACGGGGGATAATAGAGGCTGTACGTCACAAGCCCCATCGTCGGGGCGCTAACAAGTTACGGAGGAGAGAACCATGACCCACGAGGTTGACGAAAAAATCTGGAAGGTAGCGGTACTCGGTGCCGCGGGGCGTATGGGTTCCGAGGCGGTGCGCGCCGTCAACACCTCCGCTGATATGGACCTGGTGGCGGCACTGGGCCGCGGCGACGACCTGCAGGAGCTGGTCGATGCTGGCGCCGAGATTGTGATTGACCTGACCGTTCCCGAATCCAGCGAGGCGAACGTGCGCTTTGCGGTGGAGCACGGCATGCACGCTGTGGTGGGTACGACCGGTTGGACTCCCGAGCGTCTCGACTCCCTGCGCGAGCTGCTGGCGGAGCACCCCGAGGTGGGCGTGCTCATCGCCCCGAACTTCGCGATTGGTTCAATCCTGGCAACCGAATTCGCGGCGAAGGCTGCACGCTACTTTGAGTCGGTAGAAATCATTGAGATTCACCACCCGAATAAGGTGGATGCCCCCTCCGGTACCGCGGTGCACACCGCCCGCAAGGTTGCCGCCGCCCGTGCGGAGGCTGGCGTGGGTGCAAGCCCGGACGCCACCACCTCCGACCCGCTGGGTTCGCGTGGCGCCGTCATTGACGATATTCACGTGCACGCGGTGCGTCTGCGCGGCATGGTGGCGCATCAGGAGATTCTGCTGGGTGACCCCGGCCAGCAGCTGGTGATTCGTCACGATTCCTTTGACCGTGCTTCCTTCATGCCCGGCGTGCTGCTGGGCGTGCGTGAGGTGGCGGCGCATCCGGGTTTGAGCGTGGGCTTGGACGCCTACATGGATTTGTCGTAGGGGAGCGTTATGTCTGAACAGACTTCACCCGAGAATTCGCAGGTATCTTCCGAGGCTCCTAGTCCCTGGTGGACGTCGCTGCGCCTGTGGACCGTCTGCGCGTGCGTGCTGATGGTTCTGACCGTGCTGATTCTGCCGCTGCCGCTGGCAGCGCGCGCCTCTATTCTGGGCGTGCTGATTTTTAGCGCCGTCTTCGTGACGGTGGATGCGGGCGGATTCGGTAAGACCTTCGCGGCGCTGACCTGCGCGCTGCTGACCCTGTACCTGGTGCATATTGCGCAGCAGGGTTTTGTGATGCTGGCCTCCGGTTCGGTGGCTGGCATGGTGCTCGGCGCGGGTATGATTCTGCTGCCGATTCTGGGTGCCTGGGCGCTGGTGCGTGAGGTGCTTTTCGGTGCTCGTATTCAGCGTATGGCTCAGGAGCTGGCGGCTTCGGGCGAGCTGGCTGAGGACACCCTGCCGCGCACCCCTGCGGGTCGTGTGGATCGTGAGGCTGCTGCGGTGGAGTTTGAGAGCTTCGCCGCGGCGGTGGAGCAGGAGCCGAGCAACTGGAAGGCATGGTTCAACCTGGCGTGTATGTACGATGCGGGCGGCGAGCGCAAGCGTGCCCGTGCGGCGATGCGTAATGCGTGGGCGTTGCGTTCGGGCGGTGCAGCGAAGGGGATGCGTTAGGCGCTATCCCCGGTTACTTGCGGTTGATGCCGTATGTATTTTCGGCATGAGGTTGATAACGCCGAGGCTGTGTGCCCGGTTTCATAGGCTCTCGCGGAAGTACCGCGGGTTTGAAAGAGTCCGAATAGTAGAAAACGTATGAAAACTTATGCGTCCTGTAGCAAAAATCTGCATTTCGGGCGTACTCTGGACATATGTCTGAGAACCTTTCGAACCCCGGTACTTTTGTTGAGCCTGTCTTCGGTCGCCTCCTGACCGCAATGGTGACCCCCTTCGCGAAGGACGGCTCCGTTGATGAAAAGCAGGTCGCGGACCTGGCGAACTACCTTGTGGAGAACGGCCACGACGGCCTGGTGGTCTGCGGTACCACCGGTGAATACTCCACCATGACCGATGACGAGAACGAGCGCGTCTTCCAGATTGTGAAGGACACCGTCGGTTCTCGCGCGAAGATTATTGCCGGTGTTGGTTCGAACGACACCGCGCACACCATTGAGCTGGCGCACCGCGCTGAAAAGGTTGGCGTGGACGGCCTGCTGGTCGTAACCCCGTACTACAACAAGCCGACTCAGCCGGGTGTTTACGCCCATTTTGCGACCGTTGCGCAGGCAACTGAGACCCCCGTCATGCTGTACGACATTCCGGGTCGTGCGGGCATCCCCATCGCACCCGAAACCTACCGCCGCCTTGCAGAAATTGATAGTATTGTAGCGGTGAAAGACGCCAAGGCAGACTTCGGTGCCGCAACCGAGGTCATGGCAACCACCGACCTGCACTACTACAGCGGCGACGACGGACTGACCCTTCCCTGGATGGCAATGGGTGCCGTCGGCCTCGTTTCGGTGACCGCACACGTGGCACCCGCACTCTTCCGTGCCCTGATTGATGCTGTTGTTGCACAGGATTTGGTGGAGGCGCAGCGTCTTCACCTGGAACTGACTCCGATTGTCCGCGCAACCATGGGCCGTGCGCCCGGTTGCGTTGCCGCCAAGGAAATTCTTTCCTGGCAGGGTGTGCTAGATGAGCCCGTCGTTCGCCTGCCGCACGTACTCTCCGAACCGGAGGTTGTACAGGCGATGCGAGCTGACCTGCTCTCCTCGAGCATTGCTCACACCCTCAAGAACTCCTAAACTTTGACGCATACCCGGCGCATTCAATAGCGCGGGGGAGCGTATATATAGAGGAATTCGGCTATCCTACGCCCCGTTTTCGGGGCGCGTGATGTAGCCAACGGACGCGGACTCCACACCTAACACTAGGTGAGGGGTCCGCTCTGGCGTATTGTCGCGGTTTACCGCCACATGAATCGGCTCCCACTCAGACAGGGGCCCAACTTAGTCAGAGGCACCCGAGCACTACGCCCCGCATACTTTTGAATACTTTCGGTGATTTGGACGCACCGGCAGCACCACCGCCTCGGCACATGAGAGCCGGCTGGGGTGCTTGCGGTACGAAGCGTCGCTTACGAATCACAGACATCACAAGAAAACATAGAAGAAAGAGGAGACACACGATGAGCGTCTTTGAAGCGAATCTTCCCCTGCCTCCCCGCCTGAAGAAGGACACCCTGCGCGTGGTGCCCCTGGGCGGCCTGGGCGAAGTCGGTCGTAACATGACCGTGTACGAAATCAACGGCAAGCTGCTGATTGTTGACTGCGGCGTGCTCTTCCCCGAAGAGTCCCAGCCCGGCGTGGACCTGATCCTGCCCGACTTCAGCTACATTGTCGACCGTCTGGACGACGTGGTCGCCATGGTGCTGACCCACGGCCACGAGGACCACATCGGCGCGGTTCCTTACCTGCTGCGCCGCCGCCCCGACATCCCCCTGGTCGGCTCCGAACTGACCCTGGCACTGGTCGAGGCTAAGCTCGCCGAGCACCGCATCAAGCCCTACACCCTCGCGGTGAAGGAGCACCAGGTCGAGCGTTTCGGCCCCTTCGAGTGCGAGTTCGTGGCAGTGAACCACTCGATTCCGGATGCGCTGGCTGTCTACATCCGCACCAAGGCAGGCAAGGTTCTGCACACCGGTGACTTCAAGATGGACCAGTTGCCCCTGGACGGTCGCCTGACCGACCTGCGCCACTTCTCCCGCCTGGGCGAGGAGGGCGTGGACCTGTTCCTGCCGGATTCCACTAACGCCGAGGTTCCCGGCTTCACCCCGACCGAGAAGCACATCGGTCCGGTGCTATCGAACGTTTTCCGTGACGCAAGCGGCCGCATCATTGTGGCATCCTTCTCCTCGCACGTGCACCGTGTGCAGCAGGTTTTGGACGCAGCCGCTGAGCGTGGCCGCAAGGTCGTGCTCGTGGGCCGCTCCATGGTGCGTAACATGACCATCGCTGAGAAGCTGGGCTACCTGAAGGTTCCCGCCAACGTGCTGGTGGATCTGAAGAAGGTTGACGACTACCGCCCCGACCAGATCGTGATGATGTGCACCGGTTCGCAGGGCGAGCCGATGGCGGCACTGTCGCGCATGGCAAACGGCGACCACAAGATTCAGATTGAGCCCGGCGACACCGTGGTGCTCGCCTCCTCGCTGATTCCCGGTAACGAGACCAGCGTGTTCCGCATCATTAACGCCCTCATGAAGCTGGGCGCTAACGTGGTGCACAAGGGCAACGCGAAGGTTCACGTTTCCGGTCACGCTGCCGCGGGCGAGCTGCTGTACTGCTACAACATTCTCAAGCCGAAGAACGTTATGCCCGTTCACGGCGAGGTTCGCCACCTGATCGCTAGCGGTGACCTGGCGATGGAGACCGGTGTTCCGAAGAAGAACGTGCTGCTCTGCGAGTCCGGCACCGTTGTGGATCTGCGCGATGGCGTGGCGTCTGTGGTGGGCGAGGTTCCCTGCGAGTACCTGTACGTTGACGGCCGCTCCGTCGGTGAGGTCACCGAGAGCGACCTGAAGGACCGCCGCATCCTGGGTGAAGAGGGCTTCGTGTCCATCGTGACCGTGGTGGATCGCGCCACCAAGCGCGTGGTGACCGGCCCGGATATTCACGCCCGCGGTATCGCTGAGGACGACTCGGTCTTTGACGAGATTGTTCCGAAGATTACTGCCGCTCTGGAGGATGCTCTGCACCGCGCGCCCGAGAAGGTGCACACCGTGCAGCAGCTGCAGCAGATTGTGCGCCGCACCATCGGTGCTTGGATTTCGCGCCGTCTGCGCCGCAAGCCCATGATTGTTCCCGTGGTCGTTGAGAACACCTCGAAGGCTGCGAAGAACTAATACTCTGCGCGAGGCTAGTCGCCTGTCATAGCGAAAAGGCGGGGTCGATACGTTGTGTCGGCCCCGCCTGCTGTGTATCTGCCGAACGTATGCGCGAAAGCTACGCGAAAGCTACGCGAAAGCGAACGCGGTAGGGGAGAAGCGCCTCATCAGCGCCCTATCAGTGCCCTCACAGAGACAGGGCGGGGCGCACTTTTTAGCTCACTGATAACGAAAGAATCGGTACATTAACGGGAAGGTTGATACCCTAAAAGGTATGGCTCCACGGACCACGAAGGGTCGTAACACGACCTCTACTAAAGCAAACACTAAGAAAACCACCCGCAAGCGCACCACCTCCCGAGGCGGTGCCCAGCGCGGTGCCAACGCGGCGAACCCTGTAGCGGGCGCTATCTCCTCCGTCTGGCTGAGCATCGCTCACGCTATCGGTGGGCTGTTCCGCTCCATTGGCGCGGTGCGCACCGACCTTGCGCCCGAAGACCGTCGTGACGGCGGCGCGCTCACCATTCTGCTGTTCGGCCTGATTAGCGCCGGAGTGGAGTGGTACAACTGGCGTGCGCACACTTCCCTCGGTTTGTTGCGAGCGCCCCTGGACGCCTGGCACACCATGCTGGGCGGTATTTTCGGCCAGGGTGCCCTGCTGATTCCGGTGTTCTGCCTCATCATGGCGTGGTGTGTTTTCCGTGGGCCCGACCTGATTAAGCGTAATAACCGCGTGGCGTTGGGCTCTTTCATCATGCTGGTGGCGACCTCTCTGTTCTTTGCGCGCCATGCGGGTCACCCGACGTTCGCGGATGGTTTTGACGCCGTTTGGGCTGGCGGTGGCGTGGCCGGCGTGCTGCTGGGCACCCCCATTGTGCGGGTGAGCGGCCATATTGCGTTCGTTGAGATTCTGATTCATCTGCTGCTGGGTATTGCCGGTCTGATGGTTCTGACGAACACTCCGATTCGTCAGGTGGTGCCGCGTACCCTGCACCTGGTCGGTCTGGCTCTGGGAGAGAAGCCCAATGGTACGACCCGAACCTCCGTGAAGGACAGCCCTTCGGATGCGACTCAGACCGTGGACCTGAGCGCTGAGGAGCACGACCGCAGCTACCTGTACGGTGACGATGAGAAGCCGGCACGCCCGGCTAAGAAGTCTGGTGGTCTGTTCTCGCGTCTGCGCGGCTGGTTGGGCTTTGCTCCCGCTGCGCCGACCGATTCTTCCCTGGACGAGTACGCCGGTGATGAGGCATTCGTGAGCGCCGTGGTGGACGAGACCCACCCGGAAACCACGCAGATGCCGGTGCAGCCCGCAGACTCTGCTCAGGATTCTGCGCAGGGATCCGCTCAACAGGCACGCCCTGCGGCTAAGCCGAACCGTCTGTCCCGCCTGCCCGGTCGCCTCAACCAGGCACCGGCTGCGCAGGGTGCTTCCGCTCAGAACAGCGCTTATTCGAGTAGCCCGGACCTCTTCGACGTTGAGGCATCGGATGCACCCGCAGCCCGCTTGGACCAGGTGCAGCGCGCCGCCGTGGCGAATGGCCGCGTGAACCGCATTCCTGGCGAGGAGCCCCTCTTTGATGTTGAGGCATACGACGGCTTCGGCGCCGCTGAGGACGCTGCACCGCAGACCAAACCTCATCAAGTAGTGAACCAGGGTGCCGCCCCGGCTCCCGCGGCTCAGCCTCCGATTCCGACCCGCATGCACTCGCCGGGTGCGCACCCGAAGAACGCGGCTCCCGCGGCTTCGCGAGCGCCCGAGGCTGGCGCATCCCGCCCGCTGCAGAACAACACTCAGATGGCGACCACCGAGCAGGCACGCGGTGAGCAGGTTGTGCAGTCCTCCCGCGGCGCGTACGTGCTGCCCTCGGAGGAAATGCTGGTTTCCGGCCCGCCCGCTAAGGAATCCTCCGAAGTCAACGAGCATGTGGTTGAAGCTCTGACGAATGTGCTGGAGCAGTTCAAGGTGGACGCGCAGGTCACCGGCTTCTCGCGCGGCCCGACCGTGACCCGCTACGAGATTGAGCTGGGTCCCGCCACGAAGGTGGAGCGCGTAACGGCGTTGAGCAAGAACATCGCGTACGCTGTGGCGAGCCCTGATGTTCGTATTCTGTCCCCGATTCCGGGTAAGTCCGCGATCGGTATTGAGATTCCGAATACGGACCGTGAGACTGTTGCCCTGGGCGACGTGCTGCGTTCCCCGCAGGCTCACGCGAACCACCACCCGATGGTCATGGGTGTGGGTAAGGACGTTGAGGGCGGCTTCGTGCTGGCGAACCTCGCGAAGATGCCGCACATGCTGGTCGCGGGTGCGACCGGTGCCGGTAAGTCGTCGTTCGTGAACTCGATGATTACCTCGATTCTGATGCGTGCAACCCCCGACCAGGTGCGCCTGGTGATGGTCGACCCCAAGCGCGTGGAGCTGACCGCCTATGAGGGTATTCCGCACCTGATTACGCCCATCATTACGAACCCGAAGAAGGCCGCTGAGGCTCTTCAATGGGTGGTTCGTGAGATGGATGCCCGCTACGATGACCTCGCCCACTACGGCTACAAGCACGTGGATGACTTCAACAAGGCGGTGCGTGAGGGTAAGGTTCAGCCCGAGCCCGGCAGCAAGCGCACGGTGCACGAGTACCCGTACCTGCTGGTGATTGTGGACGAGCTCGCCGACCTGATGATGGTCGCTCCGCGCGATGTGGAAGAGGCGATTGTTCGTATTACCCAGCTGGCGCGTGCGGCGGGTATTCACCTGGTGCTGGCGACCCAGCGTCCTTCGGTGGATGTGGTGACCGGTCTGATTAAGGCGAACGTTCCGTCGCGCATGGCGTTTGCGACCTCCTCGGTCACTGACTCTCGCGTGGTGCTGGATCAGCCCGGCGCTGAGAAGCTGATCGGTCAGGGTGACGCGCTCTTCCTGCCGATGGGCGCCTCGAAGCCGATGCGTGTTCAGGGTGCGTGGGTGTCTGAATCTGAGATTCACGCCGTGGTTGAACACGTGAAGAAGCAGGCGCCGACCATCTACCGTGAGGACGTGATGGTCTCTGCCGCGAAGAAGCAGATTGATGAGGAAATCGGCGATGACCTCGACGATCTGCTGCAGGCGGCGGAGATTGTGATTACGACCCAGTTCGGTTCGACCTCGATGCTGCAGCGTAAGTTGCGCATGGGCTTCGCGAAGGCTGGCCGCATCATGGATCTGCTGGAGTCGCAGGGCGTGGTGGGCCCCTCGGAGGGCTCGAAGGCACGTGAGGTGTTGGTCCGCCCCGACGACCTGCAGGCGACCCTGGCGCGTATTCGCGGCGAGGAGCCTCCGGCGGCTGACCCGTACGCGAATGCGGTGGATCCGGGCGAACCGGTCACCGATTACTTCGATGAGTCCGATGACGAGGGCTCGGAGGACGCCTGGCAGCTGACCGGCCGCTAGCCCCTCAGCGCCCAGCCCACCCGGTTGAGTCCACTCGGCTGAGTGCGCGCGCGACATGCACCCCGTATCGTCCCCGTGATGTCTGCTACGGCACACGTATAATGGACGGTACGGGGTGTTTGCGTACCCCCGATACGATTAGGTGTCGGTGCGTACGCGGTCTCTCACCGTCGAAAGCCATCTACCCGTAAGGAGCCGTTATGAGTGAAGCTCGCAATTCCGCCCCCGCCGGTGCGGTCAGCACAGCGAAGCCTTCGAACTGGAACGTGCCGAATGTGTTGACGGTTCTGCGTATTATTGCGGTTCCTTTCTTTATCATTGCCCTGGTCGCGGGCGGTACTTTTGGTGCCGCTGATTCGACGCACCGCTGGCTCGCGTGGATTATTTTTATTCTTGCCATGCTCACGGACTGGGCGGACGGCTACCTGGCGCGCTCGCGTAATCTGATTACGAGCTTCGGTAAGATTGCTGACCCGATTGCCGATAAGTTCCTGACCGGCGCGGCGTTTATTGTGCTGTCGGCGCTGGGCGAGCTGTGGTGGTGGGTCACGATCGTGATTCTGCTGCGTGAGTGGGGCATTACGATCATGCGCCTGTTCGTCATTAAGTACGGTGTGATGGCGGCTAGTAAGGGCGGCAAGATTAAGACCGTGCTGCAGACGGTGGCGCTGGTGCTGATGCTTCTGCCGCTGGGCCAGCTGGGTCTTGGCTGGCTGATTCCGGGCTGGGTTCTGATGGGCGCGGTCACCGCGATTACCGTGTGGACCGGCCTGGTGTATGTGCGTGATGCGTATATTTTGCGTCGTAACTGGTTGCAGGCTCAGGCCTCCCAGGGCGGCGGTAACTAGAGGCGAGGGGAGTGGCGTGTGCTGCTCCCCTTCGCTGTACCTGCGGTGCGTTGCGTGCCGCGTGAGGTTTTGGGCGGCGGTTCGCCGCTGAAAGGAGAGAATGATGGTTCCCCTCGTACTTGAAGATGCTCTGTCCCTTGAGCTTTCTTCCGCTGAGGTTTTCTCCGGTACTCCGGAGGCGGCGGCGCTGCTACTGCGTGATGCGGTGCGGTTGCGTGCCTCCCAGGAGGGGCCGGTGCAGGTGGCGACGGCTGAGTCGCTGACCGGCGGGGATGTGGGCGGCGCGATTTGTACGGTGCCGGGCGCATCCGCGTATTACCGTGGCGGCGTGATTTCCTACGCCTACGAGGTGAAGGCGCAGGTGCTGGGCGTGGACGCTCAGCTACTGGCGCGTGAGGGTGCGGTGCATCCTGCGGTGGCGGTGCAGATGGCGGTCGGTGCGGCGCGTGTGTGCGGTGCCGATTATGCGGTGTCGACCACAGGTGTTGCCGGTCCTGATCCTGCGGACGGTCAGCCGGTGGGTACGGTCTATATCGGTGTGTGTTCCCCGGGCGGTTCTGAGGTGTTTGAACGTCACTATTCGGGGGACCGGGCGCAGATTCGTGCGGCGGCGAGCGCGGATGCAATTGCTCTGCTGGCGCGTGCGGTGCGCGGCGGTGCCGGTGGTGTGCTGGAGAACGAGCTGGCGTAGTGCGCCGGGCTGTGCGGTACCTGACTGAGAAAAAGTTTTACGGTTCAAATATATTCACAGGGTTCTTTCAGCTCCGTAGGAATAAAGGCATAGGTTCGCCTGTTTGAATAGATACAAGCCATAAGAAGAGGACGAAAATGGCGGGGCTCCTAGCTCACGCTCCAAAAATCAGTTAGGCTTAACTCTGTACAGTCCCGCAGGTCGGGAATACCTACTCAGGAAAGTGATATAGAAGCTCATGGCTAAGCAGCGCGTATCGATTAATGGCATTACTAAGTGGAAGGAAATCGAGGAGACCCCCCGTCAGGTCGCCCCGGTCGTTGAGGAAGCTAAGGTTGTTCCCCTGCGACAGGCAATCGGCGAGGTTCTTCGCGATGTTCGCCAGCGTCAGGGTCGCACCCTGCGTGAGGTTTCCCAGCGTGCCCGTGTTTCCCTCGGTTACCTGAGCGAAGTTGAGCGCGGTCAGAAGGAAGCTTCCTCCGAACTGCTGGCATGGATTTGCCAGGCTCTGGACATTCCGATGTCCCAGATGCTGCGTGAGGTTGCCGACCGTATGGCGGTTCTCGAGGGCGTTCAGATTCCGGATACTGTTCCGGCTGAGATGTCTGAGCAGTACAAGAGCGATTACTACATTCTCTCGAAGTAATGCGAGGCGGCACATGCCGCACTAAACGTGAAGCGATGCCGTGCATCCCCGTAAGGTGGGTGTGCGGCATCGCTTATTCTCGGGTGATGTGACGAATTATGAAGCGAACTAGCGGTGAAGTGGAGGAGTGCTTGTGAAGCTGAGCGAATTTTGGGCGTGCATGGAGTATGAGTTCGGTGCCGGGTATGCGCCGGTGCTGGCGCGGGACTTGGTGTTGGGTTCGTTGGGCCATGTGACCGCGGCAGAGGCGCTGGACCAGGGCGTTACCCCGAAGGATGTGTGGCTTGCGATCTGTGAGGAGCAGGAGATTCCGCAGGAGCGCCGCCTGGGGCCGGATAAGGAGCCGCTGCGCTAAGTAGCAGGGCTGGCGTTTTCTGGCGCGTGCGTCGGGTTTGTTCAAGCCCTGCCGTTTGTTCGAGTATGAGCGCTCGCGCGGGCGGTATTTTCGAATAATTAGCTGGGATTCCGGGGTTTTTCGAAAATATATGCCGAAACCCTATCCGATTCATTCGAAACCGTGTCGTAATTTTGTTCGATTCGTGCTAGACTTTTCCACATCAGGAATTTTTCGGAAAAATCTTCAAAGTTTTCCACAGATTTTAAAAAATGGCCTTATCCTGTCAGGCTGTGACCCTAGAGTAGTCTCAGAAGGAACCGGTAGGCCAAAACCTTCAAGGTCTCGATTACGAGTCCCACCGATTCCGAAGAAACATTACTCCCGTCAACCACTGACAACACAAAGAACGAGGTACTACCGTGGCTAAGAACACCAAGTCTCAGAGCGTAGCTCGCGTTCCCGAAGAGGGCCGCGCCAAGGCACTTGAAGCCGTGATGGCACAGATCGACAAGAACTACGGCAAGGGTGCAGTCATGCGCCTGGGTGATAAGGAAACCACCAAGACCGAGGTTATCTCCACCGGCGCTATCGCTCTGGATGCCGCTCTGGGCATTGGCGGTCTGCCCCGCGGCCGCGTCATCGAGATTTACGGTCCCGAGTCCTCCGGTAAGACCACCGTCGCACTGCACGCGGTAGCGAACGTTCAGAAGGCAGGCGGCGTGGCAGCGTTCATCGACGCCGAGCACGCACTGGACCCGATCTACGCGGCAAAGCTGGGTGTGGACATCGACCAGCTGCTGGTCTCTCAGCCCGACACCGGCGAGCAGGCACTGGAAATTATGGACATGCTGGTTGGTTCCGGCGCCGTCGATATCGTGGTCGTCGACTCCGTGGCAGCATTGGTACCCCGCGCCGAAATTGAAGGCGACATGGGTGACTCCCACGTGGGTCTGCAGGCTCGCCTCATGAGCCAGGCTCTGCGTAAGATTACCGGTCGCCTCTCCGCAACCGGCACCACCGCAATCTTCATCAACCAGCTGCGTGAGAAGATTGGTGTCTTCTTCGGCTCCCCCGAAACCACCACCGGTGGTAAGGCACTGAAGTTCTACGCTTCGGTCCGTATCGACATCCGCCGCATTGAGACCCTCAAGGACGGTGCTAACCCGATCGGTAACCGCACCCGCGCCAAGATCGTGAAGAACAAGATGGCTCCGCCCTTCAAGCAGGCTGAGTTCGACATTCTCTACGGTGAGGGCATCTCCGTTGAGGGCGGCATCCTGGACCTGGCGGTGGAGAACGACATCGTCAAGAAGTCCGGCGCATGGTTCACCTACGACGGTGAGCAGCTGGGCCAGGGTCGTGAGAACGTTCGTAAGCTGCTCAAGGATAACCCCGAGCTCACCGAGGAACTGCAGTACAAGGTTCTGGTGAAGCTGGGCATCATTGAGGAAGAAGCTGACGAGCAGGCAGTTGCTGAGTCCGAGGGCAACGACCCGCTGGACGAGCTGGCTGAGGAGTTCTAAACCGGCCCGCGTAGCTTCTTGCTAACGCCACGACTTATTGCCGTGTGCTGTGCATTCCGCACGGTGCACGGCAATCTGTCGTTAACGGGAGCGCGTTAATGGGCACTCATTAAGGGGAGTATCGGGGGCGCCGAGATAACGCCTAGATACAATGGGGGAGCGCCGTATAGCCTGGCGCACGGGTCATCAAGCGAGCCAACACAGGGGAGAGGAGGAACTGAGCATGACGGAACAGCGCATGACGGAACAGAACGGTCATGAAGAGCACGAGCGAAACAGCACGCGTGACGGCGACGCCGGTTTTGCGGCGCTGGATGCGACCGAACCGCACTTTGGTTCCTCAGCGCTTGGTAACTCTGTATTCTCGGCGTCTGCTTCCTTCGAGCCCGCTATTTCCTTTGAACCTGTTGCCCCGCCGGTTGAGGTAGGCGGCTTCGAGGCGCTCAGTTTTGAGGCGCCTGCCGCCCTGGCGGAGCCCACCCTCAGCTGGGAGACACCGCAGGATACCTCTGCTGTTCTGGACCCTTCGCCCCGCGCACCCTCACCCCAAGAACCCTCACCCCAAAAACCCAAGCCGAAAGCACCGCAGGCTGAAAAGCCCGCGCCTCAGAAGAAGTCAGCGTCCGCAGAAAACGCACCCAAAAAGTGGGCGCGGAACAAGGCCGCGGAGCAGGTAGCCACTGAGGAGTTCCCGGACTGGCACCCCGCCGCACACGGCTTTATCGAAGAAAGCATTGCTCGGGATAACGGCGGCGACTACGCCGGTGAGTTCCGCGTACCCGTCCTACCCCTGCAGGCTGTGCCCGCCAACTCTGAAGGTGGCAGCTCTGAGGAAGACGGTAAATCACCGCGCCGCAGCCTGCTCATCGACCCGAACCTGCCCGCCGTCTCCATCGACGAAGCACCCCAGCGTGCCTTCACTCCCGGCGGTGCTGAGCCGCGCCCCATGGCGGCAGGCCGTATGAGCCGAGCCGGCGCCGCCTCCATCGGATCGGGGCTCACCGCCGAAGAGAAGGAAGAAATCGAGAGGCAAGCTGCGCAGCGGGATAAGCAGAAGAAACGCAAGCCTTCGCGAGTCTCTAAGAACACCGACTACAAACGCGGATTCCGTCGCATGAGCGCGGCGCAGGAAGAGAAAATGCGGAGCCGCTCGCCCTATGCGCCTGCCTTCGGGGCTCGCAGTGACGACGAGGAAACCCGCAAGAGCCCCACGCGCCGCGGCTCGGGAAGCAACCTATTTAGGGAGGGAAGCGCCTTGAACGAAGAACTCACCCCCGCCGAAGAAGCGCTCATCCGCGGTATTGCAGAGGAAGAGGCGCAGGGCGTCGGCGCCGGAAAGCGCCGCGCCGCTTCGACTGGTTCCCCAAAGGGCGGTTCTCGAGCGCACGGTTCTCAGCCGGGTAGCTCTCAGAGAGGAAATACTTCCTCACCGGCGGAAAGCAACGTGCCTTCCTGGAAGCAGAAGGTGCGTGCCGCCCGTGCCGCCGAGGAGACCGACCCCTACACTCGCGCTAAAACCATCGTGTACAACCAGCTGGCGTACTCGGCAAAAACCCGAGGTCAGCTGCGTAAGAAGCTCCAGTCAGAAGGCTTCGAGGCGGAGCTCATTGAGCCGCTACTCGATAAGTTCGAGGCTGCAAAACTCATTGACGATGCCGAATACGCCCAAAGCTTTGTGGCGCAGAAGAGCCGCACCAAGAAGCTCTCCCGCGCCGCGCTACGCCGTGAGCTCGCTGAACGCGGGGTGCGCGGTGAAGAGGCGGAGAACGCCCTGGCTCAGCGCACCGACGAGCAGGAACGTGAGGACGCCGCCGAGCTGGTGCGTAAGAAGCTGCGCCCCGGCATGGCTCTGAGCGACCGCGCCGAAAAGGATAGGGTGACCCGCCGACTGCTGGGGATGCTGGCTCGCCGCGGGTACTCTTCTTCGGTGTCGATGTCGGTGATTCGTGAGGAGCTTGCCGCCTACGGTGCGGAGGACGAGCTCTGGTAGAGGGCGAATAAATACGCTCTGTACGCACGGATAGACCCACGCCGGGGTGACCACGAAAACAGACGCAATAAGGGGTGAGCCCGCTGCAGAAATACTCTGTTGTGGGCTCACCCTTTACGTTTTGAGCTGTATAAAGCGCCTTGTCGAAGGCTATATCCGCCCTCTACTCTGCTGTTTATTCAGCGGCTCCCAGACGCTCCGCGAACTCGGCGAGGGTTGCATCCTGAGAGCCGGCGATTTCCAGGAGCAGGCGCATCAGCTGCGCACCTTCGCGGCGAATACGCGGCAACAAATCGGAACGCGCCGAAGAAGAGTAGAGCTCCAGCAGGGCGCACACGGTCACTGCCGTGCACACGGCAAGGTCTTCCGCCAGGTGCTCATCCAGCGGGGCGTCCTCGAAGAGTGCCGAGTACAGCGCCGGTAGCGCTTTCTTGCGGTCCACTCGGTAGCGCGGGTACTCCGGCGAGGAGGGGAAGCCCAGCATCGCCTCAACGAAGGGGAATCCGCGGTGGTGCAGGCAGGTGCCCTCCGCATCGACCATGCGCACCTGCGCGCCGTCCGCCGAACCGATCAGCACGTTCTGCGGCGAAAAATCGCCCGACGAGAGCATGTAGACACGTCCACGGTTGAGCTTGAACTGCTCGGGCACTGGTGGGCGCTTGGTGAAGAAGGGCTGCAGAACGCGGCGGAAACGGAAGGACAGCTCCTCAACCGCGGCGGGAAGAACGGGCGCGTCCTCATGCGCGGCAGGGCTTGAATCGGGGCTAGAGTCAACGCCATGCTCGGGCGCACGTGCGTCGTCAGCCACACCGTACAGCTTCTTCAAACCGCGCTCAGCCAGCCCCGGCGAGGCGATAGCACCCGGGAACTGCGCCTTGCGGTCGGCGCGCGCCAGGTTCAGACGGTAATCCTCTACCGCCTCACCCATGATGCCGCTGGCGGCAAGGGAACGGTACGCCTCAATGTAGTAGTTCAGCGCATCCAGCGCCTGCTGCTCGGTGCCCTCCAGCAGGGCATGGGCGACCGAATACTGCTCGCCCTCAACGGTTCCGGCGCTCACATCCTCCAGCGCCAGCACGCGCAGTTCGGCGTCCGCACCGTAGAGCTGCGGGAACAGGCCCGGAACCTGCTGGTTCAGCGCCTCCAGACCGTAGCGCTCACGCAGGTACCCGAAACCGCCCGCGTTCACCGTCGAATCTTTACGGCGGTAACGCTTCACAATAATCGAGGTCGGCAAAGACTGGACAGATTCGAAAGACTGGGCAGACTCGGCCGCAGGCTCATACGCCACACGCACCACAACCGAACGCATGCCGGTACCCAGAATCTGTACGCGCTCAACCGTACGACCAGCCACCTGCTCCAGGGAATGCGCCCAGCTAAGTAGCTGCATCAGGTTCTGGCGCATCGAGGCAGAATCGGCGCTCGCCTGGGGCGGCACGGGGGAGTAGGCGGCAATCGCCTCCTCAATGAGGGCGCTCAGAAGCTCCCCATCAGGGGCGGGAGCGGAAGAATCGTTCGGTGACAGAGCCGGAAAGTTACTACTAAGGGAAACCTGCATAGAGCCATTATCCCCCATCGGATACCCTATAGGGCATGACTTCGACCCTCAGCGATTCCGCCCAGACCCCCGAAACCAGCCCCCGCACCTACGAAGTGCGCACTTTCGGCTGCCAGATGAACGTGCACGACTCCGAACGAATGTCCGGCCTGCTGGAGGCTAACGGCTACGTTCGCGCTGAGGAAGGCACCCAGCCCGACCTGGTGGTGTTCAACACCTGCGCGGTCCGCGAAAATGCTTCCAACCGCCTGTACGGTCACCTTGGCCAGCTCGCACCAGTCAAGCGCGCCCACAAGGGCATGCAGATTGCGGTGGGCGGCTGCCTGGCACAGAAGGATCAGGACGCCATCATCGAGAAGGCGCCCTGGGTTGACGTCGTGTTCGGTACCCACAACATTGGTTCCCTGCCGGCTCTGCTGGAGCGTGCCCGCCACAACCACGAGGCGCAGGCTGAGCTACTTGAATCCCTCGAAGTTTTCCCCTCGACCCTGCCGACCAAGCGCGATCACGTGTACTCCGGCTGGGTGTCGATTTCTGTGGGTTGTAACAATACCTGCACCTTCTGCATCGTGCCCTCCCTGCGCGGTAAGGAGAAGGACCGCCGCCCCGGCGACATTCTCGCCGAGGTTCAGGCGCTGGTCGACGATGGCGCTATCGAGGTGACCCTGCTCGGCCAGAACGTGAACTCCTACGGCGTGGAGTTCGGCGACCGCCAGGCGTTCTCCAAGCTGCTGCGTGCCTGCGGTGAAATTGAAGGCCTGGAGCGTGTACGCTTCACCTCCCCGCACCCGGCAATGTTCACCGACGACGTGATCGACGCGATGGCGGAAACCCCGAACGTCATGCCCGTGCTGCACATGCCGCTGCAGTCCGGCTCCGACAAGGTGCTTAAGGATATGCGCCGCTCCTACCGTTCCAAGAAGTTCCTGAACATTCTGGACAAGGTGCGCGAGCGTATCCCGAACGCCGTGATTACCACCGACATCATTGTGGGCTTCCCCGGCGAGACCGAAGAGGACTTCCAGGACACCCTGAAGGTTGTGGAGCAGGCTCGTTTCTCCTCCGCGTTCACCTTCCAGTACTCGATCCGCCCCGGCACCCCCGCGGCGACCATGGAGAACCAGATTCCGAAGGAGGTCGTGCAGGAACGCTACGAGCGTCTGATTGCCCTGCAGGACCGCATCGCCGGTGAGGAGAACCGCAAGCAGCTCGGTAAGACCGTTGAGCTGATGGTGGTTGCGGAGGCAGGTCGTAAGGCTGAGCAGACTCACCGCCTCTCCGGTCGCGGCCCGGACCAGCGCCTCGTGCACTTCTCGGTGCCCGAGGGTTGCGAGACTCCCCGCCCCGGCGACATGGTCACCGTGCCCATTACCGAGGCTGGTTCCTTCCACCTGATTTCTGATCCGACCGCCGAGCAGTACCAGCTGCGCCGCACCCGCGCCGGTGACGCGTGGGACCGCTCCCAGGCTGACTCTTGCGGTACCGGCACCACCCAGGTGCCCGGTGCGCCGGTGGGTCTGGGCATGCCGACCATCGGTCTGCGCCCCTAAAACCTATAACGAATCATGCGCCCCGTTCTTCGGGCTCGCACCGCCACCGCAAGTGGGGGTGAGGGAACCGGTAGAATGGGGCGCATGACTATCTCCGAAACTCTGCCCGTTATCGCTATTGTGGGCCCGACTGGCACCGGTAAGAGTGCGCTTGCGATTGAGCTGGCTCTGCGCCTGAACGGCGAGTGCATTAACGCTGATTCTATGCAGTTCTACCGGGGTATGGATATTGGTACCGCGAAGGTCACCGCGGAGGAGATGCGAGGCGTTCCGCACCACCTGCTGGACATCATGGACGTGCGGGATGAGGCGTCCGTAGCGGAGTTTCAGGAGCGTAGCCGTGAGCTGATTGAGCAGATTCGCGGCCGTGGCCGCTACCCGATTCTGGTGGGCGGTTCCGGCCTGTATGTACGTGCCGCCCTGGATAAGTTGGAGTTCCCCGGCACGGATGCGCGGGTGCGTGAGCGCCTGGAGGAGCAGGCACGCGCCGAGGGCATCGGGGTTCTGCACGCCCGCCTGGCGGAGGTTGACCCGGAGTCGGCTGCGCGTGTGAAGGATGAGCGCCGCATTATTCGTGCCCTGGAGGTGTTCGAGGTGACGGGCCGCCCGTTCTCGGCGTTCATGCCGGTGCGCGAGTACGTGACCGAGAGCGTGCAGATTGGTCTGGATATGGATCGTGCCCTGCTGCACGAGCGTCTGCACCGCCGCGTGGAGCTGATGCACGAGCGCGGCCTGCTGGACGAGGTGCGCACCCTGAACGAGCAGGGTTTGCAGGAGGGGAAGACCGCCTCCCGCGCGATTGGTTACGCGCAGTTTGCCCGTGCCCTTGAAGATGAAGACTATAGCGTGGAGCAGGCGATTGAGGATACGACGATTGCCACCCGCCAGTTTGCGCGCCGCCAGCTGACCTGGTTCCGTGCGGACCCGCGCGTGCACTGGCTGGATGCGCTCTCACCCACCCTTGCAGATGAGGCGTTGGCTACAATTTTGCAAAAATGAGCAAATAGGTGTACTAAATCTGGGGGTCCTGGGTTATTCTGAGGGCATATTCGACTCAACCATAGAGAGAAATATGTCACTCACATCACATGCAAAAAATTCTGCCACTGCGTCTGCAGAACGGTCAGATAAGTTTTCTCTTCATGACGCTATTCTTGGCAAGCAAAATTCCCTGAATTTTCTTCGCCTCTCATTGGCCTCGTTAGTTATCGTGGCCCATTCTGCCCCTCTTGTCGGTTTTAACGCTGGAATTCTCGGAATTCCTGTTCCCGAACATATCGGCACTTTGGGTGAATGGGCTGTGAATATGTTCTTTTGCATTTCGGGATTCCTGATTGCTCACAGTGCACAACGGGGTACTATCGCCGGTTATGTTAAGCGTCGCGCCCTAAGAATTTTTCCCGGCTACTGGGTATCGATCCTTTTTGTCGTTTTCCTGTGCGCACCGATTGCTGTTGCAACAGGACACACCGAAGAGCCCTACTCGCTGAAGGGTGCAGGCGGATACATAGCGCGCAATTTTGACCTTTTCAATCTGCAATACCCCCTTTTCGGTGGCCCTATTGGTATACCCTTCACTCACGCGTGGAATGGGTCTGCCTGGACCCTGGGTTTCGAGTTCCTTGCCTACTTGGCGCTCATTCCGATTTTCTACATTGGGTTTATTCGTAAGAACGCAAAATGGTTGGTTCCTGTCATCTATGCTGGGCTATTTTTTGGGCACCAGATTTTTGCGCTAATGGGGCGTGAGCCTAATCGCTTTGTAGAGCATATTCTTCGTCTGCATCCATACTTTTTCGCAGGTGTCATTCTCTACATGTGGGGTAAGCGTATCCGTTATAACGCTACCCTAGCTATTATGATCACGATTCTAGGATTTGCTCTGCAATGGTTTGTACCTGGTATTGCCCAGTACATGCACCTACCTGTGGCATATGGAATCCTGGCTCTCAGCGCTGCGATTAAGACAAATATGTGTAGGCATAATGACATTTCTTACGGTGTATATATCTATGCATTCCCGGTCCAGATTCTTCTAGTGATTTTCGGTAGCGCATCTTTGGGATGGGTTCTGAACGCCATCCTTACCTTCGCAATTACTATTGGTCTGGCGTGGCTGTCTTGGCTGTATGTTGAGAAGCCGGCGCTGGCTTTGAAGGATCGAAAGCTTCTGCGCATTCGCCGTAATCGTCCCGCAGGCACCGTAACGGCATCCTCATAAACTCTAAAAGTATTCCGCCTATTTCTGCGGCTTTCGGCGAACTTGATGAACTCATCAAGTTAACCGGGAGCCGCAGAAGCGTTTCTGAGAAGAATGCCTGAATCACCATCTGGCGCGGTAAAATCATAAACGGACTGGTCACCAACCTTAAGGACAGCATATGAGCGAGAACCCTTCCATCTGGGGCGAGCTGGCAGGCCTGACCCTCACCAAGGGTCACGGCACCGGTAACGACTTCATTTTTCTGACGGACGAGAACGCAGAAATTGCCCTCACCCCCGAGCTGGTAGCCCGCGTCTGCGACCGCCATTTCGGTATTGGCGCGGACGGCTTCATCCGTGCTGCCCGCAGCACCGCCTCCCGCGCGGGTCAGAAGCTGCTCGAAGAGCACCCGGACGCTGTCTGGTTCATGGACTACCGCAATGGTGACGGCTCTATCGCAGAGATGTGCGGCAACGGTGTGCGTGCGTTCGTGGAGTACCTGCGCACTGAGGGCCTGATTGAGCTTGAGGTGGGCGAGACCGTCAAGATTGGTACCCGTGCCGGCGTGAAGACTGTGGCTCGCACCGAAGAGGGCTACGCGATTGATATGGGCCCGTGGAGCTTCATTCACGGTGACGCTGCCCGTGAGGGTGGCGAGGACTGCCTGGTGTCTGCTCGCGGCCTGAAGACTCCGCGTGCTGGTCTGTCCATTTCGATGGGCAATCCGCACACCGTGGTGATGCTCGGCTCCGACGGTAAGCTGGACGGCCTGGACCTGCACAGCCTGCCGCAGGTGAACCCCGCCCCGGTCAACGGCACGAACGTTGAATTTGTGGTGCCGGTCGATGTGGATACTGAGAGCGGCACTCAGGTGGGCGCTATCCGTATGCGCGTGCACGAACGCGGTGTGGGTGAGACCCTCTCCTGCGGTACCGGTGCGTGTGCGGCGGCTGCGGCGACCCGTTTCTGGGGTGGCGAGGAAGCTCCGGATGAGTGGCTCGTGCACGTGCCCGGCGGCACCCTCGCGGTGACTTTCGTGCTGGGCCCGGATGACCTGGAGCATGTGGTTCTGGCTGGTCCGGCGCAGATGGTTGCAACCGTCGTGTTGCGATAGTCTGCTGCGGTAGCGAGCAGTCCTCGATAGAGACTTTGATATACAAAAGCGGCGGGTGTTTTCTGAAACTAAAATCAGAAAACACCCGCCGCTTTTACGTTTTTAGCAATGAGCGCCAGAGAAATCAGCGTCAGGGGTTTTAGTCTTCGTAGCGGTGCACCTGCAGAATACGGAAGCCCTTCGACGTCGCATAGCGCGACACCTCAAACTCGCCGGGGTGCAGTTCCTCAAGCTGCGCGTCCATCCACTTCTGTAGTGAATCGGAGCCCAGGTTCTTCTGAACCACCAGGTAGGCGTCACCGCCGGGCGCCAGGCGCGGCAGCCAGGTCAGCAGAATCTCGTGCAGAACCTCCTTGCCCACGCGAATCGGCGGGTTCGACCAGATGGTGTCAAAACGCAGTTCGGGGTCGACGGAGTCGGGGGTTCCCACGGTCACGTTGGACAGGCCGAGAGCGGCGGCGTTGCGTTCGGTCAGGCTGATGGAGCGGGAGTTCACGTCCACCGCGTGCACCTGAGCCTGCGGGGCGAGCATCGCCAGAGTCAGGGTGATGGGGCCCCAACCGCAGCCGATGTCGAGCATGCGTTCGCCCTGCGGGTCGGGTGCTTCCTGCAGCAAAATAGCGGTGCCCTTATCAATGCCGGAGGGGCTGAAAATGCCGTTAGCTGTGGTGACGGTGACCTTGCGGCCGGCAAGCTCTACCTGCACGGGGCGGGGCTTGAATTCGGTCTCGGGGGTTTCAGAGAAATAATGCTGCTCGCTCATGCTATCCAGTGTACCGGTAGGGCAAGATCCCGCCGCACACGGGCAGAGTATGCGCGGGGTGGTTCAGCAGCTTGCACGCCCTGAGCGCACAGGCGACCGAACCCCCTACCCGATGCGGGCAACGGCGGTAGAATTGTAACCGTATGAATTCTAAGAACACCCCCGTATCTGATACCGAAAAGCTGCCCAGCGATGAGCAGCTACGCCGCACCGTAGACCGCGTTCTGGGGCGCTCCCAGGCCGCCGCCTCCGTCACGACGTATGACGCCGCCGGTACCGCGCACCACAGCGACAACTCCTCCAGCACGCACGGCAACAATAGCCGCCGTGTGCTGGATACTCGCGCACGCGAAATTTCTGACGTTCAGCGCGAGCACTCTGAATTTGATGGTGACCAGGAGGACCTCGCCGAGCGCCGCGCACTGCGCCGTATCGCGAACCTCTCCACCGAGCTTGAAGACGTCACCGAGGTTGAGTACCGCCAGCTGCGTCTGGAGCGTGTGGTGCTTGCCGGCCTGTGGACCGAAGGCACCGTGGAGGATGCCGAGAACTCCCTGCGTGAGCTCGCGGCACTGGCTGAAACCGCAGGTTCCGAGGTTCTGGACGGCCTGGTTCAGCGCCGCCTCAAGCCGGACCCCGGCACCTTCCTCGGCTCCGGTAAGGCACTGGAACTCAAGGACATTGTGGAGGCGACCGGCGCCGACACCGTGATCGTCGACTCCGAACTGGCGCCCTCTCAGCGTCGTGCCCTCGAAGACATTGTGAAGGTCAAAGTCATTGACCGCACCGCCCTGATTCTCGACATTTTCGCTCAGCACGCTAAGTCCCGCGAGGGTAAGGCGCAGGTTGAGCTGGCTCAGCTGGAGTACATGCTACCGCGTCTGCGCGGTTGGGGTGCGTCCCTGTCCCGTCAGGCGGGTGGCCGCGCCGCAGCAGGTGAGGGCATCGGTTCGCGTGGTCCCGGTGAAACCAAGATTGAGATGGACCGCCGCCGCCTGCGCGCTCGCATGGCGAAGCTGAAGCGTGAGATCGCTGCGATGGCGCCGGCACGTGAGACGAAGCGCCTGAACCGCCGCCGTAACCGTGTGCCCTCGGTGGCTATTGCCGGGTACACGAACGCGGGTAAGTCCTCCCTGCTGAACCGTCTGACCGACGCGGGCGTGCTCGTGGAGAACGCCCTGTTCGCAACCCTGGATCCGACCGTCCGTAAGGCACAGACCCCGGACGGTATCGGCTACACCCTCTCTGACACTGTGGGTTTCGTGCGTTCGCTACCGACCCAGCTGGTCGAGGCGTTCCGCTCCACCCTGGAAGAGGTCGCTGACGCTGACGTCATCCTGCACGTTGTGGATGCTTCGCACCCGGACCCGGAGGGGCAGATTCGTGCTGTCCGCGAGGTCATCGCGGAGGTCGACGCCCGCCATATCCCCGAAATCATTGTGCTGAATAAGGCGGATGCCGCCGACCCGTTCGTGCTGGAGCGCATGCGTCAGCGCGAGCCGGAGCACGTGATTGTTTCGGCGCGTACCGGTGAGGGTATTGAAGAGCTGAAGCAGAAGATTGCGGACACCATTCCGCGCCCCTCCATTGAGGTGAAGCTGCTGATTCCGTACTCGCACGGTGAGATTATTTCGCGCCTGCACGAGTGGGATGCCGAAATTAAGAGCACCGATTTCGTATCGGACGGCACCTTCGTGGTGGCTCTGGTCCGTGAGGATGTCGCTTCTGAGCTGTCCGAGTATGTGCTGGAGGGTGACCTGCTGGAGGTTCTGGAAGAGGAACTTGCGGAGGCACGCGCCCTCACCGAGGCGACCGCATCTGAGCCCGAGCAGCCCTCTGCCGCTGAGGCTTTCTAGGAGCGTATGAGCGTGACCGAGAGCATCAACGCGCCCAAAAACGCCCCGGGAACCGCACCCGCAATCGACGGCACCCGATTCACCGGGCAGGAGCTTGAGACCCTGCCCGGTGCGAAGGATGCCCTGACCCTGCTGGACGAGGCGGTTGCCGCCACCGGCGGTCAGAACCGCGCCGGTCAGCGCACCATGGCGGCGCATGTGGCGCAGGCTCTTGAACTGCAGCGTCACCTGCTGGTTCAGGCGGGTACCGGTACCGGTAAGTCCCTGGGCTACCTGGTTCCTGCCCTGGCGCGTGTGGGGGAGTCTGACCAGCCGATTGTGGTTGCGACCGCAACCCTCGCCCTGCAGGCGCAGATCGTGAACCGCGATATTCCGCGCCTTCTGGAAGCACTGGAGCCGCGTCCGGAGTCGCAGGCGCAGGTGGCTCTGCTCAAGGGCCGCAATAACTACCTCTGCCTGCATAAGCTGGAGGGCGGCTACCCGGAAGACGAGCCGGATGCTCTCTTTGACATGCCTTCTTCGACCTCCCGCGTGGGTGAGGAAGTGGTGCGCCTGCGTGAGTGGGCTGACCGCACCGAGACCGGCGACCGCGACGAGCTGAAGCCCGGCGTCTCTGATCGCGCCTGGGCACAGGTGTCGGTGAGCGCCGCCGAGTGTCTGGGCCGCCGTTGCCCGCTGGTGGAGGAGTGCTTCAGCGAGATGGCGCGCAGCCGTGCCGCCGAGGCTGACATTGTCATCACGAACCATGCCCTGCTGGCGATTAATGCTTTTGAGGGTATGAAGGTTCTGCCCGAGCACGAGACGGTCATTATTGATGAGGCTCATGAGTTGGTGGACCGCGTGACCGGTGCGGTGTCCGGTTCTTTGACGGTTGCGATGGTTCGCCGTGCGGCGCGTAGCGTGAAGAAGCATTCGAAGGCTGATTCCGGTGCCCTAGAAATGGCGGCAGGCACCCTGGAGACCGCTTTCGAAGGCCTTGCCGAGGGCCTGCTGAAGGGCCTGGACGGTCGCCTCCTGACCGCGATTTCTGCGGTGAATGATGCCGCCCGCACCGCCCTGTCCGACACCAAGCCGGACGGCCAGGACGTTGACGCGGGCCTGCAGATGGCGCGCTCGCGTGTCTCTGAGGTACACGATATGAGTAGCCGCATTCTGGAGGCTTCTGCCGAGCAGGATGTGCTGTGGATTTCTCGTCAGGGCGGCTGGGAGAATGGCCGCTACGTTGCAGCTTCCGATACCGACCCGGCAACCCTGAACATTGCGCCGCTGAGCGTTGGCCTGCAGTTGCGTGACGGACTCTTTGCTGACCGCACCGTGATTTTGACGAGCGCGACCCTGACCGTGGGTGACTCTTTTGACGTTGCCGCCGCAGCCCTGGGACTGCAGGGCGAGGGCGCGCCTCGCTGGACGAGCATCGATGTGGGTTCGCCGTTCGACTACCGCAAGCAGGGCATCATGTACGTTGCCGGGGATTTGAAGCCTCCGGGATTTGGCGTGCATGAGGGCCAGCTGGAGCGACTTCGCGAGCTGTGCGAGGCGTCAGAGGGCGGTGCCTTGGGCCTGTTCTCCTCGAAACGTGCCGCCGAGCGTGCCGCCGAGTACATGCGTGAGCATAGCGACCTGAACATTCTTCTGCAGGGCGAGTCTTCACTCAAAGCACTGGTAGAGGAATTCAGCGAGGACGTCGACTCGTGCCTGTTCGGCACGATGAGCCTGTGGCAGGGCGTGGACGTTCCGGGCGACTCGTGCCGCCTGGTGGTGATGGACCGCATTCCGTTCCCGCGCCCGGACGATCCGATTGCGCAGGCTCGTACGGAGGCGGTGAACCGTCACCGCGGAAACGGCTTCATGGCGGTTTCTGCTCACCACGCGGCGATTCGTATGGCGCAGGGCGCGGGCCGTCTGATTCGTTCGGTGAATGACCGCGGCGTGGTGGCTGTACTGGATTCTCGCGTGGCGACTAAGCGTTATGGCGGTTTCTTGATGAAGGCGATGCCGCCCATGTGGTCGACGCAGAATAAGGCAGCCGTGATTGGTGCGCTGGCTCGTCTTTCGGCGAGTATCGAGCGTTAGCTCGGGCAGGCTCCAGTCCTGGCGCCGCCGCCCCTCCGCTTTGGAAATATCCGTTTTGGAAATATAAAAATCACCCCGGTGATACGTGCATGTTCACATATCACCGGGGTGATTTTTATGTAGAGCTAAAAGCCTGGCGTTATGTATCTAGAGACTGCGCAACACGGTCTAGAGACTGCGCAGTACAGAGACGACCTTACCCATGACGGTTGCGCGGTCGCCCATAATCGGCTCGTAGTTGGAGTTGCGCGGCATGAGCCAGGTGTGGCCGTCGACCTGACGGAACACCTTCACGGTTGCCTCATCGTCGAGCAGAGCGGCAACAATATCGCCGTTGTCGGCGGTGTGCTGCTCGCGGACGACCACCCAGTCGCCGTCGCAGATCGCGGCGTCGATCATAGAATCGCCCTTGACCTTGAGCATGAAGAGCTTGCCGCTACCGACCAGCTGACGGGGCAGGGCGAGTACATCCTCCACGGACTGCTCGGCGGTAATGGGACCGCCCGCTGCGATTCGTCCGACCAGGGGAACGGGGACGAGGTCTTCGTCGCCGACCTCAAAGTTCGGCAGCTCGGGCAGGGACGAGGAGGAGCTACCGTGCATGCCGACGCCGTTCTCATCCAGCACTTCAATGGCGCGGGGGAGCTTGGGGTCGCGGCGAATGTAGCCCATGGTCTCGAGGCGACCGAGCTGGTGGGTGACCGAGGACAGGGACGCAAGACCCACCATGTCACCAATCTGGCGCATGGACGGCGGGTAACCCTTCTGTTCAATCTCGGTGCGGATCGCGTCAAGAATCTTCTGCTGGCGCGCGGTCAGCGCCGGACGGGGTGCTGTTGCCATTTCTTTTCCTTCGGTCTGTGCCCCGATTTCTATAGTCCGGTCGGGGTACGGATGGGTGCTTCACACGTTTTCTGATGGTGTCCTAAAAATTTTTGGGGCCCTGCCGAAATGGGTCTTATCTCGTCAGGGGGTGGAGGAATTCTATTCGTGCCGGAGCAACGCGCGGGCAACGAGTCAGTGCCTCCGCCCTACATAGCAATACTCAGCCAGCAGCACCTGCGGTCGATACAGAACCAAGCTGTAACGAATACAGAGACCTGCTGTGAGTAGGACTCATCAGGAGCGTG
Organism: uncultured Rothia sp.; assembly: GCF_963555405.1. GTDB lineage: Bacteria > Actinomycetota > Actinomycetes > Actinomycetales > Micrococcaceae > Rothia. The sequence goes on along the minus strand of NZ_CAUVVO010000002.1, from coordinate 22,102 downwards.
TGGAACGTCTCTTGACACCAGTGTAGAACACTACACCGAAAAACTCAAACAAATATTCTAGATTTTTTCTTCGAAACTCGAAGAAATTTTTAGTACATCTCTGCTAGACTTTAGAACAAGAGTTCGTATATACTCTTGAATCTCTCCTGAAATGCAGGATTTACAGGCGAGTGTTCGAAGAATATTCGAAGATTCGGCCCCGAGTCCTTCGGGAGAGGAGAGTGAATGAGTGTTCGAATGTATTCGAAGTCCTCTGCCTCTCTCTTCGCACGTTCTACCCCGAATGTTTTAGACAGTATCCGGCGAAGAGAGAGCGCAGGGGATGGGGTGCCCAAAACGGGGATACCCAAATCAGCCCGGTGCATCCGACGCTCTGACCTAACTACTAGGGACTAGCTACCCAATAGTTATCGCCTAACAATCACCACTCCATAGTTATTATCACTCAACTAGGACCTTCGAGCGGGTATCGCTCGGCATTGCTAGACCCGCGGGGTATCCCCGGGGCGAGCTGAGAGAAAGGAACCACAATGACTACTGCAGCACCTATTGCTTCTCGCGGCACTTCTGCACACCTTCCGGCAGGTTTGGTGGTACTTCACCCCGCCCGCACCGCGTCCGCCAGCACCGCGCGGGGGCGTTCTCGTGTGCCTGCGTCTTCGCAGTCTGTTCGCTCTTCTCGTGCGGCTCATGCACCCCGTCCCGCGCAGGTGGCTCAGCCCGTTCCCGCTGCTTCTACCCCTGCTGTTTCTGCTCAGGCACCTGCTCCGGTTCGCCCTGTAGCTTCTGAGGCGCAGGCTGCTTCTGATGTGCAGGCGCCTAGCGTGAAGAGTGCTCTTCTGGCTAAGGGTGGTGAGCTTCTGCGCTCTGTTCCCGGTTCTATTCGTCGTCTTGGCACTCCGCGCGGTTTCCTGAAGGGCCTACCTCTGCTGACCCTGGCGGCGCTGATTGTGCTCGGTGCTATTAGCTTCTTTGGTCCGGCGGCTTCTGCTTCCGTGGAGAACGCTTCGATGACTCGAACCGTCGTTGTGGTCAAGCACGGCGAGACCCTGTGGGATATTGCGCAGGCGGTGGATCCGCAGGGTGACACCCGTGATACTGTGGTTCGTATTATGGAGTTGAACTCGCTGACCAGCACCTCTGTTGATGCCGGTCAGCGTCTGGAAATTCCTCAGACTCAGCGCTAAAGCTCAAGGCCGCGGCTCATGCCCGCTCCTGGGGTAGCAGAGCTGAGTCTGCAGATTCTGAACCCGCTATCTGGCTTAAGCTGTAGTGCCTGAACTACATGAATTCTGAGCCTATGAAATAGGAGCGCACCGATGCCTATTCCCGTTGAATCCAGAGCCGTCGAAGCTGAAACTGTGCAGAGCGCTCGTCCTGTGGTTGCCGTTTTGGGTGAACCCGGAACTCGTGGCGCCCTGGTGAAGCTTCTTCAGGATGCGGGGGCGGACGTTATCGTCACTACCGTGCCCAATCAGCTACGTGAGGCTGACGGCATGGTGGTTACGGGCGGCGCGAGCTCTCTTGAGGCATACGAAGACCTGAAAGCCAAGGACGCCGAGCGCGTGATTGGTCGCCGTGTTGCCGGCGGTCGTCCGGTGCTGGTTGCCGGTGCAGCGTTGAGCTGCCTCTTTGAGTCCGTTACGGTGGAGCATCCGCAGATGGGGCAGGTTCAGGTGCAGGGCATGGGGGAGTGGCCCGGTGAGGGCGTGGAGCTTTCTACCCGCGACCTGATGCCCGGAACTTCCGCTCTGAGCCCGTCTGCCGATAGCGCGCTGCTCAAGGACCTTGAGGGTGAGGCTCACTTCAAATCCGAGCACGGCGTTTTTGAGTGGGCTTTTGATCAGAGCATTGACTATATTGCTCCTCCGGCGGTGACCTGGACGGTAACTGAACCTCCCTATATTGCGGCGGTTGAGAACGGCCCGCTGACGGCGGTGCAGTTCTGCCCGCTGGCATCCGGCGAGCTGGGTGCTGAGTTTATGCGCCGTTGGGTTGCGTCTCTCGCGGTGACCGGTCGTCTGTCTTCTGGCGACTCCGCTACTGTTGCGGGAGGTAACTAATGTCTGCACCCGTTCTTGAACTTCTGCCCGCTGTTGATATTTCTGAAGGCTATGCAGTGCGCCCGGTGGGTGGCACCCTGTCCGGTGGTGAGCAACGCCTCGACCCGGTGGATGCGGCTCTGACCTGGGTGAAGGCTGGTGCCCGCTGGATCCACCTGGTTGACCTTGATTTGGCGTTTGGTCGCGGCACGAATACTGAGGTTCTGGCTGAGGTGGTTGCCGCCGTCCGTGCCGAGAATGCCCGAACGGGCTCCGCTCCGGTTCGTATCCAGGTCAGCGGCGGCGTTCGTAATGCTGAGAGCCTGGAGCGCGCCCTGAGCCTGAATCCGGACCGCGTGAACGTGACCAGTGCGGCTCTAACGGATTCTTCCTGGCTTGAAGGCACTCTGGCTCATTACGCCGATTCTGATCTTCTGGCTCTTGGTCTCGATGCCCGCTATAACCCTGAGCGGGGCTGGGTGACGGTGGCTCGCGGTACCGACTGGTCGGGCCCTGATCTGGCGGAGGCGCTGGCTTGGCTGGAGGGCGCGGGCGTGCGCCGCTATATCGTTACGGATGTGAGCAAGGACGGCTCGCTGGCAGGTCCCGGTGCGGAGCTGCTGGATGAGGTGCTTGCCCAGACCGCCTGTCGGGTGGTGGCGTCCGGTGGTGTGGCATCGCTGGCTGATCTTGAGAAGCTGCGTTCCATGGTGCCTTATGGGCTGGAGGGCGTGGTGCTTGGTAAGGCACTGTACGTGGGCAACTTTAGTTTTGAGCAGGCTCTTGAGGCTGCCGGCTCCCGCTAAAGCTTCCGGCTTGCTCTAGCCCGCGCAGCTTCCTTGTCCGCACAGGCTGCATATATAACGAAGCCCCGTCTTCCTCATCGTGAGGGAGGCGGGGCTTCGCTGTAAGTAGACCAGATGCGGCTTGGCGGCCCGAGCGGGTTAGAAACCTGGTTTAGTACACCGGGCCGGTGAGCTTTTCGCCGGGGCCCTTGCCGGGCTCGTCCGGGAAGGGGGATGCTTCGCGGAATGCGAGCTGCAGGGTGCGCAGGCCGTCGCGCAGGGGTGCTGCGTGCTGGGAGCCGATTTCGGGTGCTGCGGCGGTGACGAGGCCTGCCAGCGCGGTGATGAGCTTGCGTGCTTCGTCGAGGTCCTTGAGGTCGTTGGCGTTGTCGTCGGCTGCGAGGCCGCACTTGACGGCTGCGGCGCTCATCATGTGGATGGCTGCGGAGCTGATGATTTCGATGGCGGGTACGTCTGCGATGTCGCGCAGCTGTTCGTTGACGGCTTCGACCTGCTCTTCGGTGAGTTCGGTGTGGCCGTGTACGGGGGTTTCTTCTTCCGCGGTGAAGCGGAAACTCGTGTTTTCAGTGCTCATAGTCCTAGAATCTCACATTTCGTTTGTTTCGGTAAATGCGTCCTTAAGAGTGGGCGCCTCCGTGGACTTTCCGCGGTCAGAACCGTAATTTTTATGGTGTTTTACGTCTAATTCCTTGCGCCTGTAGGGGGTTCTGCGGTATGGTTGTAGGCAGTTTGCAAGTGGAGCATGCCTCCCACCCGGTTGACCGCCGCAGGCGTTTGTTTGCGAGTTTTGAGGTGAACGGGTTCGTCCGCCGCTTTCGGCGTACGCTGGTTTGTGCCTCCGCTTGTGTAACTGCGGGGGCTTTTTTAGTGCCCGCAACGGATAGTATTCACGGGGAAACCCACAGAGCACAGGAGCTAGTCATTAGCGAACCACGCATTAACGATCGTATCCGCGTTCCCGAGGTCCGTCTTGTCGGTCCCGGTGGCGAGCAGGTAGGCGTTGTCCCTCTGAAGGACGCTCTGCGTCTGGCTGAGGACGCCGAACTCGACCTGGTCGAGGTTGCCCCGAACGCGAAGCCGCCCGTGTGCAAGCTCATGGATTACGGTAAGTACAAGTACGAAGCCGCAATCAAGGCTCGTGAATCCCGCAAGAAGCAGGCTAATGCCGTTCTGAAGGAGATCCGTTTCCGCCTGAAGATTGATACCCACGACTACGAAACCAAGGTTGGACACGCTCGTCGTTTCCTTTCCGGTGGTGACAAGGTCAAGGCAATGATTCAGTTCCGTGGTCGTGAGCAGCAGCGCCCCGAGATGGGTGTGCGTCTGCTGGAGCGTCTGGCGGCTGAGCTGGCTGAGGTGAGCACCGTTGAGTCTCGCCCCCGTCAGGATGGCCGCAACATGGTGATGGTTCTGGCTCCGCTTCGCGGTAAGGCAGAGGCTCGCCGTGAGCAGGGCGCCGGCGGTCGCAAGGGTCGCGAGCGTATTGACACGACCAAGGCGAAGCCCGTAACTAATTCTCTGGCAGACGCTATGCCTGCCGAGTTGAAGGCACAGGCTTCCGCCGAGTAGGGAACCGGGTCGTCACTTTAGGATGGGCACGCGCCTCCACCGTTGGGTGGGTGTTGCGGGTTCACCCGGTGCCGGTTCCGAGGCACCTCGTTGGGGGTGCCTCACCTTTGGTCCTTGGGGCTGATGCGTGTATCGCTCAACCCCACTAAGCTACCCCGCCGTTGTGGCGGGGGATGAATGTAAGGAGAACGGCAGCTATGCCGAAGCAGAAGACCCACTCTGGTGCTAAGAAGCGCTTCAAGCTCACCGGTAGCGGCAAGGTTAAGCGCCAGCAGGCGAACCGCCGCCACTACCTGGAGCACAAGTCCTCTCGTCTGACCCGTCGTCTGGCTTCTGACCAGATCGTTACCGGCGGCCAGGCAAAGGTTGTCAAGAAGATGCTGGGTAAGTAAGCAACGCTTACTCTCTGCACCTGGCGCACCGATAGTGGTGCGCACTGATTAAAGACTCGCTCCTGTTCAGCGTGATATGTGAGCTGTTCAGGACATAAGACGAAGGAGACACACGTGGCACGTGTGAAGCGCGCGGTTAACGCGCACAAGAAGCGCCGTACTATTCTCGATCGTGCATCCGGCTACCGCGGTCAGCGTTCTCGCCTGTACCGTAAGGCTAAGGAGCAGGTCACTCACTCGCTGGTTTACAGCTACGACCACCGTCGTAAGAAGAAGGGTGACTTCCGTCGCCTGTGGATCCAGCGTATCAACGCTGCTTCCCGCGCACAGGGCCTGACCTACAACCGCTTCATCCAGGGCCTGAAGGCTGCTGGTGTTGAGGTTGACCGCCGTATGCTGGCTGAGCTGGCTGTGAACGAGCCCGCTGCCTTCAATGCACTGGTTGAGATTGCTAAGAACAACCTGCCCGAGGACACCTCGGCTCCCAAGGCTTAATTAGCCTGAGGTTGTGTGCTTCTGCCCTGAAGATCTAGGTTCGGGGTGGGATGCTCAAGCGTCGTGAGCGGCCGTCTGCACTTTTGAGTGTGGGCGGCCGCTTTCTGCGTATCTGGGGGTTGTGCGTGTGACTGTTCTGCGTTTTTGGGTGTGCCTTTGCCTGTACCCTTTAAGAGTGAACTTTTTTGAACGTATTAGTACCCCCGTTGTGATGTCCAATCCGCAGGCTGATCGTGTGCGCGATATTGCGAAGCTGCGTACCCGCGCGGCGCGCACGAAGAAGGGCCAGTTCCTGGTGGAAGGCCCGCAGGCTGTGCGTGAGGCGTTGAAGGCGCACCTGAAGAGCCCCATCCTGGACGCTGTGTATGTCACGGAGGCGGCGTTTGACCGTCATGAGGATATCGCTGATCTGCTGGAGCAGGTCTACGGTACTCCCACCCCGGAGGAGGGCCGCCGCGTTTTCATGCGTGTGGTGACCGATGAGGTGCTGGAGGCGATGGCTGATTCGGTGAGCCCGCAGGGTATTATTGCGGTTTCCTTTATGGTGGATGCGTCGTTCTCGCTGCTGTGGGGTGAGGGCGCGTTGAACCCGAAGCTGATTGCTGTGCTGTCTCGTGTGCAGGATCCGGGTAATGCGGGCACGATTCTTCGTGTTGCTGATGCGGCCGGTGCTGACTTGGTGATTACGACTAAGGGTTCGGTGGATTTGTATAACCCGAAGACGGTGCGTTCTACCGCGGGTTCGCTGTTCCATGTGCCGATTATTCAGGGCGTGCAGCTGGAGGATTTCGCGGAGGATGTGAAGTCTCAGGGTACTGCTGTGCTGGCTGCTGACGGTTATGGTGCGGTGAATCTGCAGGAGCTGAGTGAGTACACGGCGGCTCGTCGTGCCGGTGTGGAGGCGAGTGCCCCGTCCGGTGTGAAGGGTAGTTTTGATCTTTCTAAGCCGACGATGTGGCTTTTCGGGAATGAAGCGCAGGGCTTGAATGCTGAAGAGAAGGCAGCGGCGACGATGCGCGTGGCTGTTCCTGTCTATGGTTCGGCTGAGTCTTTGAATGTGGGTACGGCTGCTGCTGTGTGCCTGTATGCTTCGGCGATGGCTCAGCGCGGCGTTTCTCGCTAGGTTTTGGGCGGTTCACGGCTGTGGTACAGCGGTGGGCCGCTTTAGCATCATGGGTTTTAGAGTTTTAGTTTAGGGCTGAGAAAGGGAAATTATGTCTGCTCCTTCTGGTCATTCGGGTTCGGGCGCGATTATTGCCGCGCTGGGTGCGAACCTGGGTATTGCGGTGCTGAAGTTTTTGGCTTTTGCGCTGACTCGTTCTTCGTCGATGTTGGCGGAGGCTATTCACTCGGTGGCTGACTCCGGTAATCAGCTGCTGCTGCTTCTGGGCGGTCGTGCTTCGCAGAAGCAGGCTGATGAGGAACATCCGTTTGGTTATGGCCGTAACCGCTATATTTACGCGTTTATTGTGTCGATTATTATCTTTGCCCTGGGTGGCTTGTTCGCTCTGTATGAGGGTTATGAGAAGCTGCATGATCCGCACGGGATTACTGAGTGGCAGTGGGTTCCGGTGGCTGTTCTGGTGGGATCGATCCTGCTGGAGGGTAATTCGTTCCGCGTGGCGGTGAAGGAGTCGCGTGATCTGAAGGGCAAGCAGAGCTGGATGCGTTTCTTGCGTACTTCGAAGAACCCGGAGCTTCCGGTGCTTCTGCTGGAGGATGCGGGTGCGTTGCTGGGTCTGATTTTCGCGCTTTTTGGCGTGGGTATGACTCTGTTGACCGGTAATGGTCTGTGGGATGCGTTCGGTACCCTGGCTATTGGTGTGCTGCTGGTCTTTATTGCTGTGTTCCTTGCGGTGGAGATGAAGTCGCTGATTTTGGGTGAGGCTGCTTCGCCGGAGGATTTGGCGAAGATTCGTGCGGCGATTGAGGATGGCGATAGCGAGCGCATTATCCACATTAAGACTGTGCACCTGGGTCCTGAGGAGATTCTGGTGGCGGCAAAGATTCGAATTCATGATGCTGACACTGGTCGTGCGGTAGCTGATGAGATTGACGCGGCTGAGGTTCGTATTCGCGAGGCTGTTCCTGCGGCACGCATCATTTATTTGGAGCCGGATATTTTCCGGGCTTAGTTCTAGGAGATTTTTGTTATGACCGTTGAGATGATCGTTGATGGTTTGCTAAAGATTTTCGTTGGCCTGATCATTCTTTTGGTGTACCTGCGTCTGACTCACCGTTCTCAGGCGGGGCACCAGACCCCGATTGATACCATCGGTAACTTTGTCATCGGTGGTGTGTTCGGTGGCGTGTTGTACAGCAAGCAGATTAGCCTGTTCTACTTTGTCATCTACATGGTGTTTACGCTGTGCATGATTCAGCTGCTGAACGTGGCGACCACGAAGATTCGTTTTCTGCATATGGCGGTGCGTGAGCAGCGCGTGCCGGTCATTACGGATGGTGATATCGATATTAAGAGCTTCCAGCAGGCAGATGTGGTTCTTGATCCGATGCGCCTGATTGCTGACCTTCGTGCGCAGGGTATTTACGACCTGGAAGACATTGAGTTCGCTCAGATTGAACCGAACGGTGCGCTGAGCGTGATTCGTAAGGGTGACGGTGTGCCGAACTTTGCTCTGATTGTGAAGGGTAGCTTGGTCACTCGCGATATCGCGGATGCGCACAAGACCGAGGATTGGGTGTACCTACAGTTGCGTGCCGCTGAGGTCGAGCTTGAGGATGTCTTCCTCATGGAGTTCAAGAACGGTAACCGCCTTCTGATTCTGCTGAATGACGGCACTAATATTCGCCGTGAGGTGGCAGAAGCCTCGAATATGAATGATGAGGAAGAAGAGTGGCAGGAAGGCGTGGAGGAAGCTCCTGAGCCTGAGGATACTGAGGATGCCGAGAAGGAAGTAGCGGAGCACGCTGCTGAGGATGCGCATCCGCTGAAGGATTCTAAAGCGTAGAAGAAGGTAGAGAAAGATGAGTGAAGTGTCGCCCTCGTTTGAGGTTCAGGTGGTTGGCGCCGCCGTGGTTGATTCTTTGGTGGCTCCGACCCGTATGCTGGTGGCTCAGCGTTCTGAGCCGCAGACTGTTGCCGGCATGTGGGAGTTCCCGGGCGGTAAGGTCGAGCCGGGGGAGAGCTGCAAGCAGGCGCTGGTGCGTGAGCTGAAGGAGGAGCTGGGCGTGCAGGCGCGTTTGGGTGCTGAGGTGCCCGGCGCGTATCCGCAGGGCTGGCGTCTGAGTGAGCGTCTGGCGATGCGCGTGTTCTTTGCGGAGATTCTTTCGGGTACTCCGGATACTTTGGAAGATCACAGCGCGCTGCGGTGGATGCCGCTGCCGAAGTCTAAGGATGACGCACAGGCGTACGATGATTTGCTGGGTTTGCCGTGGATTCCGGCGGATTTGCCGATTGTGGAAGCGCTTCTGCAGCAGCTGCAGGACACTGGCACTGGTGAGGCGTAGACCCAAGGTCTGACCTAATGCTCTGCGCTAGTTCGTTGCGAGGCTAAGTCGCCGTTATGTGACAAACTCGCGGCGGTAACAGGATAAATTTTCTCTATCTTTTTTGACACTGTTTGAAGGCGGGATTCCCTGTGGGGAGTCCCGCCTTTATTCATATTTTGAGGGGGATTTATGCGCCGTGTAATCCTGACTTGTGTGTTTGTTGGGGAGGGGATTTTGTCATATATGGGTTCGACACGGATACATACTTTGGAAACCAATCGGTAGGCGGGTAGTATTGAGGGAGAAATCACATACGTATTGGGAGACAATGATGACTGCTCAACCCCCGTTTGATCCGGGTGCTTACCGCTCCGACGCGGTTCCCTCGGACACTCAAGCTATTTATATTCAGGAAGGCGGCGCTGATTCGCGCGGAATTCTGTTCCACTCGCCGACCAAGCACCCGAAGATTCTGCGTCTGCAGGAGATTATGATTGTCTCCGCGCTGCTCTGCTTGATCCACGGTGTTATTTCCGCGTTCGCACCGGATAACCTGTCCCCTCTGAAGGGTTTGCCGGAGGTCGGTGTTGCGGGCGGTATCGGCCTGCTGGTCGTTTCTGCGGTTGTGTACATCTGGGTGTACTTCACGATTCAGAAGGGCAAGCGTCTGGGCCTGACCGTCGGTCTGATTTTTGCGATTCTGGGTGCGTTCGTGGCGATTCTGTCTCTGATTGGTAATGTCATTGACGCTCAGCGCTACGGCTTCGTGCCCCTGTACGCGGCATGGTTCATTGCGAACGTGCTGTGGATTCGTGCATCTTTCGACCCGGCTGTGAAGCAGGCTCTGAAGTAGAAGCGCCCTCTTCAACCCTGTTGTTGAAAAGATATACTCTAGAACGCCCGGATGGACTATCCGGGCGTTCTGCTGTTTACGCTTCCTTCTCTGGTCTAAAATGGATAGGATATGCGCCCGTCGCTTTCCCCTTGTCCCGCACCCTGTACGGGCAGCCGGGGGAGAGCAGACGGTGCTACCTAAGGTGTATAACGAGCCAGCCGGTATAGTGCCGGTGGTATGCAGAGAAGAGTGACAATGACCGATTCCGTGCAGGAACACGAGGGTCTTAACGGCCCGGCTCAGGTTCTCGCCCGCATTGCGCAGGTTCTGGAGGAGAACCCCGAGAACGGTTTGGACGCTATCCGTGAGGCTTTTGAGGCTGAGCGTGAGCGTGCCAAGCAGGAGATTCGCGAGAAGGCTAAGGACTTTGACAGCCTCAAGGAGGTGCGCCTGAGCTTCTTCGGTGAGAAGGGCATCATGAGCATCGCTAACCGCCAGATGCGTGATCTTCAGAACCAGCACAAGGGCCCGGTGGGTAAGCTGATGGGTCAGGCTCGTGCAGCCCTGACTGAGGCTATTGAGGCTCGTACCGCTGAGCTGGAGGCTGAGCGTGAGGCTCGCATCCTGGCTGAGGAAGCTGTGGACGTTTCTGCTGCTTCGCCTCGCCGTTCCCTGGGCGGCCGCCACCCGATTGCTCTGATGCAGGAGCGCCTGACCGACATTTTCGTCGGTATGGGTTGGGAAGTTGCTGACGGCCCGGAGCTGGAGTCTGAGTGGTACAACTTTGACGCTCTGAACATTAAGCCGGATCACCCGGCACGCGAAATGCAGGACACTTTCTACGTTGAGCCGAAGAACGCTCACCTGCTGCTGCGCACTCACACGTCGCCGGTGCAGATGCGCTCGCTGCTTTCTCGCGAGTTGCCGCTGTACATTGTGTGCCCGGGCCAGGTGTACCGCACCGATGAGCTGGATGCGACCCACACTCCGGTCTTCCACCAGATTGAGGGCCTTGCCGTGGATAAGGGTCTGACGATGGCTGACCTGAAGGGTACCCTGGAGTACATGGCACGCGCCATGTTCGGTGAGGACGCTAAGATCCGCCTGCGCCCGAACTTCTTCCCGTTCACTGAGCCTTCCGCTGAGCTGGATTTGTGGCACCCGAACGCTAAGGGCGGCCCGCAGTGGATTGAGTGGGGCGGCTGCGGCATGGTGAACCCCAACGTTCTGCGTGCTGCGGGTATTGACCCTGAGGAGTACTCGGGCTTCGCTTTCGGTATGGGTATTGAACGTACCCTCATGTTCCGTAACAACGTCGCTGACATGCATGACATGGTTGAAGGCGACATCCGTTTCTCTGAGCAGTTCGGGATGGAGATCTAAATTATGCGTGTACCCCTGTCATGGCTGCGCGAGTTCGTGCCTGTAGCCGAGGATGCTTCGGCTGAAGATTTGATGGCAACCCTGGTGAAGGTTGGCCTGGAAGAAGAAGACGTTCACCGCCCCTCTGATGAGCTGTCCGGCCCGATTGTGGTTGGTCAGGTGCTCTCCATGGAGCCGGAGACCCACTCGAACGGCAAGACCGTGAACTGGTGCCAGGTGCGTGTGGTTCCGGAGGGTCAGGAGCAGACTCTGACCGGTAAAGGCATTGAGCCTTCCGGCGTTCAGGGCATTATTTGTGGTGCCCACAATTTCGTACCCGGCGACAAGGTTGTTGTGACCCTGCCCGGCGCTGTTCTGCCCGGTGGTTTCGCGATTACTGCCCGTAAGACTTACGGTCACAAGTCGGCTGGCATGATTGCTTCGACTCGTGAGCTGGGTATTGGCGATGATCACGGCGGCATCCTGGTGCTTTCGACCCTGGGCCTGGACCCGGAGGTTGGTACCGACGCGATGGAGCTGCTGGGCCTGTACGATCAGGCTGCTGAGGTGAACGTGACCCCGGACCGCGGTTACGCGTTCTCTCTGCGCGGTATTGCTCGCGAGTGGTGCCACGCTACCGGTTCTTCCTTCGAGGATTTTGTGCTGGCGTACGGCGAGCGCGCCCCGGAGGCTAACGACGCCGGTCACCCGGTTGTTCTGCGTGATGACGCCCCGATTCACGGTAACCCCGCATGCACTCGTTTCGTGATGCGTGAGGTGTCGGGCGTGAAGGCAGATGCGCCGGTTCCGACCTGGATGTCTTCGCGTCTGCGTCTGGCGGGTGTGCGCTCGCTGTCGCTGCCGGTGGATATTTCGAACTACGTGATGCTGGAGACCGGTCAGCCGCTACACTTCTACGATGCTGACAAGGTTCAGGGTGAGATTGTGGTGCGTCGCGCCGCTGCTGGCGAGAAGCTGGTGACCCTGGATGGCGTTGAGCGTACCCTGCACCCCGAGGATATTGTCATTGCTGATGATTCCGGCGTGATTGGTCTTGCCGGTGTGATGGGTGGCGCCTCGACTGAGGTGACTGACTCGACCACCCGCATTCTGGTGGAGTCTGCTCGTTTTGATGAGGTGTCGGTGGCTCGTACTGCTCGCCGTCACAAGCTGATTTCTGAGTCCTCGAAGCGTTTTGAGCGTGGCGTGGATCCGCAGATTCAGGCCGCGGCTGCTCAGCGTGCGGTTGAGCTGCTGGTTGAGCTGGCTGGCGCTCAGGTTGAGCCGGGCGTAACCGACGTGTCCCTGGGCTACGAGCCGGTCGTGATTGATCTGCCTGCTGACTACACTGCTGGTCGTATTGGCGTGGATTACTCGCCGGAGCAGATTGAGTCCTGCCTGCGTGAGATTGGCTGCTCGGTGGAGCGTACCGAGTCTGGTTACGCGGTGACTGTCCCCTCGTGGCGTACTGACCTGCGTGCGAAGGAGGACCTGACTGAGGAAATCGCACGTATTGACGGTTACGAGAACATCCCCTCGACTCTGCCGGTGGCTCCTGCGGGTCGCGGTTACACTCCGGAGCAGGCGGGTAAGCGTCGTGCGCTGAATGCGTTGGCGGCTTCGGGCCTGACTGAGGTGTTCGCGTACCCCTTCGTGTCGGCTGATGCGAACAACCTGTGGTCGGCTCCGTGGGTGAGCACCCCTGAGAACCCGGTGACTGAGGTTCCTTCGGTTCGCCTGGAGAACCCGATTTCTTTGGCTGAGGGCTGGATGCGCCGTTCGCTGTTGCCGGGCCTGGTTGAGGTGCTGAAGCGTAACCTGTCTCGCGGTTTCAAGAACCTGGCTATTTTCGAGGCGGGTCACGTGTTCATTCCGGGTGAGCAGCTGGGTTCGGAGTCTATTCCGCCGCTGGGCGCGTGCCCGTCGGATGAGGTTCTGGCTGATCTGAACGCCGGTATTCCGCAGCAGCCCACTTTCGTTGCTGGTCTGTTTGCAGGTACTGAGCACGAGGCGATGCCGGGTGCCGCTCCGCGCGCTTTCGATTGGCGTGACGCTCTGGACGCTGTGCGTCTGGTTGCTGACGCTGTTTCGGCTGAGATTCAGGTGCGTAACGGTGTGCATACTGCGTTCCACCCGGGCCGTGTGGCTGAGGTTCTGAATGCAACCGGTGAGCGTGTTGGTTTTGCTGGTGAGCTGCACCCGAAGCTTCTGCAGGAGCTGAACCTGCCTGAGCGTACCTGCGCGTTTGAGCTGGATTTCTCGGCGCTGTTTGCTGGTCGTGTTGATGCGCGTCAGGCTACTCCGGTGCTGACTTTCCCGGCTGCTACTCAGGATGTGGCGCTTCTGGTGGACCGCGATCTGCCTGCTTCTGAGGTGGAGCGTGTTCTGCGTGAGGGCGCTGGCGAGCTGCTGGAGGACATCCGCGTCTTTGATGATTACCGCGGTGTCGGTATTGATGAGTCGAAGAAGTCTTTGGCGTTTGCTCTGCGTTTCCGCGCGCCGGATCGTACGCTGACTGCTGATGAGGCGTCGGCTGCTCGTGAGGCTGCTGTGGCTGCGACTGTTGAGCAGCTGGGTGCGGAACCGCGTGTCTAACCGGGTCTAACCCTATGGCGTAACGCCTAATGCTGACGGGGTGGGAGTTGTTGGCTCCCACCCCGTAGCTTTTGGTGTTGCGTCGTGGGTATACCTGTTTAGCGTGTTCATGAAGCGCTGATAAGCGCTTTCCTTGGTGAACTCATGTGGTTATGGGTACCCTAGAAGATAGATGAAGTGAGGGAGAGAGTAATGGCTAATCGAGAGAACTCGCGCGAACAGGACGAGCTGTCGCAGTCTACTGAGGTCGAAGAAACCTATTTCGAGGATTCTCAGTACGATGACTCTGAGTATGAAGATTCTGAGTATGAGGAGTACGACGAGTACGAGGATTACGACGATGAGGAAGAGAACTCCTCTCTTTTCGCGATGAGTGAGGAAGAGCTGGATGACCGCCCGGGCGTGAACTGGCTGTCGGTTCTTTCTGCTGCGGTTGCGGTTATTCTTTCCATTATTTTGGCTGTTGTGGGTGTCCGCGCGTTTGCGTCGGTGAATAATAACGCCGAGTATGCCGGTAAGAGCTGGGTTATTCAGGGTACTTACCAGGATTTGACTCCTGACCTGATTACGAAGGGTAATGTGGCTCGGTATAAGGGCAACTTGCCGGCTGATGACGCTCTGAACGGTAAGACGTACGTGTCGAATCTGAAGGATAAGTACCAGGTGACTTCGGGCGCTTCGATTGAGTTCCGTGGTTCGCAGACTGGTGATGTTCCTTCTGAGTTCCCGCGTGAGGTGGACGGCCTGCTGGTGGAGAAGAACGGCAGCCTTGAGGTTGTCTACACCGCTGAGAAGGGCACGTTGAAGCCTGTGACTGAGGCAAGCGTGAATGCTGAGCGTTTTGCCGGTATCGCAAGTATCGTTGGTGCGGTGCTGGTGCTTCTGCTGGGTCTTGGTTTTGCTGTGTGGCTGAACCGTCGTTCGCACGATGTCGAGTATGAGGACCTGGACGGTCTGGTGGAGGATGAGCGCTAGGCGTTCTGAGTCCTGAGGATTCACCTCGAAGTTTTGTTGAAGGAGCCTGTTTCTGGCGCACGTTGTGTTGCTGGAGGCGGGCTCCTTTTTCGCGCTCGCCTACCGGAAGGTCTCTTGACCGGTGTGGCGCACCAGCCCACAATGTTCTTGCACGCTATGCATTCATTGCGAGGTTATGCGCCTGAATGTGTAGATACACGCTACGTTCGCGGCGTTTTGCGTGACAGCTGGTGAGATAAACCCTGAAATTTCCCCCATATCTTGGAATAATCCATATTTGGTGCGCATATTTATGTGCATATGTATTATCTTGGGTAGTGAAGAATGTTGCGCTGCGCCACCGCTGGGCAGCCCGTTCTGAATTCGTGATTGGCACCGTAGGAAGAAGAGATATTATGCCTTTCCCCTCGACCAAGATCGCGCGTCAGGCACGCATCGTTGAATTGCTGCAGACCCGACGTGTCCGCTCCCAGGCTGAACTGGCGCAGTACCTAACCGATGATGGTATGAAGGTTACTCAGGCGACCCTTTCCCGTGATCTTGTTGAAATTGGCGCTGAGCGCATCCGTGATGAAGGCGCCGGCCTGATTTATGCTGTGCCGAATTATCCTGCTCGTCGTGGCGGTGGTACTGCACCTGATGCTCGTATGATTTCCCTGTTTAAGGAGTTGCTGATTACCGCTGAGGGTTCGGCAAATATTACGGTTCTGCGTACTCCTCCGGGTGCCGCGCAGTTCTTGGCGTCGTCGATTGACCAGGGCGGTCTTGAGGCGATTATGGGCACTATCGCCGGTGACGATACGGTCATTGTTGTGACTCGTGACCCCAATGGTGGGGCTGCGCTTGCCGAGAGCTTCTTGGACTGGTCTGCTGCTCAGTAGTAGCTGGGGCGTATCTTGTGCTGTTCCTCTGATGTGTCGGGGGAGCGGCTGAAGGTACGCCCTTCTGCTGTCTTCGGGCTCTTTTCCGGGCTTCTATCTTGGCTTCTTCTTTTCTAGATATACCGATTTTTCTGTGGTGAGAGTTTTTTATCATGTCTGAAATGCACGATTCAGCGAACAATATTGCCTACCTTCTGGCGGAGGCGGCATCGTCTGCCGGGGCTAAGGCTGCTTTGGCGATTCCGGCTTCTGAACCTGCTGATACGCAGGTGGTGAGCTACGCGCAGTTGGCGTCTGCTGCCTCGCAGGTTCAGCGTCATCTGGAGGCGCTCGGTGTTGAGCGTGGTGACCGTGTGGCGTTGTCTATGCCGAACGTGGCGTTGATGCCTGCGCTGTATTACGGCATTGTGGCTGCGGGTGCGATTTGTGTTCCGTTGAATCCGCTGTTGTCGGGTGCTGAGCTGGAGTATCATCTGCGCGATAGCGGGGCGAAAATGCTTTTTGCTTTTGCGGGTACTCGCCTGGCGTCGGAGGCAACCTCGACGGTGCCGGTGAAGAACGGTTCGGTTCGTTGCGAGATTTTCACTGGGGGAGAGGGTTCACCGGTGGCTCCTTTTGATGCGCCTGCCGATAGTGCGCTGTCGGCTGCTGTTCTGGAGCCTGTCCCGGTGTCGGCGAGTGATCCGGCGATTATTCTGTACACTTCGGGTACGACGGGCAAGCCGAAGGGCGCGACGCTGACTCACGCGAATATCCTCTCGAATGCTCGTAGCTGCGTGAGCGTTTTTGGGTTTAGGGCTGAGGACGTCATTTTTGGTGGTCTTCCACTGTTCCATGCGTTTGGCCAGACGGTGTCGATGAATGCGGCGTTTGCGGCGTCGGCTACGGTGGCTCTGCTGCCGCGTTTTACTCCCGAGGGTGCGCTGAACCTGATTGAGCGTGCCGGGGTGTCGGTGTTGGCTGCGGTTCCGAGCATGTACGTGTCGTTGGCGGCGGCGCTGGAGGCTGAGCCTGAGCGTGCGCGCTCGCTGCGCGGTCGCATCCGTTTCGGTATTTCGGGTGGTTCGCCGCTACCCGCACCGGTGCATGCTGCGTTGAAAACGCTGATTGAGTGCCCGGTGTATGAGGGCTACGGCCTGAGCGAGACGTCGCCGGTGGTTTCGTTTAATCAGGCGGAGTTTGGCATGGTGCTCGGTTCGGTGGGTCGTGTGCTACCGGGCGTGCAGGTGCAGGCGCGTTGCCCGGAAGGTTCCGAGTGCGCGCCGGGCGTGAGCGGTCAGCTGTGGGTGCGCGGCGAGAACGTGATGGCTGGTTATTGGAATAATCCGGCGGCTACTGCTGAGGTTTTTGACGGCGAGTGGTTTGCGACCGGCGATGTTGCTCGTGTTGATGAGCAGGGCAATATCTTCATCGTGGACCGCATTAAGGACATGGTTCTGCGTAACGGCTATTCGGTGTATCCGCGTGAGATTGAGGATGTTCTCTACACCCATGAGCAGGTGCAGTCGGTAGCGGTACTGGGCGTGCCGGATGAGCGCGTGGGCGAGGAGGTTGTCGCCGTGGTGATGCCGCGTCCGGGTGCTGATGAGGGCGTGCTGCAGGCGGAGTTGAATGCTTTGGCGCGTACTCGTTTGGCGGCGTATAAGTATCCTCGCCGTTATGTGATGGTGGAGAGCATGCCGCTGGGCCCGACCGGTAAGATCCTCAAGCGTGACTTGCGGGTTTTGATTCAGCAGGGCTGAACCCGCCAGGTGGTTTGTGGCGCTGTTCTGAGGACAACCGCGGGCGAAGAGGGTAGAATTTTGTAGGCGGCTTCTACCGCGTTATTGTTCCCGGTTGTTATACCTGGGCTGAACCATCCACGAAAGAGAGAGCATGAGCGTTCCCGCTTCTGAGGCTTCGCGAACCCCTATCGAGCAGTTGATTCCGGCTGCTTGCGCTACGATTCCGAATTACCCGCACGAGGGCATCCTCTTTTACGATGTGACCACTCTCTTCGCTAATGCTGAGGTTTTCAAGGCATGCATTGATGAGCTGGCTGCTCGTTTTGAGGGTCAGTTTGATGTGGTGGCTGGTGTTGAGGCTCGTGGCTTCTTGCTGGCTTCTGCGCTCGCGTACGCTACCGGCACCGGTGTGATGACGGTTCGTAAGGCGGGTAAGCTTCCGCGTGAGACGTACCGTGAGGAGTATGCGTTGGAGTACGGTAGTGCGGCGATTGAGATTCACTGTAATGATTTCGCGCCGGGTACTCGTGTGCTTCTGCTGGATGATCTGCTGGCGACTGGCGGTACCCTGGTGGCTGCCGCGAAGCTGGTGGAGCGCGCGAACCTGAAGGTTGCCGGTGTTGGTGCTCTTCTGGAGTTGGAGGGCCTGGGCGGTCGTGAGGCGTTGGACGGTTACCGTCTTGAGACGCTGAGCCTGGTCTCTGAGTATCCGCTGCCGTCGAAGTAGTTTTATAGATGTGGAGGTGCCCTGCCGGTTGGTCCGGTGGGGCACTTTTCTGTGTATGCCTGGGCGGGTTTTCTGTGGGGGTAATATTTCGGCGCTGCGGAGCCTGTCCTGTAAAATAGTGACCCGTATTTTTCGGTGCCTGTCGCACCCTGTCTTTGAGGCACTATAGGTTTAAGGAGCTTACGTGTCATCTGAATCTTTGCCCCAGCAGTCTGCTGATTCTTCGGCGGCTGAGAAGCTGTTTGCTGAGCAGATGGCTGCGGAGCGTGAGTATGTTGCTCGCGTGTATGCCCGTCTGGATGAGCTCCGTGAGGAGACGGCTGAGAAGCTGGCTGCTGTGCGTAAGAATCAGGCGGTGGGCGGTCATCAGAACCGTTCGGAGCGTGACTCTTTTGCTACTCACTATGAGGATCGTTTGGCGCAGCTGAATGCTGTGGATTCTCGTCTGACCTTTGGACGCCTGGATATGGACCGTGAGGGTGCTGATGCGGTGCGTTATATCGGTCGTATCGGTATTACGGATAGCAATCAGCAGCGTCTGCTGATGGACTGGCGTGCCCCTGAGGCGGGTACGTTCTATCAGGCGACTGCTTTCCAGCCGATGGGTGTGCGCCGTCGCCGTCACCTGATGCTTGAGGGCCGTACTGTCGCAAATATTGAGGATGAGGTCTTCGATTCGGAGATGTTGCAGGATGAGGACACCCTCCACGGTGAGGGCGCTCTGCTGGCGGCGTTGAATAAGAAGCGTACCGGCCGCATGGGTGATATTGTGGCGACGATTCAGGCTGAGCAGGATGCGATTATCCGCTCGGAACTGCCGGGCGTGCGCGTGGTGCAGGGCGGTCCCGGTACCGGTAAGACTGCTGTGGCGCTGCATCGTGCGGCGTATCTGCTGTACACGAACCGTGAACGCCTGTCGAAGGCTGGCGTGCTGGTGGTTGGCCCCTCGAATTCGTTCATGTGGTACATCGAGCGTGTGCTTCCGTCGCTGGGTGAGACCGGCGTGGTGATGTCCTCATTGGCGACCCTGTACCCGGGTCTGCGTGCTGTGCCTGAGAAGGACCGTGCGGTTGCCGCGTTGAAGGGCGATTTGCGCATGGTGAAGGTTATTAAGCGTGCGGTTGCGGATCGTCAGAAGGTGCCGGCTCAGGTTCAGCGCCTGAATGTTGAGGGTACTGATGTTGAGCTGACTCCGGAGATGGTTCGTTCGGCTCGTTCTCGTGCTCGTTCGACCGGTAAGCCGCATAATGAGGCTCGCGAGACGTTCGTGAAGATTCTGTTGAAGGAGCTGACCGCGAAGCTGGATGATCAGCTGAATCGTGCGGCGGGTCGTGTGGTGGAGCGTCCGTACCTGCAGGATGATGTGCGTGCTTCGATGGATGTGCGCCGCGCCCTGAACCTGGCGTGGATGCCGCTATCGCCGGAGACTCTGTTGCGCTCGCTGTTCTCGAAGCCGCATTACCTGGAGTCTGCAACCCGTGAGCTGTCGAAGGCCGAGCGTGCTCTACTGGCTCGTCCTGCGGATGCCCCCTTCACCGAGGCGGATGTTCCACTACTGGATGAGGCTGCTGAGCTTCTGGGTGATTTTTCGAAGGTGACCGGTGCGGCTGCTGCGGCTCGTGCTGCGGCGGAGCATCGCGCGAACCTTGAGAACGCTGCAAAGGCGCTGGAGAATGTTCACCAGTCGCTGGAGGATATTGGCGCTGATGGAGTGATTACTCCTGAGCAGATTGCGATGATGAATGAGGTTCGTGGCGAGCGTATGACTGCTGCGGCTGCGGCTTCTGCTGATCGTACGTGGGCGTATGGCCATATTGTGGTGGATGAGGCTCAGGAGCTCTCGCCCATGCAGTGGCGTCTGCTGATGCGTCGTTGCCCGATGAAGTCGTTCACGATTGTGGGCGATATTGCTCAGGCGTCTTCCGCTGCGGCTGCTTCGTCGTGGTCGCAGGCGTTGGAGCCGTTCGTGGGTGAGCGTTTCACCCTGGAGGAGCTGACGATTAATTACCGTACTCCGGCTCAGATTGCTGAGGCGGCGGTGTCGGTTGCTCAGGCTGCTGGTTATGAGGTGTCTGCACCTCGTGCTGTGCGTGAGGGCAAGTGGCCTCCGCTGGTTCATGAGGTCGCTGCCGAGTCCGTGGTGGAGCAGACCGTGTCTGTGGTCAGCGAGGAAGTCGCTCATTCGGGCGGCGCTCTGATTGGCGTGGTGTGCCCGCCGAGCCTGTATGTTCAGACGGCTCAGGCTGTGGCTCGTGCTCATGCTGATCGTACGGGTACCGCGCAGACGGCGTTGGAGAATCAGGTGCTGGTTCTGACTCCGTGGGAGGCTAAGGGCCTGGAGTTTGATGTTGTGGTGATTGTTGAGCCGCAGCAGCTGATTGATGATGCTGATGGTGCTGTGGGTGACTTGTACGTGTCGATGACTCGTCCGACTCAGCGTCTGCACATGGTGGGTTCGCGGATGCCCGCGGGCCTGTAGCTCTGTAGTACCTTTCTTGTTATTTCTTTGAGCCGGTGCCGCACCGGTTTGGCGCTCGTTTGGGTTTTTCTGAGCGTTTGGGCTGGTGCGGTGCTAGGCTTGTTACATATTTTGTTCGAGCGCCTTTGGGCGTTGTTACCTTGTGAATGGGAGAAGCATGTCTGCCGAGATCCTCAACGCGCAGCATAATGACGATACCTTCGAGAATATTTGGCAGGAGCTGAAGTGGCGCGGCCTGGTGCACGTGAGCACTGATGAGGCTGCTCTGGAGAAGGCGCTGAGCGAGGAGAGCCTGACTTTCTACACGGGCTATGATCCGACTGCTGCGTCCCTGCACCTGGGTCACCTGGTGCAGCTGCTGGTGATGCGTCGTCTGCAGCTGGCTGGTCACAAGCCGCTGGGTCTGGTGGGTGGTTTCACCGGTCTGATTGGTGATCCGCGTCAGACGTCTGAGCGTGTGCTGAACTCTCCCGAGGTTGTGGCCGAGTGGGTGAAGTCCCTGCGTGCTCAGATTGAGCGTTTCCTCTCCTTCGAGGGCGAGAATGCTGCTCGTATGGTGAATAACCTGGACTGGAGCGGTCAGATGTCTGCTCTGCAGCTGCTGCGCGATGTTGGTAAGCACTTCCGCGTGGGCACCATGGTGAAGAAGGAGATTGTTGCGAAGCGCCTGAACTCTGATGAAGGCATTTCGTACACCGAGTTCTCGTACCAGATTCTGCAGGGTCTGGACTTCCTGGAGCTGAACCGTCGTTTCGGCTGCACCCTGCAGACCGGTGGTTCTGATCAGTGGGGTAACCTGACCAGCGGTACCGAGCTGATTCGTAAGGTGGAGGGTAAGAGCGTTCACGCTATTGGTACTCCGCTGATTACTAACTCTGACGGCACTAAGTTCGGTAAGAGCGAGGGTAACGCTATTTGGCTGAACCCGCAGATGTGCTCGCCGTACGCTTTCTACCAGTTCTGGCTGAACACTGCGGATGCGGATGTGGTGGATCGCCTGAAGGTCTTCACCTTCCTGACTCGTGCGGAGATTGCTGAGTTCGCTGAGAAGGTTGAGAAGGAACCGTTTAAGCGTGAGGCTCAGAAGACTCTGGCGTACCTGGTGACTTCGCTGGTTCACGGTACTGAGGCTACTGATCAGGCTGTGGCTGCTTCGGAGGCTCTGTTCGGTAAGGGCGATTTTGCTGCTCTGGATGAGGCTACCCTGGAGTCTGTGGTTGCTGAGCTTCCTTCGGCGAAGCTGACCGAGGATCGTCTGGACCTGATTTCGGTGCTGACCGAGTTGGGCTTTGCGAAGTCTAACTCTGAGGCTCGTCGCATTCTGAAGGAGGGCGGCGCTTCGGTGAACGGCGTGAAGGTCCAGGGTGAGGACGCTACCATCTCCAAGGATGATCTGCTGCATGGTCGTTTTGCGATGGTTCGCCGTGGCAAGAAGAACCAGGGCGCTGTAGAGCTTATCTAGTCTCTTCTGACTTTCTCTATACATAGAGGGGGAGGGGCGCTTCTCCACTGAGTAGTCAGTGGGGGAGCACCCCTCCTTTTCTGTTCTCCTCATGTCCCTATATACAGACTCCTATAGAGAGCCCCTCCGTCAGGAGGGGCTCTTCTTTTATCGTTCTGCTGCTTTCTGGTTCTGGGTTTGTCTTGGTTCGCGAGGGCTTTGGGTACCTTTCGACCCCGTTTTGGGGCTCCAGAGAGGGGGATTCGCAGATTTTTGAGGTTTTTTGGAAGTTTTTTGAAGATTTTTTGGCATCCTTAAAACACTCTGAC
>NZ_CAUVVO010000001.1:0-359342 GCF_963555405.1 uncultured Rothia sp. | reverse complement strand
TTCCCGGTCGGGGCTCAGATAAGCCTGTCTCTTCGGAGGCAGGCTTTTTTGTTTGCCCGCCTATTTTGCCTGCCCAAAACCGGTACACGCAGGTGCTTAGCGCACGACTCGATGCCGGGTATAGCAAAGCCCCCGAGAAGAACTCGGGGGCTTCATCTTTATGCTCTTACGAAAGCGTTAGGAGGCGCGGCTTACCACCGGCAGCTGGGAGAGCAGCTCGTAGGAACGCAGGCGGTCCTCGTGCTCCCACGCCTCGGTCATGACAATCAGCTCGTCAGCGCCCGTGCGTGCCACCAGGTCCTCAATACGAGCCTGGGCGGTGGCGGGGGAGCCTACAATCGCCTCGGCGGTCATGCGCTCAATGTGCATCTTCTCGGCATCGGTCCAGATAGCGTCCATATCCTCCACGGGAGGCGCGAACGACAGGTTGCCGCGCACCACGCCCAGGAAGTGCTGCTGCTGGCTCGTGTACAGGTAGCGGGCGCGCTCGTCAGTATCAGCGAGCATTGCGGTGGCACCTACCATGACGTAGGGCTGCTCCAGGTGATCGGAGGGCTTGAAGTTCGCGCGGTAGGTATCCACCGCCTCCTGCAGCATGGCGGGGGCAAAGTGCGAAGCGAAGGCGTAGGGCAGGCCCAGCTGTGCGGCAAGCTGCGCACCGAACAGGGAAGAACCCAGAATGTACAGGGGCACCTTCGAGCCCTGACCGGGGATGGCGTGCACGCGGTGCATGGGGGAGGGCTCGCCCAGGAAGCGCTGCAGCTGCTGCACCTCGGCGGGGAAGCTCATGGCGGCAGAATCGTCGCGGCGCAGGGCGGCAGCGGTCATCGGGTCGGTGCCGGGTGCACGGCCCACACCCAGGTCAATGCGGCCCGGATGGAAGGCGTTGAGGGTGCCGAACTGCTCTGCCACCACGTAGGGTGCGTGGTTGGGGAGCATGATGCCGCCCGAACCCACGCGAATGCGCTCGGTTGCGGCGGCAATCTCCGCCATGACCACCACGGTCGCCGAAGACAGCAGGGAGCCGGCGTTGTGGTGCTCAGCGACCCAGAAACGCTCGTAGCCGTAGGACTCAGCCGCGCGCGCCGCGTCGATGGTGTTGAGCATTGTCTGGTGCTGGCTCTGGTCGGAGCGGTGCGGCATCAGGTCGAGGACCGAAATTTTTACGTTAGAAGACACAAGTTTTCCTTCTGAAGTAGATTGCGGGTACCCGTTCAGCCTACTCTCGCCTGGGCGAGAAGTGTAGGGGCACATTGCGCGCCTTCGCTAGTAGGTAAATAATGCTAAGAAATACTGCTTGTAATCTCTATACGTCCACTCTGTGCGCCCAAGCTGAACACTGTGCACAAGAGCTGTAGACTGAAACCATGAGCATTAACCCTGAGATTGTGGGCAGGGTCTACCCGTCCGAGAACACCTACGTTGTCGGCCGTGAAAAGATCCGCGAATTTGCCCGAGCAGTTCACGCAGAAAACCCCCTCCACCACGACGTTGAGGCAGCCCGCGCGGCAGGGTACGCAGATGTGATTGCCCCGCCGACCTTCGCCATTATCCTGGCGCAGGCAGCCGACGCGGCACTCATCAACGACGATTCCGCCGGTATTGATTTCTCCCGCGTGGTGCACGCCGACCAGCGCTTCACTCACCACCGCCCCATCGTTGCCGGTGATGAGCTGCGCACCGAAGTTCACGTGGACTCCGTGCGCGTCATGGGTGCCGGCGCTATGCTGACCACCCGCGAAGAAATCGTTGACGCGCAGGGCGAGCCGGTCACCACCTGCATTTCTTCGCTGCTGGTTCGTGCTGAGGAGGAGAACTAATGGTGCGTTTTGAAGATCTTGAAAAGGGCCAGGAAATCGGTTCGCGTACCGTGGAGCTCTCCCGCGCTTCGCTGGTGCGTTACGCTGGCGCCTCCGGTGACTTCAACCCGATTCACTGGAATGAGCGTTTTGCCCAGTCGGTGGGTCTGCCCGGCGTGATTGCTCACGGCATGCTGACCATGGGTACCGCCGTGCAGCTCGTGAGCGACTGGGTGGGCGACCCCGGCGCGATTGTGGACTACCAGACCCGCTTCACCAAGCCCGTTCCCGTGGCGGATGCGCCCGGCGGCGAAAACCCCGACACCCCCACGAACGCCCTGACCATTAGCGGTAAGGTGGGTGCTCTGAATGAGGAGGAGCGCACCGCCCGCATTGACCTGATCGTCACCGCGCGTGACGAGGAGGGCAAGGAGCAGAAGGTTCTGATGAAGAGCCAGGCTGTGGTTCGTCTCTCGGCGTAGTCTCTCAGCTTAGTCTCTCGGCATGGAGTTTCTGCGTTTGCAGATAGCTGCGTGAAAGCCCCGACGCTACCCGATGCGGTGGTGTCGGGGCTTTTGCGCGCTTACCGCTTTCGTGTGCTTATCGGCGGGTGGTGGCGTTTTCTTTTCTGAGAAAGGTGCGGTCTTTTCTGAGAAAGGTACGGCGGAAAATGAAGGCAAAATCACCATAAGGTTTTCGTGACTTTAACGCGTGGCGGGTGTTGACCCCGCACAACGACCGGTATTCTTAACCTATGACTGAAAAGCTGTTGAGCGAACTGACCACCGCCCAGGTAGGCGGCCCCGCTAAGACCTACGTCCGTGCCACCTCCGAAGCAGAAATTATCGAAGCAGTCTCCGCTGCAGACGCCGCAGGCGAGCCCGTCCTCATCGTGGGCGGCGGCTCCAACCTGCTGGTTTCCGACGAAGGCTTCAACGGAACCGTCGTGCACATCGCCTCCGAAGGCGTGGAGAAGCTGCCCATCCCCGCGTGCGGCGGCGCAAACGTGCGCGTGCAGGCGGGCACCATCTGGGACGACTTCGTCAAGCTCAGCATCGAGAACGAATGGGTCGGCCCCGCAGCTCTCTCCGGCATTCCCGGCACCGTGGGCGCAACCCCCGTGCAGAACGTCGGCGCATACGGCGTTGAGGTGGGCGAGTTCATCGCCTCCGTACGCACCTGGGACCGTGAAAAGAACACTCGGAAGACCTTCGCGAGCGCAGACCTGCGCTTCGGCTACCGCGACTCGGTACTCAAGCGCGCAACCGTCAACGGCTCGCCCCGTTACGTGGTGCTGACTGTTGATTTCCAGTTCACCCTCGGCAACCTCTCTTCCCCGATTCGCTACGCCGAGCTGGCGAAGAGCCTGGGCGTTGAGCCCGGCGAGCGTGCCGACTCCGCGCTGGTCCGTGAAAAGGTGCTTCAGCTGCGCGGCTCCAAGGGCATGGTGCTCAACCCCGAGGACCGTGACACCTTCTCGACCGGTTCCTTCTTCACCAACCCGATTGTGCCCCGCTCGACCCTGGAGTCCCTGCCCGAGGGTGCCCCGAACTTCCCGGTGGTTGTGAAGACTTCCCCGTTCACCGCGGGAGTCGAGGACCCGGATCGCGTGAAGCTCTCGGCGGCGTGGCTGATTCAACACGCCGGTTTCGATAAGGGCTTCGGCCTGGAGGGCGAGTCCCGCGAAATCGCCCAGGGCCGCGCGAGCCTGTCCACCAAGCACACCCTGGCGATTACCAACCGCGGCGGCGCATCCGCCGAGGACATCTTCGCTATTGCTCGCGCTGTGCGTGACGGCGTGCGTGAGCGTTTCGGCGTGACCCTGGTGCCTGAGCCGGTTGTGGTCAATGGCGAAATCTAAACGCTAAACTTCTCGCCCCTCGTAGCGCGAGAGCACATAGAATAAACGCTTCGGGCGGTCTCATCAACAGAGACCGCCCGAAGCGTTTTATTGACCCGCCGTAGCTAGTGGCGGGGCGAGGAGATGCGTGCCTGCCCCGGCAGGTAAGGCCTGCGCTTGGGCGCTGTGCGCGTTGCTGCCAGGGGAGCGGCAGGAAGGTGTTCCATTAGCACCTGAACCGCTAGGGGAAGCTTCTGCGGCGGGCAGGGGGCGTGGAAAATCGGCTTGTGACGCGTGGGACGGTACGGGTAGTATTCCGCGTCCTCGCTATGCGACCAGACAATGTTGCCGAACTCGCCGGGAACGGGGGAAAGCACATTAGCGTAGTAGGCGCGCGCCTGCAGGTCGGTACGCTCCGAGGCATCGGTAGACACACCGCTGGGCACACGATCCTGCTCGATGACGAGGGCGCGGACCATGCCACCTACCGTGCTGACCGCGTTCACGTGCAGGGCGAACAGGTCCCCGTCCTTGTGGTCGACCTGCACCTCGCCGTCCGCGAGGACTCGGGGACCCATGGTGATGCTGCTGGCGATTCCTTCGCAGAGGGCGCGGATGAGCGCCATACGTGCGGGGTAGAGGTCGGCGATATCCCAGCCGATGAGGGCTACGGAATTGCCTGCGTACTTCTCGCAGGATTCGTAGGACGCCACATCCACGTAGCCGCGAGCGATGGGCTCACGATCGTGGGGGCGGCCGTCGCGCTGCTCCCAGAAGCTGAGGGCGGTGGCGGTGAAGACCGCTTGACCGTCGCGTACGGCAACGCTGAGTACGAAGTCCTGCGGGTAGCCGTTCTTGCTGCGTGGGCGCAGGGGGATGGCGCGGGTGTATTCGGTGAATTCCTCTGGCCAGTCCAGGTAGTAGCTCATGCTTGCCCCGTCGCTACGGTGCACGGTGAGTTCGCCCGGTAGCAGCATGGCTTCGGGCACACTACCGGCGCGTTCGGCGGCGTAGTGTTCGCTGACGGGCCAGGGGCTGAACTCCGTGCGGTAGGGGCTGGAGAGGAAGGAATCGAGCATAGAACGTATCCTCTCATAGTTTGAGGTTTTAGTGCATGGATACGCGGCTTTTATGACAAATGAGCTGTCCTTTCTGAATGCTCGGAAAGAGTGTTCAGAAAGGACAGCTCATAGTGTAGGGTGGGCGGCTCGTTTAGAGGGACTCGCCGCGGCGTTCAGGCAGCAGGAACACGGTGGTTGCCGCTACCAGGAACGCGGTGGAGAAGAGCGTAAAGAGCAGCGGAGTTCCACCGAAAGCGACCAGCGGCGGCACAATGAGCGGCGCCGCGATGGATGCGATACGACCAATACCGGCGGCGGCACCGGTGCCGGTTCCGCGCAGGTGGGTCGGGAAAATCTCCGGGCTCAGGGCGTAGAGGGCACCCCACGCGCCGAGGTTGAAGAAGGAAAGCAAGCATCCGGCGAGGATGATGAATACCTCGGCATGCGCCATGCCGTAGCCAGCCGCTGCGAGGGCGGAGCCGAGCAGGAACGCGGCGAGGGTTGCGCGGCGGCCCCACTTTTCGATGAGGTAGGCGGCAACCGCGTAGCCGGGCAGCTGAGCGAGGGTCATGATCAGGGTGAACGCGAAGGACTTGACGAGGCTGAAGCCCTGGGCGCTCAGCAGAGTCGGAATCCAGATGAACGCGCCGTAGTAGGAGAGGTTGATGCAGAACCAGATGACGCACAGGGCGATGGTCTTGCGGCGCTGACCGGCAGCCCAGATGGAGTGGACCTTGGCGGACTCGGCGTTGTCGGCGCTTTCTACGGCGCCGTGCTCCGCGGAGTCCTCGGCCTTCTTAGCGTTGGGGAAGAGAGCGGGAGACGCCTCGAAACGCTCGACGACGCGGCGCGCATCATCGTGCTTGCCGACGGACTCCAGGAAGCGCACGGACTCGGGAGTTCCCAAGCGAATCACCAGCGAGTAGATGGCGGGGACCAGGCCGATGGCAAGCGCCCAGCGCCAGCCGTTCGCCTGGGGAACAACGAAAGTACCGATGAGCGCGGCGAGAATCCAGCCGACAGCCCAGAACGCCTCAAGGGCGACCACGACGCGGCCACGAATAGCGCGCGGCGAGAACTCAGAAATCAGGGTGGACGCCACCGGCAGTTCCGCACCCAGTCCCAGGCCGACCAGGAAGCGGAAGACGAGCAACACACCCAGGGAGGTGGCAAGCGCGGAGGCGCCGGTCGCCAGACCGTAAATCAGCAGGGTGAGTGCGAAGATGTAGCGGCGGCCGAGCTTGTCGGCGAGCAGACCGCCGAAGGTTGCGCCGAGCGCCATGCCGGCGAAGCCGATGGATCCGAGCCAGGAGGCTTCGGTGGGGCTCAGATGCCATTCCTTGATGAGGGCTGCCATGACGAAGGAGATGAGGCCGACGTCCATGGCGTCCAGTGCCCAGCCGAGACCCGAGATGCCCAGGAGCTTGCCGTGGGCGCGGGTGAAGGGGAGGTTTTCGAGGCGCTCATTGAGCGTGGGAGGTGCCGTGCGTTCCGCGGTGGGTGCAGTGGTGCTGGCGGGCGCAGCGGCGTTGGTGCGGTGTGAGTCCGTCGATGCGGGACGTGAGGAGGACACGGTAGTGGGTCGCTTCCTTAGTGTTTAGGCACAAGTGCCGGGTGAATTGTTCCATTACAGTGTATAAAGGTACTTTCGACTTGAACACTATTGAAACGAAAAAACTTTGAAATGACGAAAAAATCTCAACATGAAGAAATCTTTCACAGCACCCACCCAGCGGCGGGTGCTATTCTCTAACCACCGCCGCCCGGTGAAACTCACCTACGGCACGTTTGGAAGGACCACCCCTGAAAACCATTGAAGATGAAGTCAAGGAAAGCGAGACCAGCCGCTTTCACCGCTGGCTCGAAGCCCGCAAGGAGCGCATGCACGCGCATCCGGTCATGCGTCATCTCTACAAGCCCCTCGTCATCGGTGTGGGCGCCTTCTGCTTTATTGCCGGACTGATTATGCTCGTCACCCCCGGCCCCGGCTGGCTGTTCATCTTCATCGGCCTGGGCATCTGGGGCACCGAATTCACCTGGGCACGCCGCGCCAATATTTTCATGAAGCACGTGGTGCTCACCGCCTGGTACCGCTACTGTGCCTGGCGACAGCAGCGCAAAGAGCGCAAAGCCGCACGTAAGGCAGAACGCAAAGCCGCCGCCGAGAACCATCGCTAAGCCCGCATAAGCTATACCTAGACACAGAAGCCCTCGCTCCCATCCGATAAGGATGGTAGCGAGGGCTTTTATATAGGCTTGTCAGTGAGCTTTAGAGCTTGCCAATAGCAATCTGCAGCATACGGCGAATTGGCTCAGCAGCACCCCACAGCAGCTGGTCACCCACGGTGAACGCGCTAATGTACTCGGGGCCCATAGCGAGCTTACGTACGCGGCCGACCGGAATCTCCAGAGAACCGGAAGCAGCCACCGGGGTCAGCTGCTCCATGGACGCCTCACGCTCGTTCGGCACGAAGCGAACCCAGGGGTTGTCCTCGGCGATGATGCGCTCGATCTCCTCCAGCGGCAGGTCCTTCTTGAGCTTGATGGTCAGCGCCTGAGAGTGCGAGCGCATCGCAGCGATACGGACGCACAGGCCGTCCATGGTGATCTTGTCGTCTTCGGAGCGACCCAGAATCTTGTTGGTCTCGACCTCGGCCTTCCACTCTTCGCGGGACTGGCCGTTACCCAGGTCGGAGTCAATCCAGGGAATCAGGGAGCCGGAGAGCGGCACACCGAACTGGGAGGAATCCAGCTCGCCGGAGCGCTGCTTAGCGAGGACCTTGCGGTCAATGTCCAGGATTGCGGATGCGGGGTCGTTCAGCTCCTCGGAGACCTCGTTGCCCAGGTCGCGGAACTGTGCAAGCACCTCGCGCATGTGGCGGGCACCGCCGCCGGAAGCAGCCTGGTAGGTCATGGAGGTAGCCCACTCGACCAGGTCGTTCTTGAAGAGGCCGCCCAGGCCCATCAGCAGGCAGGAGACGGTGCAGTTACCGCCGACGAAGTCCTTCACGCCGGATGCCAGGCCGCGGTCGATGACGTCGCGGTTAATGGGGTCCAGCACGATGATGGAGTCATCGTTCATGCGCAGGGTGGAAGCGGCATCAATCCACAGGCCGTCCCAGCCGGCTGCACGAAGCTTCGGGTGCACAGCCTCGGTGTAGCCACCGCCCTGAGCGGTCACAATAATCGAGTGCTTACGCAACTCATCAATGTCGTATGCGTCCTTCAGCTCGGACGGCTCAATTACGCCGTCGAAGGTGGGCGCAGCGCCACCAACATTAGAGGTGGTGAAGAAGACGGGGGTAATGCCCTCGAAGTCGCCTTCCTCAACCATGCGCTTCATGAGGACGGAGCCCACCATGCCGCGCCAGCCAACAAAACCTACAGAGTCACCGGGAATAAAGTTCATGGTTCCAAGTGTACTCTCAGGCTGGCGGGTGCGGACTAACACCGTACAAAAAATTTGATATTCGGAACGGGATACCGTGTGAAGAGGCGGGGCTTATTACCGGGGCACCGGGAGTCGCATTAAACACTCAAGCCCGCGGCACTCCGGGAGGGGAGTAGCCGCAGGCTTGAAATGCATGTCTATATCAGCGAGTGAATGAGGGAAGCTTGAACTAGATACGTTCGAGCCGCTGGAACGAGAAGTACATGGGGTTCTTCGTGCCCGACTCATCGAGCAGGTAACCCTTCTCGCTATTCTCCCAGGCGCTCTCGGAGGTGACCCGCCAGCACCCGTTCGGGGAGCTGACCTCGCAGTTACCCGCAGAATTTGCAAGCTGCAGTTCGGGCGCTCGCGTATCGCCGGTAATCTCGTTACCTTCCTGGCAGTAGAAGAGCGTGCGCTCCACCGTCTCCACCCGACCGAAGGCGGGCAGGTCGGTGCGGGAGAGCGCCTCCGCGTACACGGAGCCGCCGCCAATAATCCAGGCATCAACTGCTGCAGCATCTGCAGGGGTATCTTCAACCGGTGCGCCCACGGCGTCACGAGCCGCGTACAGCGCCGCATCCAGCGAAGGAACCCACAGGGCGCCATCACGCTCTTGCGCCTCGGCTACAGAACGGCTAATCACAATATTCGTACGGCCCGGCAGGGGGCGAAAACGCGGCGGAATCGACTCCCACGTGCGGCGACCCATAATCACCGGAGCACCCAGCGTCACCTTCTTGAAGTGCGCCAAATCCTCCGGAGCATACCAGGGCATATCCCCGTCACGACCAATGATGCCGGCATCAGTTTGAGTCCAAATAGCGCCCAGACGATACATCATGCCTCCTAGAACTACCTGCAGTTAGACCGCAATCGGGGCGGCAATACCGGGGTGGTGCTTGTAATCCACCAGTTCAAAGTCTTCGTACTCGTAATCGAAAATAGAAGGCTTCTTGGTTTTAATAACGAGCTTCGGGTACGGGTAGGGCTCACGCGGCGGGTAGGGGTTACCCTCCGGGTCGGTGCCGTAACCCAGCTGCTTCTTCACCTGCTCCAGGTGGTTCGAGTAGATGTGGCAGTCGCCGCCGGTCCAGATGAACTCGCCCGGCACCATGCCGACCTCTTCAGCAATCAGGTAGGTCAACAGCGCGTAGGAGGCGATATTGAAAGGCACGCCCAGGAACATGTCGGCACTACGCTGGTACAGCTGGCAGGACAGCTCCTTCACACCATCGGCGCGTTCGTGCACGTAGAACTGGAACAGCGCGTGGCAGGGCGGAAGCGCCATGCTATCCACCTCGGCAGGGTTCCATGCCGAAACAATATGGCGGCGAGAGCTCGGGTTGTTCTTGAGCGACTCAATGACCTTCGCAATCTGGTCAATCGTGCCGCCATCGGGGGTCGGCCACGAACGCCACTGCACGCCGTACACCGGACCCAAATCGCCGTTCTCGTCAGCCCACTCATCCCAAATGGTCACACCGCGTTCCTGCAACCAACGCACATTCGACGAACCGCGCAAGAACCACAGCAGCTCAATAGCAACCGACTTGAAGTGCACACGCTTGGTGGTAATCAGCGGGAACGACTCACGCAGATCAAAACGCATCTGACGGCCAAAAACACCGAAGGTGCCGGTGCCGGTACGGTCGGAACGTTGCGCATCCGCCGCAATGGCGTCCTTGTTCTCCTCGAGGATTTCGCGCAGAAGATCTTCATAGGGCGTAGGGATTGCGTGAGTCATAAGAAAAACCTTGAATTCTGTCAGTAGACGTGAGAGGCGGCAAAGAAGCAACCGCCCCTCTATTGTAAAACCCCCAAATGGGGTGCAGGTAGAGCAAAGTATATGGATGTTAGTCCAGTGCCGCGCGTACACGCTCCACCGAGACAATACGCGGGTCATCGCCCTCGGTCACCTGCAGGACCAGGGCATCGCCGGGCTCCAGGTACGGGTCCTCAGTCGGCAGGACCTCCGCGGAGCCCTCGAACAGGTACTCGCGCAGAACATCCATCACCTGCGGCAGTACCGGGCGGTGGGTGCACAGCAGTGATGAAGAGTCCTTATCGAACAGCGACGCCACCACGCGGGCAGTACGCGCCGGGTGACGCTGAGCCCCAGCCTCCGACAGGGACTTCTTCTCCTTTACCGAAACACCGTAATCCACCGAATACGGGGTCACGGTCTGAACGCAACGCAGCCACGGGGAAGAAATAATGCGGCTCGGAGCCCACGCCGCAAAGAGACGGCTAGAAGCCAACGCCTGACGCTTACCGGTAGCCGCCAGCGGGCGGTCATCCTCAGCCGCAGCCCAGCTCGAACGAGGCTTCGCCTTCGCGTGGCGGGCAATGAGAATCGGGCGGGTGCGCAACGCGTCCGCCTCCGCGAGAGCCTCCAGGGACTCCAGGGGAGCCAGGTCATCCTCGTTGGTCAGCAGGGCGCGAGCAACCTCGGTGGATACCCAACGCAGCTCATCCACTTCACCCTCATCTGCCAGGGCGCGGGCACCCTCGGGAAGCTCAGCGGACCAGTAGAAGACATCCTTCGGGCGGCCACCCACCGGGTAGGAAGTCACCGCCAGGGGCACGCCCAGAACAACCTGCAGACCGACCTCTTCGCGAATCTCACGAATAGCAGTCTCAGCCAGGGACTCGCCCGGATCCTGCTTGCCCTTAGGCCAGGACCAGTCATCATAACGGGGGCGGTGAATGATCAGGACCTCAAGCGCACCATCGCGCATACGCCAAATCAGTGCGCCAGAAGCAACAATATCCGCGGTGTTCGCGGGGGCGCGGTCAATGCTGTTGACCGCGTCAAAACGTCGTGCCGAGTAGTAGATGGAGGGGGAATCCAGCGGTGCCATATCTCTCTCTGAACCTCTTCGCTAGGCTTGCGCACAATGCCAGAGGGCACCATGCTCCGCGTCTAATTGTAGGTGAGAGAGCGGTCAAGTTGTAATCTCAACGTAACCTGTTGTTCACTTTTGTGCTAAGTGCACTAGTCCACCGCACGTTTTTGCACGACACGCGGAAAACCCCGCCTGCCTCACGCCATAAAGCGCGAGAACAGACGGGGTTCACCCCAGAAATCACCGGTAGGTCAGCGGGCACATCCTTAGACCTTATCGACCACGTTCTTACGGGAACGCGAGCTCAGGTAGTACG
Source organism: uncultured Rothia sp. (assembly GCF_963555405.1). Classification (GTDB taxonomy): domain Bacteria; phylum Actinomycetota; class Actinomycetes; order Actinomycetales; family Micrococcaceae; genus Rothia. The sequence goes on along the minus strand of NZ_CAUVVO010000001.1, from coordinate 348,047 downwards.
ACTGCACATCCTGCAGCGGGTTACCCTGATCGTCGGTGTCGTGGCGGGTCCAGTTGCCCTCAGAATCCAGGTGCCAGGTACGCGAAGAATCACTCATATACGTGGTGAACATGTCACGCAGATACTTCACGTGGCGCGGATCCTTCACAGGCACGAGCGCCTCAATGCGGCGGTCCAGGTTGCGGTGCATCATATCGGCAGAGCCAATGTAGACAATCGGATCGCCACCGTTCTCAAACGCAAACACACGCGAGTGCTCCAAGAAGCGGCCCAGCACCGAACGGACGCGAATATTCTCGCTTAGACCCTTAACGCCCGGGCGCAGAGCGCAAATACCGCGAACCACCACATCCACCGGCACACCAGCCTGCGAAGCACGGTACAGCGAATCGATGATGGCCTCATCCACCATGGAGTTGCACTTGATCTGAATCTTCGCCGGGCGGCCAGCCTTGTGGTTCTCAATCTCCTGGTCGATGCACTCAATCAGGCCGCTACGCAGAGTACGCGGCGCTACCAGCAACGACTGGTAGTTAGTCTTCGGTGCGTAACCAGACAGCTGGTTGAACAGGCGCGAGACATCCTCACAAATCTGCTCATCGCAGGTGATGATGCCCAAATCCTCGTAGAAACGAGCCGTCGACGGGTGGTAGTTACCGGTACCAATATGAGCGTAACGGCGCAGGTGGTTACCCTCACGGCGCACCACCAGCGACAGCTTGCAGTGAGTCTTCAGACCCACGATGCCGTACACCACGTGCACGCCGGCGCGCTCCAGCTTACGAGCCCACGAGATGTTGGCTTCCTCATCAAAGCGAGCCTTGATCTCGACCAGTGCCACAACCTGCTTGCCTGCCTCAGCTGCCTCAATCAGCGCATCCACGATGGGGGAGTCACCACTGGTACGGTACAGGGTCTGCTTAATCGCCTGAACACGCGGGTCGGCGGCAGCCTGCGCCAAGAACGCCTGCACACTGGTCGCAAACGAATCGTACGGGTGGTGCAACAGCACGTCGTGGTCGCGGGCGGCAGCGAACACATCCGCAGCCTTCGCGGTCTCGGTGGCGTTGAGCCAACGGGAAGTGTGCGCAATGTGCTTGGGGTAGTGCAGAGCCGGGCGGTTCGCACGAACAATCGCACTCATGCCGCGCAGATCCAGCGGAGCCGGCAGGCGGTACACCTCGGACTCGTCAATGTTCAGCTCAGAAATCAGCAGGTCCAGGATGGTCGGGTTGATGGTGTCCTCAACCTCCAGACGGACCGGCGGACCGAAACGACGGCGCAGAAGCTCCTTCTCTAGAGCCTTCAGCAGGTTCTCAGCATCGTCCTCTTCCACCTCAAGATCCTCATTACGGGTCACGCGGAAGACGTGGTGCTCCACAACCTCCATGCCAGGGAAGAGAGTGTCCAGGTGCTCAGCAATGATGTCTTCGAGCGCAATGTAGCGGCTCTCGCGGCCCGCAGTGTTGGCGGCGCGGGAACCATCCACAGAGACCATGCGGTCCAGCTGATCGGGCACCTTCACGCGGGCGAACAGCTCCTTGCCGGTCTGCGGGTTACGCACCAGCACCGCAAGGTTCAGCGACAGACCCGAAATGTAGGGGAAGGGATGCGCCGGGTCAACCGCCAGCGGAGTCAGAATCGGGAAGATGTCCTGCATGAACTCCTGACGCAGGCGCTGCTTAGCGTCCGCATCCAGGTCGTTCCAACCCACGATGCGGATGTTCTGCTCCTCCAGAGCGGGCAGAACCTGGTTGTGGAACACATCGGCGTGGCGTTCCTGTAGCTTGTGGGCACGCTCAGCAATCTCTTCCATCTGCTCCTCGGGGCTCAGGCCCGCCGCCGAAGGCACCGCCAGGCCGGTCGCAATGCGGCGCTTCAGACCCGCCACACGCACCATGAAGAACTCGTCCAGGTTAGACGCCACAATCGACAGGAAGTTCAGACGCTCCAGCAGGAACAGGTTCGGGTCCTCCGCCAGCTCCAGCACGCGGGTGTTGAAGTCCAGCCAGCTGCTCTCACGGTCGAAGAAACGCTCCGGGCCGAATTCCTCTTCCAGGCTGAAGTAGGAGCGCTTCTCACCCTTCTCAATGCGGTCACCGCGAGACTCGGCACGCTCAATCTTCGAAATATCGTGGCCGATGTGAATGACACCGGTCATGGGTGCCGGCTCAGACGGCTTAGGCTTAGGCGCCTTATTCAGGCCATTGGGGGCGGGTACCATACTGTACTTGCCTTTCTGCTCGGGGATAAGTCGTGAAGAGGGGCACCAACTGCGGCGCACCAAAACTAGGCGGCAGGCTCAGCCTGCTGGGCGGGGGCGTACATGCGGTCTACCGTTGCCACACCGAAACCCAAGGAAGTGTAGAGGGAGTATGCGGCGGTGTTATCGGCGTCCACGTACAGGTCGATGGCGCGTAGCGGCTCGCCGTTCTCATCCTCCGCGCAAGCCAGGTACGCCAGCGCGCGCAGGGTGAGGGTTCGGCCCAGACCGCCTCCCTGTGCCTGCGGGTTCACACCCACCACGTAAATCTCGCCGGAGGGGGACAGCTCGCCCTGCTCCTGACCGGTCGGGATCTTCGTCCAGGTGAACGCCGCAATCGCAGAATCGTCATCAACCTCGGAGGCGATGAAGAAACCTTCGGGACGGAACCAGGGGGAGCCGGTGCGCTCGCGCAAATCGGCGAGGGTGAGCTTGCCCTGCTCGGGGTGGTGCGCAAAAGCGGCAGCGTTCACGCGTAGCCAGGGGAATTCGTCCGCGCCGGTGAAGGTGCGCATCCGCAGGTTTTCGGGGAGGGTGCGTGCATCGGAGCGTTCCACGAGCTCTTCGCGGGTCTGTGCGTCCAGGGGCAGAACCATCTTGTACAGCACTCGCACCGGCTCGAAGCCGTGCAGGGTCGCGAATGCGTGGGCGGGGCTTTCAATGCCGGTGTCGGTGGCGCTGCCGTGAACCCAGAGGCGGTAGCGTACGGCGTCTTCACCCAGCTGGCGGACGGCGTGGTCGAAGAACGCGCTACCGGTGCCTCGTCCGCGGTATTCGGGGGCGACGGCGGCCTCAATCACGCCTGTATCTTCGTCATGTGCGGGGGTGAGCGCCACGAAGACAGCAGCAAGGGTGCCGTTGTCCTCTGCGACAAAGAAACGCGGAGGGGTGAGGGTGCTTTCGCGTAGCGCCTTGCTCAGCTCGATGCGGGTCTGCTCGGAGAACGCCGAAACGCCGTCGTGCTTGGCAACCGCCTGGGCAAAGGAATCGAATCGTTCCAGCAGCTCTTCGGTGAGCTGCGGTTCCGCGTAAACAAGGGAGCTTTCAGCGGGCAGGGTGGAGGGATTGGGTGTCTGACTGTGTACCATCATCGCCTTCTTTCGTAGCCTTCTGATTCAACTCTACCGGGGATGATTGCTCTTTGAAGAGTTTGCTCTTCGTCTTGGGCGAATATGACAAGAACCGGAACATTTACACATTCTGGTACCTGGTTCAGCGGCGAGGCTACTCGAGAACGGGCACACCAAAACAGCGGATGGTGCCGCAAAATTTAGCGGGTGCTGTTGAAGGAATAGCCCACGTTACGCACGGTCGAGATCATCTGCTCGTACTCGGTGCCGAGCTTGGAACGCAGACGACGCACGTGCACGTCCACGGTGCGGGTGCCGCCGTAGTAGGAATCGTAACCCCACACCTCGGAGAGCAGCTGGGCGCGGGAGAAGACGCGTCCGGGGTGCTGAGCCATGAACTTGAGCAGTTCAAACTCTTTGAAGGTCAGGTTCAGTGCGGTACCGGAGAGATGCGCCGAGTACGCCTGTGTGTCAATGACGAGGTTGCCCGCGCGCACGATGCGTTCTTCGGAGCTTTCTTCTTCCGCGGCTGCGTCGCTCTTGATGGCGAGGCGCAGGCGCGCATCCATTTCGGAGGGGGATGCCTGGTCAGAGACGATATCGTCCACCTGCCAGGAGGCGGCAACCGCCGCCATGCCGCCTTCATTCAGGAGTGCGATGAGCGGCAACTGCACACCGGCGGCGCGCAACAGCTGGGCGCATTGGCGTGCCTTGACGAGCGCGGTGCGGGCGTCGACCATGAGCAGGTCGAAGGTCTCGGATTCGAGGGCGGTGTGGGCGGTGTCGAGGGGGAAGACGTGTACCTTGTGGCTGAGCAGGCTCAGCGAGGGGATCATATCCTGCGCGGCGGTGTCGCTCATGAGCGCAATACGGTACACACCCTCTCCTTTCCTATGTATTTCCCGTGTAAAACTTTTGGGCTCTTTCTAGTGTACTCGCACGCCCGCTCTGGGGTGCTGGAGTGGTGTTTGGGTGGGTGCTGGTATCGCATGGCGGACTGTTGCTGAACTCTGCCTGCCCGGAGGCGATGGGGGCGTGCGCAGCGACTGTTGCGGTGAGTGTTGTGGTGGCTACCGCGGGCGGGGTGTCCACTATGTTTCTGCCGCTGATTCTGCGCCCTTTCGGGGCGGGTCTGTGGTAGGTTTAAGGCATGGAAAACAATCTTATGGCTCTTGAAGCTCTCTTCATGTCGTTGATGGCTATCATCTCCGTGTGCATCGGTATCGGTGCATTCGCAGTGTTGCGTGGCCTCTTCAGCGGTCAGAAGTAGTCTTCCCGCACAGAGCAGAAGCATCGCCCACACAGGGCTTTAGGCGGTCGTACGGTTCGTACCGCCTCGCCAATGACGGCGTGAACCCCCACCCGGTCCCCTCCGGTTGGGGGTTTTCTATATGTCTGATGCCGGGCGTGGACGGGGAATTATCCCGCGCCGAGGGCGAACGAACAGGGTGCCGTTGTACGCTCGGGTACTAAAATAGGGGGTATGGCTATTGAAATCCCTACCAACCTAACCCCTGAACTTGTTCCCTTCGCATGGCTGCTCGGCACCTGGGAGGGTACCGGAACCATGTGGTACGAAGGCCAGGAAAACACCCCCTTCGGCCAGATTATTACTTTTGAGCAGGACGGCCTGCCCTTCATTGAATACCGCGCTGAGTCTTTCCTGCTCGACGACGAGGGTCAGAAGCTGCGCCCCATCACCGTTGAGACCGGCTTCTGGCAGATTGACCGCCCCCTGACCGACGCCGACGGCGGCTTCGGTATCGTTCCCAAGGACGTTATTCCCGCCTTCGCTGACGCTGAGAGCGTTGAGACCCTGCGCAACGAGGACGACGGCTTCTCGCTGTTGGCAACCATCGCGCACCCCGGCGGTATTAGCGAGAACTACGTGGGCATGGTCAAGGGCCCGGTCATTCGCATGCAGACCGGCAACCTGCTGCGCGACGACATCTCCCACGAGTACGCGGGCTCCGTGCGTCTGTGGGGCCTGGTCAACGGCAACCTCATGTGGGACTGGGAGGTCGCAGACGCCGAGGGTAAGCTGCACAAGCACGCCTCCGCTGAGCTTCGTAAGACTTCCTCGATGACCGGCGACTCCCTGGGCACCTCGATGTTCGGTTCCCTGGACGGCGAAGAGCCCACCGGCGAGCCCGGCTCCGAGCCCACCGCCTAATACATTACTTATGTCTGCCCCGCTGAATGGCGGGGCAGACTCTTTGCGTGAAAGGTGCACCTTCCGTGACTGATTCTTCGCTTGAAGCCCCTCAGGCTGAGGCACCCCAGCCTGATGCCGCCCGCCCGGTGAGCCCCCTGCTGGGCCTGCACGGCGCTTTTGCCGCCTCCGGCCTGGATGCCGGCGTCGCCGCGCACTACGGCAACCCCATGCTGGAGCAGCGCGCCCTCAGCTTTGACCGATCCGCGCAGGAGCAGGAACCGCTGGTGCTGGTGGACCGCTCCTCCATGGGCGTGGTGCGTGTTACGGGTCCGGATCGTCAGACCTGGCTGACCTCCATCGCCTCGCAGATTCTGACCGGCATGACCTCCGGGGAGAGCCGCGAGTTCCTGCTGCTTTCACCCCAGGGGCGCGTGGAGTACGCCCCGGCTGCTATCGAAGACGGCGAGGCGCTCTGGCTCATCGTTGAGGGCTACCAGGCTCAGCCGCTGACCGATTACCTGAACCGCATGAAGTTCATGATGCGCGTTGAGGTGCAGAACCTCAGCGACGAGTACGCCGTGCTGGAGAGCGCCCGCAACCCGATTCTGCAGGACGGTTCGGTGCATCCTGCGCTCGCCGAGGCTAAGCCGCTGGTGTGGGAGGATCCCTGGCATACTCCGGCACCTGGCAGCTACCGTTATGATGAGGCGGGTGACGCCCACCCTGGCGCGGACTACGTGCGTTTCTTGAGCATTGTGCCGCGCTCTGTCCTGCCGGCCCTGGCTGAATCTGCGGAGGCGCGTTTTGCGGGCCTGTGGGCTGCGGAGGCTCTGCGTATTGAGGCGTGGCGCCCGCGCTACGGTACCGAGGCTGACGATAAAACCATCCCTCAGGAGCTGGATTACACCCGTACCGCGGTGCATTTCGATAAGGGTTGCTATAAGGGCCAGGAGACAGTCGCTCGTGTGCATAACCTGGGTCGCCCGCCGCGCCGCCTGGTGTTCTTGGATATTGACGGTTCGGAGCACACCCTGCCTGCGGCCGGTAGCGAGCTGTTCGTGGAGGGTAAGTCCCGCCCGGTGGGTCGTATTACCTCGGTGGCGTTGCATCATGAGGCGGGTCCGATTGCGCTGGCTGTGATTAAGCGCGGCGTTGATCCGCAGGCGCCTTTGCGTGCGGTTGACGGCGGCGATTTCCTGCCCGATGGTTCGCCGGCACCGGCTACCGAGTACGCGGTGGCACAGACGACGGTGGTTTCGCCGGAGTCCGGTGAGGTGGCGCGTCGTTCTTTGGCGGGTCAGGATTTCTTGAAGCGTTAGGCGCTTCCCGGCCTCAAACTGCCTGAACTAGAAAATACCTCAGATAAAACCGCGGAGGCGGGCACCCGTTACGAGTGCCCGCCTCCGCGGTTTTAGTATGTGTGCTCAGCAATCTTGCCGAGCTTATGGGGTTTAGCGGCCGAAGAGGACGGCTGCTTCGTCCCAGCGTTCCTGAGGTACGGACTTCAGGCCGTCCAGTGCCTCTTCGAGGGGGACGTACTTGATTTCGGTGCCCTGAACGGAGACCATCTTGCCCCACTGCTTCTGAGCGACCATGTCGACTGCGCCCATGCCCAGGCGGGTTGCGAGCACGCGGTCGTAGCCGGTGGGTGCGCCACCGCGCTGGATGTGGCCCAGGATGGTGTTACGGGTTTCGACGCCGGTCATCTTCTCGATTTCCTGGGTGATGTACTCACCGATACCACCGAGGCGGGGACGACCGTCCTTCTCGGTACCCTTGTTTGCCATGACGTCGTCGAAGCCTTCGGGGATGAAGCCCTCAGCAACAACAACCAGGGGAGAGCGGCCGCGGTCGTGTACTTCCTTGACCCATTCTGCAACCTGCTCCATGGAGACCTTGACTTCGGGGATCAGGATTGCGTGTGCGCCTGCTGCCATACCGGAGTGCAGTGCGATCCAACCGACGTGGCGGCCCATGACCTCTGCGACCATGCAGCGGTGGTGCGATTCACCGGTGGTGCGGATGCGGTCCATTGCCTCGGTTGCGATGGAGACTGCGGTGTCGAAGCCGAAGGTGTAGTCGGTTGCGCGCAGGTCGTTGTCGATGGTCTTGGGAACACCGATGACGGGCAGACCTGCGTCTGCCAGACGCTTTGCGCCTGCGAGGGTGCCTTCACCACCGATAGCGACGATTGCGTCGATGCCGTGGCGTTCCATCATGATTTCGATGTTCTCGGGGCCACCGTTGGGGCCGTCGAAGGGGTTGGTGCGGGAGGTACCGATGATGGTGCCGCCCTGGGATGCCAGGCCGCGGACCTTCTGGCGGGGCAGGTCCATGTAGTCGCCTTCAACGACGCCGCGCCAGCCATCGCGGAAGCCGACGAACTCGTAGCCGTACTTCTTGACGCCGTTGAGGACAGCGCCGCGGATGACAGCGTTCAGGCCGGGGCAGTCGCCGCCGGAAGTAAGCAGACCGATCTTCATGGTTGGCTCCTAATGTCTGCGCGTTTTAGGTGTTGTGCGCGCGTGTATATAACTATGACCTCCACGATTTCGGCGCATGAATGTGCGCCGGTCGGGAGGTCGTTCTCTTGGTCTCTATTTTAGCGATGTTTGGGTTGTGTTGGTAGTGGTGGAATGGCGTGGGAATGCCCAAATCGCGGCATAAAAGTTCAGGTTTTTGAAACCTGTATGTTTGGGTTTGAAGTACAAATAGCCGCCGCTTCCCACTTATGGCACCGAAGAGGCAAATGAGGCCTCCGCGCATCCGAAAAGATGCGGGAGGCCTCGAGCGTTTTAAAAATATTTTTAAATCTTTGTGGGATTCCCGGTTTTTAGGACATAAAACGGTCAATAGCCCTGTGTTTGATCGTTTTGTGCCGGTTCACCCAACACCTAAACCGCACCTCCCGCCGGAGCGAGAGACGCGGTTCGGAGAGTCGCGAACTAGTCGCGTGCCTGACCGAGGAACTTCTGCAGGCGAGCCAGGCCCTCTGCCAGGTCCTGGTCGCTCAGGGCGTAGGAGAGGCGCAGGTAGCCGCTGGGGCCGAATGCCTCGCCGGGAACTACAGCGACCTCGGCCTTTTCGAGGATGAGCTCGGCGAGCTCTGCGGAGGTTTGGGGGCGTACGCCCGCGATTTCCTTGCCGAGCAGTTCGCGTACGTCCGGGTAGGCGTAGAACGCGCCGGTGGGTACGGGGCAGTGTACGCCTTCAATAGCGTTCAGGCCGTCGACGATGGTGCGGCGGCGGCGGTCGAAGGCAGCGTGCATGATTTCCACGTCCTCCTGCGGGCCGGTCAGCGCGGCAAGCGCTGCGCGCTGGGCGATGTTGTTGACGTTGGAGGTCATATGGGACTGCAGGTTGGAGGCTGCGGCGATGACGTCGCGCGGGCCAATCATCCAGCCAACACGCCAACCGGTCATGGCGTAGGTCTTTGCCACGCCGTTGAGGATGACGCACTGGTCGGCGAGCTCGGGCACTGCCTTCAGGATGGAGACGGAGTCGGTGCCGTCGTAGGTGAGGTGCTCGTAGATTTCGTCGGTCAGTACGAAAATGCCCTTGGAAAGTGCCCATTCGCCAATCGCGCGGGTCTCTTCTTCGGTGTAGACGGCACCGGTCGGGTTGGAGGGGGAGACGAAGATGAGCGCCTTGGTCGCGGGGGTGTAGGCGGCTTCGAGCTGCTCGACGGTGACCTTGTAGTGCTGGTCGCTACCGGCGAAAACCTCGATGGGGTTACCGCCAGCCAGGCGGATGCATTCGGGGTAGGTGGTCCAGTAGGGTGCGGGCAGAAGCACGTCGTCGCCTTCGTCGATGACGGTTGCGAATGCCTGGTACACGGCCTGCTTGCCGCCGTTGGTGACGATGACCTGGGAGGGGTCGACCTCTACACCGGAGTCGCGCAGGGTCTTCTCCGCGATGGCCTTCTTCAGCTCGGGCAGGCCGGATGCGGGGGAGTAGCGGAAGTTCTTGGGGTCGTTGAGTGCTTCGCGTGCGGCGTCCACGATATGCGCGGGTGTGGGGAAGTCCGGTTCGCCTGCACCGAATCCAATGACGGGGCGTCCCTGAGCCTTGAGTGCTTTTGCCTTTGCGTCGACGGCAAGGGTTGCGGAGGGTGCGATGGCACCGATGCGGCTTGAAATACGCGCCATGGGGCTCTCTTCTCTTTCTTCGTGTGCGCTGCCGGCGTGAAGTCGACAAGGAAAACAGGTGATTGGAATGCGCGGGTGGGACCGTCTCGCGTGCGTTGCGCGAGGGTGTAAGTGGCGTTCCTTTTATATAGGATACGGTCCACTAGTAGCGATGCGGAACCCTTCGTCAAGGTATCTCAAGAGGTTTTTCGAAAAATATTACATTCTGAAGTTGCATCGGCCCCGAAAGATGGTTTACAGTTAGTTCTGCACCCGCAAGGGTGTAATTGTTTGCCCCTCTAAAGCCACGGCTTAGAGGCAATGGAGGAGTAAACGAGTGAGAAGCAACTCTCACACCTGAAGTGAAAACTTCAAAGGGTGGTGGCTCAATTGGTAGAGCAGCGGTCTCCAAAACCGCAGGTTGCAGGTTCGAGTCCTGTCCGCCCTGCTTTTATTGCCTCAATAAATAACTTTGTACGCCCGCACCCCGGGCGTACTTTTTTAGACTCAGAAAGGGGCAGAAGAAATGGCATCGTCTGCTACCGCCGAGAAGGCTGTTCAGCCCGGCGCATCGTCGAAGAGCGATAAGAAGCTCGGTTTCTTCGGCCGTATTTTTGCATTCCTCCGTGAAGTTTTTGCGGAGTTGAAGAAGGTTACTACTCCCACCGGACGCGAACTGGTTGGTTACTTCTTCGGAGTTCTGTTCTTTGTCGTGGTGATGCTCCTTCTTATTTCTGGTCTGGATTATCTTTTCGGCCAGGGAGCATTCTGGATTTTCGGTAACGGAACCATTCAGCGTAACTAGTACTGGCTGCATCCTTATCTGGGGTGCCCCATCAGTGATTTCCCTCAGCGCATTGGCGAGTGGGAGTCCCCTCTAGATGATTAACGATAGAAAGTAGGAGCGACGTGTCCGAGCAGGAACTGGTATCCGAGATTGAAGAGGTCGAGGTAGCCGCTGCTGAGGCTACTGAGGAGTCTGCGGCTATTGAGCAGCAGGCTGAGGAAGCTACCGAGGCTGTCGAGGTGGCTGAAGCAGCTGCTGAGGCGGTTGAGGAAGTCGACGCTCTGGAAGAATTCAAGTCCAAGCTGCGCCGTCAGGCGGGTGACTGGTACGTGGTGCACACCTACTCCGGTTACGAGAATAAGGTGAAGACCGGTATCGAGACCCGTATCCAGAACCTGGAAGCTGAAGATGAGATCTTCGAGGTTCAGGTTCCCATGGAGACCGTGGTTGAGTTCAAGAACACCGTGAAGAAGACCATCCGCCGCGTGCGCGTTCCCGGTTACGTTCTGGTTCGTATGGAACTGACCGACCACTCGTGGGGCGTTGTCCGTCACACCCCGGGTGTGACTGGCTTCGTGGGCCAGGATGCGTACAACCCGGTCCCGCTGCGTATGGACGAGGTCTTTGACATGCTCCTGCCGGTCTTCGAAGAGCAGCAGCAGAGCCAGGGCCTGCCCGTTTCCAAGCCCGTTATCGAGTCCGACTACACTGTGGGCGAGAACGTCCGCGTGAAGTCCGGTGCTTTCGAGGGCATGGACGCTACCGTTTCGGAGATCAAGGGCGAGTCCCAGCAGATTGTCGTGATGATTTCCGTCTTCGGCCGCGACACCCCGGTGACCTTGAGCTTCACCGAGATCGAAAAGATTTAACGCTTCTAGCGTGTGAATATGAGCCTCGCACTTTGGTGCGGGGCTCATATTGCGTATGGGCGTCTTGAACTGTGCGAGCTGTGCGGGTGGGGTTTACTCTTTCTGCTAGCTGGCGCTGGATTAAGTCGCTGATTAACGCTAAAATGTTGGTTTGTGTATGCGCATGTCACGCTTTCATGCGGATGCACGGGTGGCCGCGCCACGGTCACCATCTTGCCGGCGTACGCTCCTGTGCGTCGGTTCCCAGCTAAGAAAAGGACCCTACATTGGCTCCCAAGAAGAAGGTCACTGGCCTCATCAAGCTGCAGATCCAGGCAGGCGCCGCTAACCCGGCTCCCCCCGTCGGCCCCGCACTGGGCTCGCACGGTGTGAACATCATGGAGTTCTGCAAGGCATACAACGCTGCAACTGAGTCGCAGCGCGGTAACATCATCCCCGTTGAGATTACCGTCTACGAGGATCGCTCCTTCACCTTCATCACCAAGACCCCTCCGGCTTCCCAGCTGATCAAGAAGGCTGCTGGCGTTGCCAAGGGCTCCGCTGTTCCTCACACCACCAAGGTTGGCTCGCTGACCGAGGCTCAGGTGCGCGAAATCGCTGAGACCAAGATGCCCGACCTGAACGCAAACGACCTGGATGCAGCATCCAAGATCATCGCAGGTACCGCTCGTTCCATGGGTATCACCGTCGAGTAATTTCGGTTCGCCGAATAGCCGAGTAATCGGCACCGTAGATTTTTCTACACAGAACTTGTAAATGCCCGTCGTATGGACGGGATGTGGCAGAGCCGAGCGCGGCTCACGAGACCACAACTGCATAAGGAGAAAAGCAGATGGCAAAGCGCAGCAAGGCGTACAAGGCAGCTGTAGCCAAGATTGAAGAGGGTAAGCTCTACACCCCCGCTGAGGCAGTTGCCCTGGCGAAGGAAACCTCTTCCACCAAGACCGACGCAACCGTTGAGGTTGCAATGCGTCTGTCCGTTGACCCCCGTAAGGCAGACCAGATGGTTCGCGGTACCGTGAACCTGCCCCACGGCACCGGTAAGACCGCTCGCGTGGTCGTTATCGCAGCAGGCCCCAAGGCTGCTGAGGCTGAGGCAGCTGGCGCTGACTACGTTGGTTCCGACGAGCTGATTGCAAAGATCGCTGGCGGCTGGACCGACTTCGACGCAGCGGTTGCAACCCCCGACATGATGGGCAAGGTCGGCCGCCTGGGTAAGATCCTGGGTCCCCGTAACCTGATGCCGAACCCCAAGACCGGTACCGTGACCATGGATGTTGCAAAGGCTGTTGCAGACATCAAGGGCGGTAAGATCGACTTCCGCGTTGACCGTAACTCCAACCTGCACTTCATCATCGGTAAGGCTTCCTTCACCGCTGAGCAGCTCGAGGAGAACTTCCAGGCAGCTCTGGAAGAGGTTAACCGTCTGAAGCCCTCTTCGGCTAAGGGTCGTTACATCTCCAAGGCAACCGTTGCTACCACCTTCGGCCCCGGTATCCCCGTTGATCCGGCTGCCGTTGCTGCCTAAGGTATGCACCTGTAGCTTCTAGCTTTAGCTAGTGATCGCCCCCGACGTTTAGGCGTCGGGGGCGATTTTTTGTGCATGATTTTGTCTGTGTGAAGATTCAAAACACAGCGTTAAGATTCAAGATGCAGCGTGAAGATTCAAGACATTGCGTGACCGGCGTCAGTTAAAGTACGTCACGGACTTCCAGCTTTTATAAGCTTAAAACATAGAATGATTTTCGAGCTCCCCGGTTCCTTGGGCCTGTCCATGTCCCGGCACCGTCGAAACACATATTGGGGCCGTGTGCCCCTATTCTGCCCTACAACCATGAGAGGTAAAACCTAATGCCTTCTTCCCTCCAGAGCGAGCAGAGCGCCCGCCGCGGCCTCAGCGTGCCGGTCAATTATTTTGCGGTGGCGCTGGGCACCGGCGCGCTGGGTGCTGCCTGGCGTACCGGTGCGTCGAAGGGGCTGGCGCCTGACTGGGTGGGTGAGAGCATCCTGGCTTTTAATGCCGTGGTGTGGCTGCTTCTTATGGGTTTTCTGGTTCACGCGGTGGTGAAGTACCGTGCGTGGGTGTGTGGTTTTTGGGAGCATCCGGCGCGTACCTGCTTCTTTTCGCTGGTTCCGGCGACGACGGCGCAGGTGGGTGCGGCTCTCTACCCGTATGTTGAGGTTCCGGCTCTCACGCTGGTTGTGCTGGGCGGAGTGGGGCAGCTGTATTTCGCTTCTCATCGTATTGCTGGCACGTGGCGTGGCGGGTATGCGCCCGAGGCTGCCTCGCCAGTGTTGTACCTGCCGACTGTGGCGACAAATTTTGCGACCGCTACGGCGATGGGTTTTGTCGGATGGCGCGATATGGCGATGCTCTTCTTCGGTGCGGGTCTGATTTCGTGGTTTAGCATTGAGGGCGCGATTCTGAGCCGTCTGCGTACCCTGACCCCGCTACCTCAGGGGGAGCGCGGCATTATTGGTATCCAGATGGCTCCGCCTTTTGTGGGTGGTAACGCGTACCTGGCGGCTAACGGCGGCACGGTGGACTGGTTCTTCCTTGTGCTGACCGGTTACGGCATTTTGCAGCTGTTCTTCTTGATGCGCTTGCTTCCGTGGACTCTTGAGGGTGGCTTCTCGATGAGCATGTGGGGTTTCTCCTTCGGTATGGCATCTATGGCGGCGAGTGGTATTCGCCTGACCTCGGCTGGCATGCTGGGGCTGGTGGGTCCTGCTCTGACGGTGGCGGGTACTGCTTTCTTGATTTTCCTGTGGGCGGGCACGCTGTATTTGGCGGTGAAGGGACGCCTGTTGGTGCGCCCGAGCTAAGGTTTCCGTGTGGGGTACCGGCGTGAGGTTAGTGTGCTGTTGTATGACGGCGCTTATCTTCTGCGCCCGTGCCGGGTGCGGGTTTCGGCGATAATGGGGGAATGACTTCTGCATCCCACTCTTCTTCTGTTGCGGCTTCTGAGCCTTTTGACGGCTTGCGTATTCGAGGTATCGCGAAGACTTTTGGCACCGATACGACGGTTCTGAATGAAATTGACCTGGATGTGCATCCGGGCGAGATGATTTCTCTGGTTGGTTCTTCGGGCACGGGTAAATCCACGCTGCTGCGTATTATTGCGGGTCTGGAGGAGCCGAGTGCCGGCCGGGTGACCTATGCCGGACAGCCTCTGGAGCGCGGCTCGGTGGGTGTGGTCTTCCAGCGTCCCATTCTGTACCCGCACCTGAGTGTGAAGGATAATATTCTGTTCCCGACGCGTCTGCGTGCGTTCTCCGGTGGTGCCGATATGGACTACTACCGCGAGCTGTTGGCGGCGTTGAAGCTTGAGGGCCTGGAGGACCGTAAGCCTTCGCAGCTATCGGGTGGTCAGGCTCAGCGTGTGGGTATTGCGCGTGCACTGATTCGCCGTGCTCCGGTGGTGCTTTTTGATGAGCCGCTGGCGAGTGTGGATGAGGAGATGAGCGCGAGTATTCGCGCGGATATTGTGCGTCTGCACGAACGCTACGGTTTTACGGGCCTGTACGTGACCCACGATCAGAATGAGGCTCTGATGCTGGGTCACCGTGTGGCGGTTATGGATGCCGGCTACCTGGTGCAGGTGGATACTCCGGAGCGGCTGCTGGCGCATCCGCATACTCTGCAGGTGGCGAAGCTTTTGGCGGCACCCGCGCTGAATCTATTGGAGCTTGAGGACTCTGCGTCTCTACCTGCCGGGTGCGAGCTGGCGATTCGTGCGACCGCCTTGCATCCGGTGGCGGCAGATGCTGCTCACGCCCTACCGGTGCAGGTGCTCGGCTACCGTCACCTGGTCGGTGGCATGCTGTACCGTGGGCGTCTGCTGGAGGCGGTTTCCCTGCCTCTGGAATCTCAGCGGGCTTCAGCAGAAACAGAGCTGAGCGCCCAAAAGTATGCCCGAGTGCGTGCGGACCAGGAACTGGAGTTCTTTATCCCGGATGCGCAGGGTACCACTTCCCTAAACGTGGGGCAGCGGGTGCACCTGGGGGTGGCTGCTGGGCGCTGCTTCTTGTTTGCCCAGGGAAAGCGTTTTTACCTCTAAAACGTGGTTTACCGGGTCTTCCAGAGGGGATAAAGCGCGGGTTAATCGGCTTAAAGAGGGGCTTTAAGTGATTAACCCCGCTTAATCACGTTTTTAACTTGCGACTCGGGCTTTAACCTGAGATGATGAATAAACCAAAGACCGCCGGTCTAGAACTATGTCCTTTATCGCCACCTCGATGGAGACGAAGAACAGAGTTCTGATAAGAGCAGATTTCACTAGAAATCGCCGCCCGCGTAGGTAACTCGAAGTGAATAGCCGTTGCCCTCATGCAGGGTGTCGTCTATCGTGCCTCGTACGCCTACGCGTCGGGGCATTTTTTATTGCTTGCAATAAATGCTTCGAGGCTCTACCGGCGACCTTACAAGAATCGGAAGAAGGAACTACCATGGCGACTCAGGAAAAGATCGCTGCAGTATCCGAGCTGAAGGAACTCTTCGAAGCTTCGAACGCAGTCATCCTGACCGAATACCGCGGTCTCACTGTTGCACAGCTCAAGGAGCTGCGCCGCGCACTCGGTGCAGAGACCGAATACGCCGTGGTGAAGAACACGCTGGCTGCTATCGCAGCTAAGGAAGCTGGCATCGACGCATTCGAAGGCCACCTCCAGGGTCCCTCCGCACTGGCATTCATCAAGGGCGACCTGATTGATGCTGCTAAGGGCCTGCGTGACTTTGCCAAGGCTAACCCCCAGCTGATCGTGAAGAACGGTTACTACGAAGGTGCCGCTCTGACCGAGGACGACGTCAAGCGCTACGCTGACCTGGAATCCCGCGAGGTTCTGCTGTCCAAGGTTGCAGGTGGCGCAAAGGCAGCCATCGCACGCATCGCACAGGTTGCAGACGCACTGCGCGTCAAGCTGGAGGAGCAGGAAGGCGCAGCTCCCGCTGCTGCCGAGGAGGCTTCGGAAGAGGCATAAGCCCCTTTCGTGCTACTGCACCAGCGCTGAGATACTCAGCAGCGTGAACGCGAATAGCGTGTAACGCACCCTAAATTTGACCGACCCTTTCGGGGTAGGTACTGAAGTTTTACACCGCGGGCGTCAGTCCGCACCAGATAGTGAAGGAGCCAAACAATGGCTAAGCTGTCCATCGAAGAACTCATTGCAGCATTCAAGGAACTGTCCCTCGTTGAGGTTTCCGAGTTCGTCAAGGCATTCGAGGAAGAGTTCGACGTCACCGCAGCTGCTCCCGTTGCAGTTGTAGCAGGCGGCGCAGCAGGCGAGGCTGCTGAAGAGAAGTCCGAGTTCGACGTTATCCTGGAGTCCGCTGGCGACAAGAAGATCGCAGTGATCAAGGAAGTTCGTGCCCTGACCTCCCTCGGCCTGAAGGAAGCAAAGGACCTGGTTGACAGCGCTCCCAAGGCTCTGCTCGAGGGCGTTTCCAAGGAAGACGCTGAGAAGGCTAAGGAGCAGCTCGAGGCTGCTGGCGCAACCATCACCCTCAAGTAATCGACTTCTTCTCGATTCTTACGCGGGCGGTGCATCCATCGGATGTGCCGCCTCGCGGCATTTAACAGCCCCGCGCCTACCCCGGCATAAGACTAGGGAGGTGCGGGGCTTTGTCGTGCCCGCTCTTTTCTCCTGTAGCAAACGGGGTATGCGCCACATAATCAGCAGGTGGCGTATAAGCCGCTGTGGCCGCCCTGTGCCTCGGATAAGAGAGGCTGAGAGCACTGTGGCTCCTCTCTCCTGGAGCCCAGCAATGGGGGATAGGTGCCGTATGATGGGATGAGACAACCCAGACATTCCTTTGCACGAAAGCGGATAGACATGAGCGAGCAGAAGAAAAAGAAGAAGAGCGCAACCAAGCGACCCGCCCGCGACTTGGCGGCTGAAGCACAGCAGATCCTGGACGCTTTCGGTGCCGGTGTTCGTGAAGACCGCGACTACCCGGCTCTGCACCTGGCACCTCCCGTGGGCCGTCTGAACGACCCGAACGGCCTGGTCTTCGACGGCAAGCGCTACCACGCCTTCTACCAGTACTCGCCCCTGCACCCGGAGCGTATGGTTTACTGGCGCCACGCGGTCAGCGAGGACCTGACCCACTGGACTGATGAGGGCACCGCGCTGGTTCCCGATAGCCGCTACGATTCGCACGGCTGCTACTCCGGCTCCGGCATTAAGGTCCCCGGCGGTTTTGAATTCTTCTACACCGGTAACGTGAAGGACGAAGAAGGCAACCGCGAAACCTACCAGATTCTCGCTACCGCGGGTGAGGACGCGAAGCCGACCCGTCAGTTGCCCCCGCTGATTTCCGGCCCCGCAAAGGGCTACACCGCGCACTACCGCGACCCGCACGTCTTCGAGCGTAACGGCGAATGGTGGATGGTCATCGGCGCTCAGCGCGAGGATCTGACCGGCGCTGTCGTCGTGTACACCTCCGCCGACCGCCGCGAGTGGACCTTCCGCGGCGAGCTGGGCATCAAGGATAAGACCCTCAAGGGCACCTACATGTACGAGTGCCCCTCCCTGCTGAGCATGCGCGATGAGCTGACCGGCGAGATCCGCGACGTGCTGATTTTCAGCCCGCAGGGCATGCAGCCCCTCGGCGAGAAGTACAACAACATTTTCCAGAGCGGCTACATTGTCGGTTCGCTGGATAACGAGACCCTCAAGTTCACCGTGGAGACCCCCTTCACCGAGCTGGATGCAGGTTTCGAGTTCTACGCCCCGCAGACCATCTCCGGCACCGGCCTGACCTCCGACCCGAAGGCACCGCACACCGTGAGCGGCGATGCCCCGGTGATGATCGCGTGGCTGGGCAACGCAGACCAGGACGACCTGCCCTCGTGGAGCCACCGCTGGGTGCACATGTTCACCTACCCGCGTGAGCTGCACCTGCGTAACGGTAAGCTGTTCCAGCGCCCGGTGCCGCAGCTCAACGACGCTATGGAGATGAAGCCGCTGTACCGCGAAGAGGAGAAGGGCAAGCTCGTCGAGCTGAAGAACGCCCTGACCTTCCGTCTGCGCGGCCGCGTGAACGTCTCGGATGAGCGCGTGAAGCTGAAGATTAAGGACACCCACGGCGTGGCACTGAGCATCGTCCTTGATAAGGACTTTGTGCAGATGGACCGTGGCGGTACCCGCTACACCGAGGGCGGTAGCCTGCGCCGCCGCACCCTGAAGCGTTCGAAGATTCGCGAGTTTGACCTGCTCGTGGACGGCTCGGCAACCGAACTGTACGTGGGCGGCAAGCTGGTCGCATCCATGGGTGCTGAGGTCATGACCGCTCGCACCTTCTTCAAGGGCGATAAGCGCCGCGTCCGCCTGACCGGTGGCGAGGTACTGTCCCTGGAGTACGGCCGCCTCTAAACCGTTTTATAGGCGTTAGGAGCTGCCCACACGGGTGGTTTTCGGTAATTTCTGAATATGTCTGAGGGCTCACTTTCCATGTGGAGGGTGAGCCCTCGCTTTTAAGAACTTTCCCGTGATACCATGTTTTACATCCGATATGTCAAACGTATGACATATGCATGACATGCACACACAGACATATCTCACCTCATTCACAAAGCATCATACGGTGGTGCTCCAAACAAAGGAGAGCGAGCGTGGACCACAAGTCAGTGGCACAGCGCGTGCTGAAGGACGTCGGTGGCGTCGGCAACATTCTTGCAGCCGCGCACTGCGCAACCCGCCTTCGCCTCGTCCTGAAGAACCAGGACAAGGTCGACCAGGCAGCAATCGACAACGACGAGGATCTCAAGGGCAGCTTCCTCAACGCTGGCCAGTTCCAGATCATCGTCGGCCCCGGCGACGTCAACGAGGTGCACAAGCACCTGATTGCCGCTGGCGCACCCGAGGCATCCAAGGATGACCTCAAGAGCATCGCCGCGAAGCAGGGCAACATTGTCTCCCGCTTCATCAAGACCATTGCCGACATCTTCGTGCCGCTCATCCCGGTGCTGGTCGGTGGCGGTATGCTGATGGCGGTCAACAGCGTGCTGACCTCTAAGGGTATCTTCGGCCCGCAGCCCTTCATTGAGATGTACCCCGAGTGGGAGGGCTTCGCGGATATCGTGAACCTGCTCTCCGCAGCGCCCTTCGCCTTCCTGCCCGTGCTGGTTGGTTTCTCCGCCACCAAGGTCTTCGGCGGTAACCCCTACCTGGGCATGACCATGGGTGCCGCTATGGTGTCCCCCGCCCTGATGAACGGCTACAGCGTCGCAAAGTCACTGGCAGGCGTTGAGGGTGCTGACCCCATGACCTACTGGAACCTCTTCGGCCTGCAGGTTCAGCAGGCGGGCTACCAGGGTACCGTGCTGCCCATCATGCTGGTTGCATTTATCCTGGCGAACATTGAGAAGTTCTTCCACAAGGTCCTCAAGGGCACCATCGACTTCATCTTCACCCCGACCCTCACCATCCTCATCACCGGCTTCCTGACCTTCCTGCTGGTCGGCCCGCCGATGTTCCAGCTGGGTACCTGGCTGGGTGAAGGTATCAACTGGCTCTACACCGTTGCCGGCCCGTTGGGTGGTCTGATCTTCGGTACCTTCTACGCATTCATCGTGATGACCGGTATGCACCAGGCATTCCCGCCCATCGAGATGAGCCTGTGGGCAACCGGCGGTTCCTTCATCTTCGTTGTTGCCTCCATGTCTAACGTGGCTCAGGGTGCTGCCGCAGCCGGTGTCGCGCTGACCACCAAGAACAAGAAGATCAAGGGCATTGCTTCGGCATCCGCACCTTCCGCATTCCTGGGTATTACCGAGCCCGCAATGTTCGGTGTGAACCTGGCTCTGCGCTGGCCCTTCTACATTGCAATCGTTTCCGCGGGTATTGGTGCAATGGTTGCTTCCATCCTGAACGTGAAGGCAATTGCTCTGGGTGCTGCTGGCTACATCGGCTTCCCCTCTATTAGCCCCACCACCGGCGCGGGCTGGGCTGGCTTCTTTGGCAGCCTCATCCTGACCACCGTCATCGCTTTCGTTGCCTCCTTCATCTGGGGCAAGAAGGTCGAAGCTGGTAACACCGAGGCTGCTGAGGCACCTGCTGCTGCTCCCGTTGCTGCCGCAGCCGCTGCGGCTCCCGCAGCAGCTGCTACTTCTGAGGCTGAAGCTGGCGAGAGCGTCGAGATCGGCTCCCACATGGTCGGTTCCGTGGTTCTGCTGGCTGACGTCAAGGACCCCACCTTCTCCTCCGGCGCGCTGGGTGCAGGCACCGCAGTGGAGCCCACCGAGGGTAAGCTCTACGCACCGGTTGACGGCAAGATCACCGTCGCATTCCCCACCGGCCACGCATACGGTCTGCGCACCGAGGATGGCCTGGACCTGCTGATGCACATCGGCATGGACACCGTTGAGCTCGACGGTAAGCACTTCGAACCCAAGGTTGCTAAGGGCGACACCGTCAAGCGTGGCGATGTTATCGCTGAGTTCGATATCCCCGCCATCAAGGCGGCTGGCTACCCGCTGGCAACCCCCATGGTGATCACCAACGCCAAGAAGGCAGCTGCTTCGGTTGAAGATGTCCAGGCTTCGGGCGCATCTGTCACCAATGCAGATTCGCTCCTGAAGGTTGCACTGAAGGCAAAGGCTAACGCATAGTCTGCACTCTTAGTGAGTAGATAACCTCAACGTGATGTACACCCCGTACCGCTCTTCCTAGAGCTGGTGCGGGGTGTTCAATTTTTCCTGCAATGCTGTGAAAAAAGTGTGTGAATACATATGCATTAAAATTATGCATATTGGTGCAATATTAGCTAGCGCACAATGGTGCATGGTCATGAAAAATGTCTTGATAAGGCAGAATTTATTAGCCAGGAGTGAATAATCCAGCTAATATTTATGTATAGTTTCAAGCTTTTGTAAAGGGTGAATATGACCTTAGCTTCCTATGCTGTCCGCACCGCCGAGCCTCATGAATATGCCGAAGCGCTCGAAGTCCTGATTGCCGCGTTTGACGGAGATCCCGCCATGATGGCAGTCATTGCAGGCGGTAGCCGCCGACAGGAACTCGCCAGGCTCCGCGCCATTATGACTCTTCAGGTTTACGGCAACTTTTCCGACCGTGGTCGCATCGATATCGGCATCGAAGAATCCACCGGCAAGATTGTAGGCGTCTGCCTCTGGAGCACCCCCGAATCCCACGAAGGTTCCTTCCTGAACGAGCTCAAGCAGATCAGTGCGTACTACAAGGCACTCGGCGTCAAGAGCCTGCTACGGGCAGTCATGATGGAGCTGCACCTGCTCAAGTACCGCCCCGCCTTCAAGCACTGGTACCTCTTCAACATTGGTGTTCTCGAAGAGTATCGAGGCCGGGGCATTGGCTCCCAGCTACTCGACTACGGTACCGAACGCATCGGCGACTACCCCGCCTACCTCGAAGCATCGACCTACGACAGTGCCCGCCTCTACGAGCGCCGCGGATTCTTCTCCCTCGGCCCGCTCCACGGAATCTTCTCCAAGGCACACGCCGTCGGCATGGTCTACCCCGGCACCGGTCCCACCGAGATTGTGCAGCGCACCTCCTAAACTTCCGGACGCGCGCAGAACCGATAAATGTATATGAAAAATCCGCCCCACCGTGAGCACTCGCACGGTGGGGCGGATTTTTATTGTCAGAAGAGGAGCCTCTTATTGGAGCTCGTCCGGGGCAGAGGTATCAGGCTGAATCTGATCCAGATTCGGGATAGAACGCACCGTCGCCCCCAAATGCAGCTCAACGGGGAGTACGTCCTCGGGTTGGGTAATTGGGGGAGCGGTCTTCTCTGAAGATTCCTCCTGCTGTAGCTCAATGAGCTCCAGTAGACGCTGCGCGGTACGCTTCGCAATACCCTCAATCGGCTGAACCACGGTCGCCAACTCCGGCATGAGCAGCTGAACGCTCTGCGTGCCGTCGTAGCCAATCACCTGGAAATCCTCAGGAACGCGAATACCGCGTGCGCGCGCCCAGCCCAGCGCCAACGCGGCGTAATTATCGTTGGAGGCGAAGACCGCATCCACCGGCTCCGGGCTATCGGCGCGTTCGTCGAGGTAGCGGTAGAGCACCTCACGCTTAATGCCCAGGGAGGGGCGGAAACCCAGCTCCAGGAACTCCGGCATGAGTCCGGCTTCGAGCATTGCCTCACGGTATCCGCGCTGACGCTCATTGTGCTCACCCAGGGTCGATGTCACGTGCACAATATTCTGCGCACCCGTGGCGATCAGATGCTCCGTGGCGGCGCGAGCGCCTCCGTAGTTATCGGAGCGGACATTCGGGTAAAAGCCGCTTTCGAGGCGGTCCACGGTCACCAGGGGAGCCTGGGCGTGCGGAATATTCACCAGCGCATCAGAGTGCGCGCCGCTGATAATGCCGTCCACCTGGTTGGAGAAAAGCATCTCCAGGTAGCGCTTTTCCTGCTCGGGGTGGTCATCGCTATTGCAGAGAATGACCCGGTAGCCTTCCTCAGCAAGGTAGCTTTCGAGGCGGTACACCATCTCCCCGTAGAAGGGGTTCGCAACCGTGGGGAAGATGAGGCCCACCATCTGCGAGCGCTGACCCTGCAGGCTGCGGGCGATGGCGTTGGGACGGTAGCCGAGTTCCCGCATTGCCTCGTGGACCTTGGTGCGGGTGCTTTCGCTCAGGTAGCCGCGGTTGTTGAGCACGCGGGAGACCGTGGTGGGGGAGACTCCCGCCAGGGCCGCAACATCGCTGAGTTTGGGCTTAGCCACGGGGGCTCCCTTCGGTATGCTAAACGATTGACATATCTCTCTACTATACCCCGACCGCATACCGCATAAACATTCCAACGCCGGAAAATAGCGCCTTACTACAGCACCGGAATAATCGGAACCCGAGCCCCCACCTCATGCGCAGAACCTCGCACCGAAGAATCATCCAACACCGCGCAGTGAGTAGCCGCCGCCAACGAGGACAACATATGCGACGCCGACTTCGGCAGAGGATACGCCACACCATCACGCACCGCCACAGGCAACAGACGAGCCCCCGCAGGCTTACGCAACGTATCAACAGGCTCACCCAGAACCGCAGAATCCAGCTCCGGCAGAGGCATATCCCTCATGCCAGCCAGAAGCGGCGGCAAATACGAATACAGGGCAGTGTAAGCCGCCAAAGGATTACCCGGCAGACCCAGCACAAAACGCTCACGACCCGAATTCGGGCCCGTCTCCGGAACCGGCAGGCGCGCAGCCAACGCAGGATGCCCCGGACGCACATCCACCGACTCAAACAGGTACGTCGCACCCATATCGTTGAGCACCTTACGCACCAAATCAACACCCGAGGTGCTCGACCCACCCGTAAACACCAGCACACGAGCCGTCGACGTGGACAAGAACGTGCGGAACTCAGACTCAACATCCGCCAGGCGAATCGACGGGCGCGCCTCACAGCCGGCAGAAATAATCGCATGCTCCATAAAGCCGCCAAACGCATCACGCACCTGACCCGGCGCAGGCACACCAAACGTAATGACCTCATTACCCGTAAACGCGCAACGCACCGGAATCGGGGCATACACCGGCAACTCATCAAAACCATTCGTGCCCAAGAACGCCGCCATACGCGCAGAAATACGGTCGCCGTGGCGCGCCAACAGCTCGCCACGCTCCAGCTCAGCACCGGCATGGCGAATATCAGCACCCGGTGCCGGAGGCTCAAAACCCTCCGCCATATCCAGGTAATGAATGCTCGACTGAGTCTCCAAATGAGCGCTCACGCCCGGACGCAAAGAAGCCTCCGCACCCTCATATAGGCGGGAATGCTCCTCACGCACAATCGCCTCAGCACCCTCCGGGATCAAACCACCCGTCAGAATCGGGGTCGCCTCGCCCGGTGCAATCGGCACGGTCAGGCGGTGAATATTCGCGCGAGAATCCTCCGGGTACGCCGGGGTCACCAGACGCCACGGAGGCGCACCCGCCACCGCGTAACCGTCCATCGCCGAAGAGCTGTAGTGGGGCACCGGCATCATCGAATAAACGTCGTCCGCCAAATAGTGGCCAATCGTCGCCAACAGCGGCAAAGACTCCGTCTTCACATGGTGAGCAATCTCTAGACCCTGCTCATGCAGAATCTGGCGGGCCTGCTGCCACGAAACAGAAGGAATATGGTGAGACATCGTACCTCATAAAAGTGTGTGCGGGACGCGCAACAGCGCGCGAGCTCAAAAACATCGCCCGGTCGGGCGTTAAGAACTGAGACCTACCACTAGGGTACTCGTAGCTTGGCAACTAGCGCTCCTGCGCGCCTCAGATGCTAATAACTCGTGCTAATAACTCGACCAGAGCGAAGTCGTATAGCCGAGAGCCTGCGCCTGCTCCCACGTATCAACATCGGCGGTGTCAGCGGCAGACATCTCCACCGCCGCAGGGTTCAGACGGCGCAAAAAAGAACGAACAGAAGCGTCGGTCGTGCCGGTCGAAAAGACCGAACGGATCGCCTCAAAGCGGTAAATACCCACCAGCGGCTGATAGATGCCCTCAGAGACACCCCAGAAACCTGCAGAAGCTTCAGAGTCACTAGGCGCTTCAGAACAGGTGGTGGAGGGGGTGGTCGCGGCCTGCTCAGCACTTCGTGCCGCGGTAATCAGCAGCTGAACCGCCGGAGCAATACGCGGAGTATCCACACCCAAAATCAGGCACCAGCCCGGCAACGGGACCTGCGAGCGCTCACAATCCGCCGCAATACACTCCAACCCGGCATGAATCGCCGCGGCAGGACCCGAAAACGGCGGATCCTCACGAGTACGCAACACCCCGGTAGGCAACGGCAGGCTCTCAGGACCCACCACCACGCGCGGGGACGCGGTGGCCACCGCCTCCAGGGCGCAATCCAGTAGAGTGCTCGTGCCGTCAGACAGGGATGCCTTCGGCACGTGGTTCAGGCGGCGGGAAGCACCTCCGGCAACAACGACCGCGGCGCACGAAAAATCACCCTCAGCGGCAAGCTCAGAACCGGGCATCTTATCCGCCCGCATTATCCACCCGCAAAGGGAGGAAGAACGTCCACGCGGTCTGCATCCTGCAGGGCAACATCCGCCTCCGAGCGGGCACCGTTGACCAGGAACGAGCACTGCTCCATCACCTGGGCAAGAGTCAGACCCGACGGGGTCGTACCCTCCAGGGTTCGACCCAGGTGCTCAATGAGTGCGCCAAGAGTCGCGGACGGCAACTCAGCCAGAGGCACCGACAGCTGCGCAGTACCCGCCGCAGAACGCGCGGCAGCGAAAAAATGAACCTGCATCATGCTCCTCAAACCTAGAACGGGGGATAGCCGAAAGCCAGGGGGCAGGTGCCAGCAAAAGACCTTGTCCCACGCATATCTGACTGTATATTCGGCTAATAAATAGGGTAGCCTCTTAGCCACCAATAGCGCTCATCGAGCGGCTCGCCTTCGCGAACTCCTCAATATCGAAGTCAGCGTCTTCCTTACCGTGGGCGCGCGGCTTAAACCACATGCCCTCACGCCAACGCAGCGCCAACTGCTGATCGTCGGCGCCGGAACGCAGAAGCTGCATCAGATCAGTCTCGGTATCGGAGAACAGGCAGGAGCGAATCTTGCCGTCCGCCGTCAGACGGGTGCGGGTGCACGCATTGCAGAACGACTCCGTCACCGACGCGATAATGCCCACGCGGCCCAGCGACTCGGTGCCGTCGGTCGGGAAGCCTGCCTCATCGAGGGCAGTACCGAGCGGGTACACCTCCCACAGCTGAGCGGGGGAGTCGCCGCGAGCCTCAGTCACCGAACCCAGGACGTACTCAGCCGACAGCTTCTCGCGAATCTCAGCGGCAGTAATCGTGCCCTCGCGGGTCCAACGGTTATCGGCATCCAGCGGCATCTGCTCAATGAAACGCAGCTGATAGCCGCCCGCCAACGCCCAGCGCAGAAGCTCCGGAGCCTGATCATCATTCAGGCCCGGCATCAGCACAGCATTAATCTTGATGGGCCACAGACCCGCCTCCGCCGCGCCGTCAATACCCTTGAGCACGGCGTCGAGCTTATCGCGGCGGGTCAGCTCGGCAAAGGTCTCACGGCAAATCGTATCCAGAGAAACATTGATGCGGGTCAGACCAGCCTCCGCCAGGGCGGCGGCACGCTTCTCCAAACCAATACCGTTCGTCGTAATCGCCAACGGAATGCTCGGATGCGCATCATGGATGCGAGAAATAATGTCCACCAAATCAGCGCGGACCAGCGGCTCACCACCGGTAAAGCGGATCTCCTCCACGCCCAGCTCGGTAATCGCAATATCGGCAAGGCGCGCAATCTCCTCGGCGGAGAGCAGATTCTCCTTCGGAAGCCACTGCAAACCATCCGCCGGCATGCAATAAATGCAACGAAGATTACATTTATCGGTCAGAGAGATACGCAGGTCCGTCGCCACGCGACCCCAACGGTCCAAGAGCGGGCCGCTGTTCGTAATATTAGGGAGCTTACGCGCAGGCTTGACGCCGCTCTCAGATTTTTCGGGCGTAACAAAAGCAGCCCCGTTACCCTCCGCAGAAGATAAGGTGCTTAACGTTGGGCCCGCAATGAGTTCAGAAGAGGCCGAATTCGCCGTGTACGCCATGTAAAACCTATGTGGAAAATTTGCATATTTCAGGTGACAATATGATTATTCCATGTTCCGGCGCCCCGTACATAGTGTGTGCAGGGTAAGTTACAACTGCGCCACAGCAGACAACCCCGACGAAACAACGCCGCGTGTACAAGCTAGGGACGTACACGGGACGTCACATAAAGCCCGCACATGGACGCACCTCACCTTCAATAGCAGTACGAACCAACCAAGGAAATACCTCATGAAGAGCCCCCTCGCAGCCCTCAGCGCGCTCGCTGCTGCAACCCTCGTCCTCACCGGATGCGGCGCCACCCAGAGCTCCTCTTCGTCCACCGCATCTGCCGCAAGCAGCCAGGCTGCCTCCGGCAAGGTCGAAGTCTTCGCCGCAGCCTCCCTGAACAACGCCGGTGCAGACCTCGAAAAGGCATACGAAGCCGCCAACCCCGGCGTAGACGTTACCTTCGTCTACGAAGGCTCCGCAAAGCTCGTCAACCAGATCGAGCAGGGCGCAACCCCCGACCTGCTCATCACCGCAGACACCAAGAACATGGACAAGGCAAAGAAGCTCGACCAGTTCTCGGCTTCCGAAACCAACGTTCTAGTCACCAACAAGCTCGTGCTCGTCACCGCCGAAGGCAACCCCGGCAAGATTAACAGCCTTGACGACCTCAAGACCACCGAAGGTGTCGTCGCCGTCTGTAAGGAAGACGTTCCCTGCGGCACCATCGCCCACCAGGAACTGAAGAAGCACGACATCACCCTCAAGAACGCAACCACCGAAAGCAAGGTCACCGACGTAGCAACCAAGGTCACCACCGGTAACGCGGACGCGGGCTTCATCTACACCACTGACCTTGCCGCCGCCAAGAAGAAGGGCGCCAACCTCGGTTCCGTCGAACTGACCGACGTGGAACGCAACGAATACCCCGCAGCGCTGAGCAAGACCGGCTCCTCCTCCGAAGCCGCGAAGAAGTTCAACGAATGGCTGAAGAACTCCGACGAGGCGAAGAAGATTCTCACCGACTACGGCTTCAGCACCGCCAAGTAACGCTAGCGCCGTTCCGCACCGCTGAAACCCGGAGCACAGAACGGACACCCGCAGGATGCGGCGGCACGCTCAACGAGCAAGCCGCCGCATCCTGAATGCGTCTCCTGTACCACTTACAGAACCCGAAGAAATACGCCGAGAAATATCCATGACAGACAGCACCGCAACCACTTGCCGCCGCGCTGGCGCCTCACGCACGCCCGGGAGCAGCCTCTTCGCCTCCGTGCCCGTGCTCTTCCTGGTTCCGGCGTCGCTGGGTATTTTCCTCATTGCCGGTCCGCTTCTCGGGCTCTTCCTCAACATCCCCTGGAGCCAGCTCGGCAGCATCTTCACCCCGCAGGTACTCGGGGCGGCGAACCTCTCCCTCAGCACTGCAGCCGCCTCCACCCTTATCTGTGGCCTTCTCGGCGCGCCCCTGGCGCTGGTGCTCTCCAAAGTGCTCAACCGCTCGCGGCTACACCGATTCGGGTCGGTCCTCTACGCCATCATCTACACCCCGGTGATTCTCTCACCGGTGGTCTCCGGCCTGGGCCTGCTCTTCTTCTGGGGCCGCAAAGGCATGATTGGTACCTACCTCTACCAGGCTGGAATCGCTATCCCGTTCACCTCGAATGCGGTGATTATCGCTCAGGTTTTCGTCGCCCTGCCCTTCTTTGTCGCCACCGCGGTTACCACCCTGCAAGCCATACCCCGCGAATACGAAGAAATCGCCCTCGTCGAAGGCGCCAAACCCGCAGAAATCACCTTCAAAGTGCTACTGCCCCTCGCCGCGCCCGGACTCGCCACCGCATTCCTCCTCTCCTTCGCCCGAGCACTCGGCGAATATGGTGCAACCGTCACCTTCGCAGGCAATGTGCAAGGCAAAACCCAAACCATACCCCTCGCCATTGACCTAGCCATCAACAGCAGCGACATCCCCAGCGCCCTCGGAAGCGCCCTGATACTCATCAGCCTCTACCTAGGAATCTTCGGGATCCTCGGCCTGATTCGCGCCCTCAAAAAACTACGCGAAAGCAGCCGATAAGCCACTCCGCCGCTCGCATCGCACACCACCCGGTGCACACAGGCTCTTAGGCACAACTGCATTTACCAGCCCACAAACACACACCTACACTAGTCATAACCACCGCCGCACGATTGGAACCGCCATGATTTCCCCCGAATTCAACGGAACCCCCAGCACCGAGGAATACCGCGCCTACCTGGCGCTACTGTTACGCGAAGTCTTTATCGGCACCGCAGAAACGGTTCCCCTCTACCACGCGGCAGGACGCATCCTCGCCCAAGACGTCACCGCACGCATGGACGTGCCCAGCTTCGACAACTCCCAAATGGACGGCTACGCCCTCACCGCGGCAGCCGTTGACCGCGAAGACCGCATCTTCACCGTCGGCCGCGAGATTCCCGCAGGGCGTCCGTTGCAACGCTCCCGCTCCTCCGACGACCTGACCTACCCCATCATGACCGGCGCACCCATGCCCAAGGGCTACGACGCCGTCATCCCGGTCGAACAGTCCGAACGCATCGAATACCCCGACCTGCCCGAATCCTTCGGCCGCCCCAGCGAAAAGGTCAAACTCGCCCCCGGCAAGCCCGGACAGTTTGTACGCCGCCGCGGCGAAGACGTCGTCACCGGCCAGGTACTCGCACGTGCCGGTGAACGCGTCACCCCCGCCCTGCTCGGTGCGCTCGCCTCCCAGGGCTATGCGCGCCTGACCGTCGCGGCAGGCCCCCGCGTGCTCGTATGCACCGGTGGCGACGAGATCCTCTCCGGCGTTGAAGAAGACGGCAGCGCCACCACTCAGGAACTCGGCCAGGGCCAGATCTTTGACGCCAACGGCCCCATGCTCACCGCCATGCTCCGCGAAGACGGAGCGGAGGTGCGGCGCATCGCTATTGGTGATGACCCCATCGAGCTGCTGCACCGTCTCACGGCAGAATACGAGAGCTTCAAACCGGACATCATCATCACCTCCGGAGGCATTAGCCACGGTAAATACGAAGTGGTGCGCAACGCCATCGCCAAGGCACACGAAGCCGACATCCTGGTGCCCGTCTCCTGGTTTGGTCACGTGAGCCAGCAGCCCGGCGGACCGCAGGGCGTAAACGTTCTCGACTTCAAGGGCCATCGCGTGCCCATGATTTCCTTCCCCGGCAACCCGGTGAGCACCCTCATCTCGTACGCGCTGATTCTGCGCCCCTACCTGCGTGCAGGCGGCCCCTACGGTGTGCCCTATGCGGTTGCCTCCGAACAGGCAACCCTGAACAACGCACCGCGAGGCGTGCTCGTCACCGAAACCCCGATCACCGCCCCGGCAACCAAGCGCCAGTTCCTGCGCGGAACCCTCGGCATGGTCGAGGTCGAGCCCGGAACCTACCGGGTGGAGCTCTACCCCGACGTGCTCTCCGGCTCGCACCTGTTACACCGCGCCGCACAGGCGGACGTGCTCATTGAGCTGGCGCCCGGAACCACCTACACCGGGGGAGAAGCGGTACCCTACCACCGCATCCGCCTCACCGATAACTAAGCCCCCGCCCCGCATTGTTCCTTGCTTTAGAGCAGTGAATAATAGCGACAGGGAATAATTGAGACTCACACCAAGTAACGATTTGCGGCAGAAGAACACCGCGCAGAAGCCAGGAGAAACGATGACCTCTACCTCGCAGCCCAATCAGGAACTGACCCACGTGCGCGCCGACGGCTCGGCACACATGGTGGACGTTACGGAGAAGTCAGTCACCACCCGCACCGCCCTGGCTGAGGCGACTGTGCGCACCCGCGAAGACGTCATCGCCATGATTTTTGACGCCGACCTGCCCAAGGGCGACGCACTGCCCGTCGCACGCGTCGCCGGCATTATGGGCGCTAAGCGCACCCCGGAAATCATTCCCCTCTGCCACCCGCTACCCCTGGGCAAGATCACGGTCGACTTCGAGCGCGGCACCGACTTCGTGCGTATTGAGGCGTCCGTGAAGACCCGCGGAGTCACCGGCGTAGAGATGGAAGCGCTCACCGCCGTCTCCTCGGCAGCGCTGACCGTTTTCGACATGATCAAGGCAGTCGATAAGTACGCCGTCATTACCGATATCCGTGTTCTGGAGAAGAGCGGCGGCAAGTCCGGCGACTGGTCCGTCCGCGAGGACTCCTAAGTTACGGCGGCACACCGCCCCCACCGATCCCACCGTCACCTGATAGATACAGAAAAGGAAAGCCAATGAGTAGCGAAGAGTACACCATGCCCGAGAACCTCACCGGCCTGGTTATTGTCGCCTCCACCCGCGCAGCCCGCGGCGTGTACGAGGATAAGTCCGGCCCCATTGCTGTGGAGTGGCTGCGCTCGCGCGGCTTCGACACCCCCGATGCCGTGGTCATTGAAGACCGCGATATTGTCGAGTACTTCAACACCCTGGTGGCTGAAGGTAAGAAGAACGGTAACCTACCGACCTTCATCCTGACCAGCGGTGGTACCGGTCTGAACTCTGACGACCAGACCGTGGAGGCGGTTCGCCCACACCTGGACAAGGAAGTACCCGGCGTTATGCATGCCTTCTGGATGAACGGTCTGAAGAACGTTCCCTCGGCGGTGCTTTCACGCGGCGTTGCGGGCGTTATTGACCGAACCTTCGTGATGACCCTGCCCGGTTCGCGCGGTGGCGTGAAGGACGGCGTGGCAACCCTCGACCCGCTTGTTGAGCACATTTGCCGTCAGATGGAGGACTACCATGACCACTAAGCCGCAGAACGAAGAATCCCTGGACCATTCGGGTGCGCACGGTGCTGAGCCGAGCGGCTCGACCGTGGTGTTCACCGATATTACGGAAGCGCCCCTGGAGCCGCTGTACGCGGCGGCTAAGGCTGAGGTCATGACTGACGCTATGGGTGCCCTGGTAATTTTTGACGGCATTGTACGCAACCATGATCACGGTAGTGCGGTTCGCGGGCTGTCCTATAGCGCGCATCCGCAGGCTCGTGAGTATATTGCGGAGGTTGCCGCCGAGGTTGCTGCCGAGCTGGACGGTGTGCGTCTGTGGGCTGTGCATCGTGTGGGTCCGATTGCTATTGGTGAGTCGGCTCTGACCGTGATGGCGGCGGCTGCTCACCGTGGCCGCGCGTTTGATGCCTGTGAGCTGGTGGCTGACCGGGTGAAGGCTCGTGTGCCGATTTGGAAGGAACAGGAACTGCTCGATGGAAGCATCGAGTGGGTTGGTGTGGACACTTCTCCCGCTTAGCCTTCTGAATATTCTGATATCTCTATATAAGCCTGTCAGGGGGTTTTCTCTCGGACAGGCTTATTCTCCTTGAAAGCTCAAGTCACCTCTACTACTAGACGCGAGGAATCCCTATGTCTTCTCAGCCTTCAACCGGCACGGGCGAGCTCTCTGCCGCTGAGCGTGCGTTCTACTCTCGTCAGCTGATTCTGCCCGAAATGGGTTACGAGGCTCAGTTGGCGCTCAAGCGCGCACGCGTGGTGGTGCTGGGTGCTGGCGGTTTGGGTGCTCCCGCGCTGCTGTACCTGGCGGGTGCCGGGGTCGGTCAGATTGTGGTGGTTGATGATGACTTCGTGGATGCCTCGAATCTGCACCGCCAGGTGATTCATACGCACGCCAGAGTGGGTAATTCTAAGGCTGAGTCTGCCGCAGAGTCTTTGCGCTCGCTGAATCCTTTTATTGAGGTTGTGCCGGTGCGTGAGCGTTTGACGGAGGCGAATGTTGATGAGCTTCTGTCTGGTGCTGACCTGGTGCTGGATGGTAGCGATAATTTCGAGTCGCGTTATGTGGTGTCGGCGGCGGCTGCGCGTGCTGGGATTGCGCATGTATGGGCTGCGATCCTTGGTTTTGATGCGCAGCTGAGTGTGTTTTGGGCTGGTCGCGGTCCGGTGTATGAGGATTTGTACCCTCATGCTCCTGCTGCCGGTAGCGTGCCGTCGTGTAGTACTGCTGGCGTGGTGGGTGCTATGGCTGGCGTGGTGGGTGCTGCGATGGCCATGGAGGCGGTGAAGCTGCTGACCGGGGTGGGGGAGCCGCTCATGGGTGAGGTTGGCCTATATTCGGCATTAAGCGGAAGGTGGGAATATATACCTCTTGTAGCTAGCGTGCAAGCTGTACCTAAGAAAAGCGCTGTTTTGCCCCAAGAAACGAGTCATAAGCCCAAAAATTATGTAACAATTCGTAATATTTCTCAGGATTTTACAAGCTCTTCTGCTGACTCGAAACCCCGCTCGATGAGCGCTCAGGACCTTAAAAAGATGTCATCGGGTGAAAATATTGCCCTTTTGGATGTCCGTGAGCAGGTGGAGTTCAATGCCTTTGCGATTGACGGTGCCATTAATCTGCCCCTCACTGAATTGCTTGAAGCGGCTCGAAATGACTCCCTCAAAGCCCTGATTGAGCGTAAAATCCCCGCAAATGCCCAGAAAATCGTTATTTACTGCACCGGATACACCCGAACGGTTGAAGCGGCTCGTGAAATAGCGCCTCTGGAGGAGCGTTCTGTGTACATGCTTGAGGGTGGAATTTCCGCCTGGCTTACGGTCTAAAACACCCTTATTTCGCATGAATTAGGCAAGGTTTTTATCTCGTATTTTCTATGCCAAATTTCCGATATATTGGGCAGTATGGAACAAGCATCACAGATTAAGGGCCCGGATGGCCCCCTTACCGATCAGCTGATCAAGTTCGGTAAGTTCTTCTCCCGCTGGGATGAGACTGAAGACGGCCGCGCCGTCTTCCGTGAAGGCGGCCGCGAAGGTGACGCCTTCTACCGCGACCGTTGGAGTCACGATAAGGAAGTTCGCTCTACCCACGGCGTGAACTGCACCGGCTCCTGCTCCTGGAAGGTGTACGTCAAGGACGGCATTATCACCTGGGAAGCACAGGAAACTGACTACCCCTCGGTTGGTCCCGACCGCCCCGAGTACGAGCCCCGCGGTTGCCCCCGCGGTGCAGCATTCTCGTGGTACACCTACTCTCCCACTCGCGTTAAGTACCCCTACGTTCGCGGTCTCCTGCTGGAGATGTACCGCGAAGCGAAGGCAATCCACAACGATCCCGTGGACGCCTTCCACTCCATCGTGTCCGACCCCGCCAAGCGTGCACGCTACGTGAACGCACGTGGTAAGGGTGGTCTGGTGCGCTCGACCTGGGCTGAGGCTCTCGAGCTGATGGCTGCTGCTCACGTGCACACCATCAAGTACTACGGTCCCGACCGTAACACCGGCTTCACCCCGATTCCGGCAATGTCCATGGCGTCCTTCAGCGCGGGTGTTCGCTACATCCAGCTGGCCGGTGGCGTCATGACCAGCTTCTACGACTGGTACGCTGACCTCCCCGTGGCTTCCCCGCAGGTCTTCGGCGACCAGACCGACGTTCCCGAGTCTGGCGACTGGTGGGACGCTGCATACCTCATCATGTGGGGTGCAAACGTTCCGCTGACCCGTACCCCGGATGCTCACTGGGTCTCCGAGGTCCGCTACCGCGGTACCAAGGTTGTCACCGTGAGCCCCGACTACGCCGACAACACCAAGTTCGCTGACGAGTGGCTGCCCGCCCAGGCAGGTACCGACGCGGCACTGGCTATGGCGATGGGCCACGTCATCCTCAAGGAGAACTATGTCGACCAGCGTGTCGAGTTCTTCGAGGACTTCTCCCTGACCTACACCGACCTTCCCTTCCTGGTCACCCTGGAAACCCGTGAAGACGGCATTAAGGTTCCCTCCAAGTTCCTGACTGCAGCTAAGCTCGCTGGCGAGGCTGAGCAGCCGAACGCTGACTTCAAGCCCGTCCTGATGGACCGCGAGACTGGCGAGGTCTTCGTGCCCAACGGCACCATGGGTCACCGTTACGCTCAGGAAGACCAGGGCAAGTGGAACCTGGATTTGCAGGGTCGTAAGCCGATTCTGTCGATTCGCGACCTGCCTCAGGGCCAGTCCGCAGCGGTTGAGATTAAGATGCCGACCTTCGATAACCCGAAGGGTCACGGCGACGTCATTACCCGCGGCGTGCCCGTAACCTACGTTGATGGTCACGAAGTTACTACCGTCTTCGATATCATGCTGGCACAGTACGGTGTGGGCCGTGAGGGTCTGCCCGGTACCTGGGCTAAGGACTACGAGGACTGGAACGTTCAGAACACCCCGGCATGGCAGGAGCAGATTACTTCTGTCCCCGCCGAGGCTGTTATTCGCGTTGCCCGCGAGTTCGCCAAGAGCGCCCTGGATTCCGGCGGCCGCTCCATGGTCATCTTCGGTGCAGGTATCTGCCAGTGGTACCACGCTGACACCACCTACCGCGCTATCCTCGCTCTGCTGAACCTGACCGGTTGCCAGGGTCGCAACGGTGGCGGTTGGGCTCACTACGTGGGCCAGGAGAAGGCACGTCCTCTGACCGGTCTGACCAACATTGCGAACGCTCTGGACTGGAGCCGCCCGCCGCGTCACATGATCGGTACCGGCTTCTGGTACATGCACACTGACCAGTTCCGTCAGGACGCATACTCCACCGACTACCTGCAGTCCCCGCTGGCTAAGGGCGAGCTGCGCGACGTTCACACTGCTGACGTTGTGGCACGTTCTACCCGTATGGGCTGGATGCCGTTCTACCCGCAGTTCCCCGAGAACTCGCTGGATCTGGCAGACAAGGCAGAGCAGGCAGTGGCACGCGGCGAGGCTTCCTCGAACGCGGACTACATTGCACAGCGCCTGAACTCCGGTGACCTGGAGTTCTCCGTTGAGGACGTTGACAACCCCGTCAACTGGCCTCGTACCCTGACCCTGTGGCGTTCGAACCTGTTCGGTTCCTCCGCTAAGGGTGAGAGCTACTTCCTGAAGCACCTGGTCGGTAGCATGGACAACGTCCAGGGCTCCGACTCGGAGAAGCTGCCGAACGAAGTGAAGTGGGTTGAGGACGCGCCTCAGGGCAAGCTGGATCTGCTGGTCACCTCGGACTTCCGTATGACCTCCACGACCCTGCTGTCTGACATCGTTCTGCCGACTGCTACCTGGTACGAGAAGCACGATATCTCCTCGACCGATATGCACCCGTTCCTGCACGCGTTCTCCCCGGCAATTGACCCGCCGTGGGAGGCAAAGACCGACCACGAGACCTTCAAGGCACTGGCGTTTGAGTTCAGCCGCCTGGCTAAGAAGCACCTCGGCGTCCGTAAGGACATCGTTTCGGTCCCGCTGCTGCACGACACCCCCGGCCAGATTGCTCAGCCCGGCGGTCACGCACCCGACTGGAAGAACACCCCCGGTATGGTGGGCGTACCCGGCAAGAACATGCCGAACTTCGTCACCGTCGAGCGCGACTACGGCGCACTGTACGACATGTACACCACCGTTGGCCCGCTGTTCGATAAGCTCGGTGCAACCACCAAGTTCATCACTTACGACCTGAAGGACGAAGTCGCGAAGATGGCTAAGGAATTCGGTGTGATGGACTCCGGTAAGGGCGCAGGCCGTCCGGCACTGGATACCGACGTGAAGATTTCTGAAGCAATCCTCATGATTTCCGGTACCTCCAACGGTGAGGTCGCTGTCAAGGGCTTCAAGGAGCTTGAGAAGCAGACCGGTCTGCACCTGATGGACCTGGCAGAAGGTAACGAGGAACGTCGTATCACCTTCCCCATGACCCAGGCCGCACCGCAGCCCGTGATGACCTCCCCCGAGTGGTCCGGTTCGGAGACCGGTGGTCGCCGTTACGCTCCGTTCACCGTCAACATCGAGAAGAAGAAGCCGTTCCACACCCTGACCGGCCGTATGCACTTCTTCCTCGACCACGACTGGATGCACGAAATGGGCGAGGCTCTGCCGATTTACCGTCCGCCGCTGGATATGACCGGCCTGTACAACGAGCCTGAGCTCGGTACTACCGATGGTGTTTCGGTTGCTGTTCGCTACCTGACCCCGCACAACAAGTGGGCAATTCACTCGCAGTACTTCGATAACCACTACATGCTGAGCATGTTCCGTGGCGGTCCGACTGCATGGATGAGCCCGCAGGACGCTGAGAAGATTGGCGTCAAGGATGGCGAGTGGATTGAGTGTGTGAACACCAACGGTGTCTTCGTCGGCCGTGCGGTTGTTTCGCACCGTATGCCCGAGGGCGTTTGCTACGTCTACCACGCTCAGGAGCGTATGGTTAGCCCGAAGTCTGAAGTCACCGGTAAGCGCGGTGGTATTCACAACTCGGTGACCCGTATTCTTCTGAAGCCCACCCACATGATTGGTGGCTACGCTCACCAGGCGTTCGCCTTCAACTATCTTGGACCGACCGGTAACCAGCGAGACATCGTCTCGTACATCCGTCGCCGTAAGTCCCAGGAGGTAACTTTCTAATGCGCGTTATGGCACAAGTTGCTATGGTGATGGCGCTCGATAAGTGCATCGGCTGCCACACCTGCTCCGTGACCTGTAAGCAGGCATGGACGAACCGAGCCGGTACCGAGTACGTCTGGTTCAACAACGTTGAGACTCGTCCCGGTCAGGGTTACCCCCGCCGTTACGAGGATCAGGAGAAGTGGAAGGGCGGCTGGGTGCTGAACAAGCGCGGTCGTCTGGAGCTCAAGAGCGGTAACCGCTTCCAGAAGCTCTTCACGATTTTCGCTTCCCCGATTCAGCCCGAGCTGAACGACTACTACGAGCCCTGGACCTACGATTACCAGAACCTGACCAGTGCTCCTCTGGGTGATGACTTCCCGGCTGCTAAGCCGGTCTCCCTCATCACCGGTGAGGACACCAAGGTCGAGTGGGGTATGAACTGGGACGACAACCTGGCTGGTGCGACCGAGTACGGTCACCTGGACCCGCTGGTTGAGAAGGTTCGTAAGAAGGCTGAGGACAAGATTAAGTTCGAGTTCGAGCAGACCTTCATGTTCTACCTGCCTCGTATTTGTGAGCACTGCCTGAACCCCTCCTGCATGGCTTCTTGCCCCTCCGGCGCTATCTACAAGCGTGCTGAGGACGGCATCGTTCTGGTTGACCAGGACCGTTGCCGCGGTTGGCGTCAGTGCATCACCGGCTGCCCCTACAAGAAGGTGTACTTCAACCACAAGACGGGTAAGGCTGAGAAGTGTACCTTCTGCTACCCCCGTATTGAGGCTGGTATTCCGACCGTGTGTGCTGAGACCTGTGTTGGTCGTATGCGCTACATCGGCATCTTCCTCTACGATGCAGACCGCGTGACTGAGGCTGCTTCGGTTGAGGACGAGAAGGATCTCTACGAGGCTCAGCTGTCGCTGATGCTTGATCCTTCGGATCCGGCTGTGATTGAGCAGGCTCGTAAGAACGACATCCCCGATGCGTGGATTACTGCAGCTCAGAAGTCGCCCGTGTACAAGCTGGCGAAGGAGTGGAAGGTGGCTCTGCCCCTGCACCCCGAGTACCGCACCATGCCGATGGTTTGGTACGTGCCGCCGCTGTCGCCGATCGTTGACCTGCTCAAGGAGCAGGGCCACGATGCAGAGAACAGCAACAACCTGTTCGGCGCTATTGAGTCTCTCCGTATTCCGGTTGAGTACCTGGCTGAGCTGTTCACCGCTGGTGACACTGAGGTTGTTACTAACGTTCTGCGCCGCCTGGCTGCGATGCGTTCGTACATGCGTGACATCAACCTCGGTGGCGAAGGCAACGAGGAGATCGCTCAGGCAGTTGGCATGACCGGTCAGCAGGTGTACGAGATGTACCGCCTGATGGCTATCGCTAAGTACAACGAGCGTTACGTCATTCCGAAGGCTCACATGGAGGACGCCCACAACCTTGAGGAAATGGGCTGCTCCCTGAGCGTGGATGGCGGACCCGGCATGTACGGCGATGCGTTCAACGACATGGAGGGTCGCCCGACCCCCGTGTCCACCGGTGTTTACGAGGCTAACAACAAGGTCAGCTTGTTCAGCTGGGACGGTTCTTCCCGTCCTGACGGCCTCTTCCCGAATACCACCGGAAAGAAGTAATAAGTGGCTGGATTCTTTTCCAAGCTCATGGGCAAGGCCGGTTCCGAGGCTGCGGTCTCGGAGCCGGCTCAGCCGGAGAATCCGTTCGATATCGATTACGGTCCCGGCGAGGATAAGGACTCGGTGATCTACCAGGTAAGCGGTATGCTCCTGGGCTACCCCGATGAGGAAACTCTGAAGGTTCTGCCTGAACTGGTTGAGATTACCGCTTCCACCCAGGATGAGGCTTTCATTGCTGCCGTTGATGCGGTTCAGCAGTGGCTGACTTCGAAGGACCTGGAGGATGTGCAGTCCGAGTAC
This sequence comes from uncultured Rothia sp., assembly GCF_963555405.1. GTDB lineage: Bacteria > Actinomycetota > Actinomycetes > Actinomycetales > Micrococcaceae > Rothia. The sequence goes on along the minus strand of NZ_CAUVVO010000001.1, from coordinate 308,909 downwards.
GTGCAGGAGTACGACCTTTCGCGTCGTCATTCTCTGCATCTGTCCTACTGGACCGATGGCGATACCCGCCGCCGTGGTGAGACTCTTCTGCGTTTCAAGCAGATGTACCGCGATTCCGGTATGTTGACCGTTTTGAATGGTGAGCTTCCGGACTACCTGCCGCTGGTGCTGGAGTTCTGTGCGTTGGTGGATCGCCGTAAGGGTCGTTCCGCTTTGCAGGCGTACCGTCCGTCCCTTGAGCTTCTTCGTCTGTCCATGAAGGACGGAAATCTGCCCCACTACGGGTTGTTGCAGAGCATCTGCGATACCCTTCCTGGCGTCTCTCCGCAGACTCAGGAGGAGGTCCAGAAGATGGCTGGCTACGGCCCTCCCGTCGAGACTGTTGGCCTGAATGGCTACGCTGATCATCAGCTGCTCCAGCAGGCTTCGGCTCGTTCTAACTAGTTTTATCCCTTGTGAGGAGACAACACGTGTACGTACTTGCTTCTGAGAACGCAGGACATGCTGCACAGGCTGTAGCCGATCCGGGTATTGTTGACATCCTGCTGTGGGGCGTTCTGCCCTATGTTGCACTGGTCATTCTGATTGGTGGCACCATTTGGCGTTACCGTACTGACCAGTTCGGATGGACTACCCGCTCGTCCCAGGTCTATGAATCGAAGCTGTTGCGCATCGCTTCGCCCCTGTTCCATTACGGTCTTGCGGCCGTTTTCCTTGGCCACGTTGGTGGTCTGCTGGTGCCTAAGGTACTTACTGACCTGGTCATTTCAGATGACACTTACCACATTGTGGCGCTGGTTGGCGGTTCTGTCGCTGCGGTCGCAACCATTGTTGGTATGTTCGTTCTGATTGGTCGCCGCGCTTCGAACTCTCGTGTGCGTTCGGCTACCACTCGTAATGACGTTTTCATGTATGTCGTTTTGGTTCTGGTGATTCTCGCCGGTACTGCGGCTACTCTGATTTCGGCAGTGAACCCCTCGGGCGGTTTGCCTCCGGTGAATGGTCACGAGGTTCACTTCAACTACCGTGAGACCATTTCTGTGTGGTTCCGTTCGCTGTTCTACTTCCACCCTGAGGTGGCTCTGATGGTGAATATTCCTGTGGCTTTCAAGATTCACATCGTGGTGGCTATGGTTCTGTTCATCATTTGGCCGTTTACCCGCCTGGTGCATGCACTGACTGTGCCTCTGCACTACCTCTTCCGCCCCTACACCGTCTACCGTTCTCGTGGCGGCCAGCGTGTTGGTGCACGTCGAGGTTGGGATCCGGTTGGTACTCTCCCGCGTGAGCGCGCCGACCGCTAATACACATATCCATATTGCAAAAGAGGAAATATGAGCACCCCTGCTGCACCGAGCTACGACCTGAAGAATGGTCAGCTCCGTAACGTTCTGCTTGCAACCTTCGCCTCGACCATTGGTTTCTGGGCGTGGACCGTTGTTGGCCCGCTGGCCAAGATGTACGCAAAGCAGATGCACCTGGACGCTGGTATGACCAGCCTTCTGGTTGCTATGCCGATTTTCATCGGCGCTATCGGCCGTATTCCCGCTGGTGGTCTGACTGACCGCTACGGTGGTCGTATTATGTTCACCGCTGTTCTGGCGATTAGCGCACCCCTGGTCTTCCTGGTTGGTGTTGCTGGTCAGATGAACTCGCTGCCCATGCTGCTTGTTGTGGCGTTCTTCCTGGGTATTGCGGGTACCGTGTTCGCTGTGGGTATTCCCTTCAGTGCCGCATGGTATGACGCTTCCAAGAAGGGTTTTGCGACCGGTGTGTTCGGTGCCGGCATGGTGGGTACTGCAATTTCTGCATTCGCTACCCCCCGCCTGGTGCAGGGTATTGGTTACTTCCAGACTCACGTTCTGATTGCTGTTATCTGTGCTGTGACCGCTGCTATTTCTTTCTTCTTCCTGAAGGATTCTCCGGCAACTATCGGCCGTGAGGTTACTCCGCTGATGCCGAAGATTGTTCAGGCGTTCAAGGTGAAGACCACTTGGCAGCTGTGCTTCCTCTACGCTGTTGTGTTCGGTGCGTTCGTGGCATTCTCGAACTACCTGCCCACTTACCTGAGCAACATCTACAGCTTCAACGCTAACGACGCTGGTATGCGTGCGGCTGGTTTTGCGGCTGCTGCTGTGATCGCTCGCCCCTTCGGTGGTGTTCTGGCTGATAAGTTCGGTCCGAAGATTATCTCCCTCATCTCTCTGGGTGGTGTGGTGATTCTGGCCGTTATTACCGCGTTCCAGCCTGACGCTGAGCACGTGTACGGTGCGGTCTTCATCCTGATGGCTGCTCTGCTGGGTCTGGGCCACGGTTCGGTCTTCGGCTGGGTGGGTCGCGCTGCTGATCCGAAGAACGTTGGCGCGGTGTCCGGTGTGATTGCTGCTGCTGGCGCTCTGGGTGGCTTCTTCCCGCCGCTGGTGATGGGTGCAACCTACAACCAGGCTGAGAACAACTACTTCATCGGTCTGATGCTGCTGGCTGTGACTGCAACTCTGGCTTTCCTGTCGGCATTCCTGGTGCCGCACGGTGGCAAGCCCAACCACGCTAAGTAGGGTCTTCTGATACATCCTTCTGTGGGGTGTATGTGAAGTTTGCTTTGACTGAGTCCGGCTCGTTTTCTCTTCGGAGAGGACGAGCCGGACTTTGTGCTTTTCGGCCGTTTTTCGTCTAACGGGGTGGGCTTTGGCGGGGGAGAAGAGTTTGATGTTTGGGCATGTCGAATGTTGGTAAAGCTAGCGAAACTTTGTGGAGATGTGGGACACTTAAAGTGTTCGACTCGTCGCAATAGCGCGACGTGACCCCTCTACGGTTTGCGCCGACCAATAGGAGAACCCTATGTCCTTTATTGATCGTCATCTCGGCCCCCGTTCCGCAGACGCAGAGCAGATGCTCGAAACCCTGGGATACTCTTCCCTGGATGCGCTGATGGACGCTGTCGTTCCCTCCCAGATTCGCCTTGACGGCGAATTGCAGCTGCCTGCTCCGCTGTCGGAGCATGAGGCTCAGGCAAAGATTGCCGGCTATGCTGCGAAGAATAAGGTTCTTGCCCAGATGATTGGTGCCGGATACTACGATGCTGTAACTCCCGCTGTTCTGCGCCGTAATATTCTGGAAAACCCCGGTTTCTACACTTCTTACACCCCGTACCAGGCTGAGATTTCTCAGGGTCGTCTGGAGGCTCTGCTGAACTTCCAGAACACCGTGATGGAGCTGACCGGCCTGGAGATTGCAAACTCCTCCCTGCTGGATGAGGCATCTGCGGTGGCTGAAGCGGCTGTCATGATGCACCGTGCAAACCGCAAGGTGAAGAACGGCTTCTTCGCTATTGACTCCCGTTGCCTGCCTCAGGTTATTTCGGTGACTCGTGGCCGTGCAGAGATGCTCGGCATTCCCTTCGTCATTACTGACTTCTCTGAGGGCCTGCCCGAGGGTGACCTGTACGGTATCGTCCTGGCGTACCCCGGTAATGAAGGCGATATTCGCGATATTGAGCCGCTGATTAAGGCCGCTAAGGAGCGTAACGCTCTGGTCACTGTTGTTGCTGACCTGTTGGCTCTGACCCTGCTGAAGTCTCCGGGCGAGCTGGGTGCAGACATTGCTGTGGGCAACACTCAGCGTTTCGGTCTGCCCTTCTTCTTCGGTGGTCCGCACGCTGCGTACATGGCTGTTCACAAGGGTATGGAACGCACCATGCCTGGCCGCCTGGTGGGTGTTTCTAAGGACTCTGCCGGTAAGCCTGCGTACCGTCTGGCTCTGCAGACTCGTGAGCAGCACATCCGCCGTGAGAAGGCTACCTCCAATATTTGTACTGCTCAGGCTCTGCTGGCTATTGTTGCTGGCGCTTACGCGATGTACCACGGCCCTGAGGGTCTGCGCGCTATCGCGAACCGCCTGCACACCAACGCCGCTCGTGTTGCTACCGCGCTGAAGGCTGCGGGTTACGGTATTGCTCACGATACTTTCTTCGACACCGTTGTGGTGGAGGCTGCTGGCCGCGCCGATGAGCTGGTTGCGAAGGCTCTGGAAGCTGGCGTGAACATCCGCCGCTTCGATGAGAACCGCGTTGGTATTTCCGTGGGTGAGTCTCACGGTGAGGAGCTGCTGAAGAGCCTGGTTGAGGCTCTGGGCGGCACCCTGGGTGAGGCAGATGCACAGTACGATCTGCCCTCCAACCTGCTGCGTACCGATGACTACATGCAGCACCCGATTTTCCACAAGTACCGCTCCGAGACCGAGATGATGCGCTACCTGCGTCACCTGGCGGATAAGGACCTGGCACTTGACCGCACCATGATTCCGCTGGGTTCGTGCACCATGAAGCTGAACGCGGCTGCTGAGATGGAGCCCATCTCTTGGCCTGAGTTCGCGAACATTCACCCGCTGGTCCCGGAGGATCAGGCTGAGGGCTGGCACGAACTGATTAAGGACCTGAGCGAGTGGCTGGTTGCTATTACCGGTTACGATGCTATCTCGCTGCAGCCGAACTCGGGTGCGACCGGTGAGTACGCTGGTCTGCGTGCGATCCGTTCCTTCCACGAGGCTAACGGCGACCACGAGCGCGATACCGTCCTGATTCCGCTGTCTGCGCACGGCACCAACGCGGCATCTGCTGCTCTGGCTGGTCTGAAGGTTGCCGGTGTGGCAACCGCTGCTGACGGTTCGATTGATGTTGACGACCTGAAGGCAAAGATTGAGAAGTACGGTCCCAAGGTTGCCGGCATCATGATTACCTACCCCTCCACTCACGGTGTGTTTGAGGAGCAGGTTGCTGAGGTTTGCCAGCTGGTTCACGAGGCTGGCGGTCAGGTGTACCTGGATGGCGCGAACCTGAACGCTCAGATGGGCTTCGCTCAGCCCGGTAAGTTCGGCGGCGACGTTTCGCACCTGAACCTGCACAAGACCTTCTCCATTCCTCACGGTGGTGGCGGCCCCGGTGTTGGCCCGCTGGCTGTTCGTGAGCACCTGGCGAAGTTCCTGCCGGGTGACGCATACCGCGCTGACTCTGAGGGTAAGCTCCCCAACGATGCTGCTCTGCCGATTTCGCAGGCGTTCTTCGGTTCTGCCGGTGTTCTGCCGATTAGCTGGATGTACATTGCGATGACTGGTGCTCAGGGTCTGAAGGACTCTTCGCAGTACGCGGTTCTGAACGCTAACTACATTGCGAAGAAGCTGAACGACAAGTACCCGGTGCTGTACACCGGCCCCGGCGGTCTGGTCGCTCACGAGTGCATCCTTGACCTGCGTCAGCTGACCGATCAGTCTCACGTGACTGCTGAGGATGTCTGCAAGCGTCTGATGGACTTCGGCTTCCACGCTCCGACTCTGGCGTTCCCGGTTCCGGGCACCCTGATGGTTGAGCCGACTGAGTCTGAGTCGAAGGAAGAGCTGGACCGCTTCATTGAGGCAATGGAGACCATCTACGACGAGATTATCGAGGTGGCTGAGGGCAAGGTCGCTGTGGAGGATTCGGTTCTGCGCAACGCACCGCACACCGTTGACGTGGTGAGCGCTGATGAGTGGGATCGCCCCTACAGTCGTACTCAGGCAGCTTTCCCTGTCCCGAGCCTGCGCGCTAACAAGTACTTCACTTCGGTGGGTCGTATTGATGGCGCTGGTGGTGACCGTAACTTCGTGTGCGAATGCCCCCCGATGGAGGCTTTCGACCTGGAAGCATAAGGAGCCTGTAACGCTCCTGGGTAGGCTGTAGCGGTCTACCTGCCCCCGTCCATCCCCAGGTTTCTGGGGATGGACGGGGATGCCTCCGCAGCGTATCTCGTGTCTGTGGGGGCGAACCAAATCTACGACGATTGAACGATAACAGCACGATGCTGTGCGTGAGGAGAATCCAATGTCCCCCAAGAAGACCTCTTTGTACTCTGTCCACGAGAAGCTTGGCGCTTCTTTCACCGACTTCGGCGGCTGGGATATGCCCCTGAAGTACGCTAATGACGTTGCTGAGCATGAGGCTGTCCGTACTCGTGCCGGTATTTTCGACCTGTCCCACATGGGTGAGTTCCGTGTGACCGGTCCGGATGCGGGTGCGTTCCTGGATTACGCTCTGGTGTCGAACATGTCCATCCTGAAGGTCGGTAAGGCAAAGTACTCGATCCTGGTCAACGACAAGGGCGGCGTGATTGACGACCTGATTACTTACCGTCTGGGCGATGAGGAGTTCATGGTCGTTCCGAACGCTTCAAACATTGACACTGACTTCGCTGCGATGAGCGAGCGCCTGGGCGATTTCAACGTTGAGTTCGTGAACGAGTCGGATCAGACTTCTCTGGTGGCTGTTCAGGGTCCTCGTGCTGAGGAGATTCTGCTGGCTGCTGGTGTTTCTGATGAGGAGGCTGTCCGCGAGCTGAAGTACTACGCTTCGGTGCCGCTGACTGTTGCCGGTGTTGATGTTCTGCTGGCTCGTACCGGTTACACCGGTGAGGACGGCTTCGAGCTGTTTGTTCCGAATGAGAACGCTGTTGAGCTGTGGGATAAGCTGGCTGCTGCTGGTGAGCCTTTTGGTATGATTCCTGCCGGCCTGGCCTCTCGTGACTCCCTGCGTCTTGAGGCTGGTATGCCGCTGTACGGTCATGAGCTGGGTCTTGAGATTACTCCGTTTGAGTCCGGTCTGGGCCGTCTGGTCGAGATTGCTCTGGAGAAGAAGGCGGCTGACTTCGTTGGTCGTGAGGCTCTGACTGAGCTGGCTAAGAGCGAGTCGAAGCGCATCCTGGTTGGTTTGAAGGCTCAGGCGAAGCGTCCTGCTCGTGCCGGTTCTAAGCTGGTGGATGCTGAGGGCAATGAGATTGGTGAGGTTACCTCCGGTATTCCTTCCCCGACTCTGGGCTTCCCGATTGCTATGGCGCTGGTGAACCGTGAATTCTCTGAGGTTGGTTCTACTGTGGATGTTGATATCCGCGGTAAGCGTGCTCCGTTTGATGTTGTGGCTCTGCCGTTCTACAAGCGTGAGAAGTAAGAGTTTTTCTGCAGGTAATCTGTAGGGTAGAGGCGTCGTGTCCTGTGTGGGCACGGCGCCTTTTCTGCGCCGTGAGGTGGGTGTTGAATAGCGGGGGAGGGCGTGAGGTGTTCTGAGCCTTAGTTTGTGATGGTTCTGAAGTGCGTTAGGATTAGAGCGGCCAGTCAAGGGTGATTGTCCGCACTTATAGACCGCAGGTTGATGTGTGGTTCCTCCGTTTTGGGGGCGCGTATCTTTTGGTGCGGTGCATAGACATTTTTTATTTGAAGGACAGAACGTGGCTATTAACCAGAGCGCGCCCAGCAGCGCCCAGAAGAAGGCAGAGGCTCTGCCGTATGACATCAGCGTTTTTGAGATGTTCAGCATTGGTGTGGGTCCTTCGAGTTCGCATACGGTGGGGCCGATGCGCGCTTCGAACCGTTTTGTGGCGGAGCTGATTGATGAGGGTCTGCTGGATCGCGTGACGGGCGTGCATATTGACCTGTATGGTTCGTTGGCGGCTACGGGTGCCGGTCACGGCACGATGAGTGCTGCGTTGAAGGGTCTGTGTGGTTTTGTTCCGGAGACTATCAATATCGCTGAGTCTGAGGCGATGATTGAGCGCAATAGCGTGGATGGCACGTTGCCGTTGGCTGGTTACCCGTCCTCTGCGTATGGCGTGACTGCTCCCGGTGGTGAGGAGCAGAAGGTGTACGGCCCGGTGGTGAATTACCGTGAGCTGGATATGACTCTGCGTCCGTTGACGGTTCTTCCGCGCCATACGAACGGTATGAAGATTGCGGCGTTTGCGGGTGAGCAGCTGCTGTTGGAGCGCACTTACTATTCGATTGGTGGCGGTTTCATTGTTGAGGGTGATGAGGAGGCGACCGGTGGTGCGTCGCTGATGAACCCTCCGTATCCGTTTGGTTCGGCGGCTGAGCTGCTGGAGATGGCGAATGAGTCTGGTCTGTCGATTGCGCAGTTGAAGATGGCGAATGAGTGTTCTCTGCGTTCGGAGCAGGAGGTCCGTGACGGCATCTTGCATATTTACCGTGTGATGAAGGAGTGCATTGGCTCTTCTCTGGCGCGTGTGGGTTATTTGCCGGGGCCTCTGAAGGTGCGTTGCCGTGCGGGTGCGTGGCATCGTGATTTGATGGTGGAGGATCCTTCGAAGTCTCCTGAGTTCGCTATTGACTGGGTGAACCTGATTGCTTTGGCGGTCAATGAGGAGAACGCTTTTGGTGGTCGTGTGGTGACTGCTCCGACGAATGGTGCTGCGGGTATTATTCCTGCGGTGCTGCATTACGCGATGAATTACACGCAGGGTATCCGCCATTGCGGTCAGGCTGCTCGTGATCAAGCGGTTGTTGATTTCTTCTTGGCGTCTGCTGCTGTAGGTGTGCTGTATAAGAAGCGCGCGTCAATTTCTGGTGCTGAGGTGGGTTGCCAGGGTGAGGTGGGTAGCGCCTCCTCGATGGCTGCTGCTGGTTTGGCGCAGGTCATGGGTGGTACTCCCGAGCAGGTTGAGAATGCAGCTGAGATTGCGATGGAACACAACCTGGGTCTGACGTGTGACCCGGTGGGTGGTTTGGTGCAGATTCCGTGTATTGAGCGTAATGCGATGGCTGCGTCGAATGCTGTGACGGCGGCTCGTATGGCGTTGCGTGGTGATGGTACGCACCGTGTGTCGTTGGATCAGGTGATTGAGACGATGCGTCAGACCGGTTTGGATATGTCTCACCGTTATAAGGAGACGTCCATGGGTGGTTTGGCTGTGAATGTGGTGGAATGCTAGGTGCACGCTGTGGCAGGTTTGCACTCCTGATGAGGGTGTGGTAGACAGAAGGGATTTCTTCCTGTATCGTTAGTATTTACGCTTTCCCTAACCTTTGTGCCTTCATATAGCGGTGGGCACGGGCTGAAGGTGACGTTTTTCCGTCCGACTCTATAGCTTCGAGCACCGTTCTATTCGGGGGCTGAGGTTGTCGTGTCGCCGGTAATGTCGCCGGGAGGCTGATTGCTAACAGACATGTCTGTGGAAGGATCCCCATTTTGGTCGCTTCGAGCACCTCTAACCATGACGCCGCTAACGGCGCAGAGAACGTCTCGCGCCGAATTTCATTCGCGAAGATTAACGAACCGCTGAAGGTTCCCAACCTGCTTGCTATCCAGACCGATAGCTTCGACCGCCTCGTTGGTAACGAGCGCTGGGCGGAGCGTCTGGAGAAGGCGCAGGCTGCTGGTGACACTTCTGTCCCCGCTCAGTCCGGTCTGGCTGAGATTTTTGAAGAAATCTCCCCGATTCGTGACTTCCAGGAGACTATGCAGCTCTCCTTCTCTGAGCCTGAGTTTGCTGACCCCAAGTATTCTGTTGAGGAGTGCAAGGACCGTGACGCAACCTACTCGGCTCCGCTGTACATTAAGGCTGAATTCATGAACCTCGCTACCGGCGAGGTCAAGCAGCAGACCCTGTTCATGGGTGACTTCCCCCTGATGACCGAGGCCGGTACCTTCGTTATTAACGGTACTGAGCGTGTGGTCGTTTCCCAGCTGGTGCGTTCCCCCGGTGCTTACTTCGAGAAGGCTCCGGACCGTACCTCCGATAAGGACATTTACTCTGCCCGCGTGATTCCTTCCCGCGGTGCATGGTTCGAGCTGGAGATTGACAAGCGCGACCAGGTTGGCGTGCGTCTGGACCGTAAGCGTAAGCAGTCTGTGACCGTTCTGCTGAAGGCTCTGGGCTGGACCGAGTCCAAGATTCTGGCTGAGTTCGGTCAGTACGACTCCATCCGCGCAACCCTGGAGAAGGACTCCGTCAAGGACCGCGACGAGGCTCTGCTGGACATCTACCGCAAGCTGCGTCCGGGCGAACCCCCGACGGTTGAAGCTGCCCAGGCTCTGCTGGACAACATGTACTTCACCCCGCGCCGCTACGATCTGGCGAAGGTTGGTCGTTACAAGCTGAACCGTAAGCTCGGCGTGGACGTTCCCATGGATTCCCCCGAGGCTTCCGTTCTGAGCCAGGACGACATCGCTCAGATGATTCGTTACCTCTGCGCTCTGCACGCAGGCGAGACCAGCATCCCGGGTGTACGCGATGGCGAGGAAATCTCCCTCAAGATCGATATCGACGACATCGACCACTTCGGTAACCGTCGTATCCGCACTGTGGGCGAGCTGATTGAGAACCAGATCCGTACCGGTCTGTCCCGTATGGAGCGCGTGGTTCGCGAGCGCATGACCACCCAGGACGTGGACGCTATCACCCCGCAGTCCCTGGTGAACATCCGCCCCGTCGTGGCAGCTATCAAGGAGTTCTTCGGTACTTCTCAGCTGTCCCAGTTCATGGACCAGAACAACCCGCTGGCGGGTCTGACCCACAAGCGTCGTCTGTCCGCGCTGGGCCCGGGCGGTCTGTCCCGTGACCGTGCAGGCATGGAAGTTCGAGACGTCCACCCCTCGCACTACGGTCGTATGTGCCCCATTGAAACCCCTGAAGGCCCGAACATTGGTCTGATTGGTTCGCTGGCAACCTACGGTCGCATCAACTCCTTCGGTTTCATTGAGACCCCCTACCGCGTGGTGACTGACGGCCGCGTGACCGATGAGGTCCGCTACCTGACCGCAGACGACGAGAAGTCTGTCGTTATTGCACAGGCAAACGCGCCGCTGAACCCGGACCGTACCTTCGCTGAGAACGAGGTTCTCTGCCGTGCGGGCGATGGTTCTGGCGAAGCTGTTCTGGTTGCTCCCGGTGCCGTTCAGTACATGGACGTCTCCCCGCGCCAGATGGTGTCTGTCGCTACCGCCCTGATTCCTTACCTGGAGCACGACGACGCTAACCGAGCACTGATGGGTGCTAACATGCAGCGTCAGGCTGTGCCCCTGCTGGAGTCTGAGGCTCCCGTGGTTGGTACCGGTATGGAGAAGTACGCAGCACTGGACTCCGGTGACTCCGTGCTCGCGAAGAAGCCCGGTGTGGTTTCCTCCGTGGACGCTAAGACCGTTATCGTCCGTAACGATGACGGCTCTGTCTCCACCTACCCGATCATGAAGTTCTCCCGCTCGAACCCGGGTAACTGCTACAACCAGCGCGTTGTGGTGAAGGAAGGCCAGCGCGTCGAATACCGCGACGTTATTGCTGACGGCCCCTCCACTGACGGCGGCGAGCTGGCACTGGGTAAGAACCTGCTCGTGGCATACATGCCGTGGGAAGGCCTGAACTACGAGGATGCGATCATCCTCTCCCAGCGTATGGTCTCTGAGGACGTGCTGACCTCGATCCACATTGAGGAGCACGAGATTGACGCCCGCGACACCAAGCTGGGCCCCGAGGAGATTACCCGCGACATCCCGAACGTGTCCGAGGACGTTCTCTCGGCTCTGGACGAGCGCGGCATCATCCACATCGGTGCTGAGGTTGAGGCTGGCGACATCCTCGTTGGTAAGGTCACCCCCAAGGGTGAGACCGAGCTGACCCCCGAGGAGCGCCTGCTGCGCGCAATCTTCGGTGAGAAGTCCCGCGAGGTTCGCGACACCTCCCTGAAGGTTCCTCACGGCGAGTCCGGTACCGTCATCGGTATCCGCATCTTCGACCGCGAGAACAACGATGAGGACGATCTGCCCCCGGGCGTGAACCAGCTGGTCCGCGTGTACGTGGCTCAGAAGCGTAAGATTACCGACGGCGACAAGCTTGCAGGCCGCCACGGTAACAAGGGTGTTATTTCCAAGATCCTGCCAATCGAGGATATGCCCTTCCTGGAAGACGGTACCCCCGTGGACGTTATCCTGAACCCGCTGGGCGTGCCCGGTCGTATGAACATTGGTCAGGTTCTGGAAGTCCACACCGGTTGGCTGGCTAAGCAGGGTTGGAAGATTGAGGGCGAGCCCGAGTGGCTCAAGCACATGCCGAACTTCCCGAAGGAATCCGGCCCGACCCGCCTGGCAACCCCGGTGTTCGACGGTGCCCACGAGGACGAGCTGTTCGACCTCATGGACCACTCGAACCCGAACCGCGATGGCGACCGTCTGATTAACCGTTCCGGTAAGGCACGTCTGATTGACGGCCGTTCCGGTGAGCCGTTCCCGGACCCGATTTCGGTTGGTTACCAGTACATCCTGAAGCTGCACCACCTGGTGGATGACAAGATTCACGCTCGTTCCACCGGTCCGTACTCGATGATTACCCAGCAGCCCCTGGGTGGTAAGGCGCAGTTCGGTGGTCAGCGCTTCGGTGAGATGGAAGTGTGGGCGCTGGAAGCATACGGCGCCGCATACACCCTGCAGGAAATCCTGACCGTCAAGTCCGATGACGTGGCGGGCCGTGTGAAGGTTTACGAGGCTATCGTGAAGGGCGAGAACATCCCTGAGCCGGGTATCCCCGAATCCTTCAAGGTTCTTATCAAGGAAATGCAGTCTCTGTGCCTGAACGTCGAGGTGCTCTCCACCGACGGCAAGATTATCGAGATGAGCGACTCGGAGGAAGAAGGCTTCCGGGCAGCAGAAGATATGGGCGTGAGCCTGACCCACGACGAGCCTAGCTCCGTCGACGAGGCATAAGCACCGCCTCCTTCTAGGGTGGGGAACCCCGCATGCGCTCGCGTGCGTTGTGGGGTTCCCGCCCGCTAACCCAAGTCTTCAGAAACTTACAGAAAGAGATTAGGACCGATATGTCCAACGAATCTTCGCTTGGTTTGATGCGAATTGGCCTCGCCACCGCCGACGACATCCGTCGCTGGTCCTTTGGTGAGGTTAAGAAGCCCGAGACCATCAACTACCGTACCCTGAAGCCCGAGAAGGACGGCCTCTTCGACGAGCGTATCTTCGGCCCCACCAAGGACTGGGAGTGCTACTGCGGTAAGTACAAGCGCGTGCGCTTCAAGGGCATCGTGTGTGAGCGCTGTGGCGTTGAGGTGACCCGCTCCAAGGTTCGTCGCGAGCGCATGGGCCACATTGAGCTGGCTGCTCCCGTGACTCACATTTGGTACTTCAAGGGTGTTCCTTCCCGCCTGGGTTACCTGCTGGATCTGGCTCCGAAGGACCTGGAGAAGGTCATTTACTTCGCTGCGTACATGATCACTAAGGTTGACGAGGAGGCTCGTCACGAGGATCTGCCGATGCTGCAGGCTGCTCACGACCGTGAGAAGCAGGAGCTTGAGGCTGCTCTGAACGCTGATGTGAACGCTATCAGCCGTGAGGTTGAGGCGGAGCTGGCTCGTATTGAGGCAGAGGGCGGCAAGGCTGCTGAGAAGCGTAAGCTGCGCGATAACGCTGAGCGTCAGCTCGCGTCGGTGCGTAAGCGCTACGAGCGTGAGGCTGAGCACCTGGAGCGCGTGTGGGATCGCTTCAAGAACCTGAAGGTCGCTGACCTTGAGGGTGATGAGGCTCTGTACCGTTCCATGATTGATAAGTACGGCCTGTACTTTGAGGGCGCGATGGGCGCAGAGGCTATTAAGAAGCGTCTGGAGTCCTTCGACCTGGAGGCTGAGGCTGAGGCTCTCAAGGAGATTATTCAGACCGGTAAGGGTCAGAAGAAGACCCGCGCTCTGAAGCGTCTGAAGGTTGTTAACGCCTTCCTGACCACTAACAACTCTCCGCTGGGTATGGTCCTGGATGTTGTTCCGGTTATTCCGCCGGAACTGCGCCCGATGGTTCAGCTGGATGGTGGCCGTTTCGCGACCTCCGACCTGAACGACCTGTACCGTCGTGTGATCAACCGTAACAACCGTTTGAAGCGCCTGCTGGAGCTGGGTGCTCCGGAGATTATCGTGAACAACGAGAAGCGTATGCTGCAGGAAGCTGTGGACTCGCTCTTCGATAACGGTCGTCGCGGTCGCCCGGTGACTGGCCCCGGTAACCGCCCCCTGAAGTCTCTGTCTGACATGCTGAAGGGTAAGCAGGGTCGTTTCCGTCAGAACCTGCTTGGTAAGCGTGTTGACTACTCGGGCCGTTCCGTGATTGTGGTTGGTCCCCAGCTGCAGATGCACCAGTGTGGTCTGCCCAAGCAGATGGCTCTGGAGCTGTTCAAGCCCTTCGTTATGAAGCGTCTGGTGGAGCTGAGCCACGCTCAGAACATTAAGAGCGCTAAGCGTATGGTTGAGCGTTTCCGCCCGCAGGTTTGGGACGTTCTTGAAGAGGTTATTGCTGAGCACCCGGTTCTGCTGAACCGTGCACCTACCCTGCACCGCCTTGGTATTCAGGCGTTTGAGCCGAAGCTGGTTGAGGGTAAGGCTATTCAGCTGCACCCGCTGGTTTGCTCCGCGTTCAACGCTGACTTCGATGGTGACCAGATGGCAGTTCACCTGCCGCTGTCTCCCGAGGCTCAGGCTGAGGCTCGTATCCTCATGCTGTCCTCGAACAACATCCTGAAGCCGTCGGATGGCCGCCCTGTGGCTGTTCCTTCGCAGGATATGATCATTGGTCTGTACCACCTGACTACTCCTCGCGATGGTCAGAAGAACGAGGGTCACGCATTCTCCTCGGTGTCTGAGGCTCTGATGGCGATGGATCGTCACGAGATTGAGCTGTACACCAAGGTGAAGATTCGCCTTGATGGTGACCAGTTTGTTGCTCCTGAGGGCTGGGAAGCTCCCGAGGGTTACAAGCCGGGCGACCCCGTGCTGCTGGACTGCACCGTTGGTCAGGTTCTGTTCAACCAGGCTCTGCCGAAGGATTACCCCTGGTTCTCCGGTGTGGCAGATAAGAAGGGCCTGGGTAGCCTGATTAACGATCTGGCTGAGCGTTACCCGATGGACGTTGTGGCTCGTGCCCTGGACAACCTGAAGAACTCCGGTTTCTACTGGGCTTCTCGTTCGGGCGTGACCGTGGCTGTTTCCGATATTGCTACTCCCGCTGAGAAGCCGGCAATTATGGAGCGCTACGAGAAGCAGGCTGCTGCAATTCAGGACGACTTCGAGATCGGTACCATCGATGACGAAGAGCGTCGTCAGGAGCTGATTAAGGTTTGGACCGAGGCTACCGACGTGGTTGCTGAGGCTATGCGTGAGAACCTGAGCTCTCACGGTGGTCTGAACACCATTTACCGTATGGTGACCTCCGGTGCACGTGGTAACTGGATGCAGGTCCGTCAGATTGCGGGTATCCGTGGTCTGGTGTCGAACCCGAAGGGTGAGATTATGCCTCGCCCGATTAAGTCCTCGTACCGTGAGGGCCTGTCGGTTCTGGAGTACTTCATCGCGACCCACGGTGCACGTAAGGGTCTGGCGGATACCGCACTGCGTACCGCTAACTCGGGTTACCTGACTCGTCGTCTGGTGGATGTTTCGCAGGACGTTATCGTTCGCGAGCACGACTGTGGCACTCGCCGCGGTCTGGTTCTGCCTCTGATTGATGAGGATGGCGGTCTGCACCAGGATGTCGAGACTTCGATTCACGGTCGTACCCTTGCGGTTGACGTGAAGGACGAGGCTGGCAACGTTCTGGCTGCTGCTGGTTCCGATGTCTCTGATGAGCTCATTGAGAAGCTCTTCAAGGCAGGCGTGAAGGATGTTCGCGTCCGTTCGGTTCTGACCTGTGAGTCCGCTATTGGTGTGTGTGCACTGTGCTACGGTCGTTCGATGGCTTCGAACGTTCTGGTAGACATTGGTGAGGCTGTTGGTATTATTGCGGCTCAGTCGATTGGTGAGCCCGGTACCCAGCTGACCATGCGTACCTTCCACACCGGTGGTGTGGCTTCGGCTGACGATATTACTCAGGGTCTGCCCCGTATTCAGGAGCTGTTCGAGGCTCGTACCCCCAAGGGTGTTGCCCCGATTTCTGAGGTGTCTGGTCGCGTGACCATTGAGGATACCGAGAAGTCCTACAAGATTGTGGTGACCCCGGACGATGGTTCCGAGCCCCAGTCCTACACTGTTCTGCGTCGTGCAGCTTCTAAGCTGCAGAACGGCGATCACGTTCAGGTTGGCGATCAGCTGGCTACCGGTTCTGTTGATCCGAAGGAGGTTCTGCGTATTCGTGGTCCTCGTGAGGCTCAGAAGCACCTGGTGAGTGAGGTTCAGGGCGTGTACAAGTCGCAGGGTGTGGAAATCCACGACAAGCATGTTGAGGTTATTGTTCGCCAGATGCTGCGTCGCGTGACCGTGATTGAGTCCGGCGATACCGATCTGCTGCCTGGTGAGCTGGTTGATAACATTGCTTTCCAGACTGCTAACCGCAAGGCACTGGTTGAGGGTAAGAAGCCCGCAGCTGGCCGTCCGGAAATGATGGGTATTACCAAGGCTTCGCTGGCTACCGAGTCCTGGCTGTCGGCGGCCTCCTTCCAGGAGACCACCCGCGTCCTGACTCAGGCTGCTATGGAGGCGAAGACTGACCCGCTGCTCGGCCTGAAGGAGAACGTGATCATCGGTAAGCTGGTTCCCGCCGGTACCGGTCTGGCACGTTACAACGATATTGAGGTTGAGCCCAGCGCTCAGGCTACCGCGGAGCGTATGCAGGCTCTGGACACTTTCGGTGGTTACCCGAGCGCATTCCAGATGGATAACGAGGTGTACACTTACGGCAACGGCGGCTTTATGGCTGTTTCGCTGGATGAGTACGGTCGTGGTCTGGACTAAGGCTTCTGCCGTGAGGGGCAGGTTGGGAGTTTAGATTCCTGACCTGGTCCTTGATAAAGAACGCGGATACTCGAGTTGTCTCGGGTATCCGCGTTCTTTGTTTAACGAATAGGTGGGGGAGGGACGGCTTTCTTTAAGCGGTACTTTAATATTCTTTATCCTTCAGGGGAAGGTTTCATGTTTTTTGTCTAGTGGGCGAATTTATTTATAAAAAAATCACTGGAGCGCATTATTTTTCAAACCGGGAAAATTTCTTGGCTGGGCAAGAAATTAGATGATGATCAAATATCGTGAGACCCCTTGTAATTCGCCCCAATGCCGCCATAAATAGAATATTTAATCGTTTTTCTTGCCAGTATAAAAAGAGTGAATATTCTATATTTGAACAATGCTAATTCAACTTGGAAAGCCCTTTGACTAGGTTCTATTCTTGAAGGCATGCATATCACTCCATTCTCTTCCGGACGGGTGACGAATCAGGGTACCCGACTGTCTTCCGGAACGGCGCAGCCTCACGAATCTGAACAGAATTCCTCTTTGACCGCAGGGGAGCAAAAGCGCTCCTCTGTTTTTTCGCGTTTTAAGGCGCCCACCCACTCTCTTGCTCGCATTGGCGCAGCATGTCTTATTGCGGTGTCCGCAATTCTTCCCGCCGGTCAGGTTGCAACCGCAGCTCCTACTTCTCAGAGCTCTAGTGCTACCCCCTACCTGGTAGGTGCGGGTGCGGCGGATATTACCGGTGAGCCCGGTGAGGTCGGCTTCATGGGCTACGGTGAGACCTCCCAGAAGGGGAGCGGTGTGCATACTCGCCAGTATGCGCGCGCTTTCATTGCTGTGGATCGAGCCTCGGGTAAGCGTAACCTCATTGTTGTTCTGGACTCTCTGACCGGTTGGCAGTCTCTGCGTGATGAGTTGGTCAAGCGTATTCGCGCTGAGTTTGGCTCTGCGTACGATGAGTCGAACATTATGATTACCGCGACTCACACTCACGCGACTCCGGGTGGTATTACGCATCAGAGTCTGTACAACATTACGACTCTGGGCTTCCATCAGGACACCTTCAATGCCCAGGTGGACGGTTCGCTGAAGGCAATCCGCCAGGCAACCAGGGATCTGGCTCCTGGTAACCTGACGATTTCTTCTTCGAAGCTGACCGGTGTTGGTGCTAACCGTTCCCGTGAGGCGTTTAATCTGGATTCTCCTGAGCTTCGTTCCAAGTTGCCTGGCGGTACCGATCCGACCAATATGACTCTGCGCTTGGAGCGTAACGGCAAGACTCGTGCGGTGCTGAACTGGTATGCAATTCATCCGACGTCCTTGACCTCGAAGAATACTCTGATTTCGAGTGATAACAAGGGCTATGCGGAGTACCTGCTGGAGACTCAGGACCACGGTGTTGACCGCAATGTTCCCGGTAGTGGCGATGGTTTCGTGGCGGCGTTTGCAAACGCTAATGCTGGTGACGTTTCCCCGAATACTTGGTTGAAGCCCGGCCAGGGGCCAACCAATGACCAGTTCAAGAACGTGAAGATTCAGGGTGAGAAGCAGGCTAACGCCGTGCGTTCTCAGCTCAAGAGCTCGGGTACTCCGGTGGGTAAGGGTCTGGATTCGCGCATTTCGTACTTCAACTTCTCGGGTATGAACGTGGATGCCAAGTACACCGGTAGCGGCCATAATGAGCGCACCTGCCAGGGCTTCCTGGGTACTCCGTTCGGCGCCGGATCCACTGAGGATGGCGGCGGCGGTTGGGCTGTCTATAAGGAAGGCTCGGGTCGCCCCTCTATTCTGGGTACTTTGGTGTTTACTCCGAGTGCGGCGCAGACGCGCTGCCAGCAGCCGAAGGGTATTCTCTTCTCTGCAAAAAATGGAACGATCATTCAGGAAAAGTATCCGGTGCAGATTATGCGCTTCGGTGACTACTACCTGCTGGGTATGCCTGGCGAGTTCACCGGCGCGGTGGGCGTTCAGTACCGCCAGGATGCAGCCAAGCTTTTTGGTGTTCCCGAATCGCACATCATTCTGCAGGGCTACACTAACGCCTACGACCACTATGTGACGACCCCTGAGGAATACGACTCGCAGCAGTACGAAGGCGGCGCGACCCTCTTTGGCCGTTACACCTCCAGTGCGTTCCGTCAGACTATTAACGTAGTGGGTACGTCCCTGAAGAACGGTACCCCTCTGGGTATCGGTGATCGCCCGAATGATCGTCGCCCGGTAGCCAGCCTGCAGGGTAAGGTCGTCTACGACACTCCCATGTTTGGTACGCGCTACGGTCAGGTGACCCAGCAGCCTCAGGATGCTATTGCCGGCCGTCAGGAGGTGTCGGCTCGTTTCGTGGGTGCGCACCCAAATAACAACATGCATCACGACGGTAGCTACTTCGTGATTGAGCGTCGTGTGGGTAATACCTGGAAGTACTACACCGCGGATAACAACCCGGATACCTTCTTTGAATGGAAGCGCATTGGCGTGTCTGCTTCTCAGGTGACGGTGCGTTGGAACGTTCCGGCAAATACCCCTAAGGGCCAGTACCGCATCCGTTACTACGGCAATGCCAAGAAGAACTCGAAGACTATTACCCCGTTTGAGGGGCAGACTCGAGTCTTCCAGGTGGTGTAGTTCGGCAGTCGCTACGGTGAACCTATAACTGAATACTCTCTTGCGGGAGGCGGGTGCGATTCTGCGCTCGCCTCCCGCAGTTGTTGAGGCCGTCAGGAATCGTTGAGACGGTTCTTGGAGGCTTTCTGCTTTAAAGTGCGTCAAGGAGGTGGTGAGGGAGGAGTAAATCCCAACAATGTAATTTAAGTGAGGTAAATCATTGGTTTTAACCCCTTGGGTGGGGCATTAAAGCGAAGAATCCCAGATCTGGCGCTAGATTAAGTGCGATTTAACCTGTATAGTCTTATCCGAAGTACTTGAGCTCGGTGCACAAGGATCCACCCCCGGTGGGTTTACGCGGGATATTTCCCGAGGGCACGGGCATGATGAATCAATGGCAGTATGGATACCGTCCTTTGGCGTTGCTTTTTTGCTGACGCCTAAATGCCATTTTTAGTCATGCCCAAAAACTTTTTCACCTCTGACGGTGAGGAATTTTAGCCCTGAGAACTCGCCGAGATGTCGAGGAACCTATAGAAACCAACCGGATATGCATCCGAGCGTTTCTGATAACCGAGAGCACCCATCCAACGTGATGGGGGCCAGTAAGTTTATACGGGCTTCTCTAACGAGAAACCTGATCAAGCAACGGAGAAAACGTGCCTACTATTCAGCAGCTGGTCCGCAAGGGCCGGACTCCCAAGGTCGTTAAGACCAAGGCGCCCGCACTGAAGGGCAACCCCATGAAGCGTGGCGTGTGCACCCGTGTGTACACCACCACCCCGAAGAAGCCGAACTCGGCACTGCGTAAGGTCGCTCGTGTCAAGCTCAACGGCGGCGTCGAGGTTACCGCATACATCCCCGGTGAGGGTCACAACCTGCAGGAGCACTCGATCGTGCTCGTTCGCGGTGGTCGTGTGAAGGACCTCCCCGGTGTTCGCTACAAGATCGTTCGTGGCGCTCTGGATACCCAGGGTGTTAAGGGTCGCGGCCAGGCTCGCTCCCGCTACGGCGCTAAGAAGGAGAAGAAGTAATGCCTCGTAAGGGTCCCGCTCCCAAGCGTCCCCTCGTAAACGATCCTGTTTACGGTTCTGCTCTGGTCACTCAGCTGATCAACAAGGTTCTGCTGGACGGCAAGAAGTCCGTCGCAGAGCGCATCGTCTACGGCGCCCTCGAGGGTGTCGAGAAGAAGACCGGTTCTGACCCGGTCGCAACCCTGAAGAAGGCTATGGACAACATCAAGCCTTCTCTCGAGGTTCGCTCCCGCCGCGTTGGCGGTGCAACCTACCAGGTTCCGGTTGAGGTTCGCCCCGGCCGTTCCACCGCTCTGGCTCTTCGCTGGCTCGTTGGCTTCTCGAAGCAGCGCCGCGAGAAGACCATGACTGAGCGTCTGATGAACGAGATCCTGGATGCGTCCAACGGTCTCGGTGCCGCTGTGAAGCGTCGCGAGGACACTCACAAGATGGCCGAGTCCAACAAGGCCTTCGCACACTACCGCTGGTAATTCTCCGTTTAGAGCCTGCCGAGTCGATTCGAGTCGGCAGGCTTTCGGAGTATCTCATTTAGGGAGAATAACGTGGCACTTGACGTGTTCACCGACCTTAACAAGGTCCGCAACATCGGTATTATGGCGCACATCGACGCCGGTAAGACCACCACCACTGAGCGCATTCTGTTCTACACCGGTATTAACCACAAGATCGGTGAGACCCACGACGGCGCTTCCACCATGGACTGGATGGCTCAGGAGCAGGAGCGAGGTATTACC
Source organism: uncultured Rothia sp. (assembly GCF_963555405.1). Taxonomy (GTDB): domain Bacteria; phylum Actinomycetota; class Actinomycetes; order Actinomycetales; family Micrococcaceae; genus Rothia. Next base: position 288,019 of record NZ_CAUVVO010000001.1, on the reverse strand, counting down.
ATTACCTCCGCAGCAACCACCTGCTTCTGGAAGGACAACCAGATCAACATTATCGACACCCCCGGTCACGTCGACTTCACCGTTGAGGTTGAGCGCTCCCTGCGCGTCCTCGACGGCGCAGTTGCTGTGTTCGACGGCAAGGAAGGTGTTGAGCCCCAGTCTGAGACCGTTTGGCGCCAGGCTGACAAGTACGACGTCCCCCGTATCTGCTTTGTCAACAAGATGGACAAGATGGGTGCTGACTTCTACTTCACCGTTCAGACCATCATCGACCGCCTGGGCGCACGCCCGCTGGTTGTTCAGCTCCCCATCGGCGCTGAGAGCGACTTCCTCGGTGTTGTTGACCTGCTCGAAATGAAGGCATACGTCTGGCCCGGCGACGCCAAGGGTGACGTGACCATGGGTGCCTCCTACGAGGTTCAGGATATCCCCGCTGACCTGGTTGAGAAGGCTGAGCAGTACCGCGCTGAGCTGGTTGAGGCTGTTGCTGAGGCTAGCGAAGAGCTCATGGAGAAGTACCTCGAAGAGGGCGAGCTGTCCATCCCCGAGATCAAGGCTGGTATCCGTCAGCTCGTGATCGCAGGCGAGGCATTCCCCGTTCTCTGTGGTTCTGCATTCAAGAACCGCGGTGTTCAGCCCATGCTGGACGCTGTGATTGAGTACCTGCCCTCCCCGCTGGACGTTCCGGACGTTGTCGGCTCCAACCCCTCCAACGAGGAAGAGAAGCTGACCCGTAAGGCATCCGCTGACGAGCCCTTCGCAGCACTGGCATTCAAGGTTGCAGCTCACCCGTTCTACGGTCAGCTGACCTACACCCGCGTGTACTCCGGTGTTGCAGCTCAGGGCCAGCAGGTTCTGAACTCCACCAAGGGTAAGAAGGAGCGCATCGGTAAGCTCTTCCAGATGCACTCTAACAAGGAGAACCCGGTTGAGGAGATCACCGCAGGTCACATTTACGCTGCGATTGGTCTGAAGGACACCACCACCGGTGACACCCTGTGCGACCCCGCACACCCGATCGTTCTCGAGTCGATGACCTTCCCCGACCCCGTGATCTTCGTGGCTATCGAGCCCAAGACCAAGGGTGACCAGGAGAAGATGTCCACCGCTATCCAGAAGCTTTCCGCTGAGGACCCCACCTTCACCGTTTCGCTGAACGAAGAAACCGGTCAGACCGAAATTGGTGGTATGGGTGAGCTGCACCTGGACATCATCGTTGACCGTATGAAGCGTGAGTTCAAGGTTGAGGCTAACGTTGGTAAGCCTCAGGTTGCTTACCGCGAGACCATCAAGAAGGCAGTCGAGAAGGTCGACTACACCCACAAGAAGCAGACCGGTGGTTCCGGTCAGTTCGCAAAGGTGCAGGTCTCCTTCGAGCCCCTGCCCCTGGATGGCGAAGAGCTGTACCTGTTCGAGGACAAGGTCACCGGTGGCCGCGTTCCTCGCGAGTACATCCCCTCGGTCGACGCTGGTATCCAGGACGCTATGAAGTTCGGTGTCCTCGCTGGCTACCCGATGGTCGGCGTGAAGGCAACCCTGATCGACGGTGCTTACCACGACGTCGACTCCTCCGAAATGGCGTTCAAGATCGCCGGTTCGATGGTCTTCAAGGAAGGCGCTAAGCGCGCTAACCCGGTCCTGCTCGAGCCGCTGATGGACGTTGAGGTTCGTACCCCCGAGGAGTACATGGGCGACGTTATCGGCGACCTGAACTCCCGCCGTGGCCAGGTTCGTTCCATGGAGGACGCATCCGGCGTTAAGATCATCAAGGCTATCGTGCCCCTGACCGAAATGTTCGGTTACATTGGCGACCTGCGTGGTAAGACCCAGGGTCGTGCAGTGTTCTCGATGGCATTCGACAGCTACGGCGAGGTTCCCAAGAACGTCGCTGACGAGATCATCCAGAAGAGCCGCGGCGAGTAATTTTCGCGTCTCACCCGTGGGCCACGGGCTAAAAACCTGTGGCCCACGCCAAAATTTTCAATTAAATCCATTATTGAGAGCATGAACAGTTTCATCTCTGCGGCGTAATCCGCTATTGTAGACGCTAGACCGTTTTATAACGGGATGCGCCGGAGCGAAGATCCGCGTGCATGTTTTCAATCGTTCTAGGAGGAACACTCTTGGCTAAGGCTAAGTTCGAGCGCTCCAAGCCTCACGTTAACGTCGGTACCATTGGTCACGTTGACCACGGTAAGACCACCCTGACCGCAGCAATCTCCAAGGTTCTGGCTGACAAGTACCCGGACCTGAACGAGAAGCGCGACTTCGGTATGATCGACTCCGCTCCCGAGGAGCGCCAGCGCGGTATTACCATTAACATTGCTCACATCGAGTACCAGACCGAGAAGCGCCACTACGCACACGTTGACGCTCCCGGCCACGCTGACTACGTCAAGAACATGATTACCGGTGCGGCTCAGATGGACGGCGCAATCCTCGTGGTTGCAGCTACCGACGGCCCCATGGCACAGACCCGCGAGCACGTTCTGCTCGCTCGCCAGGTTGGCGTCCCCACTCTGCTGGTTGCACTGAACAAGGCAGACATGGTTGACGACGAAGAGCTCCTCGACCTCGTCGAGATGGAGGTCCGTGACCTCCTCTCCTCGCAGGAGTTCGACGGCGACAACGCTCCCGTTGTTCGCGTTTCCGCACTGAAGGCTCTCGAAGGCGACCCCGAGTGGGTTGCTAAGGTCGAGGAGCTCATGGACGCAGTCGACACCTACATTCCGGACCCCGTGCGTGAGAAGGACAAGCCCTTCCTCATGCCCATCGAGGACGTCTTCACCATCACCGGTCGTGGCACCGTTGTTACCGGTCGTGCAGAGCGCGGTACCCTGAAGATCAACTCCGAGGTCGAGATCGTCGGTATCCGCCCGATCCAGAAGACCACCGTTACCGGTATCGAGATGTTCCACAAGCAGCTCGACGAAGCATGGGCAGGCGAGAACTGTGGTCTGCTGCTGCGTGGTCTGAAGCGTGACGATGTTGAGCGTGGTCAGGTTGTCGTGGAGCCGGGCTCCATCACCCCCCACACCGAGTTCGAGGCAAACGTCTACATCCTCTCCAAGGATGAGGGTGGCCGTCACAACCCCTTCTACTCCAACTACCGTCCTCAGTTCTACTTCCGTACTACTGACGTGACCGGCGTTATCACCCTCCCCGAGGGCACCGAGATGGTTATGCCCGGTGACAACACCGAGATGACCGTTACCCTGATCCAGGAAATCGCAATGGAAGAGGGCCTCGGCTTCGCTATCCGTGAGGGTGGCCGCACCGTTGGTTCGGGTCGCGTTACCAAGATCATCAAGTAATTGCCGTAAATTTACGACAATTCGCTAAAGATCTGCCGGAGGGGAGACTCTCCACCAGGTAGCGATACTCAAGGACCCCCGCATCTGCGGGGGTCCTTTTGTTATGCCTTTTTGCGGGTTGCTGAAGGCTCTGGCAAAGGAGAGAACGGCATTATCAGCTGGACTGTACCCAAACCGCTCTAAGCGTTATCAGTTCGTCCTAGTAGCCGCTCAAGGCTTCTGAAGGGGTATGCGTGGCCGATAATGGAGTTTACGGTGAATCTGTAACGGCAGGGAACACCCTCCCCGGCGGCGGTATGACATATCCGTACCCTCTAGCCGTAGATTCTGAACTCCTGGATATGGAAAGAAGCTAGATGTGGAAAGCCCTGGGGCAGGGAGCAGAGGAACGACTGCCTACTCCGTTCAGAGATCTGCTGGTTCGGAGACAGAATCTGGGTCATGCGGACCGGCTTACGGCGGGGGAGCGTCTAAAGACCCTGCAGATAGGAATATAAAATCTTCGGACAAAGAAAAACGGTTCCCAGCCTGAAGGCTGGGAACCGCAATTCGAATGACTGCCCCTCGGAAGGGACATAGGTAATCCTACTACAGAATGCCGTAGGAATAGAAGCTATACGTGCTGATAGCTAGATGTTTTCCTCGTGGCGAGGCTCGTAGCCTTGCTGAGGAGCCGGGGGCTGCTGCATCTGGACATTGCTCTGAGGGTACATACCCGGCTGATTCTGAGACGGCGGGAAGTCCTCAAGCTGCTCAGAACCCTGGTGCGAAGCTACTGCATCCTGCTTGTTCTGTCGAACCAACAGACGCCAGATAACGCCGGCAATGAGCAGAATAGAAATGATTAGCAGGGTCAGCGGGTTCAGACCGTTGAGCAAAATTGCCAGGTCGAGGGTGACTAGCGCAGTTGCGATATAGGTCCAGACTCGGTCGAGCAGCAGAGCGCTCAGGAGAGTCAGGGCAATGCCGAGTACCAGCACCACGATATCCGGACCGTCAGCGGGAACTGCCCACGTTACCAGGGTGAGGAACACCTGCAGGCCCAAAGCCCAGTACAGAGGAGAATCCGATACCTGCGTATCTACAGGCCTCTTTGCGATGAAGTTCTTGAGGACCTTGGCTGCCACAACAGCCAGCATAATCAGGAGAGCAACCTCAAGAATGACGCTCAGAGGATTGGACTTCGAGTAATCAATGACCAGACGGGCGATGAAGAGGCTGAACGCCGTGGTGCAGACGATAGGCAGGTTCTTCGCCTTGGTGACAGATACGAAGGACAGAGCACCCAGACCCCAGAGAAGTGCGTTGAGTTCTACCTGCCTGGGCTCAAAAACCAGCCCAACGAAAGTGTAGAATCCCAGCACCGCAAGAGCGGGAATCATCAGCAGCGTATTGACCGGTGCATAGATACCCTGGCTCAGGGGACGGCGAGACATGAAACGCGCGTAGGGGGCACCCAGCGGGCCGTGCATCGGCAAATCAACCATCGTATTACCGACCGGGACAGCGATGCGAGGACGAACATTTGCGCTCACACCGAAGACCTCAACCGGGAGTGTGACCTTCAGAACGAACAGGATGATGACGGCAATCAGAGCGTAGTAGCCCAGAAGAGTCATCTCCATTGTGCTTTCCCTCGTGTTGAAGAGATTCCACAGAGCACCGATGCAGAAAGTCGTGATGCTGATGGAGGCACCAATCTGCATGCGGGAGACCCTGAAGATGAGGGCAAGCACCCATACAGCGATGAAGATGGCAGGAGTTGCTACTGCGAACAGCAGATCATCGAAGTCGCCAATGAAACGGCCTGCGCTCAGGACAGAACCGAGCGTGAAGAAAATCGCCGCCGCGTATGCTTCGTAGTTTCGCTTGGAGTACGCGTAGAGTAGTACGCTGCACAGCGCCTGAACCGCCAGCAGGGCAAGTACGAGGAAGTCTACGAGCGATTCCTTCATATTGCCGGTGATCGCGAGCAGAATGACCGACCAGCAGATGGGGAATCGCGCAACGGTGAGTAGCTCCGAACGAATCGAAGAGCCAACCGGCATAAAGAAACCAAGCGCACCATAAACGACGGTCAGGAGCGCCGGCAGCGCTACAGCAATGTACTCCTTCTGCAAGTCGTACAGCAGGTAGTGTCGCGAGCCAATCGTCGCGATAAGCAGAGTCGCGTAGAACGCGATACGGACAAACATGACAAGCGTGGAGCGGAAGGATCCAACATCCGAAAGTCGCAACGCGCGGGCCAGAATAAGAGCGCTCAGCACGCTCAAGAAGAGGACGGCACCCGAGAAGAGAGGGAAACCAACCCAGAATCGGTCATGTGCTCCGCCATCAGCATGGTTAGCTACGTACCCAACGAAGAGAGCAAAAACGCCCAAGAAGAGGTAGACCGACATCTCTACAAGACGGTAGCTTGCGTTCTGCGCTGCAACGCCCTGAGAGAGGACAAAAGTCAGTAACGCAATAGCGGCGCAGACCAACGCAAACATCAAAAGTGACTCAGAAGTCTGCATCTCAGGAATGAGAGCGAGGAAGAGCTGAATCATGCCGATGGCATAACCGATGTTGCTCAGTACTGCTCCAGCAGTACGTGCCTCGGGAGCCTTAGCAGTGACCAGATAGATGACTACAGCCGCGGCAAAGAAGAGGTAGAACGTTCCCTGGTTGCCAGGGGAAGCATACATGCCAATGACCGGGATGAGCGCTACAAAACTCATGAGCACCAGAGGCTGAATTGCCTTGCGGTACAGCAAGAAGCTCACGACGCAGAGAACACCGATAACCCAGGGGGCGGGGAAGATACCTTGATTGCCTTCTGCGTAGGGAAGGAAGGCGCTCCAGCGCGTTGCGTACATAACGCTATCAGCGCCATGAGCAGTGTAGAAGGCATCAAGGAGAGCAAAGAAGGAGAAGAATACGCCGACGCATGCATCGATGGCAGGCAACCACTCCATCTTGCGAGCGGGTTGGTGAATAGATTCCTTCGCCCAGGGGATAGCCGGGGTGCTTTGCACCTGCTCGAGCTGTTCATCGGCAGCAGGAGCAGAACCAGCAATAGTCTTCTGCAGACGAGGAATAAATACGTACGCAGAAATCAGGTTAACAACCAGGACCGAGACGAAGAAGAAGCTGGGGAACCACGGGCCGTGATCCGAGTCCATGATGAAGGAGAGAATCGACGCAATCGGGTAGATACGTGCCTGGGCGTAGTAATCCGCCGTGCCGTTCAGCCAGGTGAACAGAATGGCGTGCACAGACATAACCGCAAAGGCAATACCCGCATCCGTGTAGCTCAGATCGTTGGTAAAGAAGAAAATGGCGACGGCAGTAGCCGGGACGAAAATACGGGAAGAATCAACAAGACCTTCGCGGATACCCTTCGGGGCAGCATTCGGGGCAAAGTGCAGAATCAAACCCAGAACAGTGGCAACGGCAGTCAGAGAAACGAAATACCAAACGAAAGGCAGAGCCGCCACCTTCGTAGCTGCCAACGAGTCCGAAACGATGAACGAAATCAGCAGGTACGCCATCACACGGTTACGCATGAGGGCGCAGGCTCCAACAATGGCTGCAGTGCCAACCAGAGACGTGAGGAGCCAGATGTAGCGTCCTTCAGTCCAAATCTTGAGGACATAGACAGCAACGCCGGTCAGAGGAATAAACGCAAGACCCGTTGCCGCAAAAGAATAGGAGGCAATACGCAGGCGCTCCACGAAGCGGTAGGTGAGCAGACCGGCTCCGTAGAAGACAATTGCTCCAAGTGCCATTGCGAGGACACGGAAGATAGCCGTTTCATCCTGAGAAGAAGTCACCGAGGTGACAAAAAGGCCCGCAGCACCAATGAGCAGGAGCGAACCAATGTACAGAACAATATTGAGGAAGATATCCTCATTGACCCGGCGTCGCTGCGCAGGAGGCTGAGGATACGGACTCGATAGGGATGGGGGAACGTACAGTCCGAGACCTTGCGGCTGAACATGCTGAGGGCTCAGAGACGAAGAGTGAGAGCTAGAGGATGCCTGATGAGGTTGTGTCGGCTGAGACATGGTTTCTCCTTAGGCTGTAGTGATACTTCTACGATACGAGAGTCTTTAGGCCTAAAAGCTTTATTAAGAGCAATAAAGCGCATGGAACTTACTGAAAGTAGATTGAAAGCTCCCTGAGAGTTACATCGCGGGAGTATCCTCAGGTTGACAGAGGCAGTTAAGTGTTCTTAAGCACTTAACTTGTGTTCGTATTGCATCAGGGCTCTATCTCTGAGAGAATTGACGACGTTGTCAAAGCGTCTACCTGCACTAAAGGTAGGCCCACGTATGACCCGGTCCGAAGGATGACGGGACGAGTTTGTCTAGAAAATAGGCGACACGCCCGAGTTCGGGGGTCGGTACTCAGGCGGGGTGAGGAACCCGGCAAAGCCGGATTCAGTCCGTTCTGAGTGGCGCACGTGATGAATATATCGCGTTCCTTAAGCGCTATAACAAAGGGGCAAAAGCTCCGATACAGGGAATACATCAAGAAAGAGAGTCCGACAGATGGCGGGACAGAAAATCCGCATCCGTCTGAAGTCCTATGACCACGAGGTCATCGATTCTTCGGCACGGAAAATCGTCGAAACGGTCAAGGGCGCAGGCGCAACTGTAGTTGGCCCCGTGCCGCTGCCGACCGAGAAGAACGTCTACTGTGTTATTCGTTCTCCCCACAAGTACAAGGACAGCCGCGAGCACTTCGAGATGCGTACGCACAAGCGTCTGATCGACGTTGTTGATCCGACCCCCAAGGCTGTTGATGCCCTCATGCGTCTCGACCTGCCGGCAGACGTAAACATCGAGATCAAGCTGTAGAGGATCGCATCTAATGACTAACAAATTCGAGCGCCAGGTGAAGGGCCTGCTGGGCACCAAGCTCGGCATGACCCAGGTCTGGGACGAGGACGGCAAGTTCGTGCCCGTCACCGTCGTCAAGGCTGATTCTAACGTTGTTACCCAGATCCGTAACCAGGAAACTGACGGCTACGAAGCTGTTCAGATCGGTTTCGGTGCAATCGACTCTCGCAAGGTTACCAAGCCCCTGGCTGGTCACTTCGAGAAGGCCGGTGTTACCCCCCGTCGCCACATCGTCGAGCTGCGTACCGCAGATGCTTCTGAGTATTCCCTCGGTCAGGAACTGACCGTTGAGCTCTTCGAAGCAGGCCAGAAGGTCGACGTCGTTGGTAAGACCAAGGGTAAGGGCTTCGCAGGTGTTATGAAGCGTCACGGCTTCAAGGGTGTTGGCGCGTCTCACGGTCAGCACAAGAACCACCGTAAGCCCGGTTCCATCGGTGGCGCATCCTACCCCGCACGCGTGTTCAAGGGTATGCGCATGGCTGGCCGTATGGGCGCAGCACGTCACACTACCTTGAACCTGACTATCCAGGGTGTGGACGCAGAGAACAATGTCCTGCTGATCAAGGGCGCAATCCCCGGTCCCAAGGGCGGCGTTGTTCTGGTTCGTACCGCTGTGAAGGGAGCCTAATACATCATGGCTGTTAAGACCCTTAAGGTAGACCTGCCCGCAGAGATTTTCGACGCGCAGGCATCCGTGCCCCTGCTGCACCAGGTTGTCGTTGCACAGCTCGCTGCTGCACGCCAGGGCACCCACAAGACCAAGAACCGCGGCGAGGTTTCCGGTGCAGGCCGTAAGCCCTTCAAGCAGAAGGGTACCGGTAACGCACGTCAGGGCTCCATCCGTGCACCGCACATGACCGGCGGTGGCGTTGTTCACGGTCCGACCCCGCGTAACTACGCACAGCGCACCCCCAAGAAGATGATTGCCGCTGCACTGCGCGGTGCTCTCTCCGATCGCGCTCGTCACGACCGCGTCCACGTTGTCGAGAACTTCATCTCCGGTGAGACTCCCTCGACCAAGGCTGCAAAGGCTGCATTCGCAGCTATCACCGAGCGCAAGAACGTCCTTCTTGTGATTGCTCGTGCAGAGGACGTTGTGGCTCTGTCCGCACGTAACCTGGAGAACGTCCACGTTCTGTACGCAGACCAGCTCAACACCTACGATGTGCTGGTTTCGGACGACGTGGTCTTCACCAAGGCAGCATTCGACGCATTCGTTGCTGCAGCTCAGAAGAAGGAGGGCGCTAAGTAATGAGCGTTTCCACCAAGTCTGTATACGACGTGATCATCGCTCCCGTCGTTTCCGAGAAGAGCTACGGTCAGCTCGACGAAGGTAAGTACACCTTCGAGGTCGCTACCGATTCCAACAAGCTGGAAATCAAGCAGGCCATCGAGAAGATCTTTGACGTCAAGGTTGCTTCCGTCAACACCATCAACCGTCAGGGCAAGCGCAAGCGCACCCGTTTCGGTTGGGGCGCTCGCAAGAACACCAAGCGTGCGATTGTGACCCTCAAGGAAGGCACCATCGACATCTTCGGCGGTCCGCAGGCATAAGCCCCGCGGAGACCACTTTAACGAAGGAAGAAATATCTAAATGGGTATTCGTAAGTACAAGCCGACGACCCCGGGTCGCCGCGGTTCGAGCGTTGCTGATTTCTCCGAGATCACCCGCTCCACCCCGGAAAAGTCCCTGCTTCGTCCGCTTCACAAGACCGGCGGCCGTAACAACACCGGTCGCATCACCACCCGTCACAAGGGTGGCGGCCACAAGCGCCAGTACCGTCTGATCGACTTCCGTCGTCACGACAAGGACGGCGTTAACGCACGCGTTGCACACATCGAGTACGATCCCAACCGTACCGCTCGCATCGCGCTGCTGCACTACTTCGATGGTTCCAAGCGCTACATCATCGCTCCGAACAAGCTCGCTCAGGGCGACATCGTCGAGTCCGGCCCCGCAGCTGACATCAAGCCCGGTAACAACCTGCCCCTGCGCAACATCCCCGTTGGTACCGTGATTCACTGTGTCGAGCTCCGCCCCGGTGGCGGCGCAAAGCTGGCTCGTTCCGCAGGTGCTTCTGTACAGCTGGTTGCTAAGGAAGGCAAGTACGGTCAGCTCCGTCTGCCCTCCGGCGAAATCCGCAACGTGGATGTTCGCTGCCGCGCAACCGTTGGTGAGGTCGGCAACGCTGAGCAGTCCAACATCAACTGGGGTAAGGCTGGCCGTAACCGCTGGAAGGGCATCCGCCCGACCGTCCGTGGTGTGGTCATGAACCCGGTTGACCACCCGCACGGTGGTGGTGAAGGTAAGACCTCCGGTGGTCGTCACCCGGTTAACCCCAACGGTAAGCCCGAGGGTCGTACCCGCCGTCCCAACAAGGAAAGCGACAAGCTCATCGTTCGTCGCCGTCGTACTGGCAAGAAGCGCTAAGGAGCCTGAAACATGCCTCGTAGTTTGAAGAAGGGCCCTTTCGTTGATCAGCACCTCTACCTGAAGGTTGCAGCTCAGAACGAGAAGGGCACCAAGAACGTAATCAAGACTTGGTCGCGTCGCTCGATGATTATCCCCGACATGCTCGGTCACACCATCGCAGTGTACGACGGTCGCAAGCACGTGCCGGTGTTCATCACCGAGTCGATGGTTGGTCACAAGCTCGGTGAGTTTGCTCCGACCCGCACTTTCCGCAGCCACGTGAAGGACGACCGTAAGGGCAAGCGTCGCTAATCGGTTCACACCGATAAGCTAACGTTTCCCTTTCGGCAATAGACGAAAGAGAGATAGGCAATGGAAGCCAAGGCATCAGCGCGTTTCGTTCGCGTTACGCCTATGAAGGCCCGCCGTGTCGTCAACCTGATCCGTGGTAAGCAGGCGGAAGAGGCTCTGGCGATTCTGAAGTTCGCCCCCCAGGCAGCTTCGGAACCGGTATACAAGATCGTTGCTTCGGCAGTAGCTAACGCTCGTCAGAAGGCAACCCAGCAGGGTCTGCCCTTCCGCGAGGAAGAGCTGTTCATCAGCGAAGCATTCGTGAACGAGGGCCCGACCATGAAGCGCATTCAGCCCCGCGCTCAGGGTCGCGCATACCGAATCAACAAGCGCACCAGCCACATCACCGTGGTAGTTGCTACCCCGGAGAAGGAGGAGGACCGCTAAATGGGTCAGAAAATTCACCCGAACGGTTTCCGACTGGGCATCACCACTGACCACGTCTCCAAGTGGTTCGCTGATTCCAACAAGCCCGGCGAGCGTTACGCTGACTTCGTCCGCGAGGACGTAAAGATCCGCGAGCTGCTGGCAAAGAACCTGGATCGCGCAGGCGTTGCAAAGGTCGAGATCGAGCGTACCCGTGACCGCGTGCGTGTGGACATCCACACCGCTCGTCCCGGTATCGTGATTGGCCGCCGTGGCGCAGAAGCAGACCGCATCCGCGGCGAGCTCGAGAAGCTCACCAACAAGCAGATTCAGCTGAACATCCTCGAGGTTGCTAACCCCGACCTCTCCGCTCAGCTGGTTGCACAGAGCATCGCAGAGCAGCTCGCATCGCGTGTTGCATTCCGCCGTGCAATGAAGAAGGCAATCCAGTCCGCACAGCGTGCAGGCGCAAAGGGTATCCGTATCCAGTGCTCCGGCCGTCTGGGTGGCGCTGAAATGTCCCGTTCCGAGTTCTACCGCGAAGGCCGTGTGCCCCTGCACACCCTGCGTGCGAACATCGACTACGGCTTCTTCGAGGCTAAGACCACCTTCGGTCGCATCGGCGTGAAGGTCTGGATCTACAAGGGCGACCTGACCGACAAGGAGCTGGCAGCTCAGCAGGCAGCAAACAACCGCCGTGGCAACCGCCGCGATGGTGACCGCCGCCGCCAGGGCAACCGTGGTCCTCGTCGCGAGCGCCGCAACGAGAACGCTTCGGCAAAGGTCGAGGCCAAGACTGCAGAGAACGGTGAGGCATAAATGCTTATTCCCCGTCGAGTAAAGTACCGCAAGCAGCACCACCCCAAGCGTAATGGTCTCGCAAAGGGCGGCACCGAGGTTAGCTTCGGTGAGTGGGGCATTCAGGCCCTGTCGCCCGCATACGTGACCAACCGCCAGATTGAGGCTGCACGTATCGCAATGACCCGTCACATCAAGCGTGGCGGTAAGGTCTGGATTAACATTTATCCCGACCGTCCGCTGACCAAGAAGCCCGCTGAAACCCGTATGGGTTCCGGTAAGGGTTCGCCCGAGTGGTGGGTCGCAAATGTCAAGCCGGGTCGAGTCATGTTTGAACTCTCCGGTGTGTCCGAAGAAGTGGCTCGCGAGGCAATGCGCCTGGCAATCCACAAGCTCCCGATGAAGGCACGTGTTGTGCGTCGCCGCGAAGGTGGTGAATAAGCGAGATGGCAGTAGGATCCAAGGACCTGAGCATCGATAAGCTCGCAGAGCTCTCCAACGAAGAGCTGGCTGCAAAGCTGAGCGAAGCGAAGAAGGAACTCTTCAACATCCGCTTCCAGGAAGTCACCGGTCAGGCTAACGCAGGTCGTCGCCGCACTATCAAGCGCGACATCGCACGTATCTACACCGTGCTGCGTGAGCGCGAGCTCGGTATTCGTCCCGCAACTGAAGGTGAGTCCAAGTGAGTGAAGTAAAGAACGAAGAGCGCGGCTACCGCAAGACCCGCCGCGGCTACGTTGTCTCCGACAAGATGGACAAGACCGTTGTCGTCGAGGTCGAGGACCACGTGAAGCACGCACTGTACGGCAAGGTCGTTCGCCGTAGCTCCAAGATCAAGGCACACGACGAGCAGAACACTGCTGGTATCGGTGACCTCGTTCTGATTGCAGAGACCCGTCCGCTGTCCGCTTCCAAGCGCTGGCGTATCGTGGAGATCATCGAGAAGGCTAAGTAAGCCCTCTAATGACTCTCTGCTAGAGCAATAAAAGGAGCCCTCTCCTACCTAGGTAGGAGAGGGCTCCTTTGCGTTTAACCTTTATTCGGGAGAACTCAGCGGGAAGTTCTGTGAGCTGCAGAATCAACGATAGAAGTCATGAAATGCCGAATAAATATTTGTTATAAAACTTTTGAAGATGTCATACAGAAAAGTGGTTACTTTTACCGGACAGGGCTATCAAAGAGCCACGTAGCTTGAGCTGGAGGAAGAAATCCCCTTGTGGAGCGGGTATACGGGGCTTTAGGGAGGATAGCAACGGTGGCTAAAAGAGTCGTGAGAAGCGTGGGCGCTGATAAAAGCTGCTTGAAAATAACCTAGTGAGGCACTTATTATCAACTTTATAGTTGCTTAGTCTAGCCTTGCCTAATCATTAGGGGGTTAGCTATGCATCTTCCGGAGGTTGCACGACCTTTGGAGAAGTACCACTACATATCATCGAGGATCAGCATGACTTCTTCACCCAAGCCCTCACGTAAGTTGCTGGCCATTGCTGGCGCACTTTCCGTTGTCGCAGGTTCTTTCGCAGCGGTTCCCGCTACCTTTGCGGCAAACGTCTCCGCGTCTGTCCCCGGAGGAAACTCCCAGACCTCTGCTGAGGAATGCCGCCACATCGCAGTGAGCGCTACCCAGTACCAGGGCCTGCCCGGCCAGTACCAGCTGGCATACTCGGCGGCAACCTCCTCCCTCTACACCTCCTTCTCTTCCGGCCGCCCGCCGGTACTGACCGGTGGTGTCGGCACCTGGAACGTTGGATCCACCCCGAGCCTCTCCACTGTCTACCAGTTCCCGACCACCGACTTCACCGCTCGTGGCGCTACCGCACCGACCGGTAAGCAGATTGAATCTCCCTACGGTATCGCTTACGACGAAGCAACCGGATACGTATGGGTTACCCAGACCCGCGTCAACAAGGTATCTGTCTTCGACCCCGCGACCAATAAGATTATCTGGAGCAGCGCAGAAGGCGAGGTCAACCACCCGCGCGAGGTACGCATCGATCCCTCCAGCGGCAAGGTCTTTGTCTCTGGCTCCGGCGGCATTAGCGTCTTCGACACCACCCTGCACGCTCTGGTCAAGAAGATTGAATTCACCGATGCCAAGGGCGAATCTGACATCGCAATGAACATGCACGTGGACTCCGCCGATGGCAAGCTCTACGTTCCTTCCCTGAGTGCCGGCACCGTGAAGGTAATCGACACCAAGAGCTACGAGGTTGAGAAGACCATTCAGCTGCACAAGGACAATGCTGAAGCCGACCTGAACGCCTCTGACGTCACCATCGACAAGTCTCTGAAGGAAATCTACGTCAGCTCCCAGGGTGACCGTAAGGGCACTAACTCTGGTATCACCGTCTACGACCTGGAAACCGGCGCCTACAAGAAGACCATTCCTTTCGGCTCTCAGGCTCTCGCCCTTGCCTCCGACGAAGCCCGCGACCTGCTGTACGTGACCGATTACGGTACCGGTAACGTCGGCGTTGTTGACGCACGAACCGGAACCGTTGTTTCTCAGGTGTCCACCGGTGCAACCAGCGGTGCAAATGATGTTCTGGTCACTGCAGACGGTAGCGTATACGCTGTAGCACGTAGCATCGAAGGCGCTTCCGCCATCGAAACGAACTACACCATCGATAAGACCACCGGTGAATACCGCACCTCTAGCACCGAGCCCAAGGGCAAGGACAACGCAGATTCCCCGATTACCCCCGGCGTCATGGTGAAGATCAACACCACCGTTGAAACTACCGCGAAGCCGGTAGTGCAAACTGCTTCTGAAGAACTGGTGAAGACCTACGCTGACGGCGCTAAGCTCTACGCAGTGAAGGACTGGACCACCGGCGAAACCCTGAAGCTGCGTGGTGAAGGTTTCAAGACTCAGGACGGTTCGAAGGGCTCCGTGCTCGCCGTCAAGCTGAACAAGGGCCGTATCTCCGCGAAGGAAGAGCCGAAGTTCAACGGTGTTGAGGGCAACAGCGCAGGTGTTTGGGCGTACATCCAGGCAGATGAGAACGGTAACTTCACCGCTGAGTTGCCGTACCCGACCACCGAGAACTCCAACCTGACGGAAAACCTGAAGAGTGGCGACAAGGTGTCGGTCTTCCTGCTCTCCGGCTCCATTGTTGAAGGTGACACTCCTCGCGGTGGTGAAGCGCTCTCCGCAACTGTTGCAGAGAAGAAGGCAGACACCGCTGAGACCTGCGCACCGGCAGAAACCACCCAGGTTGCTGCTACTCCTTCTGGCGTGACTACCACTTACCCTGCCGGCACTAAGCTGAGCCTGCCGGATAGCGAACAGCCCGCCCCGGCTCCGAGCGAGTCTGCTAAGCCTGAGCCGACTACCCCGGCTCCGAGCGAGTCTGCTAAGCCTGAGCCGACTACCCCGGCTCCGAGCGAGTCTGCTAAGCCTGAGCCGACCACTCCGGCTCCGAGCGAGTCTGCTAAGCCTGAGCCGACCACTCCGGCTCCGAGCGAGTCTGCAAAGCCCGAACCCAGCACCCCGGCACCCTCCGAAAGCGCAGAATCCAATGAGGTTGTGCACGAATACAAGGACGGCGCTAAGGTCTACTTCCCCAAGACCTGGGATGGCCAGAAGCTGACCTTCCGCGGTGAAGGCTTCAAGACTCTGGACGGTAAGGGCTCCGTTATCGCAGTCAAGCTGAATAAGGGCGCTATTTCTCCGAAGGAAGAGCCCAAGCTCGAAGGCGTTGAAGGCAATAGCGCAGGCATCTGGGCATACATCAAGGCGGACGAAAACGGTAACTTCACCGCAACCATCGACCGCCCCACCGTGGCAAACTCTAACCTGACTGAAGAGCTGAAGACCGGCGATAGCGTTGCTATCTACCTGCTCTCCGGTTCCCTGGCAGAGAACGATAACGTACGCGGTGGTGTGGCTGCAGAATACACCTTCAGCATCGACAACCAGGCACCTGCACCGAAGGCATCCGAATCGGCTAATGCACCTGTAACTAACCCCTCTGAGGCGCCTTCCGCACCGGCAGACTCCAAGGAACAGGTAAAGGAAAACGCTAAGGATCAGTCCAAGGCTCCCGCGGATTCTTTGAAGTCTGAGGCTCAGAAGAAGGACAGCACTGCACCGAAGACCTCCGGCTCTTCGTCGCAGAACGCAGCATCTTCCAACAACGGCTCCACCGCTTCGAGCTCCTCGAAGTCTTCGCTGGCTAACACCGGTGCTTCGGGCGTTGTCGTTGCTGCAGGAATCGGCGTTCTTGCCCTGGTCGTTGGCGCAACCGTGCTGGTAGCACGTCGCCGCAAGGCATAGCCCGTACCCCACGGCAGCTCACGATACTACCGCTTGGTGGTAGCGAAAGAGGTAGAGCGGGATCTGCTAGATATTCAAGAACCCGATTGACTCTCTGAAACTGCCGATACGCACTGAAAGGGGCGGTATCCATCGAACCGATGGGTACCGCCCCTTTCGTTTTGCCTATACGTCTGTATTCGAGCGGAAGGCCTAGACCAGGATCAGGAGTAGCAGCGGGGGAGAGCGGAAGAGAAGCGGAGGAAGGGTGAAGCGCACCCTTTACGCTCGCCCGCCCTTATTTGACGAGTTAACAGCCTGAAGAATGAAGTGCGGGATTCTAACACCTCAAATACGAAGAAAACCCGCACCGAAGTGCGGGTTTAGTGTCAAAGCGAGGTTCGGTCCCTAGACAAACGGATTAGCGAGGAAAAAGGGACCCAAGAAATCTGTCCGATAAGGACCGAACCTCTTGTTTGACGCATGCGTCTCTTCTATTATGGTACATCTCGCTGATTTTCGCACCTTGAATCGCGATTTTTGCTAAAAAACTTGATTTTTGAAAAAACAACCCTTAATTTCTAAATTTTTAAGCAGATTTTTTCAGAACGCTGTTTTGAGGGGGTCAGAGGTGAAGAAATATTACAAAATCTATGGCTCTGGTCGACTCGATATAAGTCTTTTAGTTCTAGAAGATACCGATAGCTCTAGATATATGTCTTTCATGCTAATTATGTTTAGATTGTAAAGCTTTTATGGGGTAAATTTGCCCCGCTCAGAGCTGGAGGGGGAAACAGCTCAGGATGCCAATATAGGGCCTCTTGAGGATGAAAGACGCAGTGCATTGACTGCGCTAGAAAAGCCTCAAAAATGGTGGGCAAAGCGTAAGATGTACAGCAGAAAGCTCCGGATGCTAAGCCTGCAAAATATAAGGTGAGCTAGCCTCCAAACTACACAACTCTGGAGATGCCTATGGTTCCCCCTGTCGCAGGAGAAGAGCAGAAGAACGTGCCGGATGCCAAGCGTTTTTCCGTGGATCGTTCCGCGGGACTTGCTGGCCAATATCAAGTGGCATGCAACCCAGAAGAGAACGTTCTTTTTGTAAGTGGAAGCTATAACCACACAAAGACCCACGGCACTCTCTGCGCCACGATTGCTCGCATAAACGCGGATACCCTGCAGATTGAGAAGACGGCTACTCTGCCCGTTATCCCGGAAAATAACCCCGAACTAGCACACCTCTTCCAGGCTCAAGCTGCCTATGGGTTAGCCGCAGACAATGAACGGGGGCTTCTCTGGACCGGAGGAACCCGCACAAACTCGGTCACCGCATACTCCCAAAAGGACCTATCGCTCGTATGGGATTCTCTCGCTCTAGGAGTAGAGATGCTGACTCCGCGCGAGCTATACGTCGCACCCAACGGTGCCGTGCTCGTTACCGGCATGGGTGGCTACCAGGTGATTTCTGCGCCCAACGCAGAAGGGGAGCGTAAGGTTAGCGCCCTTCAAGGGGAAAGTCCCGCCATGCTACTAGGGCCCGTAGCGGATGAAACCCGTAGCCTCCTGTACATCCCGAATATTATGCGAGATGAAATCTGGGTTGTGGATATGAATACCTGGGAGCTCGTGCGCAGGCTACCCGTAATTGGAGGGGAAGATACCAATACTCCAGTCGGTGTACACGGCGTGGAGATTGACTCGTCGCGCGGTGAACTATATGTCTCTGCGCAAGGGCGCGAGGGTAAGAACGGCGGTCTATACGTTCTGAGTCTTGAAGGCGAACGACTCGATTATCTTCCTTTCGGAAAAATGCCCACCGATATCTTGCTCGATGCAGAACGTCACCTGCTCTATGTTGCTGATTTCGGTGGCAAGGGGGAGGCGGCAGTCGCTGGTGGTGGAACTATTACCGTCATTAATACGCTCAATCGAACCATTGTTGAGATTGCGCAGGTGGCCCCCACCCGCATAAACCACCAGGTTCTGCTGAAGGACGGGAGTGTTATTGCTGTCGATAAAGCAGGAGACTACCCCGCAGCTGAGGTTCCCTACGTGCTGGATGCAAACTCTGGCGAATACTACGAGGCTGCAGAAGAGACTCGACCGGGAGAACCTCCTCGCCCTATCGCTCGTGACGGTATCGCGAAAGTATATATGCCCTAGATGATGAGTGAAGAGCGGCTGAGTCGCCAATGTCGTGTCTGCTGTGCTCTCGCGTCGTATGCATGTTTGTGTAAGGAGCGGAACCGCGGTGATCTCCCGCCAGCCCCGCGGCAAGTCTGTCGTGGAGGCATATTAAAACGTAGTAAAATATAAATATCTACCATCCTTGTTTGACACATTGTTTGGTAGATTTCTCGAGGCCCCTTCAGTTTCTTATGCGTCAGGAACTACACGAAGGGGCCTCCTGCTTTAAGTGTCAAATAAGAGACCTTCTCGCTCGAGGGTGATGTGGGATATGAGGTTTTTAGTCCCTAAACCCGACTATTTCCAGAGATAGGGTGGGGGAGACCGAAATCATAGTCAGTAAACTCTTGCGCTACATACCTGCTTCCTGTACAGTGTTAAGACTGTGTGGCTGTATCCAAATAGCCGCGCAACCACGGGCTTCTCGTGCCAGTGCATAATGCCGCTACTTACGGGTGGGATACGCCCGCTTCACGCGGGTCCAAATGCTTCTGGCATGGGTTTGCCCCAGGCGTTTCCGCTAACCCCTTCCACAGAGATGGGGCCCGGGGCGTCAACCAATCCCGTAAAAATGTTCCGCAAGGCTGGCTCGCGCCTAAAGCGAGTCGGAACCGGCGAGACGACAGGAGAAATATGATTCAGCAGGAGTCGCGACTGAAGGTCGCCGACAACACTGGTGCGAAGGAAATCCTGACCATCCGTGTTCTCGGTGGTTCCTCGCGTCGCTACGCAGGCATTGGCGACATCATTGTCGCAACCGTCAAGGATGCAATCCCCGGCGGTACCGTAAAGAAGGGTGACGTTGTCAAGGCAGTCGTCGTCCGCACCAAGAAGGAAACCCGTCGTCCCGACGGTTCCTACATCAAGTTCGACGAGAACTCCGCAGTGATCCTGAAGAACACTGATGGTGATCCCCGTGGTACCCGTATCTTCGGCCCCGTGGGTCGTGAGCTTCGCGACAAGAAGTTCATGAAGATCGTTTCGCTGGCTCCGGAGGTGCTCTAATTCATGGCTAAGATCAAGTCCGGCGACCTGGTTCAGGTTATTTCCGGTGCAGATAAGGGCAAGCAGGGCAAGGTTCTGAAGGTTCTCCCCAAGGAAAACCGCGTGATTGTTGAGGGCGTTAAGGTCGTCACCAAGCACACCAAGGCTAACCCCCTGACCGGCGCAGCAGGCGGCATTCAGAAGGTTGAGGCACCGATCCACGTTTCTAACGTTGCGATTGTTGACCCCGAGACCAAGAAGCCGACCCGTGTTGGTTTCCGCCTCGAGACTGTAGAGCGTGACGGCAAGGAGCGCACCGTTCGCGTGCGCGTTGCTAAGCGTTCGGGTAAGGACATCTAATGACCGAAACCAAGATCACCCCCCGCTTCAAGACCAAGTACGCTGAGGTCGTCGTTCCCGCTCTGCAGGAAGAGTTCAAGTACGAGAACGTCATGCAGACCCCGAAGATCGTTAAGGTCGTCGTAAACATGGGTGTTGGCGAGGCAGCTCGCGACGCAAAGCTCATGGACGGCGCAATCCGCGATCTCACCGCAATCACCGGTCAGAAGCCGATTGTTACCCGCGCTAAGAAGTCCATCGCACAGTTCAAGCTGCGCGAAGGTATGCCCATTGGTGCACACGTCACCCTGCGTGGCGACCGCATGTGGGAATTCCTGGACCGCCTCGTCACCCTGGCACTGCCCCGAATCCGCGACTTCCGCGGCCTCTCGGACCGCCAGTTCGACGGTAACGGTAACTACACCTTCGGTCTGACCGAGCAGTCCATGTTCCACGAAATCGATCAGGACTCGATCGACCGCGTGCGTGGTATGGACATCACCGTGGTGACCTCCGCGAAGACCGACGAAGAAGGCCGTGCAATCCTGAAGGCACTGGGCTTCCCGTTCAAGACCAACTAACGACTACGTTGTAGGTCCAGACCCCGTTACCGCGGGGTAGGGAAACCACAACGAGGAAGGGCAAAAGCCCACAATGACTATGACTGATCCGGTCGCAGATATGCTGACCCGTTTGCGTAACGCAAACTCCGCATACCACGACACCGTATCCATGCCCTACTCCAAGCTGAAGTCTCGCATTGCTGAGATCCTGAAGGCTGAGGGCTACATCGCCGACGTGAAGGTTGAGGATGCAAAGGTCGGCAAGACCCTGACCCTCGTCCTCAAGTACGGTCCGTCCCGCGAGCGTTCCATCGCTGGCGTGCGTCGTATTTCCAAGCCGGGCCTGCGTACCTACGCAAAGTCCACCAACCTGCCCCAGGTTCTGGGTGGCCTCGGCATCGCAATCCTGTCCACCTCTTCGGGTCTGCTCACTGACAAGCAGGCTGCGAAGAAGGGCGTGGGCGGCGAAGTCATCGCTTACATCTGGTAGTCGGTTAGAAGAGAAAGGAAGAGAATAATGTCACGTATTGGACGTCTCCCCATCTCGGTTCCCGCCGGCGTTGAGGTTAAGGTCGATGGCAACCTGGTCACCGTTAAGGGCCCCAAGGGCGAGCTCTCCCACAAGGTAGCTTCCCCCATCACCGTGGCTCTGAACGAAAACGAGATCGTTGTATCTCGTCCGAACGACGAGCGCCTGTCTCGCTCGCTGCACGGTCTGACTCGTACCCTGATTCAGAACCTGATTATCGGCGTTACCTCCGGCTACGAGAAGAAGCTGGAAATCGTTGGTACCGGTTACCGTGTGACCCCGAAGGGTAACGACCTGGAGTTCGCTCTGGGCTACTCCCACCCGATCAACATCACCGCTCCCGAGGGTATTAACTTCGCAGTGGAGGGTGCTAACAAGCTGACCGTGTCGGGTATCGACAAGCAGCTCGTTGGTCAGGTTGCAGCAAACATTCGTGGTCTGCGTAAGCCCGATCCCTACAAGGGTAAGGGTGTTCGCTACGCAGGTGAGCACATCCGCCGCAAGGTCGGAAAGGCTGGTAAGTAAACATGGCTATCAAGTCGAAGGCAGCGCAGCGTGCACGTCGTCACGCTCGCATCCGCAAGTACGTTTCGGGTACCGCTGCGCGTCCGCGCCTGTGCGTCACCCGTTCGACCCGTCACATGTTCGTTCAGGTTATCGACGATGTCAAGGGCGTAACCCTGGCATCCGCTTCCACCATGGAAGCAGAGCTGCGTGCAGCTGACCTGGACAAGACCGCTAAGGCAAAGCGCGTTGGTGAGCTCGTTGCAGAGCGCGCCAAGGCAGCTGGTGTTGAGGCAGTCGTGTTCGACCGCGGTGGTAACAAGTACCACGGCCGTGTTGCAGCCGTTGCTGACGGTGCACGCGAGGGAGGTCTTGCACTCTAATGAGCGAGCAGAACGTAAAGGAAACTCAGGTGAGCGAAGCAGTAGTAGCTGAAACCGCTGAGACCTCCAACCAGCGCGAGGAGCGCCGCAACAACCGCGGCGAGCGTCGTGGCCGTGGTGAGCGCCGTAACAACCGCGCTCGCGAGGAGGAGAAGGACAAGTACATCGAGCGCGTTGTGACCATCAACCGCGTTTCCAAGGTCGTCAAGGGTGGTCGTCGCTTCAGCTTCACCGCACTGGTCGTCGTTGGTGACGGTAACGGCCTGGTCGGCGTTGGCTACGGTAAGGCTAAGGAAGTTCCCGCAGCAATCTCCAAGGGTGTCGAGGAAGCAAAGAAGAACTTCTTCCGCGTTCCCCGCATCGAAGGCCGCACCATCCCGCACCGCGTGCAGGGTGAGGCAGCTGCAGGCGTTGTGATGCTCCGCCCGGCAACCGCTGGTACCGGTGTTATCGCAGGTGGCCCCGTGCGTGCAGTACTCGAGTGCGCAGGCATTCACGACGTGCTGTCCAAGTCGCTCGGTTCCTCGAACCAGATCAACATCGTTCACGCAACTGTTGCAGCACTCAAGGAGCTCGAGGAGCCCCTGGCAGTGGCAGCCCGCCGTGGCCTGCCCACCGATGAGGTTATCCCCAGCTACCTGCGCAACACCAAGTCTGAAAAGGCAGGTGCGTAGTAATGGCCAAGCGTATTCAGCCCAGCGACGCAAAGCTGGAAATCACCCAGGTCAAGTCCTATGTTGGTCAGAAGCAGAACATGCGCGACACCCTGCGTTCCCTGGGCCTCAAGCGCCCCGGCAACAAGGTAGTCCGCACTGCTGACCCCGTCACCGTTGGCATGGTTAACACCGTTGCTCACCTGGTGAAGGTTGAGGAGGTCAAGTAAAGATGGCAGAAGCTATCAAGATTCACGATCTGCGCCCGGCACCGGGTGCCCACAAGGCAAAGACCCGCGTTGGCCGCGGTGAAGGCTCCAAGGGTAAGACCGCAGGTCGCGGTACCAAGGGTACCAAGGCACGTTACCAGGTTCGTGCAGGCTTCGAAGGCGGCCAGCTGCCGCTGCACATGCGCCTGCCGAAGCTGCGCGGCTTCAAGAACCCCTTCCGCACCGAGTACCAGGTTGTTAACCTGGACCGCATCCAGGAACTGTTCCCCAACGGTGGCGACGTCACCGTCGAGGCACTGGTTGCTAAGGGCGCCGTTCGTAAGAACGAGCTCGTGAAGGTTCTGGGCAACGGCGAAATCTCCGTCAAGGTGAACGTTGTTGTTGACAAGGCATCGGCTTCCGCTATCGAGAAGATCGAGGCCGCTGGCGGTTCTGTAACCGTTAAGTAGTCTTCAAGACGAGAAAGCCCCCGTCCGTACGCTGTACGGCGGGGGCTTTTTGCTACTTGAAAAGATTCACAACAGGACTATATTCCTGTATTCGCATATTTGAACGCTTGGTGTGCGCCACATTTTGTGTTCAAAAATCACGCTAAGAGAATATAAAAGCTACATAATCTGCTAGGGAGTTATCGTTACCCGCTCCAAACACGATAGACTGGAAGATGTGTTTACTGCGCCCTAAAACTCTTTGAGAGGGATGGGCGCCCCATAGACTTACAGGAGGACATGTGCTGAGCGCATTCGGGCGAGTCGTTAAGACCGCCGATTTGCGGCGTAAGCTGCTGTTTACCCTGGCAATGATTGTGCTGTACCGCGTGGGCACTTTCATCCCCGCGCCAGGCGTTTCCTACGGAAATGTACAGCAGTGTCTAAACGCCAATGTTACGAGCGGTGGCGTCTACGATATCGTCAACCTTTTCAGTGGTGGCGCACTGCTGCAGCTTTCGATTTTTGCCCTCGGCGTGATGCCGTACATTACCGCGTCCATTATCATCCAGCTGCTGCGCGTGGTCATCCCGCGATTCCAGGAGTTGCACGATGAGGGCGCGCAGGGTCAGGCAAAGCTCACCCAGTACACCCGCTACCTGACCATCGCTCTTGCTCTGCTGAATGCAACCACCATCGTCTCGATGGCACGCTCTGGCGTTCTGCTGGGTAACTGCCCGGGCATCATCCCCCAGGATGACGTACTGCACATCCTGCTGATTATCGTCACCCTGTGTGCGGGTACCACCGTCATCATGTGGATGGGCGAGCAGATTACCGAGCGCGGCGTCGGCAACGGCATGTCCCTGCTGATCTTCACCTCCATCGCTTCCTCCTTCCCGAGCGCTCTGGGCTCCATCCAGCGCACCCACGGTTGGGGTATCTTCGCGGCTGTCTGCGGTATTGGCCTGCTGGTCATGCTCGCCGTGGTCTACGTGGAACAGTCCGTTCGCCGTATTCCCGTGCAGTACGCAAAGCGCATGATTGGTCGACGCACCATTGGCGGCACCAGCACCTACATCCCGCTGAAGGTCAACATGGCCGGCGTGATCCCGCTGATCTTCGCCTCCTCCCTGCTGACCCTGCCCGGTCTGATTGCCCAGTTCAACACCCCCACCAACGGCTCCACCCCGCCGGACTGGGTTAACTGGATCAACGCATACCTGGTGCGTGGCGACCACCCGCTGTACATCGTCCTCTACTTCTTCATGATTATTGGCTTCGCCTACTTCTACGTGGCGGTCACCTTCGACCCGGTGGAAGTAGCGGACAATATGAAGAAGTACGGTGGCTTCATCCCCGGTATTCGTGCTGGCAAGCCCACTGAGCGTTACCTCAGCTACGTACTCAACCGAATTACGTTGCCTGGCGCACTTTACCTGGGTGTAATTTCCATGATTCCCCTGGTAGCGCTTATCCTATTCAACGCAAACCAGAATTTCCCGTTCGGCGGCGCCTCGCTGCTGATCGTGGTGGGTGTTGGTCTTGATACTCTCAAGCAGATCAACGCTCAGCTCCAACAACGAAACTACGAAGGACTGCTCCGATGAACCGTCTGCTCATCGTCGGCCCTCCCGGTGCAGGTAAGGGCACCCAGGCCGTCAAGATCGCTGAAGCGCTGAAGATTCCCGCAATTTCTACCGGCGATATCTTCCGTAAGAACATCAAGGAAGAGACCGAACTCGGTAAGGAAGCGAAGTCGTACATCGACTCCGGTAACCTGGTTCCCGACTCTGTCACCAACAACATGGTGCGTGCACGCCTGGACGAAGGCGACGTCGTCAACGGCTTCCTGCTCGACGGCTACCCCCGCAACACTGCACAGGTGCACGAGCTGGACTCCATCCTTGAAGCTAAGGGCGAGAAGATCGACCGCGTTCTGCTGCTCGTTGCAGATAACGACGAACTCGTCGAGCGTCTGCTCAACCGTGCAGCTGAGCAGGGTCGTACCGATGACAACGAAGAAGTCATCCGTCACCGCCTGAAGGTCTACGAAGAGGAGACCGCACCGCTGATCGCAATCTACCGTGAACGCGGCATCGTCAAGGAAGTTAACGGCCTCGGCGAGATTGCTGAAGTCACCGAGCGCATCCTCGACGCTCTGAAGTAATCTTCTGCTGTACCCCCGCAATTTGAGGTGCATGATGCATCACAAAGACTTGCGGGGGTACAGTGCTGTCTGTAGAGTTCTAAGCTTGGGCGCACCGCCCCCTATACCTAAGGAGCCAGAATGGCACGAGTCGAAATTAAAACCAATGCACAGCTTCAGCAGATGGCTCGTGCAGGCGTCATCACCAGCCGCGCGCTCGATGCGGCAGTGGCGGCTGCTCGCCCCGGTGTAACCACCGCAGAGGTGAACGCCGCTTTTGAACGCACCATGCTGGAACTGGGTGGTACCTCCAACTTCTACGGCTACTACGACTACCCGGCAACCGTATGCACCTCCGTCAACCACGAGGTTGTTCACGGCATCCCCGGCGACTATGTCCTAAAGGACGGCGACATCCTCTCTATCGACGGCGGCGCGTACGTTATCGACCCCGCAACCAACCGCCAATGGCACGGCGACTCGGCACGTACTGTGCTGGTCGGTGACAACGTGAGCGAAGCACGCGCGGAGCTCTCCGCCGTCACCTGTGAGGCAATGTGGCACGGCATCGCCGCTCTGGCAACCGCAAAGAAGGTCGGCGAAATCGGCCTTGCCATCGAAGCGTACGTGACCGAAGAATACGGCGATAAGTACGGCATTATTGAAGATTACGTAGGCCACGGCATCGGTTCCCAGATGCACATGGCACCGGACGTGCTGAACTACGCTGTGCGTGACATGGGCCCGA
This sequence comes from uncultured Rothia sp., assembly GCF_963555405.1. Classification (GTDB taxonomy): domain Bacteria; phylum Actinomycetota; class Actinomycetes; order Actinomycetales; family Micrococcaceae; genus Rothia. The sequence goes on along the minus strand of NZ_CAUVVO010000001.1, from coordinate 261,936 downwards.
AGATCAAGCCCGGTATGGCTTTCGCTATCGAGCCGATGCTTGTGACCGGTTCCATCGAGACCAAGGTGCTTTCCGACGACTGGACCGTTGTGACCGTTGACGGCTCCGATGCCTGCCAGTGGGAGCACTCCGTTGCCGTGCACAGCGAAGGTATCTGGGTCCTGACCGCAGAAGACGGCGGCGCAAGCGAACTGGCTCGCTTTGGCGTAACTCCTGTGCCCATCCCCGCCTAAATCCCACTCCGAGGCGTAGGGGAGGGGCATCTACCTCCACAGTAAGAAACCGGCGAATCCGGTCCGGTGCGTGATAACGCATCCGAAAGCATCCACATTACAAGGAAGAAGCTCCATGAGCGAAACTCTCAACAGCGGCGAGGCAACCGCACCCGCTGCGACCAAGGTGCCGGTTGAAATCTCGAACGTTCGCCCCGCACCCGGCCAGATTGCCCTGAAAGCACCGCGCCGCGCGAAGCCGCCCAAGCACATCGCTGACTTCGACATGGCTGGTCGCCGCGAATTTCTGAAGGAACTGGGCTACCAGTCGTTCCGTGCATCCCAGCTATCTAAGCACTATTTTGAGCGTCTGGTCACTGACCCGGCTGAGATGACTGACCTGCCGGCTAAGGACCGCGAGCAGATGGTTGCGCAGGCTATGCCGCAGCTTCTGACCCCGGTTCGTACCCTGGAGGCTGATGGTGGCGACACCCTGAAGGTTGTGCACCGCCTCTTTGACGGTGCGCTCATCGAGTCCGTCATCATGCGCTATGACAACCGCGTGACGATGTGCATCTCTTCGCAGGCTGGCTGCGGCATGAACTGCCCCTTCTGCGCAACCGGTCAGCAGGGTTTGACCCGTAACCTGTCCACCGCAGAAATTGTGGAGCAGGTTGTAGCCGGCGCCCGCTACCTGAAGCAGATGAAGGGCCTGGAAGAAGCAGAAGGCGGCTCTGAGGATACTCGTCCGCTGCGTGTTTCGAACATTGTCTTCATGGGTATGGGCGAGGCGCTCGCTAACTACAAGGCAACCATGGGTGCTGTGCACCGCCTGATTGACCCTTCGCCCGAGGGCCTGGGTATTTCTGCTCGCGGTCTGACTATGTCGACCGTGGGTCTGGTGCCGGGTATTCGTAAGTTCGAGATGGAGAAGCTGCCCATTACTTTGGCGCTGTCTCTGCATGCTCCGGATGATGAGCTGCGTGATGAGCTGATCCCGATTAACCAGCGCTGGAAGGTTGATGAGACCCTGGACGCTGCGTACGACTACTACCGTACGACCGGCCGTCGCGTTTCCATTGAGTACGCGCTGATTCGTGACATTAACGATCAGGGTTGGCGTGCGGATCTGCTGGGTAAGAAGCTGGCGCAGCGCGGCCGCGGTTGGGTGCATGTGAACCCGATTCCGCTGAACCCGACCCCGGGTTCGAAGTGGACGGCGTCCCGTAAGGGCGTGGAGCAGAACTTTGTGGAGCGTCTGCGTGCCCACGGTATTCCGACGACTATTCGTGATACTCGCGGTTCCGATATTGATGGCGCATGCGGTCAGCTTGCCGCTAAGGAAGACTAAGCGGCTGAGCTGTAACCGATAAACGGTGCCCCTTTCCCACGCGAGGAAGTCCTTAAAGCTTTCTCAAGAGTGGGGGAGGGGCTTCTTCCCTTTAAACCTTAAGTGCCTGATGTCATAAAAATCACGGTTGTTTTTCCCTGGTCTTTGCCGTAGAGTTAACGGTTGGTTGTTTGTGCCAGTGTTAAGTGCGCCTTAAAACGCCCCAGCACCTCACCGCGGTGAGCTCACAAACAGAAGATACATTTGCCCGCCGCACCTGCGACGGGCACCGACGTTAGCGGAGGATATGGCTAAGAAAGACGGCGTCATCGAGATTGAAGGCTCTGTGGTTGAAGCTCTGCCCAACGCGATGTTCCGTGTTGAGCTGGATAACGGCCACAAGGTTCTCGCACACATCTCGGGCAAGATGCGTCAGCACTACATTCGCATCCTGCCTGAGGACCGAGTAGTAGTGGAACTGAGCCCCTACGACCTTTCCCGAGGTCGTATCGTCTACCGTTACAAGTAAACCCGAGATAAACGTCGCCCCTGGCGGCGTTTAAATCGTGTTCAAAGGGATAACGCAGTTCCCCAACGTAAGTGAGGGAACCTCTTATCTCGCCAGTAATCAAGTTGCAATCAAAAGGAATGCGATGAAGGTCAAGCCGAGCGTTAAGCCGATCTGCGATAAGTGCAAGGTGATCCGCCGTCACGGTGTGGTCATGGTGATCTGCGAAAACCCGCGCCACAAGCAGCGCCAGGGCTAATCCCTAGCAGCTGACTTCATAGCCGCCCCGAAAGAGGGCGGAATTGTCATAGGCACCGCTCCGAAGCAACGCCAACGAGGCGCCTTCGGATACCTCCGGACTCAGAGGCCGGGGACCGGGTCAGAACAACCCGGGCAGTGATGCTATAGACCTCTGGAAAACAACAAGGAGAAGCCAGTATGGCACGTCTCGCTGGAGTTGATATTCCCCGCGAAAAGCGCGTGGAAGTTGCTCTCACTTACATCTACGGCGTGGGCAAGACCCGTGCACACGAAACCCTCGCTGCTACCGGCGTCAACCCTGACACCCGCGTCAAGGACCTGACCGACCAGGAGCTCGTGGCACTTCGTGACTTCATCGAAGGCAACTACAAGGTTGAAGGTGATCTTCGCCGCGAGGTTGCAGCTGACATCCGCCGTAAGGTTGAAATCGGTTCCTACCAGGGCCTGCGCCACCGCCGCGGCCTGCCGGTTCACGGTCAGCGCACCAAGACCAACGCACGTACCCGTAAGGGCCCGAAGCGTACCGTCGCAGGTAAGAAGAAGTAAGACACGTTGCTCTGTTGGGTATCTCTATCCGACCAACGTATAAGTAAACCTTTGTAGGAGAATCAAAAATGCCTCCCAAGACTCGCGCTGCGGCAGCTCGTAAGACCAACCGCCGCAAGGTTAGCAAGAACATCGTTGCTGGTCAGGCTCACATCAAGTCGACCTTCAACAACACCATCGTCTCCATCACCGATCCCACCGGTGCAGTGATCTCCTGGTCCTCCGCTGGCGACATGGGCTTCAAGGGCTCCCGTAAGTCCACCCCCTACGCCGCACAGCTGGCTGCTGAGGCTGCTGCAAACCGCGCCAAGGAGCACGGCGTCCGCAAGGTTGACGTGTTCGTCAAGGGCCCCGGTTCCGGTCGCGAAACCGCAATCCGCTCCCTGCAGGCTGCAGGCCTCGAGGTCGGTTCGATCCAGGACGTTACCCCCGTTGCACACAACGGTTGCCGTCCCCCGAAGCGCCGCCGCGTCTAATTAGGTCCCTGACCTAATCCCTCGACGGGTACACTCCACGGAGCTGTACCCGGAGAGTACAGACACCCGTCTGCTTCCTAAGATATGTTTTCCCCAACCTGTGGGCTCATATAGCGGAGCTCACCGAAAGGAAACAAAGTGCTTATTGCACAGCGCCCCACTCTGACTGAAGAGGTCGTAGCGCCCAACCGCTCGCGCTTCACCATCGAGCCTCTGGAGCCCGGTTTCGGCTACACCATGGGTAACTCCCTCCGCCGTACTCTGCTGTCCTCCATCCCCGGCGCCGCTGTTACCAGCGTCCGCATTGATGGCGTACTGCACGAGTTCAGCACCGTTCCCGGCGTGACCGAGGACGTCACTGAGATCATCTTGAACATCAAGAAGCTCTCCATCTCTTCTGAGAACGACGAGCCCGTCGTGGCCTACCTGCGCAAGCAGGGCGAAGGTGAACTGACCGCAGGCGACATCGAGGTTCCCGCTGGCGTGGAGATCCACAACCCGGAACTGCACCTGGCAACCCTGAACGCCTCGGCAAACTTCAACGCTGAGCTGGTTATCGAGCGCGGTCGCGGCTACGTGACTGCAGCTCAGAACAAGGTCGGCGATGGCGAGATTGGCCGTATCCCGGTTGACTCCATCTACTCCCCGGTTCTGAAGGTTACCTTCAGCGTGAACGCGACCCGTGTTGAGCAGCGCACCGACTTCGACAGCCTGACCCTGGACGTCGAAACCAAGGAAGCCATCGCACCGCGTGACGCCGTTGCTTCTGCAGGTAGCACCCTGGTCGAGCTCTTCGGCCTGGCACGTGAGCTGAACATTGCAGCTGAGGGTATCGAAGTTGGTCCGTCGCCCGCCGACGAGTCCATGGCCGCTGATCTGGCACTGCCGATCGAGGACCTGAACATGTCCGTCCGCTCCTACAACTGCCTCAAGCGCGAGGGCATCCACACCGTGGGTGAGCTCGTGACCCGCAGTGAAGCTGACCTGATGGACATCCGTAACTTCGGTGCTAAGTCCATTGACGAGGTCAAGGCAAAGCTCATCGAGCTCGGCCTGGCTCTGAAGGACTCCCCTCCCGGTTTCGAGCCTGCTGCACGCCCGCTTGATGACGAAGACGGTTCCGGCGAATAATTTCGACCGAATAGTTCACCCGGTTTCACCGGGATCAGTCAAACTTGATTCCCTAAGAGGCTCCGCTGCTGGGGCGTTAGGGAACGCAACTATGGAGATTTAACTATGCCTACTCCCACTAAGGGTCCCCGCCTCGGCGGTTCCCCGACCCACGAGCGCCACATGCTCAACAACCTGTCGGCGCAGCTGTTCCAGCACAAGCGCATCACCACCACCCTGACCAAGGCAAAGCGCCTGCGTCCGGTGGCAGAGCGCTTCATCACCTTCGGTAAGAAGGGCGACCTGGCTGCTCGCCGTCGCGTGCTGCGTTCCATCACCGACAAGTCCGTCGTGCACGAGCTCTTCACCGTTATTGCTCCGGCAATGGCAGAGCGCCCCGGTGGTTACACCCGCATCATCAAGATCGGTAACCGTAAGGGCGACAACGCTCCCATGGCAGTCATCGAGCTCGTCATGGAGCCCGTTGCAACCAAGGGTGCAGTTGCTGAGGCAACCAAGGTTGCTGAGAAGGCAGCTGAGGCTCCCAAGGCTGAAGCAGCTGAGGGCCTGCCCGCAGGTTCCCACGCACCCCTGGAGTCCGGCGAGGCTCCCGAGGGCTTCGAGGTTAAGGGTAACGCCGATTCCATGAAGTACCACGTGCCCGGTTCCCGCTGGTACTCCAGCACCAAGGCTGAGATCTGGTTCGACTCCGCTGAGTCGGCAGAGGCTGCAGGTTACGCCCCCGCAGGTGGCGCAGCAGCACAGAAGGTTTCCGAGTAATACGGAATCTAGCTGATATAGGCTAAGCCTAAAATACGTCAATCCGCCGTCCACTATTGTGGGCGGCGGATTGGTGTATCTGCATACTTAAGAGGATACGGTTCTTTGCGCATTCGCTATCCAAGAGCCGGTCTGTAGTCTTCAATCGTCCTTTACCGCTGAAAGGCACACCAATGCATAACGCTACTGCTTTAGAGAATCACGAAGAGCCGCTCTTCATCGCTACGCACCGCGTGCGCATTGATTGCGCTTACGACGGTTCCCTTTTCAGCGGATGGGCTGCCCAGCCGAACCTGGTCACCGTGCAGGGAGTCATTGAGAACGCCCTTGAACTGATTTTGCGTGTACCTCACCGCGTGGTGGTCGCGGGTCGAACCGATGCCGGTGTGCATGCGGAAGCCCAGACCCTACATTGCGATCTGAGTGATGAGGACTGGACTCGCCTGCAGGGGCGAACCGGGGAAGATGACCCGACGGCTGCACTGGGGCGCCGCCTCACCGGTGCTCTTCAGCGATGCCTTTACGATGCGGAAGAACAACTCAACCTGCCGAAGAACGTTCGCGGTATTTTGCAGGGGGCTATTCAGATTCACCGCGTGAGCGAAGTGCCCTTCGATTTTGATGCGCGCTTCTCGGCCACCGGCCGCCGCTATGTTTACCGCATCGCGGATGGTGCGGCAGACGGTCTGAACCCTCTGCACCGCACCTACACCTGGGCGGTGCCGGAGCACCTGGATTGTGCTGACCTGAACGAATCGGCGCAGCAGTTACTCGGCCTGCGCGATTTTCTTTCCTTCTGTAAGCCGCGCGAAGGGGCGACTACGATTCGCGAACTGCGGGAACTCAGCTTTACCCGCACTGAAAGCGGGCTGATTGAGGTGCGCGTGGTGGCTGACGCCTTCTGCCATCATATGGTGCGTTCACTCGTCGGCGCCCTGGTTCTCTACGGTACGGGCAAACGCGACACTGCCTGGTTGCGTGAACGGATTGAGAACCCGGGACGCGAGGCTTCGCTGACTCTGGCGCCTCCGCATGCGCTCGCTCTGGCTGAGATTTACTACCCTGCGCCGGAGCTCTACGGCGCGCAGGCGGAGCGTGCTCGAGCAAAGCGCGAAGAGCACGAAGCACAGAGTGCTTAATGCCCTGTGCATATTGAGCCTCGTCATCTTGCGCATGCTCCGCAAAGCGTCGCGGGGGAGTGCAACTACCACGGGTGAATTACACGGATGGAATTTAAAATGTGTTTAAGGTAAAAAAGCCCTATTTTTAAGGCTTCAGCGGTGGATTAAGCACTCGACGTCCTGTATAGTCTTGATATGTTGTGCGTGTTCTACCCGAGCGCGCTCTAACCGCTGTCTAGTTGCAGGACGTTAAGGCGGTCTAGAGTACGGGCAGAACGGGCGGCAGCTCGGTCCTCACCCGGGTGTTCGTCATGCACGTAAGTAAAAGGCGCGATACCCAACTAAGCGCCGTATGTACATTTCGAGACAAAGGCCAATATTTTGCGCACTTATACTCCCAAGCCCGGCGAAGTCGAGCGCCAGTGGCACGTCATTGACGCCACCGACGTCGTTCTCGGCCGCCTCGCAAGCCAGACCGCTATCCTGCTGCGCGGTAAGCACAAGCCGACTTTTGCTCCCCACGTTGACACCGGTGACTTCGTTATCATCGTGAACGCTGAGAAGGTCGCCCTGACCGGTGCAAAGCTCGAGCAGAAGCGTGCATACCGCCACTCGGGTTACCCCGGCGGTCTGAAGTCCGTGAACTACGCAGAGCTGCTTGAGACCAACCCCGTTCGCGCGGTTGAGAAGGCTGTCAAGGGCATGCTGCCCAAGAACAAGCTTGCTGCACAGCAGCTCAAGAAGCTGAAGGTCTACGCTGGCCCCGAGCACCCGCACGCGGCACAGCAGCCCAAGACCTACGAATTCAACCAGGTCGCCCAGTAATTCGGGCCTACGAAGAAACAATAGGAGAAATCGTGGCTCAGAACGAAGAGCAGATCGTAGTCGAGGAAGAGCTGACCAGCTACACCTCGGAGTCCGCTGCCCCCGCAGCGGCTAAGGCAGCACGTCCGGCCCTGACCGTTGCAGGCGCAGCAGTTGGTCGCCGCAAGGAAGCAGTGGCACGCGTTCGCGTTGTGCCCGGTTCCGGCAACTGGACCATCAACGGCCGTAGCCTGGAAGACTACTTCCCCAACAAGCTGCACCAGCAGGACGTCAACCAGCCCTTCAAGCTCCTGGAGCTCGAGGGTGCATACGACGTCATCGCACGCATCAACGGTGGTGGCCCCTCCGGTCAGGCAGGTGCTCTGCGCCTGGGTATCGCTCGTGCACTGAACGAGATCGACCGCGAGAACAACCGCCCCGCACTGAAGAAGGCTGGCTACCTGACCCGTGACGCACGCGTCATCGAGCGTAAGAAGGCTGGTCTTAAGAAGGCACGCAAGGCTTCGCAGTTCTCCAAGCGTTAATCGCTGGTTTTCACGAAGCGTTACGCCCCGCTTCTCCTTCGGGAGAGTCGGGGCGTTTTGCGTATCTGCTCACCGTGAGCGTTACAAGGTTATAGGGTGCATATAACTGTTACGTTTGTTCATCGAAGAGCACACCGGTAGAGTTAAAGAGTCAAAGCAGACAGGAAGAAAAGAGTACTCATGGCAGAGCAGAATCCCTCCACCCAGCCCGAAGAGAAGGCAGTGGAGGCTCCTCAGACTGAAGCCCACCAGCACGCCGCTGGAGGCGCACACGCACACACCGGTTCTGAGAAGAAACAAGCCATCAAGGAAGCCCTGAAGCCCCAGGCACGCCGCACCTCCGTTGTCGAAGACTACTCGGCAGAGCTGGACGAAATGGCTTCCCTCACCCGCGCCCTCGGCAAGGACAAGAAGGACGACGAAACCTCGCAGGCATGGAAGAAGGGTTATCCCTACGACACCAAGCTCAGCCGTAAGGCATACGAGAAGGAAAAGCGTGCCCTGCAGATTGAGCTGCTGAAGCTGCAGCTCTGGGCTAAGTCCACCGGTCAGAAGATCCTCATCATCTTCGAAGGCCGTGACGCAGCAGGTAAGGGTGGCTCCATCAAGCGCTTCACCGAGCACCTGAACCCCCGTGGCGCTCGCGTTGTGGCACTGGAGAAGCCGACCGATATCGAGCAGACCCAGTGGTACTTCCAGCGTTACATCAAGCACCTGCCCTCCGGCGGCGAAATCGTCCTGATGGACCGCTCCTGGTACAACCGTGCCGGCGTTGAGCGCGTTATGGGCTACTGCACCCAGGCACAGTACTTCGAGTTCATGCGCGAAGTTCCGGACCTGGAGCGTATGCTGGTGAACTCCGGTATCCGCATCATCAAGTTCTGGTTCTCCGTCACCCGCGAAGAGCAGCTCGCACGCTTCACCTCCCGCCGTACCGACCCGGTCCGCCAGTGGAAGCTTTCCCCCACCGACCTGGCTTCCCTGGACAAGTGGGACGACTACACCGCGGCGAAGGAAGCAATGTTCTTCTACACCCACACCGGTGACGCTCCCTGGACCGTTATCAAGTCCAACGACAAGAAGCGCGCCCGCCTGGAAGCAATGCGTTACGTGCTCTCCCAGTTCGACTACACCGCCAAGGATGAGGCTGTTGTCGGCGAGCTCGATTCGCTGATTGTTCGCTCCGCATCTGACGTCTTCGAGGACGAGTCCGGCGACTCTCCCGACGGTTTCCCCGTCGTCAAGTAAGCGACGCAAATAGGGCATGAGCCTTAGCCCGCTCTAGGGCAATAAACCGCCATATAGCGTGCACTGCAAAGGTGCCTGTCTCTCTTTTTCCAACCCCTGGAACGGAGAGCAGGCACCTTTGCGCGTCTACAGAAACATTAGCTATGAAGCAGATATATAGAGGCTGAAAATCACTCTCCGATTCTGAAGAAAATACGGTGTATACGCCTGGGGAGAGTTATGCCCATCGTAAAATAAAAGGGTGACTGAACGACTTTTTGGAACCGACGGCGTACGCGGTCTGGCAAACGATGTAATTACTCCCGCCCTGGCTATGGAGCTCGCGCAGGCGGCCTCTATTGTGCTGGGCTTTGACACGGTAGAAGAGGGTGTACGCCCCCGCGCCGTGATCGCAAATGACTCCCGATCCTCTGCAGACTTTATTGTCTCTGCGATGAAGGCTGGCTTCGCTAGCTCAGGCGTTGACGTACTGGACGCAGGTATCGTCCCCACCCCCGCAGCAGCGTACCTGGTGGCACACACCGGTGCTGACTTCGGTGTGATGATTTCTGCATCGCACAACCCCGCAGCGGACAACGGTATTAAGTTCCTTGCACGTGGCGGCCAGAAGCTGGAAGACTCCGTCGAGGACGCTATTGAGCGCGTCTACCGTGAGAAGTCCTTCCGCTACCCGACCGGTGGCGCTGTAGGTACCGTCAAGCCCCTGGAGAACGGTACCGAAGCTTACGTGAAGCACCTGGTCTCCACTCTGCCCGAGGGCAAGCCCCTCACCGGCAAGAAGATTGTTCTGGACTGCGCAAACGGTGCAGCATACGCAGCATCTCCCGCAGCCTTCGAGGCGCTGGGTGCTGAGGTCATCGCACTGGCTGTGGAGCCCAACGGCACCAACATCAACGACGGCGTGGGCTCCACCCACCCCGAGAAGCTGCAGGCAGCAGTGGTTGAGCACGGTGCAGACCTCGGTATCGCACACGACGGCGACTCTGACCGCTGCCAGGCAGTTGACGAGAAGGGCAACCTGGTAGACGGCGACCAGATTATGGCTATCCTGGCTGTTGCCGCTAAGCGCGAAGGCAAGCTCTCCAAGGACACCCTCGTCGCAACCGTGATGAGCAGCCTGGGTCTGGAACTGTACCTGCGTGAGCACGGCATTACCCTCGGCCGTACCGCTGTTGGCGACCGCTACGTCCTCGAGTCCATGCGCGAGCACGGCTACAACCTCGGCGGCGAGCAGTCCGGCCACGTCATCATGAGCGACTACGCAACCACCGGTGACGGCGTTCTGACCGGCATCCAGCTGGCAGCAGAGGTGGCTCGTAGCGGTCAGACTCTCTCCGAGCTGGCATCCCGCATGCAGCCCACCCCGCAGCGTCTGATCAACGTCAAGGGCGTTGACCGTGCGGCTGTGAAGACCAACGAGGCGCTCGCTACCGCTGTGAGCGAGGCTGAAGGCGTACTGGGCGAGAGTGGCCGCGTGCTGCTGCGTGCATCCGGCACTGAGCCTCTGGTTCGCGTGATGGTTGAGGCTGCAACCCAGGAGCAGGCTGATGAGGTTGCTCAGCAGCTGGCTGACGTCGTGGCTAAGGAATTGGCACTCTAAACGTATTCTTCCGGTGCGAAGACCGGAATGGAGGATAGAGAAAGGGCTGGGAAGGTGTTACCTTCCCAGCCCTTCTTCGTTATCTTAGGCGGGCGTAGGGGATAAGGATGCGGAAAACCCCCGTATCCACGGGGGATACGGGGGTTTGAAAAATTAGTGGTAGAGAGCAGAGAAATTACTTCTTTGCCAGAGCGTCGCGGATCTCCTTCAGGAGGTCAAGCTCGGTCTCTTCCTTTTCAATAGCCTCGTCTTCAGCCTTCTTCTTAGCCAGCGCGAGTTCAGTCAGCTTCTGAGTGGGCACAACAACTGCGAAGTACACAGCAGCTGCAATCATGATGAAGTTGACAATAGCGGTCAGGAACACGCCAACCTTGATCTGGCCGAAGACCAGGAAGTTGTCGAAGTTGGGGGAGCCAACCAGCATGGAGATAGCCGGCATCAGGACGGCCTGGACAAGCGAGGTCACCACAGCGGTGAAGGCGGTACCCATAATCAGACCAACTGCGAGGTCGATGACGTTACCGCGGATTACAAAATCTTTAAAACCCTTAAGCATGAGATATAGAATAGCGCCTTTTTGCCTCAGAAAATGCCATATTCTGAGAAAATTTTCGTTGTAAAGCATGTGTTTTTCTTCACAGTGGTTCTGTGGCACCCAATACTTAAGGTCTAGGTCACATAAAGGTGACTAAAAATCTTTGAAACCTGCGAAAAACCGCGGATTTACGCGGCGTGTACGCGAAAAAATATGCATCTACTGTGCCTATTTATTTCCGGCACAGAATCTAGAAAGACGATACACATCACCACTCGGCGCACCTGGCAAAGCCGAAAGCTTAGCCCAGAGCCTAGTTCGCACTTGCATAATCGGGTGCCGCACCCGTACCGATAAACTCCTCAAAAGTCTTCGCGCCCGAAGACACATACTCCTGAGCAATCTGCACACCCACATAACGGTAATGCCACGGCTCAAAACGATAGCCGGTCACCGACTGACGACCATCGGGGAAACGCAAAATATATCCGTAACGCGGAGCATTCTTCGCCAGCCACTGACCAGCCAGCGTATCGCGGTAACACTCCTCCAGGCGGCAGCCCTCAGGAGAGGCGAAATCAATCGCCAAACCCGTCTGATGCTCCGAGTAGCCGGGGCGAGCCGATAACTGATCCGCCACCTGCTGACCGTTCACCGAAACCCAATACTGATAGGTCTGCTGCTGCACCGCATACGAACGATACGCGCTAGAAACAAGCAGAGTCACGCCATCAGCAGCAGCCGCATCAATCATCGTGTCCGCTGCCTTAGCGGCCTCTGCACGCAACTGCTGACCGTAGAACTCCACCAGATCACTCGGCTCCCAATCCAGCTGCGCAAAGGGACGCATCTTATTCACAAGACAACGCAGCGAGTCCGGCTGAGCCTCAACACTCGGCTGCGCCGGAGCGAGCGTGGCGGATCCCGATGCGCTCGCAGACGCCGAAGCGCTCGCAGAAGCGGTGGGGGAGGGAACAGTCGAAGAGGCAACACCGGTGGGAGAAGGGATCCCAGAAGCCGAAGCGTTTGCCGCCGAGGGCGAGGAGGCAGCTGAGGAAGAAGCTGCAGAAGAAGCTGACGGCGAAGAAGAAGCACCCTGACCCTGCGAACCACAGGCCGCCAAAAAAGCGGTACCGCCAACGCCCAAAGCGGCGCCCAAAAGAGTGCGGCGGTTCACCACAGAATTTTCACAAGAGGCCTGAGAATCGGATGTGCGGTGCGGGGAATTCACAATAACTCCTAATCGTGCTGCGTAACGGTGCATACAAAAAGCGCCGGAAGCCTAAACCCACCCCGCGAGGGAGTGGAGCCTCCGGCGCCTTCTACTAGAATGCACCACAAATGCGTGACACGAGTGGCTAAAAGTCGCACACGAACACTAAAAGCCCAAAAAGCCTCTAATTCTTACGCAGAAGAACCTGCTCCACGGTATGCTCGGCACCCTTCTGCAGAATCAAATGCGCACGAGCACGAGTCGGCAAAACATTCTGCACCAGGTTCGGCTCATTCACGCTCTTCCAAATACCTGTTGCCACCTCAACCGCCTGCTCATCGCTCAGCTCCGCATAACGCTTGAAATAGGACTCCGGATTAGCAAAAGCCGAAGAACGCAGCGTCAAGAAACGATTTACATACCAGCGCTCAATATCCTCAGTGCGGGCATCGACATAAATAGAGAAATCAAAGAAATCACTCAACGTCAGATCAGAAGTCTCAGGACCCTCAGCCTGCGAAGGAGCCAAAACATTCAGACCCTCAAGAATCAGCACATCCGGTGCCGTGACCTCAATATGCTCATCCGGCATGATGTCGTAATACAGATGCGAATACTTAGGCGCAACCACACGTTCAGCACCAGACTTCACCTGAGACACAAAATTCAACAGAGCACGGCGATCATACGACTCAGGAAAACCCTTACGGTGCATAATACCGCGACGCTGAAGCTCAGCATTCGGGTATAGGAAACCATCCGTAGTCACCAGCTGAACCTTCGGAGTAGAAGGCCAACGACTCAAAAGAGCCTGCAAAATACGCGCCGTCGTCGATTTACCCACAGCAACAGAACCCGCCACACCAATAATGAACGGCACGCGGCGCTGAGACACATGCAGAAAATCATTCGTCATATGGTTCAGCGAAGACGCAGCAGTCACATACAGATTCAGAAGACGGGAAACAGGTAGATAAATACGCTGTACCTCCTCAAGGTCGACAGTTTCACCCAGACCTCGAAGAGACTCAATCTCCTCAGCGCTGAGGGGGACAGAAATCTCATCGGCTAGGTGCGACCAACGGGAACGGTCAAGATGCATGAAACGGTCATCGCCAGAAAAATACGGTGCGGTGCTCATTTATCTAAGTGTACGAACTTTCAGCCTGCGGGGAAAATATCCGCCCTCACGGTTTGTCCGAAGAAATAAATTTATGGAAAGAAAAGCATAAAACCCGAAAAAGCTAGGAAAGCCACATTAAACGTGACGCATAACGGTATTTCACCGTGCGCATATTCGGATACTTGTGGGATAAACTTATAGCATGTGTGGAATCGTAGGATATGTAGGTCTGGACACTGCTCCGGACGGTAACAAGTTTGACCACAACGCATACGATGTGGTCCTCGAAGGTCTGCGCCGCCAGGAATACCGCGGCTATGACTCTGCTGGCGTGGCACTCGTGTGCCCCGACGGTATCGTATTCCGTAAGAAGGCAGGCAAGCTCCTGAACCTTGAGAACGAGGTCAAGGAACACCCCCTGCCGGACTCCCAGATTGGTATCGGTCACACCCGTTGGGCAACCCACGGTGGACCCACTGACAACAACGCTCACCCCCACGTTGTCGACAACGGCCGCCTCGCCGTCGTACACAACGGTATTATCGAAAACTTCGCAGAACTGCGTGCCGAACTGCTCGCCGAAGGTGTAGAGTTCGCATCTCAGACCGACACCGAGGTAGCTGCGGCAACCATCGCAAGCATCTACAACAAGCTCGGTACCGGTGACCTCACCGAGGCAGTACGCATCGCGTCCAACCGCCTGGAAGGTGCCTTCACCATCCTGGCAATCCACGCCGACCACCCGGACCGCGTTGTTGCAACCCGCCGCAACTCCCCGCTGGTCATCGGCCTGGGTGAGAACGAGAACTTCCTCGGCTCGGACGTCTCCGCGTTCATTGACTACACCAAGGAAGCTGTCGAGATGGGTCAGGACCAGATTGTGACCATCACCGGCACCGACTACTCCATCATCGACTTCGAAGGCAACCCCGCAGAGGGCAAGCCTTTCCACATCGAGTGGGACGCAGCAGCAGCCGAAAAGGGCGGCTACAACTCCTTCATGGAGAAGGAAATCCACGAGCAGCCCGCAGCTGTTGAGCAGACCCTCATGGGCCGCCTCGACGAGAACGGCAACCTGACCCTCGACGAGCTGAACATCGACGACTCGGTGCTTCGCTCGATTGACAAGATCATCGTCGTCGCATGTGGTACCGCAGCATACGCAGGCCAGGTGGCACGCTACGCCATCGAGCACTGGTGCCGCATCCCCACCGAGGTTGAGCTCGCACACGAGTTCCGCTACCGCGACCCCATCGTGAACGAGAAGACCCTCATCGTGGCGCTCTCGCAGTCCGGTGAGACCATGGACACCCTGATGGCAGTGCGCCACGCACGCGAACAGGGCGCAAAGGTTATCTCCATCTGCAACACCCACGGCTCGACCCTGCCCCGCGAATCCGACGCTGCACTGTATACCCACGCAGGCCCCGAAATCGCAGTGGCATCCACCAAGGCATTCCTGGCACAGATCACCGCAGCATACCTGCTCGGCCTGTACCTGGCACAGCTGCGCGGTAACAAGTACAAGGACGAAATCGCTTCGATCCTCGCCGAGCTGCAGAACATGCCCGCAAAGATCCAGAAGGTCATCGACAACGACACCCAGGTCAAGGAACTGGGCGTCGAAATGAAGGATGCCTCCTCCGTGATCTTCCTCGGCCGCCACGTGGGCTTCCCCGTCGCAATGGAAGGCGCACTCAAGCTCAAGGAAATCACCTACATCCACGCTGAAGGCTTCGCAGCAGGCGAGCTCAAGCACGGCCCCATCGCACTGATCGATGAAGGCCAGCCGGTCATCGTAGTGGTTCCCTCCGCAAACGGTCGCGACTCCCTGCACGGCAAGGTCGTCTCCAACATCCAGGAAGTGCGCGCACGCGGCGCCTTCACCATCGTCATCGCTGAGGAAGGCGACGAGGCAGTCAAGCCCTACGCAGACCGCCTCATCACCGTCCCGGCATGCCCCTCGCTGCTGCAGCCCCTGCTGGCAACCGTGCCCCTGCAGATCTTCGCATGCGCACTGGCAGAAGCTAAGGGCCTGGACGTTGACCAGCCGCGTAACCTCGCAAAGTCCGTGACCGTGGAGTAATCCTTCTGAAGTAACCTCCTCGGAAATCGCCTCAGCGATTACGAAAGGGCGGTGGTTGAGTTCTTAGAGAACTCAACCACCGCCCTTGTCGTTTAACCACTCGGTTATTCATGGATGATCCAACAAAAATAGACGCTGTGGAACAGGCATCAACCAGGTGTCATATTTGACGGTAAACCGCCCAAAAGACGCGAACCTCGCTAGACTTAAAACAAGAGAAACCGCAAACAGGACGCGGCACCACCCCTAGCCCAGAAGGTGAAGCTCATGATTATGGGAATCGGCGTAGATACTGTCAACATCGAACGATTCGAACGAATCGTCACCGAAACACCCGCCTTCGTCCGCCGCGTCTTCACCCCCAACGAACGCACCCGAAACGTGCGCTCCCAAGCCGTACGATTTGCCGCCAAAGAAGCCGTCGCAAAAGTACTCGGAGCACCCGCAGGACTCAACTGGCAAGACTGCGAAGTAGCCACTGCCGAAAGCGGCCAGCCCTACCTCATCATTCAGGGCACCATCGCCCGCCGAGCTAAAGAACTCGGCATCAACCGCATCCACCTCTCGCTGACCCACGACGAACCCATGGCCATCGCCATCGCAACGGCGGAATACCTCAGCGACGCAGAACTGGCGCACCTGCAAAAGTTCAACCCCGAAAGCTACCGACTCAGCGTTATCGCCGGTGACGACACCGAGGACTAACGCAGAGTCACACCAACACCACACCAGGTGACCCCTAAGGCCCGCACGGTGCCACCCAAGGAGACAGCAATGAAGCTCATCTACACTGCTTCCCAGGTACGCGAAGCAGAAAAGCCCTACATTGAAGCCGCCGACTACGACGGCTACCTCATGCAACGTGCTGCAGACGCCGTTGCAGCCGAAGCGCAGGACCTGCTCCACGGCAAGGAGAAAGCAAAAATCCTGTTGCTCATCGGTCCGGGCAACAACGGCGCAGACACCATCTACGCCGGCGCCCGTCTCAGCGCCAAGGGCCACCGCGTTGATGCCGTCGTCTTCGACCCCAGTGAAAAGAACCTCGAACTCATCGCCCGCGAAGGCGGCGAAGGCACCCGCGTGCTCGACCCCGAACACACCCACGAGCAGCTTGCCGGCTACGACCTGACCATCGATGGTATTCTCGGAACTGGTTCCAGCGGCGCCGTACGCGGTAGCGCTGGCGAATACCTGAGCACCCTGCGCGCCGCACAGCTCGACGGCAAGCTCGGTGCAGTCCTCGCCGTAGACACCCCCTCCGGAGTCGACAACAACCGCGGAACCGTGCATGAACCCTCCCTACGCGCCGACCGCACCGTCACCTTCATCGGCCACAAGCTACCGGCAGGAACTAGCCACAGCGTGCACGCCGGAGATATTAAGCTCTACGACCTGGGCGTACCCGAAGCCCTCAACGCCCACAAGCCCGCCCTGCGCGTCCTCGAGCGCGAAGACTACCGCGAGCTCATCGAAGTACCCGACGAACACTCCCACAAGTACACCCGCGGCGTACTCGGCATGCTCACCGGAAGCCTCGAATACCCTGGCGCTGCCCTCATGAGCGTGCGTGCCGCTCTCAACACCGGCGTGGGTATGGTTCGCTTCAACGCCAACTCCCACGAGCTGCGCCAGCTCATGATTGCCCACAACCCCGAAACCGTCTACTTCAGCGGCGCACCCGCCCTGCAGAGGGTCACCGTCTGGGCGGGGGGCTCCGGATCCAGCCACGATTCGCTGGATAAGAACCGCTACCTGCTCCACTCGCCCGAACCCGCCATTCTTGACGCGGGCGCCTGCGACCTGGCGGCAGAATACATGGCAACCGGCAAGCAGCTCGGCTCCCACAAGATTCTCACCCCGCACGCGGCAGAGCTCGAACGCTTCCTGCGCATCGTGCATGAGCTCGCCCCCGAAGTCTGGACAAAGCACCTGGGCGACGCCATCGTACCCAGCCGCAAGGACATCGACGCAGAGCCCTTCCGGTGGGTGCGTGCCGCCTCCGAACTCTCCGGCGCCACCGTCATGCTCAAGGGCGGCTACACGCTCATTGCAGCACCCAACGGCGCTACCTACAGTGTTGCCGGAGGAAGCCCCTGGCTCGCCACCGCAGGTAGCGGCGACACCCTCACCGGTATCTACGGCGCCCTGCTCGCCCAGACCGTAGCCGCCTTCGATGCCCGCGGAGAAGCCCTGGAAGGCTGCACCTTCGCCTCCATTGGTGCGCTCGCCGTCTACCTGCACGGCGAAGCCGCACGCGCCAGCGCCACCGGAAGCGTCAAGGACGCCCTGCCCGGCCCGGCACCCGCAACCCGAGTCGCAGAGATGCTCCCCGAAGTTATCGCGCGACTCATCGCCGAATAGGGGAGCGGAACACCCCTAACGCTCTGACTCTCGGTTCAAGACGAAGGGAAGAGCTCCCCAGACACCCTGGGTATGTAGAAGGGGCGTGAATCCACAGGAAATGGATTCACGCCCCTTCAACGCGTTTATATCAATGCACGATGCCGAGCTGCCTGTGCCGGGACAGCATCACTAAAACCGGCATACGCGCCAGCAGGAGAAACTCCCGCAATCCTTCTTAGTACGCGCCTTCCTTAGCGAAAACCGCACGGACAGTACGCAGAAGAATAATGAAGTCACCGGTAAGCGACCAGTTCTCAACATAGTAGAGATCCAGACGAACCGACTCTTCCCATGAAAGATCACTACGGCCCGAAACCTGCCACAGACCGGTAATACCCGGCTTCACCAGCAGGCGGCGGTACGCAATATCCTCGTACTGCTCAACTTCCTCAACCAGCGGAGGACGGGGACCCACCAGCGACATATCGCCAATGAACACGTTCCACAGCTGAGGCAGCTCATCAATCGAGTACTTACGGATGAACTTACCGATGGGGGTAATACGCGGGTCGTCCTTCATCTTGAAGAGCACGCCGTTACCCTCGTTCTGCTCCATGAGGCGCTTCTTAACCTCTTCAGCGTCAGTACGCATCGAACGGAACTTCACCATCTTGAAAAGCTCACCGTTCAGACCCACACGGTTCTGAAGGAAGAAGACCGGGCCGCCATCACGCTTAACCAGCAGAGCAACCACCAGGAACAGCGGAGAGAGCAGAATCAAACCCAGGCCCGAGGACACAACGTCCACGGCGCGCTTGAAGAACGCCGACAGACCGGTAATACGCGGAGTCGACACGTGCACCAGCGGCAGACCGTTCAGCGGCTGCATGTGCATACGCGGACCAGCAATATCGGTCGTAGCCGGAGCCATAATCAGCGAAATATGCGCATCCGCCAGCTTCCAACCCAGCAGACGAACCTGATCCGGGCTCAAGTGGTGACCATTCGTAACAGCGACCATGTGAATATCGTTCTCGCGGATAGCTTCCATAATGTCAGCCGGAGAAGTGCTGTAACCAAGCACCGGAATCGGCGCACCAGCAACAGTAGTACCGGGAGTGAAACCGGGCAGGTAGAACGCAGCGGGGGACAGGCCGGAAGCAACCACATCCTTCAAATTCTTGTACAGGTGCTGACCGGTCGTCACATCAGAAATAATCATGACGCGAGTCAACGCGCGACCGCGAGTACGCGAACGCACCAGGCCCTGACGAATAACCCAACGCTCCATCAACAGGAAGAACAGACCCAGCGGGTAAGCAATCAGCAGGTACATGCGGGTGACGTCAACCTTGAGGAAGAACGCCACAATAATCAGCAGACAGAAGAAATAAGTACTGCCGCGAGTAATGAGGCGGTACTCCTCAGTACCGAAACCCATAATGCGCAGGCTACGGGAGCCATTCACCTGGAGAATAAACCACCAGCCAACGGTCAGGCCAATACCCAAGAAGATATAGTCCATCGCGGGTACGCGGCCATCGAGAACATTAATAGGCCAAACGTTCACATAGGGCAGGTCAGCATTTTCCCACCCGAAGCGAATTAGATGCGCAGCGACAACCGCAATAGCAATGGCGAAAAAATCGCCAAAGTAAAGGGCACGCTGAACCTTGGGATGCCAGCTTCGCCTGATAACGAAGTCTGAACCCCACATTTTTTTAAGACGATCTTGTACTTTCAACGGTGTAATCTTCCCCGGAAATTTGTCCTGTATTGCGGACTGAGAGCGGCGAATAGGCACATTTACCCCTAATTATCGGTGTAAGGGAGACGTGTCCTAGTCTTTGTCCTGATGAATGAGTGAACCCTTAATCTTGCTGAGTGAATAATGGCAGAGACTACGGCAAAGGCGCTGGTAAGACGCCTAGTGGAGCGTTATATGAGCCCGCTGAGCGCATAAACGTGTTCCGTAAACTATTCTACGGGGTCGGGGGTCTTCCGTCTCGAAGAATGAAGAGGCAAAGTCGCTCCGGTGTGATGAAATCAATCACAGAAAAAGAAGAGAATAAGAGCCTCCGGGAAGAATGCCTAGTGGAGCTAAGAAACTCCCAAAACTACCGGTATGTTTCACGCATCTGCAGAAAAACAATAACCGGCATATAAAAAGACAAACCCCGGAGGCTCAATAACAAGCCCTACGCACACGGCGTAAAAGGGACATTAAGGGCGCTCAAGCCCCGCACAATCCAAAATGAAATTAATCATCGGTTCATAGCGACGCGGCGGAACGTTATCATCCATCGGCACACACACCGGCAAATCTCCCTGCTCAGCCGCAACAAACAGACCCGGATCATTACAATCCGCAATGCCAATCGTCAGCAGCTTACGAGTAGACGCCGCATAACCACCCATACCGTGATCCGAAACCACCAGATCCGGGGTCACGCCGCGCGCCTCCAGCTGATCCAAAGCGATGCGCATCGGGCCGGGGAAATGCGTATGCTGCAGGTTGCCGTACTGCTCAAACATCACGACATCCATAATCTGGCGGACGTCACCGTCGAGGAAGCGCTCGCCCTCCTCAATCTGAAGAACTTCAGCACCAGCAGCCTTCGCCGCCGCAGCCATCACCGCGTACATGGGGAACAGACCCGCCGGGTGGCCGGTCGCAAACAGAATGCGGGAGCCAGCGCGTACCGCCTCACCGAAAATGCGGGCGTACTCCTCCAACGTGCTGATGCACTGCTCGGCACCAATCGTGTCCTGACCGTGAGTATGCGAACGGTCCGGGTTCAGACCCGCGCGGCGGACCATTACCTCAAACACCGAATCGTAATCCCACTCGCGGGTCCACTGCACACCAAACTCAAGGTGCTCATTACCGTCCAGGAAACCCTGAATATGGTCCAGATTGTTCTCGCGCGGGGTCGCCACCTCGCCGGTAATACGCACCGAATCCAGGTATGCGGCGAACTCATCGCGGCTCATGGAGAAAGACATTAAAACTCCTCACAACGTCAAAAATAAATTACTGCGAGATACCCTGACGTACCTCGGCATAAGCTTCAAGGGTCCTACGCGCAGTCTGATCCCAACCCATCGTGCGGGCACGCGCCGCGGCGTTCGCGCCCAACGAATGACGTAAATACGGGGCACGCACTAGACGCTCAATAGCCGCCGCCCAACGCTCCGGGGTACGAGGCGCCACCAGCAGACCCGTACGATGGTTCTCCACCGCATAGCGCAAACCGTCAGCATCCGTAGCGAGCACCGCCGCGCCGCACGCCTGCGCCTCCAGCGCCACCAGACCGAACGTTTCAGAAGAAGAAGGGGACGCCACAATATCGGCGGCACGGAAAATATTCGCCAGCTCAGACGCCGGAACTGGGGCCTTCAAATGCACCCGATCTGCCACGCCCAGCTGCTCCGCGCGCTCCAGGAGGCGGCGCTCATAATCCGAATCGGAACGACCAATAATGTCCACATCCACCTGCAGGTCATCCGGGAGCAGTGCGAGCGCCTCCACCAGCAGATGCGGGCCCTTCAACGGCTGAGGCCTACCGGCAAACACAATGCGGCAACGAGTCTCCGAGGTGTCGTTGAGCGGATGCACCCCCGGAATCGTATGGAAAATCGAGGTGTCAACACCCGGCGGGATAATGGCAAGCTTCTGCGCATCCGTACCGTAGTACTCGCCCATCTGCTGCGCCTCCAGGGGAGTATTCACAATCACCTGGCTCGCGGAGCTACTCATCAGACGCTCGGCGCGGTATCGTTCCTCAGACTCGGGCGCTTCACCTTCGCCGCGGCGCGCATCCTTGGCGGCAGCCGTCGTATGCGGAGTGAAAAGAACGGGAACCGGGAATCCAACGCCCTGAGCCGACCACAGCTGGGATGCGCGAGCCGCAGCCTGACCAGATAGCCAGTAGTGGGCGTGAATAATATCTGGGGTGTACAGTGCCTGCTCCACGCACGCATGCGCAAAATCATCGGTGACCGTAGCTAACTCGTTCTTCGAAAGACCACGAGCGGACGGAAGATCAAGGCTGTGGCGCACAATGCGCTCGCCGGGCTGAGGAGGCTGACGGAACGGCGAATCAGCCGGAAGCGCCTCACCGCGGTCCAGCGTGAAAACCTCAACCCGCAGCTCCGGATCGAGCTCCAGCATGGCGTGCACCGACCGGGCAATATAGACGTTCATGCCGCCTGCATCTCCGCTACCGGGCTGCGCAAAGGGGTCGGTGTGCATGGAATACACGTGAACCGTCCGAACCGGCGGCAGAGTGCTCATCGATGCTTTCCTCTCTCAAAGGTGTACCTGACCTAGTGTAGCGCGATAGGACTTTCGCACACCGGGAGGTCTAGAATTTAGTAGAAGAGAGGCTGACCAAGCGCAGCCTGTAGTACCCGCCCGTCAGAAGGACCGTGAAGGACCATGACTCACCCTCAGCAGCCTGCCGAACCGCTTTACTGCCCGCCCTGCACTCCCGGCCAG
The DNA here is from genome assembly GCF_963555405.1 of uncultured Rothia sp. Classification (GTDB taxonomy): domain Bacteria; phylum Actinomycetota; class Actinomycetes; order Actinomycetales; family Micrococcaceae; genus Rothia. Next base: position 239,594 of record NZ_CAUVVO010000001.1, on the reverse strand, counting down.
GTGGAACGTAGCGCCACGATTGACCTTGACGCGCTGGAACATAACGTGCGCCGCCTCAAGGAACTCATTGGTGACCGCATGCTCATTGCCGTGATTAAGGCGGATGCGTACGGTCACGGCGCGTACCCGGTGGCACGTTCAGCTATTGCTGCCGGTGCCGACCTGCTGGGCGTGGTGCACGTGAACGAGGCCCTGGAACTGCGTGCTGACGGTATTGACGCGCCGCTCATGGCGTGGCTGCACACCCCCTCCACCGACTTTGATGCGGCACTGCAGGAGAAGATTCGTCTGGGCGTTTCCGGCTGGGACCTGGAGGCGGTAGCCGCCGCCGCTGAACGCACCGGCGAGCGCGCTATCGTGCATCTGAAGGCTGATACCGGTCTGGGTCGTAACGGCGCCACCGCGGCGGATTGGCCCGCGCTGGTGGCTCGCGCCGCCTCCCTGGAGGATGCCGGTCTGATTACGGTTGAGGGTATTTTCAGCCACCTGGCGGTTGCGGACGAGCCGACCCGCGCCGAGACTGCCCAGCAGCTCGACACCCTGGATACGTTTGTGGCCCAGGCACGCGAGGCTGGCCTGGACCCGAAGATTGTGCACCTGGCGAATTCGCCGGCGACCCTGACCGCCTCCCTGGAGGGGTGGGATACGGAGGAGCGTCTGCTCGGTGACGGTGTGCGTTGCGGCCTTGCTCTGTACGGTCTCTCTCCGCTGCCGGGGGTCACCTCTGAGGACTTGGGCTTGAAGCCCGTCATGACGGTGGGTAGCTACATCGCCGCGGTGAAGGAAGTCCCGGCAGGTCAGGGCGTTTCCTACGGTTTGCGCTACCACACTCCCAAGGCAACTACCCTGGCGTTGGTTCCGCTTGGCTACGCGGACGGTGTGCCGCGCATTGCGGAGAACGCGCCGGTGCGCATCTACCCGGGCGCGCAGAATACGGAGAACGGCTCCGTGCCTAACAACGCGGAGGGCACGACCTACCGCGTGGTTGGTCGCGTCGCCATGGACCAGATGGTTGTTGACCTGGGCGAACCCGGTCTGAGCGACCCCGCCCTGGGCTACCTGGGGGCGCCTGCCATCCTTTTTGGTGCCGGTGAGAATCCGCCCGTGGAAGAGTGGGCGGATGCCGCGCAGACCATTAACTACGAAATCGTGACCCGCATTTCGTCCCGCGTGGAGCGCCTCTATGTTGGCGGCTCCTGGGTTGAAGCTGAGCTGAACGAGCTGTGGGGTACCGGGCAGGAGCAGGAGGGCTAATGAGCTCTGAGTATATTTCTGCCGCACTCGACCTGGATGTGACCGGCCCCGACCATACCCGCCGCCTGGCGCTCACCCTGGCGCAGCACCTGAACGCCGGGGACGTACTGTTGCTCTCGGGCGAGCTCGGCGCGGGTAAGACCACGTTCACCCGCTCCCTGGGTGAAGGCCTGGGCGTGCGTGAAGGCGTTATCTCACCGACCTTCGTGCTCTCGCGCGTGCACCCGAACCTGCCGGACGGCCCCCGCCCCGGCGGCCCCGACCTGGTGCACGTGGACGCCTACCGCCTCTCCAGCGCCGAAGAGCTCGACGACCTGGATCTGGAGTTCTCCCTGCCGCGCTCGGTGACCGTCATCGAGTGGGGTCGCGATAAGGCTGAGCACCTGAGCGATTCCCGCCTGGAGCTGGACTTCACCCGTCTGACCGGCGCGGATGCACGCTTCGCCTACTCTGGTGCCGAAGAGTTCAGCTGGGACGACGAAGATGACGAAAGCGACGAGGACGCGGACACCCCCGAGCCTCGCCTGCTGCGGGTACGAGCCTTCGGCCCCCGCTGGGAGCACGCTTTCGACGCCCTGAAAGAAGCCCTGCAGAGCGCCTAGAGCCCGCGCGTTAGAATGATAGGGTGCTAGTACTTGCCCTTGATTCATCCGCCACCGCATCTGTGGCGCTCGCCCGTGTGCACGGCTCCGAAGCCGGTGCGTCCTTCGAAATCCTCGCCCGCTACGAGAGTGAAGATACCCGCTCCCACGCCGAGGTGATGGGCCCCTACGCGCAGGCGGCCCTGCAGGACGCTGGCGTGCGCGGCGAAGATTTGGATGCAATTCTGACCGGTACCGGTCCGGGACCTTTTACGGGCCTTCGCGCCGGTATCGTTACTGCGCGCGCTCTGGGTTTTGCCTGGTCGGTGCCGGTGTACGGCATGATGAGCCTGACCGCGCTGGCTGAGCGTGCTGTGTCTGGCGTGGTTGCCGGGGACGCAGCTGGAGACACAGCCGGGGAAGAGAATGTAGAACGAGCGTTCGCCTCTGCTGAAGGTGCTGAGCCTGTAGAAGGTACTGAGCTGCTCGTACTCTCCGACGCGCGTCGCCGCGAAGTCTACTCCGCCCGCTACCGCGTGAACGCCGAAGGCTACACCCTGGTGGACGGCCCGAACGTATGCCCCGCCTCCGAAATTCTGCCCGGTGAGGGGCCCTCTTACGCCTACGGTTACGGCGCCGGACTGTACGCCGAGACCCTCGAAGAGCATGGCTGGACTATCGTCGATTCCGCCCGGGAGGTTCACCCGCACGCCGAGTACCTGGTCGCCGCCGCGGCACGCCTGGGTGTGCAGAACCTGAGCGAGGACACCTCCGCCCAGTACCTGCGCGATTCGGATGCGAAGGTCCCCGCCGCGATGCTCGCCCGCCAGCAGAAGCAGGCGGCACAGGCTGCTGGTCAGGCTACTGCACAGACTGCGGCGCAGAAGGAGAGCTAAATGAGCACCGCTGAGAACTCTGAAAATATCGTGCGAGACGACCTGGCGCTGAATAACCTGGCACTGGGCGCCCGATTGCGCGTTGCCGAACTCGCGGACGTGCAGGCAATGCACCGCATGGAGACCACCCTGTTTCCCGCCGACGCCTGGCACATCGACATGTTCCTCGAAGAGCTGACCCACCCGACCCGCACCTACTACATGCTCGAACTGCCCGCAGAAGGCTCGGAAGGTAATGAGGGTGACTGGCGCGCCATCGGCTACTGCGGAACCATGGTCGTAGCCGACACCGCCGACGTTCAAACCATCGGCGTGCTTCCCGAGTACGAGGGCCACGGTTACGGCCGAGCCATGCTCGAGCAGATGCACGAGCGTGCCCGCGAGCTGGGTGCCGAGCGCATCCTACTGGAGGTGCGTGCCGACAACCCGCGCGCCCAGCGCCTCTACGAACGCAACGGCTACCGTGCGATTCACGTACGCCGCGGCTACTACGATGACGGAACCGACGCCATCATTATGGAATGCACGTTCTAAATAGCCTGTTGAGCTAAACGGTGCATCACTCCCAGTAATACTTGGCACCTTTCCGCCACATCACCTTTACACCACAGCATCAAGAAGCACTACGCGCAGACAGCGCAACAGAAAGACGAACTATGAGCACTCGCGAACCCCTCGTTCTGGGCATCGAATCCTCCTGCGATGAGACCGGTATCGGCATTGTGCGCGGTGCACAGCTGCTCAGCAACACCATCTCCTCCTCCATGGAAGAGCACGTGCGCTTTGGCGGCGTGATTCCCGAAATCGCCTCCCGTGCCCACCTGGACGCCATGATTCCCGCCCTCAAGGCGGCACTCGCCGAAGCGGACATCACCCTCGACGAGGTGGACGCTATCGCCGTCACGGCGGGCCCCGGCCTGGCGGGCGCACTCATGGTGGGTGTCTCCGCGGCGAAGGCGCTCGCTATCGCCACCGGCAAGCCCCTCTACGGCATTAACCACCTGGTCGCCCACGTTGGCGTTGGCCTGCTGGAGGACAACGGCACCGAAGACGGCTCCGACCTGCTGGCGAATGCCGGTTCCGGTGGTCTGGGTGCGCTGCTGGTCTCTGGCGGTCACACCGAAATCCTGCAGGTGCGAGACATTACCTCCGATGTGCGCCTGCTCGGCGCAACCCTGGATGACGCCGCCGGCGAGGCCTACGACAAGGTCGCCCGACTGCTCGGCCTCAACTACCCGGGCGGCCCCGCCATCGACCGCGCCGCCGCAGAGGGCAACCGCAACGCCTTCGTGTTCCCGCGCGGCCTGTCGAACCGCAAATTCATGGGCACCGCCGAGAACCCCGGAGAGCATCGCTACGACTTCTCCTTCTCGGGCCTGAAGACCGCAGTGGCGCGCGTGATCGAAAGCTTTGAAGCCGCCGGTGAAGAGGTCCCGGTCGCCGATATTGCCGCGTCCTTCCAGGAGGCGGTCGTGGACGTCATCACCAAGAAGGCGATGCTTGCCTGCCGCGAGCAGGGCATGAAGACCCTGCTACTCGGCGGTGGCGTTGCGGCTAACTCGCGCCTGCGTGAGCTGCTTGCTGCCCGATGCGCCTCTGAGGGGGTGCGTCTGATTATCCCGAAGTTCACCCTGTGCACCGATAACGGCGCTATGGTTGCCGCCCTGGGCGCCCGCCTGGTCGCCGCCGGTCGTGAGCCCTCGGGCGTGGACTTCACGACGGACTCCTCCCTGCCGGTGACCACGGTCTGCTTCTAGGCGGGCTGTTCTAAACGTCCTGCTTCAGAAGGGCAGTGCGGGCGCGTTCCTGTGGCTCGCCTCAAAAATACTCATAGAAATGCCTCGGCGCAGTCTCCCAAAGGAGTGCGCCGAGGCATTTCTGTATTCAAGCTTTAGTTGGGGGGGAATCGGCTCTAGCGCAGTGCTCGCGCGCGGGACTGCGCGGCAACATCCAGCGCCACCTCACGCAGAGAGCCGGTCTTCTCGAAGACCGCACGCTGGCGATCCGCACCGGTACCCTCCACAAGGATGCGACGCACCTGCGCCAGCTCCAGCTCGCAGTCAAGGTCGCGTGCCACCGGCTCCAGCTTGGGCAGAAGCAGTTCGAAATCTTCGCGCAGGGTGCGCTGTACCGGCTCGTTGGAGACTACGATCTTAGCCTCCAGGCCGTAGCGGGCTACGCGCCACTTATTCTCCTGCGCGTGCCAGGGGGCGAGCACTTCAATGCTTTCGCCCGCCTCAATGCGGCGGGAGAAGTACTCCACCAGGCACTGCGTGAACGCCACGATCGCGGCAACATCCGGCAGGGAGGCGAGGCCATCGCAGTAGCGCATCTCAATGGTGCCGTAGCGCGGAACCGGGCGCACATCCCAACGGTCCTCGCTCGGGTCGTTAATCACATCGGTTGCCACCAGCGATTCCAGGTACTCGCTGTACTGCTCCCAGGTGTCAAAGTGGAAGGGCAGGCCGTTGGTCGGCAGCTGCTGGTAAAGCTGGGTGCGGTGCGAAGCATAGCCGGTGTCGATTCCATCCCAGTAGGGGGAGGAGCACGAAAGCGCCAGCAGGTGCGGGCCGTAGTTGGTCAGCGCGTCAATGAGCGGCAGAACCTTATCGCGGGAGTCAATGCCGACGTGCACGTGCACGCCGTAAATGACCATGTGGCGGCCCCAGTACTGGGCACGCTCGACCACGCGCTGGTAGCGTTCCTTCGCCACGACCGGCTGATCAGCCCAGTGGGAGAAGGGGTGCGTGCCGGCGGGGTAGAACTCAATGCCCAGGTCATCGGTAATCTCGCGGATGGTGTCGGTCAGCTCCTGCAGTTGGCGGCATGCCTCGGCGACGGTGTGGCAGATGCCGGTCACCACTTCGATGGTGTTCTCCAGGAATTCGCCGGTCACGTGCGCGCGGTCGGAGGCGGGCTCGAGTAGCTCGGGGCGGTGCTCGCGCAGGATGGACAGCACCTCACCGGCGCGCTGGGTCAGTTCGCCGCTTTCACGGTCGATAAGTGCAATCTCCCATTCCACGCCGAGAGTGGACTGCGGGGAGGAAGCAAAGTCGATCATATGGCCTTTCCTGCGTCTGGAAATAGTGTCGTGCACAGTGCCGACTACGGAAGTTTGCTATCGGTGGGTTCGGCCCGGCAGGGTACTAGCTGGTGAGAGCCGGCTCCGCGGGGGAGTACCTCTACTGGGCCTCGTATCTTTATTAGGCCCGTATCTTCTCATTAGGCACTGTATCTAGTGTACGGTCTAGCGGTGCTCAGCGCCCTGTCGAGTGCAGAATCCGAAAACGGTACCGTAACGAATCGTCACGAACGGTAACTGAGCACGGTGCTGGGTAGTTGGGGTTGGGCGAGGCTAGAGCGGGCGCACGTGCCAGCCGATACGGCGCGAGTCCCTGCCCGAACCGATGCGGGTGAAGACCAGGGTTGCCGGACGGTAGGTGGGCTCCTGCGCACCCGAAGAAGAATTAGCATTCTTTTTCTGTTTTTTCTTAGAGGTCTTAGAACCTGCAGAACCCAGCAGGCGCGCACGCAACTGCTCCGGAACAATATCCACGCCACGCTTCTTAATCGTCAGCGCCGTAAAGCCCTGCTCACGCACCCAACGCTTCAGCTGCTTCTCCTGCAGGGGAATCTCCTCCAGCACCTCATAGCAGGCGACCAGCGGATGCTCCACCGGCTCTGCAGAACACAGGTACGCCAGGTGCTCATCCAGTAGGTGCGCACCAATACTCTGCGCAAACTCCGCGACCAGGTGCGAGCGCACAATCGCCGGGGCGGGCTCCAGCAGGTATTCATCTGGCTGCGGCAGGGACACCGGAACTTCAACGCTCTGCTCCGCCTCTTCAGCCGTGAGGGGGCTACGGAAGCTCACCGCCTCGTAGGGCGGTAGTAGGGCGCTGGTTTTCTTGGAGTCTTCGTTAGAGCTTTCGTTGGGGATTTCCTCGGGGCTTTCACCGAGGTCGGCTTCTTCAGCGGGCAGCTCACGCACCGAAGTTGCGGTGCGAGCCACACCCTCCTGCGCCAACGCGTTAAACCAGAGCACCAGCTCGGCGAGGGACCCCTCCGACTGAATCCACTCCGCCTCAACACGCGGGGCTGGGTTCGCCTCCGAGGCAATGTCCTCGGGGGAGGGGATGCCCTCATGCGGAAAACCGGGACCCAGCTTCACGCCCATCGGCACGCCCGTACGCGCCAGATTCAGCACGAACGAGAACGGGGGAGAGAACGCCTCAGGATCAAAAAGACGCTCCGTCTGAGCCTTCTTCGCACCGCGCAGCTTACGGCGTGCCGGGTCCATCCACACGATGCCCGCCGGATCGCCAGCGGCGTCCAGAAGCTCGCCGTGCACATAGTCGGTCACATCGCCCGAATACACGCGTGCCTGCGGGCAGAATTCAAGGTTTTTCGCCGCAAAAGAAGCTGTCAACGGGTCCAGCTCCACCGCAACCACGGCGCCGCGATCCGCCGCATACACGGCAGAATCCGAGGCAATACCGCACCCCAAATCAGCCACCGTACCGGCAGCCGGACGCAGACGCTGAGCGCGATAATGCGCAATCACCGGGCGGGTCGCCTGCTCCGCCGCCTCCTGAGTCAGCATGAGGACGCGGGCGCGCTCGCCGAACTTGGCACGCGCACGGGTGCGAGCCTGTGCCAGTGAAATAATCTGCGCGGACTCCTCGGGGGTAAAACCGCGCGAACGCAAAGACGTGACGGCGCTGAGGGTGTCCGAATCCAGCGGGTAGAGCTCATCGGCTGCCGCGAGCGCTTCGGCGCTGAACGGAAGCTCAGCGGCGGGGGTAAAAGGGGAGGTAGGCATGCTCCTCATTTTACGGGGTGGCATGCCACGGGCGCGTCCCCGAGTATGCCTGCCGAAACCCCACAGTGCAGCCCGTGCCGCCCAGCTTTTTGCTCAGCGTTCGCCTTGCGGTGAAACACCCCGGCAGAGCGCTACTTTTCTTGACCGAAAGCGCAGGTGAAATTAGAGTTGAGGTAGCACTCGAGACAGTACATTGGGCGCACCACTGCGCCGCTGTCTCGCATTAAACGTCAATCCACAATCCGGAGGAACCGATTATGGCCATCAAGCCGCTGGAAGACCGCGTCGTTATCAAGATTGAACAGGCTGAGCAGACCACCGCATCCGGTCTGGTCATCCCCGAAACTGCGAAGGAAAAGCCGCAGGAAGCACGCGTTGTCGCCGTTGGCCCCGGCCGCGTGGATGAGAAGGGCAACCGCATCCCCGTTGACATCAAGGAAGGCGACGTTGTCGTGTTCTCCCGCTACGGTGGCACCGAGGTCAAGTACCAGGGCGAGGAGTACCTGATTCTCTCCGCACGCGACGTGCTGGCAATCGTCGACTAATCACTTCGAATACTCATGCGCCGTACCGTTCACCCGGTGCGGCGCATGAGCTATCATCTGCCCCCTCATTTTCTTTCTGTGACGCACTAGGAGTAGCGAACACATGGCTAAGCAGCTTGAATTCAACGATGCCGCCCGCAAGTCCCTGCAGGCCGGCGTCGATAAGCTGGCAAACGCGGTCAAGGTAACCCTTGGCCCGCGCGGGCGCAATGTTGTGCTCGATAAGCAGTGGGGTGCGCCCGTCATCACCAACGACGGCGTGTCCATTGCCCGCGAGATTGAACTGGACGACCCGTACGAGAACCTGGGCGCCCAGCTGGCGAAGGAAGTCGCCACCAAGACCAACGACGTTGCCGGTGACGGCACCACCACCGCAACCGTGCTCGCGCAGGCGCTGGTGAACGAGGGCCTGCGCAACGTGACCAGCGGCGCGGCTCCCGCGGACGTCAAGCGCGGCATCGAGGCGGCCGTGGAGGCTGTCTCCGCACGCCTGCTCGAGAACGCACGCCCCGTGCAGGGCCCCGAGGTGGCGCACGTCGCCGCTATCTCCGCCCAGTCCGAGCAGATTGGTGAGCTGCTGGCTCGCGCCTTCGAGAAGGTCGGCCAGGACGGCGTCATCACCATCGAGGATGGTTCCTCCACCGAGATTGAGCTGGAGATTACCGAGGGTATGCAGTTCGACAAGGGCTACCTCTCTCCCTCCTTCGTCACCGACGCCGAGCGCGGCGAGGCTGTCCTGGAGAACACCCTGGTGTTGCTCTACCAGGGCAAGATTTCCACCATCGCAGAGATCATGCCCGTGCTCGAAAAGATCGTTCAGGCCAAGAAGCCGCTGACCATCATCGCTGAAGACGTTGACGGTGAGGCGCTCTCCGCCCTGGTCGTGAACAAGCTGCGCGGCACCATCAACGTGGTGGCTCTGAAGGCCCCCGGTTTCGGTGACCGCCGCAAGGCCATCATGCAGGATCTCGCAATCCTGACCGGCGGTACCGTCGTGACCGGCGAGCTCGGCATCGACCTGCCGCAGGTTACCCTGGAGCACCTGGGCTCGGCACGCCGCGTGACCGTCACCAAGTCCCACACCACCATCGTGGACGGCGGCGGCGACCCCGAGGCCATCGAGGACCGCGTGCAGCAGCTGCGCCGCGAAATCGAGCGCGTGGATTCCGAGTGGGACCGCGAGAAGCTCAAGGAGCGCCTGGCTAAGCTGGCCGGCGGCGTGGGCGTCATCAAGGTCGGTGCCGCAACCGAGGTTGAGGCGAAGGAGCGCAAGCACCGCATCGAGGATGCTGTCTCCTCCACCCGCGCAGCCCTGGAAGAGGGCATTGTCTCCGGTGGTGGTTCCGCGCTGGTCCACGCTCTGAAGGCGCTGGACGGCCTGGAGCTGGATAACCACGACGCAAACGTGGGCGTGCAGATTGTTCGCCGCGCCCTGGTTCAGCCGCTGCGCTGGATTGCTGAGAACGCCGGCGAGGACGGCTACGTCATCGTCTCCAAGGTCTCCGAGCTGCCCGTGGGTCACGGCTACAACGCCAAGACCGGCGAGTACGGCGACCTGATTGAGGCCGGCGTGATTGACCCGGTGAAGGTGACTCGTTCGGCCCTGCAGAACGCCTCCTCCATCGCGGCTCTGGTGCTGACCACCGAGACCCTGGTGGTTGAGAAGCCCGAAGAAACAGAAGAAGACTAAAAAGTGTGTGTGCCCGGTACTGCCCCCTGAACTGGAGGCGGTACCGGGCACTCGCTGTCGGTAGGCTCGGGTGCGCTCGCGTTCGTGAGTGCGCTAGAACCTACCGGCGGCCTCCCGCTGAGGGGTGCTTACTATGAGTGCTTCTCAGCAAAGAAACCTTTAGCGGTTTACTATAGAAGGTAAGCTGCTCCCGTTTGCGCTCAAACCACCTTGTGGGGTGCGAGCAGGCGGGTCGTACCGCATCTTGACATACGCAACGTATAGGCTGAGCTTCTCACCGATGAAGCCAGCATCCGAAAGGTAGACAATGACCATTCCCACCGCTCTGTCCGAGGATCCCTTCGGCTTCACCGGCCTGACCTACGATGACGTGCTGCTGCTGCCCGGCAACACCGACGTCATCCCCTCCGATGCGGACACCTCCACCCGCCTGTCCAAGCGCATCACCCTGAACACCCCCATCATCTCCGCGGCAATGGACACCGTGACCGATTCCGCTATGGCAATCGCTATGGCACGTCTGGGCGGTATGGGTGTTATCCACCGCAACCTTTCCATCGAGGATCAGGCTGCACACGTTGACCGCGTGAAGCGCTCCGAGTCCGGCATGATTATCAACCCCGTCACCATCGGTGCTGACGCAACCATCGCTGAGTACGACGAGGTCTGCGGCTACTACAAGGTTTCCGGTCTGCCGGTTGTCAGCGAAGAGGGCGTGCTGGAAGGTATCATCACCAACCGCGATATCCGCTACATCTCCCGCTCCGACTACGACGGCATTCGCGTTCGCGACATCATGACCCCCATGCCGCTGGTCACCGCGCACCCCAGCGTCACCAAGGACGAGGCGTTCGCACTGCTGTCCCACAACAAGATTGAGCGTCTGCCCCTGGTTGACGACGCAGGCAAGCTCGCCGGTCTGATTACCCTGAAGGACTTCGTCAAGACCGAGCAGTACCCCCGCGCCACCAAGGATGAGGATGGCCGCCTGCGTGCCGGTGCCGCTATCGGTTTCTTCGGTGACGGCTACGAGCGTGCAATGACCCTGGTCGAGGCTGGCGTCGACGCACTGTTCGTGGATACCGCAAACGGTCACTCCCAGGGCGTGCTCGACATGATCGCCCGCCTGAAGAAGGACCCCGCCGCAGCACACGTGGACGTCATCGGTGGCCAGGCTGCAACCCGCCTGGGCGCACAGGCAATCATTGACGCTGGCGCTGACGGCGTGAAGGTTGGCGTTGGTCCCGGCTCCATCTGCACCACCCGCATTATCGCCGGTGTTGGCGTTCCCCAGGTGACCGCTATCAACGAGTCCGCTAAGGCAGCAATCCCGGCAGGTGTGCCGCTGATTGCTGACGGCGGTATGCAGCACTCCGGCGAGATTGGCAAGGCACTGGTTGCTGGCGCTGACTCCGTGATGCTCGGTTCCCTGCTTGCTGGTACTACCGAGTCTCCCGGTGAGCTGATCTTCATGAACGGTAAGCAGTACAAGGCATACCGCGGCATGGGTTCGCTCGGCGCAATGCAGACCCGCGGCCGCCACAAGTCCTTCTCCAAGGACCGCTACTTCCAGGCTGACGTCTCCAGCGAAGAGAAGCTGATCCCCGAGGGTATTGAGGGTCAGGTTCCCTTCCGCGGCCCGCTCTCCGCAGTGATTCACCAGCTCGAAGGCGGCCTGCGCCAGACCATGTTCTACGTCGGTTCCCGCACCATCGAGGAGCTCAAGTACAAGGGTCAGTTCGTGCGCATCACCCCCGCAGGCCTGAAGGAATCGCACCCGCACGACATCATGATGACCGTTGAGGCACCGAACTACCGCCGCTAAAACGCATCACTAACGATGATTCGCCGCATGGTGTGCACACCGTGCGCCGTTGAGCCCGCCCCATACCCGCTACGGTATCGGGGGCGGGCATCGGCGCGAATAACGCCCAGCGGCACCCCTCAAACCGAATTCGAAAGGATTCACCCCATGTCTGAAATTCAGATTGGCCTCTCCAAGAACGCCCGCCCCACCTACTCCCTGGACGATGTAGCGCTGGTACCCACCCGCCGTACTCGCGACCGCCGCGATGTCGACACCTCCTGGCAGATTGACGCCTTCAAGTTCGACACCCCGATTATTGGTGCGCCCATGGACTCGGTCATGTCCCCGGCGACCGCCATTGCCCTGGGCAAGCTGGGTGGCCTGGGCGTGCTGAACCTCGAGGGCCTGTGGACCCGCTACGAGGACCCGCAGCCGCTGCTCGACGAGATTGTTGAGCTGCCCGAGGCAGATCCCGCCTCCGCAACTACCCGCATGCAGCAGATTTACTCCGAGCCGATTAAGCCGGAACTGATTACTGCACGCTTGGAAGAGATTCGTGACTCCGGTGTGGTTGTTGCCGGCTCCCTGAGCCCGCAGAACACCCAGGAGCACTACGAGACTGTGGTGAAGGCTGGCGTTGAGCTGTTCGTTATCCGCGGTGCATCCGTCTCTGCTGAGCACATTTCGACCTCTCACGAGCCGCTGAACCTGAAGAAGTTCATCTACGAGCTGGACGTTCCCGTCATCGTCGGTGGCGTGGCTGGCTACTCGCAGGCTAAGCACCTGATGCGTACCGGTGCCGCCGGTGTGCTGGTTGGCTTCGGCGGCGGCTCCGCGCAGACCACCCGCCAGGGCCTGGGCATCTCCGCACCCATGGCAACCGCTATCGCCGACGTGGCAGCGGCACGTTCCGACTACCTGGACGAGTCCGGCGGCCGCTACGTACACGTGATCGCTGACGGCTCCCTGGGCCGCTCCGGCGACATGGTGAAGGCGCTCGCACTGGGCGCTGACGCTGTCATGCTGGGCGCTCCGCTGGCTCGCGCATCCGAGGCTCCCGGCCAGGGCTGGTACTGGGGCAACGAGGCGCACTCGCTGGACTTCCCGCGCGGCGTGCGCACCCCGCTGGGTGTTGTCGGCTCCCTGGAGGAGGTCCTGTACGGTCCTTCGCACCACGTGAACGGCACCAGCAACATTGTCGGTGCGCTCAAGCGCGCAATGGCTAACTGCGGTTACTTGGATCTGAAGAAGTTCCAGAAGGCGGAACTGACTGTGGTTCCTTCCTACCGCGGCTAATGTAGCTTCATGAATCACCGCTTGGCGGTTGGCAGGTTTTGGTCTGCCGGTCGCCGGGCGGTGCTTTCTATACGCGCGCTCTACCCCGTTAGGACATGTAGCGGCACCTCCGGATGGGGGAGTGTCTACGTGCCGTCGGCGGCGTACAGCGATAGCGTAAAATAGATGTATCCCCGCGCAAGTGCGCGGATTAGTACCAACACGTTGAGGTAATTTTCGTGACCAACTCTGTGAACCTGGACCAGCTCGAAGAGCGTCCCGTCCTGGTGGTAGATTACGGTGCACAGTACGCGCAGCTCATCGCTCGCCGCGTGCGTGAAGCCGGCATCTACTCCGAAATCGTCCCCCACTCCATGAGCACCGAGAAGATGCTCGCCAAGAACCCGGCAGCCATCGTGCTCTCCGGTGGCCCCTCCTCGGTCTACGCCGATGGCGCACCCAAGGGCGACAAGGCCCTCTTCGAAGCTGGCGTGCCGATTTTCGGTATCTGCTACGGCTTCCAGGTGATGGCCCAGACCCTCGGCGGCACCGTCGCCCAGACCGGCCTGCGCGAATACGGCGCAACTGACGCTGTGGTCTGCGCCGAGAACTCCTCCTTCCTGACCGGCACCCCCACCACCCAGAACGTGTGGATGTCTCACGGCGACTCCGTGACCGAAGCCCCCGAAGGCTTCGAGGTGCTGGCAAAGACCCCCGGCGCATCCGTGGCAGCATTCGTGGACGAGTCCCGTAAGCTCGGCGGCGTGCAGTGGCACCCCGAGGTGAAGCACTCCGACTACGGCCAGGTCGCCCTGGAGAACTTCCTCTACAATGTGGCAGGCCTGAAGCCCACCTGGTCCACCAACAACATCATCGAGGAGCAGGTCGCTAAGATCCGCGAGCAGGTCGGTAGCGACCGCGTCATCTGCGCGCTCTCCGGCGGCGTTGACTCCTCCGTGGCGGCAGCACTCGTGCACAAGGCTGTCGGCGACCAGCTCACCTGCTTCTTCATCGACCACGGTCTGCTCCGTGAGGGCGAGCGTGAACAGGTCGAGCAGGACTACGCAGCATCCATGGGCATTAAGGTCATCACCATCGACGAGTCGGAGCGTTTCCTCTCCGCACTCGAGGGCATCACCGAGCCCGAGGCAAAGCGTAAGGCTATCGGCCGCGAGTTCATCCGCTCCTTTGAAGAGGCACAGCGCAAGCTGATTGCCGAAGCTGGCGAAGAAGGCGCAGACATCAAGTTCCTGGTCCAGGGCACCCTGTACCCGGATGTTGTCGAGTCCGGCGGCGGCGACGGCACCGCAAACATTAAGAGCCACCACAACGTGGGCGGCCTTCCCGACGACCTGACCTTCGAACTGGTTGAGCCGCTGCGCACCCTGTTCAAGGACGAGGTCCGCGCTATCGGTCGTGAGCTCGGCGTTCCCGAGAAGATCGTGGCGCGTCAGCCCTTCCCCGGCCCCGGCCTGGGCATCCGCATTGTCGGCGAGGTTAACCGCGAGAACCTGGAGACCCTGCGTGCCGCTGACGCTATCGTGCGTGAAGAACTGACCGCAGCAGGTCAGGACGAGCACATCTGGCAGTGCCCCGTAGTTCTGCTGGCTGGCGTTCGCTCCGTGGGCGTTCAGGGCGACGGTCGTACCTACGGTCACCCGATTGTTCTGCGCCCGGTCTCTTCGGAAGACGCAATGACCGCTGACTGGTCGCGCCTGCCGTACGACCTGCTGGCTAAGATCTCGAACCGTATTACGAACGAGGTCAAGGACGTTAACCGAGTGGTGCTGGACGTTACCTCCAAGCCCCCGGGAACCATTGAGTGGGAGTAATAATCCCTGTGGGGGAGTGAAGCTCCTCCCGTGAAAAAGCCGCCCGGTGCATCCTGTTGTGGATGCGCCGGGCGGCTTCTTGCGTAAGAACATGTAGAAAATTTCTGGGCGGATATTTTTCAAATTTATAAAAAATCGTCTATTTATTTAAACCGTGAGTCTAAATAAAAGAAATGCACTCCATAAATACCTCGAAAGTACCCACAAAACTACATCAAGAAATAAAACGGTTTAGTGCGGGTGGTTCGGGTGACGAATCGAATCACGCCAATGAGCGCTCGACCCCAACCCAAAATGCAGAGCAAAAAACGTGCCAAAACAACAGAACCCAAACGCGCACGCCATGTACACGCCGTAGGTCAGCATCATAAACTCAGAATCGTGACTCACACCCGAAGCGACATTCAGCGCCAACGAGACGCCCAGAATCACAAGCCACGCAGCGCTTGCAGCCGCAATCAGCCACGAGATAGCACTCAACACCGGGTGAGGAACCCTAAACGTGCGCTCAGGGTCGCTCACAGACGCTACAGGCGCATTATCAACGGCGACAGGTTCAGCTACCACGGTCGAAATATTCGAGGCTGAGGGAGCCGCAGAAGAACGCCACGGAATATGCACACCGGCGTGCTGCCCCTGCGTCTTCGCGGGGTTCTTTGCGGACCGGTGAGGGACGCCTCCAGATTCGGGAGGAGAAGAAAGATACGGTTGCTGCATGGCGGGCTCCTGGATATATAACCTCGCATGAGAAGAAACAACAGTGCGTCTAATGATGCGAGAAAATGAGTGTCGGCGATAGATTGAAAGAATACGGTGAGGACATATTCTTTCTATATTTCAAGATTAGAAGCGAACCGCATAAAAAACGAGGGTTTGACGGAATATGATGCAATATGACGCGAAAAATCCGAAAACCATAGAGAAAAAATAATCAACCTCAACCTGAAGGTTCAGGGTAGGGTTATTAGACACGCCCCATTGCGGCGAAAAACAGCAGAGCTACAGCGAAAGGAACGAGCATGGGAATCATCCTCCCACTCATCTACCTAAGTCTAGGTCTGGGGCTCGCGCTACTGCTACCCGAACGCTGGAGCACCCGCCTCAAAGAAAGCGCCTCAACCCTGCTGACCCGCTGGATTATTCCCGCCGTCATCATCTACACGGTTGCCACTAGCCGTCCCGAGCTGTTCTTTGTTGCCGCCTCCACCATGGTGCTGATGCTCCTCGGCGTGCTCGGTGCCGGGCGGATTACCCGTGATCCCGTGCAGAAGCTCGCCTTCGTCTACCTGAACGCGGGACTCTTCGGCATCCCCGTGGTCGCGGGCATCTGGGGCGATGAGGCCGTGCGCGTCTACATTGGCGCGTACATCGGAAACTCCATCATGGGCAATATCCTGGGAACCTCGCTACTACGCGGTGGTTCCAAGACAGATGCCGGGGCAGGGAAGGGCAACGCACCGGATACACAAGCCACAAGGAGTCACGGTGGGACCCTCCTCACGGTGTTGCGGGGTCTGCGTACCAGCCCGCCCGTTATCGCCGTGGTGGTGGGTCTACTCTGCCTGCCCGCTGGGCCCATCCTGAGCCAGCACGGGGCAGGTTTCTACCGGGTACTGACCTGGGTCTTCAGCTTTATCGGAATGATCGTGCTGGGCATGTGGCTCGGTGCCGCCAAACTGCACCGCGCAGACCTCACCCGCGCCGCCGGATGGGCTCTCCTACGCGCCGTGCTCATGAGCGTCTACAGCGTCGGCGTGCTGGGGCTCGCCCGCTGGGCACACGATACAGCGGGCATACACTTCGACCAGCTACTCGCGCATCCGCAGGTGCTCTTCATCCTTGCGGTCCTGCCGCCAGCCGCCAACATCGTCATCCTGGAAACACACTACCGGCACGAAGGCACCGCAGCCCCCGTCATTGCCGCCGGCGCGGTCGTCAGCCTGGGAATGATCGCGCTCGCCGTACCAATCCTGCAACTCGTATTCGCCAGCTAAACAGAGCCAAGAAAGCACGCCGGGATCACCAAGAAGACAACAAAAAAGACAGCAAAAGGAGGGCGGGGCATAAGCCTCACCCTCCTTCTACTGTCTATTCACCTTATCGGCACGCGGTAGCACTCAACGAGCTACAGCGCTTAGCGTACGATGTGGTACACCTTCGCCTCGTAGGGGCGCAGGGTCGAACCCGCATCGTCCTTGTAGTTGGAGCTCACCAGCTCAACACGAGCGCCAGCCTCACGAGCCTCGTTCAGCAGCGCGAAGTCACGCTCCTGCTCTTCAGCGGTGAAGTTCGAAATCACCAGCAGAGACTCGTTCGCCGGGGAACCGTCAGCGCCACCGGTACGGGTGTACGCGTACACAGCCTCGTCCTCGTTGTGCGGAACCTGAACCGAATCCACCGGAGCGAAGGACGCATAAACCATCAGGTCCTTCAGCTCACCGCGGCGCAGCGCCACCAGCTGCTGGTAGTGGTAGAAGACCGAGTCCTCATCCGCCAGAACAGCCTCAGCGTTAATCGCCGGGTAGTTCGGGTTCACAGCAATCCACGGGGTCACACCCTCGGGGCTAAAACCGCCGTTAGCGGAAGCATCCCACTGAACCGGGGTACGAGCATTGTCGCGGCCCTTGATGTAGATCGCCTGCATCGCCTCTTCGTGGCTCAGACGCTTGTGGTCCACGTGCATGTCCTCGTAGAAGCGAATCGAGTCACCATCGCGGTAGTCCTCAATCGAATCGAACTTCACGTTGGTCATGCCGATTTCTTCACCCTGGTAGATGTACGGGGTGCCCTGCATGAAGTGCAGGGTGGTCGCCAGCTGCTTAGCGGACAGGGTGCGGAACTCATCCGAATCGTTACCGAAACGGGAAACCACGCGCGGCTGGTCGTGGTTGTTCCAGTACAGCGAACCCCAGGCGTTACCCTCCAGGGTGGTCTGCCAGTCGTTCAGGATGCGCTTGAGCTCGGTCAGCTTGTACGGTGCGTAGGACCACTTACCGCCCAGGGAGCCGTTCGGGTCGTTGTCCACGCCCATGTGATCGAAGTGGAAGATCATGTTCAGCTCACCGGTGTGGTAGCCGGCCCACAGCTTAGCGTCCTCGGGGCTGGTTGCGCTGGTCTCGCCCACGGTCATCACGTCGTAGCGGCTGAAGGTCTCGCGGGTGAGCTCCTTCATCCACGGGTGCACCATGGTGCCGTTGGAGATGACGAACGGAATCGAGGAGGTGTGCTTCTCAAAGTCGGTGGAGGGGTCATCCGGGAAGCCCTCGGGCTTGGAGATGATGTTGATAGCGTCCAGGCGGAAGCCGTCAACGCCCTTGTCCAGCCACCAGCGAACCATGGAGTACAGGTCCTCGCGAACCTTCTCGTTCTCCCAGTTCAGGTCGGGCTGTTCCTTGAAGAAGATGTGCAGGTAGAACTGGCCGGTCGCCTCGTCCCACTCCCATGCCGGGCCACCGAACTCGGATGCCCAGTTGTTCGGAGGAATCGGGTTGCCGTCCTCGTCGAAGCCCTTCGGGTCCTTCCAAATGTAGTAGTCGCGGTAGGGGTTGTCCTTGGAGGAGCGGGACTCCTTGAACCAGGGGTGCTGATCGGAGGTGTGGTTCGCGACCAGGTCCATGAGGATCTTGATGCCGTGCTTGTGGGCGGTCTCAAGCATCTCGTCGAAGTCTTCCATGGTGCCGAAGTCACTCATGATGGCGAAGTAATCGGAAATGTCGTAGCCGTTATCCACGTTCGGCGAGTCGAACACAGGGGAGAGCCAGATGACGTTGATACCCAGCTTAGCCAGGTAGGGCAGCTTATCGGTGATACCCTTCAGGTCACCGATACCGTCGCCGTTCGCGTCGTTGAAGGAACGGGGGTACACCTGGTACACCACGGCTTCCTTCCACCACTGGCGGCCCTCGTAGGAGGGAACCTCGTATGCCTCGGAGTTGCTCATAATTGCCTTTCTGTACCGGCGGTTACGCCGAAGAGGGAAAAGGTGTCTGTGATTGAAGTATAGGGCGAAGGGGGACCGGAATGTCTGTGCCGAATCCCCCTCGCGCATTACATTTTTGGGGCGTGCCTACTTAGCGTTGCCGAAGAGGTAAACCTTCGCCTCGTAGGGGCGCAGCAGGGTGCCCTCGTCGGTGAACTCGCGGTTCTCATCGCGGTAGTTCGAGCTAATCAGCTTCGGGGTGTTCTCGATAGCCTTCAGCTCGTTCGGGGAGAGAGCCTGCGAGTTGGTCAGAACCACCGAATCCAGGTTGCCGCCCGCGTAGTTCAGCTGAACGGTGTCATCGGTGAAGTTAGCTACGACCAGCAGGGCGCGCTCGCCGGTTGCAGCGGCGTCCTCATCGGAGTTCACGCGCAGGTAGGCGTAGACCTGCTCGTCCTCTTCATCCAGGAGGCGGTACTCACCGGTCAGGACGATCGGGTGCTCACGGCGCAGGCTAATCAGGTCGCGGTAGTGGTAGAACACGGAATCCGGGTCTGCGAGCTCTGCTTCTGCGTTGATTTCGGTGTAGCGCGGGTTCAGCTTCAGCCACGGGGTGCCGGAGGTGAAGCCTGCGTTCTCGCCAGCGGTCCACTGCATGGGGGTGCGTGCGTTGTCGCGGCCGGAGGCGCTGATGTAGCGCAGCATGTCCTCGGCGGAGACGCGGCCCGACTCTTCAACGTACTTGCGCCAGGAGTCGTGAATTTCCAGGTCGTTGTAGTCCTTGACGTCGTCGAAGAAGACGTTGGTCATGCCCAGCTCTTCACCCTGGTAGATGTAGGGGGTGCCCTGCATCAGGTGCAGTACGGTGCCCAGCATCTTGGCGCTGACGGTGCGGTACTCGGGGGAGTCGTTACCGAAGCGGGAGACGGTGCGGGGCTGGTCGTGGTTGTTCCAGTACAGGGAGTTCCAGCCGCGGCCGTGCAGACCCTCCTGCCAGTGGGTGAGGACCTTCTTGAGGTCAACCAGGTTGAAGCGGCGGTCGGACCACTTGCCGGTCACGCCACCTTCGGAGGCGTCTACGTCCATGTGTTCGAACTGGAACACCATCTGCAGCTCGTTGCGGTCGAAGCCGGTGTAGAGTGCGGCGTCGTCCACGGTCACGCAGGGGGTTTCGCCCACGGTCATGACCGGGTACTTGCTGAGCACCTCGCGGTTCATTTCCTGCAGGAACTCGTGCACGCGCGGGCCGTTAGCTGCGACGGCAAGGGAGTTGTCGAGGCCGCCAGCGAGGACTGCCGGGTCCTCGGGGAAGGAGAGATCCTTAGAGATCAGGTTGATGACGTCCATGCGGAAGCCGTCCACGCCCTTGTCCAGCCAGAAGCGCATGATGTCGTAGACCTCTTCGCGGACCTTCGGGTTCTCCCAGTTCAGGTCGGGCTGCTTGACGGAGAAGTAGTGCAGGTAGAACTGGCCGGTCGCCTCGTCCCACTCCCATACGGAGGGGCTGAAGCAGGAAATCCAGTTGTTCGGCGGAATCGGCTTGCCGTCCTCGTCGAAGCCCTTGGGGTCGCGCCAGATGTAGTAGTCGCGGTAGGGGTTGTCCTTGGAGGAGCGTGCCTGCTTGAACCATTCGTGCTCGTCGGAGGTGTGGTTGACCACCAGGTCCATCATGAGCTTGATGCCGTGCTCGTGCGCGGTTTCGAGCAGCTTGTCGAAGTCGTCCATGGTGCCGAACTCGGTCATGATGGCACGGTAGTCGGAGATGTCGTAGCCGTTGTCGTCGTTCGGGGACGCGTAGATGGGGGAGAGCCACAGCACCTCGATGCCGAGGTCTGCCAGGTACGGAATCTTCTCGGTGATGCCGGGCAGGTCGCCGATGCCGTCGCCGTTGGAGTCGTTGAAGGAACGGGGGTAGATCTGGTAGACAACGGGTTCCTGCCACCACTGGGTCTGGGTCGTCATTGGGGTTCCCTCCTTTGGGGTGGATGAGTGTTGTGCGGTTCGCCCTGCTGCGGTGCGGGCGGTTAAGCCTTGGGTTGTTTAGGGCAGCTGGTTGAGGGGCGTGAGGATGCTCTCCGGTGCCCAGCTTTCGGGGTCAATCTCTAGCAGCAGACCGCTGTGGTCGGAGATTGCTTCGGGGGAGTTGTCACGGAAGACAACCGCGTGGGAGTTGACCGTGAGCAGGCGATCTGCGAAGACAAAGTCGATGCGCTTGGCATCCGTGCTACCTTCCCAACCCGCAATTTCGCGGTGGACGGTGTTCTCGCCGTCGGTGTGCTCCGCCAGGGAGCGGGTATCAATCAGACCGCTGGAGGTTACGAACGCGTAGCCTTCGTTGGGCAGGTGCGCCGCGGAGTTGAAGTCGCCGCCGAGAAGTACCGGGGCGGTGCGGGCGCACTCGGCAAGCTCCTGCGAGAGGTGTGCATATTCCTGGGCGAAGAGGGGTTCGCCGTCGAAGTCCCACCAGGACATGTGGGTGGTTGCGCACCAGAAAGGACCGGAGGGGGTCTCGATGAGCGCTGCCTGGGCGGCGCGGCGCTGTACCTGGTGGTAGCCGTAGCCGGGGGACATATTGACGGGCTTGATGCCGCGAATCGGCAGGCGCGAGAGGATGGCTACGCATTCGTCGTAACGGTCCCAGCCGATGTGGGTTTCGGTGAGGGTCCACTCGTAGGTGGCGCCCATTTCGTTGAGCGCCTGCACGAGCAACAGGGCGTAGTTGTCTTCGCGGACCGGAATGCCCGCGCCGCCGCGGTAGTTGAGGGGCTCCTTCACCACTGGGGTGGAGGTGAGCTGGTTGACTTCCTGCAACGCAATGACGTCCACCTGCTGTTCAATGATGAACTTGGCGAGGGTACGGATCTTGGCAATCTGGTGGATTTCGCACCAGCTGTGCGTATTGAGGGTGAGGAAGCGCATGTATTAAGTCCGGGGTATGTGTGAGGTTGAAGAATGATATGCGCACCGCGTATTGAGGTGGTGAGTGTTTATGCACTCTGACCTATGGGTGCACTGTTTATGCTATCGATTCTGTGGGCTGAGTAATAGGGGAAAAGTCGCATCCGCCCTCAGTATTTTTAACCAGTGCCGGGAGATGTTTCAGGTTCTGAAAAACTCTTTCAAAACTCACAGTTTTGGTACCTGCGGGTAGGTAATACCTGGCATTATTGTTTCTGTCTAAAACACATTCGGCATTTAGCGCACGCAGGATATGTGGCACCCGTCTCATATACTTTCGTTTGGAGGTATAAAGATGCGGCGTGACCATCGCAGGCTGGCAATGATCGCCAACCCCTGCGTCCGCTCACTCGACAACCCGAAAGGGCGTATAGCCTCATGATGGAAAAAGTACAGAGGTTCGGCTCTGCCATGCTGGCACCCGTTCTTCTCTTCGCATTCGCTGGCCTCGCGGTCGGTATTGCGATCATTGCACAGAACGGCGACCTGATCCCCCTCGCTGCTGACAAGGAAAGCGCGTGGAACCACTTCTGGTCCGTTTGGGAGTCCGGCGCATGGACCGTCTTCAACCAGATGGAACTGCTCTTCGTGATCGGTCTGCCCATTGCACTGGCAAAGACCGCTAACGCACGTGCAGTGATGGAAGCTGCAATGGTCTACCTGACCTTCAACTACTTCGTCGGCACCATGCTCAAGGTATGGGGCAAGGGCGGCACCGGTTTCTTCGACCTGGACTACACCACCGACATCTCTAAGAGCGCGGCAGGTACCGGTCTGAAGATGATCGCCGGTATCAAGACCATGGACACCGGTATCTTCGGTGCAATCATCATCTCCGCAATCGTGGTGTGGGCACACAACCGCTGGTTCGACAAGAAGCTGCCCGACTTCCTCGGCATCTTCCAGGGTTCCCAGTACGTCTACGGCGTCTGCTTCTTCCTGATGATGCCCGTGGCATTCCTGTTCTCCTGGCTGTGGCCCTACGCTCAGCACGGCATCTCCTCCCTGCAGGGCTTCTTCATCGCATCCGGCGCACTCGGCGTGTGGGTTTACACTTTCCTCGAGCGCTTCCTGATTCCGACCGGTCTGCACCACTTCATCTACTCCCCGTTCGTCTTCGGTAATGTTGTTACCCCGAACGGTATTGCTAAGGACTGGCCGACCCACCTGACCGAGTTCGCAAAGAGCGACAAGCCCCTGAAGGAACTGTTCCCCGGCGGCGGCTTCGCACTGCACGGTAACTCCAAGGTCTTTGCACCCATCGGTATCGCAGCGGCGTTCTACACCACTGCTCGTCCCGAGAAGCGCAAGGAAGTTCTCGCTCTGATGATCCCCGTCTGCCTTACCGCAATCCTGATCGGTATCACCGAGCCCCTCGAGTTCACCTTCCTGTTCCTGGCACCCCCGCTGTTCCTGGTCCACGCAATCCTGGCAGCATCCATGGCAGCAATCATGTACCAGCTGGGCCTGGTTGGTTACATGGGTGGCGGTCTGCTCGACTTCCTGTTCCAGAACTGGATTCCGCTGTGGGCAAACCACTCCGGCACCTACCTCATGCAGATTGGTGTGGGCCTGTGCTTCACCGTCCTGTACTTCCTGATCTTCCGCTTCATGATTCTGAAGTTCGACTTCAAGACCCCCGGTCGTGAAGAAGACGGCGGCGAGACCAAGCTCTACAGCAAGGCAGAGTACAAGGCAGCTAAGGCTGCTGAGAAGAACGGCGGCGCAGCTGCTGAGTCCGCTGACGGCGACCTCTACGCACCCCGTGCAGCTGGCTTCCTCGAACTGCTCGGTGGCGCAGAGAACATCACCACCGTGAACAACTGCGCAACCCGCCTGCGTGTCTCCGTCGCTGATGAGTCCCTCGTCAGCACCTCGGATGCAGACTTCAAGAATGCAGGCGCTCTGGGCCTCGTCCGCAAGGGCAAGGCATTCCAGGTCATCGTCGGCATGGACGTTCCCCAGGTTCGCGAGCGTTTCGAGACCATGGTGAACGAAGCTAAGACCCTCTCCTAAGAGGTATCAGCTTTCAACCGCCTGACGGTATGACGCCTCATAAGGTATAGACTTCGCCGGCGGTATCGGATAACACCGATGCCGCCGGCGAAGCTGTACCCGGGCGCGTGCCTGGACTCAAATCTGCACGAGGCACCCACCCAAAGTGAGCGACGACCATCCCCACCCACCCTGGCCGATAACCCTAGAGCGTGTACTATTTATATATTGCTCACCATCGGATTCAGGAGCTTTGAGTGGATTTACAAGACGTCGTGAATGCGAACCAGCACCGATTCAGTGAAACTGAACGGGAAATTTTGGCATTCATGCTAGAAAATGAAGAGTTCGTTGCGGAGTCAACGATCAACTCTCTGGCACATAAAACGTATACTTCGACCAGCTCAATTATCCGCCTGACGAAGAAGCTGAACTTCTCCGGATTTGCCGAGTTGAAGTACTTCATTAAGTCCTCTCTGAACCGCAGCGAACCCTTCAACCCGCGGTTCATTGAGAGCGGCCGCGAAGATATTCAGCGCACCTACGACTACCTCGAGCACATGGAACTGAGCGGACTGCTCAAGCGCATCCATGAGGCTCGTACTGTGTACTGCTTCGGTACCGGCTACGCTCAGCGCAATGCGGTGCAGGAATTTACCAAGTCCATGCAGGTTTGCGGTAAGTTCTGCCAGGTCATCCCGGCACGCAATGAGTTCGAAAGCGCCATGAACAATATGACCCAGGACGACGTGGTCATCATTGTGTCCTTCTCCGGCCAGACCGAGAACATGCGCGAACACATTAAGATGCTGGCGCTGCGCCGCATCCCCATGATTGCGGTGACCGCCATTGGTGTGAACTATATGTCCTCGCACGCCGAGTACTCCCTGCACTACCAGACCACCCCCACCCACATCAGCACCCAGCGCAAGCCCTACTACTCCTTCGTTGCGCTGTCGGTGCTACTGGACTACATCGTGCGCCGCTACATTGAATTCGTTGAGAATGAGCGCCGCGAATCCCTGCAGGACCAGGTGGACGACGCCCTCAACGCTGGGGACGAAACCGACGCCTGACAAGGTATTATTGTGCCCACCTGCTCCTTCACTCACTCCTCCTGAATCCGACCGAATCCCGCCTGAGACCATCTGAAAGAGACACCCTGTGACCGCAATTTTCGCGCTCATCGAAAACACCGAGAAGATGCGTAAGTACCTGTTCTGGTACCTCATGATTATCCCTGCGCTGCTACTGCTGTGGATTGCTCTGGGCGCAGCGAACTCCCAGATGGATTTCCAAGCCGCCCTGAAGATTCCCTTCTTCACCGTGGCGTTCCTGAACGCCTGCCTCAGCCTGCTGCTGGGCGGCACCCTCAAGTTCGCGGGCGCAGAGAACGAACGCACCGAACGAGCCTACGCCCTGTACCTGACCATTCTGCTGGTCATCATCGGTAACCTGCCCGGCGCAATCCTGAGCTTCTTCCTCTTCCGCTCCCTGCGCTTCGGCAACCTGGAAGGCGAGCTGGCGCCCAAGTACCGTTGGGCGCTTCTGCCTGCCCTGGTCTTCTACGTACTGGTGACCGTAGTGCTGCTCGTCGCCAACATCGCAATGTGGTCGAAGTAAGCACCCGGCGTATTAAGCGCACAGGAGCATTGAGCATACGGGCGTGCGCTGATACCCGCCCCGCTTGAAGCACAGCATGAGGCACACCGGGCAGAGGACCCCGGAAGAACCACCATCTTCGGTGTGTACGCGCAAACGTACACCGCATTGACCCACAAGGACACTCACGACGTGAACCAGATTCCCGAGCCTACCGACGCGCAATACGCACCCGGCACCCCGGCTGATACTGCTCAGCCCGCCGCAGCAGCCGCGACCTCAGCAGAGGAAACCCACGAAGTAGCCGACGAAATCAACATCGCCGAGCTGCCCGCACACCTGAACCCCGCCCACGAGGACTTTGACCCCTCGGCGGGGCTTGAACGCTGGGCGGAACAGATGGACGTCTACACCGGTCCCGACGCGATGCTCGACTTCAATCAGGTCGACTACGTGCACATCGACCTGTCGGAGGCGAACCCCTCCGGCCTGGCGCAGCTGCTCGCCGGACGTAAGACCCGCCTCTCCACGATTCTGCGCGACAAGTCGCAGCTGGAGGCGGGCATGCGCTCCGCACGCACCCTGCGCACCAAGATTTACGAACTCGCCACCGACCACGGCCTGGACTCCGGCTACTTCGTGGCGGGTACCGCCTCCTGGCTGTCGCACGACACCCGCGAGGACGCCGCCGCCTACGAGAAGCGCTTCATCGCGCCAATCCTCATGGCGCCGCTGAGCATCACCCCGCACCCGAAGGATGACGACTTCGAGCTGCGCCTCGCCGGTTCCGCGCGTCTGAACCCTGCGATGGTCCGCCAGATCAAGCAGGAGTACGGCATCGACCTGGGCACCATGGACGTGGCGCAGCTGGCGAACTCCATGTCCCGTCTGGACCCCGAGCCGGTCATTGAGCGTATGCGCGCCTCCGCCGGTCGTATTCCCGGCATGACCATCGAGTCGAAGTACTTCATCTCCACCTTTGCTGACCTGAAGGAAAGCCTGGGCGAGCTGCCGCACACCGCCATCACCCCGCTGGTTCGTGACCTGGCGGCGTTGAAGGTGCCCGGCGTGAAGCCGCGTGAGCTCAACGCACACAATCTGCAGCAGCCTCTGGATCAGCGCGACCCGGCAGAGGAAATGCTCCTGCTGGACGCTGACGCCAACGCTCAGGAGATTATCGACACCGCGGTGAGCGGTTTCTCCTTCACTATCACTGCGGCACCCGGCACCGAGCCGCTGCGCACCGCCGTGAACATTGCTTCTGCACTGATGGGGCGCGGTAAGTCCGTGCTCGTTGTGGGCGAGAAGCGCTCCACCCTTGCCGAGTTCTCTGCGCTACTCAAGCGCACCGGCATTGAGAGCCTGCGCTACGACCTGCTTGCCGAACACGATTCTGAGGCTCAGCGCGCCGAATTCATTCGCGCGATTGTGCGCAACGAGAGTGCCGAAGAGCCGAACTCTGAGGACCTGAACGAAGAGCTCGTCGCGACCCGCGCCGCGCTGCTCGACCACACCCGTGCCCTGCTGAACAAGGACTCGAACTGGCAGATTTCCGTCTACTCGGCGCTGCAGCGTCTGGCTGAGCTGACCGCCTCCGAGGACGGCCCGGCAACCCGCGTGCGTTTTGACCGCCCCATGCTCGATTCGCTCATGGAGCGTGAGCAGGTGCGTGCTGAGCTGGTACGCCTGGGCGAGATTGACGGTTTTGCGTCGGCCTCGCGTACCTCCCCGTGGTACCGTGCCCGCCTGGTCAATGACGAGGAAGCCGCTGAGGCGTACGCCCTGGTCATTACCCTCAAGTCCTCCCTGCTGAACCTGCGTGAGGCGATGAACCAGACCAGCGCCATGCTGGGTCTGCGCCGCGGCCGCACCATCTCTGAGTGGGAGTCGCAGCTGGCGATTCTGATGCGCATCCGCGAGACGCTCAAGCGTTTCCGCGCGGATGTCTACGACCGCCCGGTGACCGACCTGATTGCTGCGACCGCTTCGGGCGCGTGGCGCCGTGAGAACGGCATCGAGATGAGCAGTATGCAGCGTTCCCGCCTGCGCCGCGCGGCTAAGGAGTACATCCTGCCCGGCGTGAATATCGGTGACCTGCACGAGCAGCTGAAGATTGTTCAGGCGGAGCGTGCCGAGTGGATTCGCCACATTGAGGCGCCCCGCACCCCGCAGATTCCGGAGAACCTGGATCAGCTGGCTGCAGCCCTGAACTCCCTGGTGTCTGAGCTGGCGGGTCTGGGCATTGTTCTGACGGACACCATCGAGGGCACCGACTTCGTGCGCACCGACCTGGATGCTCTGGATGCGCGCCTGGACGCCCTCATGGCGGACCGTGTGCTGCTCATGACCCTGCCTGAGCGTGACGCCCTGACCCAGAAGCTGCGTGAACGCGGCCTGTCGGAGCTGCTCGATGACCTGTACGCGCGTCAGGTTCCGACCGAGGTTGTTTCCGCTGAGCTGGAGCTTGCCTGGTGGCAGTCTGCCCTGGAGTTCTTGCTGCAGCATCACGAGGGTAAGCTGCTGGATGGCGACCGCCTGCGCGATACGGAGTCCCGTTTCCGCCGTGCCGACTACGCCCACATGACCAGCGCCCCGGCGCGTCTGCTGGCGAAGATTGCGCGCGTATGGACCGAGCGTATTGAATCCGAGCACGACCAGGCGGCGTACCTGAAGAGCCAGCTGCGCGGCTACGAGTTCGTGCTCGAGGAACTGCTGACTCACGCCCCGGTCATGGCGCGTACCCTGCTACCGCTGTGGACTGCGAGCCCCTTCGCCCTGGCGCGTAAGGTTCCCGCCTCCATGCGTTTTGATACGGTGCTGCTACTGGATTCTGAATCGACCCCGCTGGCAGCGAACCTGCCGGCGATTACCCGCGCCGACCAGGTGATTGCGCTGGGCGACCCGCACTCGGGTTACCCCTCACCGTTCATCGTGTCCGCGCCGACTTTCGGTGCGCCCGAGCCGACCGACGAGCAGCTGGACAGCACCTTCGACGTGCTCGCTACCGTACTGCCCAACCGCACCCTGGCGATGCTGCACCGCAGCATGGACCCGGTGATTCTGGACTACCTGAACCGTGAATTCTACGGTTCGCAGCTGCATGCGGCTCCGGTGAGCCGCGCCTCCTCTCAGCCTGCCGGCTCTCTGACCGTTGAGTACATTGATACTCGCGGCAAGGTCAGCGATAACGCGAACCTGGATTCGCCCGGTGTTGAGGTGGAGCGCGTCACGAACCTGGTGCTCGAGCATGCGTACCGCACCCCGGACCGTTCGCTGGCGGTTGTGACGGCTAGCCCGAAGCACGCTCAGCGTGTGGCTGAGTCGGTGCGTCACGCCCTGAGCCTGTACCCGCAGCTGGCGCCGTTCTTTGCCGCCGGTGAGGAGTCGTTCCGCGTGGTCGACCTGACCCGTGCCGAGACCCTCGAGCGCGATACCGTGATTTTCTCCTTGGGTGTGGGCCGTGCCCGCCTGGGCCAGGCGTCGTACGATTTGGGGCAGCTGTCTGCTGAGCATGGTCGTCAGGGCTTTGTGGTGGCGTTGACTCGTGCCCGCCGTGCCCTGCGTATCGTTTCGTGCATTGACCCGTCGGAGCTGGATCCGCAGAAGCTGCATCATGGCGCGGTAGATTTCTACCACCTGTTGCGTGAGCATGCGGAACGTCAGGCGCGTGAAGAGGTGGAGGCGAAGGCACAGCGCGTACCCGAGACCCTGCCGCGTAACGCGTTCTTGGCGGCTGACGATGCGGACACCCCGGATCTGGGCGACTGGCTGCTCAACGATTTGGTGGCGCGCCTGCAGGCTCACGGTGTGCGTGTGACCCGCGGTGAGGGCGACATCGCTCTGATCGCGCACGCCCCGGAGAAGCTGGCTGCTGAGCCGGTGCCCGCGCTGGGTGTGGCTCCCGTGGTCTCTTCGAACCCGAGCGTTCCGGCGGCTATGCCGCTGGTGGCGTGCTCCGATGGCGAGCCGAACTATGCGCGCGCTTCGGTGCGTGAGCGTACCCGCCTGCTGCCGGAGCGTCTGAGCCGCACGGGCTGGAACTACATCACCCTGGGCACCCTGGAGGTGTTCGCCGATCCGGATGCTGTGGTGGCGCGCGTGCTGCACTACCTGGATATGGATGAGGGCGCTGAGGTTCGTGGCTAGTTATTCGTCAACGCCGAAGCCTCGCCGCGGGCACCGCCGTGTGAGCGGCGGCGGCTCGGTGAGCGGGGCTGAGCCTCTGCTGGTGGGTGTGACTACGCCTCCGGTTGTGGCTTCGGGTACCTCGTCTGCCGTGGGTGCTTCCGTGCAGAAGGCTGGTACCAAGAAAGCGGCTACTTCCGCGCAGCCTCTAACCCCGGAGGAGCGTGAGCGTCTGGAATGGATGCGTCAGCAGCGTCCTCCGCACTGGGGTAACAATATCGTGTAGTGTCTTCCCGCGGGGGAGTGCTTCTTAAACGCCGAGGGGCGGGGCAACCTGTGTTGCCCCGCCCCTCGTTTTGGCTGGTGTGGAACCCCGTTTAGGAGTTGCCCTTGTCGGTGCTGTAGAAGCCGGAACCCTTGAAGGTCACGCCGACGGTGTTGTAGCGCTTGCGCAGGGTTTCTTCGCCGCACTGCGGGCAGACGCGCAGTGCATCGTCGCTAAAGGACTGGCGCTGCTCAAAGACGTGGTTGCAATTCTTGCACTGGTAAACGTAGACCGGCATTTTGTCCTTCTGTATCCGTTTTCGCTGGGATGGTTTATTAACGTGGTTTGAGTGTACCGCTTTTGAAACGTTGGGAGCTATTTGCGTTTTCTTCTCAAAAAGCTATTTCTGGTTTCTTTTTGCCTTTTTCCTGGGTGATTTTGTGGGTGTGTCCCGCATATCTTTGTGCTTTTGCATAAAGATTCGGGGTGTCAATCAGGGGTGAAGCGGGTACGAGAGAATTGGGTACTTTTAGACCTGCTAACGGGTGCGGTAGATACCCTGCTCGGTGAGGATGACCGGCAGAATAGCATCCCACTGGTCGTAGGGGACAGCCTCGTAGATTTCGTCGCTGAAGACGATACCGATGCTCTGCTCCTCCAGCTGCTGGTCGCTGAGCAGGGGGATAATGCGGTCATAGTAGCCGCCTCCCTGACCGAGGCGGTGCCCGCCGGCGTCAAAGGCGAGTGCGGGGATGAGGCGCAGGTCGGCATCAACGAAAGCTTGCGAGTCCTGCTCTTCACCTTCGGGTTCCGGGATACCCATGGGGCTGAGCGGGTGCTCAACGGTGGGGTCCCAGTGCACCCAGGCGAGTTTGCGACCGGGGCGTACGACGGGTACGAGGATGCGGTGTCCGTCCTTGTGCAGGCGGGTTAGCGCCTCGATGATGGGCGGTTCGGACTTGGTGGGCAGGTACGCCGCGATGATACCGGGGGAGTGGACCCGCTGTGCGACTGCTTCGAGGATGTGTGCGGTGAAGAGCTCCTCCATCTGCTGCTGGCCGTGTTCGCCGCGGTGGCTGCGTGCGGTGAGGCGGCGCGGGCGGATTTGGGAGCGGAGAATGTCTTTGTCTAGGGAGATATCGTCTGCGCTGGCACCGGCGTCAGAGTTGCTGGTGGCGGGGGTGGTGTTGAGGTGCATGGTGTGTCCCATCGTCGTTGCGGGTTGCGGGTGAAGGGGGAGCGTCCCGTAGAGGGAAGGGAGATGTGTTATTCCCGGGCTGAGAGGTATCCGCGAGTAAGGACGAAAACATCCTTGTAGGCTACGAAAATACCCGATTCTGCCGGGGCTGTAGATTCCACTTTTTAGTATAGGGTTTGAGAAAAATAGCGCTGAGTTCTGCGGGGCGCATTTTCTTTGCACGTCGAAGAATGTACTTGCGCGGATATGCAGTTAGTCACGTTGAAGATTTTTTCATGTCATAGTCGCGATAAATCGCCTTAAGTACTTTACAACTTAGGGTATTCTTGTGGCATGGCTACTGAAATTAAGTCTGTTACTAAGGCAGTTATTCCTGCTGCTGGTCTGGGCACCCGATTCCTGCCCGCAACGAAGGCAACCCCCAAGGAAATGCTCCCCGTCGTTGATCGCCCCGCGATTCAGTACGTGGTGGAGGAAGCAATCCGTGCCGGTCTGAACGACGTTCTGATGATTACCGGCCGTAACAAGCGTGCTCTCGAGGATCACTTCGACCGCGTTCCCGTTCTGGAGCAGCAGCTCGCTGAGCAGGGTAAGGACGCCCTGCTAGCATCTGTTGTTGAGACCAATGAGCTCGGTGGCGACCTGCACTACGTGCGTCAGGGTGACCCCAAGGGCCTGGGGCACGCTGTTCTGCGCGCAAAGCGCCACGTTGGTGACGAGGCATTCGCTGTTCTGCTCGGCGATGACCTGATTGACGAGAAGGAAGACCTGCTCTCCCGCATGGTGGAGGTTCAGGAGCGCACCGGCGGCTCCGTCGTTGCCCTGATGGAGGTTCCTCGCGAGGCTATTTCCGCTTACGGCGCAGCTGCTATTGAGGCTGTTGAGGGCGAAGACGGTTTCGTGAAGATCACCGGCCTGGTTGAGAAGCCTGCTGCTGATGAGGCTCCCTCGAACTACGCTGTGATTGGCCGTTACGTTCTGAGCTCGAAGGTCTTCGAGGTTCTGGAGAACACCGCTCCGGGCCGCGGCGGCGAGATTCAGCTGACCGACGCTCTGCAGACCCTGGCTCAGGGCGAGGGTGAAGGCGAAGGCGTCTACGGTGTGGTCTTCTCCGGCCGCCGTTTCGACACCGGTGACAAGCTGTCTTACCTGAAGGCAAACGTTATTCTTGCTGCTGAGCGTCCCGAGTTCGGTGACGACCTGCGCGCATGGCTGAAGGACTTTGTTGCAGAGAACTGCTAATTACTCTGCATCCGCTCTCTGATGAGGGCAACCGATAAATACCAACCACGCTGAGGAAGGCGTTCTTTCCGGTGGGGCGTTTTAGCCCCCATGGGAGGGCGCCTTCCTTTGCGTCGTTCGTGTCCGTTATGCGTGTGGCGTGCTGCTGGGTGAGGGTCCAGAGTGTGTCTTGTGCAGGGACGCGACGACGTCGTAGTGCGCATATTCCTTCTGGGGTATATGCGCATATCCAGCCCGATTCTTGCCGCTTATGGAAAGCATCGGGAATATAAGGGTATGATTAAAGTCTAGGGATAAAGGGACGATAGAGGGCGACCTGATATGACGCTGTTGAACACCTCGGGTGTGTTGGTAATTCTGACCGTGATTTTGCTGCTGTGGTTTGTGCCCAGGAGCCTGCGTCGCGCGCCCGCTGGTCCTTCCGTGGAGCCCGAGCGTCCCCTGATCAGTGCCGAGCGTACCGCGGAGGATATTCTCGCCTCTGCCGGCGTGCTGCTGAATGAGTCGGAGGCGTACCAGTCTTCCGATCACGCGGTGGCGCCGGGTACTTCCTTGCCCTCTTCCGCTCTTCCCCAGGCTTCTTCCCGTTCCTCCCACGCTGTAGAGGATGCCGTTCAGCCTGCCCCGGATACGGCTTCTATTTCGCAGATTCGCGATTCTTCCCCGACTGCTCCCTACACCGATGAAATTCCGGTGGTGGAGGAGCCGAAGCCCTCGCCGCTGTCCTACTTTGATACCTCGAGCCCGAGCGGTATCGCCCTGCTGGTTGCGGCTGGTCTGGGCGTGCTTGCCCTGGTGACCGGTCTTCTGGCGCTCTTTGGCGTTCTGGCGTGGGGTTGGGCTGTTCTCTTCCTGATTCTTGCCGGCGGTGCATGGGCTGTAAGCCGTTTTGGTCTGCTGGAGTCTGTCTCTAACCAGGTCAAGGCGAGCCGCGATGAGCGCCGCGCCAAGGCAGAAGCAGAAGATGCCGAGGGTACTGACGCTGAGGCGTATGAAGAGTCCGACGGCGAAGAAGCTTACGATGACGCTTCCGAGTCGGTAGAAGACTCGACTGCCGAGGGTGCAGATTCTGAAGCTACTGAAGAGCCTGAGCCTGAGGCTCGCCCCGCAACCCGTGAGGCCGCTACCCGCAAGCCTGCGCGCGGTGTGAACCGTGAGGCGGCGCGCCCGAGCCGCGCGCACATTGCGGTGGACTCCTCTGAAGAGGCACACCAGGCAGAAGCAGCTCAGGCAGAAGCGCCTGTAGCATCTGAATCTTCTCACGCAGGTCGTCCCGTACCTGCCCGTTCTGCCCGCCCGGTGGAGGCGCCCGCGGGTCACCGTCAGGAGCGCCGCCAGCAGCGTCCGAGCCGCTTCCAGCCGATTCGCCGCGGAAGCGTGCTCTTTGACCAGGAGAGCGGTTCTGCTGCTTCCTCCACTGCACCGCGTACTGCGGCACAGCCTCAGCAGGTAGTACAGGCTCCGGTAGCTCCGAGCCAGCCCGTACAGTCCCAGCCTGTTCAGCCCCAGCGCATTCAGTCCGTGCCGTCTGCGCAGCCCGCTCAGCCTGCACAGTCCGCTCAGGCACCTGTTGCTCCTACTCAGCCGGTAGCACCTCAGCCCGCGCAACCTGCTCCTGTTCAGCAGGCTCCCGCACAGCAGTCGGCTATTCAGCCGGCTCAGTCGGTGGCTCGCCAGGCTCTGCGTGACGGTTCGCCCGTCCGCCAGGCACCTGCTGCTCAGGCTCCCGCGCATCAGGCTCCTGCTGCTCAGCCGATTCCCGAAGAGATTCCTCTGCCGGACGTCCTGGATGATTCCGAGTTCGATGCTCTGGATATTGCGTCCCTGAACGACCCGGCGCTCTCGACCGGTGCTACGGCGAGCGGTGGTGTTCGTTCGATGAACCGTCACCCCGGTGCTGGCTCCTCCTTTGAGGCAGTGAGCAACACCTGGAACCCGGTTCAGCTGCCCAAGCCGCTGAGCGCTCTGCACCGCCAGGACAAGAACCAGGGTAAGAAGTAGACCCTGCTCTAGATGTGAATAAAACCCCGACAGTTCACACTGTCGGGGTTTTTGCATGCCTGGGGGGGGGGAGCAGTTAAAAAGAAAAGGAACCCCGTCCATGGGGTTCCTTTTCCAGCATCACACACAGGAAGAAAGTCTTCTAGACCGATTAGGAAGGCCTTCCCACAAGGCCTGCCCTATTCGGTAATAAAAATATAACCTAATTCCTTTGGGTGTTACAAACCGAAAATAGCGACATTTCGTCAATAAACTAAGGCTGACCTAAGTGAAATCCGCGCCATTGCAGGCGAAACGGGGCGATACCCTTCCATGAAAAAAGTTTAAAAAAATTTTTGAGCCCCTCCGGTACCTGAACAAGAAGCCTCGAAGCGGGTCAATATTGCTGGTCCGTGAGAGAATATCCGGGTGAAAGAATGGTTTAACACACTTCCGTTTGAGGTTGCCCTACTCTTCATGTGGGTGGTCGGCATTGTCCGCACCAGCATCGTCTACGCCCTCGGAGCGCTTGCCGCTGAGGGTGGCTCCCGCCTCGCCCGCATCCGCAACGCGATGAACAGCCCGCTCTACCGCAAGGCCCGCGCCTTCATCAACCGGTGGGGCGTTATCGCCGTGCCCCTCTGCTTTTTGACCGTGGGCCTGCAGACCGCCGTCATCATCACGACCGGCTTCACGAAAATGCCGCTGCGCCGCTGGGTGCCCGCCATGCTCGCCGGAACCTTCATGTGGGCGTGCATCTACACCAGCTTCGGTTTTGCGCTGCTTGCCGCGCTCGGCCTGGAACCGTGGATGTTCCCCGTCGCCCTCGCCGTTGTGGTTACGGTACTGGTGGTCGCCGCCCAGATCCGCGAACGCCGTATTAACCGCGAACCCGTTGAGGACGTTGCCGAGCACTAACCCTCTTAGCCTCAACCTCTCTTAACCTCAGCCTCTCTCCGCGAACGGGGGAGGGGACCTCTCTTTCACCGCAGGGCACAGCGCCCCAGCAGCACCGCCCCTACCGTCACGGGATGGGTGTTTACCGACCTTAATGCCCGCTCCTAATCTGTGCTAGCGTGGAGGGATGACTTCTACCGCATCCTCCACCGCAGGTACTCCCGAAGAGCAGCCCCTCAACGAGCCTGCTCTCACCGAACCCAACGCCGAGTTGAGCGCGCCCGAAAACACTACCGGCGAGGTAGAGAACGAAGCGCCCGCCGAGGCACCCACCCGCGTGTACCTGCACCCCGAGCAGCTGGCAATGATTCAGACTCCGGAGGCTCTGCCCGTACCCGTGCTGCAGCGTTCTATGCTGCGCATCAGCTACGTGCCCGCGATTATGCCCGGCAAGTGGTTCAACCGCTGGCATGAGCGTTACGGCGACCGCGTGCAGCTGGCGGAGGTGCCCGTGCGTGAGGCGCGCGGCCTGGACTCCCTACACCAGGATTTGTGCCTGATTGATCCTGCCCCTGAATCGGCGGCAGAAGGAGAAAATACTGCTGAGGCGCCCGCTGAGGATAGCGCTGAGGCTACCGAGCACGCACCCATCGAGCGTAAGGACGTGCCCGAGAATCCCTTCGCGCACATGAGCATTGTGCGCCCCGACCGCGAACCGGCAAGCACCGACGGCGAGAAGTACCACAGCATCCGCCTCTACGAGGAGCTACCCGTGGTCATTCTGCCCGTGGACCACGTGCTCACCGTGCTCGACGAGGTGCCCGTGGAGGAGCTTGCCGAGGAGTTCCTGCTGCAGCCTGCCTCCGATATTCCCGCCTATGAGGAAGTTTCCCGCGCATGGCGTGAGAGCGCTGGCCGCATCGTGCCCGAGGGCCTGACCGATAAGGAAACCATCGAGCTGGTTGCCGCCGGTGTGGGTCTGTACATTGTGCCCATGTCCATCGCGCGTTTCTACCACCGCAAGGACCTCACCTACCGCCCCGTTGCGGGTCTGGACACCTACCCGGTGCACCTGGTGTGGCCGCGCGCCCCCAAGGGTGAGCCGCGCAGCGAAGAGCTTGAAGCGCTCCTGCAGGACTTCATCGGTATTGTGCGCGGACGCACCGCAACCAGCGACCGCGGCAGCGAAACCCGACAGGCACGTGCTGAACGCGTCGCCGCCGAAAAGGCGAAGGCGAAAGCGAAGGCACGAGCCGCCAACGCACGCCGCGAAGCACGCGATAAGAAACGTGCCAACGCCAAGAAAAACGGCAACGCACGCCAGCACGCTCGACAGTCCGCCAAAGCCGCCAGCGCACGCCGCGGCAAGAAACGCTAAAGAACGATAGACGGTAAAATCAAACCATGGCATTAGCAATGGAAACTCGACCCGCAGCCTACGCAGTCATCATTGAGCAGGGCAAGCTGCTCATGACCCGTTGGGTGCCCGAAGACCGCGCGCTCAGCCCCCTCTGGTCCCTGCCCGGTGGCGGCATGGAACCCGGTGAACAGGCTGACGAAACCGCGCTGAGGGAAACCCTCGAAGAGACCGGCTACAGCGTCGCCATTGAAGATATTCTGGGCGTGCACGCCGGGCACTTCCCCGTGCGTTCGACCCAGAAGGACCCGCAGGCGCTGCCTTTCTGCGCCCTGCGGGTGGTTTTCCGCGCCCACATTGTCACCGGCGAACTGCGCCACGAGGTTAACGGCTCCTCCGACACGGCACGCTGGGTGCCCATCGCAGAGCTGGATACCATCCGCTACGGCACTCTCATCGATGAGGTCGCCTCCATGATGGGCTACTCCAACGCCGCAAGCTGGGCACGCGAATACCGCGAATTTCTTGCCGACGAGAACGCACGGAAGCTCCCCTAATGAACCGACTGACCATCACCCGTCGTGCGGCGCTCACCTCCCTGGCGCTCATGCCGATTCTTGCCGCCTGCGGTAGCAACGACACGACCCCGCACGTGGACCCCTCCGCGTCCAGCTACGGCACCCTGCGCATCGGTTACGGTGCCCTGCGTGAGATGCGCGCCGTAGCGCACGTGTACGCGCGCGCCCTGCGCCAGGTCGGCTACACCGTCGAACTGGTTGACACCGACAACAGCCGCGCCGCCGCCCTGCGTGGGCTCATGGTGCCTTCGGCGAACTCAGCCACCCCCACCGCAACCCTGCCCGACGACGAGGAAACCGGTACCGCCGCCACCGCGGAAGCACTGGACCTGGTGATTGACTACAGCGGCGACCTGCTGCTCTACCTGACCGACGACGGAAAAATCAGCCCCGCCGCCGCCCAGAACGAACGCATCGCCGCCTCCGTGAGTGCCTCTGCGGCCGCCGCAGGTGTGACCCTGCCGCCCGCGCCCACCGTCACCCCCACCGCGGAGGAGAGCGCCGCCTCCGCGCATGCTGAGGACGCAACCGCGAGCCCCACCGCAAGCTCCACCCGCTCCGCAGACCCCATTAACCTGCGCGCCATGAGCACCACCGACATGACCAACGCCATCTCGCGCATCCTGCCCGAAGAGCTCATGCTCCTTAACGGCGCTAACGCCACCAACAAGGATGTACTGGTCACCACCCGCGCCGTGAGCGCCCGCCACAAGCTCAACTCCCTCGCGAACCTGCGCGAGGTGCAGTCTTCCCTGGCGTTCTCCATTCCGACCGGGTACTCCAGCGGCACCTACGGCGTGGATTCCCTGCGTAGCCTCTACCGCTACCGCGTGCACGACCCGAAGATTCAGGAAGACCCCGCCGAGCGCGTCAACGCCCTCACCGCAGACACCGTGCAGGTGACCCTGCTGCACAGCTGCGACTCGGCAATTGACGATAACCGCCTGGTCACCCTGGAAGACCCCTCAACGGCACTTTTGCAGCAACAGCTGGTGCCCATTATCCGTCGTACCCTGCCAGATAGCGCCCGTACGGCGATTAACCGCGTATCATCTACATTAGACACGGGTAACCTCTCGTTCCTGTTGCGTCTGACTAGCGGTTCCAACCCCATCGCAGATGATGACGCAGCACAATTCATTTTGGATCACCCTAGAAAGTAAATCATCATGACGAAGTACCGTCAGTCCTCAAAGTTGAGCAACGTCCTGTACGACATCCGCGGCCCCATTCTGGACGAGGCCAATCGCATGGAGGCGATGGGTCACCGCATCCTCAAACTGAACATTGGTAACCCCGCACCCTTCGGCTTTGAGGCGCCGGATGCCATCATGATGGATATCATTCGTCACCTGCCCGAAACCCAGGGCTACTCCGATTCCCGCGGCCTCTACTCGGCACGTACCGCCATTGTGCAGCACTACCAGAACCGCGGCATCATGAACCTCGACACCGACTCCATCTACCTGGGTAACGGTGTGTCTGAGCTGATCCCGATGACCCTGCAGGCGCTCTGCGAGACCGGCGACGAAATCCTGGTCCCCATGCCCGACTACCCGCTGTGGACCGCATCCACCGCGCTGGTGGGCGGCAAGCCCGTGCACTACCTGTGCGACGAGGAAAACAACTGGTACCCGGACATCGAAGACATCAAGTCGAAGATTACCGAGCGCACCAAGGGCATCGTGGTTATTAACCCGAACAACCCCACCGGTGCCGTCTACCCGCGCTCGATTCTGAAGCAGATTGTGGACCTGGCACGCGAGCACGGCCTGGTCGTGTTCTCCGATGAAATCTACGAAAAGATCACCTACGACGGTGCTGAAGCCATCAACATGGCAACCCTCACCGGCGACGACGTGCTCTGCCTGACCTTCTCCGGCCTGTCCAAGGCATACCGCGTGTGCGGTTACCGTGCCGGCTGGGTCGCTATCACCGGCCCCAAGAAGGATGCAGCAAGCTACCTGGAAGGCATTCACCTGCTCGCCTCGATGCGTCTGTGCTCCAACGTTCCGGCACAGCACGCAATCCAGACCGCGCTCGGCGGCTACCAGTCCATTAACGAGCTGATTGTTCCCGGTGGCCGCCTGTACGAGCAGCGCACCCTGGCGCACAAGATGCTCAACGAGATTGACGGCATCAGCTGCACCAGCGCGGACGGCGCGCTCTACCTGTTCCCGAAGATTGATATTGAGCGCTTCGACATTACCGACGACGAGCAGTTCGCCCTGGACCTGTTGAAGAGCCAGAAGATTCTCTTCAGCCACGGCCGCGCGTTCAACTGGAAGGACCCGGACCACTTCCGCTTGGTGTTCCTGCCCGATACTCAGACCCTCACCAGTGCACTGGAGCGTCTGGGTAACTTCATGGCTGACTACAAGCAGAAGCACTAGCGAGCTTTACGGCCGCCTCTGCTTTGTGAGAGACAGAAATAGCCTGCCCCGCAGTTCTGATGAGCTGCGGGGCAGGCTATTTTTAGCGGAGCGTGGATGCGCCCGGGCGATATGTGCCAGGGGGTGCTGGAAACGGCTTTAGTTTGCCGGGGTCTCCTGACCGCCCTGCTGTGCACCACGTGCCGCGTTCAGGCGCTCCTGCGCGCCCTGCAACCACGCCTCGCAGCGGGCGGCAAGCGCCTCGCCACGCTCCCACAGTGCGATGGAGGTTTCTAGGTCGCTGGCGCCCGACTCGAGCTGGCGCACGACCTGCTCCAGTTCGGCGCGTGCCTGCTCGTAGCCGAGGGTTTCGACGGGTGCGCCCAGCTCGGCGCTGTTGAAGCTAATGTTCTCGCTCATTGAGGAACCTTTCAGGGGTAAAAAACTGGGGGTAAAACTTGAGGTGTTTGAGGTTTAGGAGATGTTCGAGGGATTCGTGAAGGTCACGGTCGCCTGCGCCGAACCTGCCGCCGCGCGTACCGTAATCTGCTCGCCCTCGCTCAGCGTCGAGGCGTCACGCACAATAGCGCCCGTGGCATCCTGAACGATGGAGTAGCCGCGGTTCAGCGTCTGCGCCGGCGATAGCGAACGCACCCGCGCCAACGTGTGCGACAGGGTAGCCGACTCACGCTCCAGGCGGTGCTGCACCGAACGGTG
The DNA here is from genome assembly GCF_963555405.1 of uncultured Rothia sp. Lineage (GTDB taxonomy): Bacteria > Actinomycetota > Actinomycetes > Actinomycetales > Micrococcaceae > Rothia. The sequence continues at coordinate 199,687 of NZ_CAUVVO010000001.1, read as the reverse complement.
GGCGCGCTCGCGTAGCTGGCTCAGCTCCTCCACACGCATGAGCAGGGAGGACTCTGGGTGGGTGAGCACCGGGCGGCTACGCAGCTGCGCAATGTAGTTCATCTGCATGCCCACGTAGCCGAGCACCGCACGGTCCAGGCGGGCGCGCGCCTCGGTGATGCGGGCGGTTTCCTCCGAAATATCGGGCACAATGCGTTTACCCGCATCGGTCGGGGTGGAGGCGCGCAGATCGGCGACCGCATCCAGGATGGGGGAGTCAGCTTCGTGACCAATCGCCGAGACCACCGGGGTGGTGGCTGCCGCGACGGCGCGGATGAGCGCCTCCTCGGAGAAGGGGAGCAGGTCTTCGAAGGAGCCGCCGCCTCGGGCGATGACGATGACGTCCACCTCCGGGTGGGCGTCCAGCTCCGCGAGGGCGGCAATGACCTCAGCCGCCGCGCCTTCACCCTGAACGCGGGTGTTGCGCACCTCGAAGGTCACTCCGGGCCAGCGCAGGGAGGCGTTACGGATGACGTCCTTCTCCGCGTCAGAATCACGGCCGGTAATCAGACCGACCCTGTTCGGCAGCATGGGCAGCGGCTTCTTCCGCGCGTCAGAGAACAGCCCCTCGGCGGCGAGAGCCTCACGCAGACGTTGCAACTGCTCGTGCAGGTTGCCGGTGCCGACCGCGTACACTTCCTTGCCGATGAGGGAGAGCTTGCCGTTCTTCCACAGGCTCGGCTTGGCGCGGGTCACGATGCGAGCGCCTACGGTCACATCAGCCGCCAGACCGCTACCGGCACGCCCGAAGAGCGCGAGGGTGAAGGAGAAATCTTCGTTGAGGTCCTTGAGCTCCATGAAGACGTTGCCGCCGCGGCCGTTGAGGGAGGCGACCTGCGCCTCCACCCACAGCTCGGGAACCTTGTCTACGTAGTTTTTGAGGTTCTGCGCGAGCAGGGCGAGGGGCCAGGGGTTGGTGGCGGTGGTTTCCTGAGACTTCCCGGGAAGCTGCCGCTCGTGCACGGGCGGCACCACCAGTGCGGGTGCCGGCTGCCCTGCGGAGGGGTTGTAGAAGTTCATACCCTCTATTGTCCCTGATTGGTTGGTTATGCGCCCGCCCACAGGTCAGCCGGGGCGAATCGGGGAGCTTGCACGGAGTGCAGACGGAACTTAGCTACTGGCGCATTCGGCGGGTCTGAATCGGCTTTGAACAGTGTGAGCGGGTACCCTAGGCTCATGCGCTCACCCGATCAGTCAGCACATCAGAACAACGCCCTCAATACCGCCGCGGCTTCGTCTGCGGCGGGTACTGGCGCGCAGAACTACCCGGCGGATGCGACCCGAGTCGTGGACACCAGGATTACCCGCACGGACGGGTACCACAAGGGCGGTTACTACACAGCGGATGAAGACACCACCCTGCTGCAGCCCACGCGCACGCTCGGTCACGCCGCAGCCCCCACCAAAGCTGAGTTGCAGGCCGCCCCTGAGCCTCCCTTCGCGGCGGGTCTGCGCAGATTCCTGACCGTCGTGCTGTGCGCCCTGGCACTGGTGACCGGACTGGGTGCGACCGCGGGCGCCTGGGTGAACTCTAAGCTCATGTCAGAGCGTGGTTTCTCGCAGATTTCCTCCAACCTGGCGGAGGACTCGCAGCTCGCCTCGCGCATCGCTGACGGTGCGGTCGAAGACCTCATGAAGTCCGAGGCTATGACAACCTTCCTCGACGGCACCAAAGAAAGCGGCTTATACTCCATTCTTGTAAAGCCGACACAAGACGGCATACGTTCCATGCTCAACCGTTCCGCGGCTGAGCTGTCAAAAACTGAAGAATATCGAAGCCTCTGGAAGGAAATAGCCGAGGAAACTCGCCGCTACAACCTTGAGCACCAGGACGGTCCCGCCGTTATCGTGCTCACCCCCTTCTACCGTGCGCTGGACGCGAAGGTCGGCTCTATTGGCTCCTTCGACCCGGACCTGACGAAGCTCGGCCCTGAAACCCTCAACATTGACCGGGTGAAGGACGGTAGTAGCCAGGACCAGCAAGGCCAGCAGGAGTGGTTCCTGCACGCCGGCATTAACCGTGCCGCCGCGCTGGGCAAGTCCACCATGCCGCTGACCATCATTGCGGTGCTGAGCCTGCTGCTGGCTACGCTGCTGGCGCCCAGGCACCGCATCCTGGTGCCGGTGGTTACGGCTCTGCTCTACGCCCTGCTGGGTTGGGGCGCGGCAGCCTGGCTGAACGGTCAGAGCCCCGAATCCCTGGGAATTACCAGCCACAGCACCGCCGGAACGGCGCTGATTACCGGGGTATGGAACCAGCTCGCCCCGTCCCTGACAGGGCACCTGAAAGCGGCGGCAAGCTACGGGCTGGTCATGGCAATCCTCGCCCTACTGCTCGGTATTCTGATTCGCCTCATCGCCCTGGGACGTAGCTCTGCGAGCGGTGCCACAGTCATCACACACTAAAAGTCCGAACAACGTAGGATAGTAACCATGTCCACTGAAACTATTGCCCTGGGCCTGCCGCCCGTACCCCGCGAGCGCCGCAGCCGCGCCGACGTTGAAGCCGCCGCACCCGTCAACGGTGAGAAGAAGGTTCTGCTCGCCACCCCGCGCGGTTACTGCGCCGGCGTTGACCGTGCCGTGATTGCTGTCGAGAAGGCGCTGGAGCACTACGGTGCGCCCGTCTACGTGCGCAAGCAGATTGTTCACAACCGCCACGTGGTGGAAACCCTGGAAAAGCAGGGCGCAATCTTCGTTGATGAAGTGGACGAAGTTCCCGAAGGCTCCGTGACCGTGTTCTCGGCGCACGGCGTGTCCCCCGCAGTGGTTTCGGCTGCCGGTGAGCGCTCGCTGAACACCATCGATGCGACCTGCCCGCTGGTGAACAAGGTGCACCGCGAGGCTGTGCGCTTCGCCAAGCAGGACTACGACATTCTGCTCATCGGTCACACCGGCCACGAAGAGGTCGAAGGCACCGCAGGTGAGGCGCCCGAGCACATCCAGATCGTGAACTCGCCCGACGAGGTGGACCAGGTGACCGTCCGCAACCCGGAGAAGGTCGTCTGGATTTCTCAGACCACCCTGTCCGTGGATGAGACCCTGGAAACCGTGGCGCGTCTGCGTGAGCGTTTCCCGTCCCTGCAGGACCCGCCCTCGGATGACATCTGCTACGCAACCTCCAACCGCCAGGGCGCCATCAAGGAGATCGCTCCGCGCGCCGACCTGGTCATCGTGGTGGGTTCCGCGAACTCCTCGAACTCCGTGCGTCTGAAGGAAGTAGCCCTCGAATACGGTGCCAAGCGCGCCGAGCGTGTGGACTTCGCACACCAGGTCGACGAGTCCTGGTTTGAGGGTGTGGCAACCGTGGGCCTGACCTCCGGCGCGTCCGTGCCCGAGGTGCTGGTTCAGGAGGTGCTGGCACTGCTTGCCGAGTACGGCTACAGCACCATCGAAGAGGTCGAGACCGCGAAGGAAGACATCCTCTTCTCCCTGCCGAAGGAACTGCGTTCCGCCCTGAAGAATGACGAGAACGTAGGCCGCCAGCTCGGTGGCCGCGGCGCAAAGCCCACTCGCTAAAGGCTTGCTCAAGAGAGCTTAACAATCCCCGTATCTTCTCCCGCATGGGAGCGGATGCGGGGATTTTTGCGTCTGATGTGCGGGACGCGCGGGTAGGGCGCTTACGCCGCTTCGTGGTCACGCTGCGCGGGGGAGTGCCCCCCTCTGCGGCGCTGGGGCGCCTTGAGGACGGAGCCCCCGCTTCACGTGACCACCTCCGCTGCTGGGGTAGTGCCCCCCTCTGCGGCGCTCCAACAACGATTGACACTGGCGCCTTGAGGCCGGAGCCCCCGCTTCGCGCGACCGCCTCCGCTGCTGAAAATGCCTCGTCATACCGGCCCCTCCACGAACTCATGACATTTGTCATGTGCAGGTCATGACACTCTGTACCGCAGCGGTGCGAAAACCGGCGGTGTAATAGAAACATGAACACCGCAGCACTTCAGAACAGCAAGCCCAATACCGCAGAAACCGTTATTTCCGCCCGCGCCCTCAGCCAGGTTTTCACCACCCGCGCCGCAGGTAAAGTCGTAGCCGTCAACTCGATTGACCTGACCGTCAAGCGCGGCGAAATCATCGCACTGCTCGGCCCCAACGGCGCAGGCAAGACCACCCTCATCGACATGATTCTTGGTCTGACCCAGCCCAGCGGCGGTGAGCTGAGCGTCTTCGGTCGCAGCGCCTCCGAGGCAGCACGCGCCGGTCTACTCGGTGCGGTTCAGCAGACCGGTGGCCTGCTCAAGGACCTCACGATTCGCGCTACGGTCGAGATGATTGCGGCGCTGTACCCCAAGCCCATCAACGTGGACGAGGTACTCGCCAGCGCCGACCTGACCGATATTGCGAAGCGTAAGGTCGGCAAGTGCTCGGGCGGTCAGCAGCAGCGCCTGCGTTACGCCCTGGCGACCATGCACTCGCCGGAACTGCTAATCCTGGACGAGCCGACCGCCGGCATGGACGTGAACGCGCGCCGCACCTTCTGGGAGCGTATGGAAGCCATCGCCGAGCGTGGAACGACCATTCTTTTTGCGACGCACTACCTGGAAGAAGCACAGAACTTCGCCCAGCGCATCGTGCTCATGGAATCCGGCTCCATCATCGCTGACGGCTCCTCCGACGAGATTCGCGCCCTGACCGGCCACCGCCACCTCAGCTTCCTCGCCCCCGCGCCCATCACCGACCTGGATGTGCCGGTTGAGGTGACCGAAGAGTCCGGCGGGTACCGCCACCGCATCTCAGTACTGGAGATTGAGCAGGTACTGCGCACTCTGCTGAACAATTACAGCATCAGCGACCTGGAGGTTATCAAGCCCTCCCTGGACGAGTCCTTCACCCTGCTGACTGAGCAGGCCGCCGCCTCCAAGGCAACCGAAGCCTAAACACTAGACCGCCTCAACACCACGCAGCCTCAACACCGCACACTGCCGCTACACACCTCAAGGAAAACATCATGCTCCGCTACGCACTCTACGACATCCGCGCTTCTATCCTCTCGACCGACCGATTCTTCTTCGGCGTGGCACTGCCCATCGTCTTCTTCCTGCTCTTCGGCGCGATGCAGGACTACTCCTCCCAGCCGATGGGCGACGGCAACGTAGCGGCGTACGTCATGATTGGCATGGCGCTGTACGGCGCCGTGCAGAACACCGTGGCGATTAGCGGCAGCACCGTCGCTGAGCTGTCCAGCGGTTGGAACCGCCAGTTGGCGCTGACCCCGCTGACCACCGGTAAGTACCTGGGTGCGAAGTCGCTGACCGCCCTGGTGATTTCTGCGGTGCCGGTGATTGCGGTGAACATTGTGGGCATGTTTACCGGCGTTGAAATCCCCGTGAACCAGCAGCTTGCCGCTGGCGCGCTGACGGTGCTGTGCGGTCTGGTGTTCGCCTTCTACGGCATCATGATGGGCCTGCTGATTCGTAACGAGAACGCCGTGTCCATTGCGAACGGTCTGCTGGTGATTATGAGCTTCTTCGGTACCGTGTTCTCCCCGCTGAGCACCGACCTGCTGAAGTACGCCCGCTTCACCCCGCTGTACGGTGCCGCTGAGATTGCCCGCTACCCCTTCTCTGCAGGTCAGACCATTATCTCGGGCGGTGCGGACTGGCTCGTGACCGAGCCGCTCTGGTACGCCGTGGTGAGCCTCATCGTGTGGGCTGCTATCTTCCTGGGTGTTTCTGCCCTGCTGATGCGCCGCGCAACCCGCCGCTAAATGCTTCTTCCCGCCGTAGCCTTGAATCCCGAGGCTGCGGCGGAAGCCGTATCCAACTCACACTGCTCCTACTAACACAGCCCCTACTAACACCGCCGCACCGGTGGTATCTGCACCCGCGGCACCCGCACGTTAGGCTAGAACCATGACCGAAACCCACACCCACCCGAACGAACACCCCCACGCAGAGAACGAGGCGGCACCCTCCGCCGCGAAGCGCACCCTGGGCAAGAACCGCTTCCGCTTCCTCTACCGCGAACGCCGCGGCAGCGTGAACTGGCTGGCGCTGGGCTTTAGCGCCCCGTGGCTGGTGTTTCTGCTCATGCCGCTGGACAGCTTCCTCACCGCCGCGGAACTGGCGCCGGTGCGTTGGACCGGTGTGGCGCTGATTGCGCTGTTCGCGGTGGTGAACTGCTCGGCGTACGCGGTGCCGTGGCTGGTGCCGGTCGCCTCCACGGTGCGTCGAAGCGTCATCTGGACGGTGCTGATGATTCTGCCGTTGGTAGGTATGGCGGTGCTGACCCCGAGTGACATACACGTAATTCTGCTGGGCTTCGGTATGTACTTTGTGGCGTTCTGGATTTTTGGCACGATTGCCCCGTACCGTCTGCGACTGACCGTCGCGGCGTCGATGGGCGCAATCTGCTGGTTGACATTCGTTACTGTGAGCGGTTTCGATTTCTCCTCTCACGGAGGCATTGCTCTCTTTATCGGCGCGCCGCTGCTGGGTCTTCTGGGCTTCTCTTACCTGATTGAGCTCGGCGAACGCGCGGACGTAGCTCGTGCATCCCTGGCGCTCTCCGAGGAACGCGAGGAGATTGCCCGCGACGTGCATGACGTGCTGGGCCACTCCCTGACCGTCATCACCCTCAAGGCGGAGCTGGCGCAGCGTCTGCTGGAGATTGACCCCGCCCGCGCCGGTGCCGAAATGGAGGCGATCGCGCAGCTGTCTCGCGCATCCCTGGCGGAGGTGCGTTCGACCGTGACGCGCCTGCGCGTGCCTGACTTCTCGGGTGAGATTGAGGGTGCAGGTCGTGCCCTGCAGACCGCCGGTATTCGCGCCGAACTGCCGGATGCTCAGAGTGCGCTCGCGGTGGCTGGTGTGAACGCGAAGCTGTTCTCCTGGGTGCTGCGTGAGGCGGTCACGAACATGGTGCGCCACTCGGGCGCGAACGCGGCGCGGGTGCGCTTGAGCGCAACCGGCCTGGATATCCTCGATAACGGTGTGGGTGCTGGCGATGCGCGCGGTAACGGCCTGACGGGCATGGTTCAGCGCGTGGCGGCGTCCGGCGGTAGCGTGGTGATTGAGCCGGCACCCGAGCAGTGGCTGGCGGAAAACCCCGGCGGTGGGGTGGGTACGCGCATCCGCGTGAGCATGGACGGCGACACCTCGCTGCTGTAGATTGTGGAACATGGCGCCGCGCCCTGGACGGGGGAGCTACCTGCCCCTGTATGGTGGTGGTAGGCAACCTCTCACGGTGGTTGTTCCGCCCGCTATTTTCTGCCCCGTCTTCACCCCAGGGAGGCTCCTATGATTCGTGTTCTGCTCGCTGATGACCAGCAGCTTATCCGTGAGGCTCTTGCCGCCCTGCTGGGCCTGGAGGTTGACCTGGAAATTGTGGGCCAGGTCGGTAGCGGCGATGAGGTGTTGGGCGCTGTTGCCCTGTTGAAGCCGGACGTGGTGCTGCTGGATGTGCAGATGCCCGGCACCCTGCTGACCGACGGCATCGAGGCGGCTGCGGCGCTGCGTGATGCGGGTGCGGTGAGTGAGTCGGGTGAGCCGGTGCGTACGCTGATTGTGACGACGTTTGGCCGCCCGGGTTATGTGCGCCGTGCGCTGGAAGCTGGTGCGAGTGGTTTCGTGGTGAAGGATACGGGTGCTCGCCAGTTGGCGGAGGCGATTCGTCGTGTGCATGCGGGGTTGCGTGTGGTGGATCCGTCGTTGGCGGCGGATTCTTTGGTGACGGGTGCTTCTCCGTTGACGGAGCGTGAGGCGCAGGTGCTGCGTGAGGCGGCGTCGGGTGGTACGGCTCAGCAGATTGCGTCGGCGTTGTTTTTGTCGGCGGGTACGGTGCGTAATTATTTGTCGGCTGCAATGGCGAAGACGGGTGCGTCGACTCGTCAGGATGCGGTGCGTATCGCCACGGAGAACGGCTGGCTTTAGCTCCCTGCTCTCATCAACACGGGCGGCTCCTGCTCGAACACGATAGAATGGTAGTGTCTATGCCCGCAGGCGCCCCGAACCCGTTTCTTCCTGAGACTGACGGTGTCGCGCTTGGAAGCGGGCACCATTTTCGCCCTGTGCCCGCCCGCACCCGCCGCATCACGTACGCGGCGCATCCTGAGCGTATGGCGGCACATGATTCGAAGGAAAACTTGTGGCTCTAACTATCGGCATTGTTGGCCTGCCTAACGTGGGCAAGTCCACCCTGTTCAACGCTCTGACCGGCAACACTGTGCTGGCGGCTAACTACCCGTTCGCGACCATTGACCCGAACGTGGGCGTGGTGAACCTGCCGGATGCGCGTCTGAACCGTCTGGCTGAGATTTTTGGTTCGGAGCGTATTCTGCCTGCGACTGTTTCGTTCGTTGATATTGCGGGTATTGTGAAGGGCGCTTCTGAGGGAGAGGGCCTGGGTAATAAGTTCCTCGCGAACATTCGTGAGGCGCACGCTATCGCGCAGGTTGTGCGTGCGTTTGATGACCCGGATGTCATTCACGTGGACGGCAAGGTCGACCCCGCATCCGATATGGAGACCATTAACACTGAGCTGATTCTGGCTGACCTGCAGACTCTGGAGAACGCTATTCCGCGTCTGGAGAAGGCTGTGAAGATTAAGAAGGGTGACGCCGCTCAGCTGGAGACTTACAAGGCTGCGCAGAAGATCCTGGAGGATGGCGAAACCATCATTTCTCGCGCGAAGGACGAGAAGCTGGAGCTGGCTCACTTGAAGGAGCTGAACCTGCTGACCGCTAAGCCGTTCATTTACGTGTTCAACGCGGATGAGGGCATTCTGGCGTCTGAGGAGAAGCAGCAGGAGCTGCGCGATATGGTGGCGCCGGCTGAGGCTGTGTTCCTGGATGCGAAGCTGGAGGCTGATTTGGTTGAGCTGTCTGAGGAGGAGGCTCGCGAGATGCTGGAGATGAACGGTCAGGATGAGTCCGGCCTGGACCAGCTGGCGCGCGTTGGCTTCTCGACCCTGGGTTTGCAGACTTACCTGACTGCCGGCCCGAAGGAGGCTCGCGCCTGGACCATTTACAAGGGTGATACTGCGCCGCAGGCTGCCGGTGTGATTCACTCTGATTTTGAGCGTGGCTTCATTAAGGCTGAGGTTGTGTCGTTCAAGGACCTGGATGAGGCTGGCTCCATGGCGGAGGCGAAGGCTCGCGGTAAGGTCCGTATGGAGGGCAAGGACTACATCATGCAGGACGGCGACGTGGTCGAGTTCCGCTTCAACGTCTAAATCTGACTGGTCGATAGGACTTTGAGAATCCGGTGACGGAGGGATGACGAAATTCATCTCACTGTCACCGGATTTTCTGTACCCTTTAAGCGCAAGCTGAATTTGTAATAATTCTCAAATCAGGAGATACGGGAGGCGGATACGTCTGTAAATAATGAAATAAATAAAGAGAATAACGAACCCATTGTACCGAAGACCTCCAGGCGCTCATGCTTGTGACAAGTCTTCTGGTCTACGTTAACGAGAATGAACGAAATTCTGATTTATGATCGTGAATCGTAATTTTAGAATCAAAATAATATCTTCAGTGAAAAGTAATACTAGCTTATGGCTGTGAAGTGGTGGAGTTCCGCTTCAACGTCTAAGAATAAGAAAGGATAAGAAATGCCCGGATGGTGGGAATCTTTTTTAGCTAAATGGTCGTGGGATGACCCGACGCTTCTCTTGGGTTTTGCATCCTTTGTGGTCGCTGTAGCATCCTTGGTGGTCACTGCAAGCATCTCCATTGTGTTATGGAAGATGGGAGATAAACAGGCAAAACGTGATAGCGAACAAGCAAAACGTGACAGCGAGTTGCAAGCTGAATTCCTCGCTAGTCTAACGTCGGTTTCTCAGCTCCAGCGACGCGATGCACTACTGGGAACCGTTACTCAAGCCTCAGACCCCAGGTATCTGGAAGCGCTCTGGAAGGAGATTCGTGAGTATGAGGGAGCAGATTGGGATTTCCTCCTCAATCATCTCCGCGCCAATCCTGCTATTGCGCTTCCTGGAACGTCCACCGGTGTGAAAGTGCAAGATAACCTGACTGATGCCGCTGTGAGTAATTATGTTGACGGGCTTGAACGTCGTTATGCAGAAGGGGACGGCTATTGGCCCTATCCTGGATTGCTCAAATTCATTGCGGAAGTAACAAGACAGGGATCTAAGGTTGAGGTCTCACGTATCGTCGAACTTGTTACGGGACCGACTGCAGAAAAGCAACGTCCAGGTCACGTCTTCTACCGGGAACTGGTTAATACTCTTCCCCAGGTAGCGAGTCCTCTTCTTCATGCGGTTGAGAGGATTGATTCCCGGGCTCCCGGTGGTCTTAAACTGAATGTTCTGACAGGTGCCCTTCTTGCGGTCAAAGATATGGAACCGGAACCCGGAGATTCGACTTTGAGCGCGGATGAATCGCAAGAGTTGAAGGGGGAGATTGCCCAAGCTCTTGCCTATCTGCTACATCGAGATGTCCTACGCTCGTTTGATCGGTGGGAAATTGAGGGCTCGACCGACAGCGTTACTGCTACAGCTGCCTGGCTCATCAGAGCGGTTGGATGGGCTGCCGATGCTGATAGTCATCTAGCGATGCGGATGATTCAAAATCTAGCTTTCGCAATTAAATCAGTACCTAAATCGGATCGCATAGGGGGCTGGGGAATTGATGACGTTGATGTCCGTCAGGGATTCGAATGGATCAGTGAAAAGCGTCCTGATTTGTGGGAAGTCTACGGGGAAGAATTAGAAGCGGCCGCCACGGAAATTGGGCCGTGGAAGGAGGACCCCTCCTCGTAGGGTACCGCTTACCTTGAAACGTCGAATTACACCGAACGTGGTGGAGTTCCGCTTCAACGTCTAAGCGATAAAAATATAAAAGTGGGGCCCCGCACTACAAACCGTAGTGCGGGGCCCCGCTCTATTCACCCTTACGAGCTGCCTAGGCAGCTACCGGGCGTAAGTCTTGTTGACCGGGATTAGTGGTCAGCACCAACCATAACGTTGGAAGCCTTGATAACTGCGTAAGCGGTCTCGCCAACCTTCAGGCCCAGCTCCTTGATGGACTCATTGGTGATGGACGCAGAGATAACAACCTCCGGAGCAATCTCAATCTTAACGATGCCGTTAGTCGCACCCTCAGTAATCTCAACAACCTTGCCAGCGAACTGGTTACGTGCAGAAAGCTTCATGAAGCCGTGCCTTTCACTACTCAAAACGTACAAATACTCTAAGTACTCTACACGCCGCGGCCACCCAGAATCACCTTCCAACCAAAATATTACGCACGAACCATGCAAATTTTATTTTCGGCTTCACCCACGCCCCGCACCCACCCCAAAAGACCGGCAAAAACCAGCCCCACACATGCGGTTCACGCCCGCTAAATGGTATAGTCAGCACGAATGCGAGAATCCTCGCAACCCTCCATCGTCGCGCCCCTTGCCTGGCTGACGCGCGCCCACACGCCGCAGCACCACCGCAGTAACACCGCGAAAACAGGGGAGCGGCGCATCCGCACAGATCGAAGAAGGAACCATGAGCGAAAACCTCAACGAAATCGAAGCACCCGCCTGCCCCGAATGCAACGAAAACTACACCTACGAAATGGGTGAACTCTGGGCATGCCCCATGTGCGGCCACGAATGGGAACGCACCGCAGCAGGCGAAACCGAAGAAGAAGCAGGCACCAAGGTTCTGGACTCCGTCGGTAACGAGCTCGTCGACGGCGACTCCGTCACCATCGTCAAGGGCCTGAAGGTCAAGGGCGGCGCAGACATCAAGGCAGGCACCAAGGTGCGCGGCATCCGCCTGCTCGAATCCCCCGTCAACGGCCACGACATTGAGGCGAAGGTCCCCGGCGCAGGCCAGATGTACCTGAAGTCCTCCGTGGTGAAGAAGGCATAAACCAAGGCGATATAAACCAAGAAGACGTAACGCCTCCTGTGAGGCGCAGAAAAGGCGGCACCTCCCGCACTAGCTCACGCTAGGGGAGGTGCCGCCTTTGTACATGAGGGACTCCGCGAGCCCTCAAAGGGTCGGATTGTTACTTCCTGCCGGTCATACCCAGGTACAGGGAGATGGTCAGCATCGCCGCGAAGACTGAAAGAATCCCACGCATCCAGTCGATGCCATCCGTTACGGCAACGCCCAGCTGAACTGCCGCCCAGTTGCCGATAGCCGCACCGATAGCGCCGCAGACAATGGTCCAAAGAAGCGAAATATTCTGGCGGCCTCGCATGAAGAAACGTGCAATCGCGCCAATAATTGCGCCGGTAATAATGGTGCCAATAAGAGTGCCCATTGTTCTCTCCAAAGGTTGTACACCTGCCGCTGTGACAGGTGGCGTGTTAGTTCCAGTGTAGGCAATGCTGGTTACGGAAAGCTTAATAACGGGTATGTTAAGGTAAACGGCACCTCAATGTTTTACGTGTAAAACACTGAGGTGCCGTTCCTAACGAACAAAGCGACTACTTCGACTTACGCCAAATCTTCAGAGCGCTGCAAATCATCGGCAGCTGCAGGGGCAGGCGACCATACGCAATAGCCTTACGCTGAGTGGACTGGTTACGCGCATCCAGAGCCATCTGAATGTTCGCGGGGAACACCGCAACAAACAGCAGAGCCGCAAGCAGGCCACCAGCACGGCGGGTCTTATCATTAGCCAGCAGGGCAGCGGTGCCCAGCTCAGCTACACCCGAACCGTGAGTGTACGCGTGGGCAGGACCCGGCAGGTACTTCGGCACAATCGAGTCGAAGGGTTCCGGGATGATGAAGTGCAGCGCACCCATCACAGCGAGGGCGCGAGCCATGCGAGTAGCCGAGCGCTCAGCGCTGTACTCTTTCTTCTTAAAAATACTCATGCTCCCATTATGCGCCCGTCAGAGGCTTATTCCCCGCCTCAACGGCGCGCTGAACCGCTGCGTGTTTGACTGTCTAAAATGCGGACTAGGCACGTCAAACAGAAAACATTGTTCAAAAGCAGGTAAGATAGGGAACAACGGCACCACGTGCGGATGACGCCCCGCCTGCCCTCACCTTTAGGTGAGTCGCCAGACGGAGTAAAACACCGGGTGCCTACCGGAACAATCAAAGGAGTTATACCGTGAAGAAGATCCTGTGCATCGCTATCCTGGCAGGCGCCGCATACTTCGGTTACAAGAAGTTCGTTGCCTAAATAGCTAGCCCTCGGGCACTCTACATATCCTTAAGCAACGAAAACCCGCCGTCTCACATATGCACCATATGCGAGACGGCGGGTTTCTCGTACGCCCAGTTTGTGCGCCCCAAGTACGTAGCCTAAGAGTTATAGCTCGGAGGCGGGGTACCTTCCATATCGACTTGGTTCTTTGCTGGGTTCCAAGTGAACTCAGCAGTCGTGCTACCACTCGCGCTAGCGGGAGCTTCGTCTTCCTTCATGTAACGGTAGGTCACACGAATCGAGCTGTCCGAGGTGCGGGTAATCACCGGGGAGAACGAGTACGGCTCATAGGTTGCGGTACCAATGAACTTGCCGCGGTGGAACAGCAGAATGTGATGCACCATCGAGGAGATGCAACATTCCTTATGAGAGCTTCCCGGAATAGCGTCAATCCAGGACAGCTCAGCACAGGGATCATAACCCTCGTAGTCTTCTGAAACGTTCGTCCACTGATTCCACTTGCTCTTATTCTTCAGCTCGCGCAGAGCCTTAGACACCACGGTCGATGCAGAATCAGACGCGCAGGTGGAGTCCTTCTTCGACTCAGACTTAGCTTCAGACTTGGAATCCGACTTCGACTCGGATGCCGTCGGCTCAGCATGAACCGTAATCGTCACCACCGACGGCACCGGAGCAGGCGACGAAGCACTCGGGGTAGCGCTCGCGGATGCGCTCGGGCTCGCCGACGGGGTCGGGAACAGTGCCTGAGTGGAGGTCGCGCTCGCGGAGGCAGAAGCGCTGCCAGAAGAAGACACCACGGTACCCGAAACAGCAGAATCAGTGCTTGCCGAGCAGGAAGTGACAACAAGAGCTAGAGCGGCGCCCAATGCGGGTAGAGCCAAAGCGGTACGGCCGGTGAAACGGTGGCGATTAGAAGACATGGATACTCCTGAAGATGCGCGGCAGCGCGCATCGGTGCTGGTCAAGAAGTGAATAGTGAACTCGTCCAGTATAGGGAAAAAGAGGCGGGCACGTGGTGCGCGCGGTCAGCGCCGTTCGTTACCGTGACATGCGCGAGCAGCTGCCCGGCCCAAACACCCAGCACCAAAAACCGGCTAGCAGACCTTATCGTCCGTCAGATAATGCACCAGCCAGCCGCGCCTCGCCGTCGCAATACGCGCCGTAATCCGCGGAAAAACCCACAGACTGATAGCACCCTGAGCCCACAAAATCAGCGAAAACAGCAGCGGTCGGAACGCGTTATCGCGCGGATGCACCCCAGGATCGAAGAGACGGATGATTGCATCCGACAGGAAAATCGACGGGAACATCAGCGACATCAGCACCGTGCCCAGCACCCAGCCCGGCCCAAAGCACAGCAGAACCCAGCGGACGCTCATCCGCAGGTTCTTGCGGTGCGCCCAGCGGAACTGCCAGCCGCGCAAACGGTACGGATAAATCACACCCAGAATCGAGCCCAGGGACACCACAATAGCCGGCACCACAAAGAACGACAGGGACATCATGAGCGTGGGGGTCAGATGTTCATCCTGACTGTGCAGAATCAGCGCAACCGCCGTGCCAGAAACACCCGTGATGATGCCAATCGCAATAGCCTTCGTACGCACAAACAGGTGCAGGGCGTGCGGGTCGCTACTACGCAAAGCACGCAGGGCATGCTCCTCATCGTGACCCATCAGGTTCGTGGAGGTCACGTCCGCAACCATCCAGCCGACCATCACCAACGCGAAACCAGCCGGGCCCTTAAACTCGCTAAACAGCCAGGAACGCCAGGCTTCCGGCAGCAGATACCAGCAGATTGCCGCCAACAGGGCATTACACAGGAGGGTCTGCGTCTCCACCGGGAACGGGCGGGTAAACATGCGGCGCAACTCAGCGCGCACACTCGGACGGTACGTATTCTGCGGGTCAATGAGGGCACAACCCTCCACCCGCTGACGGCGCAGGTCCCGGCGGAGGGCCCTGAAATTCGTCACGGGATGCGCCAGCGGCGCCAGGCGGGAAGATACGTGCCTCAAAATGCTCACCAGCCCATTGTAGAGGTGCCACCGGGGTGAAGCAGCACAGCAGAAAATCAGCTATGCGGAAACTCCACCCGCTAACGCCTGTGTCTCCTTGCACACCCGCCCCATCCGGGGGACAATGAAGGCATGGCTGAAGTAACTCTACAGAATGAACTCGTAATCCACACCAACGGCGACCTGCCCGCAGTCGGCGCAAAGCTGCCCGAATTCTCGGTTCTCGCGGCTGATCTCTCCGAGATTTCCTCCGCAGACTTCGCAGGCAAGAATCTGGTGCTGAACATCTTCCCCTCCATCGACACCGGCGTTTGCGCAACTAGCGTCCGCACCTTCAACAAGGATGCAGCAAACCTGGACAACACTGTCGTGCTGTGCGTTTCCAACGACCTGCCCTTCGCAATCGGCCGCTTCTGCGCAGCTGAGGGCATTGAGAACGTTCAGACCTCCTCCGCTTTCCGCTCCTCCTTCGGTGAGGACTTCGGCGTGAAGCTCGTGGACGGCCCCCTGGCTGGTCTGCTGGCACGCTCCGTGGTTGTCGTGAACCCCGCCGGTGAGGTTGTCTACACCGAGCTGGTTCCCGAAACCACCAACGAGCCCAACTACGAAGCAGCACTGGCAGCTATCAAGTAAGCTTGACACGGGAGCCTGGCGCAATGCCTGCTCCTGAACAGTACTTCCGCTGGGTCTACCCCCGGCGGTATACAGCACAGCAGATACTGAACGTCTACAGCGCATGATCTAGGGTTCACCCACACATGCGGCTGGCGACAGCATAACGCCCCGCCCACCCGGTAACTCGGGTGGGCGGGGCGCTTTACTATGTTCGGGGTTAGTGCGTGGAGGCGGCAGATGTTTCGGAGGTTTCCTCATCGGCAACCAGCATATGCTCCGGCAGAGTGCCGCGGCGCTTAGCCACCACAAAACGCGACACCAACAGCAGAATGTACACCACCATCGAAATGAGCAGCATTGACTGCGGCGCCAACACCAAACCAACCACCGCAGACACACCCGCAATAGCGGCAGTCGTGCGGTCCTGAGAACTGCGATACGCATCAATAGCGAGCACCGCAAACAGTGAGGTCATCACAAAATCCACGCCCTTGAGCTCACTCAAGAAACTCGCACCCAGCACGTAGCCGAGTGTTGCGCTCGCCAGGACGCTCAGGTGCAGACCCGCGTGAATCCACAGAATGCGGGAGGCACGCAGCTTATGGCGGTCAGGCCCGGTGTTCAGTGCGTACGCCTCATCAATGAGGGTGTACACGGTGTAGAACTTCGCCAAACCACCGCGCACACGCTCAATCGGGTACGACAGGCCGTACATGAGGTGGCGCGAATTAATGAGCAGAGTCATCACGGCAATAGAGAACAGCGACGCATGCGTAGAAATCATGTCGATCAGCACGAACTCCACCGAACCGGCAAAAACCAAAGTTGGCAACAGGGGAGCCACCCAGAACGGCAGACCGTAACTGTGCACCAGCACGCCCAGACCAATGCCGACAAAGAACAGGCCCAGCATAATTACGCCGGCGACGCGCATCGCCTCCGCAAAACCGCTCTCGCGCGGTTGCTGAGAGCCCGGCGTATCGAGGGAGGCGGGTGCCTCCACCACGGGAATCATGCCGGTCAGCGGAAGTGCGGACGCGATGACCTGATCCACCTGCTCGGGAGAAGCCAGATGGGGCGCGGGCTGGCTCGCCTGCTGCGGCGCGGGCTGAGAAGAAACCTCGGGGGAAGAAACAGAATTCTTAGAGAAGCTCATCGTGACCCCCTAGAAAACCCAGTTAGCCAGCACAACACAGGTGACGGTACCCGCCACCATGCTCAGCACCATATTCTTACGCCACAGGTGCACACCCACGGTCACCACCAGCCCCGCCAGGTACGGTGCCGCCGTAGCGAATGAGGAGTAATCAATCTTCGCCACCGCATAGATGGCAAGTAGCGCGACCGCGCCAAGCGGGATCCAGTGGCTGAGTGCATCGAGCAGTTCGGAGCCAGCGAGCGCCTTCTTCAAACCGAAAGGCAGCAGACGCAGCGTAAAAGTAATACCTGCAGCAACGAACACCGCAGCGAGAATATATCCGGTGGTTACTTCACCGTTCATGAGGTTTCTCTTTCTGCACCACATAAAAACCCCGAAGGCTGTGCGGGCAAGCCGTGAAAGCGCCCGCGAAAAGGGTAGGGGAGAGTCCAGCCGAAGAGGGACTGGGCACTAAGTGGTGCGGTAGGTACGTGAGTTGATGAAAGCCGCGAAACATGGAGGCGGAGGGTCGTTCCTCCTGCGTGAGACTAGTGCTTGGCGCGGGTAGTTGTGCGCGTAACTAGTTCTTACGTGTGACCTCGGGTGATGCCGCTCCCGGTGCGGTGTTACTCCGGGGCGGCACAGCGTTCTGCGTCGCTAGTTTCCTTAGCGGTGTCTTTCATCTGAGTCATGGGTACCTCAACCTCTGGGTGCCTCCGCGCAGGTTCGCGCGGGAAGCATCGTGTAAATCCTAGAAAGAGGGGAGAGCGAAGCTCTACTCATCTATCCTAACCGGTTTTGAATACGTATGTAACGTTCTTATCGCTGTGTGGAAGCGGGCGCATCAGCGGAAGCGGTGGTGCCTGAGCTCTCTGCGGCAGTGCCTGGGGTCTCCGCCGTGCTTTCAGCCTTAGCCTCTCCCTCATGCACAGTACGATGCGGTAGCGTGCCGCGGCGCTTCGCCACCGGGAAGCGCGCCAATAGCAGAACCACATACGAACCCAACGCCACCACCAGGAACGATGACGGCGCAAAAATTAGCGCCACCGCAGCGGAAACCGCGACAAAGAGCGCCGTCACGCGATCCGGGTTGGCGCGGTAGCCGTCCATGGCAAGAACCGTGAAGATAGCCACCATCACGAAATCCACGCCCTTCAAGCTGCTGAGGAAACTCGCGCCCAGCACATACCCGAGGACTACGCTCAGAATCCACGAGACGTAAATCAGCACGTTCACCCACAGAATGCGCGCCCCCGAACGCTCATTACGGTCGGGACCGGAATTAAGTGCGAATGCCTCATCACACAGAGTGTGAATCGCCAGAGCCTTAGCCCAAAAACCCTTCACGCTATGTAGCGGGTAGGAAAGACCGTACACCAGATGACGCGCATTCACCAGGAACACCGTCAATGCAATCGACGCCAGGGGCGTGCCAGCGCTGACCATACCCACCATCAGGAACTCCACCGAACCGGCAAAAACCAGGGCAGAGAGCAGCGGTGCAGTCCAGATGGGCAGACCGTGCGCGTTGAGGATAATACCCAAACCCAAACCCAGCACAGCGATACCGAGCATCACCACGGAAGAATCCGCAATAGCCAAGCGGAGATCATTCTGCGCGCTCGCATGCTTAGCGTTCGGGGTCTGTGCCATCAGTGGGTTCCTTGTGTGCGTTACGTTCTGTGAAAAGCCTGTCTGCCTGTGCGCGGGTAAATATAACGCCCGCCGCGGCTTTCAAGTGTATAGGAGCGGCCGGTTGACCGACGAGAAAAAGAGTCCGGGAATAAAATATGAGAAACACGCTTATAGTGAATGACACTAAACAAAGAACCACCCGAAAGGGCACCCCGAAAGGAACCTCAATGGCTGAGCAGAACAACGCCGAGCAGAACACCGAAGAGCAGAAGAAGGTGTACGAGCGCCAGCAGGAACGCCGCGAACTCGAAAACTACCGCCAGACCAAGATCGAGCGCATCGACCGCCTGCGCTACCGTGCCTACGGTGCCAACGGCGCAACCCTCGACTTCGGCGTGGGTGAGGGCCTGCTGACCCCCGTCGAGCTGCTGCTCGCCGCAATTGCGGGTTGCTCCTCCGTGGACGTGGACGCGGGCACCTCCCGCCGCTCCACCCCCGAGGTGTTCGAGGTGCTCGCCTCGGCTCTGCGACTCAACGAGGACGGCGCGGTTCGCCTCGACGACGTTGAGGTGGACTTCGATGTGCGCTTCCCCGCCGATGAGCAGGGCGCCAAGGCACAGAAGATGGTTGACCGTCTGATTCAGCTCAGCGAGCAGAAGGATTGCACCGTCTCCCGTACCGTGGAGCACCCCACGAAGGTTTCCTTCCACAACCTTGCGAACTAAATACGCTGGGTGGGCTAAAAACCCTGAGAGCTGAATAGGCCGGGCAAATTAGCCTGATATGGAACCCTCCCGTACCGCTTGTGATGAAGCGGCGCGGGAGGGTTTTTCTGTGTTTTCGTGGTTTTGGGTGGAAATGAGCCTGAAAAGCGAGTAGGATTGACCCTCAGATTAGGAAAACTTACGGTACGTAAGAATTTCTAAAGATTGAAGAATTTCTTGACCCAGGCACAAACCTTCGGCGGCACCACCCGCAGCAGGACTAGACTGGACACCACAGACTAGACCGCTCGCAAACGCACGAAGCAATAGCCTCAGAAAGAAGACCTGACATGGCACAGCCTACAGAGACTTCCGGCGCTGCATCGGAAGCCACCCCCGCAGAGGGTGAACTGAAGCGAGGCCTCTCCGCCCGCCACATGCAGATGATCGCAATCGGCGGCGCAATCGGCACCGGCCTCTTCGTCGCATCCGGTAAGACCATCTCCACCGCAGGCCCCGGCGGCGCAATCCTCGCATACGCCCTCATCGGCATCATGGTGCTGTTCCTCATGCAGTCCCTCGGCGAGATGGCTGCGCACCTGCCCGTCCCCGGCGCCTTCCAGACCTACGCGGCACGCTACGTGTCCCCGTCCTTCGGCTTCGCCATGGGCTGGAACTACTGGTTCAACTGGGCGATTACCGTCGCCGCCGAGCTCGTCGCCGTCGGTGAGGTGATGAGGTACTGGTTCCCGGACGTCCCATCCTGGGTGTGGGCGGCAGGATTCCTTGTGCTGCTGACCGGCATCAACGCCCTCTCGGCACGCTCCTACGGTGAGAGTGAGTTCTGGCTCGCCACCATCAAGGTTGTGACCGTGGTCGTCTTCCTCATTGCTGGTATCGCCATGATTTTCGGCATCCTGGGTGGTAGCTCCCCGGGCTTCTCCAACTGGACCATCGGCGACGCCCCCTTCGTTGGCGGCGCACCCGCCGTGCTCGCCATCTTCATGGTGGCTGGCTTCTCCTTCCAGGGCACCGAAATGATTGGTGTGGCTGCGGGCGAGTCCGAGAACCCCCGCCGCGATGTGCCCCGCGCACTGACCAGCGTGTTCTGGCGCATCATGCTCTTCTACATTGGTGCGATGGTCGTTATCGGCTTCCTGATTCCCTACTCCGACCCGAACCTGCTCACCGCAGCGGACGGCAACATCAACATCTCCCCGTTCACCCTCATCTTCGAGCGTGCGGGTATCGCCTTCGCGGCAGCCATCATGAACGCCGTGATTCTCTCCGCAGTGCTCTCTGCGGGTAACTCGGGCCTGTACGTTTCGGCTCGTATGCTCTTCGCGCTCGCGCAGGAGGGTAAGGCGCCGAAGATGTTCACCCGCATCAACTCCGGTGGTGTGCCCATGAATGCGCTGCTGGCAACCGCCGCTATCGGTGCGGTCGGCTTCATTGCCGCGCTGCTCTCCCCGGATGGTGCGTACCTGTGGCTGGTGAACGTGTCCGGTCTGGCTGGCTTCATCACCTGGGTGGGTATCGCCGTGGCTCACTACCGTTTCCGCCGCGCATACCTGAAGCAGGGTAACAGCCTGAAGGACCTGCCCTACGTGGCGCCGTTCTTCCCCGCAGGCCCGATTATCGCCTTCCTCATGTGCCTGGTCGTCATTGGCGGTCAGAACTACGAGGCGTTCCTCAGCGGCGACTGGTTTGGCGTTCTGAGCTCCTACATTGGTCTGCCCGTGATTATTGCGGTTTGGCTGGTGCACCGTGTGGTCACTCGCGACCGCATTATCCCGCTGGAGCAGATTGACGTGAGCGGCATCGAGGTTAAGGCTTCGAAGTAACGCGAACGCTTGCGTCGGCTGATAGACTCTGCTGGCTGAATTAGCTGATACGTGAAGAGCCGCCGGTTCCCTTTGAATGGGGGAACCGGCGGTTCTTTGCTATCCGCGGTTTATCCCGGGCGGGTGGGCTAGGCTGTGCGCCCTGCAGCTTTTAGGAGCGGCGGCGCGAGCGCAGAACGCTCAGACCCGCGCAGATAGCGGCAACACCAAGAACAACGATCACGCCAACGCCGGATGCGCCGGTGTTCGCCAGGGTAGCCTTCTTGGGGCTGCTCTCCTTAGCGAGGCTGTCCTTTGCCAGGGTGTCCTGTGCCGAGCGGGCGGCGGTTACCGGAGCCTCCTGAGCTGGCTTGCTCTTGGGATGTGCCACGGTTGCGTCCTCCAGCTTGTCCGTGTTGGGGGTCTTATCGGCAGCCGGTGCCTGATCTGCCGCGGGTGCCTTGTCGGCAGGCATCGGAGCTTCCGGCAACGCCGGGACGGTCGGTGCATCGGTGGGGTTAACGCCTACGGTTGCTTCCGGCAGTGCCGGGACGGTGGGCGCATCGGTCGGATTCACACCAACGGTTGCCTCCGGTAGCGGTGCTACGGTCGGTGCGTCGGTGGGGTTCACGCCTACGGTTGCTTCCGGCAGCGCGGGAACCGTCGGTGCATCGGTCGGGTTCACTCCCACGGTTGCTTCCGGTAGTGCGGGAACCGTCGGGGCATCAGTGGGGTTCACACCTACGGTTGCTTCGGGAAGCGGAGCCACGGTGGGCGCATAGGTCGGGTTAACGCCTACGGTTGCCTCGGGCAGGGGTGCCACCGTCGGTGCGTCAGTGGGGTTAACTCCTACGGTTGCTTCCGGCAGGGGTGCCACGGTGGGTGCGTCAGTCGGGTTAACGCCTACGGTTGCCTCGGGCAGGGGTGCCACGGTGGGTGCATCGGTCGGGTTAACGCCTACGGTTGCCTCCGGCAACGGTGCCACGGTCGGTGCGTCAGTGGGGTTCACTCCCACGGTTGCCTCGGGCAGGGGAGCCACCGTCGGGGCATAAGTCGGAACCGCCGACACCACGGGCTCCTGCGCGAAAAGCTCAAGAGGCTTCTGGGCATCAAACGAACCGTACTCGGCACCCTCAACGCCAGCTGCCATGGTGCCCGCAATGTACTTGTGGGAGGTATTCAGCGTCGCCGCAACATCCGCCGGAACCTTCACCTCCGTCTCAAAGACACCGTTGTGAATCTGCGAAGCAGGTACGGTCACCTGAGCCACGAAACGCATACCCTGCTGGGGAAAACGACCGGGAACCCACACATTCGTATCAGACACCACCACACTCACACCGTGCGGGGTCGCCTCACCCGTGTAGCCGGTACCGCGCACCTTCAACACGGTCTCACCCTTGGTGTTCAGGCGCGGGGAATCCACGTGCAGAACCGGTGCGGCGCTATCCTTCACAACGTTCATGCGCAGAACCTGTCCGCCCCCGTAACCATCAACGATGATATTAGCGACGAAGCTGTAGTTCTTCGCCGGGTCAATCAGGCTACCGGGAACGTAATGGGTCGCAGTCGCCGTGCCATCCTTGAACGGGCCGTCAACGCGCACCGTCTGAATCGGGTTCAGAAACGGGAAACCCCTATGGTTTGCCTCGTGCAAAGCCGGGGCGAAAGCGGTAGTCTTCGCGGGCAGTTTCGATGCCTTGAACGTAATCTTGTTCAGACGCAGAGCGGTTTTCAACTCGCGGGTGTTGGTCTCAACCTTGTAGTTGTAGACCGTAATAACCGGCGGGTTATCCGGATTCGGGGTATTTGCTGCCGCAACAGAAGGCAGAGCGCCCAGGCTCAAGGAGGCGGCAAGAAGAACAGAAGCACCGGCGCTACCGTAGCGGCGGGCAGGAGAAGAGTTAGCCATCACGAAGTTCCTTCTACATGAGTGATTGAGCGATTCGCACTCTTCCTGTATCGCGCCAAGTCGAGTGCGTATACGGTACCGCGACATCGCGGTTAATTACACCGTAACACGCACCTAAACGCATGAACCGGACATAAGATAACTCGCCGAAATATTACGTAAAACCACTGCCCGCAGGGCGCACAATAGGGCGGATGAATAAGACAAACACGTACAGCGCCGGATGGAGGATGCGGAAATGCTAGGGTAGAAAGATGCCCACGCAGAAGAACCCGCAGAACCGAGTAGAAGTAGCCCACACCGTCCAGCCCGTTACTGAGCACACCGCCATCGACAGCGCGCACCGCGTCGTGAACGTGTGCGCCGTGGCAATCCGCAACCGGGACGGGCTCGTACTCACCGTGCGCAAGCAGGGTAGCGACGGGTTCATGATGCCCGGCGGCAAACCCGAACCGGGGGAGACCCCGCTACAGACCGCCTGCCGCGAAGTGAGCGAAGAAATCGGGCTCACCCCCGACCCCGACCGGATGCACCACCTCGGACTCCTGGAGGCCGCCGCGCTGAACGAGGCAGGCTTTACGGTACGCGCCGAAACCTACGAATACGCACCCACCGACGAGCAACACGAGCAGCTGGCTACGCTGGTGCCGCAGGCTGAAATTGCTGAGCTACGCTGGGTCAACCCCGCCATGAGCAGCCCCTCCGATAGCGCCGCGCAGGCACCGCTGAATACCGAGCAGATCTTCCCGCTGCTGGCACGCACCCCGCTACCGTAACCGCCGCACCCAACATGTGCCCTGAACCGGCGGGCGGCACACATGAGGTACACAGGTACATCCGGTACCCTCAACACAGAACACCGCGAGGCGAAGCCGCCACGCAGCGACGCGTACGGTACCCTCGCCCACCCCTCAAGGAGAACCATGAAGAAGACTGACTACAACCTCGCCGTCTACTGCGGCGCACGTTCCGGCAACGACCCGCTCTTCACCGAGCGCGCCCGCGAACTCGGCACTCTCTGCGCCCAGAACAATATTGGCGTGGTGTACGGAGGCGGCCGCACCGGCCTCATGGGCACCGTCGCGGGCGCAACCCTGGACGCCGGCGGCGTGGTCTACGGCGTGGTCACCCACAAGCTGGTCGGCCTGGAGGGCGTGTACCCCGGCCAGACCACCCTCGACATTGTGGACACCATGCACCAGCGCAAAATCGCCATGATTGAGAAGGCTGACGCGTTCGTCGCCATGCCCGGCGGCCCCGGCACCCTCGAAGAGTTCTTTGAAGTCTTCAGCTGGCAGTTCCTCGACATTCACTCCAAGCCGGTTGCCCTGCTGAACGTCAACGGCTACTGGGACAAGCTCATCGACGCGATGCACTACATGGCGTCCACCGGCCTGCTGAACGAGCGCTACCTGGACGAGCTCATCATTGCCACCACCCCCGAGGAGCTTCTGGAGGCGCTCGCCAAGGACCTGGAACGTCGCGCCGCCGAAAAGAACGCTGCTGAATAAAACTAACACTGCTGAATAAAACCAACGCAGAAAACGAGAACCACTATGGCAACCACCCCCAACCAGGCACGCACCCTGCTGCTGACCTTCTTCGGCCCGTTTCCCGGCGTGCCCGTGAACCCCACCGTAGCGCTCGCCGAAGGTGCTCAGCGTCTACTGACCCGGATGCGCCCGGATTTGAACGTCATCACCCGCGAGCTGCCCGTCAGCTACGACGGATCCAGCGCCGCACTGCGCGCCGCCCTGCAGGAGGTGCAGCCCGACGCGCTCATCAGCCTGGGCGTGGCGGTCGGCCGCGATGTGGTGAGCCTCGAGCAGGTCGCCATCAATCTGGACTCCGCGGGCATTGAGGATAACGACGGCGATCAGCGCTGCGATGAGCCGATTGCTCCGGGTGGTCAGGAGGCGTACTTCTCCTCCCTGCCTGTGCGCGCCAGCTTTGAGCGTCTGCGTGCGGCGGGGGAGCCGGTCGAGATTTCGTACACCGCCGGAACCTACGTGTGCAACCACGTGTTCTACGAGGGTCAGCGCATCAGCCGCGAGCTGGGTTTGAGCATCCCCGCCGGGTTCGTGCACGTGCCCGCAACCCGTGCTGACGGTGAAGAGGTAACCGAGGGGGTGGAACTGACCGCCCACCGTGACGCCGGTGGCGTGGTCCGCGACGAGCAGGGCATCCCGCAGCTGCCCGAATCCACCGTGGTGCGCATTATTGCGGAGGTCGCCTCCGACACCCTGCCCGCGCTGGACTAGCGGCACTGAGCCAGCTAGAACCCGTATAACTAGAACCCATATAGCAAAACCGCCGGATAGCCTCCCTAACTGGGAGCCTATCCGGCGGTTTGTGCATCCTACACCCACAGGCTATAAAACCCTCGAGCGTAGGTCTGAACTACTACTTGGTGCGGTTCTTCAGGTAGTAGTCAATCAGCGAAGCGGTCGAAGAATCCTGACGCTCCAGAACCTCGCGGTCACCCTCAATAGCGGGAACCAGATCCAGAGCCAGCTTCTTACCGAGCTCAACACCCCACTGGTCGAAGGAGTCAATACCCCAAACAACACCCTGAACGAAGGTGATGTGCTCGTACAGGGCAATCAGGGAGCCCAGAACGCGCGGGGTCAGGCGCGGCGCCATGATGGAGGTGGAGGGGCGGTTACCGCTGAAGATACGTGCGTTGACCACGTGCTCTGCGGTGCCCTCTGCGCGAACCTCTTCCTCGGTCTTACCGAAAGCGAGAGCCTGAGACTGTGCGAAGAAGTTAGCCAGGAACAGCTCGTGAACGTCCTGCTCGCCGTCCTTGGTCGGGTGGACCGGGTTAGCGAATGCCAGGAAGTCCGCGGGGATCAGGCGGGTGCCCTGGTGGATCAGCTGGTAGAAAGCGTGCTGGCCGTTGGTGCCGGGCTCGCCCCAGAACACTTCACCGGTTGCGTAGTTGACGAAGGAGCCGTCTGCGCGAACGGACTTGCCGTTGGACTCCATGGTCAGCTGCTGCAGGTATGCGGGGAAGCGGTGCAGGTACTGGTCGTAGGGCAGAACCGCGTGGGTCTCAGCACCCAGGAAGTTTACGTTCCAGATGTTCAGCAGAGCCATCAGAACGGGCACGTTCTGCGCCAGGGGAGCGGTGCGGAAGTGCTCATCCATTGCGTGGAAGCCGGAGAGGAATTCAGCGAAAACCTTCGGACCGAAAACAATAGCCAGGGAGGTGCCGATCGCGGAGTCTACGGAGTAGCGGCCGCCAACCCAGTCCCAGAAGCCGAAAGCGTTCTCGGGGTCGATGCCGAATGCTGCAACCTTGTCGAGTGCGGTGGAGACAGCCACGAAGTGCTTAGCCACAGCTTCGGATGCTTCCTTACCTTCCAGCGCGCCAGCCTCACGCAGGGAGGAGAGCAGCCACTCGCGCGCCACGCGTGCGTTGGTCAGGGTCTCCAGGGTGCCGAAGGTCTTGGATGCGACGATGAACAGAGTGGTCTCGGGGTCCAGGTCGGAGACCTTCTCAGCCACGTCGGTCGGGTCAATGTTGGAGATGAAGCGTGCGGTGATGCCTGCATCAGCGTAGGGCTTGAGAGCCTCGTACACCATGACCGGGCCCAGGTCGGAGCCACCGATACCGATGTTCACAACGGTCTCGATGCGCTTGCCGGTGATGCCGGTCCACTCGCCGTTGCGCACGCGCTCAGCGAATGCGTAGATCTTCTTCAGCACGGCGTGAACGTCTGCGTCTACGTCCTGGCCGTCAACGGTCAATGCGGGGGTGTAACCCTCGGGGCGGCGCAGCGCAGTGTGCAGTACTGCGCGGTCCTCGGTGACGTTAATGTGCTCGCCGGAGAACATTGCCTCGCGAGCCTGCTCCAGCTTGACCTCTTCAGCGAGCTTGACCAGCAGCTCAACGGTTTCGGAGGTAATCAGGTTCTTGGACAGGTCGACGTGCAGTTCGTCGGCGGTGAAGCTGAACTTCTGCGCGCGTTCCGGGTCAGCGGCAAACCATTCGCGCAGGTTCGGGGTGAGAGCCTTGTGGTGAGCGGACAGAGCCGACCAGGCAGAGGTGGTCGTGGGGTCAATAGAAGTAGTCATGCTTCCATTCTCTTATTTTCGGGGGTCTCTGTCACCTCTTTCGAAGGTGATATGGGACGATACGGCGAAAAAATCGAAACCTGGCACGCTATCGTGGCCCTTGCAATATCAAGATGTAGAGTAAAACCTATGACTTCTTCACCTGAACACATGCCCGCTGATACTCACGCACCCGCTGATACTCACTCACTGCGCTACCTGCTGATTTCTCGCGCGGGAGAAACCCTCCTCAACGATGACGGAACCCTGCACTACCTGACCGGTAGCGATACTGCCGAGCCGCTGACCGAAGAGGCTATCCTTGCGCGTAGCGTGATTCGCCCCGCCGCCTACGGTACCGATGAGGAGAAGAACAGCGGGGCACAGGTGCACGTGCTCTACTGCGAGGACGAAACCCTCGCGCAGGTCGCCGCCGACCTCAACAACCCTCGGGTGCACGCCTCCACTAGCGGTTTCCGTTACTACCCGGTCCACGACGACCCGCAAGGCCGCGCCCACTACGCCACCGCCCTGGCGCGCCGCGACTACCTCATCGACATGCGCTACTCCGCCTACAGCGGCGAGGAGGCTCCCCTCGGCTCGAAGGGCATCCGCCGCACCGCCTCCGGCGAAATGGTGTTCCCCCGCATTGAACCTGCCGTCATGGCGCTGGTGACCAGCCGCGACGGCGAGCGCGTGCTGCTGGCGAATAACCGCCAGTGGCACCCCAACCGCTTCGCCCTCATCGCCGGTTTCGTTGACCCCGGTGAGAACCTTGAAGAGGCGATTGCCCGCGAAGTCTACGAAGAGACCGGTCTGCACGCCCTCAGCACCGAGTACCGTATGAGTGATGTGTGGCCTTTCCCGCGTTCGCTCATGATTTGCTACCGGGTGCGCGTGGATGAGAACGAAACTATCATTCATCACGACGGTGAGATCCGTGCCGCACGCTGGTTTACCGCCCCCGAGTTGCGTGAGGCGATTGCTATTTCGGAGGAGCGCGGTAACAGCGACGAGGATGACCCCGCCAAGCTGGAGTTGCCCGGCACGAATGCCGTTGCCCGTCGCATGATTGATGAGTGGCTCGCAGAAAAGCCCTAGTGATACACTGGTAGCTAAGCCCAACGGAGGGGGGTCCGTTTTGGCGTGCCCGGAAACGTTCTCATCGCAGAGCGGGTCCACTGGCATACACTCAAACCGGCAAACACCCCCAGATAACCTATCTAAGGTACTGCCCCGTGACCCCCGCGCCTTCGAGAGCGCACCCGCTGGCAAGACTATCCCCTAGATTTAAGCGAGAAACTTAACGCATGTCTGAAAACACCGCTTCGCGCCCCGACCTTCGCAATGTGGCCATCGTGGCACACGTTGACCACGGTAAGACCACCATCGTCGACGCGATGCTGCAGCAGACCCACGCCTTCTCTGCCCACGCAGATGTTGAAGACCGAGTCATGGACTCCGGCGACCTCGAAAAGGAAAAGGGCATCACCATTCTGGCGAAGAACACCACCGTGTTCTACAACGGCCCTTCCGCCAACGGTGAGACCATCACCATTAACGTTATTGACACCCCCGGCCACGCCGACTTCGGTGGCGAGGTGGAGCGCGGCCTGTCCATGGTTGACGGCGTTGTGCTGCTCGTGGACGCATCCGAAGGCCCGCTGCCCCAGACCCGCTTCGTGCTGCGTAAGGCACTGGCTGCTAAGCTGCCCGTGATCCTCGTGGTGAACAAGGTTGACCGCCCCGACTCCCGTATCGACGAGGTCGTTGGCGAGTCCATGGACCTGCTGCTCGGCCTGGCATCTGACCTGGCGGACGAAGTTCCGGACCTGGACCTGGACGCTGTGCTGAACGTTCCGGTGGTGTACGCATCCGGTAAGGCTGGCGCTGCATCCCTGAACCAGCCCGCAGACGGCCAGCTGCCCGACAACGACGACCTTGAGCCGCTGTTCAAGACCATCATCGAGCACGTGCCCGCCCCCACCTACGACCCCAACGAGGTTCTGCAGGCACACGTGACCAACCTGGACTCCTCTCCGTTCCTGGGTCGTCTGGCACTGGTCCGTATCTTCAACGGCACCCTGAAGAAGGGCCAGACCGTTGCATGGGCACGTCACGACGGTGAAATCAAGAACGTCCGCATCTCCGAGCTGCTGGCTACCAAGGCTCTCGAGCGTGTACCCGCAGAGTCCGCTGGCCCCGGCGAAATCGTCGCAGTGGCTGGTATCGAGGACATCACCATTGGTGAAACCCTCACCGACGCTGAGAACCCCAAGCCCCTGCCGCTGATCAAGGTGGACGACCCCGCGATCTCCATGACCATCGGTATTAACACCTCCCCGCTGGCTGGCCGCGTCAAGGGCGCAAAGGTCACCGCACGTCAGGTGAAGGACCGCCTGGACCGCGAGCTGATCGGTAACGTGTCTATCAAGGTTCTGCCCACCCAGCGTCCGGACGCGTGGGAAGTTCAGGGCCGTGGCGAGCTCGCCCTGGCTATCCTCGTGGAGCAGATGCGCCGTGAGGGCTTCGAACTGACCGTGGGTAAGCCCCAGGTGGTTACCAAGACCATCGACGGCAAGGTCTACGAGCCCATGGAGCACATGATCATTGACGTGCCCGAAGAGTACCTGGGCGCTGTCACCCAGCTGATGGCTGCGCGTAAGGGCCGCATGGAGAACATGGCGAACCACGGTACCGGTTGGGTCCGTATGGAGTTCGCTGTTCCCGCACGTGGTCTGATTGGTTTCCGTACCCAGTTCCTGACTGAGACCCGCGGTGCCGGTATTTCTTCCTCCTACTCGATTGAGCACGAGCCCTGGGCTGGCGACATTGAGTACCGCACCAACGGTTCGCTGATTGCTGACCGTGCCGGCGTGGTGACCCCCTACGCGATGATTAACCTGCAGGAGCGTGGCACCTTCTTCGTGGAGCCCACCTCCGAGGTGTACGAGGGCATGATCGTTGGTATGAACTCCCGTGCAGACGACATGGAAGTTAACATCACCAAGGAAAAGAAGCTGACCAACATGCGTTCTTCGACCGCGGACAACTTCGAAAACCTGACCCCGCCGAAGAAGCTGACCCTGGAGGAGTCCCTCGAGTTCGCTCGTGAAGACGAGTGCGTTGAGGTGACCCCCGAGGCGATTCGTATCCGTAAGGTCATCCTGGATTCCAACGAGCGTGTCCGCGAGTTCCGCCGCCGCGCACGTGCGAACTAGTACAGCGCGAACTGATAGCGCGTTAGCGACTCACCTGATGTAGCGGGCGTCGTTGCCCAGAGTCGTTGTTCAAGAGCCGCCGCTACCTTTCATATGGAAGGCAGCGGCGGTTCTGTTTAACCACCCCGATCCGTTCGGGAAATAACGGCGGGCGGCGGGAGAGAAGGGGGAGGAAAGCCGGGCGCTTTTGCTTTCTGCCTAAAACTGCTTCCGAAAAGCCTGAACACCCCGCGCTGTACATGCGAGTGTGTAAGATAAAATAATGCGCCTGCACGGTGGCGGCACCCGTCCGTTACTCAACGTCTGCTGATCAACGACGTAAATTGCTGGCGCGCTTTGACCGTCCAAGAAACCCAACCCTGCGTATGAGAGGGAAAGCCTGTGTCTGAAACCGAGAACACTCAGCCTGATTCTGCGACCCCCAGCTACCCCACGCAGGGTGAGCGCATCACTCCCGGTTCCCGCCGTGACCTGCTTCCGAATAACTACGATGCGAAGAAAGCACGCATCCTGTTTGTGCATGCACACCCGGATGACGAAACCTCCTCGACCGGCGCGACCATGGCGTACTATGCGCAGAAGGGCGCGGAGGTGTACCTGCTGACCGCTACCCGCGGTGAGCTGGGCGAGGTCATCCCCGAGGAACTGCACCACCTGGAGGTTGGTAAGCCCGGTTGCCGCGATAACGGTGAGGCGCTGGGCGAGTATCGCACCGGTGAGCTTGCCGGCGCTATCAAGGCGCTGGGCGTGAAGAAGCAGTTCTTCCTGGGCCAGGCGCCCGCCGTCGCGGAGGGCGCGCTGCCGCTGTACCGTGACTCCGGCATGGCGTGGGGCCCGGAGGGTAAGCCCGTCGCTAACCCGGTGGCGGCGGCTGATTCGTTGACCGCGCAGCCGCTGGAACCGCAGGCTCAGGCGCTGGTTGCCGCTATCCGCGCCCTCACCCCGGATGTTCTGGTCACCTACGATTCGGGCGGCGGCTACGGCCACCCCGACCACGTGCGCGTGTACGAGATCGTGCACCGTGCCCTGCAGATCCTTGAAGATGACGAGGACCGCCCGATTCTCACCTGGGGGATTGAGGGTGAGTTCGATACGGCGGATCAGCGCGTGCAGGCTGCTATTTACGGTGACGGCACCGCCAAGCGCAAGGCAATGGAGGCGCACCGCACCCAGATCACGGTGGTGGACGAGAAGACTTTTGAGTACTCGAATAAGGTGCCGCAGAAGATTTCTGCCGTGGAGACTTTCCGTGTGCTCGACGGTGACCCGACCGCGACCGTGCACCCGAAGCCGCAGGAGGCTGGTCTGGTGGCGGGCGTTCTGACCGGCTCGATTCTGGGTATTTTTGCCGGTATTGCCGGGTCGATTTACCACGCCTGGGTCGTGTACGCGGGGGATACCGCCCTGCCCCTCGGCTTGCTGGTGGCGTACCTGACGGTTTTCTTTACCGCCCTGTGGTGCGCCCTGTCGCTGCGTCGTGGCTATGCGGCGGCGGTCGTGGCTGTTGCAGTGTTCGTGACCGTGTACGTGCTCGGTTACGGTCGCCCCGATTCGCCGTTTGTTTTGGTGAACCCGGGCCATTCGGCGATTGGCTTCTACGGTGCCCTGTGGTGGTTTGGTGCCCCGGTTGCGGCGATGCTGGGCATGCTCGTGTACACGCGCGCTCGCGTGAAGGACGCACAGTATTTCTCACCGCGTGCGGCGCATCAGCGCGCTCGCGCTAAGAAGTAGCCTGATGGTTATCGCTAAGTCATAACGTGGGGGAGGGGCGTTCCTGTCTGCCGGGGCGCCCCTCCTGCTGTTTTGGGCGCGGCACAGTTGCTGTCTTCTGCACCCGCCGGACAGAGGCCCGGATAGCGGAAAATAGGGAAGAAAATTTATGCGTTATTCGGTGAATTTAGCGGGGTGGAAATAGTGGCGACTTCATCAAAAAACTATGTGACGAAGATTTCATTTTTGGCTTAATCTATTTTTAAAAACCAGCCGACTAGTCGTAATGCAAATAAATACCAGGTCAGCCTAGCCTAAAAAATGCCCCCACAAACCCAATTACCCACTGTCTGATACACCACGAAAATACTGTTAAACAGTCAGCGCGCGATAGACTATACACAGACTTCCCCGCCGGGTACCACCTACTCGGCGGTTTACTCTGTAGATTTTGCCCTGCAGCAGACGACCCGCAGACCGGCGGGCACGGGGCGAACAGCTTCTAGAAAGGCACACCAATGACCTACGTAATCGCGCTTCCCTGCGTGGATGTCAAAGACCGCGCATGCGTTGAAGAATGCCCCGTCGACTGCATCTACGAAGGCGAACGCACCCTGTACATCCACCCGGATGAGTGCGTGGACTGCGGCGCCTGCGAGCCCGTCTGCCCCGTAGAAGCAATCTACTACGAAGACGACGTCCCCGAAGAGTGGAGCGAATACGTCAGCGCCAACGCAGACTTCTTCGACGACCTGGGTTCCCCGGGCGGCGCAGCAAAGCTCGGCCCCACCGGCAAGGACGTGCCCTTCATCGCGGCACTGCCCCCTCGCGGCGAGTAACCCAAAGCGGCGAGTAGTAGCCTGCGGCGAATAATAGCGACAACCGCATAGACTGACCGCACCCGCTAACGGGTGCCAAGAGCCTCCATCACAGCACCCGGTGCCCACGCACCGTCTAGGCGCTGGAATGGAGGCTCTTGCTGTAGGCACGCCAACGCACGGACGCTAGACTAAAATGACGAAAACTATTCCCAAGCAACCAGGTGACACAATGACTTACGGCCTGAACCTGCCCGAATACCCCTGGGAGGCGCTCGCCCCCTACCGCGCAACCGCGGCCGCCCACTCGGATGGTCCGGTGGACCTGTCCATCGGCACCCCGGTCGACCCGACCCCGCAGAACATTCGTGAGGCGCTGGCGGCTGCCTCCGATGCACCCGGCTACCCGACCACCCACGGCACCCCCGCCCTGCGTGAGGCTATTGCCGAGTGGTTTGCGCGCCGCCGCGGCGTGACCGGCCTGAGCCCGGAGGCGATCATGCCCACGGTCGGTTCGAAGGAACTCGTGGCGTGGCTGCCGTTCCTGCTGGGTCTGGGCCCGGGCGATGTGGTCGTGTACCCGCGCGTTGCGTACCCCACCTACGATATGGGTGCCCGCTTTGCCCGCGCCGAGTCCGTGCCCGCCGACAGCCTGGACGAGCTGGACGCTGACATCCGCAGCCGTGTGAAGCTGATTTGGGTGAACTCCCCGGCGAACCCGAACGGCACGGTCCGTACCGTGGAGCAGCTGCGTGAGATTGTGGCGCAGGCGCGTGAAATCGGTGCCGTGGTGGCGTCCGACGAGTGCTACGCGGAGCTCGGTTGGGGTGCCTGGGATGAGGCGCGCGGCGGTCAGTCGGTGCCGTCCATCCTGGATCCTCGTGTGTGCGATGGTGATTTTACCGGCCTGTTTGCCGTGTACTCGCTGTCGAAGCAGTCGAACCTTGCCGGTTACCGTGCCGCGTTCATTGCCGGTGCCCCCGAGCTGATGCCGAACCTGATTAATAGCCGCAAGCATGCCGGCATGATTGTGCCCGCCCCCGTGCAGGCTGCCATGATGGTGGCGCTGGCTGATGAGGCGCACGTGGCGGCGCAGAAGGACCTGTACCGTGCCCGCCGCGAGGTACTGCAGGAGGCGATTGCCGCCGCCGGTGGCCGCATTGAGAATTCTGAGGCTGGCCTGTACCTGTGGACCACTTTCGGTGAGTCCACTTGGGATTCGATTGGTCGCCTGGCGGAGCTGGGTATTATTGCTGGCCCCGGCGTGTTCTACGGCGAGGACGGCGAAGGCTACGTGCGTATTGCCCTGACCGCTTCTGATGAGGCGGTGGCGAAGGCTGCTGAGCGTCTGAAGGCATCGGCCGCTAAGTAGCCCCGACGGGTCTAACTAGCCCGCATAGCAGAAAGCCCCCGCACCCTCCCGAAAGGGGAGTGCTGGGGCTTTGCCGTATCTGCTGATAATCGTTGGCTGAGGAGCCCGAACGAGAAGGGTTACTTGCGGTCGCCGGGCAGAACGAACATCTGAACGGTCGGCGGGTTCGGGTTATCCAGAGCGTCCGGAATCAGGTTTCGGGTCACCTTCGCGGAGGTGCGCGACGCCAGCCTGTCCGTAATGCCGGTTGCTACAGCCGTCAGCACGAAGTTCACCGTCACGAAGAGTGCCGCCGCCAGAATCAGGGTCTGCAGCACGTTACCGTCACCGGAACCGATGCGGCGCGCCGAGGCGAGCAGCTCTGGGTAGGAGATGATGTAACCGAGTGCGGTGTCCTTCAGAATCACCACGAACTGGCTGAGCATCGAGGGCATCATTGCGGTGAACGCCTGCGGAAGCAGGATCCGAATCAGCGTCTGGGTCGGGGTCAGACCAATCGCAAGACCCGCCTCGCCCTGGCCGCGAGGAAGCTGCTTCACGCCCGAACGCAGCAGCTCAGCAATCACCGAACCGTTGTACAGGGTCAGACCAATCACCACGGCGATGAAGGGCAGCTGAGCAGGCGGAAGACCGCTGTACTTGCCCAAAAAGAGCCAGAAGAAGATCATCATGATCAGCACCGGCACGGCGCGGAAGAACTCCACCACCACGGTGCCGAACCAGCGGATAACGCGGTACTGGGAGAGTCGAGCAATACCGAAGACCACACCGAACGCAACCGAGGTAACCACCGAAACCGCTGCCGCCGACAGGGTCGAGGCAAGGCCCGGCAGGTAGTAGGAGCTCCAGGCGCGGGCGGTGAACAGGTCAGTCCACTTTTCTGCCTCCAGCTGCCCCTTCTGACCCATCACGGTCAGCACATACACCGCAAATAGTGCAAAAAGGATTACAGCAGCAATGTTGAAGATGCGGATACGACGCTGCGCAATAGGACCCGGCTCGTCGAAAAGCACCGAAGAAGTGGCGCGGGTGTCATTACTGATAAAAGGGTTTTTCATCGCTTCACCGCCAGCTTACGGGATGACCAGGTGGTCAACGCACCAATGGGAACAACAATAATGACGAAGCCCATCGCAAACATGATGAAGATAGCGAGCACCATGTTCGCGTCGAACTCAATCATAGATTTCATCAGCCCGGAGGCCTCCGCCACCGACGCGACCGAGGCGACAGTGCTGTTCTTCGTCAACGCAATCAGAGTATTGCCGAGCGGGGTAATGGCACCGCGTAGAGCCTGAGGGAAAATCACCAGGCGGGCGGTGTCGAAGAAACCCAGACCGATAGCGCGTGCCGCCTCAGCCTGACCCTTAGGCACGGTGTTCACACCCGAACGGATCGCCTCGCAGATAAACGCCGAATGGTAAATCGACAGGGCAATGACCGCGTACACGAAGAAGTTCGTGTCGAAATCGTGCGAGAAGGAGAGCTGGAACTGCGTCCACACACCCAAAATGGCGAAAGTCATCATGATGGTGAGCGGAGTATTACGGACAGTGTGCACATAGGCGGTGCCCACCCAGCGCAGGGACGGGACGGGGCTGATGCGCATGAGCGCCAGCACGGTACCGAGAACGAACGAGCCAATAGCCGCCCAGAAGGTCAGCTGAATATTGGTCATGAAGGCGCCAACCACATCGTACTTGGACAGGAGGGTGCCGAGTTGGTCAAAGAATGACATTCGTGAACCTCTCTAGAGGCCTAGGCGCAGGAGGTGCCCAGGTGCGGCGGGTTGGTTTCGGTGTTGTAGTGGTAGCCGGTGCCTTCGGTGTACTTGGTGATGAGTTTCTCCCAGGTACCGTCGGCAACCATCTCGTTGATGGCGTTGTTCACGGCTTCGCACTTGTCGGTGCCCTTGGGCAGACCCACGCCGTAGCGTTCGGTCGTGAAGGGGGAGCCGACCACTTTCAGCTTGCCCTTGTTCGCTTTGGTGGCTGCCAGACCGGCGAGGGTAATGTCGTCGGTGGTGACGGCGTCCACCACGCCGCCGTTGAGGGCGACCACGCAGTCGGAGTAGCTGTTCTGCTTGACCAGGTTCACGTTCTTGGCGAACTTGTCCTGCACCTTCTGGGCGCTGGTGGAGCCGGTGACGGAGCAGAGGTTCTTGCCGTTGAGGTCGTCGGGGCCGTGAATATCGGTGTTATCGGCACGCACGAGCAGGTCCTGACCTGCGGTGTAGTAGGGGCCGGCGAAGTCCACGGTCTTCTTGCGGCTTTCAGAGATGGAGTAGGTCGCAAAAATCATGTCTACCTGACCGGTGTTGAGCATGTTTTCGCGGTTAGCGGCGGGGGATTCGACGAACTCAATCTGCTCTTCGGAGTAGCCGAGCTTACCGGCGACGTAGCGTGCCACCTCCACGTCGAAGCCGGTGTAGGTGTTGCCGTCCTGGTAACCGAGGCCGGGCTGGTCTACTTTGATGCCGATGCGGATCTTGTGGTCGCTGTCTGCGCTGGAGCATCCGGCGAGGACGCCGGTCAGAGCGAGGGATGCTGCTGCGGCGAGTGCCGCGAGCTTGCGTGAATATTTTTGCATGTTGGTCCCTCTGCTTTAGTGGTTGATGATCTTGGAGAGGAAGTCCTTGGCGCGCTCGCTCTTCGGGTTGGTGAAGAACTCGTCCGGGTGCGCCTCTTCGACGATCTCGCCGTCGGCAAGGAAGACGATGCGGTCTGCCGCCTTGCGGGCAAAACCCATCTCGTGGGTCACCACGATCATGGTCATGCCTTCCCTCGCGAGGGAGACCATGGTGTCGAGCACCTCGTTGACCATTTCGGGGTCGAGCGCGCTGGTGGGTTCGTCGAAGAGCATGACCTTGGGCTTCATGGCGAGTGCACGGGCGATGGCGACGCGCTGCTGCTGACCGCCGGAAAGCTCTGCGGGCATCTTGTGCACCTGGGAATCCACACCGACCTTCGCGAGCAGGTTCATGGCTTCTGCTTCTGCCTCTGACTTGGACATTTTGCGGATTCGGCGGGGCCCAAGGGTTACGTTATCGAGGATGTTCTTGTGCGCGAAGAGGTTGTAGGACTGGAAAACCATGCCGACTTCGGCGCGGAGCTTGGCGAGTGCGCGGCCTTCTTCGGGTAGTTCTTGTCCGTCAATGGTGATGGATCCGCTGGTGATAGTTTCGAGGCGGTTGATGGTTCGGCAGAGGGTGGATTTGCCGGAACCGGAGGGGCCGAGGAGGACGACGACCTCACCTTTTCCCACGGAAAGATTGATGTTCTTCAGAACGTGGTTGGTGCCGTAGTACTTGTTGACGTTGGCGATTTCGATGAGGTTTTTCTGCGCTTCGGGAGCTGCCTGTGCGGACATTTTGAACCCTTTCACGTGAGGTGCGTCTATGATGCGGGTTGTCTGTATGCTGAGTTTTCAGCTTACGCCTCAGACGGTTTCCTGTCTGCAAAATATTCACTTTACTGGGTAAGCAATGTGAATTTTTAAGCATGAATGCATAGTTATAGTATTTTTGACGTAAAAATATGGGTAAAAAACACCCCATCTTCACAAAAGGCTCTGACTAGGGAATATATCCTTCTCCTTCTCAACGCACTCACGAGGTGTCAAACGCCTTTGGGGAGGTAGTCACGACTTGGTAAAAATTTCGAAAAAAGTGCAAAAAAGTGCCCGATAGGTGAGATAAACACCTATCGGGCACTCTTCAACACCCCTCACAAGGGGCTAAAACAGCTTAGGCTTCGTAACCGTTGGGGTTGTTCTTCTGCCAGTTCCAGTGGTCGCGAACCATGGTCTTAATGTCGCGGCTAGCGCTCCAACCCAGATCCGCCAGAGCAGAGGAGGGATCAGCGTAAGAGACCGCAACGTCACCGGGGCGACGATCCACAATCTTGTACGGCAGCTCCTTACCGCACGCCTCCTCGAACGCGTGCAGAACCTGCAGAACCGAGTAGCCGTTACCGGTACCCAGGTTCCAGGTGTGCAGGCCGCCGTGCTCAGTAATGTAGTTCAGCGCCTTCAGGTGACCGTCAGCTAGGTCAACCACGTGGATGTAGTCGCGCACGCCGGTACCGTCAACGGTCGGGTAGTCGTTACCGAAGACGTTCAGGTGATCGCGGCGACCCACAGCAACCTGCGCGATGAAGGGCACCAGGTTGTTCGGGATGCCCGCCGGGTCCTCACCGATACGGCCGGACTCGTGCGCACCAACGGGGTTGAAGTAACGCAGCAGAGCGATGTTCCACTTGGAGTCGGAAGCAGCCAGGTCAACCAGCATGTCCTCAATGTGCTCCTTGGTGCGGCCGTAGCAGGACTGCGCATCCATGTTCATCTTCTCGATCAGAGGCATGGACTCGGGCTCACCGTACACGGTAGCGGAGGAGGAGAACACGATGGAGTGGCAGTCAGCCTCGTCCATTGCGTACAGCAGGTTCAGGGTGCCAGCCACGTTGGTCTGGTAGTACCACAGCGGCTTCTCTGCGGACTCGCCCACAGCCTTCAGACCCGCAAAGTGAATCACAGCGTCGGGGCGAACCTGCTTGAAGAGAGCCTTCATACCTTCGAGGTCGAGCAGGTCAACCTTGTGGAACTCGGGGGCGCGGCCTGCGAGTTCAGCGACGCGCTTGAGGGACTCCTCGGAAGAGTTCGCGAGGTTATCCATGACGACGACGTCGTGGCCTGCCTTGAGCAGTTCAAGTACAGTGTGGGAACCGATGTAGCCGGCGCCGCCGGTAACGAGTACCTTCATGATGTCCTTTCGGGCTTTATATATCCGGAAAAAGCGCTCCGGATGGGGGACAAAAGCTGTTGAGCTGTATCTAATAGTACAGCTGTGCACGGGGTGTAAGTACTGCGGGACACTGTGCGCTTGTGCACTCTGGTGTGAGCATGTGGGAGGCGTTATTGAGGTGTGCCGCCACTCGCCCCCGCCTCGCTGTATAGCTCGCGTCTAATCCCACCAGAAATACCACTGGCGGCTCTGGTGAATAAACTCCGCCAGCCGCTCAACATCTTCAAACACCTGGAACGGAAGATCGGAACAAAACGCGAACTGCTCGACCGCCAGATTCTTCGCCTCGACCGGGTCGGTGACGGGGCGTTCCACCAGAAACTCCAGGCAGTCAGCACCGTCAAGAGCCGCCGGGATTGCGCCGTACTTTTCACGCCAGTAGTGGGTGAACGCCAGCTGCGTCTCAGCATCCGGGCAGTCATTCCAGCCGCCGAAGGGCAGGTAAGCGGGGATATCGGCGGGGTCATTGGTCGGAATCTGTAGCAGGAGCATCTCGCCTTGATCCTCCTCATCCACAAGCTCATAGCGGAGCAGAGCACAAAGACACGGGGCGTCAGCTTCGGGTTCCTCATCAGGTAGAAAATCGGAGCTCATAAACTCGCCCATAAGTTTGTTGAGGTTGAAGTCGTCCGGGTCGTCCTCGTTGGTATCTTCGCCATCGCCCACAACCCGTTGCAACTGCCGGGCAATGGCGGCGCTGCCGTATTCTTCGGCGGAGGCACCACCCCGGGCTGTACGGTAACGCCCCAGGACAGCACGAGTGTAGGCGCTCACTTGCTCGGGGGTGAGAGTCTCAACATCGTCGATAATGTCGTGCTCAAGGGACACCGCGATAACCATGCTCTCAAGCACCGTATCGTTCAGGTTCAGGAAGAAGGGAACGAACCCCTCCGTGCGCCCCAACTCCGCCAGCTCATCGTAACGAGCCATGGCATCAGCTGCCGGGGTACCCGCCGGAATACGCTCGTGCGGGTAGGGGAAAAGGCGCGTAAAGTGCCGGTAGGTTTCGCTCATCGTCGACTCTGACTTAGTTGATTCAGGCATCTGAGTTCCTCTCTGAACTGTACAAGTGGTCAGTCATGGCGGGTACGCTGTACCCGGTACTACCAGCCTAGCGAAAGCCCGAGCCGTACGCCCTGAAAACGGTCATCGTAGCCGCCGCGGATTCGCGCCCAGCCTGTAAGAGCGGCGGACGAGGGAACACCGGGCGCAGAAAAGGGGCCGGGATGCTTCACACATCCCGACCCCTAAAGTTCACGGGCCGACCCCTAAAGTTCACGGGCCGACCCCCAACGTTCGCAAGGGCAACCAGCGCTAGTCCAGGTACAGACTAGTTCAGATGCAGACTAGTTCAGGTGTAGCGCCTCGTTCAGCTCCACGGTGTTCTTCGCACGCGGCAGAACCTCAATCGCGCCGCTGATCGAATTGCGGCGGAACAGCAGATTTGACACGCCGGACAGCTCCGCAGCCTTCACCACGCGCGCCTCCTGACCGGGCAGCAGAACACTCACGCGCGAACCAGCGGTCACATACAGGCCAGCCTCAACCACGCAGTCATCACCCAGGGCAATACCGATACCGGACTCCGCACCCAGCAGAGAACGCTCACCAATAGAGACGCGCTGAGTGCCACCACCGGAGAGGGTACCCATCGTGGAGGCGCCGCCACCCACATCCGAGCCGTCGCCCACCACAACGCCCTGAGAAATACGGCCCTCAACCATGGAGGTGCCCAGGGTACCGGCGTTGAAGTTCACGAAGCCCTCGTGCATCACGGTCGTGCCGGACGCCAAGTGCGCACCCAGGCGTAGACGGTCACCGTCGCCAATACGCACGCCGGCGGGAACCACGTAATCCACCAGGCGCGGGAACTTATCAATGTGGCTCACGCTCAGGTGGCCCAGCTTGCGCAGACCAATCGCCAGCTTCTGGAACTCGGCGGCAAGCACCGGGCCGTGGTTGGTCCACGCAACATTCGCCAGGGTGCCGAACAGACCGTCCAGGTTCAGCTCGTTGGGGCGAACCAGAGTGTGCGAGAGCAGGTGCAGACGCAGGTACGCGTCGACCGCATCTTCGGGTGCCTCATCCAGGTTGATGGAGGCGGTACGCACCTCGGTACGGGCGTTGCGCGCCGGATGCTCAACGGCCAGGTCCTCCAGTTCGTCCGCGATGGACAGGTCGGGAGTCTGGGTGAGGGAGGGAGCGGGGAACCACGCATCCAAGACGGTGCCGGCGTGCTCGCCAGAGACAACAACATTGACCAGTGCGACGCCGGAGGCGTAACGGGGAGTGTTTTCAGACATGCCTCCCATTATAGTTTTGGGGGTGAGAGCCCCTTCAAGACCGTCTCATATGCTCGATATCGGCGTTGTGGGCGTGGGGGTGGGCGCGGGCGAACCTGTAAGGTGGAAGGATGAGCGTTTCCCCCAAGAACTCTGAGCTTCACCCTGTACCGCAGCCGCCCCTGAACCTGGACGTGTCCATGCCTGAGCTGACGCGTGCCCTGCTGGATTACGAGTCGGTTTCCGGCAATGAGCAGCCAATTGCTGACGCCGTGCACATGGCGCTGTCGTTCTGCCCGCACCTGCACCTGACCCGTGACGGGGACGCCATTATCGCCCGCACCGAGTTCCCGCCGCTACCCGGCGCTGAGGGGGAACGCACCCGCATTATTCTTGCCGGTCACCTGGATACCGTGCCCTTGCCCACCGTTGAGGGTTCCCCGGGTACCGTGCCGTCCACGGTGCGTGAAGAAGAGGACGGGTACGTGCTCTACGGCCGCGGCGCAACCGATATGAAGGGCGGCGTGGCGGTCCAGTTGAAACTTGCCGCCGAACTGACCGCGCAGGACACCGACTACAACCTGACCTATATCTTCTACGACAACGAAGAGGTCGCCAGCGAGCTCTCCGGCCTGGCGCGTCTGATCCGCAACCACGGTGAGCTCATCACTGACGCAGACTTCGGCGTGCTACTTGAACCGACCAACGGCACCATTGAGGGCGGCTGCAACGGCACCATGCGTTTCTTCGTGCGCACCCGCGGCCTTGCCGCCCACTCGGGACGTGCATGGCACGGCGAGAACGCAATTCACGCCCTGGCACCGGCGTTGGCGGCGCTCGCCTCCTACGAGCCGAAGACTATTGCTGTGGAGGGCCTGGACTATCGTGAGGGTCTGAATGCGGTGCAGATTTCTGGTGGCGTTGCCGGTAACGTGATTCCTGATGCGGCGGCAATGCACGTGAACTACCGGTTCGCCCCGGATAAGACCCTGGACGAGGCGGTCGCCCACGTGCGTGAGGTCTTCACCGGTTACGAGCTGGATTTTGTGGATCTTTCCCCGGCGGCTCGCC
This sequence comes from uncultured Rothia sp., assembly GCF_963555405.1. GTDB lineage: Bacteria > Actinomycetota > Actinomycetes > Actinomycetales > Micrococcaceae > Rothia. The sequence continues at coordinate 157,382 of NZ_CAUVVO010000001.1, read as the reverse complement.
CCGGACTGGACACCCCGCTGGCGGCTTCCCTGATTGAGGCGGTGGGGCAGGAGCCTCAGCCGAAGTACGGTTGGACGGACGTAGCACGCCTGAGCGAGATCGGTATTCCCGCGGTGAACTTCGGCCCCGGTGACGCTCTGCTGGCTCACACCGATAACGAGCACGTGAGCTTTAGCCAGCTGACCCGCTGCCACGCCGATTTGCGTGCCTGGCTGCTCAGCGACCGTGACGAGGACTAACCGCGACGAGGACTAGCCGCGGCGCTAACTCTGTTGGTGCTGATTCTGCCGGTGCTGGCGCTACTATTTAAATTTAGGTGACCGTCAGGGGTTGACGGTCCTGCATGATATGAGATTGACATGAACTTTCTTCTGATTCTGCTTGCCCTGCTGATTTCGGGCATTGCGGTGCTCTCCGTTGTGGCGCTCGGCGGTGAGCGTGCCGTGCCCGGTGCCGCGTTCTTCAGCGGCGTGGGCCGTGACGGTCTGGGCACCTTCGACCGTGTGGAGGATTTCGGCTTTATCGCTCCTCTCGTCGGTGCATCCGAAGATAACAAGGCACTTGAGAACGCACCCGCCGCTGAGTCTGCTGCTTCGACCGCAGAATCTGCTGATGCTAACGTCGCTGCCGCTGAGCCGGTTCGCCGCGGCGCGGTTCCGCTGGCTGACGAGGCTGAGAGCACCCTGAGCGCTCACGAATTCGTGGAGAAGCGCAAGAGCCCGCAGGCTGAGGGTGCGTCTTCGGCGGCTGAGGGGAACTAACTCCTGTGAGTGTTTCGCCTGAACGTAATAGCGCTTCCCCTGCGCATTCCCCCGCGCAGGATGCCGCTACCCCCGCCTCCGGCAAGGAGCAGAGCGAGTCCTTTGATGAGCTACTGACCTGGGCGTACACCGCCGCCGGTGAGCGCCTGCACCGCGTGGGGGAGCGTCTGCGTGCCCTGCCCGCGTGGCTGTCGGTGCTGCTGATTTATGGTCTGTCCCGTGTGTGGGGTTTCATCGTTTTTGCCGTGGTCGGTCAGCAGCAGTTGCGCAGCCCCTGGGGTCAGCACCTGGATTACCTGTCGTTCATTAGCATCTGGGATGCCGGCTGGTATGAGCAGATTGCGGTACAGGGCTACCCGAGCGAGCTGCCGGTGAACGCGGCGGGCGTGGTGCAGCAGAATCAGTGGGCGTTTTACCCGATTTTTCCGCAGCTTTCCGGCGCTATTAGCCATGCGACGGGCATCGGCTACTACCCGGTGGCGGCGACGGTTGCTCTGCTTGCCGGTTTCGCGGCGGCGTGGGTGATTTACCTGCTGTTTGAGGCGTCGTTGAAGGCGACCGGTTTCAAGAGTGAGGAGTCGCCTTCTGCGCTGTCCATGTGGGCTGTGGCGTTGGTGTCGTTCTTGCCGGTGGCGCCGGTGCTTCAGGTGCCGTATGCGGAGTCGCTGAACCTGGTGCTCCTTGCCGGTGCGCTACTGTGCCTGGTTCAGGGACGCTACGGTCTGCTGGTTCCTGTGGCGGCGTTGGCGTGCCTGTCCCGCCCGGTGGGTGTGCCCCTGGGCGCGGCTGCTGGCCTGTGGTGGTTTGCGTGCTGGGTTCGTTCGAGCCGCCAGTCGGGTATGGGTGCGGCGTTTGTGCGCCATCTGGGGCAGCTGGTCAGCGCCTTGGTGGTGTGTGCGTGTGCGCTGGTGTGGCCTGCGATTGCGTGGTGGGCTACGGGCCGTGTGGATGCGTACACCGCCACGGAGACAGCGTGGCGCGGCACCCATTTGGCGCCGATTCAGCCGTGGCTTTCGCAGGGGTACCTGTACTTTGGGTATGCGGCTCCGGTGCTGCTGACCCTGCTGATTTTGGGTTTTATTGCTCTGTGCTTGAGCCCTCTGGCGCGTAGGGTTTTGGCGGCTCCGTTGAACCTGTGGTGCCTGAGCTATTTTGCGTATTTGATTCTGTTTTTGAATCCGCAGTCGTCGACGTTCCGTCTGTTGTTGCCGTTGTTTCCGCTGGTGATTGTGGTGGCGGCGGCGAGCCGTTCGCGGGCGTATCGTTGGGCGCTGTTGGTGGCGGGTGCGTGTGCGCAGTGGGGCTGGGTTGGCTGGCTGTGGCATTGGAAGCAGCTGCCCGGCGGTGGAGACTACCCGCCGTAAACCGAATATCGTGACTGGAGACCGCCGGTGTGCTGCCGGCGGTCTTTTGCGTTCTTAGCCGTGGGCGCAATGGCCCTCTATGGTGCGGTACCACACGCCTTCTGCTTGTCCAGAGCTTAAAGACACGTCCAGAAAGCGCCGCGGGTTCGGCGGTGCTGGCTAGGAACTGATAATCTATATTCTGTGTTTGGTATTAGTGGCACCGAGTTGATTATTTTGGCCATCATCACGTTCGTGGTGATCGGTCCCGAACGCATGCCCGAATACGCCCGACAGATCCGTGAATTCGTCAAGACCGTGCGCCGCATGGCGTTCGACGCGAAGGACGACTTCAAGGAAGCGCTGGGCGAGACGGGTCTGGAAGATATTAACTGGCGCCAGTACGACCCCCGCCAGTACGATCCGCGCGTGATTGTGAAGCAGGCATTCGCTGAGGATGACGCTGAGCGTGAGCGTGAGGCAAGGGAACGTGAAGAGGCGCTGCTGAAGGAGAAGGAGAAGGCTGAGAGCCGTGCTCTTCCGCGAGGCGCATACGCCCCCTTCGACGTGGACGCCACCTAAGATTTTGAACAGAAAGAACCCCGCGCCGTGATGGTGCGGGGTTCTTTCTGTATCAGCTTGTAGAAGCTCAATCCTACACGAAGAGCGGCAGGCTCTGACCCGCCCGCGACTCGCCCGACTGCAGCAGCTGCGAGGCGATGGACTGGATTTCTTCGGCGGTGGGGGAGTCCGGGTGACCCCAGACGACGGGCATGCCGTCGTCGCCGCCGGTACGCAGGTTCACATCCAGCGGGACCGAACCGAGCAGCGGTACCGGGTAGGAGAGCGCCTCCGAAAGACGTTCAGCGAGCACCTGACCGCCGCCAGAACCGAACATATCGAGCACGGTGCCGTCCGGCAGGGTCATTGCCGCCATGTTCTCGACCACGCCTACGACCTTCTGACCGGTCTGCAGGCTCAAGGTGCCGGCACGCTCCGCCACATCCACCGCGGCGTGCTGAGGAGTGGAAATGAGCACCAGTTCCGCATTCGGCAACAGCTGAGCCATGGAGATGGCAATATCGCCGGTGCCGGGCGGTAAATCGAGCAGCAGCACATCCAACGCGCCGAAGTGGACGTCCATGATGAACTGCTCCAGGGCACGGTGTAGCATGGGGCCGCGCCACGCCACCGGCTCGTTACCCTTGAGGAACATGCCGATAGAAATCACGCGAATAAAGCCGCCGCTGACCTTCTGCTCACCCCAACGCTGGGCGGGGGCGGGCACGTCCACGGTCGGCGGAAGAATCAGGTCATCCAGGCGGGTCGGGGCGTCGGTAATGCCCAGCAGACCCGGAATGGAGAAGCCGTGCACATCCGCGTCAATGATGCCCACCGCAAGCCCGCGCGAGGCGAACGCGGCGGCAAGGTTCGCGGTCATGGAGGACTTGCCCACACCACCCTTACCGGACACCACACCGAACACGCGGGTCAGCGAACCGGGCGCGGTGAACGGGTTGGAACGCTCCGGCTTAAGCATAGAACGCAGGGCGGACCGCTGCTGCGGGTTCATCGCGCCCACCTGCAGCTGCACGCGCTCAATACCCTCAACGGTAGCGGCGGCGTCACGAACCTGCTGCTCGATGGTGTTCTTCAGCGGGCAACCCTCAATGGTGAGCAGAACCGTGACCTCAGCCCAGTGGCGGCCGGGAATCGGCTCACCGCGCTCATCCAGTTCAGGATGCACGAGCGCAGTCTCCACCATGCCCAGCTCCGTAATGGGGCGGCGCAGTTCGGGGTCCTCGACGCGGGCGAGCGCCGCGTAGAGCGCATCCTGCAGCGGGTTATCAGCGGTCACGGGCGCCTCCCTCACGGGTGCGCTCTGCCTGCTGCTGTGCCTGCTGGGATTCGCGGCTCTGAGGCTGGCTCAAATCGCCGTGACGGGAATCCTGCGCGGAGTCCTTCACGGAGTCCTTCACAGGGCGTTCAGCCTTGTCAGAAGACTTCTCGGTACCGTTCTCGGCGCCTTCAGTGCCCTGCTCCTCAGCGTCCTTCTCTTCACCCTCGGAGGTATCGATATCGTCGATAGCCTCCTCCAGGTCCTCAATGTCCTCGCTGATGTCCTGCAGCTGCTCGGCGTGACGTTCCTGCTCCTGCGCAATGTTCTGCAGTTCCTCAAGAATGTCACGTAGCTCGCTACGGACGAAGTCACGGGTCGCGACCTCACGCAGAGCAATACGCAGCGAAGCAATCTCGCGGGTCAGGTACTGGGTCTCCTCCAGGTTCTGCTGATCACGCTTACGGTCCTCGGACGCCACCACGCGGTCGCGGTCATCCTGACGGTTCTGCGCCAACAGCAGCAGGGGAGCAGCGTAAGAAGCCTGCAGGGACAGCATCAGGGTCAGCAGGGTGAAGTTCAGGCTACGCGGGTCGAACTGCATCTCCTCCGGCGCCAGGGAGTTCCAGGCAAGCCACACGCCACAGAAAATGGTCATCCACATCAGGAACTGCGGGGTACCCATGTAGCGTGCGAAACCCTCGGTCATACGGCCGAAAGCGTCCGGGTTGGGGCTGGCGAACAGCTTCGGCTTGCGGGTGCCGGGGGTGCTCAGCTGCGAGTCGCTACGCTGCGGGCGGGAGTCGCCGCGCTCGCGGTTGCGTTCTGCGTACTTCTTCTCCAGGCGGTCCTTGAGAATGCGCGCCTTATCGATGCGGGGGTTCTCTTCGGTACGGTTTGCGTCGCGGCGGTTCGATTCAGGCAAAGCGTCGTCCTACCTTTCGTACGGGAGTTCCATCATCGTAAGTGCGCCAGTCTTCGGGCAGGAGCGCATCGAGCACGTCGTCGATGGTCACTGCGCCTACTAGGCGGTGCGATTCGTTCACAATGGGAACGATGGTCAGGTCGTAGGTTGCCAGCACGCGTGCCAGCTCTTCCAAACTTGCCTGGTCAGAGACCGGCTCGGTGTCGGTATCGAGGATGTGACCGATCGGCTCGCTCGGCGGCACACGCAGCAGCTTCTGCATGTGCACCAGGCCCAGGTACTTGCCGGTCGGGGTTTCCAGGGGCGGGCGGGTCACCATGACGGCAGCCGCCATCGCCGGAGGAATCTCTTCGGCACGGATGTGCGCAAGCGCCTCGGCGACGGTCGCCTCGGGGGAGAGGATAATCGGCACGGGGTTCATGAGCGAACCGGCGGTACCTTCGTCGTATTCGAGCAGTCGACGCACGTCGTCTGCCTCGTCGGGTTCCATGAGTTCGAGTAGCTTTTCACGCTGGGCGTCGTCGAGCTCGATGAGCAGGTCGGCCGCGTCGTCCGGTTCCATCTCTTCGAGGACCTGCGCGGCACGCTCATCGTCCAGGTGCGAAAGAATTTGCACCTGGTCCTCGGCGGGCAGCTCCTGCAGAACGTCCGCGAGGCGTTCATCCTGCAGTTCGGCGGCGATTTCGACCATGCGCTTATCGCTCATCTCGTGGATGGCGTCCGCAAGGTCGGCGGGCTTGGAGTTCTCGTGGTTGGCCACGAACGCGGTTGCCGCCTGCGGTTCCACGTCGGTGGAGAGCAGGGCCTCGTCCCAGTCGACGATGAGGGTCTCCTTGGACCGGCGGCGCCACGTGCTGGAGGAGGAGCTGACGCGGGAGACGAACAGCTCGGTCACGCCCCAGTCGCCGTTGCGGCGCTGCTCAATGGCGACGTCCTCAATGACGGCGTCGCCGCTGCCGTCGAGCAGGCGCACGCGGCGGTCAAAGAGCTCACCGACGATGAGGGTCTCAGAGTTGCGCTGTTCGAAGCGGCGCAGGTTCACCAGGCCGGTCGAAATAATCTGTGAAGCGTCGATACTTCGCACACGGGTCATGGGCATGAACACGCGTTTCTTGCCGAGCACCTCAACGATGATGCCGACAACAATAGGTTCGGTGCCCTTGGCGGGGCGGGCGCCCGCAATGGACGCGCCCAGGCCGCGTTTGAGCACGACGACGTCTCGGAGACGGCCGAGGCGGTCACCGAAGGGGTCAAAAACGTCGAGGCCCAAAAGGCGGGCAATGTAAATCTTGCTGGGGGTGCTGAACTTCGAATTGCTCACCTCTCTAGGGTACGCTCCGCCGCGGGGATTCGCACTTTGAGAAGCCGAATTGAACAGGTGTTCTTACGCCCCGTTGGTACTGCGTGTACGTGCCCTCTACATTCGCTCTACGCCGCGCCCCTACGCAGGGTTCTATGCCGCGGGAGAGCACTGACCGCCTCACCCCTCACGGTTTTTGACGGGCGGTAGAATAGGAGCCATGACTTCTAACCTGCCGAATATTCCCTCGACCCCGCCTTCTTCGTACTTGGCGTCGCGCCTGGCGCAGGCTCAGGGCAAGCCCCTGCCCGCCGGCGAGGCGATCGCTTCCTTCGTCCGTCACGATGATGCGCTCGCCGCTTTTGACGTGCTCAGCGAGCAGGATTACCCGGTCACGGCGCTGTACCTGGTCAATGACGGTATCCGCCAGGTGGAGTACCCGGTACCGTTGCCCTATGGTCGTCTCTTGACTTTTGCGGCACTTCGAGGCGCAGGATTCGGCGCGGTTTTTTCACTGCTGATGATGGCCTCGACTAATGACTCCTCTGCTGTTGAGGTAATAAAGTATGTGTTGCTGTCGATTGCCGCGTTTGTGCTTTGGCAGATGTACATTCTGCGTCGCTCCCACGGCAGTCGCCACCCGATACGTACTGAGTCAATCCCCTCGCGTACCGTGATGTACGCCCTGCCGGAGTACGCTCAGGATGCGCGCCGCGTGCTGGGTGCGCACCCTCGCTTCTCGGCGGCGGTTGCGGCTGCGCGTGCGGCGGCAGCCCCGGAAGCTTCGCAGGCGCGTGCCGCCCAGAGCACGGTCTCGATGAACGGCGCCCCGGTTCCGACCGGCGCCCCGAAGGCACCCTCGTACCGTGCGCAGGCGGGTAGTCAGCCGGCACCGAACCAGAACCTGCCCGAGCGTGATACTTCCGCGCAGGATGCGGTGGCTCAGAGCGCGGCGCAGAACATGCCCGCGCCCACCCAGCCTACGCAGACTGTTCAGCCCGCTCAGACTTCTCAGACTTCTCAGACTGCTAGCCAGGAGCCGGCAAACACTGAACCGGCGACCGCCCAGAAGTCGGAGCCGCAGAAGCGCCCGGCTCAGCGTTTCGGTCTGCGTGTGGACGACCCGGAAGAGTACGCGAAGCTGATTCAGCCCAAGCCGCAGCGTCCGACTCCGCGCCCGCAGGGCCTGCACGATAAGAACCAGCCCGCCAAGGACTCCGAATAACCTCACGCCGCAACGGCGGTAGCCGCCCGTAACAGCTCATACGGCAGGCATAGAAGACACGCGAAAGCCCCTCACCGAACGAATCGGTGAGGGGCTTTCGCTACGCATTATCGTCAGACCGTACTAGCCGGTACAGTCCGGTGGGAATGGTTAAGCCTCCTTGGAGAGCTTCGCCATCCACTCCTCAATGCCCTCAACGGTGCGGGGCAGTGCAGCGGACATGTTCACGTTGCCGTCCTCGGTGCAGAGCACGTCGTCCTCCAGGCGGATACCGATACCGCGGTACTCCTCGGGAATGGACATGTCCTCTTCCTTGAAGTACAGTGCCGGCTCAATGGTGAAGACCATGCCCGGCTCCAGCTCAGCCCACATGTACAGTTCAGCCTTCGCCTGCGCGCAGTCGTGCACGTCCAGACCCAGGTGGTGGCTGGTGCCGTGCGGCATCCAGCGGCGGTGCTGACCGCCCTCAATGGTGAGGGAAACCTCGGCAGAAACCGGCAGCAGGCCCCACTCTTCCAAGCGGTGAGCCAGAACCTCCATTGCGGCGTCGTGAATCTCGTGGAACTTACGGCCCGGCTTAGCCACCTCGAACGCTGCGTCAGCTGCGTCCAGCACAGCGTTGTAGACCTTCGCCTGAACCTCGGTGAACTTGCCGTTCACGGGGAAGGTACGGGTCACGTCTGCGGTGTACAGGGTGTCGTCCTCAACGCCTGCGTCCAGCAGCAGCAGCTTGCCGTCATCGACGGTGCCGTTGTTGCGGATCCAGTGCAGGATGGTTGCGTTGTTACCGCACGCTGCGATGGTGTCGTAGCCCAGGTCGTTACCGTCGGTACGTGCCACGGAGAAGAACGCGGTCTCAACGACGCGCTCGCCGCGGTGGTGCGCAACAGCCTTAGGCAGCTCGCGAACGACCTCTTCGAAGCCCTTGACGGTCAGGTCAACGGAACGCTGCAGGTTCTCAACCTCGATAGCGTCCTTGATCAGGCGAGCCTCGGAGAGAGCCACGGCAAGCTCGGAGTCCAGCTTGTCAGCCTGCTCCAGCTCCACGCCGGTGTTGTAGCGGGAGGTGTCAACCAGTGCGTCAACAGCCGGGTCAACGTTGCGGACCAGGCGGATGTTCACGCCGCCCAGGCCCTGGTTGCCGGCGTTCTTGGTGATAGCAACCTCAAGCTCGGACAGGTCGCGGGTACGCAGACCGTAACGCTCGGAGAACTCCTTCAGAGTGGGGCGGGGGCCAACCCAGAACTCGCCGTAGCGTGCATCCGCGTAGAACTCTGCGGTGTCGCGGCCAGCCAGCGGGCGGAAGTACAGGGTTACTTCGTGGTTGGAGCCGTTGTCGCCGGTGCCCTCTTCGACGGGCTCGAAGACCAGCACGGCGTCGGGCTCGTGGTCGATGCCCAGACCGGTCTGGTGCGCAAACGCCGAGTGCGGGCGGAAGCGGTAGTCGCAGTCGTTGGAGCGGACCTTCAGCGGGCCCGCGGGCAGGACGAGGCGCTCGCCGGGGAATGCCTTGGAGATCTTGGCGCGGCGCTCAGCTGCGTAGTCTGCTACGGGCTCGCGGGTGTAGCCGTCATCTTCGGCAGGTGCCCAGTTTGCGGCAATGAATTCGGTGAATGCAGACGCCTTGGGGGTGCTGCGGTGGTCAGTCTTCTGAGCTTCGGTGCTCTTCTCGTTGTTCTCAGTCATGGGTTAATCATATCGTCTTCAATACTGGTGGGCAGGTGTTTTAGCGCTTTTGACCATAAGAGAGGGCGCGGTGGGTCAGAATATATCTTTGACCTGCGACCGGGTGCCCGATATTGCGCCGCCGATATTGGTAGGGTTGAATCAGAAGAGTAGATGACATGCTTAAAACCCCGCTGAGGCGGCGACGAACTAGCAGGGGCGGGGAAGGAGAGAATATGACGCAGACAGAACACCTAAACAGTGCACCTAATACGAAGCAGGCACCGCAGCCCGCTGAACCGGGCGCGCCTGAAAGCCTGAACCCTGCCGGACGCTACGACCTGCATATTCACTCCGCTATTTCTGACGGAACGCAGAGCCTGACCGAGCTGGTGCCGCTGATTGCTCGCACCGGGTTGGCGGGTTTCGCGCTGACTGATCACGATACGACGGCTGGGTGGGCGCAGGCGGCTCAGCTGGCGGATGAGTACGGTCTGGATTTTCTGCCGGGTGCCGAGTTCTCTTGCCGTTACCGTTACACCGACGGTGGGGGTCGTGCACGCACGAAGACCATTCACCTGCTTGCTTATGGTTTTGATCCGGTGGGTTCGGAGTTGGCGCGCCGTGTGGAGGCGATTCGTGCCAGCCGTGCGGGTCGCGCGCAGGCTATTGTGCAGCGTCTTGGCGCTGACTACTCGCTGACCTGGGACGACGTGTTGGCGCAGGTGGGGGAGGGGAACACGGCGGTGGGTCGCCCCCATATTGCGGACGCGCTGGTTGCTGCCGGTGTGGTTGCTGATCGTTCTGAGGCTTTCGCGAAGCTGCTGTACACGGGCAGCCCCTACTATGTGCCGCAGGAGGCGCTGGACCCGTTGGAGGCGGTGCGTCTGGTGCGTGAGGCTGGGGGCGTGCCGGTGATTGCGCATCCGATGAGTACGATGCGTGGGCCTGCGTTGAGCCTGGAGTACCTGGGTTTGATGGTTGAGGCTGGCCTGGCGGGTGTGGAGGTGTACCACCGCGAGAACTCCGCGGAAGACCGGGCGCGCCTGCTGGAGTTTATTGAGCGTCAGCGTGCGGCGGGCCGTGAGGTGCTGGTGACGGGTTCGAGCGATTATCACGGCGCGGGTAAGCCGAACCTGCTGGGTGAGAACACGACGGATGCGGCGACGGTGGCGCGTATCCGCGAGCAGCTGGCGGCACAGCACTAAGACGAAAAAGAGTGGGGCGGGTTCCTTGATGGGGAACCTGCCCCGCACTCTTTTGTTTTCACCTCATTGCATATTCTCTAAATCTCTACCTGAAGGTTAGGATTTTTGATACGCTGAGAACGTTCTACTCATGAGGGTGCACAAAGATTGTGTCCCTCTGTTCATGAAGGAGCTAGGATGCTTCGACAATTATTCGCCCGTCCTACGAAGCGGGCTATCCAGGCTGGCGGCACGGTACTGCTGGCTGGCGCCATGGTGTGCGGCAGTGTTCCGGCGTATGCCACCGGGCATTTGAAGCCTCACGAGGTGACCCCTATTGTGCAACCGGACGAACCGGCAGTGACCTGTAACGACCGCGCAGAATATGAGTATTATCGGCAAGATGGCGAGTTGGGGCGTCGCGTTATCTTTAGTTGGGCACAGTGTGTTGGTCTGATTTCTGAGCGTCAGAAGTACAAAATGGTCAAGAAAGATAGTGTTATTTCTCGCGGCCAGTTTGTGGAGTATCTATACCGTCTGTCAGGTTCTCCCGAAGTGAAGAATCTTCCGGCTCAGTCTCCGTATGGTGATATTAAGACTGATGATCCGCGTTTTCCCGTGGTGATGTGGGCTCGTCAGCGGGGCATTACCTGGGGTTGGAGTGATGGGAATTTCCATTACGATACCCCTGCTAGTGAGGCTGCTACTGCCTTGATGGTGTATCGATTGGCGGGTAGTCCAAACGTAACGGTAGAAGTAGACGATCCTAATGCCTATTTCCTATATACTCCTTGGAAGGAAAAATGGCCGAATATGCCCTATAATTCGGAGCTTCATAAGGCATACACCTGGTTATACTATGGTCTTCAGAATCCAAATAATAAAGATTCTGTCGAGAACGTATCGTATCGACAGCATGGTATCGTATCACCTAATGATGAATTTGAGTGGTTGACTTACGCTACGTATGAGCAGGCCTTTGAAGTGATTCGTCTGGCAGATAAATCTTTCAAATTTAAATAAGAAACGTATCCCCGCTTATGTATCAATACATAAGCGGGGATATGTTTATGAATTTATTCCACAACTATATATTCTTTTTTATTGGAAGTTCCCACTGGAGTCTCAGTAGATTTATAGACATACTGATTAATTTCAATCTTGTAGGGTGGGTTCAGGGAATTTTTAATAGAAAACTTCCATTTATCGTTCAGAACCTTGGGTTTAGGTTTGTTATTGTCTTCGTAGTCCATGTGGCATTCGTCGTATGCATTGGCTCCAATAATATTCAAACGCCTAACACTACCTTCAAGATAGAAGCCCCACAGTGAAGCGAGGATTCTTTCTAGGGGTACTTCTTGGCTTGGCCCGTAGGGGTTGTCTGAGCGTACTCCTGTAAAGGTGCAGTCGCTAGCCCATGAGCTGATATACCAGTTCGCTGCCTCATGATTACCCGCTGTACCTGAGACTGCGTCATGCCAGCTGGAGGATTCACCGATACAGCCTACATAGTTATTCCGCGGCATGAGGGCGAACCATCCGTGGCCGCCGTTCTCTTGTGCCGTGCATCCTTGAAAGAGGTTACGAGTTCCGGCGACATACCATCCAGCACCGGCTTTGGCGGTGTATTGATCGTCGGACTGATCCTTTTTCCGCGTTACGTAGATAGGATTTTTTGGTACGGAGCGACGGTTGTACCAACTGGTTGACCCAAAGAATTTGCATTGGGAGGCGTAGATTTCAATTCCGGCATAGTTTTTATTTGAAAGATTGGCATCAGAGATATCTACTGTAAAGAACTTATTATCTGCACCGCCAGGATTATTGTCATCTATCCTGCGCAACGGATGACCGACAGGTTTGCCAACCAGCAAGCCTTGACGCAAAGACTTACGGACACGAATTTTATCAACTTTCATACCGCGGTCATGAAGCCCCAAAATCGCAACGCCCATATCTACATCCCAAATTTCTAGGTTAGAGAGGGAAGGGACAGCCTCAGGGTCATTGGGCTTACCCGTAAACTCAGTATGTAGAATAATGCCTGCCACATGGGCTAGCGGTGCCCTAGTATGCGTATTATCCCTAAGTTGATCTACGTTGATATGCCCTTTTTGAGGGCTCGTGCGAATCCACATATCACGCACTCCGAAGCGCATTGGACGATTATTTGTCGCATTAGATATCGGATTTTGATAAGTTCCCGTATGAAAAACACCGAAACATTCATCAGAGGTACCCGCTGCCTTGGTAAGCGCATCTGTGGGCGTCGCAATAATTCGGGTGGACATTCCATGGCCGAAAAACTCCACCTTATCGAGCAAGTGAATGAAGGGGTGCGACACCTTGTAAATACCGGCAGGTAGCTCAATTGACCCTCCACCGAGCCAATACAGGCGCTCTGCCAGCTTATTCAGCTGATCGGTGCAGTCCACCCCGCCCGTGGGGTCTACGCAGTAATCCAGAACATTAACGTGAAGGCCGTTCTTCGCAAGATTATGGGCTGTGTACTCCCTCGCAGTATCAGTGTACGTGAGATATTGCAGACGCTTATTGAACTCGTCTAGCCGCTTCTGGGTATTTTTTACCCATTCTGGGGCGCGAGTCATGAACTCTTCAGTCTTATTTGCTTGCTCCGCATGGGCTGGGGAGAAAGCTGAGACCCCTGCAGTGGTTGCGGCAAGAGCTCCTCCTGCAAAAAGGGCGCGCCGCGATGGCGCATGATATTCAGACATCGATGTCTCCTAGAGGTGAGTGAATTATTCGCCCTTCATCACGACGAAGTGATGTTAGTGGGCGGATACTTTCTGCACGTAGCACCGTGCTGCGTTGCAGAAGGTATCTCTAGTGTGTATCGCTTTTTCTTCTCTTTGCAAGAAAATTTATGATTTTTACATAAATTCGTTTCAAGTTTTACGTAAATATTTTAATTTTCTTCAATGTGTTAATGAGGTATATAAAATCTATTGCCTTAAATATTTTTAATATTAAATTAAAACTAAAAAGAATCATAAAGCATAATTTCGAACCCTCGTTGGGAGGAACGTCATCACAACATCCCCAGTGGTTCGGAATTGCGCCGGGCATATGCCTGGCTGGAATTTAGCGGGATGGCCGAACGTATTTAGCTGGTGACGTTGCAACTGTTGACGAGCTGTGGTTCGATGCATGGCATTTCAAGCCACTCATATACAGGCTTTGGAGGTGTTGCGTTTAGCCGACACTCGAGGTGCATTATAAAGAGAAGGCACCTTAGAACAGAACACTAGAGCAACACAAAAGAGTGTGGGGCGGGTTCCTCATCAAGGAACCCGCCCCACACTCATAACGCGTAACTCTCACGAACACGTGGAAAAGACCGCCTAGACGCTCTCACGCGACGCATGATGCTGCAACACCGCACCCGCCGCCGCCGCATCCAGCTGCGCAGCCGCACGCGCCGCACGAGCCTTCGCCCGCGCCTGATGCTGACGCTGACGACGCAACTCATCACGCCCATCAATACGCATCTTCTTATCCACCGCATCCATCGACCAGTGACGCACAAACCGACACGACGCACCCTCAACAGGCTGCGTAGTCTCCGTCAACGTATCCAACACGGCCTTGAGCGCATGACGGCTCGCCGCCGTCAACGCATCACGACTCGTACCGCCACGAACACCCACCGTACGCTTCGGCGTGAACAACACACTCGCCCCACGCGGCACACCACGGTACGCCTCAAAAGACACCGGATCCACGCCCAGACGCTTAGCCATCACCTCAATCGCCGGCGGGTTCTGATCCACACACACGAACTTACGGCCCAACTGAGCCGCCGCCGCACCCGTAGAACCAGAACCAGCGAAGAAATCCAACACCCAATCACCCGGGCGGGAACTCGCCGCAATCATACGGCGCAACAGACCCGTAGGCTTCTGCGTCGGATAACCCGTCTTCTCCTTACCCGTAGGCGACACAATCGTATGCCACCACACATCCGTAGGGAGCTTACCGCGAGAAGCCTTCTCCTCAGTCACCAGGCCCGGAGCCATATAGGGTTCGCGATCAACCTCCGCAGTATTGAAGTAATAGCTGCGGTGATCCTTCGCGTACACCAGAATATTGTCGTGCTTGGTCGGCCAGCGGCGCGTTGACTTCGCACCGTAGTCGTACGCCCAAATTAGCTCATTAATGAAGTTCTCACGACCAAAAATCATGTCGCACATGATCTTCACGTAGTGCACTTCACGCCAATCCAGGTGCAGGTACAGGGTGCCGTCCTGCGCGAGCAGACGATGCGCCTGCTCAATACGCGGAGCAAGGAACGCCCAATAATCCTCGAACGAGTCGTTATAGCTCGCCAGGGTCTGCAGGGTGCTCGAATAGCTCTTGCCCTTAAAACCGGTGCGGTCACCCTTCTCAGAAGCCTCCGCGCTCAACGTGCGGCGTGTCTGCTTCTTACCCGTATTGAACGGCGGGTCAATGTAGATGACAGTGAACGCACCATCGGGCAGCTCACGCAGATACTCCAAGTTATCTGCCTGCACCAGCAACGACGGGCCCTGCGGGTCGAAAAGCGCCGAATCTGCGGGGTTCGCCTCAGCGGCAGGGGAGGGTGCGGCGGGCGTCGGGGATGCTGAAATACCCAACCCCGGCCCTAGCCTTCAGAACCAGCACGGTCAGCGCCACGGCCCTTACCGCGCGAACCCTCAGCACGGGAGCCTTCAGCACGGGAGCCTTCAGAACGGCGGCGGGTACGGCGGCGACCCTCACCCTCCACCGGCTGACCCTCAACACGGCGGGTACGGCGACGCTGGCGAGGCGCACACTCAGAACGCTCAGCAGAACGTTCGGAACGCTCAGTGCGCTTGCGGCCCTCGGAGCGGCTACGGCGCTCGCCGCGGCCCTCACCGGAACGACCCTCACGGCCACCGTCGCGGCCACCGCGAGAACGGCGCGAACCCTTCTCACCGCTACGGCCACCCTCACGGGAACCGTCACGGCCACCGCGAGAACGAGCCGGACGGCCATCACGCGAGTCACGGGCACTCTCAAAGAACTCATCGCCCATGCCCTCAGCCACACGCTCCTCGCGCGGCAGACGGCCCTTAGTACCAGCCGGAATGTTCAGGTCATAGAACAGGTGCTCAGAGGAAGAGTAGGTCTCAACCGGCTCGGGAACACCCAGCTCCAGGGCGTCGTTAATGACCTTCCAGCGCGGCAGGTCATCCCAGTCAACCAGGGTGATGGCGGTACCCTCATTGCCCGCACGACCGGTACGACCGGTACGGTGCAGGTAAGTCTTCTCATCCTCGGGCACGCGGTGGTTAATCACGTGGGTCACGTCTTCAACGTCAATACCGCGAGCCGCCACGTCGGTAGCGACCAGAATATCGACCTTGCCGGTGCGGAACGCCTTCAGCGCCTGCTCACGCGCAACCTGGTTCAGGTCACCGTGCAGGGGAGCGGCAGCGAAGCCGCGGTTCACCAGCTCCTCCGCCACACGGGCAGCGTCACGCTTAGTCTTGGTGAAGATGACGGTACGGCCACGGCCGGTAGCGCGCAGAATGCGGCCAATCATCTCGTCCTTGTCCAGGTGGTGCGCACGGTAGACAACCTGGCGAATCGACGCCTTAGTCTTCGAAGCGTCCTCGGGGTCAGCGGCGCTAATGCGCATGGGCTTGGTCATGTACTGGCGTGCCATCGCAATGACCGGGCCGGGCATGGTCGCGGAGAACAGCATGCTCTGGCGGTCCTCCGGCAGGTAGCTGAGGATCTTCTCAACCGAGGGCTGGAAACCCAAATCCAGCATCTCGTCAGCCTCATCGAGGACCACAATCTTAACCTGCTTCAGGTTCAGGAAGCCCTGCTGGTACAGGTCGATAATGCGGCCGGGGGTACCCACCGCAACCTCCAGGCCGCGGCGTAGCAGCTCAGCCTGAGGCTCAATCGGCACACCACCGTACAGGGTCGCGACGCGGGCGTTGCGCAGCTTCGCAGCAATCGCCAGGTCCTCACCCACCTGAATGGCAAGCTCACGGGTCGGAACCAGAATCAGCGCCTGAGGTGCGCCGGGGTGCTCCAAATCAGCCCAGCCCTCATCGTCGCGGCCGACCACACGCTGAATGGTGGGCAGACCAAAGCCGAGGGTCTTACCGGTACCGGTCTTCGCCTGACCAATGATGTCCTGGCCAGACAGAGCCACGGGAAGAGTCAGCTCCTGGATGGGGAAGGGGGAGGTAATGCCAACCGCCGCGAGGGCATCGCTAATATCCTGGCGAACGCCGAAGTCGGCGAAGGACTTTGCAGTCTGAGTGGTTTCCTGCGTGTTCGTTTCAGTCACTGGACCGTATCTTTCTACCCCTGTTCGGGGTGTGTTTCTCCCCGTAACGGGGGTGTACCAGCCAGCGCCTCAACGGTGGAGACGGTGACGGGCGGGCGTCGAAAGCCGGCCGCGGGAAATTCTTACACGGGAAATTCTTGCCGAGACGCCGCCTGCACACATGCTCAATGCACATGGTTAGTGCTCATGGTTGATTCATGATGAGGTGCAGCCTCGGGGTCTTGAAAGGGGTACGACCGGTCATTCACTTAACCCCTCAATATTAACCCGGATTTGCTTCCGACGCACCCCCGACCGGCTGTGGTGTGCACCCGTGATGGGCGATATACCGCCCCAAAACCGGGTATTGCGAGGTTTTTGTGTAGGTGGTTTAAAACGCAAACCCCCGCATTCGGCACGGCGTAACCGTACGGCGCAGAAAGCGCACGCACACAGCGCATAAAGCGCGGCTACGCATCGTGACAGATGCGGGGGAAAGCTAAAGCTAAAGGGGGCTCAGCCGGCTGAATACTTAGGCGCCGATACCGAAACCAACGTGACGCTTAGCGTCAGAACCCAGCTCAACATAGCCGATCTGAGCGCCAGAAATCAGGGTGGTGTTGCCCTTATCGTCAGTAATCTGCAGCAGAGAGCCGTCCTCAATCGCCTTAGCGACCTTCTCGGTGATAACGTCCTTGGATTCGCTGGTCTCAACAACGATTTCGCGGGCGATGTGGCGAACGCCAATCTTGATTTCCATGAGTCTCCTCGCAGAATAGTCCGGCGCCGCTAAGCGCGCGCCGGGTATGGGAACTGTCTTATCTAGCATCTACTCTAGCGTGAATGCGCCCATTAGCACCTGGAATAGGGGATGCTTCGCCGGGGGCTAATAAAATACTCCGTCAGCAGAGCGCCGCGAGAGCACCGCGTCACGCATGAAAATGCGCGCAAAAACGCCGGGAAGAGGGGCGGGGGGAGGCTCCTAAGACTCCTCCACCTGAATACCGTAGAGAGTCTCCAGCGCCTGCACGTAATCCTCCGCGCGGCCCTCAGCCGCAAGCTTCTTGGCGCGCACCGTCGGGGTGTGCAGAAGAGACTTCACCATGCGGCGCATTGCCAGCTCAAACTGCTCCGTCGCTGCACCACAACCAAACTGGTTACGCACCTTCTCCAGCTCAGAATCCAGCACATCCAGCGTGTGTGAGCGCAGCGCAACAATCGCGGAGTCAATCGTGCGTGAACGCTGACGAGACACAAACGCCGCCAGCTCAGACTCCACGATGCGCGTAGCCGTCGCCACGGATTCCTCGGTTTCCTCGGGTGCGGCAAGGCGCACCGACTCGAGGGTAATCAGCTCAACGTTCGGCAGGTCGGCAACCGACGGGTCAAAGTCACGCGAAAGCGCCAGATCAAGAATCGTGTGGTGGCCGGCCGGAATCTGCTCGGGAAGCAGCGGATCGGAACCGCCGGAGCAACCAATAATGACGTCAGCCTCAGCCATCGCCTGCTCCATGCCGCCCTCGGGCACCGCGAAGACGTCGCGCTTTGCCGCGAACTCGGGGGCACGACCCGAACGGGAATTTACCCAAATATCGGTGCAACCGCGCTCACGCAGAGCCGCAATGGTTGCGCCCGCATAGGCGCCCGTACCGAAAATCAGGGCGCGGCGGGTCGACCAGTCCTTCTCGGCAACCTCATCCGCAAGGTCCAAGGCAACAGACACAATCGAGCGGCCCTGGGCGCCAAGCGCCGTATGCTGACCTACCTGACGAGCCGTATGCGCCGCATGCTCAAAGAGCTGCACCAGCTCACCCGGAAGGGTTACGCCGTCCTCCTGAGCCTTCGCCTGAGCGGCAGCCAGAGCGCGGCGCACCTGACCGGCGATTTCGCGCTCGCCCACCACGGCAGACTCCAGGCCGGAGGCGACCGTCAGCAGGTGGCGTGCCGCCTCCTCATCTGCGTACAGGTCAAAGCTGGAGGCAACCAGCTCTTTGTCCAAGCCGGAGGTCTGCGCAATCGAATCAACAATCAGCTCACGAACCATGGGGACATGGGCAGACACGTGCAGCTGAACATACATTTCAAGACGGTTACAGGTGGCAAGAACTACTGCACCCTTAACACCGAGCTGACGCGCTACATCCGCCGCCAGAACATCGGGTACGCCGGAAGCACCGGCGCTCAACGCAGCGACGGTGGTCAAATCAACGGTGTGGTGCGATGCCACAAATGCATAAGTACTCACTAGAGACTAATCATAACCACGCCCACTAAGCCCCTGTAAAGCTTATAGAACCTAAGTTCACGGCTCCACGCGGCTTAGTGGGTGCCACATAGCGGACAGGAGGCGGGGGAATCTGCGGGGGTGCGGGTGCGGTATTTCAAAAGCGGGGGAGGGAAGAATATCTCGGAATGTGATGCGGCGTATTCGGTGCCTCACCTGCGTATTCTTCGCGTCAACAAGGGGTCTAATAGGGCATATGCAGGGTGTCAGCAGAGCTCTAGTAGGTGCAAACTAAGGTGTCCCTCACCACTAAGAAAGTCACCATTAGGTAAAAGTCACCATGACAAAGTGTCGCAAAAACACCCACATAAACCTGTCACACTAGACACTATGAGCGAAAACCAGCACACCACTCCCGCGTCGGCAGAAGGCGCCGCACAGGCACCCGCCCTGCCCGCACACCCCACCGACGCCCAGCGACCCCTGCTCACCGACGAGCAGCTCGCACACCTACCCGCCAACCACCCCCTGCGCGCAGGCACCGCCGCAGACTCGCCCATGCTCCGCGCCCTCACCGGCCGCCCCTCCAGCCACCGACCCGTCTGGTTCATGCGCCAGGCAGGCCGCTCCCTGCCCGAATACCGTCAGGTACGCGAAGGCATCCCCATGCTGGACGCATGCCTCACCCCCGACCTCGCCGCAGAAATCACCGTGCAGCCCGTCCGCCGCCACAAGGTCGACGCCGGCATCTTCTTCTCCGACATCGTCATCCCCATGAAGCTCGCGGGCGTCAACGTCGACATCGTTCCCGGTAGGGGCCCGGTCCTCGACCAGCCCGTACGCACCCTCGACGAGGTGCGCGCCCTGCCCGAACTCAAAGACAGCGACCTCGACCCCATCCGCGAAGCCGTCGCCGCAACCGTAGAAATGCTCGGCGACACCCCGCTCATCGGCTTCGCCGGAGCGCCCTTCACCGTCGCCGCCTACATGGTCGAAGGCGGCCCCTCCCGCGACCACCTGCGCCCGCGCACCATGATGCACGCCGACCCCGCCGCCTGGCACGAACTCGCCGCCTGGGCAGCCCGCACCGCAGGCCAGTTCCTGCGCGCGCAGATCGAGGCGGGCGCATCCGCCGTGCAGCTCTTCGACTCCTGGGCAGGCTCCCTCGGCGAAGGCGACTACCGCCGCTACGTGCAGGCGCACTCCGCAACCGCCCTCGATATGGTGCGCGAATACGGTGTGCCGCGCATTCACTTCGGTACCGGCACCACCGCGCTACTGCCCGCCATGCACGAAGCCGGTGCAGACGTCATCGGCGTGGACTACCGCCTGCCGCTGTCCGCAGCGAACACCCTGCTTAACGGTGCAGTACCCCTGCAGGGCAACATCGACCCGGCACTGCTCGCCGCAGGCACCGAAAACCTCTACGCACACGTAGACAAAGTGCTTGCCGAAGGCAACGCCGCCCCCTCGCACGTGGTCAACCTCGGCCACGGTGTACCCCCGACCACCGACCCGCAGGTGCTCACCGACCTCGTGGCATACATCCACGAGAAAACGGCGAACTAAAGCGACGGACCCGCGGGGCTAACACATATCAGCACCGCAGGATACCGCCCCTAAAGCACCAATCCCAGCACACGCTGATAGAGCACAAAGCCACCGGGCAGACCCGCTGACAGACCAAAGGAGAACCACCATGGGCCACACCAACCAGGCACCGCACCGCACCGCACAGGTCAGCTCCTCCGCCGCTACCCAGAACGCACGAGCATACAGCCGTAACGAGAAGGTACCCACCGCCATTGTTATTGGCGGCGGCCCCTCCGGCCTGATCTCCGCGCGCCGCCTCGCCGCAGCCGGTATGCGCGTTACCCTGCTTGAACAGCGCCACCACCTCGGCGGTGCCGTCGGTGCCCACGAAGTTGGCGGACTGCTCCTGGACTCCGGCGCGGAATCCTTCGCAACCCGCAGCCCCATCGTGAGCGACCTCGTCAAGGAACTCGGCCTGGGCGACCAAATCGTCACGCCCAACTCCTACGGCTCCTGGCTGTACCTGCCGCAGGGCGCCCGCCGCACCCCCAGCACCGGCATCATGGGTATCCCCGGCAACGTTAACGACAAGTCGCTAATCCCCGTCATCGGTAAGAGTGGTCTACGCCGCGCCCAGGTGGACAAGTTCCTGCCCGTCTCCGCGGGTGAGAATGCAAAGACCCTCGGCGAGCTCGTGCGCATCCGCATGGGTCAGAAGGTCCTCGACAACCTCGTCGCCCCCGTGGTCTCCGGTGTGTACTCCACCCACCCCGACAAGCTCGACGTGGACGCCACCATCCCCGGCCTGCGCGCGGCACTGCGCAAGCACCGCTCCCTCTCCGCCGCAGCGGCAGCATTCCGCTCCGCAGCACCCGCCGGATCGCAGGTTGCGGGCATCGTCGGCGGCATGAACCAGCTGTCTGAACGTCTCGTCGAAGACCTGTACGCCGCCGGTGTTCGCATCGTCACCGGATTCGACGTCATCGCCGTAGACCGCGACGAATCCACCGGCCAGTGGTTTATCATCCAGCGCCACACCAGCGACGGCGAAAACACCCCCCTCTACGCCGACTACCTGGTGCTCGCCACCGACGGCCCGACCGTAGCACGACTCATCGGCCCGCACGTCTCCACCGCGCTACCCGCCCTGGAACCCGGCCCCGAAGTCGCCCTCGTCACCCTCGTCGTTGACGCCCCCGACCTGAACAAGCATCCGCGCGGCACCGGCCTGCTCGTCTCCGAACAGGCAACCGCCGTACGCGCCAAGGCACTCACCCACGCCACCGCCAAATGGCAGTGGGTGGCAGATGCCGCCGGCCCGAACCGCCACGTGGTACGCCTGTCCTACGGCCGAGGCGGAGAAGACTCCCGCTTCTCCGAGGTTGCCCTCGCTGACGAGCAGCTCATCACCCTCGCACTGCGCGATGCAAGCCGCATGATGGACGTAGCCCTCACCCACAGCAACCTCATCGACGCGGACGTCGTACGTTGGCGCGGCGTACTGCCCGCCTCCACCCCCGGCCACCGCGACCGAGTCAAAGAATTCCGCGAACGCGCCAGCGAACTCGGAACCCTCAGCACCGTCGGCTCCTGGGCGGCCGGATCCGGTCTAGTCGTAACCGTCAAAGACACCTACGAGCAGATGGACCGCCTTATCTACCACGCCGCACAGGACTGGGAAGGCATCACCGCCCCGCAGGTCGCAACCGCCAAGTAACGGCACCGCAACCACGCAAACCAGCCAACAACTAAGCCAAAAATTTGAGAAAATGCGCAGCTACGGAAGCCGCGCCTCCAGCACAGCGAACCCTCGCTGAAGAAAGGAACACACAATGTCTCACGATCACGCAGCACACGGCGCACACGGCGGCCACGGTCACGGCGCAGGTCAGGGCGGCTACACCCACGCCGGCCACGGCTACGGCGGCGCCCCCAAGGGCTACGCAGTCCAGCACTCCGCAGCTGACGAGAACCGCCGCGGCCGCGAAGAAGGCGAAACCCTGCACTACGCCCTCTACACCGTGTTCGCACGCTCCGGCGCACGCCCGGCAGAGGCTAACACCGACGAGGCTCGCGCCGAGTTCGAGAAGGTCGCCGAGCAGCTGGCTGCCGAGGGCGTGACCCTGCGCGGCATCTACGACGTCTCCGCAATGCGCGACAACGCCGACATCATGATCTGGACCCACGGCCAGAGCCCCGAGAAGCTGCAGGCAGCCGTGCGCAAGATCCGCCGTACCGCACTGTTCGCAGGCACCACCATCGTCTGGTCCACCATGGGTGTTCACCGCGAGGCCGAGTTCACCCGCAACCACGCACCCGCCTACGCCCGCGGCAAGGCCCCCGAGGCTTGGGTCTGCGTGTACCCCTTCGTGCGCTCCTACGACTGGTACTACATGAACCCCGAGCGTCGCGCCGAGATGCTGAAGAACCACGGCATGAAGGCCATCGACTTCCCGCAGGTTCTGGCCAACACCGTCGCATCGTTCGGCCTGAACGACTACGAATGGGTCCTCGCCCTCGAAGCACCCGAACTCGTGGACCTCGTCGACCTGATGCGTCACTTCCGCAACACCGAAGCACGCCTGCACGTTCGCGAGGACACCCCCTTCTACACCGGCCGCCGCATCGGCGCAGACGAAGTAGCAGAGGTTCTGGCGTGAGCCATCAGCCGAACGACGGCGTAACCCTTAACGGCACGCTCCTGCCGGACGACGTGGTGCCCAACCGCACCGACCCGGTGAACACCGCCTCCAACGGCCCCGCCGCGCTCAACGAGCAGACCCTCGGCGACTACCGAAGCGAACGCAGCATCACCCGTGACCGTGCCGAAGAGGCACGCCCCTACGACCTGGTGATTCTCTCCTCCTTCGGCGGCCCCGAGGGGCAGGAGGACGTCATCCCGTTCCTGCGCAACGTGACCGCCGGCCGCGGTATTCCGGATGAGCGCCTCGAAGAGGTCGCCACCCACTACCGCGCCAACGGTGGTGTCTCGCCGATTAACGAGCAGAACCGTGCCCTGCTTGCTGCGCTGCAGCAGGCGCTCGCCGAGCGCGGCCCGCACATCCCGATTACCTGGGCGAACCGCAACTGGAAGCCCTACGTGAAGGACGTGCTCGCTGAGGCTTATGAGAACGGCCACCGCAACGTGCTCGTGCTGGCGACCAGCGCCTACCCCGGCTACTCGAGTTGCCGCCAGTACCGTGAGGACTACGGCATCGCGATTGAGCAGCTCGGCCTGGAAGGTCGCGTGCATGTGGGTAAGATTCGTCAGTTCTTTGACGTGCCCGGCTTCTCCCGCGCTTTTGCCGACGGACTGAAGGACGGGCTTGCCACGGTCCGCGAGCAGCTTGCCGCACGCGATAGCGGTTCGCTGAACCCGCGCCTGCGCATCATGTTCTGCACCCACTCGGTGCCGACCTCCGCCGCGAACGAGGCCGGCCCGCGCGGCGTGAACTACGAGGGCGGCTCCGCCTACGTGGAGAAGCACCTGCAGGTCGCCCGCGCTGTGCTTTCGCTCGTGCGCGATGAGGCCCCGCAGCTTCTGCAGAACGTCGAGTGGGAGCTGGTGTACCAGTCCCGCTCCGGCCCGCCGTCCATGCCCTGGCTGGAACCGGACGTCAACGACGCGCTGGAGGCGCTGCCCACCCCCGCCAACCCCGGCGAGGACGGCGAGGCCCCCGTGGAGGGCGTCGTGCTGGTACCCCTCGGCTTCGTCTCCGACCACATGGAAGTCAAGTGGGACCTGGACACCGAGGCGCTGGACACCTGCGAGCGCCTGGGCGTGGTCGCGGTACGCACTCCCACCCCGGGTACGCATCCGGCGTACGTGGAGTCGCTGCGCCGCCTCATTGAGGAGCGCGTGGAGAACGGCGTTCCCGCCGACCTGCGCCCCGAACGTGAGAGCGTTCTCGCCCCGAGTGCGAGCGGTCAGTACGGCTGGTTCGACGAGTGCGAACCGGGCTGCTGCAAGCCCGGCCGCGGCGCGCCGAAGCCGGTTATTGCCGAGTACGCAGCCGGTGCTAGTACCGCCGCTTCTGAGGATGCTCCCGCCAGCCGCTCCGGTGGATGCGGCTCCGGCGGATGCTGCTCCCACTAACACCACCCCTGTAGCTCCGGCTCGCCCAACCACCCCATCACCGGGGTGCGCGGGCGGGTCGGAGCGCACGTGCCTACAAGCCCGCACACAGTTGCAGGCACAGCTCAACGCACAGACACATGCACCTACGGGCTATCACACACATCACCGACAAGGAGAGATATGAGCCATCACGAGTACATCTTGGGCACCCGCGGGTCTGCTCTCGCCCTGACCCAAAGCCGTATCGCTGCTGAAACCGTCACCGCCCTCTACACCGAACACCAGGCGCACCACGGTACCGCAGATGCCGCTGAGGTCGTGGATTTCACCCTGCGCACCGTCAAAACCGAAGGCGACGTGCTCACCGGACCCCTGGCAACCCTCGGCGGCACCGGCGTATTCGCCGCCGCCCTGCGCCAGCGCCTGCTCGACGGCGAGAACGCCTCCGAAGAAAACCGCGTGGACATGGCAGTACACTCTCTCAAGGACCTACCCTCCGCGCCCTGCCCCGGCCTGGTTATCGCCGCAACCCTCAAGCGTGAAGACCCCCGCGATGCTCTCGTGGCACGCGACGGCCTGACCATCGACACCCTGCCGGAAGGCTCCCGCGTGGGCACCGGCTCGCCGCGCCGCGCCGCCCAGCTGCGCGCCCTGCGCCCCGACCTCGAAATCGTGGACATCCGCGGTAACGTGGGCACCCGCATTGGCCGCGTCAAGGGCCTCGAAGAGCACGCCGGTAAGCAGGTCGTGCTCCGCCAGAACACCGAAACCTCCGAGCGCGCCGACCACGGTGTAGGCACCGAACGCAGCGGCGACTGCGACGCCGTGGTGCTCGCCGTCTCTGGCCTCAAGCGCCTGGGCAAGGAAGAACTCATCACCGAGTACCTTGACCCCACCCGCATGCTGCCCGCCCCCGGCCAGGGTGCGCTCGCCCTGGAAGTGCGCGAAAGCGAATTCGAGAACCCGGACCCCGCCGTGCTCGCCGACCCCGAGGTAGCGCGCCCGGTGCGTGCCCTCGGCCGCGCCCTGCTCGCCGCAAACCACCACGAAACCCGCCTCGCCGTCAGCGCTGAGCGTGCCCTGCTGCGCCGCCTCGAAGCCGGATGCGCCGCGCCCATCGGCGCGTACGCGCAGGTGGTTGAGGGCGACCTGGTGCTCAGCGTTGTGGTGGCGTCCCCGGATGGCACCGACATGTTGCGCCACACCTCCGCAACCGCCGAACTGGACGTGCCCGGCGCCGAACGCCTGGGCGTGCGCGTGGCAGAAGACCTGCTGCAGATGGGTGCCGCCGCCCTTGCCGGTTTGGATCTGAAGTAGGGGTCATGTCTGCCGCTAGTCCGCAAGCTGAGGCCCCGGAAACTGAATCCCCGGAAACTGAGTCCCCACGCACGGTTCTGCTGACCCGCTCAGCCGCCCAGGGCGCCGCCTTCGCGCGCGCCCTCGCAGAGGAAAGCGCACAGAACGGGTTGGGGGAGTGTCGGGTACTCTTCGCACCGCTACAGCAGGCACGCACCGTCGAGCCGAGCGAAGACCACGCCGCCGCGCTGGAGGCGCTCGCCTCCGGCCACTACGCGTGGGTGAGCTTCACGAGCGCCAACACGGTACGCGCCTGCGCCGAACTGTGGGGCGATGAGTTTGCCCGCGCGGTTCGCGCCGGGGGAGCGCGGGTTGCCTGCGTGGGTGCGGCAACTGCCCGTGCCGTACACGATCAGCTGGGGCTGGACACGGATTTTCAGCCGCAGGTGCAGAGCGCGGTGGGTATGCTCGCGGAGTTCGGGCAGCCCGTAGATGAAGCCCCCGCTGTGCTGGTTCTGGAGGGCTCCAACGCCCGCCCGACCCTGCGCGAGGGTCTCAAGGACTTGGGCTGGAACAGCCATCGCTGCGTGCTCCACGACATGGTGCCCGCCGAACAGGTGGCGCCCGGCGAGCTGAGCCTCAGCGCTGCCCGCGCGCTCGTGCAGGGGAACACATCTGAGGCGAGCGCCCCCGAAACCCCCGCGCCGGATGTGCTCGTGGCGACTGCCCCCTCCCGCCTGCACGCCCTGCTGGACGGCGCACTACCGCCCGAATCGGTGCCGCCGGTGGTGGCGATTGGGGCGAGCACCGCCTCCGCATGCCGCGCCCTGAACCTGCGCCACGTGCAGGCTGATTCGCCCTCCCCACAGGATTTGGCGCGCGCCGCTGCGTCCCTTATGTAGGCGCATCCCTCATCTAAGACTTCACAATATTTCGCAAGAATTTTCAGGAGAGATCATGAACCTCACCCGCCGTCCCCGCCGCCTGCGCACCACCGCAGCCATGCGCTCCCTCGTCGCCGAGACCACCCTGCGCCCCTCGCAGCTGATTCAGGTGTTCTTCGTGCGCGACGGCATTGACGAGAAGCAGCCGATTCGCTCCATGCCCGGCCAGTACCAGCACACCCTGGAGAGCATCATTCCCGCCGTGCGTGAGGCGTACGAGGCGGGCATCCGCTGCATTGACCTGTTCGGTATTCCCCGCGACGAGGATAAGGACGAAATCGGCTCGACCGCCTGGGATCCGCAGGGCATCCTGAACCGCGCGATTGCCGTGTGCCGTGAGGAGTTCGGCGACGACCTGGTGGTCATGGCTGATACCTGCCTGGACGAGTTCACGAGCCACGGCCACTGCGGCGTGCTGGTCGATGACGGCCACGGCACGCTCGTGGTGGATAATGACGAGACCGTTGAGCTGTACTGCAAGATGGCGGTTTCGCAGGCTCGTGCGGGTGCGCACACGGTTTCGCCTTCGGGTATGATGGACGGCCAGATTGCGGCGATGCGTGCCGCCCTGGACGAGGCCGGATTCGAGGACGTGTCGATTCTGGCGTATTCGGCGAAGTACGCTTCGGCGTTCTTCGGCCCGTTCCGTGATGCTGTGGAGTCGACCTTCAAGGGTGACCGTAAGACCTACCAGCAGGATCCGGCGAACCGCCGCGAGTCGCTGCTGGAGGTGCGCGCTGACCTGGAGGAGGGCGCGGATATGGTGATGGTTAAGCCTGCAGGCAGCTACCTGGATATTGTGCGTGAGGTGGCGGAGTTTTCTCCGGTGCCGGTGGCTGCGTATCAGGTGTCGGGTGAGTACGCGATGATTGAGGCGGCTGCGGCGAACGGCTGGATTGACCGTAAGGCTGTGGTGTTGGAGTCGCTGCGTTCGATTCACCGCGCCGGTGCGGACGTCATCCTGACCTACTACGGTACGGAGGCGGCGGGCTGGCTCCGCGAGCTGGACGACTAACCCCTCCCACTTTTAATGCCGAGAAGCCACATGTGTTTCGAAAAGCCACATCTTTGGTGGCTTCTCGAAACACATGTGGCTTTTCGCCGTTTATGCTTGTTCTTCCGATTCCTCAGTGACGGGTTTGTACCCGAGGGAGGTACACACGATGTTGCCGTTGGTGAAGTACTCCGCGAGCTTCTCACGGTCGGCGGGGGAGCGCAGGTCCGCCCAGCGTTCCTGCTCCAGGTAGAACGCGACCTGGGAGGTCAGGCAGACGACCCGCTCATCGTGCACCGCCACAATATGCCTGCGCAGCCACGGCATACGCTTGGCGAGGTTCGGCGGAATCTTGGACGGCACCTTGATTTCTATCTGCCATTGCGACGGTTCGTAGAAGGTCGGCTTAATCTGTTCGGGGTTCTTGGGGAAGACGCAGAACTCCACAATATCGGGGTAACTGTACTTTTTCGCGGGGAGGAAGAGCCGCCCAATATAGAACGAATCGGGGTTAAACAGCAGGTAGCGCCTCCTGCAGTACCACCGTGTCGCAAAGGTTATAGCGGCAACAATCCCCAACAGGATGGACGCGTCGCGGCGGGACATCGGACGGACGCCCAGAATGGTCCAACCAATGAGCGCGTAGAAGAAAACGCAGAACGCCAGAAACAGCACAAAGTGGGTTTCAAAATAGAACTGGTTTCGTTTCCAGACTCGTCTGGCTCGGGGAGGAACGTCCTCCAGCGTTGAAGCGTTGAGCTCCATGATTTGTCCTCTCTACGGGGTTATCGCTGATGGTGGTCGGTGATGTTCAGAAGCCACATGTGTTTCGAAAAGCAACATAAAACGTGGCTTCTCGAAACACATGTGGCTTCTCGCCGGTATAGGCCGTGGACTATTAGCCGCGCAGCTTAGCCGCTAGTCCGACTTACGGTAGGACGCCGCGATACGTGCCGCCTCCTTTTCCGTCAGTTCGTTCGTCGGCTTGTAGCCCAGCGTGAGGCAGGTGGCACGCCCCTCCACAAAGTACTTCTCCAACAGCTCACGGTCCGCCGGGGAATCCACATCCGCCCAGCGCCCCTGCTCAATGTTGAACGCAATATGCGCCACCAAATAGTCGGTGAAATCTTCTCCAAACCCAAAGCTTTCGTAACGACCATCCACCAAAGTGATAGCCAGCCGCCAGCCGCTAGGCATGTCCTCATTAGGCTTTGTACCCTCAGCGTAGACAGGATAGATCTTGAACTGTTCGATATCGGAGTATTTGTATTCTTTTGCTGGTTGGAAGACACGCCCTCTTTTTATCGCTGTCGGGGTGAATCGGTAGTATGTGCGTTTCCCAAACAACACCATGAGAGCCGACAGAATGTATGGGATAGACAACAAGATAGAGGGCACACCGATATCGGATGAAGAGTAGCGGTCCCTATTGACGTTCAAGAGTGAATTCATATAGATGAACAGGATCAATACTCCGCCCTGTAGGAAGAGATTGATCATAACGTATTCCCCACGTCCCTCGACGAGACATGGCTGGCATCTAGGGTCCTCAAGTTTGCGGCGAAAGGGAGCGCTCAGCCGGCCCAACGTCCTAACGTAGATATCGGGCATGCCAAGGGCGCGTTCATCCGGGCTGAAACCGCGTGCGATGCGCCAGCCTCGGCGACCCCAACGGGCACCTAAATACACCATGAGAAAAGGCAAAGCCAGAGCATTAATAAGAGACCCTTCGTCGACAATGAACCAGTACAGAGCAAAGGTCGCGTAGGTGACAAAGCAAGCCCCAACGTAAAGCAGGCTGTGCCCGAAATCCATAGTGATGCTGGAGCCCTTGATATTTTCTAGCTGAGCTTCAGCTTTGCGGAGCGCTTTTTCTTTCTCATAATCGGTGAGGGGATTTCCATCTTCCGCAAGCTTCTCAATTTTCTTTTTGACAGCTTCAACCGGAGAACCCTTTACGGATATATATACTTTGTGGGCACGCTCTGCATTGATAATCGTCGGGTAGGCGACCTCCACTAGCAGGCAGCACGCCAGGTAGATGAAGAACGCCACCAGCCATACGTTGCGCACCTGCTCCATGGGCAGGCCGAGGGCTGCAAGGTCCATGAGTTGTCCTATCTGCGGGGTCGGTGATTGTGGTCGGTGATGGTGTGTTTACGGTGCTGAGAAGCCACATGTGTTTCGAAAAGCAACATAAAACGTGGCTTCTCGAAACACATGTGGCTTCTCGCGGTATGTAGGCTGCAGGTTTACTTGTACTGCGCCTTCTGGAAGGACGCGCGGCGGGCCGCCTCCTCCGCATGCTTACCGGCAGGCTTGTACCCCATGGTCGTGCAGATGACGCGGCCGTCCACGAAGTACTTCGCCAACAATTCACGGTCCGCCGGCGAGTCCAGCTGCGCCCAGCGTTCCTGCTCAATCTTGAACGCAATCTGCGCCACAAGACAATCAATCTGGTGCTCATTGAGCTCATAGTCGTGCTTGCGGCCGCCAGGAAGCAAAATCTCCAGCGTCCACTGGCTCGCGTCCTTCGGGTTCAGCTTGATAGCATCCGGGTTCTTCGGATACACACGGAACGCGCGAACATCCGAGTAAGGGCGGGACTTCGCCGGAAGGAACAGACGCCCAGCCTGGAACGAATCAGGGTTGTACAGCACATAATCGCGGTTGTACATCAGCAGCATGATAATCAGCGGAATATACGCCGCCGCCAAGAACCAGGACGCGTTACCAATATAAATCGCTTCCCAATCCTCACCGATGCTCCAGCCCGCAAGCGAGGTCAAGAAAACCAAAGCAAGCAGGAACGCAATACCGTTGAGCACCCAGTAGACGGTGCGGTCGTCACGAATCGGCTCCACACCCGGCACGGTGCCGCGCACACGGAACGGAGCGCTCAACTTACCCAGCGTCGCCGAGTAGATACGCGGCATACCCAGTGCACGGTCCTTCTCGCCGTAACCGCGTGCGACACGCCAATGGACGCGGCCAAGAAGCGCCCCCAGGTACACCATGAAGAATGGCAGAATCAGCGCCGGCAACAGGATGCCGTCGTACACGATATCCCAGTACAGGGTGAAGATGGAGACCGCCACAATCCAGCCCCACAGGTACATGACCACGTGGAACCAGCCGCTTATCACACCGGCGCCCTCAATAGAATCCAGCTTCTTCTTTGCCTTCTTCGTGGCGCTACCCTTGCGGGAGGAACTCAGCGGCGCACCCATCGCGGTACGTTCCGCGGTGGCGCGGCGCGCCTCATCAACGGGCGAACCGGACACCTCAAGGTACAGGTCGGCCGCCTTCTCCTTCTTGATGGGCACCGGGTAGGCGATATCCACCAGCAGGCACAAGCCCAGGTACACCATGAAGGCGATCAGCCACACGTCGCGTAGCTGCTCCATGGGCAAGCCCAGAGCGCTCAAATCCATGAGCGGTTCACCTCCTTACGTCTCTCAAACCCTTAAGCGGAGGCAGCCGCAGCGGCGGCAGCCGGAAGAGCCGAGATGATACGGTCCATCGCCTCATCGTCGTGGGCGGCAGAAACGAACCACGCCTCGAATGCGCTCGGCGGCAGGTACACGCCGGATTCGAGCATGGAGTGGAAGAACGCGTTGTAGCGGCTGGTTGCGGACGCCTTGATGTCGGCGTAGTTGTGCACGCCCGCCTCGGAGGTGCCAAACGCTACCGAGAAGAGGTTACCCGCGTTCTGGATGGAGTGGTCCACACCGGCGGCGTTGAACGCCTCGGTCAGCGCCTGCTGAAGCTGGGCGCTGCGGGAATCCAGGTGCGCGTAGACCGCGGCATCAGCCAGGGTCAGGGTCTTAATACCCGCCGCAACGGACAGCGGGTTACCCGAGAGAGTACCAGCCTGGTAGACCGGGCCGACCGGCGCCAGGTACTCCATGACCTCACGCTTACCCGCCAGCGCCGCGATGGGCATACCGCCACCAATGACCTTGCCGAACGTGAAAATATCGGGAACCCAGCCGCCATCCTCGGGAGCCGCGTAACCCCAGTAACCAGCCGAAGACACACGGAAACCGGTCAGCACCTCATCAAAAATCACGAGCGCACCGTTCGCGTGCGCAATCTCGTGCAGGCCACGGTTGAAACCGGGCTCGGGGGTGACAACACCCATGTTGCAGGGCGCCGCCTCAGTAATAATCGCGGCAATCTGACCCTCGTGGTTCGCGAATGCCTCACGCACAGCGTCCAGGTCGTTATAGGGAAGAACGATGGTTTCCGCGGCGGTTGCGGCAGTCACGCCAGCAGAACCCGGCAACGCCAGGGTAGCCACACCCGAACCAGCCTCAGAAAGCAGCGCATCCACGTGACCGTGGTAGCAGCCAGCAAACTTAATAATCTTGTCGCGACCGGTCACACCACGCGCCAGACGAATCGCAGTCATGGTCGCCTCAGTACCGGTCGACACCATACGCACCTGATCAATCGCACCAGGAATCACCGCGTTAATACGGTTGACCACCAGCTCAGCCAGCTCAGCCTCCGGCGCGCTCGCCGCACCAAACGACAGGCCGCGCTCAGCCGCCTGCTGAACAGCCTCAACCACCTGCGGATGCGCATGACCCAGAATCGACGGACCCCACGAGCAGACCAGGTCAACGTACTCGTTGCCGTCCGCATCGTACAGGTACGCGCCCTTAGCCTTCGCCGCAAACGCAGGAGTGCCGCCCACAGAATTGAAGGCGCGCACCGGGGAATTCACGCCGCCGGGAATCACCGCGCGAGAACGCTCAAAAAGCTTCTCGCTGGTTTCATGATGCAGCGGGTGGGTAGAGGAGGGAGTCATCGTATCGGTGCCTTTCAACAGGGACGGCGAACTAAAGAATTACAAGGGACGATGCACGGCAAGCAACAGAGCCCGCACGTTACTAACGTCCCGTACCCTAACCATCATAGGCGCTACAGATGAACCGCAGGTGACAAGCACCTGAACGTACCGAAAGGTGACGATAAAACACAACAGACAAGTTAGGGAACAGATAGGTGGAGAAACCCAGAAACTAGCGCATATGCCGGTCGGTATCCAGACGGTTCAGCACCTGGGTGTCCTGATCAAACAGCCAGTTCTTATCAAAGAGCAGACGCACAAACGCCAGACCCATACCTAACGCCATGAAAATCAGTAGGGACTGCACAAAACCGCTCGCCGCCGAATACATGTCACCGCTCGCAAAATACGACATGGAACGGTAGAACGGAACACCCGGAACCATCGTCACCACCGCCGGAACCGACAGAGAAATACGCGTGTACTTACGCTGATGCAGCGGCGCCACAATCTCAGCCAGGATACCCACACCAAACACGGCAATTGTCGCCGCCATATGCGCGGGCATGCCCGCCTCCACCATATGAATACGGGCGGGGTTCGCCACCGCAGCAATCAAACCACCCCACACACACGCCACCGGGGAGGCGGCAAAGAGCATCGCGAAGCCGGCCGCCGCAACACCCGAGGAAAGCACCTGCAACACCAAATACAGGGTTGGGTCAAGGTTAAGAGGCGCAGGGGCAGTCAACGGCAGGTGGAAGAGCGAACCCAAAACCCACACCGCAAACGACGCGCTCAGCAGCAACAAACCCACATAGGTCAGACGCGAAATACCCGCCAAAAAGTCCATGCGCGAAATATCAAGCATGCCCGTCACCATGGGGAAGCCAGGCACCAAGAACAGCACCGACGAAATGAAACCAATCATGTGGTTCGGGCTAACCCAACCCGCCGCGACCAGCACATTAACAATCGCAATGTACAGGCCCGCCGCCAGGAAGCCGCACGCCATCCACGTTGCCAAATGGCTCACCCCGCGCTTGAGCAGAGTCGAACGCAAAAACTGGCCGGCACCCGCCGCAAAGAACACCACCGTGCACTCCACCAGGCCGCCACGGTTCAGGAACGCGAACCCGGCACACGCCACCGCGGAGGCGAGCGCCAGCATCCAGCGGGTGTACAACGGCTTCGCCGAATCGATAAGGTCCAGCTCGGCGTTCGCCTCTGCAGGGGTGATGCGCTCGGGCAGCTCAGAAATGAACTTACCCAACTGATCCAGCTTATGAGCGTTAATGCCCATCGTGCGCTGCTCAGCCACCTCAGTACGGAAATTACCGTCCGTGTACGAAGACGTCGAAATCTCGGTGAAGGTCACCTGCGCGTGATGCTCCTTCAACCCCACAGCCTTCGCCAAACGCGCCATCGACGCCTTAATACGGTACGCACTCGCACCCGACTTCATCAGGATGCGGCCCAGGCGGAGCACCACCTGCGATTGCGCCACCAGGTGCTCATGCGCCAGACGGGTAGACCCCAGATAAATACTGCGCGTATTTGTATCAGGGTACGGCTCGGTAGTGCGGGGCTGATCATCCATGAGAGGCCTTCCGGGTCGTGCTATTCGTGTAGGTATGGTTCCTTATCTAGCATAGGGGAGAAGCCCAAACGGGGATAGTGTCAGCCCGTCAGTAAAGGCGGATGCGACGGGCACGCTGAGCGCAGATGGGGGAAGGCCGCGGGGTGCTTATTTACGGCGCCGGTTTAGCAGGGCAGGTTTAGCGGCGCACCGGCCAGCGGCCGTCAATAACCTCAGATTCCTTACCCGGCTGCGTGCGCAACCACGCCTGGAAGCTCGCCGCCTGCTCCGCCGCCCACTGAATCTGCTGCTCGTGCAGCTGGCGCGCATCCACGTTGAGAACTTGCGGGAACTGCTCGGTCAGCTTCACCAGCAGACGCTCCGCCGCCAGGGCATCATCAGCGGAGGTGTGCGCGTTCTCCAGGGAGACACCGTACTCGGCGGCAAGAACCTCAAGGGTGCGCTTGCCGCGCTTACGCGGAATCACGTGCTTATGCAGAACGTACGGGTCGAGCACCACGCCCGGCGGCAGCTCACCGTTGGCAATATTGTGGCGTAGCATTTCATGGTGCAGTACCGAAAAATCGTAGGCGGCATTGAACGCAATAATCGGCACACCGTCAAGGTTCAGTGCACCAATCGCGCCGGCAAGCTCCCACACGACCTCGCGGGCGGGACGGCCGTGCTCACGCGCGTACTCAGTCGTAATACCGTGCACGGCGGCGGCACCGGCAGGGATCTCAACGCCGGGGTCAGCCAGCCACTCGCCACGGCGCACCACATTACCCTGAGGGTCCAGCAGGATCAGGGAAGCAGTCACGATGCGGGCGGTGGTGACGTCCACACCGGTGGTTTCAAGGTCAAAAGTGGCGCGCAGGCCGTTCATCCAGGTCATGCTATAAGACTAACCCAGCGGCGGTGCAAGCGCGCGCCCGGTCGTCACGCGGCTGTGGATAAGCCCCCGCGGGGCGGCATATTAAGCCCTGGGAGCGGCATATTAAGTCACCGAGGCGGCACATAAGTAGCCGACGAGCCCAAATGACCGCCGACAAGGTACAACCGCGCTACAGCCGATAGACTGAAACCATGACAACCCAACTTCTCACCGGCATCCCCGGAACCGGTAAAACCCACCACCTCACCGAACGCGCCCTGCGCTACCTCGCCGACGGGAACGACCCCGCCCGCCTGCTCATCCTCGCACCCACCCGCACCGCCGCAACCCGCATGCGAGACACCATCGCCGCATCCAGCGACCGCAGCCTCTCCGTAGCACCCACCCGCGCCTGGGCAGCATACGCCTTCGACCTGCTCAAACGAGCCCAAACCCGCGGGCTCCTCAGCGGCGTAGAAGGCAACCTCAAACTCCTCTCCGGCCCCGAACAAGACGTCATCATCGGCGAACTACTCGCCAACCACGCCCAAGGCATCGCACCCGGCCCCACCTGGCCCGACGTGCTCCGCGACGCCCTACCCACCCGCGGATTCCGCCACGAAATCCGCGACTTCTTCGACCGCATGGCAGAATACGACCTCACCGCCGACGACGTACACCGCCTCGCCACCGAACACAACCAACCTGCCTGGCACGCCCTCGCCCAACTGCACACCGAATACCGTGCCGTGCGAGCCCTCCGCGCCAAAAACGCCTACGACCCGGCAGTACTCATCAACGACGCCTGCCGGCTGCTACTGCGCGCCCCCGAATTCCTCGCCGAAGAACGCCGCCGCTACGACCTGATCCTCATCGACGACGTGCAGGAACTCAGCCCCTCCATCTACCGGCTGCTACGCCTCATCGCCGCAGAAGTCGCCCCCGCAGACGCCACGCACCTGACCGAAACCCACCCCGACCTCTTCGCTGAAGGCCCCCAGGTTGTCATGACCTACAGCGACGAAGCCGTCGTCCAGGGCTTCCGAGGCGCCCGCCCCGACCTCGTCACCACCCTGCAGGCAAGCTTCCCGAGCATGCGCACCCGCACGCTCACCACCTCGTACCGTCTGCCCGCACTCATGATGCCGCTCGTGGCGGACATTCGCCGCCGCCTGCCGCGCTACACCCGGTTCGTGCCGCTCACCGCTGAACAGGAAGGGGCGAAGAATGGTGTGCAGGAGGGGGTCAAGAATGGTGCGCCTGCAACCTTTGGACGCATCAACACCACCCCCGCCGATGAAGCCCTCACCTGGGGTGCCACCGACGAACCGCTGCTGCACCTGGGTGCCGACGGCAAAATCCTCGACCCCGCACACTACCGCACCGCACCCGCCGGCGTGTATAAGTATGCGCTCGCCAGCTCCCAGGACGAGGCGAACCTCATCGCCCAAATGCTGCTCGAAGAACGCATCTACGGCAACCACCCCTACCGCGAGTCAGCCATCATCGTGCGTAACGGTGCGGACGTGGCGCGCATCCGCCGCGTGCTCTCCTCGAACGGTATTCCGTCGCGTACCTCCGCGGCGCTCGTGCCGGTGCGTGACGAGCCCGCCGTGCGCCCATTCCTCGATGCGCTCAGCCTGCTCGTCTACGCCCGCAAGCGCGGCGAGAAGGCACTCAACCCCGCCGTGCACATGCCCGCTGGAGAAGGTACTGAGGCGGGGGAGCACGGCGGTTACGAAACCCTCAGCGCCGCCGAAGCTGAAGAGCTCATGCGCCGAAGCCTCAACGACGTCATCGCCGAAGAAAGCCGCGCCAACCCCCTCGGCGGCGCGCAGAGCGCCATCACCCTGCTCACCTCCCGACTCGGTGGCGCATCCAGCATGGACGTGCGACGACTCCGCCAGCAGCTGCGCTCTATCGAACTGCAAAGCGGCGGCCACCGACCCAGCGACGACCTGCTCCTCGGCGCCCTGCTACACCCCGAAACCCTCCCCGAAGAGGGCGTAGGACGCGCCGTGCACCGCATCGCAGCCGTACTCTCCGCGGGACGTAAAGCACTCGCGCGCCCCGAATCCACCAGCACCGAAGTGCTCTGGGCACTCTGGGAAGCCAGCGGCCTCGAAAAGGTCTGGGTCGCCCAGACGCACAACGCAGGCCCCGACGCGGACGCTGCCCACCGCAACCTCGACGCCATGATCGGGCTCTTCGAAGCCGCCGACCGCTTCGACGAGCAGATGCGCGGCGCCGGTGCCGAACAGTTCCTCGACTTCATCGACGCGCAGGACCTACCCATGGACACCCTAGCCGCCCGCGGCGTACGCCAAGACGCGGTCGAAATTCTCACCCCCGCGCTTGCCGCCGGTCAGTCCTGGCGCACCGTATATGTATGCGGTCTGCAGGAAGGCACCTGGCCCAACACCACCGTGCGCGGCTCCCTGCTGGCTACCGGTGATCTCGTGGACCTGTGCGATGCGCGCATCCGCCAGCGCGCACAGCAACAGGCTGGGGAAGAACAGGTGCCGCCCGCGCGCATCCGCAGCTACCCCGAACGCGTGCGCGACACCCGCCACGACGAGCTGCGCATGTTCGCCGTCGCCGCCACCCGAGCCAGCACCCGCCTCGTACTCACCGCCGTGCGCAACGACGATGAGGCACCCGGCGAGTTCTTCGACTTCGTGCTGCCCACCGACGCTGTCGGCGACTCCACGGACGTGCCGATTACCCGCGTGCGCCGCCCCGCGACCCTGCGTTCTCTGGTGGCGGAGCTTCGCCGCACCCTCGTTGAGGAGTCGCTGAACGCCATGCGCGCGGAAGATGCTCAGCAGGAGGGCTCACAGCGGGCCGACGCGCAGGCTGGAACCGCGCCGGACGAGGATGCCCTCACCCCGGAGGCGTCCGCGTACCGACTCGACGCCGCCTCCCGCACACTGGCGCGCCTGGCGAACGCCCAGGCACCCGGCGCCGCACCCGACGAATGGTGGGGCCTGCTGCCGCTGTCGAGTACGGAGCTGCTCTTCGCGCACCGTCCGGCAGACCACGCCGAGGGTGAAAACGATGGCGAAGAGCCTGCCGAAAACCCGGGCCGCCGCACGATTACGCTTTCGCCCTCACGCCTGGAAACCATCCACAGCTCCCCGCTGGACTGGCTGGTTTCCGCCGCCCGCGCCGAAGCGCAGACGGACCTGTCCCGCTCCCTCGGCACGCTCGTTCACGCCATCGCCGAGGAGTACCCGACCGGCACCCTCGAAGAGCTCCAAACCGCCCTCGACGAGCGCATTAGCTCCCTCGGCGTGCCCGCCCGCAAGGACGACGAAACCGACGAAGAATACCGCGAGCGCGTGCCCTGGGAGTCCTACGCCCTCTACGAACGCGCCAAGCGCATGATTCTGCGCCTGAGCTACTACTACCGACAGCACATGGGCGATGCCGGCTGGCAGAACCTCGGTGTTGAAGGTTCCTTCGCTGTGCGTGTGCCGGTGCCCTTCGACCCAGCCGGTGAAGTCGGCGAGCTGGATGCGCTGCTCACCGGCCGTGTGGACCGCCTCGAGGGTACCGCCCCGGCTGAGGACGGCACCCGCCGCTACGCCATTGTTGACCTGAAAACCGGCAAGTCCAAGCCAGACGGCAAAACCATGGAAACCCATCCGCAGCTTGCCGCATACCAGATTGCGGTGGAGGCTGGCGCGGGCGAGCAGCTGGAGGAACGCTACCGTGCCGAGGCCGCCGCCCTGGAGGCGGGTGAACCGCTACCGGATGCCCGCCCTCAGGAGCTGGAGTACACCGGCTACACGGGTCGTTCCGGAGGCGCGGCGCTCGTGCAGCTGGGCGCTTCAGGCGTGAACGACGAGAGTAAGACTCGCCTGCAGGTTCAGCCCGCCCTGACGGAGCACGATTCGTGGGCGGCTGAGCTGGTGCAGCATGCCGCCGAGCTCATCGCCGGTGCGCAGGTGCAGGCTCGTCACCGTGAGGGCGGCTATGGGTGCCGCCTGCCGGAGATTTGCCCGATTTGTACGCGCGGCCGTCAGGTGACTCAGCCCTAGCACCCCCTGTTCTTTCGTTATCACTCACCCTGAACCTCCCATGAGAATGACCCATGAGGAAGAGGAATCATGACTGACTCTGGCGCACACGGCGCTACTAATCCCGGCGCCGGCATGCTCACCCCCGCCCAGTGGTGCGAGCATAATAGCTGGCAGCTGCCCAACGGCGCGCTCTTCTCTGCAGAGGCCGCCGCGAACAACCCCGCCCTGAAGCCCGCGGGCTACCGCAGTGCCCTCGATATTGCCGAGATGCTCAACGGCGCCGACGGTAAGAAACCGACCCCCGAGCAGGTCCGCATGATTGAGGCGGGCCCCGCCCCGACCCTCGTCATTGCGGGCGCCGGTTCGGGCAAGACTGCGACCATGGTCGACCGCGTGATTTGGCTGGTCGACAACGGTTTTGTGCGCCCCGAAGAGGTGCTCGGCGTGACCTTCACCCGCAAGGCGGCGACCGAGCTGCGCAGCCGCATGCGCGCCGGTTTGAACACGCTACGCCGTAGCCGCCGCATCGCCCCGACCGATGAGGAGCTACGCGAGGGCATCGCTGACCCGACCGTGCTCACCTACCACTCCTACGCGAACAACCTCGTCAAGGAGTACGGTCTGCGCCTGGGCGTGGAGCAGGACGCGCAGATGCTTGGCGACGCGCAGAAATGGCAGCTTGCCGCGCAGATTGTGCAGTACTGGGAGGGGGAACTGCCCCTCGACAAGGACGACGTGCCGGTGTCTGCGGCGACCATGATCAACCAGCTGCTGCAGCTCTCTGACGAGTGCGCGGAGCACCTGGTTGAGCCGCAGGAGGTTATTGACTTCTGCACCGAGCAGTTGGCGGCGTACGCGGCGGTGCCTGATCCGCGCCGTGCGACGAAGACCGAGAGGGACATTCAGAAGGTTCAGCGTCTGCTGCGGAACCGCCGAGTGTACGCGCGCATGGCGCAGAGCTACGCCCGCGTGAAGGCGCGCATGCAGGTGCTGGATTTTGGTGACCTGATGCGTTTTGCCGCCCGCATTGCGGAGGCTGACCCGGCAATTCGCGAGGGCGAGCGCGCCCGTTTCAAGGTGGTTCTGCTGGACGAGTTCCAGGACACTTCGCACGCGCAGATGAGCCTGTTCTCCTCGATTTATGGCGCCAATGAGGCGGCGGGTATTCCGGCTCATCCGGTGATGGCTGTGGGCGACCCGAAGCAGTCGATTTACGGTTTCCGTGGCGCTTCGGACGGTCAGATGTTCAGCTTCTACCGTCATTTCCCGACTGAGCACGCGCAGCCGCTGTTCCTGTCCATTGCGTGGCGTAACGATATTTCGGTGTTGAACGCGGCGAACCATGTGGCGGAGAAGCTGAAGGAAGTGCCCGAGTGGGTGCGTGCCGCCGACGGCGATATTACTGCCGCTCAGGTGCCTGACCTGCGCCCGCGTTGCGCCCTGGTGGGGGAGCCTGGTTCGCCCGCCTTTGAGCAGGCTGCCGCGGGCATGGTGGGCCGCGTGGATTTGACGTACCACGACTCTGACCGCGAGGAGGCTGTGGCGATTGCCGAGCGTATTGCGGCGATGCGCGCGCAGGCGGTGCGCGAGTATGAGCGCGCCTACGCGGCGCATCGTTCCGGTGATGGTTCGGTGCGTCCGCGCCTGAAGATGCCTGAGATTGCGGTGTTGGCGCGTGTGCACGGTCAGCTGGACCCGATTCGTGTGGAGTGCGAGCGCCTGGGTATTCCGGTGCAGCAGGTGGGTTTGGGCGGTCTGCTCTCCCAGCCGGAGGTTGTGGATCTGATGTCGGCGCTACGTGTGCTGGCTGATCCGAACCGTTCGGATGCCCTGGCGCGCCTGTTGACGGGTGCGCGCTGGCGCCTGGGTGCGGCGGATATGTTGGCGCTGGGTGATTGGGCGCAGTCGCTGGTGCGTGAGCGTGAGCGTGCCCTGCGTGAGCAGATGGCGTTGCGCATGCTCGCGGAGGCCGAAGACGCCGACAACGCCGAAGACATCCGCTTGGAAGCAGAGCACCTGCGCGCCGCCCAGGAGCGCCTGGACGAAACCCTCAAGGGCGCGGTGGAGGACTCCTCCGGCTACGCCTCCCTGATTGAAGCGGTGGAGAACCTGCCGCAGGACGGACCGGACGGAGAACCCCTCTACGGTGAGCAGTACCGTGGCCGCCGTTTCTCCCCGGCGGCGCTGGAGCGTCTGCGTGCTTTTGCTGAGCAGATGCGTGTGCTGCGTGCCGGTTTGAGTGACGACCTGGGCACTCTACTGTACGAGATTGAGCGCACCATGCTGCTTGATATTGAGCTGGCGGTCCGCCCGGGTACCGACCCGCTGGGTTCGCGCGCGAACCTGGACGCTTTCCATGAGGTGGCCGCCGCCTACGGCGTGTCTGCGCCGCGTATTAACGCGATGATTTACGCCGGCTCTGACGGCGTGAGCGCGGAGGAAGGCGACCCGGGTGCGCGCCGCTTCCTGCTGTCTTCGGGCGGCGTGAGCTACGTGATGGGCTTCCTCGCGTGGCTTGAGCGTGCCGATGATGAGGAGAAGGGCCTGGCGCTGGGTACCGTGGAGCCTGACCCGAATGCGGTGCAGCTGATGACCATGCACGCGGCGAAGGGCCTGGAGTGGGATCATGTGCTTCTGCCGTGTCTGTGCGGTAGCGCGACCGGCGGGCAGACCCCGAACCTGTGGCAGATGTCGGCTAATACGGCTCTGCCCTGGCCGCTGCGTGGTGACCGCGAGTACCTTCCGTCGGTCCTTGAGACTCCGGAGGAGATTACCGCATTCGAGAAGGCGAAGGACCTGGAAGACTACCTGGCCGAGCATAAGGACGATGCCGCCGAGCATGCCGGCATGGAGGACCGCCGCCTCATGTACGTGGCGATGACCCGTGCCCGTAACCTGCTGGCGTTGAGCGCCTACCGCTGGAAGAGCGCTGCCGCGCAACCTCTGCCGGTGCAGCCCTTCTGGGAGGAACTGATGGAGATGCTTTTCAAGTCGCTCTTTGACATGGGCACCCCCACGGTAGACGCGCCCTCTGTGCGTTTCGAAGAGACGATGGATACCCCCTGGGCGGCACCGCAGCTGGTGGGTATGGGCCTGTCGTACACGATGCCGAACCCTGCCGATAAGCGCAAGAAGGTGCACCTGAACCATGTGCGCCGCTGGGCTGAGCAGCTGGCTGAGTCGAAGTACCGCTTGGTGGAGCCGGTAACCCTGGTGCACGGCACGGTCGTGGATCCCGCGAATCTGCCGCCCGCCCCCGATGAGGCGGCACTGCTGGAGGAGCTGGAACGCTACCCCCTCGACGCCGACGAGCTCACCCCCGAGCAGGCGGAGGCGCGCGCGGCCGCCCAGGCAACCTACGTCGAGCAGGTGCAACGCTACGCCTGGGCGCTGGTTGAGGTCATGGCTCCCGCCCTCGCGCGGGATTGGCAGCTGGCGGCTCCTCATACCCGCGCCCGCACGGTGGCGGAGAATTGCTCCCGCCTGAACCTGCCGGTGCCCGAGTGGATTATTGAGGCTACGGAGCGAGAGAAATGGCGTGAAACGCAACCGCTCGAGCCAGGTTACTCACCCACAGTGGCGGCGGCACTGCCGATTGAGGTGCGCGGCCAGTTCGCCCAGAAGAACTACGAGGACAGGAACCCGAACCTGGGTGCGGTGCTGACCGCCATGTGGCCTTTCGACCCGCTGGAGCGCCCCGTGATTTGGCGTTGGGCGTCTGACGATGCCCTCACGCAGGGTACTGAGGCGATGCTTCGTCGCGGCCAGTACGAGAACCTGCAACGTGAGATTGCGATTAACTCCTCGAGCCGTCGTGAGGCGGTGGAGCGTGCCGCTCTGGCAGTAGAGCTTGCCGTCGGCGCGGGTGACGAGGGTGCCGTGTATGAGGGCGCCGAATCTGAGGCACCGGGGGAGGGCTCAAACCACCCTGCACCCGTGGCAAGCGGCGAGTCCGCTATTCCCGAGTCGCTATGCCAGCAGGCGGTGGACTGGGAACGCGAAGCCGACCTGCTACTGCTCATGATGGGTCAGACCGACCCGGTGCTGCCCGAGCAGCTGCCGGGGCACCTGTCCGCCTCCACTTTCATTCGCCTGAGCGAGGACCCGCAGGGCACGGTGCATCAGCTGATGCGCCCGGTGCCTCAGCGTCCCTCGCGCGCGGCGACAATCGGTACGGCGGTGCACGCCCTGATTGAGGAGCACTTCGGTGTGGTTCCGACCGCCGACCCGCTGGAGGCACCCGAAGCGGAGGACACGGTGGGCGTTGACCTGCCGGGCTCCACCTCCGTTGCTTCCGCCGCATCAGGTGCGCTCGCTGAGTCTGCAGACCCCGCTGACCTACAGGAACAGGCGCTGGGGGAAAGCTCCGACGAGTTCACCTTCGAGGATGCCTACGAGGAATCCGAGAGCGAGCTGGAAGCCTCCGTTCAGCGCCTCTGGGAGCGCTTCGCCAACAGCGAGTGGGGCAGCGATGAGTGGAAGGAACGCATCTGGGCGGTCGAGTACCCGGTCGAAACCCATATCGAGGGCGTGAGCCTGCGCGGCCGTATTGACGCGGTGTTCCGCACCGAGGACGAGGACGGCGAACGCTGGGTTCTGGTGGACTGGAAGAGCGGTTCCCGCCCGAAGATGTCGACCATGCAGTCTCGACGCTTCCAGCTGGGCCTGTACCGTATCGCGTTCTCCCGCATTATGGGCGTGGACCCGGAGCGTATCAGCACCGTGTTCGTGTACCTGGGCGGCAAGGGCGTTGCGGAGGTGTGGGATCACCAGATTCGCGGCGGCCTGCCCACGGAGGCGCAGCTGGCGAAGGTGATTCGTGAGGCGCGCAAGGGCTAAATGGCTAGGCTAGACAACAGGGCTAGACAGCATGCGCTCGCGCGTTAGCCTGAGCCAATAACCGCATATAGAAAAGCAGCTCACGGAGGCATTACGTCTCGTGAGCTGCTTTTCTGTGTGGACTTTTCGTGTTAACGGCAGAGGACGCCTCGTTACCCCACTGCATTAGGGTAAGAGGCGTCCTCAGCCGCTGAAGAACTATAGAGGTACTTCGTGCCCTCGCACGCTCCGGGAAAGAATCGCGCCGAACGACTGCCGCTCTCGCGGCCTCACTCGCGCCGCCGGCGCCCCGTGGGGTTTGCGTGCGTCTTTACTCTCAAACACAACCTCGAAAGTAACTCTATAGATTTCTGCCATCGGTGATTGGTTGCGCGGTGCATGAATCCGGCTCGGGTCTGACATGACCGGTCAGGGTCCCGTCCAATCTGTCTCCCCAATTTATCGCTGCCACGATATCAGCGCTGGTCAGTGCGCTATGGGGAGTGTGTCCGCTGGTTTTCTCGCGGCACAGCAAAAGTATTCCAGGAGTTTTTGAAAAAATCTACGGGCAAAGTTTTTACCCTAAAATGCACTATTTTGAGCATAGTTCAAGGTGAAGTTGAGGCTCTGTGGACTCTCAAAACCAAAAGTTGGTTTTTGTGGGTTTGTGGTGTAATTGCACCAGGGAAATATTGTGAATGGCACCTTTAGCGCACCTTCAAGTCTCAGCCTTAATCTGAGTCATTCATGCACAAAAATGCAAAACCGGTGCTCAAAAGGTGAGGGGAAACACTTAAAGAAATTTTGATAAAAAGCCGTCAAAAGCCCCTCCACTAGCCCTTATAAGCATCATTCTGCCGGTTTGACAGACACTCAGTAGAGCTGATTTCGCCGGGCGCCTTTTATACCTAAACCCCTGCAGATACCTACCCGGATACAGCTCAGCCCCGCAGTACAAGTACTGCGGGGCTGAAACTGAAAACCTATGCGGCGGGCGGCAACCTGACGGCTACCTACCCTAACGCCTACTCGTCGGGACCGACCAGCGGGCCGACCTCCTCCTGACCGAGCAGTTCACCGGAGGCACGAAGATCGTCCTGAATGTCCAGGAGCATGGACACGGCGTGGGTTGCACCGTCGCGGTCTCCGACCTCCACGGTGTGGGTGAGCCACTGGGCAATCGCGAACTCCGCGTAGAAGTTCGCGCGCTGCGCCAGATAGGCGTCGGGCAGCTGAGGCATCTGCTGGCGGTACACCTC
This sequence comes from uncultured Rothia sp., assembly GCF_963555405.1. Classification (GTDB taxonomy): domain Bacteria; phylum Actinomycetota; class Actinomycetes; order Actinomycetales; family Micrococcaceae; genus Rothia. Next base: position 112,410 of record NZ_CAUVVO010000001.1, on the reverse strand, counting down.
AATGGCCTCGTCGGTGAAGTCAATGTCCTGGCAGGAGTACAGCCAGGCGAAGTCCTGCGCGGGGTCGCCCACGTGCACTTCGGACCAGCCGGTGACCTCGACGATGCGCGCCTCCGTAGGAGTCACGTGCAACACGAGGTTCTCGGCACCCATGTCGCCGTGGACCACGCGCGGGCGGAACTGCCACATGGGGCCGGGAGAGAGCACGGCACGCCAGTGGGCGAGCAGGTCGGCGGGTACCTTGCCGGTTGCGGCGGCACGCTCCAGCTCGGCGTTCTTGCGCAGGCGAATCTGCTCCGAGGAGTAGGAGGGCAGGTCAGCCTCGTAAATAATGTCTTCGGGCATCACGTGCAGGGTCGCAATGTCCTTGGCGATGATGGACGCCAGGGAGGGGCGGTTCGCCGCAACTTCGCGGCGGCTCAGCTCGGCGAGCTGGTCCACGTCGTAGATGGTGCCGGGGATGTGCGTGTACACAAACACGTTGCCGCCCGCATACGGCACGGTGCCGGCGACGGTGGGTACGGCGAAGGGCAGTCGGGCGCGCAGGCCGGGGCTGAACGACTGCAGGATGAGGTGTTCAGCTTCGAGGCGCATGCTGGCGTCGGGGCGGCGCGGGGCGCAGACTCGCCAGCGGCGACCGGTGGAGTCGGCGATGATGGCCGAGTCGAAGTCGTCGCTGTCTTCGCGGACCGGTTCGGCGCCGACGGGGTAGATCCCGGGCACTCCGGCGGAGACAATGGCTGCTAGCTGAAGGGGAGATAAAGTCACGGGTTAAGGTTACCAAACCTATGTGTGCCGTTTAGTAGTTTTTGGGATCTTTATGCCAAGTGGTGAAGATACTTGTGGACAAGCCCAAACGCCTCCGCCTGCGCTTCTTCCCTCACCTCTATCCGTGCTTCTACCTGCACGCACCCAGATAGGTAGCGCCTCACGCCCTGAATGAAAGAAGCGACGGCTAAGAAGCCCCGGTGCTGTCTGGGAGAATACAATGGAAGATCGGCTATCACCGCCTCGCGCGCCCGCATATCCATATGTCCAGCGCGAGCGCCTGCCGCCTGCCCGTACCGCCCGCCTTACTGATGGAGCATTATGACCGCCACACCTCAGCAGCCTCAGCATATGATCTCCGCAGACGATATTCTTGCCGGGCTTGACCCGGATCAGCGCGCGGTTGCCACCGAACTGGACGGCCCCATGCGCGTGCTGGCGGGTGCCGGTACCGGTAAGACTCGCGCGATTACGCACCGCATCGCCTACGGTATTGCGACTGGCCGCTACCAGGGCCCGCGCGTGCTCGCCCTGACCTTTACCCTGCGCGCGGCGGAGGAGATGCGCACCCGCCTGCACCAGCTGGGCGCGCACGGCGTGCAGGCGCGTACCTTCCATTCGGCGGCACTGCGTCAGCTGGCGTATTTCTGGCCGCAGGTGGTGGGCGGTACGTTCCCGTCCATCGTGCAGAATAAGGCGACTCTCATTACGGAGGCGGCGAACCGCCTGCGTATCAGCACGGACCGTTCCCTGCTACGTGATTTGGCGTCGCTGATTGAGTGGGCGAAGGTTCAGCTGCTCACCCCGGACACCATCATGCAGCGCCTGAGTGAGAAGCAGCTGCCTTCGGCGATTACCCCGCAGAACATGCAGCGTATTTTCCAGGCGTATGAGGATTTGAAGGATGAGCGTAACCTCATCGACTTTGAGGACGTTCTACTGCTGACCATCGCCATGCTGGAGGAGGACGAGAAGCTTGCCGCGACCGTCCGTAACCAGTACCGCCATTTTGTGGTGGACGAGTACCAGGACGTGTCCCCGCTGCAGCAGCGTCTGCTGGATGTGTGGCTGGGTGGCCGCGACGATATTTGCGTGGTGGGCGATGCCTCCCAGACGATTTACTCTTTCACCGGCGCGACTAGCCGTTACCTGCTGGATTTTCCGCGCCGGTACCGTGGCGCGCATACGGTGAAGCTGACCCGCGACTACCGTTCCCATTCGCAGGTGGTGGAGCTCGCGAACCGTCTGTTGGCGGCGCGTCGCCCGCATCCTGATTCGAGCCCGCACTCCTGGGCGCCGCCGCTGGAGCTGATGTCTCAGCGCGGTCCCGGCGTGGACGTGGAGTGGTTCGGTTACGCGGACGACGAGCAGGAGGCCGCCGGCATTGCCGAGGATATCCGAGACCTGATTGAGAAGGACGGCGTGGTGCCTTCGGAGATTGCGGTGCTGTTCCGCACGAACGCCCAATCGGCGGCGATTGAGTCTGCGCTGGCTGCCGCCCACATTCCGTATCAGCTGCGTGGCGCGGAGCGTTTCTTTGAACGCCCCGAGGTCAAGCAGGCAATGCTTGCCCTGCGCGGTTCGGCGAAGTCCACGGACGGTACCGAGGACGTCACCCGCTACACCCGCGATGTGCTCGGCGGCCTCGGCTACAAGGAGGAAGGCCCCCTTTCCGGAGGCGCTACCCGCCAGAAGTGGGAGTCCCTCGCCGCCCTGGTGCACATGGTGGACATGATGGCGCAGAATCGTCAGGAGCAGCTGAAGGAGCACCGCGCGAACCCGCGCCCCGGCGTTCCCGAGCCGCTACCTTTGACCATGCACGAGGTCGTGGCGACCCTGAACCACCGCAGCGAATTCAACGACGCACCGCAGGTCAACGGCGTAACCCTCGCATCCCTGCACGCGGCAAAGGGCCTGGAATGGGACGCCGTATTCCTGTGCGGTCTGAACGAGGGCCTCATGCCGATTACTTTCGCGACCACCCCGGATGAGGTGGACGAGGAGCGCCGCCTGCTGTACGTGGGTATTACGCGCGCCCGCAAGTACCTGTGGCTGACCTGGACCATGACCCGCACCGTGGGCGGTCGCGGTCAGCGTAAGCGCTCGCGTTTCCTGGACGATATTGATCCGGCGAAGCGCCGCCGCAGGGCTGAGGGCGCCGGCTCCTTGTATAACCAGCCCCGCCGTTCGTCGAAGGGAAGGGGAAACTATGGCTCAGCGTTTTAAACGTGAGATTCTGCCCGCCACCGAGGACCGCCCGCAGATTGAGCTGGTCCGTTCGGCGCGCCGCACCCGCACCATCAGCATGCAGCGCGACGGCGAGGACGCGCACGGCAACCCCGCCTACCGCCTGTTGATTCCCGCCGCGAGCACGAGCGAAGAGATTGACGAGCATATTGCCCGCCTGCTGCCGCGTATCCAGCGTCGTGCCGCCCGCCGTGAGCGTGCCACGCAGCTGACGGTCACGGACGAGTACCTGCGCTCCCGCGCGCTGTACCTGGCGCAGAAGCACCTGCCGGAGCTGGTCGCCTCGGGCAGGTTGGAGAAACTGTCGATTCGTTGGGTGACGAATCAGCGTCAGCGCTGGGGCTCGGCGACCTACGCGAACACGCAGATTCGCATCTCCTCGGAGCTGCAGGGCGTGCCCGAGTACGTGCTGGACTCGGTGATTCACCACGAGCTCTGCCACCTGCTGCAGCCGAACCATTCGGCGGCATTCCGTGCCCTGGAGGCGCGCTACCCGCAGCTGCTGCGGGCGCAAGCCTACCTGGAGGGGTACGCGCTGGGGCGCTCGCGTGCTGAAAGCGAACGTGCTGAGGGCGAGCAGAACAGCGCCGGCTAATGCGCTCCCCGAAAATCAAATAAGCAAAAACCAACTCAAACGCTAAAGCGGGGGTGGCTTGTACATTCACAAGCCACCCCCGCTTTACGGTGTCAGCTATTTACTTTTCGCGGCGCAGAATCCTGCTACTTCCCGCCGGTTTACTTTTCTTCGGGCGCGTCGCCGAAGCCGCCGTCCAGCAGCTTCTGCAGCTCCGAGTCGAAGTCCACGTCGTCCAGGCTGATTTCGTTCATGCGCGCATCGTATGCGGTGAAGTCTTCCAGCTCGGCGGGGGTGGGCAGGGTCTCCGGGGTGTCCCAGAGGCCGTCGCGCGCCTCAATGCCGTGGGAGTTTTCGTACCAGCGCCAGAACTGCTGTGCCTCACGCACCAGGCGCGGGCGCAGCTCCAGTCCGACCAGGTTCTCGAAGACCTGCTCGCTGGGGCCGCCGTCGATGCGGCGGCGCGCCATGATTTCGGTCAGCTGTGGTGCCTTGGGCAGGTTGCGGGTCGCATCCTCGGTTACGACGGATACCCAACCTTCGATGAGGGCGAGCAGACCCTCCAGACGCTGCACCGCGAGTTCCTGGTCTTCGGTGCGCTGGGGGCTGAACATGCCGCCTTCGAAGGCCTCCTGTACGGCCTCGGGGTTGCTCATGTCCACCTGGGATGCGGCGTCCTGCATGCGGTTCATGTCCACGCGGATACCGCGGGCGTAGCGTGCCACAAGCTGAACCAGGTCTTCACGCAGCCAGGGGTTTGCCTTGTGCAGGCGAATCAGCGCGGATTCACGCACGGCAAGGTAGAGCAGGACCTCCTGCGGGGGCACCTCAATGTTCTCGGCGAGCTGCTGATAGCCGTTGGGCAGCAGTGCGGAGGAGCCCGGCGCGAGGGGGAAGCCCACGTCGGTGGAGGAGTACACCTGACCGGCGAGCTGCGCGAGCGCCTGCGCCATCTGCGCACCAAAAATCACGGAACCAATATTGTTCAGGAAGCCGCTGTTGAAGATCTGAGAAATCTCTTCGGGCACGTCTTCGGGTGCGCCGGGCATGACCATGGACTGGGTGACTTCGGCTGCGACCGGCTCGACCATTTCGCGCCAGGAGTCGAAGGAATGCTCAACCCATTCCGCCTTGGACCATGCCTGCACCGGGTGGTTGTGGCGCTCAATGGTGGTTACGGCATCCAGCCAGAGGTCTGCGAGGTTCGCCGCGTCTTCTACGGCACGCTTGAGGTTTTCGGGTACGGAGGGGTCTTCACCCTTGGCGGCGAGCATCTGGCGGGTCTGGTTCTTCACGCTGTCCCAGTTCACGCCGCTGGGGCTGTCGGATGCACCCGCGCCGGAGAACATTGCCTGTACCTGCGCGAACATGCTCTGCATCATGGCGGGGTCGAAGCTCATGCCCATGTTCTTCAGGTCTTCGGGGTCGATGCTGATGCCGAAGGGGTTCTGGCCGCCTTCGCCGAAGAGCGCGCCGAAGGGGTTCTGCGCGTTGGAGGAGGCGCCCTTGCCGCCCTGGCCGGTTGCCCCTGCGGAGGGGTCGAAGCCCTGCTCCTGCATCTTCTTAATGAATTCTTCGAGGGGGTCGCGCTCGTTGGAGGCGCCGCCGGTGGGGTTCTCAGACATGTGAAGCCTTTCGTAATCCGGGGGTGGGCGTAGCTGGCCCGCTCGCTGTCCAGCCTACCGATTTTTGCTGAGAATTTCCCGCGCCACCGCTGTGGAGGCGGCTTAATCAGCTGAGGGCTCACAAGCTTGTCTTCGGGGCGGGTGTTTGGGAGCTTTTCGTGCCGCTGTAACCGCGGGGTGCTGACAATGCGCGGGGGGGGGTAAGAAAGTGAACGCCCCGTGGTTGCTCTATTTTTAGCGGGGTTAGGATGCCCGCCCGCGTGCTGAAAAGCCGGTTTATCCGGTACTGTAGAAACCATGACTAAGCCCACCCCCGCATCCGATGCTGAGCAGCAGCCGAACGCTGCCTCCGCGAGCGTGAAGAGTACCGAGAAGACGGCTAAGCGCCGTTCGCGTTTTGCGCCGCGCCGCGTGAACTTGCGTTCGGTCAGTGCTGTGGCGACCTGCGCCCTGCTGGCTGGTGCTTTTGTTCTGCCCAGCTCCTATGTGAAGGAGGGCCCCGGCCCGCTCTTTGACGTGCTCGGAACCTACCAGGAGAAGGACGTCATTGAGGTCTCGGGCGCGCCCAGTTATAAGACGTTCGGCAAGATGAATATGACCACGGTGTCGGTTTCGGGTGGCCCGTACACTGAGCTGTCCGGTGCGGAAGCGTTCTACGGCTGGTTGGCGTTTGACGGTAACCGTAGCCTCGTGGTGCCGACCGACGCCCTGTACCCGCATGTGAGCCATGAGCAGGCGACGGCGGCGACCGGCGCGCAGATGGCTGATTCGCAGACTCAGGCGAAGGTCGCGGCGATGCGTCAGTTGAAGATGCCCGTGACCGAGAAGGTCGAGGTGCTGACCACGGTGGAGGGTTCCCCTGCGGCGAGCGTGCTGAAGGGTGACGATCGCATCGTGAAGGTGGGGGACAAGCAGATTGAGACCCTCACCGATGTTCCGAAGGTGGTGAACGCCTCGAACGGTTCTCCGATTGACGTGACCGTGGAACGTGACGGCAAGCAGCAGACGTTTAAACTGACCCCGGTTCGTTCGAGCGACAACAGCCGCTGGATTCTGGGCGCTGGTCTGAAGCAGAGCTATGACCTGCCGGCGCACGTGCAGTACAACCTGGATGGCGTGGGCGGTCCGAGCGCGGGTCTGATGCTGGCGCTGGGCACGGTCGATAAGCTGAGTGAGGGTACTCTGCTCGCCGATGAGGACGCCGGCGGCGACCCGTACCGCAGCTACATTTCGGGTACCGGCACGATTGATGCGAACGGTAAGGTTGGCGCGATTGGCGGTATCAAGTACAAGATTCTGGCGACGGGCCGTTACGGTGCGCGCTACTTCCTGGCGCCGAAGGAGAACTGCGATTCGATTGTGAAGATGCAGGCGCAGGACCCCGACCTGTTCAACTACTATCACGCAGGCCAGGTCAAGGGTGAGATGGTGGTAGTCCCTGTCTCAACCCTGGACGAGGCGGTAAAGACCGTAGAGGCGATTAAGTCCGGCACCCCGGATGATTCCCTGCCCCGCTGCGGTTCCTAATCGCGGTTCCTAGCGGCGCAACCACAACCCCTATAACGTCAGAACAGCCCCGGTACATACGGTACCGGGGCTGTTCTGCCACCTCTTCTCTGTCCTCATCAGCGGGCGCGCCCTCATATATTTCACCCGGCTTACGCCTCATTCTGCCCTTCTGCTGTACCTCTGAGATACTTAAAGGCAGTTATTTTCTCTGAACGTATGATGAGCGAGGAATTGTGTCTGAGTCGACCAATAACACCGCGCATCCCAAGCCGAAGAAGTCCACGCCTAAGCGTCGTAGCCCCTTGCGGGTGACGATTGCTGTGGTGGCGGTGCTTATTGCCGCTTTTGTGGGTGCGTCTCAGGTGTACACGGACTGGCTGTGGTTTGATCAGCTGGGTTATAGCACCGTGTTCACTACCCAGATTCTTTTGAAGGCCGCCGTGTTTGTGGTGGCTGCCCTGGTGGTTTCTGTGCCGCTGTGGGCTTCGATGTCGTATGCGGTCCGTCATGCTGATGTGGCGCCCGCGTCCGAGAAGAAGCCGCAGGAGGCGCCGAACCCGAATCAGAGCGTGCCGACCAGCGGCACGGATGCTGCCGAGCAGATGCTGCGTGACGTGTTTGGTCAGCAGCGTGCTGAGGAGAGCATGCGCCGCTACCACGAGAGTGTGGATAAAGCGCGTAAGGTTCTGCTGATTGTGGTTCCGCTGCTGCTGGGTCTGTTCATTGCTTCGGCGACGATGACCCAGTGGAGCACGGTTGCCCTGTTCTTCAACCAGCAGTCCTTCGGTAAGACTGACCCCGAGTTTGGTCTGGATTACGGTTTCTTCCTGTTTGCGTTGCCGTTCTTCCGCATGGTGGTGACTCTGGTGACCTCCGCTGTGGTGCTGTCGGCGCTTGCGGGTCTGTTTATGCACTACTTCTACGGCGGTATTAAGGTGCAGCCGGGCGGTGTGAGCACCACTGTGGCGTTCCGTCGGCATGCGGCGGTTGTGGCGGCTGCGTTCTTGCTGACTCGTGCGGTGAGCTTCTGGCTGGATCGCTATTCGTCGACTCAGCAGCAGGTGGGCCGCTGGGCTGGTGCAATGTACACGGACGTGAACTCGTCGATCCCGGTGAACGCTATTTTGGCGATTTCTGCTCTGCTGGTGGCTGTCATGTTTGTGGTGGCGGCGTCGATGAATCGTTGGCGTCTGCCGCTGATTAGCACCGCGATGCTGGTGGTTGTTGCTCTGGTTGCTGGCGGCCTGTACCCGTGGATTGTTCAGCGTTTCCAGGTGGTTCCGAATGAGCAGGGTGCTCAGTCGAAGTTCATTCAGCGCAATATTGATGCGACCCGTTACGCGTACGGTCTGGACAAGATTGAGACGACCCCGTATGACGCGACGATTGATACTCGTGCGGGTGCGTTGAGCTCTTCGAGTGCGACCATTGCGAATATTCGTCTGTTGGATCCGAATGTTGTGTCCTCGGCGTTTGCTCAGATGCAGCAGTTCCGCCCGTACTATCGTTTCGATTCGCAGCTGTCGGTGGACCGCTATGCGGTGGGTAACACCACGCAGGATACGGTGCTTGCCGCGCGTGAGCTGAACCCGGCACAGACGAGCGGCGATTCTTGGTATAACCGCCACGTGGTGTACACCCACGGTTACGGTGTGATTGCCGCCTATGGTAACCAGGTGGATTCTGCGGGTAACCCGAAGTTCTTGCAGTCCGGTATTAAGGCGACCGGTACCCTGAGCGAGGATTACGAGCCGCGTATTTACTTCGGCACGAGCTCGCCGGAGTATTCGATTGTGGGCGGTAAGGGTGACACCCTGGAGCTGGACCGTCCGCTTTCTGCTGACGAAACCAACGCCTCCGATGCGAAGTACACCTTCACCGGTTACGGTGGTCCTCGCGTTGATTCGCTGCTGGCTCGCCTGTCCTACGCGATTAAGTTCCAGTCCTCTGACATTCTGCTGTCGGATGCGGTGCGTGAGGGCTCGCAGATTCTGTACGAACGTAACCCGCTGGATCGTGTGCGTAAGGTGGCGCCGTACCTGAGCGTGGATTCTAAGCCGTACCCGGCGATTGTGAATAATCGCGTGCAGTGGATTGTGGATGCTTACACCACGAGCGATCAGTTCCCCTACGCGCAGGGTAGCTCCCAGGATGCGGCAACCGCTGCGGGTGCTCAGCGTTCTAACTCGGTGAACTACATCCGTAACTCGGTGAAGGCTACCGTGGACGCGTACGACGGTTCGGTGACCCTGTACGCGTGGGATGAGGAGGATCCGGTGCTGAAGGCATGGCAGGGCGTTTTCCCTGGCACGGTGAAGAGCTACCGTGAGATGAACGCTTCGCTGATGAGCCACGTGCGTTACCCGACTGACATGTTCAATATTCAGCGCACCATGCTGAATAAGTACCACGTGACGAACGCGAATAGCTTCTACGCCGGTGACGATGTCTGGTCGATTCCGAACGACCCGACTAATGATCGTAACCAGCCGATTTCGCCCTACTACCTGTCCCTGCAGATGCCGGGGGATTCTCGTGCGCACTTCTCGTTGACGACCACGTTCATTCCTCAGCAGAGCGATTCGAACTCTCGTAACGTGATGTACGGCTTCCTTGCCGCTAATGGTGATGCCGGTACCGGTAAGGACGGCGAGCGTAGCCCCGATTACGGCAAGTTGCGTCTGCTGGAGTTGCCGCGTTCTTCGGTGGTTCCCGGCCCCGGCCAGGCTCAGAATATTTTCAACTCTGACGCTGAGGTGTCGAACCAGCTGAACCTGTTGCGCCGTGGTTCCTCTGAGGTTATTAACGGCAATATGCTGACTCTGCCGGTGGGCGGCGGCATGTTGTACGTTCAGCCGGTGTACGTGCAGTCGAGCGGTGACGCTAAGTACCCGCGTCTGCAGCGTGTGCTGGTGAGCTTCGGTGATAAGGTCGGTTTCGCTCCGACTCTGGAGGAGGCGCTGAACCAGGTGTTCGGCGGCTCCTCGGGCGCGAAGCTGGACGGTTCGGCGGCTAGCCCCTCGGCTTCTGCCTCCGGCTCCTCTGGTTCTTCGGGTGCTTCGACCGGAGGTTCTTCGGCTTCGCAGTCTTCGGAGCTGAAGCAGGCTCTGACGGATGCCTCGAAGGCGATGACCGATGCTGATGCGGCGATGAAGAAGGGCGACTGGGCTGCCTACGGTGAGGCTCAGAAGCGTCTGGAAGCAGCCGTGAAGAAGGCTCTGGAGGCTGAGGAGGCGCAGAGCACGGCGTCCGCTAAGGCTTCTGCATCGGCAGCGCCCAGCGCCTCGGCGGCTCCGAGCGCAGCGGCTAGCGCTAAGCCCAGCGCGAGCCTTTCGACTTCTCACTAGGATGCCTGAGGCGGCGGGGGAGTAGCGCATACCGGATGCTCACGGATCGGATGTCCACGGGTCTAGCGTCCTCGCTCTAGAACCGGGGCCTGCACTGGATACGGCTCCTACTGACTACCTCTAGCGGTCTCTGACGGAACGGGGTGGAAGTGTATCGCTTCCACCCCGTTCCTGTATGTTCTACCCCTGGCACTGCCCCGTAGCCCCTATTCCTACCCAACTGCTTTCTACCCAACTGCTTTCTACCCAACAGCCCCTATTTTTGTGTGCTTGGTTACAAATCGCGTTTTTGGCTTGCATGCCCGGTTTGGGGTCTGTATAGTTGTATGAGTCGCCGCGGGGTGGAGCAGTTCGGTAGCTCGCCGGGCTCATAACCCGGAGGTCGCAGGTTCAAATCCTGTCCCCGCTACCAGAAAAACCCGGTATCTCAACGAAAAGTCGCTGAGATACCGGGTTTTGTTTTGCCCTGACGAGACCGAATCCCTATGTTATTCCCTACCTTTCAGCCAAACTCAGGCCCGTCGTCGAGGTGGGGGGAGGGGGGACTATCACCCAACATCGAGGACTATCATCCAACGCCCCTTCGGGGCGTATGACTATCTTCGCTCGTGCATGATCTCGTGGGAGGGAGGTTGCAGAGGAGGATTTTCACCGCCTAATCGGCGTTGATACCGGCTGTTTACCGCCTGAAAATGCAAAAGCGGTATAGCATTTTCCCTCGTATCTCAACCGAATCCCAACCCTTTACCGCCTTCACCGCCTAAAACCGAAAACTTTTATATATACACACGCATATGTAGGAAGATGAACACTCGCGTGTACACTTTTTAGAAATTAGGCGGTAGAGGCGGCAACACACCATGTTTTGACTGATATACCAACGTTTTCGATATACCGCTTAGCCTCAAACAGGCGGTAACTAAGCGGTGAAAGAGTAGCGTCCCGCATAGTGGTGTAACCGTGTGGTGATCGGCCCGTTGCTTGTGATGGGTGCGGTCACCGTGTGATCCTTCGAGAAAGCTCTTCTACTTCTGACTCGAAACGATTTGGAGGCACAACGATGACCGCTCCTCATATTATCGACCCTGCTGGCCTGCTTGGCGAGGCGTTATCCCAGGCGTCCCCAGATTTGATGCGTTCCCTGCTCCAGCACGTGATCAACGCGTTGCTATCAGCGGACGCTGACACCGTGTGCGGGGCCCAGTGGGGTCAACAAGATCCGCAGCGTCACACCAGGCGCAACGGGTATCGCTACCGGCCCCTGGACACCAGGGTCGGCACCATCGACGTGGCGATCCCCAAGCTGCGCTCAGGCACCTACTTCCCAGAATGGTTACTGCAACGGCGCAAACGCTCCGAAAACGCCTTGATCACAGTGGTTGCTGACTGCTACTTAGCGGGAGTATCCACACGCCGCATGGACAAGCTCGTCAAAACCCTGGGGATCACAGGACTATCGAAGTCCCAGGTCTCACGGATGGCAACAGACCTCGACGAACACGTGGATCAGTTCCGCAACCGGCCCCTCCACGATGCCGGGCCTTTCACCTTCGTCGCCGCTGACGCACTGACCATGAAAGTACGCGAAGGAGGACGCGTCGTCTCGTGCGCGGTCCTGGTTGCCACCGGAGTCAACAATGACGGACACCGCGAAGTACTGGGGGTGCGCGTATCCACCAGCGAGACCGGCCCGGCGTGGAACGAGTTCTTCGCCGACCTGGTCGCCCGAGGCCTCACCGGCGTGCGCCTGGTCACCAGCGACGCGCATCTGGGCCTGGTCGAAGCCATCGCCGCCAACCTACCCGGAGCCACTTGGCAACGATGCCGCACCCACTACGCCGCTAATCTCATGTCGGTCACCCCCAAAGCACTATGGCCTGCTGTCAAAGCGATGCTGCACTCGGTGTACGACCAGCCCGACGCCGCATCGGTCAACGCACAATACGACCGGCTCTTGGACTACGTGAACGACAAGCTCCCCGCCGTGTGTGACCACCTCGATCAAGCCAGGGCAGACGTCCTCGCCTTCGCGTCCTTCCCCACCGGGGTATGGACCCAGATCTGGTCCAACAACCCCAACGAACGCCTCAACCGCGAAATCCGCCGCCGCACCGACACCGTGGGAATCTTCCCCAACCGCCACGCAATCATCCGCCTCGTCGGAGCCGTCCTCGCCGAACAAAACGACGAATGGGCCGAAGGCCGACGCTACCTCAGCCTCGACATCCTCACCAAATCACGACTCACACCACAACCCACCCAACAGGAGGACACCCCACTCCAACTCAGCGCATAACCCAACCCGAAGGACACAAAACGATTACACCACTCCACAGGACTTGAGCTGAGCAAGAGCACGTTCTACAATTGACGCATAAGTTCAAGGAGGTTCGCATGACCGCTTACGACCACTCGTCGGGGTACACCTACGGCACCGATGCCGTCCCCACGTCTCCGCTCACACTCGAGGATCTACGCCAGATTGAGGCCGCCGCGCACGTCCAGCCCGGTGACGCAGAGCTGCTCGCGCGAGCAGAACCCATCCTGGCGCCGCATGCCATGGAAATGGTCGACACGTGGCGCGGGATTTTGGCTCAAAAGACCTACCTGGCAGCACATTCCGCGCATCCGGATGGACAGCCGAACCCCGAGTACGCGCAGGCGTCAAAGCCCCGATTCGCCCAGTGGATCATCGACATGTGCACGCGCGAGCGGGATCAGGCGTGGTTGGACTACCAGTACCTGATCGGAGCTCGACACATGACCGCGGCGAAGAACGCGGCGGATGGGGCGGACTCGACGCCATTCGTGCCTCTGCGCTACGTGCTCGCCTTCATCGCGCCGACTGTGGAGGTCGGGCACCGTCTCCTGGCGGAGGGCTTCGAGGGCGCAGAACTGGACGCTGTCCGTGACGCGTGGACTCGCGCTGTGACTGTCGCCGTGACAGTGTGGGCGTATGCCTACCGCGATCACCCCGAGCAATTCTGATCCGGCGCTCGCCACCTACGACTCCCCCATCGGCCGCCTCACGCTTGATAGCGGTGTATTCGTCTTTCGCACTCTCTGACTGCTCTCCCTGGAAGCCTCAGTGGCTTCCAGGGAGAGCTTTCTTTCTGGGTTATTGGACACTACGTGTTGCTGGTTGGGTGACTTTTCGGCTTTCTGGTGCGGGAAAGTCACTCTTTCAGTTGGTCGTGTTTGCCTCGTTCCTGTGAATACTGCATCGTGCTCTGTGTGTGGCTGCCCCATGATCCGTCACGGTAAGAAGTCAACAGGAGGTCCTTTGAAGATCGCGGTGGTAGAAGTCCGCTCATCATCAAGGACCTCGACCTCTACCCACAACCCCCGACCAATACCTGGTCACCCACACTCAACTCGGAAGAGCCGGAAATAGCCTTCGTGATAGCGGAATAAAACGAAGGTGTGGAACTTGCAAGGACCGATCTCAAACTGGGATTCGATAGAACAGTTTAGCAAACGCTGACTTCGCTTTGCCGTCACTTGGAAACCTATCCGTTGGAAGTGCAGCTATCCTCACATACGCTTTTCCAAGTGAAGTATAGCTATGCACGTTTCACCGACGTTAGTAAAAACCCCGGAGGTCGCAGGTTCAAATCCTGTCCCCGCAACGGATAACTCCCGATAGCTTAGCTATCGGGAGTTTTTTTATTCCCTAAAACCCGTACTCCCGCCGACCTGTCTCCTTCTGCTGTCCTCCCGTCACCTTCCGACCGCCGGTCTGCCTTCTTTCGCCACCTTCCTGCACCTTTCCTGTCGGCGACCTGTCTTCATTTGCCGCCTACTTTTCTTCTTCTTGTGCTACCTTTCTGCCGCCTGCTGGGCGGCTTTCTTTATATCTCCTGCCTCTCCGTATCTCCTGCCTTCTGTAATCTGCGGAGGGGGTCTTCTGAACCTTGTCGGGGCGGTGCTTCGGGGAGACTGATGGGGGGGGGGCAGCCTGCTGCCCCTTCCGGGGTGCTTGAGGTGGATCTTTCGGCCTCTCGAAACCCCTCTTGAAACCTCCTCACGGAATTTCATAGAACCGTCGTGAAAGTACCCTGGACTGGTTTCGGAACGTCTCCCGATGCGTCTTTCGAGGTATTCCTCAGTCCGTCTATCGGGGCTTCAAGCGGGTGTGCCCATGGGGGTGGTGGAGTCACTTCCGAGCGGTTGCTGGAGGGTGGTTACGCCTTCTTGAGACGCTGCTTTTGAGCTCCTTGAAAGGGGATCTGAAAGGGGTCCTGAAGGGGGCTCTGGGGCGGGTCTCAAGAGCGTGATGAGGGGTCCGATAGGATGCCTGGGTGGGAGAGTGGCGAGGGGGCTGTTTTTGCCTCAAAGTGCATTCTCAAAGTGGAATATGCGAAAGGTGCCTATATTCCGGGCTTGGAAATCACCCGTTTTGCCCCGGAATTCCGCGGTTTTTGGCAAAAATTGGGCTTCGAGTGCAACAATTCACTCTGAAAGTGATTGTAATCACATACGAAACATTCAAGTTAATTGTAGAGTTTTTTGAAACTCTTTCAAAAAACGCTCAAAAACCCCGGAAAATCAAGGAAAAATAGCCCATTCAACCTCTACTTGAGGGTGATTCAAGTTAAACTAGAAGCTTAGAAAAAGCTCTTGTTAAGATTGAATCTTGTTCGATACCCAAAAATAGCCCCAAAAAACCGCTGGAAAAGGCTTTTTGACCTGGTAGCTTTGAGTACGTGGTCACCGCGGTCCGCCGCGTAGCTCTCCGAAATGAATACTGCACCCCTCCATCACACGAGGAAACCCCCGCAACACACACGGGACGGTTACTGGACTTGCTCCATGCGGCATCACATTCGCAGGCCGACCGCCTATAGGCTTCTCACCTATAGACCACCTATCACTCAACCACTCTCGGGCGTCCGCGCCCCACGAAACACCAACAACGAGGACAACCCATGGCACTTCGCCCCCGCACCGTTAAGGCTGGCTCTCTCGCAGCCATCGCCGTACCCTCCGTGCTCGGTAGCACCCTGGTAGCACCCGCTTCCGCATTCGCACCCGTCGTTCAGGACATCCCCGGCGCAGCTACCCAGGCTCCGAAGTCCCTGTTCACCTCCACCGTGCAGCCCACCCTCTCGCAGGTTGCTGTGCAGATCCGCCAGCAGGCAGAACAGGCAAAGCAGACTCAGCAGGCTCCCGCAACGACCGCGGTTCAGCCCATCCAGAAGACCTACACTGCCCAGGCAACTCAGCAGACAACCCCCTCGGCTACCTTCCAGTCCGCACAGGCGGCTCAGCCTTCCGCTCAGCCCACCCTGGCACAGGTTGCACAGACCCCCGCAGCTACCCAGGCTCCCGCAGCTACCCAGGCTCCCGCAGCTACCCAGAGCGCTGCAACCCCTGCCGCGCAGCCCGCGCAGACCGCTCAGGCGGCACAGTCCACCGTTGCCGGCAGCACCGTTCCCGCAACCCGCACCAACCAGACTTTCCTGTCCTACACCTCCCCGGCGGGCACCACCTCGCAGTACCACGTGTACGCTGAGGGCGTGGACTTCTCCAAGCCCGTTGGCGTGGTCTTCTACTTCGACGGCGACTACTGGCGCAACGACCAGTCCAAGGTCTACGACCCCTCCGGTGAGCTGGCTCAGATGGCTGCATCCGCAGCGGCACAGAACATGCTGTTCGTGCCCGTGATCTCCCCGGACGCTAACCGTTACGATGCTGGCGTGACCTGGTGGGAAGACATGGAGCGCAACGGTGAGTTCTTCCGCTCCTTCGCGTCTTCCTTCATCGCGGCTAACGGCGTGGATTCCTCTAACGTGTGGACCATGGGCTACTCCGGTGGCGCCGAGTTCATCACCTACGAGCTGAACACCAAGCCCCAGACCTGGCGCAACGGCGGCGGCTCCATCATGGTTGCCGGCGGTGGCCTGGATGAGGGCACCCCCTCCGCAGCGCTGAAGTCCCAGCCCATGTTCTGGTACGCAAACTCGAACGACGGCACCGGCGAGACCTACCCGCAGACCTGGAGCGCACGAGGCGCCGTTGAGGGTGGCTACAACGCCTACCGCAACGCCGGCTACACCAACGCTTCCGCGACCGTTCTGAACGGCTCGGGCCACTTCGACTACAACTTCTCGCAGATTCTGAGCAACTCGCTGACCAAGGGCAAGGCAACCGCCGCTCCCAAGGCCGAGCAGAAGGCTGAGCAGAAGACCGAACAGAAGTCTGAGCAGAAGCAGAACACCCAGCGCGCCCGCACCATGAGCTCCGCAACCTACCAGAGCTACACCTCCCCGGCGGGCACCACCTCCCAGTACCACGTGTACGCGAACAACCTGGACTACTCCAAGCCCGTTGGCGTGGTCTTCTACTTCGACGGTGACTACTGGCAGCGTAACGAGTCCAAGGTCTACACCCCCGATGAGGGCATGCTCGCGGCAATGGGCAAGATCGCTAACGCCCGCAACATGGTCTTCGTGCCGATCATCTCCCCGGACACCAACGCATCCGGTGACGGCATCACCTGGTGGGAAGACATGGACGCCAACGGTGAGTTCTTCCGCTCCTTCGCGAAGTCCTTCATCAACCAGAACAATCTGGACGCTTCCCAGGTGTGGACCATGGGCTACTCCGGTGGTGCTGAGTTCATCACCTACGAGCTGACCGACCACAACACCTCCTGGCGTAACGGCGGTGGCTCCATCATGGTCGCAGGCGGCGACTCGGACGGCTCCGTGGACGCTGACGCAACCACCAAGGCATCCCCGATGTACTGGTGGGTTGGCGCTAATGACACCTCCGGTAACACCAACCCCGTCACCTGGAGCGCACGAGGCGCGGTTGAGTCCGGCTACAACGCATACCTGGGCGCTGGCTTCTCCAACGCCCGCGTGAAGCTGATTGACGGCTTCAGCCACCACGACTACGACCTGCCGCACATCCTGGCGTCCTCCCTGGACTTCGCGGGCAAGACCCCCGCGCTGGGCTACAGCGACCTGTCCGACTCGAACCCGAACTACAACGAGATCAGCTGGAACTCTGACCACCGCATCATGCTCGGCTTCGCGGACGGCACCTTCCGCCCGAACGCGTCGGTCAACCGTGCGCAGCTGGCAACCTACCTGTACCGCGTGGCTGGTCGCCCCGCCGTGAACGCACCGGCTGTTTCGCCGTTCAACGACGTTCCGGCCAACCACCCCGCGTACAAGGAGATTTTCTGGCTGAGCCAGCAGGGCATCAGCGGTAGCGACTTCCGCCCCCTGGAGGCCGTCACCGAGTCCACCATGGCTGAGTTCATGTACCGTGCGGCTGGCTCCCCGGCACAGGCTCAGGGCGGCTACGCGTCCCAGGCTCTGGCTTGGGCTGCCTCCAACGGTATCGGTACCGGCTCGACCTCCTCGGCAGCCATCACCCGCGCCGCTATGGCAGGCTACCTGTACATTTACGCGAACTAGGCTCGCACCCCTTAACGCATAAAGAACCGCCCCGCTCCTGAAATTCAGGAACGGGGCGGTTCTTTATAGGTTTAGCCCAAGAAGCTATACGCTAGACCAGGCTTAGAAGGTCCCAGGCTTAGAGGGTCTGGGTGGGAGCTTCCACAGCCAGGGGCTCCGGAGCTGCCGGAGCGTTCTTTGCCTTCAGAGCGGCGAGGCGAGCGTCCAGCTCGGTGTCGCGCTCCATCTGGTCCAGGGTGTTGAACTGAGCGTCCAGGGAGGAAGCTGCCAGCTCCTGCTGACCGATGACGCGTGCCTCTTCGCGGCGAACCTTCTCTTCGAAGCGGCTCATCTCGCTGGTCGGGTCCAGAACGTCGAACGCCTTCAGAGCGTCGTTCACCTGGGTCTGAGCTGCTGCAGTCTTCTGACGTGCGGTCAGCTCATCGCGCTTGTACTTGACCTCTTCAAGCTTGGAGCGCATCTTCTCCAGGCCGTCCTTGAGCTGGTTGACAACCTGAGTCTGAGAAGCCAGCTGAGGCTCAACAGCCTGTGCAGCCTTCTCAGCCAGCAGCTGCTTGTTCAGAGCAATCTTAGCGAGGTTGTCGAACTTGTCAGCGTTGGCAACGTCGCCAGCTGCGCGGAACTCATCAGCCTTGTTAGATGCTGCCAGAGCCTTGGTGCCCCACTCCTGAGCGGTCTTGACGTCCTCAGCGTGGTCCTTTTCGAGCAGTCGCAGGTTGCCGATGGTCTGTGCTACTGCAGCCTCCGCCTCGCGGATGTTGTTGGTGTAGTCACGGACCATCTGGTCCAGCATCTTCTCCGGGTCCTCAGCTGCATCAATCAGAGCGTTGATGTTTGCCTTAGCGAGCTGTGCAATACGGCCGAAGATGGTCTGCTTAGCCATAATCTCCTACTTTCTGTTCAACGGGCTGCGGGGGAGCACTACGCTCCTCGTGAGCCGTGCCCGTATAACTAATTATGTGGCAGATTTCTGGGTGCATGCTGTGAAAATGATGCACGCCTGATTTCTGCAACCTAAACTTTTGGTAAATTGCCTCGGGTGCTTTCCAACTGGGGAAGAAAGTGGTGAGGTGAGCTACGTACCCCGCCGGTCAGCCTGTAGAAACGCCTACAGAAACCAGCCGACAGGAACGTTAGTGGAGGGGGTTAGAAGCTACCGCCGTCACCGCCGCCGCTACCCCAATCGCCGCCTCCACCGCTGAAGCCGCCACCGCCGCCCCAGCTGCCGCCGCTACTACCGCCACTGCTACCCCAGCTACTCGTGCCGGAGTTAATGGCGGTCATCAGAGCGCCCAGCAGCAGGCCCTTCGCCAGGTCACCACCGAAGCCGCTACCGCCTCGGTCGTTCTGGTTGTTGTAGTAGTTGCCGACCTCGCTCTGCGCGCGGTTCTGTGCATCGGTCGCCTTCTGGATAGCCATGTTGGCTTCCTTCATCGCGTTCAGCGGATCCGAAGGAGCCAGACGCTGAGCCTGACCCAGGTGACGCTCCGCCTCAGAAACAGCGGTCAGAGTCATCGGGCCGACCGCAGCGCGGCGGTTGTTGATGTAGCTACGCGCACCGTTCACCGCAGCGTACGCAGAACGCATCGTACGATCCAGGTTCTGCTCCGCCGCACGGGAACGCTCGCGGGTAGCACGCATATTCGTCATTGCCTTATCCAGCTCGGCAGAGAGCTGACGCAACTGGTTCGCCAGAGTCAGCGGGTCGTTCGGGCGAGCCGAAGCGCTCTGGTTGACCTGGTTGAGCACTGCCTCCATACCGGCGGCGACCGCACCCAAATCATCGCGACGCTGAGATGCCGCGAGGCTCTTCGCCTCAGCCACGTCACGCTGAATGCTCAGCAGGTCGGTGCTCAGGCCCAGCTGAGCCTGCTCCAGCTCCTGCGCGCGGGTATTGACCGCAGCACCCAGAGCCTGAATCTGCGAGGCGGCTTCCTCAGCGGTGCGCAGGTGAGCAACCGCCTCCGAACGGGCGGTATTAACGGTCGCCTGGGCCTTCTCAAGCTCCGCAGCGCACAACACCATGTTCGAGTCCAGCAGGGTGGGGGTCTTCGAAATGGGCTCCAGCGCGCTGGGCAGGTAACGCTCCTTCATTGCGCGGTACTGGGCGGCAATCTCCTCTACCGAGGCACGCAGCTGCGGCAGGCGCTGAGCCAGAGCCTCAATAGCCTGCGGTGCCTCCTGCTCCAGGTTGCGCAGCTGAGCCAGCTTAGCGTCCTGCTCCTGAGCAATGCGGGTGACTTCCTGAGAATTATCGATAATCTCAGTCAGCCACGCACGCTGCTCAGCCTCAGTATCGGGAATGCTGTCGGTCAGAAGCTGCTGACGCTGGAAGGACTTACGCATCAGATCCTCAGCGCGCGCAATCTCCTGAGCGAACTCAGCGACCTGCTGGTCAGTGTACTGGGCACGCGCAAACTCCAGCTCCTGCTTCGCATGGCTCATCGTGGTATCAGCCTGCAGCAGGGCGCTACCGGCGCGGGTACGCAGCTCCTCCAGCGGAACCTCCGGAATGGGGGAGTAGTTACGAGGCGCACCGTAGGAACGCTGAGGCTGCTGCTGAGTGTTCTTCTTCTTACGGCGACGGTACATCGCATAACCGCCGGCACCCACGGTCGCCGCTGCACCCACACCGAGCACACCGGTCACCACGCCAGAAGAGCTACCGCCCTTCTGCGCCTCGATACCCTCAACCGCGGCAAGAGCCGCACCCGAATAATCGCTATTCTGCAGCTTCGGCTTGATGTAGTTCTGGTACACCTTCGTCTGCTGATCGCTCGACAGGGTCTTCGTGCTACCCGCCAAGAAATACGCCTGGCGAGTCTCAGTAGCAATCACCAGCACCACATCGGCAGAACCCCAGTTGTTCTTCGTAGCCAGCGCCTTCGTCCAGCTCGAAGAAGTAGACGGGTTCTCAAACTTATCGATCACCACCACGTGCAAATCCACGTTGTGCTTCTTCGACAGGGCCGAAATCTTAGACTTCAGGGTAGCGGTATCACCCAAAGAGTTCGTGGAATCATACACGGTGGTGCCCGTAATCTGCATCGGGTCAGCAGCCTGCGCCGACGTGCTCAAAAATGCAGAACCAGCCGGCAAAACCACCGGTGCACAAGAAAGACCTGCCGCCAGCACTGTGGCACCCAAGATAGTGCGCAGGCGAGGGCGTGCGGGACGAATCTGACGCGCAAAGGCGTGCTCGGTCATGGTCTTTCCTCCGTTGTCGTGAAGTATGAACGGACCTGCACTTCACGGCGTGCTTGTTCATCGCACACCTTAGTGCTGGTCACATTATTAGTGTAGCGGTGGCACAGGGGCACAACGGCACAGATACGAGAATATTGCGCCGCTGTTTGCCGACCGTTTACCGACTTCCCAGGGTTTATACAGGAAAGCCGGTATATAGGAAAGCCGGGGTCTAGCCTCACACCAGACCCCGGCTCACCGGCTATTCAGTCGATTAGCGCCGACGCGCAATCTGCAGATTGCTCATCAGATGCTCCACTACCTCCGCGGCATCAACATCGTGGATACTCTGTGCTATGCCGTTCACCACCTGCACCCGCGACGACGAGGCGAACATCCAGCCCAAGAACTGCACCGTATTCAGCAACCTAGAACTGCGTTCTGCCTGCTTCCGCATCTGTGACCACAGGATGCGTGGGACCGGCACGTCACGGCCCCTATACTCTCGAGAGCTGGAGCGGGCGTCCAGAAGCTCAGCGAGCGCCTCAGTATTTTCGGTCAGCTCCTTCAAAACCTCATCCCCGGCAGAAGGGCCGACGTAATACCGCTCAACCAGGCTCAAGGGCATGTAGCCGCTACAGCTGCTCACCCACACGAGCTTTAAACGCAGATTCTGCAGGCGAAGCACCTGCTGCAGAAGCCGCGAATGGGTGCGCAACACCGACAGCGGCATGGGAGATAACTTCATCTCCTCCGAAAGCAGACCCTCGAAGGAGCCTTCCCCGGAAAACGCCTTATACGGATCCGAGACGCCCACCAGAAGCTTGGTGCCCTCGTAGCGCACGAACGCCAGAACCTCGGGAACACTCGAGAGGGAACGGATGCGCTCGCCGATGGTCGGCAAATCCTCCCCATCGGGGGCGTACTGTTCGCGCCTGTACATCAACGTTTCGATGGGCAGCTCAGCAAGGTGCGGCGAGTAATGAGCAAGCGCCCGCAAATCGGTCACAACCTCCGCCAGAACGCCGTCCTGCTCAACCTGCAGAAGCTCCTCCAGAAGCTCAATGACGGCCTGCGCCTGCAAGCTCAAGACCGCGGCGCAGAACTCCGCATCCTGAAGCTCAAGACGCACCTTCTCCAGGCGCTCTTCCAGCGTGGACTGCACGCCCTTGAGCTCAAACTCGCTCAGCTGTTCCGGGTGGAGCATACGGTGCGTACCATCATCGCCGGAACGGTAGAAAAGCTCGCTAAACTCCAGCGTAGACTGCACACCCTTCAACGCCCGCTCTCGCAACTCGGGCAGAACGTCAAAGGCGACTTCGGTCATCTCATTCCAGAGCTTGCCCTCATCAATCTTCGAATCCTTGCGGGCCGTCTTTTTCCAGGTTTCGGCAAGCTGCATAGCGCGGTCAAAATCGCTCAGTTCCACAAAAGCCGCCAGCTTCTGGGCACTCTCACGCAGATAACGCACCGCGTACAGGCGGTCGCTCAAAGAATCCGGGAGAGTATCCTCCAGCAGACGCCACCGGAACGTACGCTCAAAGCACTGCTCCGTCAGGTCAATGATGGTGGCGCTCAGGGAGAGCGCACGATCACGGGCAAAAGCGAAAGAACTCGGAGCCTCCGCCAGACGAGGAAGGGACGTATAGAACTCCAGCGCCCCGCTCAGCTTCAGCCGAGACTTCCGGATGGTCTCTTCCAGCTCGGCGGCAAGTACCGCGCGGTCAGCCTGGGCAGTCTCCTTGAAGCTGTGCAGCGGGGACACCTGCGCGCGCTCCAGCGTCTGCAGGTTCATGACCGCACGCATGAGGTAGTTCTCCAGGATCTCGACCTGCTCCCAGCGCTGACGCTGATTCAGCGGAACATGATTCTCCTGCGTGCCGACCAGCAGATGCTGCGGCACACCGCTAATCGACGGCAGCGCAAAGACTTCATCCTCAGATTTACTGACAGAAAGCACCATGGGGTAGCGGCTGCGCTGCGCATTCTCTAGGGGAGGAATGAGCTTGAAGTTGGTGCTCAAAGAGAACGGGTCGGAAGGCGCCGGGTTACTCTGTGCCGGGTTACTCTTGGGCGCCTGATGGGTGGTCTCCTGCTGCGGGTGCTCTTCAGGCTGCGCCGGGGTGTTCTGGGGCATGCTCTGCTGCTCCTGGCTTTCTGCTGAATGGTTCTGCACCGAAGATGAACCGGAGGCACCGCCCGCCTGCATTGGCTCCAGCGGGGACGGTGCCGCCACCGGCTGAGGAGGCTGAGGTGAGGGTACCTGAGCCTGCTGAGCTTCGGCAACCTGATCCTGCTGGGGGAGCGGGGGCTGTGCCTGGTTCTGGGGGAGCGGGGGCTGCACCGGGCTCTGTGCCGACTGCTGATCGCTACTGCCGGGCTGTGCCGGCTTCGGCTGGTAGTGCATCGGGTAGCTCACAGCGCCCTGCACCTGCTGAGGGGGTACTTGCTGATTGGGTGCCTGCTGAGGCGGTACCTGCTGATTCATCGACTGATTCTGTTGCTGCTGTTGCAACACCTGCCGCCTAATCTCACGAGCGCGACGGCGCGACGGGCTCAACGACGCGAACAACGCCACTGCCGCACAGATGAGAACAAACAAAAGTAGCGCGTACAGGCGGGTTGCGCCGTCCAGCGAAGACGCCACCGCCGCAGGCATGACCGGCAGCGCGCCAACAAGAGCGAAAACAGCAGAAATAATCCTCATGACTTCACCATAACCCAGCCAGCCACCTGCTGCTCGTAGCACCGTCGTCTTACCGCATGCTAAAAGGGAAGTAGCCGGGGCGCAGGGTGCTCTCCGCCAGCGCCTCCCGCATCCGGATCACAGTTAAAAGACGATGCGGCGCAAGCCCTCATGCAGGGGCTCACGCCGCATCAATCATCACTCAACTCACTATCACACCCGGGCCGGTCCTCACACCGACCCTTCGGGACATACTGGGGATTCTCGCCCCTCCCGGTGCAGACCTCTCATCTCCTGCCCCGGAAAACTATCAAACTTTATGCGCTACCTACCGGCGGTCAACGCGTGGGTGGCAAGCGGCTGCGCCAACTCGGAGGCCTTCTCCGCACGATGACGGCGGTACACCATTCCCGAGCAACAAGCCACAATACCCGCACCAATACCGATGGAGCTTGCCAAGATCGCACAGAAAATCAGGGTGCCGATCATCATGGGTTTCTCCTTTGCCTTTGTCCTTTGCCTTTGTTCTCGGCTCTATGTGCCTTCAACATTACGGACTGACCCTGTGTTCAAGCTGTGTACCAAGAAGCGTCATGCTGTGTAAACCGTGGAGAAAAACTGGGCGCTTTAAAAGAGAAACCTGAGAGTGACGAAAAATAGCGAACAAAGCCCCAAAATAAACTAGCTGCCGGGCAAATCGCCGGGTATCTCAGATCGGCGAATCAGCTGCCGATGAAAGGGCGCGAGAAAAATTCCCAGGGAACTCCCCGATAACCAACAGCGAAAAGATATAGAACGCCATGAAACACCCTCTACAGTAGAAAGATAGCGTGCGCCCAGGGTGAGGCATACGCACGACTCTAGGAGAACTCATGACTCAAAACAACGGATGGTCTTACGGCGGCAATGACGGCGTCACGGATGCAACCCGTCCCCTGCAGAACGTGAACGGACAGGCAAGCTACCAGCCCGCAAACCAGCAGCAGGGTCAGAACGCATACCCGCAAGCATATGCTTCTCCCGGCTACACCTACCCCCAGGCAGCCGCTGCTCAGGTCGCTTCGGCGCAGTCTGCACGCCAGAACACCGATGACAACAAGCGTTACGGTGCCGGCGTTGTGCTCACCGCGGCTCTGCTTGCAGCCCTCGTTGGCGGTGGCGTTGGCGCGGGTGTCGGAGGCGGCATCGCAGCATCGAATAACAGCTCCACCAGCACCTCCTCGCGTGGCTCCGTCAGCTCCAATATCAGCAACTCTTCCACCGTGGCAGGCGTAGCAGAAACCGCGAAGAAGGTCCTGCCCTCCACCGTGACCATCATGGCCTCAAGCGGCTCCACATCCGGCGGCGGTAGCGGCGTTGTCCTCGATAAGGACGGCCACATCCTCACCAACCACCACGTGGTCACCCTCGAATCTTCCAGGGAAGCATCCACCATTGAGGTTCGCCTGAGCGACGGTACCGTACGCACCGCATCCGTGGTAGGCCTGGACTCTGCCGCTGACCTGGCGGTCCTGAAGATTAACCCCTCCGGCCTGGACCTGCAACCCATCACCTGGGGCGACTCCTCCAAGCTGGTCTCCGGCGAGGCCGTGGTTGCCCTCGGCGCGCCGTATCGTCGTAGCGAATCGGTGACCGCCGGCGTAGTCTCGAACGTCAACCGCGTGCAACCCGCCGATGCGAAGGGTCAGAACTACATCCCCATGATTCAGGTTGATGTGCCCATCAACCACGGTAACTCCGGTGGCCCGCTGGTGAACCTCAAGGGCGAACTGGTCGGCATTAACGCGCAGGGTCAGGCAAGCCAGGACGGCGGCACCGCCGACGGTATGGCGTTCTCCATTACCTCCAACTACGCCAAGCGCATCTCCTCCGAGATCATTGCCAAGGGTAAGGCAACCCACGGCTACCTGGGCGCGAGCGTAAAGAACAGCCCCGCGGACACCGGTTCGGGCTCGTCCAAGCTCATCCCCGGTGGCGTTGAAATTGCCTCGGTAGAATCTAACAGCCCCGCCGCGAAAGCAGGCCTGCGATCCGGCGACGTCGTGATTGAAGCCGACGGTCACGCCGTGACCAAGAGCGACGAGCTTAACGGTACCGTGCGTGCCGCGGCAGCAGGCTCTGATCTGAAGCTGAAGATTAAGCGCGGCTCCTCCACCCATGACATCACCGTGACCCTGGGCGACGCCGACAGCCAGAAGTAAACAGCCAGAAGTAAAACGCACTCTGCCTCTGAACAGATAGAAACGCGGTTGGGAAACACCCGCTCAGCCGGCTCTACCGTTCAGTAACTCTAACTTCAAAAGAGTGCCACATGGTGTAACGAAAGAAAGCTCCCACCCCATATGCGGGGTGGGAGCTTCTTTCGTTAGTACAGCAAACTGTATTGGTGTTGCAGATAGGGGCAGGTTAGAGGCCCTCGAGAACCTCGCCCACGCGCTTCTGCAAAGCCGGGATAACCTCCTGCTCGAACCACGGGTTCTTCGCCTGCCACCTAAAATTCAGCGGCGAAGGATGCACCAGCGGCAGAAACTTAGGAAGATAAGACTCCCACGCACGAACCGTCTCCGTCAGGTTCTTCTGCGCCTTAGGGGCGTGCATACCATCCAGGTAGTGCTTCTGAGAGTAAGCCCCCACCAGCAGAATCAGCTGAACGTTCGGCATGAGCTCCAGAAGCTGCGGATGCCACTTCGGTGCGAAATCCTTACGCGGCGGGTTATCGCCGTGCGCGCCCTTACCCGGGTAATAGAAATCCATCGGCAACAGCGAAATCAGCTCGGGGTCATAGAACTGCTCAGCCGTCACGCCCATCCACTCGCGCAACTTCACGCCGCTCGGGTCATTCCACGGGATACGGCTCTCCTGCGCGGCACGCCCAGGCGCCTGACCAATCACCACAATACGAGCATGAGGCGACGCCGAATAAACCGGCTCCCAACCCTGCTCCGTGAACTCCCTATTCTGCGGATCCTGGCGAATCTGCTCAGCCAGGGGAGGGCGCGCCTCCAGAATCTGCTGAACCAGAGGCCCCGGCAGATTATGGTGTGCTGCAGCCATGCTAGATAGCGCCTCCCTCAAAACCGTTCTGACGCCACGCCTCAAAAATCGCAATGGACGCAGAATTAGCCAGGTTCAGCGAACGGCGGCCCGGCTTCATCGGAATCTTCACCCGCTCAGTCACGTGCGGGTCCTGCTGAACCTCAGCGGGCAGACCCACCGACTCCGGACCAAACATGAACACGTCACCGGGACGGTACTCAATGTCCGCATACGAGGTCGAAGCGGTCGTCGTGAACGCAAAAACCCGCTCCGGGGCAAGAGCCTCCCACGCATCCTCAAGGGTCTCATGCACCGTCACCACCGCCAGGTCGTGATAATCCAGACCCGCGCGGCGCAGATGCGCATCATCAAAGTTAAAGCCCAGCGGCTTCACCAGGTGCAGCTCAGCGCCAGTAATCGCCGCCAAACGGATAGCATTGCCGGTATTGCCCGGAATCTCAGGGGTATAGAAAAGAATCTTGAACACGTTCCTAAGTGTACCGCGCAGCCCCCGACCAGCATTGAGCGTCCCGGGGCAGTAGCGCTCGCCGACCCAGCCGCAGGTGAACACACCTAGAAGAGCGCGGATAGAGCGCGATAAAATAAGCGAGGCGAAAAACCGCCGAACAACCCAGCAGGAGGAACCATGAGCGCAGAAACCAACCGTCAGAACGGCCGCGTCTACCTCGACCATGCCGCCACCACCGACGTGCTTCCCGCAGCCATCGACGCGATGGTCGAACAGATGCGCAACGGCGGCAACCCCTCCTCCCTGCACGCTACCGGACGTGATGCCCGCGCCACCGTCGAGTACGCCCGCGAACGCATCGCCCGCGCTGTTGGAGCGGACCCCGCCGAGGTTATTTTCACCTCCGGCGGCACCGAGGCGGACAACCTCGCAGTCAAGGGCATCTACTGGAAGCGCCGCGAAGAAGACCCGCAGCGCACCCGAATTCTCGTCTCCTCCATTGAGCACCACGCTGTGGAAGAAACCTGCGAATGGCTCGAAAAGGCAGAGGGCGCGCAGCTCGAATGGATCCCCGTAGACGAGCACGGTAGCGTCAACCCGCAGACCGTCCGCGAACTTATCGAAAAGAACCCCGAAGACGTCGCGCTCGTGACCGTCATGTGGGCGAACAACGAGGTCGGTACCGTACAGCCCATCCCCGAGATCGCCGCCATCGCCGCCGAATACGGCATTCCCGTGCACTCGGACGCGGTGCAGGCTTTCGGTGCGGTGCCTATCGACTTCCACGCCAGCGGGGTAGCGACCCTTGCAATCTCGGGCCACAAGATCGGCGGCCCCATGGGCATCGGCGCGCTGGTCGCAACCCGCGCCGTGCAGCTGACCCCCGTGCTTCACGGAGGCGGTCAGGAACGCTCCGTACGCTCCGGCACCATCGACGCGCCCGCCATCGCAGGTTTCGCAGAGGCCGCCGTGCACTCGGTACAGCACCTCGACAAAGAATCCGCCCGCATCGCCGCGCTACGCAACGAACTCGTTGCGGCAATTAGCGCGCTTATCCCGCAGGCACACCTGAGCGGCGAAAACCCGCTCACCGAAGAATACCCCGGACAGAAGCGACTGCCCGGCAACGCCCACTTCACCTTCGAAAACGCCGAAGGTGACACCCTACTCTTCGTGCTGGACATGCAGGGTATCAGCAGCTCCACCGGCTCCGCCTGCAACGCCGGGGTGACCCGCCCCTCCCACGTGCTCATGGCAATGGGAATGGACGAAGACACCGCCCGCAGCGCCCAGCGATTCACCCTCGGCCACTCCACCACCGGAGCCGATATTGCGCGCCTCATCGCGGCACTACCCGCCGCCTACGAACAGGCTGCAAAGGCGGGACTGTCCTCGCAGCTGCCGGACGCCTCCCGCTGGCATTAGAAAAGCAGAAGAGAAGATACCCAACCGCCCTCAGCCTGCAATCTCAGCGTTCGCTGAGGGCTGGCTGAGGGTGCACTGCCCAATATCCCGCCGAGCCCCTGCGTACAATGGGTAGCTACAGTAACGGAAAGTCCGCCCGCACACAGGGCACGCTCCGAATGTTCCTAGAGGCTCAACACAACAGAAGGATAGGCAGTGAAAATTCTTGCAGCTATGAGTGGCGGCGTTGACTCCGCAGTCGCCGCAGCCCGCGCCGTAGACGCAGGACACGAAGTAGTCGGCGTTCACCTCGCCCTATCCCGCATGCCCGGCACCCTACGCACCGGCTCCCGCGGCTGCTGCACCCTCGAAGACTCCATGGATGCCCGCCGCGTCTGCTCCCAGCTGGGCATCCCCTTCTTCGTCTGGGACTTCTCCGAACGCTTCAAGGAAGACGTGGTCGACGACTTCATCTCCGAATACGAAGCCGGACGAACCCCCAACCCCTGCATGCGCTGCAACGAAAAGATCAAGTTCGCCGCGCTGCTCGAACGCGCCCTCGCCCTCGGCTTCGACGCCGTGGTGACCGGCCACTACGCCCGCGTCATCACCACCGAAGACGGCAACCGCGAACTGCACCGCGCCGCCGACTGGGCTAAGGACCAGTCCTACGTGCTCGGCGTGCTCACCCACGAACAGCTCAAGCACGCCTGGTTCCCCCTGGCTGACACCCCCTCCAAGGCACAGGTGCGTGCCGAGGCGGCAGAGCGTGGCTTCTCCGTCGCAAAGAAGCCGGACTCCTACGACATCTGCTTCATCCCCGAAGGCGACACCCGCGCCTGGCTGGGCGACCACATCACAATGCGCCCCGGCCTCATCAAGGACACCCACGGCGAGGTGCTCGGCGAGCACCCCGGCGCGCAGGCATACACCGTGGGTCAGCGCAAGGGCCTGGCTCTGGGCCGCCCCGCCGCCGACGGTAAGCCCCGCTTCGTGCTGGAGGTGCGCCCCAAGGAAAACGAAGTCATCGTCGGCTCCCGCGAACTGCTTGCCGTGCACGAAATCCGCGGTATCCGCGCCACCTGGGCGGGCGTACCCGTGGAACAGGCGGCATGCTTCCTGGAAGAGCCCGCACAGCTGGGCGCTCGCAGCGAAGAGTTCGAGGTGACCGCGCAGGTCCGCGCGCACGCCGACCCGGTCCGCGCCAAGGCGCACATGACCTGGGCGCCCGACCCCGAATCTGAAGAAGAAGGCGCACTGCGCCTGGAAACTGTGGTGCGCCTGCTGGACCCGCTCTCCGGCGTGGCACCGGGCCAGACCATGGTGCTCTACCAGGGCACCCGAGTGCTGGGCCAGTCCACCATAGCCCGCGCTTACTCGCTGGACCGCGAAGACATTCAGGAAACCCTGAGTGCCAACTCCCAGCAGTAGACCCCCGCGGCTTGCCCCAACCACACCGCAACCGCAACACACAGAAGACCACAAACGATCTGAGGAGAAACCGATGACCGCCGAACACACGTCCTGCGAATTTGACCCCCACGCCACCTCCATGGGCGATGAAGTCGCACCGGAAGTCTACGAAGAGCTCTTCGCGATGCGCCGCTCCATCGACAACTTCGACGCAGCGCTGGTGCACATCCTCGCGGAGCGTTTTCAGGCGACCAAGCGCGTGGGCATCCTGAAGGCTAAGCACAACCTGCCCGCCGGTGACCCCGGCCGTGAAGAGGCGCAGATTGCTCGCCTGCGCGCCATGGCGAAGGAATCCAGCCTGGATCCGGAGTTCGCGGAGAAGTTCCTGAACTTCATTATTTCTGAGGTGATTCGCCACCACGTGCGCATCGCAAACGAGCAGGCTGAGCAGGACGGCGAGGCAACCGAAGCTGAGAAGTCCGAAGGCTAGTAACGCGCTACTTTCGCGTCGCTACGTTTGAATTTGTACGTTATCTGATCCCTCTGGATAAACCCCTATGCCCGCTCAATCTTCCAACCGCCAGAACGCCCGCACCGAACCTGTGCCGGAGCGCCTGCTCCTGCCCGGTGAGTACCGCGCCCCCGAGGGGGACGAGCTGACCGAACAGGACCTCACCGCGCTCGCTACGGAGCGTCCGCTGGTACGTGCCAGCGGACTGGGCGATTTTCCCGGTGACGATTTGGGCGAGGCGATGTCCCGCGTGGAGGGCGAGCTGGGCTCCCCGCACCTGCCGTTCCTGCCGCACCTTCCGGCGTTGGGTTGGAAGAGCACCCCGCTGGCACGCACGCTGGCGATGTGCGAGGGACTCGCCTTTGACGGTGCCTCGTTTGGCTGGCGCATGGTGCATAGCGGCGGCAGGGGAGCACGCGAGTCTGCCCTGGCGCAGGATCGTCTGCTCTCGGACATCAACCTTCTCGCTGATCGCGTGGGTGTGCAGAAGAAACGTTTCGGCTCCGGACAGGACACCGCCCCGGTGTATAAGATTCAGCTGGTCGGCCCGCTGACCCTTGCCGCGAGCATCTATCTACCCGGCGGTGAGCGCGCTATCAGCGATGCCGGTGCGAACCGTGACCTGCTGGAGTCTTTCCTGGAAGGCCTGGAGCGCTGGGTGGAGTCTCTGCGTGAGGCCCTGCAGGCTCCGCGGGCGCTGATTGCCGTGCAGCTGGATGAGTCGGAGTTTCAGCGTCTGCTGGAGGGCTCTATCCCTACGGTGAGTGGCTTCCGTTCGTTGCCTTCGCTGCAGCCTCACTATTATCAGCAGGTGTACCGCCGTGTGGCGGAGCGATTCGCGGAGCTGAACCTGCAGCTCATCCTTGATGTGGACGGCACCGCGCTCAAGCCAGTGCAGGAGCTGAAGCTGCTGAGCCAGGCGCGTCCTACCCTTGATGCTTTGGCACTGGTAAAAGCTATGCAGGTTGAGGGCGCTACTCCCTGCGCTTTGCTGTTGCATCCTGATCGTGCTCGCCCGAAGGGTCCCGGCATGCTGCAGGTTCCGCCGCTGAGCGACCCTCGTTCGTGGGAGCCCATGGCGCAGCTTCTGGAGGCGCAGGCTCAGCTGTGGCTACCAGTGGTGACCTCTGCGCGGGTTCCGGATCAGGTGCGTCGTCTGTACAGCCTGTGGCGTGAGGTTGGTCTTGAATCTGCTCAGCTGAGCGCGGTGGGTTTGATGCCTGATGAGCGTATTCAGGGCGGTTCTGAGTCTGCTGGGTCGGCTTCTGGCACGGTGAGTGTGCTGGATGCCACGGCTTCCCTGGCTCGTGTGACAGAGTGTGCCCGTGCATTGGCTGAGTGCGCGGTATGATTAGATAATCAGCATTTTTATGTAAGTATTTACGACAATTCTTTAGGGAGGTACTGTGAGCGCAAGCGATGCACACACCATTTTGGTGGTTGATGACGATGATGCTCTGGCGGAAATGATTGGCCTCGTGCTCGCGCAAGAGGGCTTTAACGCTGTTTTCTGTGAAAATGGTGCACGCGCTTTTGAAACTTTTATGCGTTCCACTCCCGATTTGGTGCTTTTGGATTTGATGCTTCCTGGCATGAACGGTATTGAAGTGTGCCAGCAAATTCGTCGTTCTTCTAATGTGCCGATTATTATGTTGACCGCTAAAAGCGACACTGAAGATGTTGTTAAGGGTCTTGAGGCTGGCGCTGATGATTACATTGCGAAGCCTTTTAAGCACGCTGAATTGTTGGCACGTATTCGTACCCGTTTGCGTCCGCGCGAGAGCCGCCAGCTGGTGGTGTCCATTGGCGATATTGTCATGGATATGGATGGCCGTACCGTCAAGTACCACAGCACTGAGGTTCCGATGACTCCTCTGGAGTTTGACCTGTTGGCTGCGCTGGTGCGTCACCCGGGTCAGGCGTTGAGCCGTCAGGAACTGCTGGACATGGTCTGGGGTTACACTGATGTGAGCGATTCGCTGGTAAACGTGCACGTCCAGCGTTTGCGCGCTAAGTTTGATGAGCTGGGTGCGGATCGTTTTATTCAGACGGTTCGTGGCGTTGGCTATAAGATTCCGACCGAGCTGGTGGGATCTTCCGGTAGCTAATCGGAACCTATTCATAGGCGAAGGGATAACCTGATTGTCTGTTGCGAAGTCGAGCCATGAGCACGGCGCTTTGACGGCGGAGGCGGTAGCCTCCGCCTCTTCGCGTACCCGCACTTCCAAGCCGCGTAAGGCACAGAAGCAGCGTAGGAACCTGATGCAGCGCGCTCAGCGTCTGTGGAAGGAATCTCTGCAGTTCCGTGCTCTGGGAACCGCGGGCATCATGATGTTCCTGAGCTTCTTGATGGTGGGTTGGTCCTTGTCGAGCCAGATTGCATCGAGTCTTTTTGAGAATCAGAAGAGCCAGGCGTTGGCGGAATCAGAGAGTGGTTTCCGCAACGTTCAGAGCGTGCTGGACTCCTCTGAAGCCCGTAGTGACAGCGAGATTCGTCGTAATGTGAGCCGTACCCTGACCGTCTTGGACGCGGGTAGCTCGGGTAAGCGCAATTGGATTCTTGTGCCTTTGGAAGGTCAAGGTAAGCAGGGTTTTATTCCTGAGCAGAGCAGTAATAATTCTTTGAATTCTTCGAGTATTCCGAATGATTTTAAAAAAACTGTTCGTGATAAGGACGGTATTTTCTGGCAGACGTCTACGGTGACTACTGTCGAAAATAATCGTGAGCGCACCTATCCGGTGCTTATTGTTGGTACACATATTTCTATTTCTCAGAACCCTAATTACGGTTTGTTCCTTGTGTACGATATGACGGATTCTTCCGCCACGATTGCGCATATTAACTTTGTTCTTTTTGGTGGTTTCTGTGCACTGCTTACTGTGGTGCTTTCTGTGGTGTGGATTGTGACTCGTTTTGTGGTCCGCCCGATTACGCAGACCGCTATTACGGCGGAGAAGCTGGCTGCTGGCGACCTGGATCAGCGTGTGTCTGTACACGGTGAGCACCAGGCGGCGCGTCTGGGCTATTCCTTCAACCTGATGGCTGACTCGCTGCAGGAGAAAATTGTTCAGCTGGAGCGTCTGTCGACTCTGCAGCAGCGATTCGTTTCTGACGTTTCGCACGAGTTGCGTACTCCGTTGTCGACGGTTCGTCTGGGTACGGAGCTTCTGTACGATACGCGTAACGAGATGGAGCGCACGCAGAGCCGCACCGTGGAGCTTCTGCACGATCAGGTGGATCGTTTCCAGTCGATGCTTTCTGACCTGCTGGAGATTTCTCGTTTCGATGCCGGTAGCGCAATGCTGACCATCGACACTGAAGACTTCATGCGTGTGCTGTCGAATATTCTGCAGGAGGCTCTGCCGCACCTGGAGCGCACGAATACTAAGCTGAACGTGCATACGAGCCATGAGAGCATCATGGTTGATATGGACCGCGTGCGTATTGAGCGTGTGCTCCGTAACCTGCTGTACAACGCGATTGAGCACGGCGAGTCCCGCCCGATTGACGTGTACGTGGGTGCGAATGCCACGAACCTGGGTGTTGCGGTGCGTGACCACGGTATCGGTCTGTCTGAGGATGAGGCTGTTCAGGTGTTCAACCGTTTCTGGCGTGCTGATACTTCACGTAAGCGCACCCTGGGCGGTACGGGTCTGGGGCTGTCGATTGCTGCTGAGGATGTGCGTCTGCACGGCGGCACGATTGAGGCGTGGGGCGAGAAGGGCCGCGGTGCCTGCTTCACGATAAACCTGCCGCTAATTCACGGTGCGCCTTTGGGCGAGTCGCCGGTTTTGGTGACGGGTGAGCCTGAGGTGAGTGCGCATCGTTCGGCGACCGCGAAGGATACGCTGCCCAATATTGCTCCTCGAGCGAACCTTGAGGGCGAGCTCTAAGGGGTTCAAACGGGGAGAGGCTTTAGGCTTCTGTCATATATCGGTGCGTTGGTGTTGCTCGGCTGTATTTACGCTTATCCTTGCGTATTTGCACTGTTCACCCAGTACAATCAATGCAGATATGTTTTCACGGTGTTGCTATTTCGCTGTGGTCATCTTTTCACCGTGTTGCGATGGCCTGCAACGGTAGTTGGCGATTGTTTGTCTTTGTTCGTAGAGGAAGGTTAAGACCTCCATGGCTCACAGGGCTATTGTTTCTCGACGCGCCGCGCTGTCTTGGGGTGCGGTGTCTTTGGCGACGCTCGTGAGCTCTTGCGCGGGTCTTCCTTCGAATGATCGAGTGACTCAGCACAGCAGCGGTCTGGATGTGAAGAGCGTGAATACTTCTCCGGCGCGTGCGCCGGGACCGCTGGCGGGTGCTACCCCCGAGGCGATTATTGAGGGCTTCGTGCGTGCTGGTGTGGATAGCATCGAGAATTATGCTGTGGCGCGCCAGTATTTGAGTTCTTCTTTTGCACGCCGTTGGAATCCTATGGGTACGACTCGTGTGTACCGTAATACGGTGCAGCCTCGTAGCGACGATAGCGGAACTGCCGAGGGTACCTACCATGTGCGTTTCCAGCAGACGGCGACTGTGAATAGTCAGGGTATTACGAGCACCTTCCCTGAGGCTCAGACTGAGACTCAGGACTTCACCATGGTTATGGAAGATAACCAGTGGCGTATTAGCTCCTGCCCGGATGGTCTGTGGCTGGATGGCACCGAGTTTGAGCGCGTGTTTAGCCCGTGCCGCCTGTACTTCTACGATCGTGCGTTCCGTTATGCTGTGCCGGATATTCGTTGGTTCCCGCATACGGATCGCTATTTTGAGTTGCTGGTGCGTACGCTGATGGCTGGCCCGGCGTCCTACCTGAAGGATGTTGCGTTCTCGGCGTTGAACGAGTCGATGAGCCTTGAGACCGCTAACATGAGCGATAACCAGGATGTGCTGGTTCGCCTCTCGGGTGAGCACCTGGACGATAACCGTTTGGCGCGTGTGCGTGAGCAGATTATGCACGGTTTGGAGAACTTCTCGGGTCTGGGTAAGACCGAAGTGTTCTACAACGGTACTTTGATCCCTGAGAACGCGCCGAGTGGCTTTTCTGGGGTGAAGCTGAACCCGGGTGTTCCTGCCCGCACGGTTGCTATTAATTCGAACGGCCAGATGGTGGCGCGTGATGATTATATGAGCAATGCGGGCGAGCAGCTGCTTCTGCGTGGCGTGAACCAGTTGAGCTCCCCGGCGATGGGCTACACTGCGGATGTTTACGCCTGCTTGGCGAATGATGCCGCGAGCCTGTACACGGTGTATCAGGGTACTGCCCGCCGCGTGTGGCAGAGTACCGCGCTGACTGCCCCCAGTTTTGACGCGTACGGTTGGGTGTGGGCTGCCGATGGTACGGGCGTTGTGCGTGCGTTCAAGCCGGACTCTGAGGACGCGAATGAGCGCGAGCGCGGCGTGGATATTGGTCTGTCGTGGCAGCGTAATTTGAGCTTTACGAGCGTGAACGTTTCTCACGATGGTGCGCGCATGGCGATTGTGGCGTCTACTGAGGGTGCGTCGGCTGTGATTATTTCCGGTATTGTGCGTGATGATGCCGGCAAGCCTCTGCGCCTGACGGAGATGGTTCGTCTGAGCTCTTCGGTGACTCCGCGTAATGCCCGTTGGGCTGGCGACCAGAGCGTCGTGGTGGTGAACGTGAAGAACGGTGAGTCTGAGGTGATTTCCCTCAGCGGTGAAGAGACGAAGCTGGACCGATTGGATGGTGTGATGACCATTTCGACGGCGGATAATACGTCGAACATTATTGCTCACCGTTCTGACGGTTCGTGCTACCTGATGGAGGAGCGCGGCTGGATCCGTCTGGACACGACCCTGCACGAGATTAGTTACGCCGGTTAGCCTCGGGCACCGGGTATAGCGCGCGGAAAGGTTGCTTTCGGTGAGTTCAGGACAGCGTGGTTTGAACGAGCCCGTGAACGGGTCCCTGAGCAAGTCTCTGACCGGGCTTGCGGGCGCTCTCAAGAATGCTGGCGGGTCTTTGGGTGAGGTTCTGATGCCGCGTACCTGCCCGTGTTGCGCGGTGCCGGTTGCCTATGGTGCAGGTTCGCCGCTGTGTGAGGCGTGTCTGCCGCAGCTGCATTCGGCGTTGGCTCGTGTGGAACAAGTACAGGTTCTGCAGCCTCTGTCTTCTGGCGACTGCGCTACTGGCGGCGGTGCCCCTGAGGTGCGTGCGGCATCCCGTTATGAGGGGATTATGCCGCGTGCGTTGCTGGCGTTGAAGAATGCTGGTCGCACCGACTTGCTACCCCTGCTGGGCGAGGGTTTGGCGCGTAGCGTGTATGAGCTTCTGCGCACTCACCGGGAGGAGCTTCAAGCTGAACCCGGTTCTTCTGAGCCTGTTGAGGTTCTGCTGGTTCCGGCTCCGTCGTCTGCGCAGAGTGTGCGCCGCCGCGGTTATGCGCCCGCGAATCTTTTGGTGCAGGAGGCGGTGCGTCAGCTCAACCGGCGTTTGCCCGCCTCGGTGCGGGTGCGCGCTGTGGATGTTATCGGGTACGCTCCTCGCACGCGGCGGGGGAGCGGCGCCTCCATTATTTCTGACGCGCTTTCCGGTGCGCAGAACGAGCAGAAGGGCCTGGGCGCTGTGGGTCGTGCCGAGCGGATGCACGGTGCCCTGCGCGTCATGGAGCCTGCTCTGTGCGCGGGGCGGGTGAGCATTATCTGTGATGACGTGGTGACTACCGGCGCGACTGCCTCGGAGATGGTGCGTGTGCTGCAGGAATCAGGTTCGCGGGTGCTGGGCGTGTGCGCTGTGGCGGCGGTACCGAAAAAAGCTCAGACGTAGCGTTTCTTGTAGTTAGTTGCAAGAGATACACGATTTTTTGCCGTTAAAGTTCGCAGAAGGACGAATGGCTATTATTTGGGCTAAATATTTGTCATATCTAGTGATATAAACCATGTTTCGTACTAGAATAAATACAAGGGAACGGCATTGGAGTCGAACCCCCGTACCGGGTCCAACCGGACGCGGTATAAGCCCCCAACCTGGAGGGAATGATCGTGGAAGTCAACATCTACGGCCGCAATATCAAGGTCACCGAACGCCTGGAAGAATACGTGAACGACAAGGTTCAGAAGTTCGCGCAGCTCGGCGATAACGTGAAGGACATCGACGTCAAGTTCAGCAAGGACGGTCACCTGGGTGGCGAGTCCATCCGCGTTGAGATTACCGTGGTTGGTACCGGCCCTGTCCTCCGTTCCGAAGCCCAGGGTCACGACAAGTTCGCGGTCTTCGATGAAACCTACGGCAAGCTCCTGGAGCGTCTGCGCCGTGCACGTGACCGCCGTAAGCTGCACAAGCGCGGTGGCAAGCACCCCG
The DNA here is from genome assembly GCF_963555405.1 of uncultured Rothia sp. GTDB lineage: Bacteria > Actinomycetota > Actinomycetes > Actinomycetales > Micrococcaceae > Rothia. The sequence continues at coordinate 74,892 of NZ_CAUVVO010000001.1, read as the reverse complement.
TCTCCGTGGCGGACGCTACCGGCTCGATTCCCGTGGTTACCGAAGCAATTACCGAGATTCTGCTGCCGGATGTTCCGGTTGAAGAAGCAGCATTCGACAACAGCGAGGTCACCCTCGCCGACGAAGCCGCATCTCCCATCGAGATTCGCCACAAGAGCTTCAAGGGCGAGCGTCTGACTCCCGCAGAAGCTGTTGACCGTATGGAACTGGTCGGCCACGACTTCTACCTGTACATTGACAGCGAGACCGGTGCACCGGCTGCGGCATACCGCCGTAAGGGCTGGAGCTACGGCATCATTACTCTGGACAACGAGTAAAACTAATGTACCTGCTGGCTGCTGAGGCATAAGGCTCTTTAGGGGGCGTACTCAGCGAGCAGGCTCAAGACCCGGGCGGTCTGGGAACACACACCGTGTTTCTCCAGGCCCCCGGGTTTTTCTTTGCCCTCCACACATCTGTTTCTGTTAGACGTTCCTTCAGTCGGATGGGTCGGCTCTGCCTCAACCGGAAGGTGAAAGATTCGAGTGTCACTAAATGTCACCTCGTGGGCGCACAGCGTAAAAAAGAGCTCGGACGGGCGAATTAGGCGGCTCTGCCATACAATATGTAGGAAGGCCTCACCGCGCGCACTTTCGCGCGCCCTTGGTGAGGGTACCGAAACAAGCAAGGAGTAGAAGCTCAGTGGCATCTTTCTTGGAGAAAATCCTCCGAACCGGCGATAAGAGGGTTCTGCGACAGCTCGAAGCGTACACTAAGGCGGTGAACTCGCTCGAGGACAGCTTCGCATCGATGACCGATGAGGAACTGCGAGCAGAGACCGACAAGTTCCGCGAGCGCGTCAAGGACGGCGAATCCCTCGATATTCTGCTGCCGGAGGCCTTCGCGGTAGTCCGCGAAGCGTCCAAGCGCACCCTGGGCAAGCGCCACTACGACGTGCAGCTCATGGGTGGCGCTGCACTGCACCTGGGCAACATTGCCGAAATGAAGACCGGTGAGGGTAAGACCCTCGTCGCGACCCTGCCCGCATACCTGAACGCCCTGAGCGGCAAGGGTGTGCACATTGTGACCGTGAACGACTACCTGGCTGAGTACCAGGCGAACCTCATGGGTCGCGTGTTCCGCTTCCTGGGCATGGAGTGCGGTGTGATTCTGTCCTCCATGGAGCCGGACGAGCGTCGTAAGCAGTACGCCGCGGACATCACCTACGGTACGAACAACGAGTTCGGCTTCGACTACCTGCGTGACAACATGGCATGGACCGTGGAGGAGCAGGTTCAGCGCGGCCACAACTTCGCCATTATCGATGAGGTGGACTCCATCCTGATCGATGAGGCACGTACCCCTCTGATCATTTCCGGCCCCGCAGCGGGCGAAGCGAACCGCTGGTACGCAGAGTTCGCGCGCATTGCCGCTACCCTGCTCAAGCGCGGTGAAGACTACGAAGTAGACGAGAAGAAGCGCACCGTCGGCATCCTCGAATCCGGCATTGACAAGGTGGAAGACCACCTGGGTGTGAAGAACCTCTACGAATCCAAGAACACCCCGCTTATTGGCTTCCTGAACAACTCCATTAAGGCTAAGGAGCTGTTCACCAACAACAAGGACTACGTGGTCATTGACGGCGAGGTCCTGATTGTTGACGAGCACACCGGTCGTATCCTGCCGGGCCGCCGCTACAACGACGGCATCCACCAGGCGATTGAGGCGAAGGAAGGCGTCGAAATCAAGCCTGAGAACCAGACCATGGCGACCGTGACCCTGCAGAACTACTTCCGCATGTACGACAAGCTGTCCGGCATGACCGGTACCGCGGAAACCGAAGCGGCAGAGTTCATGAACACCTACGAGCTCGGCGTGGTGCCCATCCCCACCAACAAGGGTGTGCAGCGCATCGACAACCCCGATAAGGTGTACCGCGACGAAATCGCCAAGTTCAAGGCAGTGGTCAAGGACATTAAGGAACGCCACGAGAAGGGCCAGCCGATTCTGGTCGGTACCGCAAGCGTGGAGAACTCCGAGTACCTGTCCCGCCAGCTGGCGAAGGCTGGTGTGCGCCATGAGGTGCTGAACGCGAAGAACAACGAGCGTGAGGCAGCTATTGTTGCGCAGGCGGGTCGTAAGGGCGCCGTCACCGTGGCAACCAACATGGCTGGTCGTGGTACCGACATCATGCTCGGCGGTAACCCCGAATTTGAGGCCGTCGAGAAGATGCGTGAGCTCGGCCTGGACCCGAACACCAACTCCGAAGAGTACGAGGCGCGCTGGCCCGAGGTCCTGAAGGCCTGCGAAGACGCCGCAGCTGAAGAGCACGAGGAAGTCACCAAGCTCGGTGGCCTGTACGTGCTCGGCACTGAGCGTCACGAGTCCCGCCGTATCGACAACCAGCTGCGCGGTCGTTCCGGCCGTCAGGGCGACCCGGGCGAGTCCCGCTTCTACCTGTCGCTGACCGACGAACTGATGCGCCTGTTTAACACCGGTATGGCAACCCGCCTCATGGCGGCAGCCCCCGAGGACTCCGCATTGGACTCCAAGATCGTTAGCCGCGCCATCGCTACCGCACAGGCAAACGTTGAGGGCCGTAACGCTGAGCAGCGTAAGAACGTGCTCAAGTATGACGATGTGCTCAACCGCCAGCGTGAAGCGATCTACAAGGACCGCGGCCGCATCCTGCACGGTGACGACCTGAAGGAACAGATTTCCGGTTTCGTGGACGAGGTGCTGACCACCATCATTGACGCCCGCGTCTCTGAAGGCCACGCCGAGGACTGGGACTTCGACGAGCTCTGGAGCGCCCTCAAGCAGGTGTACCCCATCTCCATCACCGTGGACGATCTCGCTGAGGACGCCGGCGACCGCACCAAGATTACCCGCGACCAGATCGTGAAGGAAGTATTGGCGGACGCACACCTCATCTACGAAGAGCGCGAGAAGAGCGTCGGTGAAGAGAGCATGCGCGAAATTGAACGCCGCGTCATGCTGTCCGTCATTGGTGAGCGCTGGCCCGAGCACCTGTACGAGATGGAATACCTTAAGGAAGGTATCGGTCTGCGTGCGATGGCTCAGCGTGACCCGCTGGTCGAGTACCAGCGTGAAGGCTACGACATGTACCAGGCGATGCTCGGCGCGATCCGTGAAGAGACCGTGACCTACCTGTTCAACCTGGACCTGTCCAAGCAGCGTACCCAGGCTTCTGCCGTGCGCCTGGCTGAGCCTTCGCGTCCGAAGTTCCTGCAGTACTCCGCCCCGGATGAGGACGGCCACGAGCAGGTTCACGTGGAACGCTCGAAGGAAAAGTAGCCTCAGCGTAAAAGCTGACGCACCGCAAAGCGTGAAAAGAGCATAAAGCACAACAGAGAGGGTGCGAATCCAATACCGGATTCGCACCCTCTCTGCGTGTCTGTGAGTTATTCTGCAGGCGATTTAATCAGCGGGTAATTTATTCAGCAGGTGAGGAGGAAGCCTAGTCTTCGTCAACCCGGCTCTGCGGCTGCTCGATCGCGGTAATCAGCCACATACCGTGAATCAGGCGCATCTGCATGGTCACCACACGCACCCTATCCGCGCAACGCAGCAGTGCAACCACCTCGTAGAGCTCATCGTGCACCTTCTGCGCTCGCACCCGCAGCAAAACCGGCGGGAGAGTCAACAGCATCTCCTGGCGCACCTGGCGCGGGTTCTTCGGGAAGAACGGCAGCAGACGGTGGAAACAATCCGCTGACACCCACTGCGCCAACTGCTGACGCGAACGACGAGCCGACATAATCTCCAGGTATGCAATCGCCACACCCGCGCAACGGCCCTCCAGCTGGCGAGCTAGTGCATCCGCCGGACGCAACGGGCGGCCCATCTTCACCACCTGCGGACGCTGCGCCGAATGCTGCTCGTAACGCGGCAGCGGAAGCAACGAATAGACCGACGAGCTGTTCCGCCTCTGCACCAGAGCCATCGTGCCCTGACCCTGCTCGGGGAGCGGAGCCACCTGCTGCGGAATCACAGACTGCGGAATCACAGGCTGAGTGGACGGGCGGCTCTTCGAATACGGGCTGGCGGGCTGCGCAGACTGATGCGGCGGGGTCCACGGGGCGCGGGGGAGAAGGTGGGAGAAGCTCATGACGGCTCCTTTCGGTGCAGCGGGTTTCGGCGCAGAGGCTTTCGGCGCAGGGGTATGTGAGGTGGGTTGAGCGAATGAAAGACTGTCGAGGTGAGGCGGAGAGGGGAGCGGAGGACGCGGGTGAGGTTAGTGAACGGGCTGTTCGGGAATCTGCAGAACCTGCCCCTCGTAGAGCAGCTCGGCGTTCTGGCCCAGCGCGTCCTTGTTTGCCTCGTAAATGTCGAGGGTGTAGTCGTAAATGGTGGAGGCGTCGGTGCCTTCGCCCAGCTGATCGGCGGCAATCGACCAGAGCGTATCGCCCGGCTGGACTGCGTAAGAGTAGGTGCCCGCCTCGGTGCGGGGAGGAGAGAAGAAGGGGCTGCGGTCCTGCAGGGAGCCTGCCGCCTCCGTGGGTTCAGGAGCCAGGGGAATATCGGGAACCTCAGTGGAGAGCTGCAGAGGAGTAGCGGACTGCGCCGGGGCGGTATCAGGCAGTGCCGCATCTGATCTGGAGCCCGGGCTGGTATCTGCCACCACGGTATTCGTTGAAGCTGCGGTACTCATCGAGTCTGCGGTTATGACCGCGGAGATAGTCGTCTGCGGCATGCCCTCCGCGCCGGTCAGCCCGGCGTTGCTGGGCGTAGCCACCGTAGCCTGCGCGGGAGCCAAAACCGCACCCACTCCAAGAGCAGTGCCGCCGAGCGTCAGGACGATGCGGCGCATAAAGCGCGGACGGAAAATCGCCGGAACCTTCAGCACTGCGCGGTCAGCGTTGCGGCTCGAAACTCGCAGGGAACGAGCGTAGAAGAGCGCGCAGATAAAGCTGACGAACCACCATGCAGTAATGAGGATTGCCGCAGCCCCCGCGCAGAGCAGTGAAGCGTCTGTCAGCGGATGCGCCGAGGGGATGCGGTGCAGGTTCACGCTCAACGCGCCCAGGACCGCCGCGGAAAGCAGGGGAGGGGCGATGAAGAGTAGAGCGTCCTGGTAGTTAGCTTTGGTGCTGGTTTCGTGACCTGCGTCAGTGCCGGATGCGGCGGTTACTTCCGCGCTGGCAATACGAGGTGTGGCTACGGGGCGTGATGCGAAGGCTGCGGGGGTTGATCCCTGCGTGGAAAGACGGTCCACAATGACCTCCAAATGGTGTGTTTGATATGTTTTGGTGTTGCTTCATTTATACAGGAAGTCGCGCCAAAAATGAAGCAAAAAGCATCAAAATGCATAAAAAACATGTAATTTGGTGGAATTTGCTTCAAAAATCAAGCTTGGCAACCGTCATCTGACCGGAAAAACGCCCCGGTTCGTATCCGTACCCATCCTCAGGTAGGGTCATAGCATGAGCATGGAAAAGTTCCTACGAGACATTGAGGCGCGCCTCGCCTCCGAACGCGCCTGGGATATGGAACAGGACGCCCGCCAAGTCGCCCGCGTCCACTATTCAACCATCACTCTCGACGACCGCCTCCTCGCGCAGGTAGGCGGGCCCATCCGCATCTGCGCCACCGACATGCAAACCTACGAAGGCAAGCTCGAAATGGTCGGCGAAGAATGGGTCAGCATCGAAGCGCGCGGTGAGAACATCATCATCCCCCTGCGCGGAATGCTCTGGTGGGAAGGGGGCATCGCCCCCGGGCGAGCCGACATTCGCCCCGAACGCTACCGCATGAAAATCCAGCTCGCCCTCCGCTCCCTCGCCATGGCACGCGAACCCGTCCGCCTCTCCCTCGAGGGTGGCACCGTCAGCTACGACGGCGTCATCGAGCGAGTCGGCGCGGACTTCCTTGAACTGCGCCTGCTCAATGGCGGCCAGTACCCACGCATCTACGAACGCGACCAGTACGCGCGTGCAGCCTATGGTGCGCAGGGGGCCTACGGTCAGGCTGGCTATAGTCAGGGTGGTTACGGTCAGGCTGGTTATGGTCAAGGTGCCTCCGGCTACTCCCGCGCACCTCGCGGCGCCGGTGTGCGTACCATCCCGCTGGCTCGCGTCAGTGCGGTCATTGCCCGCATCTCGCGCTAAAAAGCCCGCATCAAAGCAATAAAAATACAAAAAGGTCCGCCCCTCTTCATTGAAATCTCAACGAGAGGAGCGGACCTTTCTGAAACCACTCGAGCGTTGCGCCCGCGAGGTGCATGTCGAATGCTACTCAGCCTTAGCCTTTGCAGTGAGCTTGCCGGAAGCAATTGCCTCCAGAGTCTGCTCGTGGCGCTCGGTAATGTACTCTTCAAAACGAGAGCGTTCAATACGCCACTGGTTACGCCCACCAATCTGAATGGCGGGAAGTTCGCCGCTACGCACCAGAGCGCGTACCTGCGAAAGCGAAACCTGCAGCTCCTCGGCGACGTCGCTCAGAGTGAGGAAACGAGGTGCAGTCATCGAATTGGATCCTTTCCGTGAGTGAAATCCTGGGCCCCTAGCTACCGTTAGTAGCCTTTCAGATAGAGTTCGTAGTGAACATCTATTGAGTACTTTCAGTATATGCCATCACCGTGAAATTTGCCCGCAAAAAGCCTTATATGAGCTGAAAAGTTATCTAATCACCCCTTCAAAAGGGACGAAACTCAAAAATATTTCATAAACACGACTCTTGTTGAGAGCGAGTACTAAATGAAATATGCTGTTAGGGTTAGTGCCAGAATCCAGTCAAAGCACTAACGAACACACACCACTCGCTCATCGGTCAGTTGAACAACACCCGGAATCACCGCCGGCTTCCGCACCGAAAGGCACAACCACATCATGCGCATACGACAGAACGCGACGAAGCGTTCCACCCTCACCGAGCCCCACGCCAAACGCCTCAAAAGGCCCACCGTCAAGGACTGGCGATTCATCCTCGGTGTGTTGCTCGTGCTCGTCTCCATCACCGGCGTGCAGCTCTACGTGCAGGCGAACAACAGCAAGACCGAGTACTACACCGCCAAAAGCGAGATCCGCCTCGGCGAGAAAATTACCGAGGACAAACTTGCCCGAGTCGAAGCGAACATCGACTCCGCCAAGGACAAGTACTTCACCCGCGCCGACGCCGCACAGATGAACGGCAAAATCGCGATTCAGCGCATCCCCGCCGGCAACCTCATCAGCAAGGAATCCGTAGGCACCGAAACCTCCCCGGGCCGCCGCCTTGCAACCGTCAGCATTGACCGCGCCGCAGCCTCCGCGCTGAAGGCGGGCGAGCGCGTGGACGTGTGGACCTCCGGCCCGCGCAACCCCGACACCAAGAGCGATAACCGCACCGAAAACGGCGCCCGCGCCATCGTCACCAACGCAGAAATCGTCGCCATCACGGTCGACGAGGGCGTGCTCGGCGCCAACGGCAAGGCAACCGTGCAGCTGTGGGTCAAGGAAGAAGCCCTCACCGACCTGGTGAAGGAAAGCAATAGCGACTCCAAGATCAGCCTCATCCCCGGCACCTACGGGGAGGGCCAGTGAATATCCCCGTCATCCTCTATGGCGATGACGGCTCGCTCCTGAACCGCATCGAATCCCAGCGCGGCCGCGTCTCCGTGGCGCGCACTGTGCAGGACTTCAGCGAGGCCGTCGGCATGGCGCACACCGGCATCGCCCGCGTGCTACTCTGCGTGCACGTGCCCGCCGAAATGAGCGCCTCCACCGTGGATGCGCTCGCCGCCTCCGAAGTGCTCCTGGCGGTTATCGCCCCGGACAACCTGCCCCTGCCCACGCAGGCGCACCGCATCCGCCCCGAAGCTGCCCTCGATGAGATTCTGGGTTCGCTCGAACAGGCGGTGGATGCGGCGCTCGCCCGTCCCTCCGTCGGTTACGGCATTCCCGCGCAGGCCCCGAATCAGGCGCCCGCGCAGGCGGTACACCACCCGGAAGCCGCCTACGGTCAGGACGCCGGCTACGGATACGACGCAGGGTACGGCTACGACAGCGCCTACGGTGGCTACGGCTACGATAACGGCGGACACAGCCCGGCTGGGTACGAGTCGGCTGGGTACGGCTACGACCCCGCCGCGGGTACTGCTGCACACGCCGGTGCGCCCTACGGCGCCGACTACGGAGGCTACGGAATCGACCCCGCCGCCCCCGCCGCCCCGGCACCCGGTGCGCCTGAGCCGGCGGAAGCCTCCTCGACCGCTCCCAGCAATGAGGAATCCGTGCTCAGCCAGGCAGCCGCCATCGTCGACTCCTTCGCGCCCGGCAGCGACTACGCCCTGCACGTGCAGAACGAGAACAACGACGGCACCCTGCCGCAGCACCCTGACATCAACCAGGATCCCGCCGCACCCTCCCGCTACCAGCCGGGCCACCGCCTCGGCAAGATTGTGACCGTCTGGGGTACCCACGGCGCGCCCGGTCGAAGCACCATCGCCTTCAACCTCGCAGCCCTCGCGGCACAGCAGGGGCAGCAGGTCTGCCTCATCGACGCAGATACGTACGCACCCAGCCTGGATGCGCTCATGGCTCTCGAGGATACCGGCTCCGGCTTAGCGATTCTCTGCTCGGACGCCGACCGCGCCCAGCTCGACGAGAAGAAAGCGGGCGCCATCATGGAGCGCGTGCCCCTCAAAAACGGCACTTTCGACTTCTTGAGCGGCATCACCTCCTCTTCGCGTTGGCCGGAGGTTCGCGCCCGCGCTTTCGCGGAGGTCCTCGAATGGCTCAAGCACCGCTACGACCTGGTCATTTGCGATGTTGCCGCACCCATTGAGGTGGACGAGGAGCTGACCTTTGACGGCCCGGCGCCGCGCCGTAACGCCGCGACCCTCACCGCGCTCGCCTATTCCGACCGCGTGATTGCGCTCGGTGAAGCGGACGTTATCGGGCTGCCGCGTCTGATTAACCTCGCCCGCGAGGTGCAGTCGCGCCCGGACCTGTTCGCCCCCGAAACGGACGTGCAGTACTGGCTCAACCGCAGTCGTCGCGAAGCCGCCGGGTTCAACCCGGAGGCGAAAATGCGCGATAACTGGGCACGCTACCTGTCGGTGCCGCTCACCGGCGTGATTCCGTACGAGCGTAAGGTCATGGACCGTCTGCGCCGCAACGGTGAAGCACTGCTGGAGGTGGTGCCCCGCCACGCGGTCGTGCAGTCCTTTGAAGCGATGCTCGAGGGCATGTACGCGGTACGCCCCGGCGCTTAACATCAGTCCCGGCGCGTAAATCCGTCAGCTACAACTAATACCCGCCAAAGGTGGGTGAAAGAGGCCCGGTTTATCGGTATTCCTCCCGGAACGAGGGAGCGCCGGTATGCCGGGTTTTCTGTGCCGTCACCCGGGGCCAAGGCAGGGTCGTGGTGCGAATGTCTTACTATCCATCTGAGGGGTGCATCTCATTGCGCTGCGTCATATTTGCAATTAAAAGCGCACTCCAAGAAATGCTCTGTAAACTATTCCACGTATTGTCGTTTGAATGGGACTCACGACGACCAAACCCGTAAAATGGTTGAATCTACCCGAACTCATGGGAAGCACACAAACATATGTCTTTTGCAGAAGGAATTATGAGCGCCTGCGACTTCGGTCCTGGCGACACTGAACGCGTTCACCTCATCATGGGTGAATGGCAGGTCATCTCTGACATCGCCCAGAGTGACCTGGTTCTATGGTTCCCCACCGACTACGTTGTTGCCGACGGCAGCTCCCCGGATGCCGTATCTGGCCCCAGCGAAACCAGTACTTTCCGTGCCTTCGCGCACGTGCGCCCCTCCAACGTCCGCACCCTCTTCCACCACGACATCATTGAGCAGGAAATGGAAGACGGAATCCGCGACGAGGCATACCGCGTCTGGATTGACCAGAACATCAGCACCTACACCGACGAAGGCAGCGGCGAAGGCGTCGGTGCCCGCCCGCGCGTACACGTAACCTTCGTGCCCATTGTGCGCAACAACCGCACCATTGCGTTGCTGACCAGCCACAAGATTGCCACCCCCAACGGCTACCCCTCCATCAGTGACGAGGTCTACGAATTCGCCGCCGACACCATGCTTTCCATGGTGCACTCCGGCCTGTGGCCCGACCCCCTCGCCCAGGGAAACAACACCCAGGGCAACCCCCGCGTAATTGACGGCATTATTGTGCTCGACCCCGCCGGCCGCGTGGTCGTTGCGTCCCCGAACGCGAACTCCATGTACAACCGCATGGGGCTGAGCGGTTACCTCGAAAAGCGGAACCTCGCCGACGTCACCCGCGCTATGCTTCCTGCCGGTGAGCAGGCAGACGAAACCCTGCAGCTCGTCCTTGCCGGACGCAGCGACCTGCGCACCGAACTTGTCATCGCCCGCGCCCGCGTCACGATGCGTTCCATCCCGCTGCTTGCGCAGAGGCGTGCCCGCATCGAGCGTGAGGGTGCCGTGATTCTTTGTCGCGATGTGACCGAGTTGCGCCGCCGCGAGCTGGAGCTCATGACCAAGGACGCGACCATTCGCGAGATTCACCACCGCGTGAAGAACAACCTGCAGACTGTGTCCGCTCTGCTGCGCTTGCAGTCGCGCCGCATGACCACGGACGAGGCTCGTCAGGGCCTGGAGCAGGCGATGCGCCGTGTGGCAACGATTGCGACCGTGCACGAGGCGCTCTCGCAGGGTCTGACTCAGAACGTCGACTTTGACGAGCTAATTGAGCGTCAGTTCCACCTTGCAGCTGAGTTGGCTTCGCCCGGTCAGCACGTGTCCACCAAGCTGATTGGCTCCTTCGGTTCTTTGCCGAGCCAGTTCGCTACCCCTCTGGCGCTGGTCATTAACGAGGTCGTCGCGAACGCTGTGGAGCACGGCCTGGATGGTGAAACCGGTACCGTAACCCTCGAAGGTATTCGCGGCACCAACGATGAGGGTGAGAACATCCTCACCGTCGTGATTACTGATGACGGTAAGGGCATGGGCGATAAGAAGATTGAAGAGTCCGGCCCGAACGCCTACCGCCCGGTGACCGGTAAGGAAGGCCTGGGCATGCAGATTGTGCGTACCCTGGTGGCGAGCGAGCTGAACGGCTCGATCCGCTGGGAGGCTAACGAACCGACCGGTACCCGCGTGGTCATCACCGCGGTGCTCGTCTAAGCCCCTTCTCGTATGACATATAGAACTGCCGCCGCCCCGAGTATGGGGTGGCGGCAGTTTGCTGTCTAGATAGGTTCTGTATATGACAAAAGCGTGGTGCAGTGACTTTATATCACTGCACCACGCTTTTGATGCCCTATTGAATACTCCGGAAGTTAGGATGCACGGCGGGCACGAGCTGCGCGACGCTTCATCGCACGACGCTCGTCTTCACTGGTGCCACCCCATACGCCGGAGTCCTGGCCGGTCTCGATGGCCCACTTCAGGCAGACGTCTACAACCTCGCAAGAGCGGCAGACAGTCTTGGCCTCTTCAATTTGCAACAGGGCAGGTCCGGTGTTTCCTACGGGGAAGAACAGCTCCGGATCCTTGTCCAAACAAGCTGCACGACTACGCCAATCCACGGTGGACCTCCTTCATGATTTACGGTCTCACGCGGTGGCAAGACACATCTATTTTCCTGTGTGCGTGTCAAATACATCCGATGATGGGATGCTCACCCAGCGTTAGGGTGAAAATTGACTTATCAACTTTCGCATGTTGGAGCGGATGTGACAAGTACTTTTCTCTAAAAAACTTCAGTATTACACTGAGGCATCTATCACTTAGGCAAACCTTTGTCTAATTGAGAGGGTGGGGAATCGCATTCTGACACGCATAGTCTGCACCCCGTCTCATGGGCGAGACGTGGGCGGTTGGGTGAGCGGCACCTCAGGCATAATATAAAGCGGTACCTACCCCTGAAATACCGCACCGACGACGAGGCGGTGAACCCGAGGCGAACCCGAGGCAGGGGAGTACCCACCCGCTAACGTACCAGTGCATCGACCAACGCATCGGACCGAGTACACCCCGGTCTGCCGCCGACACTACCCATGAGGAGCCCACCGTGCCGTCACGCCCGTTCAACGTCATCTATGCATTCGCCCTGACCGAAACCTTCGCGGCATACATCCTGATTCGCGGCATCCTCTACCCCTTTATCATCAGCGGAATGTCTACCGCCCAAGCGATTGTGGGCGGTGTGCTCCAGGTGCTCATTGCCGCTGGCATGACCTACTTCGGTCTGCGTTTCTACCGCGGCCGCTTCGGATCGCGCCTGCCCATGATCCTGATTACCCTCTGCGCCCTGTGGGTCACCGCAAGTACCCTCGTTATGAACGTGAGTGCTTACGGTCTGAACATTGGCCAGTCCATCACGATTGCGGGTGTTATTGGTGCGGCGGCTGCCTTCGTCTTTGTGCTCATGCCCAGTAGCCGCCGCTATATTGAGGCGGTCACCGAAGCATCGGGCGAAGAAGCAGAGAAGTACAGCCGCCGACGCCGCTAAACCCCTAGCGCCGCTAAACCCTAGACGGCTTGGCTCTAGAATGCTCAGCTCTAGACCGCTACCGGAACCTTCTGCGTAGCTGTTACAGCCTGCGCTGCCGTGGTCAGAGCCAGGGGAACCTGCGCCGCGCACACGGAGGCGCCATCCACCACCACCAGGCGACCTGCGGGCTGCTCACCCTGCGTGAATCGATCCAGAGGTAGCGCTGTCACCGTGCACATGTCGGCATCCGCCAGGGATGCGGGTGCGAGCAGAAGCGCACGCGAGCATCCCATGAGCGCAGCCAACAGGGGTGAGGAGGCGCGCCTCGGCCAAGGCGTGTAGGCGACCAGCATGGCGCGGAACTCACCTCGACGCTCCAGAAGTAGCTGCTGAACGGCGGGTTGCAGGTACTGCAGATTGTCAATGAGCACGAGCGTGTGCGCGGGGTTCTTCACCGAGTCCAGGAGCGCGCGGGTACGCTCCACGCTCGGCGGCTCACCTGTAGCACCGCCAGAACCTTCAAGGACGAGGGCTTCCAGCTGCGGGTTGAGCTGAGCAATGCTCTCCAGCAGGGTGCTTTTACCCGCCGACCGGGAACCCTGCACCGGAACTACTGCGCCAGCCGGGGCGCTCAACCACACCGGCATCTGTCGACGGTCAAACGCGACCAACAGCTTAGCGCCCTGCGGATTGCACGCGGTGTGGGCGGCGGCCACATACTCGGTTGAGGGCATGCGATAGTACTCGGGGAACTGCCGCAGAAGAGTGCCGGGGCGAGTATTCGACCCGTTAGAAGCGCTCGCGGCGTTACCCCGCAGAACCTGAACCAGCTCCCGGAAACCCGCAACGCAGGGCGAAAGAATCGAAGCGCTCAGCGGTTGATCCCCGATTAACTCCTCATTGATGGCACCCTCCACGCAGTAGTGGCTCTGCGCCGGGGTCGGGTAGTCCTTGCTTGTGGAACGCATCAGGTCGGCGTCCAGGAAGCGGCGGCTCAACAGCGTGGAATGTGCCGCCGCCGCGAAACGACCGCGCGGGTTCAACGCGGAGGTGAACACCACCGAATAGCCGCGACGGCACCCCTGCGAGAGTAGATCGTAGAGCAGATTCTCCGTATCTGGCTGGCGAACCAGCGCCTCCAGCCAACTGTCCAGACCGTCCACAATGATGAGCGGGCGGGCGGAGCCCTCGGTACCCCACAGGTTCGGGGTGCGCAGCTCCTCCAGGCAGAAACGCAGATGCGAAAGTTCCTGCGCACCCACGAGCGCCTCAAAGGCACCGGCGTAGGGTTCCAAGTCGCGGTAGAGCGCACCGTCAGAGGTCAGCAGAATAACCGGCGTGCGGGCGGCGAACGCCTGAGCCAGGAGTCCGTAGAGCATCGGGGCACGTTCAGCGCTCTGAGCCAGCAGCGCCAGCGTCTGCTGACCCGACCAGCTGATCGGGCGGCGCACACCGTAGCGGGCAATCTCCAACTCACCCAGCAGGCACCCTTCGGAGGCGGTGTTGGGCTCACCAGGTTCCTGAGAGGCAGCCGCCGGGTCAATACCGTACGCGACCGGTCCGCTAACCGGCGCCTCGAGCGCGGGTAGCGGGGTGTTTTCGGGAAGCTCCGGCGGAATCGGGCAGTACTTATCCTCAACCGCCGCGCTCTTCTGCGCACCCAGCGGGGAATACTCGCGTTCATAAAGCGCACGAATCTGCTGCGCCGAACGAATCAGCAGCTCATCCTCATTGCCGCCCACCTTCTGAACGGCAGAAGCGGTAGTCAGTTCACGCCAGCCGCCCTCCTCAAGACCCAGCACCTGAACCGGACGAGCATCGCTGCTCGAGGGGACCGCATCCACCAGCGGGGCGCGGAACGGCAGGGAACGACCATCCGGCAGACGCACATACCCGGCACCCGGATGCGCCGCCGAAATATACGCCGCAGACTCATGCTCCAGCAGGTTATAGGAATCCTGCGCGCTCGCCACACGCAGACAAATGCTCGTGGCAATATTGGCGCGAATATCCTGCGAAATAGCACCCTGCGGACGCTGAGTCGCCAACACCAGGTGCAGGCCCAGCGAGCGACCAATCGTGGCGATGCGCATCAGCTCAGCCATAGCGTCCGGCATGGAATCGATGAGCATGCGGAACTCATCCACCACAATCAGCAGCTCGGGGTAGCGCGGAGTCGTACCCGCCGCTTGGCAGGACGCCAGGTAGTCGCGGTAGGAGTTCACGCCGAGCGCCTGCAGATCCACCTCGCGGCGGTGAATATCGGCGCGCAAAAATTCAAGCGCACGCTCCACCGCGGACACATCAAAATTGCTCAACACGCTGAGCGCATGCGGTAGCTGAGCCAGAGGACCCAAACCAGCAGAGCCCTTGAAATCCACCAGAACCAGGCCGAGGCGCTCGGGCGGGTAACGTAGCGCAGCGCTGAGCACCAGCGAACGCAATAGCTGCGATTTGCCGGCACCGGTCGTGCCACCGAGCAGCCAGTGCGGGCCGTGCTCAGACAGACCAATATTCAGCGATCCACCTGAAGAAACACCGAGGTAGCAGCGAATATCGGAGGCGTAACGCTGAGCGGACCAGCGCTGCAGAACAGACTCCACCGCCATGTCATCGGTGCGGTTTTTCTGCCGCGCGCTCTGCGCCTGCAGGGAAGAGAATAGATGCGCTGACTGGTGCACCTGTGCCTCACCGAGCGCACCCTGCTCCTGCTCGCATCCGGCGCGGTACAGGTTCTCAAGAGCGGCACAGAACGCCTCAACGCTGAGCCCATCGGCGTGCTGGCACAGACCCTCACACGTCAGAGGATGCACCTGGTAGACACCCTCGGTGGGCTGTACCGGAGGCGCCGCATAACCCTGCGCGCGGTAACGGATGCTCTGACGGTGGCTACCCTCACTCGCACACTCAACCCAGGCGGCACCAAAAAGTGCACCGGGTGCATGGGTGGAACTATCACCCTCAGTAGTGCCCAGCACGCAGAGCGCCGGGGCGTTCATCTTCTGCTCACGCGGGGAGGCGAACGCACGGGACTGCGAAGACTCCGTGACCGCCCCAGAGTTCAGCGCGGTCAGCAGGGGAGCGTAGATAGGGCTCGCCTGCAGGGGCATGAGAATCAGCGGCGGAACCGAAGAAGAAAACTCCGATTGCAAGCTGCTCTGCAGAGCCTGCAGATACTTCTCCTGCCGCACGTCCGGCAGACAATGCACGCTCACGCCCGGCACCACAGCCAGAGTCTGCAAGAGACTATTGGTGCGCTGCTGATCAGCGCTCTCAGCGCCAGCCAGCAGAACATGCACCGAACCCGGATAACCCGCCACCAGCTGCACCAGGTAGGCGCGCAGATGCGCCTCCTCCAGCTTCAGGTAGTGGCCGAGAACCGGGGTTGGCAGCGGCAGGTAGTGGGGCGCATCCAGCTTCTCCAGAGCGCCCAGCGGGAGGTTACGGCCACGCAGGTAGGGCTGGCGGGGACCGCACCCGAGCACAATAGCCGGATAGGCGGCATCCTGCAGAGCCGAGGGGCCCGAAATCGCCAGATCGCCCGCGGTCGGCAGGGCGAGGGCACGTTCCTTTTCCTGCAGTGCCGCCTGATGAGTTTGCTGCGATGCGGCACGATTCTCCGCCCGACCACCAAAGAAATGCAGAAGCATCAGCAGCGAAGACGCCGCAGACATCAGCAGAAGGAACCACATACCGGTCACCAGCGCAATAATCAGACCCACCACAATCGGCAGGCACACGCTCAACAGAATCTGCTTGAGCTTACGCGGCGCGGGAGGATTTACGACTACTGGCTCGAAGGGGTTGCCGGCATCGCCCAGGGGAGCAAGCGTCTGTGCGAGCTCGCCAGAGGTCGTGGCAGGCGTGCTCGCCTTTTCTACGGTGTGTTCGCCGTCGGCGCTGGGGGATGTGAGCACGCAGAGTGAGGAGCCGAGGCGGAAAGGCTCGTCCCAGCGCAGGATGCGCGGCTCGGCGCGCTGCATCTTCTTGCCGACCTGTGTATTCTCGTTGCCCTCGCTCACGGCGGGGTGCTTCTCGATCCAGCGGATGCCGGAGCTGTCGGCGTAGAAGTTGCCGTGCACCGGTTTGAGGAAGGGGTCTTGCAGGTGAATGTGGTGTGGCCGTTCTCCTCCACTGGCAGCTAGTGCCGCCCTGCCGAGGCTGGTGCGGCCGCGGCTGATGGGGAAGGTTGCGCCCGCGTCGGGTCCACGCAGAATGTGCAGGAGGCTGACGGCGGGCGCGCCCGGAGTTTGAGATTCGTTCGGAATGTGGCTGTTTGGCGCAATCGAGGCTCCGGCGGGATCCTTATCGTGCGCGGGGCGTAGCTGGAACGTAGTCTCCTGTGCCTGAGCGTGCGCGCCGGCGGCAGGGTGTTGCAGGGCGTGGTTGAGCGCCTGCTCTAGAGCCTGCCGGTGTGCGCTACCGGGGCGCAGCTGTATTCCGGTGGGTGCCGCCTCGCCGTCGAGTCGGAGTACGCGGGGGTAGGGGAGCGCGTTGGTTGTGTTGTGGTGGTCGAGAAAGAAGAGAGTCATACCCTCAGAAAACATTAAAAAGCATTAAAGCTCAATAAATTATCTGTAGATAAACTAATATGTTCGTATTTTTTGAATTTTTCGCCCTATTTTTCAAAAAGCTGTGGATAAATCACCTCAATTGCCTCTCGCATACACCGGTGCGCATCCCCAAAAGTGCTGATGGAGGTACTTCTTTGTGGCGTGTGAGAGCCATGAAACGCCCCCCTCGAACCACCCCTTGCGCCTACAGCTCTAGGTGGCAGCTAATTACCGCCGCAACTAGGGCAGGGTGAATATTTACCCGTAAATAAAATTCCTTAACCATGAGTAGACCGTAAAAATACGCAGAAGAAAGAACTATCTCAGACCGGCGTGACCTCAGGGTTCGTGAAGAATATTCACCCTGAGAAAGAGCGCGCGAACAATAGTCCAAAAGCCACTAAAAACACGTCATAAGTATGCGTGAGGCATGATAAACGGGTATCTTAGATTATGACTATATCCATCACGGGAGGGGCTTTTTGCGCCCACCCGTGCGGATTGCGGCGCGACTGAGAACACTCGGATGTGTCCAATCTGGTAGGTGAATACCGCCCTCGCAGAAGGGGTGGTGCGCCGTGATAATACAGGAGAAAACATTGACCGCTGACCTCGTAGTAGTCGGTTCGGGCCTCTTTGGTCTGACCATCGCAGAACAGGCTGCCACTGAGCTGGGCCTGAAGGTTGCCCTGCTGGACCGCCGTTCCCACATCGGTGGTAACGCATACAGCGAGAAGGAGAAGCAGACCGGTATTGAGGTGCACCGCTACGGTGCGCACCTGTTCCACACCTCCAACGAGCGTGTCTGGGAGTACGTGAACCGTTTCACCGAGTTCACCAACTACGTACACCGCGTGTACACCCGCCACAACGGCATCGTGTACCCCATGCCGATTAACCTGGGTACCATCAACCAGTTCTTCAACGCAGCTTACTCTCCCGCAGAGGCAAAGGCGCTCATCGCTGAGCAGGCTGGCGAGCTGGCTGGTACCGACCCGCAGAACCTGAATGATAAGGGTATCTCCCTGATTGGTCGCCCCCTGTACGAGGCGTTCATCAAGCACTACACCGCTAAGCAGTGGCAGACCCCGCCGGAAGAGCTGCCCGCATCCATCATTTCCCGCCTGCCGGTTCGCTACAACTACGACAACCGCTACTTCAACGACAAGTACGAGGGTCTGCCTGTTGACGGCTACGCAGCATGGCTGGAGCGTATGGCGGCACACCCGAACATTGAGGTCCACCTGAACACTGACTTCTTCGAGCCCGGTCACCAGTACTCTCGCGAGAACGTCCTGGGTCAGATTCCCGTGGTCTACACCGGCCCGGTTGACCGCTACTTCGACTACGCTGAGGGCGACCTGTCCTGGCGTACCATCGACCTGGAAGAAGAAGTCCTGCCGATTGAGGACTTCCAGGGTTGCTCCGTGATGAACTACCCCGATGCTGATGTTCCCTTCACTCGCATCCACGAGTTCCGTCACTTCCACCCCGAGCGTGACTACACCAAGGACGCAACCGTCATCATGCGCGAGTACTCTCGCTTCGCGAACAAGGGTGACGAGCCGTACTACCCGGTCAACACCTCCGTGGACCGTGAGAAGCTGCTGGCGTACCGCGACCTGGCTAAGGGCGAGAACAACGTGCTGTTCGGTGGCCGCCTGGGTACCTACAAGTACCTGGATATGCACATGGCTATCGGCGCTGCACTGTCCATGTTCGACAACAAGATCCGCCCGCACTTCGCTAACGGTGCGAAGCTCGAGTCCGGTGGTGTTGACGCATAACCATGGCTGATAAGACTTTGAAGAACCTGCAGCGGGTTATTTTCCCGAGCGCGGTTGAGACTGACGTCGTGCCCCTGTACGTGGACGCGAGTGTCGCAACCGGCGTTCAGCTGCCGACCCGTATTGACGGCGATGCTTCCACCTCCATTGCGGAGGCGATGAACACCTCCGGTCAGTCTGTGTCGAACGCTAGCGCGAACCGTGATGCCGCGAACAGCCTGAACAGCCGCCGCTCCATCACCGTGAACGCGGGCCAGAGCCTGTCTTTCGGTACGTACTTCAACGCGTTCCCCGCCTCGTACTGGCGCCGCTGGACTGACCTGCAGAAGGTCGTGCTGAGCGTTCAGACTCGCGGCGAGGGCATGGTCATTGTGTACAAGTCCAACGGCCGTGGCGTGATTCAGCGCGTGGATGCGAAGCTGCTCTCCGGCGAGGAGACCAACACCTTCACCCTGCCCCTGGCACCGTTCGGTGACGGCGGCTGGTACTGGTTCGACCTGGCTGGCACCGGCGACCTTGAGCTGGTTGAGGCGAACTGGCTGGGCGATATTGAGCCCCGCGCAGACGTGAAGGCCGGTCAGGCGACTGTGCAGATTACCACCATGAACAAGGTGGAGTACTGCATTAACAACATTCGTGCTCTGGGTGAGAGCCCCGAGATTTTCGATGCCGTGCACGAGTTCCTGATTGTGGACCAGGGCACCCAGAAGGTGCAGGACCACGAGGACTTCGAAGAGGTCGTTAAGCCCCTCTCCGGTAAGTTCCGTATTATCAACCAGGGCAACCTGGGTGGTTCCGGTGGCTTCTCGCGCGGTATGTTCGAGGCTGTCAACAACGGTTCCGATTACGTGCTGCTGCTCGATGATGACGTTATCGTTGAGCCCGAGTCGATTCTGCGTATGGTGACCTTCGCGAACTACTGCAAGGAACCCACCATCGTGGGTGCGCACATGTTCGACATGTTCGACCGCTCGGTCCTGCACGCGTTCGGTGAGGTTGTTGACCCGTGGCGTAACTTCTACGCTAAGCCGCACGAAGACATGGCTATGGGTCACAACCTGGGCCACCACAATCTGCGTAACACCCCGTGGCTGCACCGCCGCGTGGACGTGGACTACAACGGCTGGTGGATGTGCCTCATCCCGACCGCCGTCATCAAGGAAATCGGTCTGTCCCTGCCTCTGTTCCTGAAGTGGGATGACGCTGAGTACGGTCTGCGCGCTAAGGCCGCGGGCTTCGCTACCGTGTCCTTCCCCGGTGCGGGCGTGTGGCACGTGTCCTGGACCGATAAGGATGACTCGGTCGGCTGGCAGGCGTACTACCACGAGCGCAATCGCCTCATTACGGCGCTGCTGCACTCGCCCTTCGATAAGGGTGGCCGCGTGCTACTGGAGTCCCTGTTCTTGGACGTCAAGCACACCCTGTCCATGCAGTACTACACTGAGGCCGGCCGCCTGATGGCGCTGGAGGATTTACTCTCCGGCCCCGATCATCTGCACCCCTCGCTTTCGCAGCGTCTGCCGGTGATTCGTGCGATGGCTAAGGAGTACCCGGAGTCTCAGGTGAAGCCGAACGTGGATGACTTCCCGGCTATTCAGACGAAGAAGCCTCCGTTCCGTGGCCGCCGTTCCTTCGCGTCCCCCGGTTACAAGAAACTTGCTTCCTGGACCGCGAAGACTGTTGCTCGTCAGCTGTTCAAGCCGGTGAGCGAAGAGGCGAAGGCTCACCCGCAGATTCAGCTGAACTACGGTGAGACCAACTGGTGGACCCTGTCGAAGTTCGATTCGGCTCTGGCGACTAACGCTGAGGGTACCGGCCTGTTCTGGTACCGCCGCGACCCCGAGCAGTTGAAGTCGAAGCTGGCTCAGGCAGCTAAGCTGCACGTCCAGCTGGTGACCGGCTGGGAGCAGCTGCGTGAGCAGTACCGTTCGAAGGCTGCAGAGGTTGCGTCCTACGATGCGTGGGCTAAGACCTTTGCTGAGCATACGGATTCTGAGCTGACCCGATGAGCGATTTGAAGTCTGTTCCCCTGAAGGCGCCCGGTCGCGGCCGCGGCATTCTGGATGCGATGAAGAATCGCTACCTGCTTCGACTTCTGGTCGATAAGGAAATCCAGGTCCGCTACCGCGGCTCGGTGCTGGGTATTCTGTGGTCCTACATTAAGCCGGGTGTGCAGTTCCTGGTGTTCTACATTGCCATGGGTCTTTTCCTTGGCCTGGAACGCGGTATGCACAACTACGCTGTGTATCTTTTCTCGGGCATGATTGCTATTAACTTCTTCTCGGAGGGGTTCGGCAATGGTGCTCGCGCCATGGTGGTTAACAGCGCTCTGATTCGCAAGATTTACCTGCCGCGTGAGTTGTTCTCGCTGTCTACGGTGTGGGTGGCTCTGGTGCATTTTGTGCCGCAGATTGTGGTCATGCTCCTGGCGTGTTTTGCGGTGGGCTGGCATCCGTCCTTGTTGGCTTTTGAGTCGATTCTGGCGGGCATGCTCATCGTGATGCTGCTGTCCTATGGTCTGGGTCTGATTTTCGGTGTGGCTAACGTGTTCTTCCGAGATTCGGAGAACATCGTGGACATGCTACTGATGGTGGCTACCTGGTTCTCGCCGGTGCTGTACTCCTGGACCATGGTGCGTGACACCCTGTACCCGTGGGTGTTCAACGTGTTCATGATTAACCCGCTGACCGTTGCGGTGGAGCTGTTCCACTATGGCTTCTGGCATCCGACGCTCCGTCCTGAGGATTTAGCGCTTCCTGCTTCGCAGGTGGTTCCGCATCTCTTCAGCTTCTGGACTCCGATTGCCATTGGTATTTCTCTGCTGACCGTTTTGATTGGTGATTTGCTCTTCCGTAAGTTTGAGGGCAACTTCGCCCAGGAGCTCTGATTCTGTGGATATTAAGAAGCTTGAGTTCCCGCCGGTGAGCCCGGACGCTCCCGTGGTGATTCACGTGGAGAATTTGGTGAAGCGCTTCGTTCTGCGCCACACCCGTTCGATGAAGGAAGCTTTTGTGTGGCTGATTAAGGGCCGCAAGGGTGATCTTTCGGAGAAGTTCAATGCGCTCAACGGCGTGAGCCTGGATATTCGTCAGGGCGAGCGTGTGGCTCTTCTGGGTCTGAACGGCTCGGGTAAGTCCACGCTGCTGAAGATGATTTCTGGTGTGATGCGCGCCGATGAGGGTGAGGTTCTCACACGCGGCAATATTGCGGGTCTGATTGAGGTGGGCGCTGGTTTCCACCCGGATCTGACCGGCCGCGATAACGTGTACCTCAACGGCGCAATCTTGGGTATGACCAAGGATGAGATTGAGGCTTCCTTTGATTCGATTGTGGATTTCGCTGAGATTCACGACTTTATCGATACAGAGGTGAAGTTCTACTCTTCGGGTATGTATCTGCGTCTGGCCTTCTCGGTTGCGGTGCATACGAACCCGGATATCTTCCTGGTGGATGAGATTCTTGCGGTGGGCGATGAGCCGTTCCAGAAGAAGTGTATTGCGAAGATTCAGGAGCTGTGCTCTGCCGGTAAGACTCTTGCCGTGGTGAGCCATGACCTGGATTTGGTGTCGAAGATTTGTGACCGCGGCGTGGTGCTGGAGCACGGTAACCTGCGTTTTGACGGTCCGATTAAGGAAGCTGTGAAGGTGATTCGTGGCGGCGACTAACCGCTAGATGTATCGCTTGTGATGGGGCGTGTATTCCCGATGGGGGAGTGCACGCCCCTTTGCTGTGCCTGGGAAGGAGCGCCCGAAAGTTGCGCACGGGAAGGCGCTGCTGCTGCTGGGTAGGGTTCTTGCGTTTTAGCAGGGGAGGCTGCGGCTTTTAAGACGAAATGTTACGTGTGCACCGAGTGCAATATGGCAGTGATTAGCGGTGAGCGGTTCGAGGGGCGTACCTGCAACTGTTCTGCGAGTCACAGCTGACTAGGTGTTTTGGATTTTAGTGCACTTTAGGTAACGATATGTGCAATTCTATGCATCAAAAATACTCAAATACTATACTCGTAAATATTAAGGGGTGTTTTATTACATTTTGATAAATTTGATGCACTGAGGGTAGAGTGATGGTGGCATTGATGTATCAATGCTTCACCGTATTCCACACAACCACACCACACAGCATCGGATCACTTCAATGGAGAACACCGTACTGGATACCCGGGCGGAGCATCTAACTCTGCTCGAAGAAAATATCCGTGAGGCAATGCGCCACCGCAGCCTGGACCCGCACGAGGACCAGCATGCGGTGCGTGGGCTCATTGACGAGTACCTGACCGATTACGAACAACGGCGCACCCGCATTTCCCTGCCGGATTTGGGTGACCGTGAATCCGTGATTCAGCGCCTGCACGATGAAATCTGCGGCTTCGGCGTGATTCAGCCGTTCCTCGATGATGAGAGCGTTGAAGAAATCTGGATCAACTCTCCCGATGAAATCTTTATCGCCCGCAATGGCGAGAGCGAGCTGACCGGCCTGCACCTGAGCGCCGAGGCGATCAATAGCCTTCTGGAGCGCATGCTCAAGCCTTCGGGCCGCCGCGTAGACCTTTCCTCCCCGTTCGTTGACGCATCCCTGCCGGACGGCTCCCGACTGCACGCGGTGATTCCGGACATTACCCGCAAGCATACGAGCATCAATATCCGTAAGTTCGTGGTGCGTGCCCGCCGCCTGCCCGACCTGGTGCGCATGAACTCGCTGAGCGCCGGCGCGGCCTCCCTGCTGCACGCGGCGGTGGAGAGCGGCATGAACATCCTCGTTTCGGGTGCGACCCAGGCGGGTAAGACCACGATGCTGAACTGCCTGTCCGCATCCATTCCGCCGCGTGAGCGCGTGATTACTTGCGAAGAAATTTTTGAGCTCGCGGTTCCGCTGCGCGATGTGGTGGGTCTGCAGTGCCGCCAGCCGAACCTTGAGGGCACTGGCGCGATTGAGCTGCGCCGCCTGGTCAAGGAAGCTTTGCGTATGCGCCCGGACCGCATCCTCATTGGTGAGGTGCGTGAGGCGGAATCCCTGGATATGCTGATTGCGCTCAACGCTGGTCTGCCGGGTATGTGCACGATTCACGCGAATTCGGCGCGTGACGCGGTGACCAAGATTTGTACCCTGCCGCTGCTGGCGGGCGAGAATATCTCCTCGGCGTTCGTGGTGCCGACCGTGGCGTCCTGCTTTGACATTGTGGTGCATTGCGGTCGTGATTCGCGCGGTCAGCGTCAGGTCGAAGAGATCAGCATGCTGGGTGGCCGTGTTGAGGACGGCGTGATTGAGATGTCCCCGCTGTTCGTGCGCCGTGATGGCCGGATGGTGTGCGTGGCGTTGGAGCTGCCGAACCCGGATCGTTGGGTTCGTGCCGGTCACCGCCCGGAGCAGGTGCTGGCTGCGGCGAAGGCGGGTCAGTAATGCCTCTGTTTCTGAGCCTGATTTTGGGGTTGGGCGTCTGCCTGATTTACCTCTCCTGCTTTCCTGATAACGGCAAGCCGCCGAAGCCGAGTAATGACCCGGCGCTGGTGATTGCGTTGCGTAAGGCGGGCATGCATTCGTTGACGCCTCGCACGTTCATGTGGGTGAGCGTTGCCAGCGGTGTGACTGCCTCGGTTTTGTTGCTGATGGTCACTCAGCTGATGCCCTTGGGTCTGCTGGGCCTGATTGGTGGTTTTGTGGCGCCTCGCGTGGTTGTGAATCATCGTGCTCGCGCGGCGGATGCCCGCATTTGGCAGCTGTGGCCGGATGCGGTGGACCACCTGCGTTCGGCGATTCGTGCGGGCCTGTCCCTGCCGGAGGCGCTGATTCAGCTCTCCTACCGCGGCCCGGAAGAGCTACGCGACGCCTTCGCTCATTTCTCGCGTGATTACCGCGCGTCGGGTGAGTTTGTGCCCTCGCTGAACCGCCTGAAGGAGTACCTTTCTGACCCGGTGGCGGACACCATCATTGAGGCTTTGAAGATTGCCCGCGAGGTGGGCGGTTCTGACCTGGGTAAGTTGCTGGGCACGCTGAGCGATTTTCTGCGTGAGAATGCGCGTACCCGTTCGGAGCTTCTGGCTCGTCAGTCGTGGACTGTGAATGCGGCTCGCCTCTCCTGCGTGGCGCCGTGGTTTGTGCTGTGTCTGATGGCGACTCAGCCTGCCGCGCGCATGGTGTATAACTCGTTTGCCGGTGCGATGCTGATGATTGCCGGTGCCGCTATTTCTTTGGCGGCGTACCGCCTGATGCTGCGTATTGGTGAGTTGCCGCGTGAACGGAGGGTGTTCGGATGAACCTGCCTCTGATTTTTGGTCTGCTGTTGGCGACCGGCGTGGGTCTGATTCTTTCGTCGGTGCTGAATACTCGCAGTATTTCGTTCTCTGATCGTGTGGCATCGCAGCTGCGCGGTGAGACTTTGCGTGAGTCGCTGTTGAAGGAGCAGGAGCGCCGTGAGCCGAGCCTGTTGGAAGCGATTTCGGCGTTCTGTGCGCCGCTGCTTCGTTCGCTATCTTCGTCGTTGAGCGGTTCGTCGCTGAGTGATAGTTCGGTGCAGGAGCGTCTGCGCCGCGCGGGTTCTTCGCAGAGTGTGAGCGCGTTTCGTGCTGAGCAACTGCTGTGGGCGCTTGCCGGTGTGACCGTTATGAGTGCGCTGACCGTTATCGGTGTGGTGCAGGAGCGTTTCTCCATCCTGGTGGCTCTTGTACTGGTGCTGGTGAGCGGTTTGAGCGGCTTTCTGGCGCGTGACTGGTGGCTGGGCGAGGCAGTGACTAAGCGTGAGAAGCAGCTGGTCGCTGAGTTCCCGGCGCTGGCGGAGATGATGGCTCTGTCGGTGACGGCGGGCGAATCGGCGCTAGCGGCTTTGGAGCGTATCTGTCTGACTTCGCGTGGCGAGTTGGCTCGCGAGTTTTCTGAGATTTTGGCGCAGACCCGCACCGGCGTTTCGCTGCTGAGCGCACTGCAGGAGTTTGCAGAGCGTACTCGCGTTCCGGCGCTGAGCCGCTTCGTTGAGGGTATCGCCGTGGCGATTGAGCGCGGCACCCCTCTAGCCGATGTGTTGCGTGCGCAGGCTCAGGATGTGCGCGATAACGCTAAGCGTGAGCTGATGGAAACAGCCGGTAAGAAAGAGATTGCGATGCTCGCCCCGGTGGTGTTTTTCATTCTGCCGCTGACGGTGATTTTCGCGGTATTCCCGGGCCTGTCGCTCATGCGTTTGAACTTTTAGATTTTGCGGCGGGTACACACCGTACCGGCTGCACCGCGGTGGGCTGGGCTGATTGCCCGGCGCGCCGCACCAACCACACACTACACCCTTTGATAGAAGGAGAAAATCATGTTCCGTCGTTTCCGCACCACCCTCACCGTGCTGATTGCCCTGGCTATCGCATCCGTGCTGGCTCTGCGCCTGAAGAACAAGCAGGATGACCCCGAGCGCGGCGACGTGCCCGGCTGGGTCATGATCACCATGATGAGCGCCGTGCTGGTTGCCGCTATCTTGGCGATTGCTCAGCCCGCTCTGACCAAGATGTTCAACGACGCGATTGCTCTGGTTCACCAGTAATGCGTAAGCCCCGCATCGCTTCTGAGCTGACTGCCGCTGAGCTTTCCTCTGCGGAATATTCTGTGGAGGAGAGCGAGCGCGGTGACGCCAGCACGGAATTCGTCATGGTCGGTGCGCTGTTGGTGTTGCTGACTATGGCGATTCTGCAGGTTTCTTTCGCCCTGTATGCACGAACGATGTTGGTGGATGCTGCGGCGGCTGGGGCACGTTACGGTACGATGCGTGACCGCACTCCGCAGGAGGGCATGGAGCGTACCCGTCAGATGATTGAGGGTGTTCTTCCGTCCTCGTACGCTGAGAATATTTCGT
Organism: uncultured Rothia sp.; assembly: GCF_963555405.1. Taxonomy (GTDB): domain Bacteria; phylum Actinomycetota; class Actinomycetes; order Actinomycetales; family Micrococcaceae; genus Rothia. Next base: position 48,306 of record NZ_CAUVVO010000001.1, on the reverse strand, counting down.
ACCGTCAGAGTAGTGATTCTACGGGTGTGCGCACTTTGGAGGTGACGGTGAAGTCTCCGTTGCCGGTGCTGGGTCCGTGGGGTTTTCCGGATTCTATTGAGGTGAAGGGGCATGCGATTTATGCGGAGCATCGTTCCGGTGATTAGTGGCTTTTCGCTTCGGCAGCGGGTGAAGGCTCGCTTGAAGAATCGTTCTGATCGGTCTCTTGCTGACCTACCTCTTTCTGAACAACACGGCTCTGAAGAGGGTAGCGCCATTGTGGAGTTCCTGGGCCTAGGTATTACGTTGCTCATCCCGGTGCTCTACGGCATTCTGACGATTTTTAGCCTGCAGTCTTCGGTGATGGCGGCTCATGCGGCGAGCGCCCAGGTGGTGCTGTATGTGCAGGAGCAGCCGCAGGACTCGTCGGTTGGCCCGGATTTGGCTCAGCGTCTGGCGGTGCATGCTGCCGCGGATTACGGGGTTGAGCCGTCCGATGTGAGCGTGTCGTTGAGCTGTGCGTCGGGTGAGTGCGTCTCGGGTACGAAGGCGTACGCCACGGTGACGGTTCAGGCGCGTCTGCCGCTTCTGCCTTCGTTTATGGGTGGCGGCGTGATTCCGGTGAGTTCTCATGCGACGAGTTGGGGGTCTGGTCATGCTGATTCCTAATGGTTCGCCGGCTCACCTGTTTCCGACTGCTCACCTGTTCTCGGCTGTACGGGAGCGCTACGCCCACGTTCGTGCCCGTGCGCAGAGCCGTGCGCTCGCCTCAGGACCGGTCGCATCAGGCCCGGAAGAAGGCAGTATTGCCCCGCTGATTGTGGGCATGCTGGCGTTGCTTCTGCTCATTGGCTCGGTGACGGTGGCGATTACCGGCGCGTATCTGCAGACTCAGCATCTGCAGGATATGGCTGATGCTCAGGCGAACTCGATTACCCGCACGATCCGCACTCCGGAGGAGGCGAGTGGTTCGGCGGCGTGGGAGTATGCGAGCGCGTACCTGGCTGAGGTTCAGCCGGGGCAGGATTTTCAGGCGTTGCGCCTGGAGAACGTGTCCGTGGATTCTGATCACAGTGTGCACGTGTACCTGTCGGCTCGTATTCGTCCGCCGCTGCTGTCGATTCTGGTGCCTGATGGTATTGAGGTGACCGCTCACGGCTCGTCGCGTTTGAAGACGAGCCAGGGCCCGTCCAACGACTAGAGGCGCTGTGAGCCCCATAGACTGCGAGGGTGCATCCGCAAGGTAGTGTAACGGCTAGCGGATGCGCCCTCGTTTTATGCCCTTTTAATGTCTTCGTTGGGCGTCTTCTGCCCTCTGCCTGCATCATCCTTCTGCGCTGTGGGCTGTTGCGGGCTGTAACGGCGGGACTTTCTGGCATTTTCGCGATAGTGTTAAAGGCTATGGCATCCTTCGACTTTTCTGCTGAGATTAAAGAGCTTCGCGCGATTTTCGCCTCTATTGCTGCTGTGAGCGATATTGAGGGGATTGAGCGCGCCATTGAGGACCTGTCTGCGCAGGCTGCCGCACCCGATTTGTGGGATGACGTGGAGAACGCGCAGAAGGTGACGAGCGCACTGTCGTATAAGCAGTCGGAGCTGAACCGTTTGCGTTCGCTATCTTCTCGCATTGATGATGTTGAGGTGATGGTGGAGCTTGCCGAGGCTGAGGACGAGGAAACCGCCGCCGAGCTGCTCGCTGATGCGGAGCGTGAGTGCGGTGAGATCCGCGCCAAGCTGGAGGAGCTTGAGGTGCTGGTGCTGCTCTCGGGTGAGTACGATCAGCGTGAGGCTGTGGTGACGATCCGTTCGGGTGCCGGCGGCGTGGATGCCGCTGATTTTGCGGAGATGCTGCTGCGCATGTACCTGCGTTGGGCGGAGAAGAATGGCTACCCGACGAAGGTTCTGGATACCTCCTACGCTGAGGAGGCGGGCCTGAAGTCGGTGACCTTTGAGGTGAACGCGCCGTACGCTTTTGGTCGCCTGTCGGTGGAGGCGGGTACTCACCGCCTGGTGCGTATTTCGCCGTTCGATAATCAGGGCCGCCGCCAGACCTCGTTCGCGGCGGTTGAGGTGATTCCTCTGATTGAGCAGACGGATGCTATTGAGATTCCCGAGTCTGAGATTAAGGTGGATGTGTTCCGCTCCTCGGGCCCGGGTGGTCAGTCGGTGAATACGACGGATTCGGCGGTGCGTATGACTCACTTGCCGACCGGTATTGTGGTGTCGATGCAGAATGAGAAGTCGCAGTTGCAGAACCGTGCGGCGGCTTTGCGTGTGCTGCAGTCTCGCCTGTTGCTGTTGCGTAAGGAGCAGGAGGACGCGAAGAAGAAGGAGCTTGCCGGTGACATTAAGGCAAGCTGGGGTGACCAGATGCGCTCCTATGTTCTGCATCCGTACCAGATGGTGAAGGATCTGCGTACCGGCTATGAGGAGGGTAATACCTCTAATGTTTTGGATGGCGGTTTGAACGCCTTTATTGATGCTGGTATTCGCTGGCGTGCTTCGGGGCGCGCGGCTGAAGAGAGCTAAGACGTATAAGGATTGAGTGATGGCTCAGAAAAAGAAGAAAGACGCGAAGAAGGACCCGAATAACGCGATTATTGCCCAGAATAAGAAGGCTCGCCACAACTACAACATTGTGGATACCTATGAGGCGGGCATTGTTCTGCTGGGTACTGAGGTGAAGTCTCTGCGTGATGGTGGGGCGTCCATTGTGGATGGTTTCTGCCAGGTGACCGATAACGAGATGTGGCTCGAGGGTATTCATATTGCGGAGTACGGTTACGGTACGTGGACGAACCATGCGGCTCGTCGTCGCCGTAAGCTGCTGCTACATCGTTCTGAGATTAATAAGTTGGCGCAGAAGCTGAAGGAGACCGGTTACACGGTGGTTCCGTTGAAGCTGTACTTCTCGAATGGTCGTGCGAAGGTTGAGATTGCCTTGGCGACCGGTAAGCGTGAGTACGATAAGCGTCAGGCTTTGCGTGAGCGTCAGGATGACCTGGAGGCGCGCCGCGCGATGCGTTACCGCAACCTCGGCTAAAGCTGAGGCAACGGCCGGGGTGCACGGTTGCTCTAGGAACTTGCCGGTAGGGGCGGGGCGCGGTTCCTCACGTATAATGGTTAAAAATTCGTGGCGTACCGCGAGCACCATTCATTCTTTGAGGAGACATATGTCTGAGAACCCGAACTACCAGCAGAACCCGGGCGAGTTCATTCCCGCACCGCAGCAGGCACCCGCATACAACATGCAGGGCGGCTACCCCGGCTACCAGCCGAAACCGGGCTCGGGGCTGGCTATCGCCTCCTTGGTCTGCGGTATTTTGGGTGTTCTGACCGGTATTTTTATCTTTAGTGGACTTTCTCTTGGCCTGGCGGGTATCGTGCTGGGTATTGTTGCGCTGGTGAAGGTGAAGAACGGTACCGCTTCCGGTAAGGGCATGGCGATTGGTGGTATTGTCACCGGCGCGCTGGGCATGATTGTTGCTGTTGTCGTGCTGATTCTGGGCATGATTGGCCTTGGCATGCTCGGCGACTGCGCTGAGCAGGCCGTGCAGGATTCGAACGGCAACTACGTGTGCACCATTCATGGTGAAACCATGACGATGAGCCCCGATGAGTACAAGCTGTACCGCCGCTAAGCCGCGTTGAGCATATAGAGACGTGAAGGGACCGAATAGTGTCGAACTATTCGGTCCCTTGCTCTTTTTCGGCGCTGATTCTGCCCGATTGGTGGACTCTGGGGGATGATTCTGGAATCTTGGACTTCATAGATGACCCCAATGACGGCTTATTTATATAATGGAACCGAACTCAGCGCGCAATGGTGCGTTGGGCGAGTATAAATTGTTCGCTGCAACTGTGAAGGAAAGAACGACGGATGTCTGAGAATAACTACGGAAACAACCAGGGGAACGCGCAGAACCCCTACGCTGCTCAGCAGCCTAATTCTTCCGCCCAGAGCTCGTACGGTCAGGATTACGGCCAGGCTCCTTCGGCACAGAACACCTACGGCCAGGATTACGGTCAGAGCGCATCCGCTCAGAACACCTACGGTCAGGCACAGCAGCAGAACGCTACTCCGCAGAACTCGACCCAGCAGAACCAGTACGGTCAGTTCGGCGCGCAGTCTTCTTCGCAGAATGCTTACGGCCAGAACGCTGCTCAGGGTACCTCTGCCCAGGGCGCTTCGGCACAGAACGCTTACGGTCAGACTCAGCAGCAGAACCAGTACGGTTACGGTCAGGACGCATCCTACCAGGCTCAGCCCGCTCAGCAGCAGTACGGCTACGGTCAGGACGCCTCGTACCAGGCGCAGCCCGCTGACTACAACTACCAGCAGAACTCTTACCAGCAGCAGCCTCAGCAGGATGCTTACGGTTACGGTCAGCCCGCGGGTTACCCGTATGCGGCTCCCGTGACGAAGAAGGCTCCCGGCATGGCGCTGGCGGCAATGATCCTCGGTATTGCGGCTGTGCTGACCGGTTTCTTCGTGTTTGGCGCTCTGCTGGGTATTGCCGCAATCATTCTGGGTGTGCTGTCCCTGAAGAAGGTCAAGGAAGCTGGTACAGGTAAGGCATTCGCGCTCACCGGTATTATCACCGGTGCGGTGTCTGTCCTGATTTCGATTTGCATGCTTTTCGTATTCATTTCTTTCTATCAGACCACTCAGAAGTGCCTTGAGGTTGGTACCGAGGACGGTCACGGTAACGTGGTCTGCCAGATTGGTGACAACCCGAACAACCGCATGACTGTTCCGGCTCACCGCTAAGTTTTAGCCGCCTAATACGGTACACGACGGGGTGGGGCTCCCAGATTTTCTGGGGTGCTTCACCCCGTTTGCTCTGCCCTGAATTTTTGCGCCCGCCGTTGGTTCGGGCGTGTGCGGGGTGGGGGACTTGCACGCCGTTAAACATCTTGGATATACTGAATCTCTACCGTGTTTGAATGGCACCACGGCGTCAAGGTATGTCGAGGAAAACTTTCAGAAGACGGTGGGCTTTTTGATAAAAGCATAGGGGGATGATCGGTTTCGACGATGTGAGTTGAGATGGGTGAAGCGTGCCGAGGATGCAGGGTTATCTCGTTAACGCCCTCTGCAAAAAATTAAGTGCAGAATCTAAGCGCACTGACTTCGCACTCGCTGCCTAAGCGCGAGTTGCCGTCTGTCGGCCTGAGCATGCCTTTGGCTCAGTTACCGGCATCGACTTAAAAGGCCACTGCTGCTAGCCCTTGTTGCGGGGGCTGGCGGGACTTTTACGTGACTAGGTTCGTCGGTATATGTGTTTATGCAAGTACCGGAGCCGAAAAGTAGCGTTCGCATAAACTGCGCACGGAGAAGCCCCGTTGACGCCACATCGGACCGGGGTTCGATTCCCCGCATCTCCACGATCTCCCAATCGTCCGCTCACCTTCACGGGTGTGCGGCGGTGATTATCGGTTCCAATCCAGAGGAAGAACCGCGGTAGGTTTCTACCACCCGGCAGGACGCTCCACGGCGTCACCTGCCGGGTATTTTTATGCCCATTTTCGGGTCCGTTCGGGGCGTGCCTGCGTGCTCGTGGGTTGGGCGTCAAAAGGTTTGGGCTAACGTCAAAAAGTATGGGCTGGCGTCGAAAGGTTTAGATGGACAACATCTTCATCCGCACCGACTCTGCCGGGAACATCAAACCCGACAAAGAAAAATCCACCGAGAATATCGACGGCGTGGTGGCCACCATCATGGGCCTCGACCGCGCGATTAGATGCGGCAGTGGACCCGCCACTGAGAGCGTGTTTGACAGAAGATGCATGTTTTTCATGTAATGTCGATTTACGCGTTACATCTGACGAGACTCTCTGATAGACTGCTGAGTAGTGATGTAATATACGTCACTATGTGACGTGGGAATGCATTCATCATAAAGCTTATGTGGGGTTAGCTGCTTCCACGATTGCAAGAGCTTTAGGGCCAGCATTCGTTGGTGGTTTTGGAAAAGCCATTGGAGGTCCGGCACTAATTGCCGTTGCGCTAGCTGTTGTAGCAGTGTCCTGCGCTCTTTAATCTGGGAGAGGTCAAATGCGTGCGAAGAATATATTTACACTAGGATTTCTTCTCACTATTGTTCCGATGTTCTGGGTGGTTATCTCAATTGCCAGAGATTGGGAGTTCTTCGAGCCAGTATCAATTCTAGGTGCAATTTTAGGGGGTCTTTTGGTCACTTTTGTAGCCAGAAGGACGCTTGAGAGTGATTCAAAGTTCCCTAAGGGACCTCCTAAGGGACCTAGCGTGTAAAACATCGCTTAGAGGTTTCTAAGAGGAAGAACCGCGGTAGGTTTCTACCACCCGGCAGGACGCCCCACGGCGTCACCTGCCGGGTATTTTTATGCCCAATTGTCGGTCTGTATTGCTGGTTCGTTCTGGGGTGTACCGGTGTGCCCCTCCGCGACAAGCCCGCGCAGCATAGCCCCGTATGTGAGCGAGTCGCGGCTCATGAGCTCGCAGTGCCCTACCCCGCCCAGATGCGCAGCTCTGCCTCAGGGAACGATGGTGGAACCGCTCGTCAGGCGCGCAGAAACGCCCGTGAATTGAGTTAACAATCGGATCCCTTAGCAGCGCGGATAGGGCCGCGAGGAGAGTGACAGATAGCACTTGTGGTACCGTCGTGGCGAGCGAAGGAGCTTGACATGGCCTTTGACTTTAAGAAGGAACACAAGGAACTCTACGCCCCCAAGAAGAGGCCGGGCATTATCGAGGTCCCGCCGGTTACCTACGTGGCGGTGTGTGGAAGTGGTGACCCTAACGAAGAAGGCGGGGCCTACCAGCAGGCAATCGCGGTCCTGTATGCCATCTCCTACACAATCAAAATGAGCAAGAAGGGTACTCGTCAGATCGAGGGCTATACCGACTTTGTCGTCCCGCCTTTGGAAGGCTTCTGGTGGCAGGACGCCGTGGAGGGGGTCGACTACGCCCACAAGGAGGCATTCAACTGGATTGCCGTTATCCGTCTACCCGACTTCGTGACACGGGAGGTCTTCGGCTGGGCGGTCGAGGAGGCGACGGCGAAAAAGAAGATTGACTGCTCGATTGCGGAGTATCTTCGGGTACGCGAGGGGCTCTGCGTCCAGTGTCTGCACGTCGGTAGCTACGACGACGAGCCTGCCACGGTCGAAGCCATGGATGCCTTCGCGCGCGAGCAAGGCTACGAGATCGACCTGTCGGAGGAGCGGCGCCACCACGAGGTTTATCTGTCGGACGCTCGCAAGGTAACACCTGACAAGTTGAAGACCATCGTGCGTCATCCGATTAAACTCGCGGGTGAAAACTGACAGTCCGAATAGCGGCAGCCTGGCGAGTGTGAAGTGTTAGGAGCTTCGTGTTCGTGCAGCCGGTGGTCTACTAGCCGTAGCGCGAGAAGACAGGTAGTGTTGTTACGTTAGCTCTCTATGATTGGAGTGAATAATGCTTGTTGTGACGACCCCGACTGTTGAGGGTGCACCCGTCAAGGAGTACATCGGTATGGTCTCCGGCGAAGCGATCTCCGGTGTCAACATGTTCAAAGACATCGGTGCGAGCCTGGCCAACTTGTTCGGTGGCCGCGCCTCCCAGTACGAGGAAGAGATTGGCGGCGCCTCCGAGACCGCCGTCAATGAAATGTGCGCCCGCGCCGAGGCGATGGGCGCCAATGCGGTCGTCGGCGTGAAGGTCGACTACTTCACCGCCGGCACCGACAACGGCATGCTCGCCGCCATCGCGACGGGCACTGCGGTCATTCTCTGACCCGCGCCTGCAGGGCGCTCGGCTCGCGCAGAACAACCCGCCAGAAGGGGCTCGCATGGGCCTGTGCTGGCGGGTTGTTGTTGCGCTCATCGGTGCTCACCCCCCCCGTTGGAGGCGAAGCGCTCGGTTGACGCGCGCATAAGCATCGAGTGCCTCGGCGCTAACTTTGACTCGATCGCCCGCGTAGACGGCCTGAAGGTGACCGCCGCGGATAGCACGGCGTAGGGTGGCAATGGATTCATAGCCCGCCTCGGAAACCTCGCGGAGCGAGTAGGGGTGCGGCGGTGATAATCGGTTCCAATCCAGAGGAAGAACCGCGGTAGGTTTCTACCACCCGGCAGGACGCCCCACGGCGTCACCTGCCGGGTATTTTTATGCCCATTTTCGGGTTGGCCCGGGGTGCGCCTGCACGCTTGGAGGACGCTCAGGTGACCGCATTGTAATGAGAACGCCATCAGAGAAGACGAAAACGCACCCTATGCCGTAGTATCGAAGGGTAGATATCGTTGTTCGGTGTTGGCTGTTCATTCAACCTCACCGGCAATGTACGAGAGCAACCCAAAAGTCGCTCATAGGTGCACCACCGCTACGATGCGGCAGCCGCTATGACGACCACTCAAGGACACACCATGGAAAACCAGATTCCCACCCCCTCCTTCCCGGAGCAGAACAACGCAAACTCCCCGCAGCCGGTACCTGCAGGCGTAGCACCCGGCGCTCCCATCGGTGCAGCACCCGGCGGCCCCGCCCTGGGCGTGGCACCCGCAAACGTGCGCGACCGCGACGACAGCTACCAGCGCATCCCGGACGTCTACCAGGTGCCGGCTGAATACCGCCGCCCCTACGGTGAGACCACCGGCGACTTCCGCGGCCCCGGCTACTTCTACTCCATTGGCGCTTTCGGCGCCTCCCTGGGCGCCCTGGCGCTGACCCTCTACGCGTGGATTCAGGTCGCGGCACTCCACTCTGAAGCAACGCTCAACTCCCGCGGTTACAGCTCCTCTGAATATAGCTCCAGCCTGAGCCTGAGCCCCAACATCATGGTGATTGCTCTGCTGCTCGTGGGTCTGATCCCGGTCGGCGTTTCCATTTGGCTTGCCATCTACTCGGCGAAGGTGAACGCCGGCCACGTCACCAAGTACACCTCGAAGATGACGACCTTCAACATTCTGGCGTACATCATCTCGGGTCTGAGCCTGCTGGGTCTGCTCGGCACCCTCACCATGCTGTCCTAAAACTGGCAACGCTTGCTCTCATAGCGATACATAGCGAGGCGGCGGCTTTCCACTTACCGGAAAGCCGCCGCCTCGCTATATTGCTACCACCATCGGGGGGAGGGGCTAGGGGTGGAGAGAGTCTAGGAACGGGGTGCGAGCGCCTCCAGCACCTGCTGCTGGACCGCCGCCGTATTACTCGCCACCAGGGACACTGGGTGCACGCCGGAGACCGAAACACCCGCGTTCTCGGGCAGATCGCCCTCCAGCGTGGAGGCGACGCCGCCAGCCTCACGAATCAGCGGCAGCAGCGCCGCCACCTCGTAGAACGACAGAGACGGATCCACGAGGGTATCCACGGCACCTTCAGCGAGCATACACGCCGCCCAGAAAGAACCGTACGCGCGGGAACGACCCACAGAGCCCAGAAGCTGTACAAGCTCGCCAGAGCGGTCTACAGCGCCTTCAGAAGCCGCCTTCCAGGAGGCGAGGTCGGTGTACGCGGCAGACAGCTGATTCAGCTGAGTCAGCGAGGACACCTCAAGACGAGTCGCTTGCGCCAAGGACTTACCCGTGTACGCGCCCGAACCGCGAGCAGCCCACCAGCGACGACCCAGCGCGGGCGCAGACACCACACCCACCACCGGCTCACCCTGATCCAGCAAAGCAATCAGAGTCGCCCACACCGGCACGCCTCGGCGAAAATTATCCAGCTCAGCAATCGGCGCAATCACCCACTGGCGCGACGCCTGACCGTTATAGCCGGCATGCTCACCGGCAATACCGTCACGAGTACGCACACGCGACAGCTGCGCACGCAGAAGCTCCTCAACCTCCTGAGCCACACCCGAAGCGTAATCGGCAGGTTCCTGCTCCTGTACTTCCGGTTCTGCGGGCTGCTGAGTAGCCTGCTGCCACGGAGCCAACGGTGCCGCGGCGGGTGCCGCTTCGGCGGGTTCTAGGACCTCGGATGCGGGGGAGAAGACCGGGCGGTCACGAAAACGCATGGCGCTCACACGATCGACGCTATCGGCAAGAATATGCGCAAGACGCAAATCGTCGGTGTACTGCTGGGGACGGCTCATAGTAATGCTCTTCTTCAGTATCGGTGATGTAGTCAGCAAAAATGTGTGTGCGGGAGGGGCAGAAAACCCTGCATAGAACCCTAAACGAGAGCGCCCAGTTCCTTCTCCGAATCGCCCTCTTCAGGAGTCAGCAACAGCAGCTTACGCAGCGACTCCAGGCGGGCGGGGCCGCTCTCACCGGCGTGACCGGCGGCAACGTACGCCTCTATGCCGCACTCGGGAGCCTGCGCCGCGTGAGTACACGCCTTCGGGCAATCCGCCGCGCCGGGTGCCAGATCCACGAACGCCTCTACCACGGTCTCCGGGGGCACATGCGCCAGACCGAACGAACGAATACCCGGAGTATCAATAATCCAGGTGCCCGGCTCCATCGGCTCCCCATTCGCATTCACCGGACGCAACGCCAACGCCGACGAGGACGTGTGGCGGCCACGGCCCGTCACCGCGTTCACATGACCGGTCGCACGCTCCGAGCCGGTCAGCGCATTCACCAGGGTCGACTTACCCACACCCGAGTGGCCCAGAAGCACCGACACCTGACCCAGCAGCTCCTGTAGAAGCTCCTGAACCGGTGCAGACTCCAGACCCTTCGCGCCCTCCTGGCTCGGCGCAAGACCATCAGAAGACGAAGAGAGCACAATCTTCAAACCGCTTGCCGCATAGTAATCCAGCAGGTTCTGCGGGTAGCGCACATCGGTCTTGGTAATGCACAGAATCGGCTCGATACCGGCATCAAACGCCGCCACCACGGCACGGTCAATGAAGCCGGTACGCGGCTCAGGGTTCGCTGCAGCAACCACAATCACCAGCTGCTGAGCATTTGCCACGACCACGCGCTCCGACGGGTCGGTGTCATCGGCGCTACGGCGCAGAATGGAGGTACGCTCACCCAGACGCACAATGCGCGCCAGGGTATCCTTCGCGCCGGAGGTGTCACCCACCAGGTCCACAAAGTCGCCGGTCACAATCGCGGTGCGGCGCAGCTCCTTAGCGCGCGCCGCAACGAGGGTGCGCTCCTTCTCGGTACCCTCATCAACGACGACCGACCAGCGGCCGCGGTCCACCGTAATGACCCTGCCACGAATCGCTTCTTTGAAGGTCGGGCGGTCCTTCGTGCGGGGGCGGGAACCCTTCTTGTTCGGGCGCACGCGCACATCTGACTCATCCCATTCGGAGAAATCGCGCACGTTCATGCGGGAAGAACCCATTTAGAAGACCTCCTGGTCGGCGGTAGCATCAGCGGTGGAGGCGCCGGTCTGCCACTGCGCCAGCATGTCCTCCCACATTGCGGTAAATTCGGGCATGGTCTTCGCGACGGTGGCTACGTTCTGCACCACCACGTTACCGCGGCGCAGACCAATAATCGCCGCGAAGGTCGCCATGCGGTGATCGTCGTAGGTGCGCGCCAGAACCTGCTCAGCCTCAGCGTCAGCGGGGATGGGCGCCTCAATCACCAGCGAATCGGCGGTGTCGTGGGCGCTGCCTCCCAGACGGTTAATCTCGGCGGCGAGCGCGGCGAGGCGGTCCGTCTCATGACCGCGCAGATGCGCAATACCGGTCAGCTCAACGCGGCCCTTCACGAAGGCGCAGGCAGCTGCCATGGTCGGCGCCAACTCGCCACCGGCAGACAAATCAAAGGAGAAATCGCCCTCGGGAAGCTGGGCGGGGCCGGTCACGGTCAGACGGCCCTCAGCGTAGCTCACCTGGGCGCCCAGCGCGGGCAGAAGCTCACGCCACATATCGCCCACCTGGGTCGTGCCCGCCGAAGAATCAGCCGCGGGGGCGGGCCAATGGGGAATAGACACCGACTCGCCGGTGACCACTGCGGCGGCAAGGAACGGACCGGCATTTGAAAGGTCCGGCTCAATGGTCATCTCAAAGCCGGGGAAGGAACCGGGGTGAACCGTCCAGCGGTACTCGCCACCCCCTGCTTCGTTGCCTTGAGTCGGGTAGTGCTCCTGCACCCGAATACCCATCTGGCGCAGCGCCTCCACGGTCATCTGAATGTGCGGGATGGACGGCACCGAAGAGCCCTCATGCACCAGCACCATGCCCTGCGGCAGGCGAGGCTCCATCAGCAGCAGAGCCGAAACGAACTGGGACGACGTAGACGCATCAATACGCACCACGGGCGCCTCAGAAACGCCCTCCGCGCTCGCCAGACCGGGGGAGCGCAGCACAAACGGCAGAGCGTTCTCGCCCTGCTCACAATCCACCTGCACACCCAGCTGACGCAGACCCTCCAGAACCGGGCCCATCGGACGCTGACGGGCGTGCGGGTCACCATCAAAAGCGAACTCACCCGGCAGAAGCGCCGCCAGGGCGGGGACAAAACGCATCACGGTACCGGCAAGACCGCACTCAATCGACACGGTGCGCGGCTGAGCCCGTGTGGAATGTGCTTCCACAAAGCTCAGGGGAGTGACCTTTACATCCGGGCCGAACGGCGAATCGGTCGGCACCAGCTCAACGCCCGCACCCAGCTGGCGCAGCGCCTCAATCATCAGCGCCGAATCGCGCGAATGCAGGGGCGCACGCAAATACGAGGGGGAATCAGCTAGAGCGGCAAGCAACAGATAGCGGTTCGTGAGCGACTTAGAACCCGGAATATGCACCAGCGCGTTCTTGCCAGCGGCTTCGCTGGAGGCGGGTGCCAGGGGAGCGGGCCAATCACCGGGGGAAAGCTGCACTGCTGCGTCGCTCATACATCCTCTTCTGGTTCAAATCATGGGGAGGGCGCAGACTCAGAGACGCTGCGCCGGTTGACGTCTACCCCTATTCTACCGGTTGAGGGTTTGCGAGCCGCTGAGGGCTCTAGCGGTGAGATAGGCAATGCACACCAGGTAGTGCTAGCCAACGCAACATGCAGAAAGGCGGCGCACCGTCATTGGTGCACCGCCTTCATGCGTACAGGAGCATTATGAGTTCGCGTTACTTAGAGGTTAGCCTCGGCGCAGAACTTCTGCACATCCTGCAGCAGACGCGCCTTTAGCTGCTCGGGCGCCTGCTGAGCGCACGAAGAACGCATCTTCTCACGCACCATCAGTTCAAAGTCCTTCACATCCGCGCATTCGGGGCAGGCATTCAGATGCGCCTGAATCGTGCGCAGCTGCTCGGGGCTCAGCTCCCTATCGAGGAACTCGTAGAGGTGCTTGAGTGTCGACGAGCAGGGCTGACCGCCGCAATCCTCCAACGGCTCGGAAGCCGCAGGAGATTCGGGGATGGAAGAATTCTTGTCTGTGGTTGACATCGGGGTTCCTTTCACACGGAAGGTATAAAGCGTTAGGGGAGTGTAGCCTCAGGCTCTGGGGCTAACTCACGTGTAGAAGAGCGAAGCTAAGAAGCCGCAGGCGCCTCGGAACGAGAGCCCGCCGGAGGGGACTTTACGCCCTTGGCTGTCTTAGCGCCCTTGGTAGCCTTTGCCAGCTGCGCCTTAGCGCTCGCCTTCGCTGCAGCTTTCTCCTCAGCCTTCGCCTCTACCTTCGCGATGGTTGAAGGGCGCAGACCGTTCTCACGCGCATAATCGAGCAGCTTCTCACGCAGAATACGGCGGCCACGATGCAGACGAGACATCACCGTGCCCAGCGGGATATCCAGAATCTCCGCAATATCCTTGTACGCGAAACCCTCCACATCGGAGTAGTACACCACCATGCGGAAATCCTCAGACAGCTCATTCAGAGCCTCACGAACCTCCGTGCTCGGCAGGGCGCTCAGCGCCTCGGCCTCAGCAGAACGCAGACCCACCGCATCATGCTCACCAGCCTGAGCCAGCTGCCAATCCTCCACCGTTTCACCCTGAGACTGCTGCGGCTCACGCTGACGCTTACGGTACAGATTGATGTACGTATTCGTCAGGATGCGGTACAGCCACGCCTTCAGGTTCGTACCCTCGGTGAACTGGTGGTATGAGGCGAAAGCCTTCATATAGGTTTCCTGAACCAGGTCTTCAGCATCGGCAGAGTTGCGGCTCATCCGCAGGGCGGCAGCGTAGAGCTGATCCACGTACTGCATAGCGTCCGCGGTAAAGCGTTCGCGCAGCTCGCGGGTATCCGCCGCGGTGTTGGTTTCAGCCATGTTCTCTCCTCTACAGGAACGCGCCAGGCGTTCACTGTCATAACGTAGAATTCTTCTCTTTATTCCGCAGAATGTGCACAAACATCTGCGGGTAAAGCAAAACCCCGGGTCCGAATAATATCCGAAACGCCGGGGTTTTAAAGTGTATGCAAGATACCTTATGCGTTGGGGCGCTTACCGTGGTTTGCGCCGCCCTTACGACGGTCCTTGCGCTTACGACCGCGCTTGCTCATCAGAGCCTCCTTATAGTGTTCATGGATGCACGCCCCACCTTCGCGGTGCGTGCCCCTATTACCTGCCCTATCAGAGGCGGTCACCGAAAACCGGTGCTCCACGCTATAAGGGCAACGCCGTCTATTTTTTCATAGAAACGGCATGATTGCATCTTGGAACCGGGATATGAGCGAAAAAACACGAACTTTCTTCGCGCCTTTTCGCTCTTCCGACCAGGTCCGACTAGGGGAGCGGGCTCTTAGCCGTGCTCAGGAATGTTCAGCCAGTTGTACCAGCCGCGGTGCAGAACCAGCCACGCCATCAGACCGTAACCGGACTGACCCGGGCGACCGTCATTAGCGGCAAGGTCGTTGCGCCACTGCTCGTGGTGCAGCAGCGGGTTGAAGGTATCCACGTACACGTGGTTGCGGCGGGTCACCACATCCGCATACGCTGCCGACAGGTCAGCGATACGGCGGTTACGCTCAGCGTCCAGGGTCGGCGGGGGGCCAACGACCAGAACCTTAATGTTGTTCTGCGACGCCATGTCCACAATGTTCGCCAGGTTCAAACGCGAACGTGCGCTGGTCAGACCCAGATCAATGTCAAAGGTCGACGGAGCAATAATGAGGCGGTTATCAGCACCGGGAACGAAGCGGCGGCGCGCCTCCTCGAACCAGCGTGCGTTCAGCTGCTCGCTACCTTCATTGGGTGCGGCAAGGTTATATGCCGCGATGGATGCGGTGGTCTGCGGGGTGCGCGCCATAACACGGCCAAACCAGCCGAGAGTACGGGGATCCCCAACACCGGCGAGCAGGTCATCGCCGACTGCCACAATTCGAATATTGCGTTGCTCCACGGAATTCTTTCTTCTGCAGTATGCGCCCGCCGTGAGAGGCGGCAAGGCACGTGAGTAATAGTCTTTATATCTAGGATAAGCGCTCTTGAGCCTCTTTTCGAACTTAATACCCTCTCCGGTAAGCATCCGAGACTAAAAAACTGTCTCCCCGCCAGAAACACCTGACGGGGAGACAGTTTTTGAACAGCTACATCCTTAGCCGGTTAGCTGTAGAAGACCTTAGCCTTCGAAGACCTGCTTGAGCAGAGCCTCAGCCTCAGCTGCGTGCAGCTTACCGGTACCGGCAGCCGGGGAAGCAGCTGCGGGGCGGGAAGCAAGACGCATACGGCGGTCGATCAGCGGCTGCAGGTTCAGAGCCATGAACGGCCACTGACCCTGGTTAGCAGGCTCGTCCTGAGCCCACACAACGTCGGTAGCGTTCGAGTACAGAGCCAGCTGCTCCTTGATCTCGCTCTCGGGCAGCGGGTACAGCTGCTCCACCGAGACAATAGCGGTCTTGGTGTCGCCGCGGCGCTCGCGCTCAGCTTCCAGATCGTAGTAGAGACGACCGGATACGAAGACCACACGCTCAACCTGAGCCGGGTTAATACCCGAACGGTCACCAATCACCGGCTGGAACGAACCCTCGGTGAAGTCCTCGATGGAGGACGCAGCAGCCTTCAGACGCAGCAGCTGCTTGGGGCTGATCACCACGAGCGGCTTGTACGGACGGTGCTGAGAGTGGCGACGCAGCAGGTGGAAGTGCGAAGCCGGGGTCGAGGGGCAAGCCACAGTCATGTTGTTCTCAGCGCAGAGCTGCAGGTAACGCTCAACACGAGCCGAGGAGTGGTCAGGACCCTGACCCTCGTAGCCGTGAGGAAGCAGCATAACCAGCGAGGAGCGCTGGCCCCACTTCTGCTCGGAGGAGGACACGAACTCGTCAATGATGGTCTGAGCGCCGTTCGCGAAGTCACCGAACTGAGCCTCCCACACCACGAGCGAGTCGGGGCGCTCCACCGAGTAGCCGTACTCGAAGCCGAGAACGCCGTACTCAGAGAGGAAGGAGTTGTAGATACGGAACTTGCCCTGATCCTCAGAGAGGTGCTCCAGCGGCGACCACTCTTCATCAGTGATGTGGTCGTGCAGAACAGCGTGACGCTGAACGAAGGTACCGCGCTGAACATCCTGACCGCTCATACGAACGTCGGTGCCCTCCATCAGCAGCGAACCGAAGGCGAGCAGTTCACCCATGCCCCAGTTCACGTTGCCGGTGCGGCCCATCTCAACACGCTGATCCATGAGCTTCTTCAGCTTCTTGTGGATGGTGAAGCCCTCGGGAGCCTTGCCGAACGCGTCAGCGATGTGCTGCAGAGTCTCGCGGGAGATTGCGGTCTTGCCAGCGTGAACGACCTCGGTGTTCTGCTGAGCAGCCGGCAACTCCAGACCGGAAACGTGCGGAGCGGACGGAGCCGGTGCCGAAGACTGAGTCTCGACGAAGATAGCGTCCAGCTTCGAGTGGTAGGAGTCCAGAACCTCGTCTGCCTCTTCCTGAGAGACATCGCCACGACCGACCAGGTCCTGTGCGTACAGGGTGCGGGTCGAAGGCAGAGCGTCGATGTCCTGGTACATCTTCGGCTGGGTCATCGACGGATCGTCAGCCTCGTTGTGACCGCGGCGGCGGTAGCAAATCAGGTCAATGACAACGTCGCGACCGAAGCGCTCACGGTACTCGAATGCCAGGCGTGCTGCGCGAACCACTGCGTCCGGGTCATCAGCGTTGACGTGGAAGACCGGAGCCTTAGTCATACGCGCAATGTCGGTAGCGTGGGTTGCGGTGCGGCCGTCGTTGGGCAGGGTGGTGAAGCCAATCTGGTTGTTCACCACAACGTGCACGGTGCCGCCGGTGGTGTACGCCTTCAGGTCAGCCATCTGCAGGGTCTCCATGACGATACCCTGGCCAGCGAACGCTGCGTCACCGTGAATCAAGATCGGCAGGACCGGGTGGCCCTCAACGCCCTGCTCGCGGTAGACATCCTGCTTAGCGCGGACAATACCCTCGAGCACGGTGTTTGCAGCCTCAAGGTGCGAGGGGTTAGCAGCCACGTACACCTGGGTCTGCTTACCGGAATCGGAGGTGAAGACACCCTCGGTACCGAGGTGGTACTTCACGTCACCGGAGCCACCCTCGTAGGGTGCTGCGGTGCCGGAGAACTCACGGAAAATCTGAGCGTAGGACTTACCAGCAATGTTGGTCAGCACGTTCAGGCGGCCGCGGTGTGCCATACCGATGGCAACGCCCTTCAGGTCGTTGTTAGCGGCCTTGTCCAGAACAGCGTCCAGCAGCGGAATCAGGGACTCGCCGCCCTCCAGGGAGAAGCGCTTCTGACCCAGGTACTTGGTCTGCAGGAAGTTCTCGAATGCCTCAGCCTCAACCAGCTTAGAGAGAACACGCAGCTGCTCCTCGCGGGTCGGCTTAGCAACGCCGCGCTCCAGGCGCTCCTGGAACCATGCGCGAACCTCGGGGTCCTCAGAGTACATGTACTCAACAGACAGAGAGCCGGAGTATGCCTCGTGCAGGCGCTCCAGGATGGTGCGCAGCGGCAGACGCTCGGCACCGCCGAAGCCACCGGTCGGGTAGACGCGGTCCAGATCCCACAGGGTCAGGCCGTAGTTCTCCAGCTTCAGATCCGGGTGCGAACGCATCTTGTAGCCAACGGGGTTGGTTGCTGCGGTCAGGTGGCCGTGCACGCGGTACGCGTGAATCAGCTGCTGAATACGTGCAACCTTGGAAATCTCGTGAGCGTCATCGACGTGGTTGTCGCGTGCCCAGCGGACCGGCTCGAAGGGAACCTTCAGATCGCGGAAGATAGCGTCGTAGAAGTCGTCGCCACCGAGCAGGTAGTGCTCAACCAGCTTCAGGAACTCACCGGAACCTGCACCCTGAATGACGCGGTGGTCGTAGGTGCTGGTCAGGGTGATGATCTTGGACAGGCCCTGCTGGGTGATGAGCTTCTCGGACAGGCCGCGGAACTCAGCCGGGTACTCCAGAGCACCCACACCGATGATGGCTGCCTGGCCCTTAGAAAGGCGGGGCACCGAGTGGACGGTACCGATACCACCGGGGTTGGTCAGCGAAACAGTGGTGCCGCGGAAGTCCTCAATGGTCAGCGCGCCGTTACGGCCACGCTTAACGATGTCGTTGTACGCATCCCAGAACTCGCGGAAGCTCAGCTGCTCAGCACCCTTGAGGTTCGGAACAACCAGGTTGCGGGAACCATCGGGGCGGGGCAGGTCAATAGCCAGACCAAAGTTCACGTGCGCGTTGTGGATTGCAACGGGCTTACCCTTCTCGTCCACGCCGTAGGTCACGTTCATCGAGGGCATCGCTGCCACTGCGCGAATCACAGCGTAACCAATGATGTGGGTGAAGGAAACCTTGCCGCCGCGGGTGCTTGCCAGGTACTTGTTGATAGCTGCGCGGTTCTCAATGAGCAGCTTTGCGGGGACCGCACGAACGGTGGTTGCGGTGGGGACAGTCAGCGACTCTTCCATGGTCGTGACGACTGCCTTAGCAGGGCCGCGGAGGGGGACAATCTTGTCTTCAGCAGGTTCCACAGTTTCAGCCTTCTTGGTAGCAGCGGGAGGGGTGGGGTTAGCAGGCGCAGCCGCAGGCTTCGGTGCCGCGGGAGCGGGAGTTGCAGCAGGTGCGGCAGGTGCAGCCGGTGCGGCGGGTGCCGCAGCAGGAGCTGCACTAGCGGTACCGGCGCCTCCCAGCGCCTTGTCGATGGTCTCAAAAATGGGCCACCATGAAGGGTCCACGAGGTTCTTGTCCTTCTGGTAACGCTCGTACTGTTCTTCAACGAACCATTCGTTACCGGCAAATTCCTCAGGCACCAGATGTTCTGGCAGATTTGGCACGTTAAACGCCTCTTCCAATTAGTGTGAATTTATCCGTCGCGTCCGGGACTCTCCCCGGCATAGACGACCCGCGTCTTCGAGGGGCGAATCATCACGCTGAGCATGTGCGCATCGCCTATGGTGGTGGCCGTATGTGCGGGGTGTGCACCGTACAAACCTGCCTAGCGTGCCGTGAACGTCGGAGTTCATCCGCTTGCATGGCGGCACACTCATGCTCCTATGTATAAGTGTAAAGAGAATCACGGTGAACTTTCCAGCTCATCGCGCCATATCCGCAATGCAATTTTTCACTGTACGCGGTTCAAAGGGTGTTGAGGGTGCGCTCGGCCTACGCGTGTGCCTGTGAGAGGGCACCCTAAGACGGGGGATAAGGGCGAAACCTTCGCTAAAATATTGGGTATGGATGACCCTTTGAGTAAGACCCTGAATACTAGTCAGCGCGGAATACTGCCCGAATACTCGGCACTCCGTACCGTGATGTTCCGTGCAGCTACCCGTGAAAACACCCCGCTTTCGAGTGCCCAGCATCTGGACACCTCCCGCGCGGTGGTGCTTCACCAGAACCGAGTCGCCGCACACCAGTCGATGGAGGCGGTGGCTGAGTGGATCTAATCCTCCTGCTCATCGGCCTACTCCTCATCCTGGGAACGGGCTTCTTCGTTGCCGTAGAGTTCTCCCTCGTGGCGCTCGAAACCGCCACCGTACAGCAGGCAAAGGACTCCGGCGATAAAGCCGCCGATGCTGTCCTGCGCTGCCTCAAGACGCTCTCCACTCAGCTCTCCAGCTGCCAGATTGGCATCACCATCACCACGCTGCTGACCGGTTACACCCTCGATGCCGCCATCAAGGCGCTCACCACCGGTGCTATCAACAGCCTGGGGCTGCCCACCAGTGTGACCGACGTGCTCACCCTGGTGCTCGCGATGCTCATCGCAACCCTGCTCTCCATGGTCGTCGGCGAACTGCTCCCCAAGGGCCTCGCCATTGCCGAACCCTACGACGTGGCACGCCGAGTCGCCCCCGCGCAGCTCGCCTTCACCCGCGTCATGTCCCCGCTTGTGCGCGTCATGAACGGCTCCGCCAACTGGATTCTCGGCAGGTTCGGCATGGAAGCCAAGGAAGAACTCTCCGCAGCACGCACCCCCGAGGAGCTCTCCTCCATGGTGCGCCGCTCCGCAGAAGAAGGCACCCTCGACTCCGATGCGGCACGCTTCGTGGACCGCACCCTGCGATTCTCCGAGCTGACCGCCTCCGAAGTCATGACCCCGCGCGGCCAGGTCGCCATGCTCGAAGACACCGCGCCCGTTGCCGAAGTCATCAAGCTGGCACGCTCCACCGGTCACTCCCGATTCCCGCTCTACAGGGGCGACCATGACAACATCGTGGGCGTCGTGCACGTGAAGAAGGCAGTCGGCGTACCCCCGGAAGTTCGAGAAACCCTCGAAGCCGGAGCCCTCGCAGAAGACGTGCTGCAGGTCCCCGAAACCCTGCACCTGGACGCGCTGCTCACCCAGCTACGCCAGGGTGCTCTGCAGCTTGCCGTGGTCCTCGACGAATACGGCGGAACCGCCGGCATCGCAACCCTCGAAGACCTCGTCGAAGAAATCGTCGGTGAAGTCTCCGACGAACACGACCGCGGCCGCACCGAACGCCCCCTGCGCTACGGCAATGGCGACTGGGTGTTCTCCGGCCTGCGCCGCCCCGACGAAATCAACGCCCTCATCCCCGGACTCGAGGTTGAGGAAAGCCCCGAATACGAAACCGTCGGCGGCTTCATGATGGAACGACTCGGCCGCATCCCCGAAGTTGGCGACAGCGTCCCCGTGCCCGGCGGTACCCTGCGCGTCGACACCCTCGAAGGCCGCCGCGTCGACCGCATTCGATTCACCCCCGCCCCTAGCGCACAGGAACAGACCGAGAAGGGAGGCAACGCATGAACGACTGGGTAGCCATCGCACTGCTCGTCATCCTGCTCGCCGGTAACGCCTTCTTCGTCGCCGGTGAATTCGCCATCATGTCCACCCGACGAGCACAAATCGAACCGCTCGCCGAAGACGGCAACAAGCGAGCGCAGACCGTCATCTACGCCCTAGAGAACGTCTCGCTCATGCTCGCCACCTGCCAGCTGGGCATCACCATCTGCTCCCTGCTGATTCTGAACGTCTCAGAGCCGGCGCTGCACCACCTGCTGGAAGTGCCCCTGCACCTGGTTGGCCTGCCCCACGCCATCGTGGACGTCATCGCCTTCGGTGTCACTCTGATTCTGGTCACCTACCTGCACGTAATCTTTGGCGAGATGGTTCCCAAGAACGCCGCAGTGACCCTCGCAGCTCGCGGTGTGGCTCTCTGGATTGTGCCGACTCTGGTGACCTTCTCCAAGATCTTCGCCCCCGTGGTCGCCCTGCTGAACAACCTGTCCAATAAGCTGCTGGCACTCATGAAGGTCGAAGCCAAGGACGAAGTCGCCTCCACCTTCACCCTGGGGGAGCTGCAGACCATCGTGGCAACCTCAACCGCGGAAGGCACCGTGGAAGACGACGCCGGCGTGATTGAAAGCGCCCTCGAATTCACCGAGAAAGACGTCTACGAAATCATGGTGCCCGGCGATAAGCTCGTCACCCTGCCCTTCGGTTGCACCCCCGCCGAACTGGAACGTGCCGTGGCACGTAGCGGCTACTCCCGCTTTGTCGTCACCGACAACGACGGAACCTACATGGGCTACCTGCACGTGAAGGACGCCCTCGCCATCGCCCCCGAACGGTTCGAGGAGCCCTTCCCCTGGTACAAGCTGCGTTCCCTGGACACGCTTACCCCGACTACCGATATTGATGATGCGCTCGCCTCCATGCAACGCAGCCGAACCCATATCGCGCAGGTTATGGATGAGCACGGCACCACCCTCGGTGTGGTCTTCCTCGAAGACGTGCTGGAGGAGCTGGTCGGCGAAATCAACGACACCACCCAGGATGCGGTGCGTGAGCGTGTACGCCGCCAGCAGGCGCGCGAAGCGCAGTAATAAGCCCAGTAACCGCATCGTGAGATACCCCGGGTGAAATGGGGAAATCTTGAACACACAGCCCGCCCCGCGCTCTCGTAAAAGAGAACGCGGGGCGGGCTGTTTGGCGGTCAAAAACAGCTTATGGATGCCCCCAAAGGGCAGTCTCAGACGGCGGGATGAAGCGGCAGTATAAAGTAGCGGTGGGGGAGCGCCGTAGGCTGAGCTAACTATCCCTGTTGCATAAGCTACTGACAGGGAAAAGGGTTGCCTAACAGCACCCAAATGACACCAATAAAGAGTTGTTTATACGGGTGTGCGCATGATGTAGTTAAGGAACCTACAGACTAGAACGAAACCGAAAGAGAGCCCTCATGTCGCACCCGAAGATCACCCGCAAGCACTTCCTCACCGCAATGGGCTCACTCGCCGCGTCCTCCCTGCTGCTGGCAGGCTGCGCAACCGAGAACAAGACCTCCGGTTCGTCCTCCTCGGCTGGCTCCAACGGCAAGGTGAAGGTCGTCGCCTCCACCGACGTCTACGCAGACATCGCCAAGCAGGTCGGCGGCGACTACGTTGAGGTGACCGCACTGATTGCCTCCACCAGCACCGACCCCCACTCCTACGAAGCCACCAGCGCCGACCGCCTCAAGGCGAAGGACGCATCCCTGATCGTCATCAACGGCGCAGGCTACGACCTGTTCCTCGAAGACCTCGCGGGCAAGGACAACACCTCCCAGAAGATCGTGAACGCGGTCAAGGTCAGCGGCAAGCTCACCGACGCCGAATACACCCACCTGGTCGAGGACCACCGCGGCGGCGAACACCACGAAGACGGCGGCGACCACGCCCACGCACACGAGTTCAACGAGCACCTCTGGTACGACTTCGAAACCATGAAGAAGGTCGCCCAGCAGATTGCTGAAGAGCTTGCAGGCATCGACTCCGCACACACTGAAGCATTCCGCACCAACGCATCCACCTTCTCCAAGGAACTGGACGCACTGGACACCACCGCCAAGGCAATCGCTGGCGAGGGCAAGAAGTACCTGTCCACCGAGCCCGTGCCGGACTACCTGATTTCCTCTACCGGTGCAGAGAACGCAACCCCCAGCGAATTCGCTGAGGCAGCCGAAGCCGGCAACGACGTTCCCGCCCTCGTCCTGAAGGAAACCAAGGACATGGTCACCGAGAAGAAGGTCCAGCTGCTCGCCTACAACGAGCAGACCTCCACCTCCCAGACCAACGAGGTGCTGCAGGCAGCTAAGGACGCCTCGGTGAACTACGTATCCTTCACCGAAACCCTGCCGGAAAACACCAACTACCTGGCATGGATGAAGACCAACGTCAGCAACCTCGAAAAGGCGCTCTCCTAAGTGACTGACAACAATAACGGTGCCACCCCCGCGATTTCCATTCGCGGGGGTAGCCTCGCTTTCGGGGCCCGCACCCTCTGGAAAGATCTAACCCTCGACATCGGCGCTGGCGAGTACTTCGCCGTGCTCGGCCCCAACGGCTCCGGCAAGTCCACCTTCCTCAAAGTCGTTCTCGGCCTGACCGGACTCAACGCCGGAGAAATCTCCGTGCTCGGCAAGCCCGCACGCCTGGGCAACGCCGGCGTCGGCTACGTACCGCAGCAGAAGTCCATCCCCACCTCCACCCCGATGCGCGCCCGCGACCTCGTGGGTCTAGGCGTGGACGGGCACCGCTGGGGCATCCGCCTGCACGGCAGAAAGTACCGCGCCAAGGTCGATGAACTCCTCGAAGCCGTCGGCGCGACCGAGTATGCGAACGTGCCCGTGGGCCTGCTCTCCGGCGGTGAGCAGCAGCGCCTGCGTATCGCCCAGGCGCTCGCGAACGACCCGAAGATTCTGCTGGCTGACGAGGCGCTACTCTCCCTGGACCTCAACCACCAGTACGCGGTGGCTGAGCTGATTCACCGCTTCAACCGTGAACGCGGCGTGGCGGTGGTGTTCGTGACCCACGAAATCAACCCCATCATCGAGCATGTGGATCGTGTGCTCTACCTGGCGAACGGCCGTTTCACGGTCGGCTCGGTCGAAGAGGTCATGACCAGCGAGACCCTCACCTCCCTGTACGGAACCCCGGTGAGCGTGCTCAAGTCCAATGGTCGTTACGTGGTGGTGGGCGAGACCCACGCGAGCGATCACTGCCATATTGAGGGCACCGACCAGAACGTTCACGGATCCCACCTGAAGTCTGGCCCGTCCGAGACGCAGCGCACCCTACACCTTCCGGGAGGAACCACTCGATGACCATTCTTGCTTCCCTTCCCGCCCTGGCTCCGGTTGCCGCCGCGCAGAATGATTTGCTTTCCCGCATTTTCGTTTTTGACCGCTACGGCGAGCTGCTGCACATGTTGCAGAACTCCATTTTTGCTGGCGCCGTGCTGGGCCTTATCGGCGGTTTCGTTGGTATTTTCGTGATGATGCGCGACCACGCCTTCGCGGTGCACGGTATCTCTGAAATGTCCTTCGCGGGTGCCGCCCTGGCGTTGTTGCTCGGCTATGACGTGGTGACCGGCTCCATGGTCGGTTCGATTGCCTCGGCTCTGCTGATTGCTTTTCTGGGCTCTAAGGCGAGTAACTCAAACTCGGTGATTGGTGCACTCATGCCCTTCGGTCTGGGCCTGGGTATTCTCTTCCTGTCCCTGTACCAGGGTCGTAGCGCGAATAAGTTCGGTCTGCTGACCGGTCAGATTGTGTCCGTGGATGCCGACCAGCTGCACACCATGATTATGGGTGCGGTGGTTATTATTTCCCTGCTGGTCATCGTGTGGCGTCCGCTGAGCTTCGCCTCCCTGGACCCGGAGGTCGCCCGCGCTAAGGGCGTGCCGATGCGCTTCCTATCCCTGGTATTCATGGTGATTCTGGGTATTGCTGTGGCGCTGTCCGTGCAGGTGGTCGGTTCGCTGCTGGTGCTGGCTCTGCTGATTACTCCGGCGGCTGCGGCAATGCAGGTGACTGCTTCTCCGGTACGCACCCTGATCCTGTCGGTGCTGTTCGCGGAGGCGTCCATTGTGGGCGGTATTCTTCTGGCGCTTGCCGGTTCGTTGCCGATTAGCCCCTACGTGACCAGCATTTCCTTCCTGATTTACGTGGTGTGCCGTGTGATTGGTGGCGTGAAGCGCCGCCACAGCGCGTCGGGTCGCCAGCTGGCGGAGAAGGCATAAACCCGTCTAGAAGGCTGTAGCCTCTGCTGACGGCAGTCCATAAAGTAAAGAGCCCCACCTCGTTCCCGAGGTGGGGCTCTTTACTGTCGTGCTGTGTTCGCGCTACGGATTATGCACCCGGTGCGCGAGGCGGGCTCAACCTGTTCGGCAATGTGTCGCCTTGTCCAGATGCCCTGTGTGTCGTGCTGCGGTGGCGTCAAAGATCTTTGAAGACGCCACCTCTCTTTTTCCTCCAGAGAAGAATCTTCTCCGGTGAAGGAAAGCCGCTCAGCAGGTGAGGGGTGCGGCTTAGCCTGCAACGTTAGCGTGCAGTGTCGCCCTGCGATTCTTCCTCGCGACGTGCCAAAGTGCAGTCCGGGCAGTAACCGGTCACTTCAACCACGTGCTCCAGCTCCGAGAAGCCGTGCTGCTTGCCCATGGCCAGTGCCCAGTCCTCGAGGGCGGGCGCTTCCAGCTCGATGGCGGTGCCGCATCGGCGGCAGAGCAGGTGGTGGTGATGGTCCTTTACCTGGCAGTGGCGGTACAGGGTCTCACCCTCAACGCCCTTGACCGAGTCCAGCTCACCGGCGTTAGCCAGCGACTGCAACACGCGGTAGGTGGTTGCGAGAGAGACCTGTTCCTTGCGGTTCGCGAGGGTCAGGTGCAGATCCTGTGCTGAGATGAAATCGCCGAGCTCTTCCATGGTCGCCTTGATGATGCGACGCTGGCGGGTATTTCGGGCTTCGGCGGGCTTCGTAATTCTCCGTACGGGAATATGAGTGTCCATTGCTGAACCTTTCGGGGCGGAGGGCCGCCCCATTGTGTGGTCGATCTTGTCTTACGACTTTACACTAGAGGCGTTCAAAAGGTGGTTGATTTGCGGCTTATCTCAAAAATTGAAGCCGCCGCCGGGCGGGTGCTGGGGTTCGCGGTAGACTGAAACTATGAAGATGACGAAGTACACCCACTCATGTATCCGCCTTGAGAATGAGGGGCGCACCCTCGTTCTTGACCCCGGCAATTTTGCCGCTGAAGGCGAGCATGCCACCGCGCTGGAAGGCGCCGATTACCTGTTCGTGACCCACGCGCATCCGGACCATTTTGATGGCCCGTCGGTGTTGCCGCTGATTGCTGAGCGCGCCGAGTCGCAGAACCCCCTGAAGATTTGGGCTCCCGAGGCTGTCGCCCAGGTTATCAAGGAGGCTGTGCCCGCCGCTGAGGTTACCGTTGTTTCCTCCGATTCTGAGTTCAGCGTCCCCGGTTTTGAGGTGAAGACCTACGGCGGTCAGCACGCCCTGATTCACCCGCTGATTCAGACCATCGCAAATATTGGTTACCTGATTAACGGTGCCGTGTACCACCCCGGTGACTCCCTTGTGGTGCCTCACCGTGTGCGTGCAAATACCGTGCTGGTGCCGATTCACGCGCCCTGGTCTAAGGTTCAGGAAGTCATTGATTTTGTGATTGCGACCGGCGCGCAGCGTGTGGTTCCGATTCACAACGGCATGATTAACCAGAACGGTACCGGCATTATTGAGGGCCTGGTGACGAACTTCGGTGCGAAGTACGGCACCGAGCTGAAGCACCTGAACCCCGGCGAGAGCATTGAGGTTGAGGCGTAGGGCCTGAACGTTGAGCTTCAAACGCGCCGATGACGGCGCATGAAGGAGATTATTGTGAGCACGATTTTTACCAAGATTATTGACGGCGAGATTCCCGGCCGCTTCGTCTGGAAGGATGACCAGTGCGTCGCCTTCCTGGACATTATGCCGCTGTCGGAAGGTCACCTGCTGCTCGTTCCCCGCGCCGAGATTGACCGCTGGCCCGACCTACCGGCTGAGCTGGCGGCACACCTGTTCGCTGTGGCGCACAAGATTTCTGGTGCGCTGGATCAGGCGTTCGACAAGGACCGTGTGGCTCTGATGATTGCGGGCTTCGATGTTCCGCACACCCACATCCACCTGTTCCCGGCTGACGGCATGGCTGACTACGATCCCGCTAACGCCAAGAAGGACGCCACCGCCGAAGAGCTGGATGCGGCAGCTGAGAAGGTGCGTGCCGCTCTGCGCGAGCGTGGCCACGGCGAGTTCGTGCCCGAGGCATAAGCGCCGTTTACAGCGCGTATAAACACGAAGGAGCCGCCCTCTACAGAATAGTAGAGGGCGGCTCCTTCGTTGTTATACCCAAACGGGGGGAGAAATTAGTGCTTCTCAGCCTTGGAGATCTGGTCAGCCAGGTCCTCGGGGGAGAGGTTAGCGGAGGAGAACTCGGGGGTCAGCGGCAGGTGCAGCTGCAGGCCGGTACCGGGGCAAATCTCGACCTTTGCGGAGCGCAGCTTGAAGTCGACCACGTGGCCGCCCTGAACGCGCTTATCGTCGATGAAGTGGGCGTGGCAGCCGGGCACCGAAATGCCCTGCTCGTAGATGGGGGTGCGGAAGCCAACGATCGTGCCGGTTACGTTATCGAACTGGACGATGTCCTCGTTCTCGGTGGCGGCGACCATCTTCGGGTAGGGCTTCTCCTGCTTGATGACGGTGCGGGTGCGGACCCACTCGAAGTCGCCGTAAATCTTGACGGCGTACATGTAGTTCTTGGAGACGGTGAAGTCATCCAGAATCTGGGAAGCAGACTTACGGAGCAGGTTCTGCGGTAGTTCACGCTTAATCATGGGCACGAAGTTGGTGACCACGGCGTAGGGGGTCTGCTGGCGCAGGTCCGGCAGGGATACGGAGCCGTCGTGACGCACCTGGTAGCAGACGCCGTCGAGGACGACCATTTCGCCGTCGAGGCCGTTGAAGGTACCCACACCGAAGTTGCCGTGGCTCAGGAGCTCACCGATGGTCATCTCGCCATCGTAAATGCCGTCCAGCAGCTGGGACATGAGGCCGGTCTGAAAAACTTCGTTACGGAAAACAGTTTCACCGTTTAGGATGGTCGGCTGATATGCCATGAGATTTCTCCTCGTTACAGTGGATGCGGCGTCAGACGGGTCGGTCGGTCATCGGCGATACTCGCCCCAGCAGATGCTGAAAAGGTGAGGGGCGGTGGGGAGAACACGGCTTCGTGACGTCGTTTCTCGCGGAATTCGTAGGTGCCGCCGGCCGGGCGCACGTACTTTCATTGTACGCCCGTGCAGGAAGAACCCCGGGATTAGCGGGTACAACATCTTATGATGTGGCCCGCGACCTGCTCCTACAAGGGAAGAGGGGGTAGGGCCCGTTAAAGCTCCAGAAGCATCTCTACGTGCTCAATTCCAACCTCAAGATACGGCTCTCCCATCTGCACGAACCCCGCTGCACCGTAGTAGCTGTCCTTCAGGTAGGACTGGGCGCTAATCACCAGCTGACGAGCTTCCGTATTTTCACGGACCCAGCTAATCGCCTCATGCAGTAGGGCACGCCCCAGGCCGGTGCCCCGCGCCTCCTCACGGACAGCTACTCGACCGACGGTCCAAGCACCTTCGATAGGGCGGTGGTAGCCATCATCTACTGTCATAAGATCAAAGATCCGCAAGTAGGCTAAGACCCGCCCAGACTCATCCGCGTGGAAGAAGTGAACAGACTCGAAGTCTGCTTCGTCTGGCTCCTGCGCAAGGATCTGCTGACCCACCGTAAAGACAAGAGAACGGGTGATATGAATCTGCTGAAGCTCACGGAGAGTCAGCTCGTCGAAATGCTTAGCCTGAAAACGAGGGGAAGTAGAAGACTGGGGAAGCAAAAGAGGCTCATCCTTTCGTCATGGGTAGGGAATGAGCGTACCCCAATAAATGAAGTTGCATGGAGGAATAGAGCTAAAAAGCCGCTCTGTGAAATTCAGCAGTGGACAGCCTGCAGGTTCTTCGTGGCATTGGTACGCCTACGAGCAACGCCCGATATGGGCAACAAAAGCATAAAAAGACTGGCATTCCCTCCGGTTGCACGACAAAAAGGGAGGGAACGCCAGCACCAACAGCTTAGACCTTAGAGCCGCTCTAAGCGCAACTAAGGCGCGCAAGACCCATCGAGGCATAAAAATATTGGACACGACCCGTCATCAAACGCACTGCAGCAGGGTAACACCCCGCAGAGATACCCCAGCAGACACAACAACGGCCTATACGCTCCCAAGCGGGAACATATAGGCCGTTGCCTGCTATTCAGACCTCACATCTAGAAGCCCGGAATTAGATGCCAGCGGATTAGACGCCGTAGTACAGCTGGTACTCAAGCGGGTGCGGAACCAGCGAAAGCGGCTCCAGCTCGTTCTTACGCTTGTAGTCAATCCATGCCTGAATCAGGTCCTCGGTGAACACACCGCCCTCGAGCAGGAAGTCGTGGTCAGCCTCCAGAGCAGCCAGAGCCTCCTCCAGGTTAGCGGGAGCCTTCTTGATGTCCTTAGCCTCTTCGGCGGGCAGCTCGTACAGGTCCTTGTCGATGGGGGCCGGCGGCTCAATGCGGTTGCGGATACCGTCCAGACCAGCCATCAGCTGAGCAGCGAATGCGAAGTAGGGGTTAGCGGAGGGGTCCGGTGCACGGAACTCCAGACGCTTAGCCTTCGGGTTGGTACCGGTAATCGGGATGCGGATACCGGCGGAACGGTTACCCTGCGAGTACACCATGTTGATGGGAGCCTCGTAGCCGGGAACCAGACGCTTGTAAGAGTTCACGGTCGGGTTGGTGAACGCCAGAACAGCGGAGGAGTGCTCAATCAGACCGCCAATGTACCAGCGTGCGGTGTCAGAGAGGTTAGCGTAGCCGCGCTCGTCGTAGAACAGGGGCTCACCGTTCTGCCACAGCGACTGGTGGCAGTGCATACCGGAGCCGTTGTCGCCGAAGACGGGCTTGGGCATGAAGGTCACGGACTTGCCCCATGCGTCTGCGGTGCCCTTGATGACGTACTTGAACTTCAGCAGGTCGTCAGCAGCCTTGGTGAGGGTGTCGAACTTGTAGTTGATCTCTGCCTGGCCGGCTGCGCCCACCTCGTGGTGGCTACGCTCAACCTCGAGGCCAACCTCGTCCATTGCTACGCACATTGCGTCACGCAGGTCAGCCTGCTTGTCGACGGGGGAGACGGGGAAGTAGCCGCCCTTGACGGGGGTCTTGTTACCCAGGTTGCCGCCCTCTTCCTTGCGGCCGGTGTTCCAGGGAGCCTCGTCAGAGTCGATCTTGTAGAACACGGAGTTCGGCTCGACCTGGTAGCGGACGTCCTCGAAGACGAAGAACTCAGCCTCGGATGCGAAGAACGCGGTGTCTGCAATGCCGGTGGACTGCAGGTACGCCTCGGCACGCTCAGCAACGCCGCGGGGGTCACGGTGGTAGGGCTCGCCGGTGCGGGGGTTCACGATGGAGCAGATGATGACCAGGGTCTTCTCAATGCGGAAGGGGTCAACGTATGCGGACTGAACGTCGGGGATCAGCTGCATGTCGGACTCAGCGATGCCCTGGAAGCCGCGAATGGAGGAGCCATCAAAAAGCTGGCCGTTGACGAAGAAATCGTCATCAATTGCCTTAGCGGGCAGGTTGAAGTGCTGCTGCACACCGGGCATGTCGGTGAATCGGATATCAACGAAGACTACTTCTTCGTTCTTGATAAAGTCGAGAACTTCCTGGGGGCTGGTAAACATGAGGACTGCTCCTTGTTCGACTGACGGTGCAGGAGGGTATCTTCCCTCATCACATTCAGTCTTTGGTTTAGTTTTTGGCCGCGGGCAAAACCCTGTGACATATCAAGCATAGTGGTTATTTTTTGCGCGTGCGTGACTATCGTGTTTCGGTAATGTTACAAATCCTGGAAAGGAGTTACATCTATGTTGCTTCACGAAACACAACAGTGCTGCTAACGCCCTGTATCAAGGGCAGTAGCAGAGCCCGCAGCAACGCCAGTAGCAGTGCAATAATCGGGCGTAACAAAAGGCTCCGGCCCTCCCTAAAGTGGGAAGAGCCGGAGCCTTCAAAATCAATATCAGCTACCCGTTTAGCGGCCGCGCATCGCACGACGATCGGGGCGAGCACGCATCGGGTCAACACCCTTCGGCAGACCGTTCATCGGGTTACGCATAGTGTTCAGGGTGCTCAAACGACCCGAAACAGCCTGCATCTCTTGCTGAGTCAGAGCCTTCGGAAGCTTGTTCATGGTCTTCACAACGTCCTTGAGCTCAACCTGACCCTCTTCGTGGCCGGTCTCAATCACGTGAACCGGCACGCCGGGAGCCACACGAGCCAGGTGCTTCTTCTCAGTGTTCACCAGCGAGTTCACACGGCTGTGAGGGCCCTCGGTCACCAGCACAATACCGGGACGGCCCAGCGCACGGAACACCAGATCCTGGTGGCGGTTCGCCGCAACAGGCTGCTCCTCAACAATCCAGCCGCGGCGCACCGAGTTCATCGCCGCACCACTACGACCGGGCTGGTTCTCAATCTGAGCAAAAGCCGCAGTCTGCGCGCGGCGACCCAGCAGAAGCATCGCCACAATAGCGGCAACGCCCAGACCCAGAATCAGGAAAGTAATCCAGTTATTCAGGGCAATACCGATGAGGAGGAAAACCAAAAGGGTACCCAGAGCCGACAGACTCAGAATCCAACCGATATTCGGGTCGGACTTCTTGGTCATCTGGTAGACCTGCTTCATCTGGGCGAAAGTGCCCGGAGTGCGTTCCTTCTTCTTTTTCTTCTCTTCGCGCTTATCTGCCACGATTCTTCCTCGGCTGGTTCTTCCGCGGCCCCGAAGCGCCTCAAACGCTCACGGAACCATAGTGACGTAACGATGCAGTGTATGCCTGCAATTTTTCTAGTTTACCCTACCCACACAAGGGACGGGGCATAAGGGGAGGCTCCCCGAACACCGGACGAAACCGGGTTCGAGGAGCCTCAACGCTCTCAGAAAGATTCTGAAAAGGCTTAGTAGCCTGCAGCCACCAGAGAGGAGGCTTCCTGCAGAGCAGCGCCCTCACCCTCAATGTGAGCCAGGTTCTCGGGGATCGGGTA
Source organism: uncultured Rothia sp. (assembly GCF_963555405.1). Lineage (GTDB taxonomy): Bacteria > Actinomycetota > Actinomycetes > Actinomycetales > Micrococcaceae > Rothia. Next base: position 16,094 of record NZ_CAUVVO010000001.1, on the reverse strand, counting down.
ACCGTTCTTACGCATTGCACGAGCCCACAGGCGACCTGCACGGTACGAAGAACGAACCATCGGGCCCGCCATAACGCCAGCGAAACCAATCTCCTCAGCCATGTTCGCAAAATCCACGAACTGCTGCGGCTTCACCCAACGCTCAATGGGGTGGAAGAGCGGGCCGGGGCGCAGGTACTGGGTGAGGGTAATGATGTCACAGCCAGCATCATGCAGATCGCACAGCGCCTCGTAAATCTCGTCGTCGGTCTCGCCCATACCCAGAATCAGGTTGGACTTGGTGACCATGCCGCCTTCCTTAGCCTGGGTAATAACATCCAGGGAACGCTCGTAACGGAACGCCGGGCGAATCTGACGGAAGATACGGGGGACGGTCTCCAGGTTGTGCGCGAACACCTCAGGCTTAGCGTCAATGACCTTCTGAACATGCTCGGGAACACCCTTGAAGTCGGGCACGAGCATCTCAACGCCGGTGTTCGGGCACATCTTGTGGATCTGGCGGGTGGTCTCTGCGTACAGCCACGCGCCGCCGTCTTCCAGGTCATCACGAGCAACACCGGTCACGGTGGCGTAACGCAGACCCATGACCTTCACGTTCTTCGCAACCTTGAACGGCTCAGCGTAATCCACAGCAACGGGCTTACCGGTCGCAATATTGCAGAAGTCGCAGCGACGGGTGCACTCGGAGCCACCAATCAGGTAGGTTGCCTCACGGTCTTCCCAGCACTCATAAATATTGGGGCAGCCAGCCTCTTCACACACGGTGTGCAGACCCTGACCACGAGCCAGCTCGCGCATCTCGTTGTATTCGGGGCCAACAATAGCCTTGGTCTTAATCCAGTGAGGCTTCTTCTCAATGGGAACCTCAGCGTTGCGGGCCTCCACACGCAGTAGCTTGCGTCCTTCAGGTGCGGTGCTCAAAAGTCTTCTCCTTGGTCTCGGTGTGCCCTCTGTGCAGGTGGGCCACCTTCTATTTTACGCCCGCTCAGGCGTAGGTGAAACTGATTTTCGTATATGACGAACGAACCCGGATGCGCGGTGCGCGGCTCGTTCAGCGTCTAGCTCTGCGCTCTAGCCCTGCGGCTGGTCCTGTACTTAGTCCTGCGCCTTATCCTGTGCGGTGACGGGCTCGAAGGACTCCGCCAGGCGGTCCTGGTACTTCACCAGCTCCGCCTCCAACGGCTCCAAAATATCGGCGGGGGTCACGGTGCGACCCAGCTGCTCCGAAATGGAGGTGACACCCGCATCGCTAATACCGCAGGGAATGAACTGTGCGAAAGGCGCCAGGTCGTTGCAACAGTTAATCGCGAAGCCGTGCATGGTGGTGTTACGCGAAACACGCATGCCCAGTGCGGCGATCTTCTTGTCCTGGGTGACACCGTCGCCCAGAATCCACACGCCGCTACGGCCCTCAACACGCTCACCCTTAATGCCCAGACCAGCCAGGACGTTGATGATAATCTCCTCAACGATGCGCACATACGCCACCACGTCAATGGGCTCGGGCAGACGCAGAATCGGGTATGCAGTCAGCTGGCCGGGGCCGTGCCAGGTCAGCTTGCCGCCGCGGTCAATCTTGACGACGGGGGTGGACTTGTCTGTGGGGTATTCGTGGTCTTCGGTGCGTTTACCCGCGGTAATCACTGCCTCATGCTCAAGCAGAAGAATCGTATTCTGGCGGGTGCGGTTAGCCACCTCATCGTGGATGCGGTACTGCTCGTCCAGGCACTCAATATAGTTCACATAGTTCGGGGCGAAGCCCACGCGTTCAATCGTCACAGACATACTTTCTACCTTAGTACTGCTAGTGGAGGGAAGAAAATTAGGGCGCCCTGAATCACGTGATGAGCGAACATGTAGGAATGTTACGGGCGGGTGTGGTGGATAGTGAGGGGTGAATATTCCAGGTGTTGATTTTAGGGTTGCATGGTTTATTTATAGTGTTTTATTGAGTCTAAACATATTATTTGGTGTTATTTGATAACATAATGGTATGAGAAGCAAAGAAGCACACGTTCTGGAAAGCATCGCCAACTCGGCCCTGCCCACCCTGCAGATTGTCGAGTACCGGGGCGGAACCGCCGAGAGCGCACCCTCTGTAACTCCCGTATCCCCGGTAACCTCCGCGCGCCCCGGACGCTACACCCTGCGCACCATTGCTGCACCCGAGAGCTCCGCTCCCTCCGCGCCCACTCTGCGCGCGGCAGCCAACGGGTACGGATTCGAAGAAAGCACGGATGCATCCGCTCACGCCCAGACCCCGCAGGTAGCCGCCGCCCTGCGGAACGCACCCGGAGTCGCCAAACTCCACGCCGTCACCAGCGAGGAGTACGACAGCAAGCTGTGCCTCTGGTACGAGCCCCTCGACGCGGGCACCCTCGACAAGCTCCTGCGTGCTCGCACCCTGAACCCCGCCGAGCTCATGACCCTGGCACGCACGCTACACCGGGCACTCGGCAGCCTCAAAAAGGTGGGGGAGGGACGCGCCGAGCTGAGTGCCGAATACATTGCGCTGAGCGCCGCCGGAGTACCCAAACTCCTTCTACCAGATGCCGTCTATCGTGAAGCGGAATCTCTCGACGCTGAACAGCTCACAGTCGCTTACGGTGACTACGCGCGTTCCGCCGCCGCCCTGCTCTGGCAAGCCGCCTGCGGCCACAAGCCGGAACCCTCCGCCGCCCGCGTACCCCTCTCACTGCGCATGGGCGCTACCGGCGCAACAGCTAATGGCGCGCCCAGCAACGAGTGGGTCGAACGCCTCGGCCGTGCCCTCGAATACCTTCTAGACGCACCCGCCCAGGAGGCGGCGGCCGCCGGACTGAGCTCCGTGGTAGCGCTCGCGGAGGAGGTGCCGCCTCGCCCGCTCAACGTGTACCTGAGCTGTTCCGAACGCGCCCGCGCGCTGATTCCCGTTGCGGTAGATCCCGCGCCGGTGCAGAAGCCCTCAAAGCTCCAGAAGACGCAACGTTACTTGTCAGAACGTATGCCCCGCGTGAAGAAGCCAGCAGCTGCCACAGGCTCTAAGCCGTTGAGTCCCGCAAAGAGTGCACCAACCCCGAAGAGCGCAGAAGCGACGGATGCATCCCGACTGGCGGCGCTACGCGGTGCGCTGAGCCGCCCCTCCGTACGTCTGGGCGTAGCCGCGCTGGCTCTGGGGGCTATCGCCCTGCCGCTCGGGTTCACCGCCTACGGGCAGAACGCCCCGGCAACGGCACAGCCCGTGTCCGCGCAAGCCGCGAACGTAGCGGGGGAGCAAGCATCCGGCGGAACGGAAGAACAGAGTCAGACTGTGCAGGGTGAGCAGATTCTACGTGCCCTCATCGACCAGCGGAACCAAGAACGCCGTGCCCGAGGTGGTGCAGAGCTCACCGTCGACACCACCGAAGAGCTCAGCCGAGACGGCGAGAACATCCGCGTCATGGCGGTAGTCTCCGCACCCGGCTACCGCGCCGACAAAACCGAACAGGAAGCCCGCAAACTCAGCGAAGAAAACGGCATCACCCGCCAGAAAGTCATCTTTGACCTGCACCGCGGGGAGAAAGGCTGGGAGATAGCCCGAGCCGAACCCGTCCCGGCATAACCGCGGTACACGCTCCGCACCATGGAGCATTCAACGGGCATAACAAAAGCGGCGGTCCCACCCACCGAAGTGGATGGAGCCGCCGCCTTTATGCTCACTGCCCGGGAAAACCCGGAAAGCTACGCTCGGTTACCCGTCAGGGTATCGCCACAAGGAAACTTCCTTGAGCCTGTGCAGGTCTTAGAGACCCAGCTCGGACTCGAAGTTTGCCTCCTCCAGGCGGGTCTTGACGGTGCGCAGGAAGCGACCAGCGTCCGCACCGTCGACCACGCGGTGGTCGTAGGTGAGGGACAGGTAGCACATGGAGCGGATAGCGATAACGTCGTTACCGTCTGCATCCTGGATAACCATGGGGCGCTTCACGATGGAACCGGTACCGAGGATTGCAACGTTCGGCTGGTTGATGATCGGGGTGTCGAACAGTGCACCGAAGGAACCAATGTTGGTGATGGTGAAGGTCGAACCCGACAGCTCCTCGGGGGAGATGTCGCCGGTACGTGCGCGGCCACCCAGGTCGCCAATAGCCTTTGCCAGGCCAGCAATGCCCAGGTCCGAAGCGTTCTTGATGACGGGAACCAGCAGACCCTTGGGGGTGTCCACAGCAATAGCGATGTTCTCGGAGCCGTGGTAAGTGATCTGCTTGTAGTCCTCGGTCATGGACGCGTTCAGAGCGGGGTGCTGCTGCAGAGCCTCAGCGGTTGCCTGGACGAAGAAGGGCAGGAAGGTCAGCTTTGCGCCCTCGCGAGCAGCGAAGCCGTCCTTAGCCTTTGCACGCAGCTGAACGATGCGGGTCACGTCAACCTCGGTGACCTGGGTCAGCTGAGTGGAGATGTCCAGGGACTCACGCATACGCTTTGCAATAACCTGGCGGATACGTGCGGTCTTCTCGACGGTGCCACGCTTGGGGGAAACCTCGAAGGTGTGCGGTGCCTTTGCGGAACCAGCAGCCGCAGCGGGTGCAGCAGCGGCGGGAGCAGCGGAACCCTTAGCAGCGATAGCAGCCTGAACATCCTGCTTGCGGATGCGGCCACCAACACCGGTGCCCTTGACGGTGGACAGGTCGATGCCGTTGTCCTTAGCGAGCTTACGGACCAGCGGGGTCACGTATGCTTCGCCCTCAGCAGCTGCCGGAGCGGCAGGTGCAGCGGGAGCAGCAGGAGCTGCGGGTGCTGCCGGAGCGGCAGGAGCCTCAGCAACCGGAGCGGGTGCAGCGGGAGCAGCCGGTGCAGCAGCAGCGGAAGCGTCGCCGATGATAGCCAGAACCTGGCCAACCTCTGCGTCCTCATCCTCGGGGATGCGGATCTCGAGCAGGGTACCTGCTACGGGGGAGGGAACCTCGGTGTCAACCTTGTCGGTGGAAACCTCAACCAGGGGCTCGTCAACCTCAACCTGCTCGCCAACTTCCTTCAGCCAGCGGGTAACGGTGCCCTCGGTGACGGACTCCCCCAGTGCGGGCAGTACGACCTCGATGCCTGCAGCAGCAGCTGCGGGAGCAGCAGGAGCCTCAGCAACCGGAGCGGGAGCTGCGGGAGCCTCAGCAGCTGCGGGAGCAGCCGGAGCAGCAGCGCCGGAACCGTCGCCAATGATAGCCAGAGCAGCGCCGACCTCGACGTCCTCGTCCTCGGGGACGAGAATCTGCTCAACAACGCCTGCTACGGGGGAGGGAACCTCGGTGTCAACCTTGTCGGTGGAAACCTCAACCAGGGGTGCGTCAACCTCAATGGTGTCGCCGACCTCAACGAGCCAGCGGGTAACGGTACCCTCGGTCACGGACTCGCCCAGTGCGGGCAGTACTACGGTGTGGGACATAATCTTTCCCGTTCTCCTTGTGAATGCTTGAACTAGAAAAATGTGAGCGGTGACCCGGATGCGCGCCGCATGCATCGAAGCACGTCGACGCGCATCCGGATAGGGGCGTTGTTCAGCGGATACGCCCGGCAACCGCTAACGACCAACGGTCGTCAATACTAAGCTGACGCGCTAACGCCAGTCAGCAAAATTTATGCGCTGTGCAGCGGGGTGCCGTTCAGGACCATTGCAGCCTCACCCAGGGACTCGTTCTGAGTCGGGTGTGCGTGGATGAACTTAGCGACGTCCTCGGGGAATGCTTCCCAAGCAACCCACATCTGAGCCTCACCAATCTGCTCACCCATGCGCTTACCAATAGCGTGAACACCAACGATGGGGCCGTCCTTCTGGCGGACAACCTTCACGATACCGGTAGCACCGAGGATAGCGGACTTGCCGTTACCAGCCAGGTTGTACTCAGCGGTCTCAACGTTCTCAGCGCCGAACTTCTCCTTAGCCTTGGGCTCGGAGTAACCAACGGAAGCGATCTCCGGGTCACAGAAGGTGACCTTGGGGATGTTGATGTCCTCAACAACGGTGGGGTTCAGGCCAGCGATTTCCTCAGCAACGAAGATACCCTGCTGGTAACCGCGGTGAGCCAGCTGAACGCCGGGGACGATGTCGCCAACAGCGTAGATGTTGCCAACGCCGGTGTGCAGACGCTCGTTAGCCAGGACGAAGCCGCGGTCCATGGGGATGCCCTGCTCCTCGTAGCCCATGTTTGCAGTGTTGGGGCCACGACCAACAGCGACCAGAACGATCTCTGCCTCGAAGACCTTGCCGTCAGCCAGGGTGACCTTAGCACCGTTAGCGTCCTGCTCAACCTTCTCGAAGAGGGTGCCGGTGTTGAACTTGATGCCGCGCTTCTTGAACGCACGCTCCAGGACCTTGATGATAGCCGGGTCCTCGTTGGGGACCAGGTTCGGCAGGCCCTCGATGATGGTGACGTCAACGCCCATAGCGTTCCACATGGATGCGAACTCGCAACCAATCACGCCGCCACCGAGCACGATAGCGCTCTTGGGCAGGTAGTCCATCTCCAGTGCCTCAGTGGAGGTCAGAACGCGACCCTCGATGGGCAGACCGAAGGTCTTGGAGACCGAGCCGGATGCCAGGATAATGTTCTTACCCTTGTACTCAACACCACCGACGGTGATGGTGTCCTGAGCGGTCAGCTTACCCTCGCCGGGGATAACCTCTACGCCCTTCATCTTCAGCAGGCCTGCAAGACCCTTGAACTTACCGGAGACGATGTTGTCCTTGTAATCGCGAACCTTGCCCATCTCGATGGACTGCAGCACAGCGTTAACGCCAACCTTGGACGCCTCGCGTGCCTCTTCAGCCAGCTCAGCAGCGTGCAGGTACGCCTTGGTGGGGATACAGCCGGTGTGCAGGCAGGTGCCGCCGACCTTTTCCTTCTCGATCAGGCCGACGGTGAAGCCTAGCTGGCGTGCGCGAATAGCTGCGGAGTAGCCAGCGGAACCGCCGCCGAGGATGAGGATGTCGAATTCTTGAGCCACGATATTGCTCCCTTGCATAGTTGTGGGGGCTAAAGACCCCTGCAATGAGTTCTTTACCAATTTATTGGTAGGTTTCCCAGCATGTGCGAAAGGCCCGCGACTCACAAAAATCGCGCGCCCCTCCGCGTACGCAGAAAAACACTTAATACAACAATACCCCCGTTGAGGGTCGTTTAAGTTCACTCAGGGCGGTTTTAGCCGATTAATCGCCCAAACACCGCAAATTTTTCACCACGCAAGAAAAGCGGCGCGTCATAGAACAGCCCGATGACAGCACCGGCACAGCGGACTCACAGACCTCGCCAAGAACAACGTAAAAGGAGGGCTCCCCGGCACAAAACACCGGAAAGCCCTCCTCAAAGAACCTTCTACCACGAGCGGTTATACGCCACCCGCAAGGTCACAAACTACTTAGCGTAGGACTGGATGAAGTTCACCAGGGTAGCGGTACCGAAGCCGGTACCCTCCTTCGGAGTGAAGCCGTAGGGAGCCTCCTCATTGAACGCGGGGCCCGCAATGTCCAGGTGAGCCCAGGGGATGCCCTCGCCCACGAACTCCTTCAGGAACAGACCAGCGGTCAGCGCACCACCGTAGCGGGAACCAATGTTCTTCAGATCAGCAACGGGGGACTCCAGGCTCTTGCGCAGGTAGGACTCCAGCGGCATCGGCCAGTACGCCTCACCCGCAGCAGCGCCGGCTGCAATCACGCGGTCACGAATCTCCTCGTCACCGAGCAGAGCCGCAGTGCGCAGACCCAGAGCAGCCATAGCGGCACCGGTCAGGGTAGCGATATCCAGGATGACGTCCGGGTTCGACTCAGACGCCAGAGCAATACCATCAGCCATGACCAGACGGCCCTCAGCGTCAGTGTTCAGAACCTCAACGGTACGACCGTCACGCATGGTGATGACGTCCTCCGGGCGCAGAGCGTGACCGCCGGGCATGTTCTCAGCCAGGCACAGGTAACCGGTCACAGCAACCGGAACGTCCAGCTCAGCAGAAGCAAGCACAGCGTTCAGAACGGATGCAGCACCCGCCATATCGCACTTCATGGTCATCATCGAAGCGGCAGGCTTCAGCGAGTTACCACCGGTGTCGAAAGTAATGCCCTTACCCACCAGAGCCACGTGAGCCTTCGGGTTCTCCGGAATGTACTTCACAACGGCAAGAACCGGCTTGCGGGGCGAACCCTGACCAACACCGGAAATACCGCCGAAGCCCTCCTCAGCTAGGCGGTCGTGATGGAACAGCTCAATCTCAACGTTCGAGTAATCCTCAGCAACCTCAGCCACGAACTCAGCGAAAGTCTCCGGGTACAGGTGCGACGGGGGCAGGTTCACCAGACGGCGAGCATCCTTAGCGGTCTCACCCAGAACCAGGGCGTGAACCAGCGCCTCCTCAGCCTCTTCCTGGTCAATCGACGAAACAATCAGAATGGACTCAATCTCTTCCTTGACCGAATCCTGAGTCTTGCCGCGCAGACCCTCCTCAACGAAGTTACCCAGCACAGCGCCGTGAGCAATCGCCTCAATCTCAGCCACCGAAGAAACACCGAAATCGAACGCAATCTCCTCAGCAGAACCAATCAGCTGACGAGCCGCAGAACCGGCAGCGTAACGCAGAGCATCCAGACGCTCCTGACCCTCAGCAGCATCAGAGCCCAGACCCGCCAGGGCAACAATGCCGGTGCCAACATCCTCAAGGCCGGGCAGGCGCAGCAGCTGATCGGGTGCGCCCGAGGCACCCAGCGCCTCCAGCAGCTCGTTAATACCCTCAACAGACTCCTCAGACAGGGAGCTCGGCGCCAGGTAGGCGCCGTCATCACCCTTCAGAACGCCCAGAACCAGAACGTCAGCTTCGAGCGCTTCAAGGTCGGTGCTGTGAATAGACAGAGACAGAGACATCGTTACTCCTTTGCGTATGTCTTCTCGAAATAGCCGGGGCACATCCTCGCGCCCGAAAAACTCAACTGTAGGCCCTCGAAGAGTGAGGATGAATACCGCCGCGCAAAGCCGCGCGGACTACTGCTTCTACTCTACACGGATATGTAGGAGCGCGTGAGGTTCAGCTCTCACCCGCCGGGGCGCAGAAGCCGGAGGCACGCGGAACCCTGTACGGCGTAAAGCGTAGAAAGAATCGGGGCAGGAAAGGCAGGAGCATCACCGCGAACCTGTAGACGACGCACCCCGCGAGGTCACCCAAAGCGAGTTCACCCACTGCGAGAAAAGCCCGCACACTGTCGAACCCGGGAACAGGTGGCATAAAATGAAAGACTACGGAAAGCGTCAGATAACAGAAGACGCCCCTTCGCCCCACCACCTCGGGTACCGGCATGAAACGCTAAGCCCACCCGAACGCGGCGCGAACCAGACAAAAGTGAGGAGGCACGATGCTCAACCCCGAAGATCTCTACTTAGCCAACACCAAAATATTGGACGACCCCCGGATGCACGGGCTAACCCTCGTCATCGCCCTCTCCAGCCCGCAGGACGCGGGATCCACCGCAGGCCAGCTCGGACAGGTGCTGCTCAGCGAACTCAAAAACATTGAAATCGTCGAGTTCGACAGCGACCAGCTGCACGACTACCGCGCCCGCCGTCCCTTCATCCGCTACGAAAAAGACCACTTCGAAAAGCCGCAATACCCGCAGCTGAAGCTCTACGCCGTAGAAGACAGCCTCAACAAGCCGTTCCTGCTGCTCACCGGTGCTGAACCGGACCTGCAGTGGCAGCGCTTCGAAAAGGCGGTGCTGACCATCGCCCAGCGGGTCAAGCCCTCCCTGGTCGTGCTGGTCTCCGCATTCCCCATGCCGGTGCCGCACACCCGCCCCTTCCCGATTACCGCGCACGGATCCCGCAAGGATCTGATTCGCGGTATCTCCCCGTGGAAGCCCAGCGCGGACGTGCACGCGACCGTCACCAACCTGCTGGAAGTGCTCTTCACCGAAAACGGAATCGATACCGTCGGCTTCGGCGTGAACATTCCCCAGTACATTTCGGAGGCGGACCTGCCGCAGGGCACCCTCACCGCCCTCGAACATGTGGGCATGGCGGCGCACCTCTCGCTACCCACCGAGAACCTGCGCGAAGCCGCACGTCACGTGCACAGCCAGATCAACGATCAGGTCAAGCAGAACCCCGAAATTGGTCGCATGATTACGACCATGGAAGAGAACTACGACGAGAACTTCCGCACCTCCGACATTGCGGTTCCCCTCTCGCGACGCGACGCGCACAACGTGCCCAGCCGCGACGAGATTGGTGCGCTCTTCGAGCGGTTCCTCGACGAACAATAGGGTGTGCGCAGTAAAGCGCGCACAGTAAAGTGCGCACAGCAGGGGAAAGTGCTCGGAGTGCCCTTACTCTGGGGGCGCCCTTACTCTGCATGACGGATTATGACGAGGCACCCCGCGCCGCTGTGGACAAACCCCCTCGCACAAACGAACAATACGAATAAATCTGTGGAATCTTCGGACCTATGAACCGAAGTATCCACAGATTTATTTGTTTAACCTCGCACCCGCCCAAACCGTGCCACCGTGAAGGCATGAACGCAAACAATATCTCCAACGGCAACACCCCCAACAGCAACCGCCTCAACAGTGACCACCTCAACAGCGGCGGCTACGACACGCCCCCGCCCATCCGCAACGAATACGACGTGCTCAGCAGCGCCCTCCACCAGCACGGCTACTGGCCCGACCACTCACTCATCATCCTCACCGCAACCGACAACACCCTCGGCCCCAGCCTGCGCGTCAACCTACCCGACGAACCCTGCACCCTGCCCGAACGCGCTGACTTCCTCCACGAAACCTTCGCCAAACTACCCACCTGCCACAACGGCGAAACCCTCACCCGCTTCTACGCCGTCATCGTCGACGGCGACAACACCGTACGCCAACGCCAACTCAGCCCCGACACCACACAACTCGCCGCCATCGAAGAAATCCAAGAGGACGTCGACACCCAAATCAACATCAACACTTGGCTGCACCTGCTCCACGACCCGCGCATCGTCAGCGAACTACGCTGCGAAGACATCATCTACGCAGGATGCGCCAGCATCTGGGCGCTAGACCCCAAACAGCAAGCGCTCACCCTCCTCGCACCCATCGAAGAAATCCACCACAGCGGCTACTACACCTGGCTCACCCGCCACGGCGACACCATCGCCCCCAACGCCCACCACAACTACGCCCACAGCCCCTGGGACACCGACCCCACCGGCAACCCCGAAACCCGCCATGATTGGGAAAACGCCGTAGAACTCTGGGACCACACCCGCACCAACACCGCACGACGCGACGACGCCCGCCGCACCAACGTCCACGCCATCTACCACCAAGCTCAAATCGACCTCTGCTACTGGGACGCCGCCATCAACGCCGCCGCCCACCTGCTCACCACCCACCAGATCGACGACGTTAACGCGCCCACCATCGGTGATGCGCTGCGCGACCTCATCCCCGCCGAAGTCGCCGGGCACCTACGCGCCTCCATCGCACCGATGGCACTCAACCCCATCACCCCCGAAATGCTCACCTACCTCGCCGGATACGGGCTCAACCACGCCCAAAAAGCGCTCGCTCACATGCACTACGCCGCCCAACACACCAACTACGCCCTCGGCGGCCCCCGACCTGTCGCCCTCCCAGACATCGACCCGCTCGAACCGCCCCACTACGGCACCCGCATCACCCGAAAAACCTACATGCCCGAAAGCTTCACCCACGTGCTCAGTACCCCACCCGGCACCGATCAGACACACGTGCGCGCCGTGCCCGAAAAATGCGTGCAATGGCAAGACTGGGTCCGCCGCACCCACCGCGCTATTCAGCAAAACCGCAGCGTCCAACAAAACCGCAGCATCCAACAAAACCGCGGTATTCAACAGGTCAACCTCGACCACTGGACACTCCAAGAACTCAGCCCCGCCGACCTCGCAGTCACCACCGAACTCAACACCATCAACCGCGAAGTGCTCCCGCGCCTGCTCAAACAAAGAGATTCCAACGACCACACCGCCGCACGCAAACTCGAAGAGATTAGCCAGCGAATCGACGACGCCTACACCAACAGCGAATACCTCGCCAACCCCAACCACCAAGCCGTCTACACCCACTACCTCGACGCCCTCAAAGGAGAACTAGGCAGCCCCCACTGGGAGCGCCTCAACGGGCTTGAACTACTCACCAGCCTGCTCACGCCCCACAGCACCGACGGCGAATACGCAACGCTGCGCAACACCCAAGCCTGGGCCAACTGGTACAAGGGCTACAGCACCTACGCCCGCCTGCTCCGCCAAGAAGCCCACCGCCACACCACAGGAGAAGACCTCAACATCCTCGACGTACACCTCAACGCCGGAGGCCTACCCGCCTGGATCAAACACACCATCTGCGGCGAACCCGGCGCAAACCGCCAACCCATCAGCACCCTCAAACCCCGCAAACCCGGTGTCTAAAAACCGGTGCCTAAAAACCGGTGCCTAAAAGCGAGGCGCAAAACAGGGGAGGGGCGCGCCACCACCCGGCACGCCCCTCCCACACACCTCTCACACACAGCCGCACCCACCCAAAACCAAGCCCACAACCCCCCAAACAGCGCGTCAAGTTGAAAGCAACCAAAAATCTGCAATACTTATATATTGACCCCGTACAGTCAATGCGCTACAACGCGCCCTCAAACAGCTCAACACAACGAGCAACAGACACTGCACAACCGGCCAACGCACGCGGAATAAAACCCGCCACCACAGCGTTAAACCCGACAAACGCAGCAAACACCCGACCGAGGACGCCAGCACAGACTTGACAGGGTCTTAGGTGTTTTGCAAACAAAACACCCCACCACAAGCCAGAAAGGGTTCTAGTGGCACCTGCAACCAGCAAGAAGACCGCGACCGGCGACGCAACCGAAGAAACCGTCGCAAAAACCACCACCAAGACCACCCGCACCAAGAAGGCAACCACCAAGGCCGCAGCGGCAACCGAAGACACCACTGGCGCAACCGCCGAAACCAGCGCAGAAACCACTGCCGAAACTGAGGCAGAAAAGCCCAAGCGCACCCGCAAAACCACCACCAAAACCGCAACCAAGCGCAAAACCGGTGGCCGCCGCAAAAAGAGCGACGACGACGAATTCGACCTCGGACTCGACGAAGAACTCGAAACCACCGACGGCGAAGACGAACCCGACGAAGAAGACGAAGAAACCGTAGCCAAAAAAGAAGAAAAGAAGGCCGCAGAAGCAGTAGCAGCCAAGGGCTCCGGCTTCGTCCTCACCGCAAACGACGACGACGACGCACCCGCACAGCGCGTCGTCACCCCCGGCGCAACCGCCGACCCCGTCAAGGACTACCTCAAGCAGATTGGCAAAGTCTCCCTGCTCAACGCACAGCAGGAAGTCGACCTCGCCATGCGCATCGAAGCAGGCCTCTACGCCGAACACAAGCTCGCCGAAAACCCCGACATGGACAAAGACCTCAAAAAAGCCCTGCGCTGGGTCATCCACGACGGCAAGCGAGCCAAGAACCACCTGCTCGAAGCCAACCTGCGACTCGTCGTCTCCCTCGCCAAGCGCTACACCGGCCGCGGCATGCTCTTCCTCGACCTCATCCAGGAAGGCAACCTCGGCCTCATCCGCGCCGTCGAAAAGTTCGACTACTCCAAGGGCTTCAAGTTCTCCACCTACGCAACCTGGTGGATCCGCCAGGCCATCACCCGCGCAATGGCAGACCAGGCCCGCACCATCCGCATCCCCGTGCACATGGTCGAAGTCATCAACAAGCTTGCCCGCGTGCAGCGCCAGATGCTCCAGGACCTCGGACGCGAACCCACCCCCGAAGAGCTCGGCAAGGAACTCGACATGACCCCCGAAAAGGTCATCGAAGTCCAGAAGTACGGCCGCGAGCCCATCTCCCTGCACACCCCGCTCGGTGAAGACGGCGACTCCGAATTCGGTGACCTCATCGAAGACTCCGAGGCAGTCGTCCCCGCAGACGCAGTGTCCTTCACCCTTCTGCAGGAACAGCTCCACTCCGTCCTCGACACCCTCTCCGAGCGTGAAGCCGGCGTGGTCGCAATGCGCTTCGGCATGACCGACGGCCAGCCCAAGACCCTCGACGAAATCGGTAAGGTCTACGGCGTGACCCGTGAACGAATCCGCCAGATCGAGTCGAAGACCATGTCTAAGCTCCGCCACCCTTCGCGTTCGCAGGTACTGCGCGACTACCTGGACTAGGAAACATCACCTAGATTGAGCGGACGTTGCCGGTTCCCGCTCGCGGTACCGCTCTGTACAGCTGGCACGCAGACGATGCTCGCGGGGGAGTGCCCCCTCTTCAGCGCCTGGAGGCGCTTCGAGGACGGAGCCCCCGCTCCGCATCGCCGCTATGCCGTCTAGGTTTAGGTTCGCTAGTTCTAGCACATACAGAAAAGGCTCTCCGAGATACCGGAGAGCCTTTTCTGCTACTTATATGCGGTTGGAGCGACGGCTTGCGGTACCGTTCCGCATGACCGGCACGCGGACGATACTCGCGGCACAGTTCCGTACAGTCGGCACGCGGACGATGCTCGCGGGGGAGTGCCCCCTCTGCGGCGCCGGGGCGCCTTGAGGACGGAGCCCCCGCTACGCATGTCCGCTATGCCGTTAAAGTTCAGCGCCGTTGAGGTTCAGCACCGTTACAGGCCCAGCTGGCGCAGATAGCGGTCCGCCACCGCCTCCACCTGATCCAGGCCGCGCACACGAGCCAGCGCCTGCGACCAAGCATCAGATTCCTGCTCCGCGCCCACCGGGAAGCCAGCCGCCGCCCACAACGCCGCCGTCATCGCACCCACCGAATCCGAATCCGAATCAACCGATACCGCACGGCCCAACCCCTCAAACAAGGACGCACGCACCGTCGCCTCATCGGCATCAGCAGGCAGGCTCTTCACAGCATCCGCCGCGCACCACAGCGTCGTGCCCAGCAGCTCCGGGGCGGTCCACCCCGTACCAAAATGCTCAGCCACATTCTGCGGCACCGGCACCACACCACGCTCCAGCAACTCAACAGCACGACTCAGCGCCGCCGCCGTACGCGCAGCATCACCCGGAATCGAATCATCCGCGCCCACCGTGCCGCACCACGACACCACACGACGCGCCGCCTCCAGCAACGCGTCAAACGAGCCGGACGGGGATGCCAACAAATCGCGGATGAGCAGCGCGTACGCCGCCGCCGAAGCCAACGCCTCCGGATGCCCATGCGTCAACGCTGCCGCACGCACCGCCAACAAAACCACCGTACGCTCCTGCGCCACCGGCAATACACCCAACGCCGCCGAACGCACCAGTGCGCCGCTACCCAACGCCTCGGGAGTCACCGACTTCGACACCAGCTGCATCTCACCGGTACCCAACGCCCGCAACGTCGCCGCACCCGGACCGCGACGCGCCGTCAACTCCGCCGAACCATCAATCTCACGATCCAACGAAAACGGCGCAGACTCCGGCAGGCTCTCACCAATACCGCGGAACCACCGCAAATACGCCAGCCACAGGCACGCCAGCTCATCCGCCGCCGCGCCCTCATTATTCCACTCCAAAACCTCCGTCAGGCCGTCTAGGGTGTAGCAGGTCAGCTGCGTATCATCACTGATTAGCAGCTCACCAAACGCCGAATCCCACGGCTTAGGATCGAGCCCCGCAATCTGCTCAGCAGACAACAGCTCCAACGGGTAACCCAGGGCATCACCCAGCGCAGACGCACGCAACAGGCCGCGCACCCGGCCCGCAAACTCAGCCGAAACCTCGGGTGCGCGCGTGAACTCAGAAAAACTCATAGGGCGATTATCCCACGGGCGGCTAGAGCATAAGCGGCTTCGTGCTCAGGATGCGCGGGGTTGGGGTATACCAAGCGGCTTCGTGCTCATGCTCGCGGGGGAGTGCCCCCTCTTCAGCGCCTGGGGGCGCTTCGAGGACGGAGCCCCCGCTCCGCATGAGCACCTATGCCGCGGAGGGGTGCCTACTCCGAGGATGGGGATGCGCTAGGCGGCTTTGCACTCACGCTCGCGGGGGAGTGCCCCCTCATCGGTGCCTGAGGCACCTCGAGGACGGAGCCCCCGCTCCGCATGAGCACCTATGCCGCGGAGGGGTGCCTAC